>NZ_JAKNUS010000005.1 GCF_023155745.1 Microbacterium kunmingense
GCACCTACTGGCGAAACAACGAAAAAGAGCCCGGCCGATGGCCGGACTCTCCTTCATGACATGTCATCTATGTCGCGACTCAGATGTCTCCTATGTCGCGACTCATCACATGGTGGACCTGAGGGGATTCGAACCCCTGACCTCTTCATTGCGAACGAAGCGCGCTACCAACTGCGCCACAGGCCCGAGAACCTCCGTTACATTATCACCCTCGTCGGGTGACCGACGAATGCCGCCGGGTCACCCCGGGCTCACGCACCGGCGGCGCGACGCTCGAGCAGGCGACGGACGTGATCCTCGATCTCGGCGTCGTCGACGTACCCCATGCGGGCGAAGTCCGGACCCGCCTGTGCGGCACGCGCCGCGCGCGCGACCTCGATCGACGGCGGCTGCTGGGCTTCGGCGCGCATCCGCGCCGCCTCCGAGACCGCGGCCTGACGCAGCTCCTCGCGCGCGTCTTCGACATCGCGCACGGCCGCAGCCTGCGAGCCTGCCGACACCGTGAGCGGCTTCGGCAGTTCGCGCGGTGCCCACGCCGCTCGCTGGCGGGCCGCGGGCAACGCGACATCCTGCACAGCCGGCGCCTCACGGACGGTGGGAACAGCGGATGCCGCGGACCGGCGCGCCACCCGCGCGGCCACGCGCGCCATCTGCGCGAGCACGGAGAGAGCCACCACCACGAGACTCAGACCCCCGATGAGGGCGCCGACCGCACCGGTCGAGACCGTGAGCCACGCACCCCACCCCGCAACGGCCAGGCCCGCAAGACCCAGCGTCGTCGCCACGAGCCTCACGCGCCGGCGGGCGCGCGCCCGGCGGGCTTCGGGTGCGGCCTTGGCCGCGGCCTTCTCGGCGCGGGCCCGTTCGAGGTCGATGCGGGCCTGCTCGAGGGCGGCTTCTTCACGTTCGGCCATGGCCCGCTTGGCGAGCTTCTGCTGCGCCGCTGCGGTGCGGGCCGAGAGCTCGAGGTGCACCTCGGCGGGGGTCTCGCTCGTCTCGGCGAGAACCCGGAGCGCCTGGTTCAGCCGGACGGCGTTGCGCTCCGCGGCGTCGAACTGCCGGCGGCTGTGCCACGAGGGCAAGAGGTAGACCAGCCACAGCAACACCGCCACGAGCACGATCACCCCGCCACCCAGCACCTGTCCGCCCATGCGCATAACGGTATGCGACACCGGCTGGCTGGCCCGGCAAGGCGGTTGCGTGTCGCCGCGTGGGTTCGCCTCATATCTTCGCGAGGGCGGGAAGAACCTCGTCAGCGACGCGCGCCACCCGTCCGACGGGGTCGTCGGGAGAGGCTCCGAGCACGACCTGGGTGATCCCGAGGGCCGACAGCTTCTCCATCTGCGGGAGGAAGTCGGGGTCGTGCGGATCCGAGAACGCGGCGATGACCGTCTTCTCGATCGCGTCGTAGTCGGTTCCGAGGCGATCGCAGTGCCCGCGAAGAACGTCGAGGAGGTGCGCCACCCGCTCGGGGTCCGCGGTGGTGAGGTTCACGATCTGCGCGTACTGCGCGACCAGGCGCAGGGTCTTCCGCTCCCCCTGACCGCCGATCATGATCGGCGGTCAGGGGCCGCTGGATCGGCGCCGGGCTGGAGAGCGTCTCCTCCAGCGCGTAGTGCGTGCCCCGGTAGGCGCCGTTGTCGTCGCTCCACATCTGCAATGCGATCTGCAGTGTCTCTTCCAGTCGTTCGAACCGTTCGGCCAGCGGCGGGAACGGCACGCCCAGGCCGCGGTGCTCCCGGTCGTACCACGCCGCGCCGATGCCGAGCATCGCGCGTCCTTCGCTCAGGACGTCCAGGGTTGTGACGATCTTCGCGAGCAGTCCCGGATACCGGTACGTCACACCGGTCACGAGCGGACCGATCCGCACGGAGTGCGTGTGCGCGGCCAGGAAGCCGAGGGTCGTGAAGGCTTCGAGCATCGGCTCCTCGGCCGGGGCGACGCGCTCCATCTGGAACCAGTGGTCCATGACGGTGAACTGCGTGAACCCGCCCTGCTCGGCGGTACGGGCGGCGCGACCGAGCACCTCGGGGAGGGTGTCGGGAGCGCCGGGGACGGAGAAGTCTCAGAAGTGGAGACCTGCCTGCATGCCGTCACGCTACGACTGCGCCGAGGCATGCAGCGCGGGTTTCCAGGAGTTTTCGCCTGACGTTCACCGTGGGCGAAATGGTCGCTGCGGGCTCGCGTGCATGCGGTCGGTCATCGGGTCGGATTCAGATCATCTGGGATGCCGGCCCCGAGCCCTACCTGCGCGGGGTGAGCGTCGCGGGACGCGAGCTCAGCGCCCGCCCGAAGCCACCCGTCGCGATGGCCGCAGCGACCCGATCGGCATCATCGGCACCGCCAGACCGGCGAACATGATCAGGGGCAGGAAGCTGCTCGACACGACAGCCAAAACGACGCCCAGGACCGCCAGCCCGATAGCGATCGACCAGACGGTGACCTTCACCCAGGTCGGAACCTCTGCCGGTGTCACGCTGCTCATGCCCGAATCGTAGTCGCCGCCCTCACCGGCCCGACAAGACGCACACGACGTTCTCAGCGCCAGCCGCCCCGGGATTCTTGTAGCCACCCCGTCGTGGTCAGAGTCGCCTGTGCAGTCGGGACTCGCCATGGCCTCGCCGGAGAGTCCCCAGGGCACCGGGTCCGGCGGGGTCGGCAGAACAACGCGGTCGTCAAAGGGCGCGGATGGCCAGAACGGCGCGGGCTGTCTGGGGTCGTCAGAACGGCGCGGTCGTCAAGGGCGCGGATCGCCAGACTGGCGGGGTCGGCAGAACAGCTCGGGTTCTCGGAACGGCGCGGTCGTGACAACGGCGGGGTTGTCAGAAGGGTGCGGGCGCTTGTGGGTCGTCGACCGGGTCGTCCGTGAGCCGGAACTCGATGCCGGGGTTGGTCCATTTCGCCCACAGGTCGTCGGGCAGGTCTTCTTCGGGCGTGAAGTGGACCCCGTGGCCGGGTGGGTTGTCGATGTAGACCCGCCCGGTCGGGGAGGTCCATTCGATGACGCCGCCGTCGAGTTGTTTCACTTTCCAGGCGGTGAACTGTTTCATGCTGTGATGCCTCTGGCACAGACAACACAGGTTGCAGATCTCGGTTTTCCCGCCCAGGGCGGCGTCGTGGTTGTGGTCGACTTCGCATTTTCGGGCGGGCATGCGGCATCCGGGCCACCGGCAGTGTTTGTCGCGGCCTTTGAGGTAGCGGTCCATCGCCTTGGTGCGGTGGTAGGTGTCCACCGCCATCGTCAACCCGGTGATCGGGTGGACGAGGAGCCGCTCCCATGTGTCGTAACTGTTCCCTGCCAGGAGCCGTGCCGTTCCCGCGTCGATCGGTCCCACCCCGGCGAGGTCGCAGGGGACATCGCTTCGGCCCATGAGGGCCATGACGGGGATCACGACCTGCACCTTCGCTTTGACCGCGCCCAGCCCGCCCCGCCGGCCACCGGGCTGGTCGCCGTCACCGGTGGGGTCGATGGTGGGGATGGCGGTCAGGAGCATGTCGGCGAACAGGTCCGCACGAACCTCGTCCAAGGACCGGGTGTCACCCGAGCCCGGCTCCCGAGCAGCGATGACGGCGTTGGCCTGGTCGGTGACGCGCTGGAAGATCCCCTCGATCAACACCGAGGAATGCGCAGACCGCAACTCCGACATCCCGTCACCGATCGTGTACCGGACGATCTTCCGCCCCCGGAACGCCTCCGTGTGCCGCTCCGTCAACGTCCGCGGGTTCATCCGCTCCGCGAGGATCTCGAGATCTGCGCGGGCACGGCCCGGGGTCTCGTCCAGGCAGATCTCCGCGGCGAGCTGATCGAACTCACCCTTCAACTCCGGGGGCAGCCGCCGGCCGATGTCCTCCACCACCGTCACGTGCGCGCGGGTGAGCAACCCTTTTTCCAGGCAGTGCACCGTCGCCGGGTAGTCGTTCACGAGCGTGTAGGCGGAGTCGATCTGGCGTTGCACCGCACGGTCGGACACCCGCACCGCGGCGGCGATCTCCGCCGCGACACCGCGGAGCGCCATGTCCCGGTCCCGCACCGCCGCGGGCGACCCCTCCGCAAGCCGCGCCGCGAACGCACCCGCTTTCGCCAACACCCGCGCCTGCGCCGCCTCCGCGGCCGCAAGGACCTGCTGCGCTTCCTCGGCCTCAGCGAGGATCCCGGTCAGCTCACCACGGTCCTCGTCGCTGAGGAGGGTGAGCCGCGGGTTCGAACGCATGTATGAAGCATCCCACCACCCTCCGACATCCACACCCGAAACCCTCAACCACAGGTTGAACCCAATTCGGGCCCGAAGACCAACCCTCAGGCGTGCAGCCGATCCGCCGGAGGGATCGTCGCGGCATCCTGCGGAACACGTCCCTCGAGCCAGCGCGCGAGCACTCCCCCGGGCACGTCCTCACGCACCAGCGCGAAGCAGTAGTGATCGCGCCAGTCGCCGTCGATGTGGATGTACCGGCGTCTGAGCCCCTCGTAGCGGAACCCGAGCTTCTCGACCACGCGCAGGCTCGCGCGATTCTCGGGCCGGATGCAGATCTCCATCCGGTGCAGCCGCGCCTCGGCGAAGCACACGTCGGTCGCGAGCGCCACCGCCGTGGGCGTGATCCCGCGTCCGGCGAACCGCTCGCTCACCCAGTACCCGATGGTGGCGGTGGCCAGCGACCCCCGGGCGATCCCCCACACGTTCAGCTGCCCGGCAATCACGCCGTCGTACTCCATGACGAACGGGATGCCGGCGCCGTCTCGGTACTGCTGCAGCAGACGCCGGATGCCCGAGCGCATGTCGAACGACACCGGCCCGTCGGGGCTGGTGGCCTCCCACGGACGCAACCACGAACGGTTGGTCAGCAACTCGTTCTGCACCACCCGCGCGTCGCGCTGGCGGATGAGCCGGATCGAGATCGGTCCGTGCTGACGAGGGGATGACAGATCCACACACCCCCCTCGCTACGGCGATGTCGCCGTGTCAGGTCACAGCTTCGCCGCGAAATCCTTGAACCAGGGACGCAGCTCGGGGCCGAGGTCCTCTCGGTCGGCGGCGAGCTGCACGATGGCCTTGATGTAGTCCACTCTATCGCCGGTGTCATAGCGACGGCCGCGGAACACCACGCCGTACACGCCCGGTCCGTCGGGGTCGGCCGCCATCTCCTGGAGGGCGTCGGTCAGCTGGATCTCGCCGCCCTTGCCGGGCTCGGTGCGCTCGAGGATCTCGAACACCGACGGCGAGAGCACGTAGCGCCCGATGATCGCGAGGTTGGACGGCGCGTCCTCCTTCGCGGGCTTCTCCACGAGGCCCGTGACCTTCACCACGCCCTCGTCGTCGGTGGCTTCGACCGCCGCCGCGCCGTAGAGGTGGATGGAGTCGGGGTCGACCTCCATGAGCGCCACGATTGCCGCACCGCGCTTGGTGTGCTCGTCGAGCATGGTCGTGAGGAGCGGGTCGCGCTCGTCAATGAGGTCGTCGCCGAGGAGCACGGCGAAGGGGTGGTCGCCCACGTGCGCCTTGGCACGCAGCACCGCGTGACCGAGACCCTTCGGCTCTCCCTGGCGCACGAAGTGGATGTCGGCGAGCTCGCTGGAGTGCTGCACCTTCGCAAGCTTCGAGTGATCGCCCTTGCGCTCGAGCGTCGATTCGAGCTCGGGCACCGAGTCGAAGTGGTTCGACAGGTTGTTCTTGTTGCGGCCGATGATGATCAGCACATCGTCGATGCCGGCGGCGGTCGCCTCCTCCACGACGTACTGGATCGCGGGCTTGTCGACGACCGGGAGCATCTCCTTGGGCATCGCCTTGGTCGCGGGGAGGAACCGCGTCCCAAGTCCGGCGGCGGGAATCACGGCTTTGAATGAGCTACGAGGCACGCCCCCGATTGTAGGGGGTGGATGTTTCACGGAAAGCACTAGCCGCGCCCGATCACCGGGATCCGCCAGACCCCTCCGCCTAAGATCGACGCATGTCAGACGCGATCGCCGACGCCAAACGGGCGCTGCGCGCCGATCTGCGCGAACGCCGGAACCTCCTGTCGGAGACGTCGCGCGAGGCCGCGGAAGAAGGCATCGCCGCCCAGCTCGACGCCCTGGTCGACCGCTACGGCGTCCGCTCGATGTCGTGCTTCCTCTCCACCACGACCGAGCCGGGCACCCGGCGATTCGTCACCGAGGCGGTGCGCCGCGGCATCCGGGTCCTCCTTCCGATCACCCGCACCGACGGGCTCCTCGACTGGTCGGTGGCGACGCCCGATCTCGACATCACCGAGGGGATGTACGGCCTCCCCGAACCCGTCGGCGAAGTCCTCGGGCCGATCGCGGTGAACGACGTCGACCTCCTCGTCATCCCCGCCGCCGCCGTCGGACAGGACGGCACGCGCCTGGGCTGGGGACGCGGGTTCTTCGACAAGACCATCGGATCGATGGAGCGCTGCCCCCCGGTCTACGCCGTCATCTACGACTCCGAGCTGCTCGACACCGTGCCGCGCGACGTGCACGACCAGCCGGTGTCAGGGGTGGTCACCCCGACGCGTACCATCGATCTCGCGCCCACCCGACGCTGACGCGGCGCACCCCCGACGAAAGACACCGCCATGCCCACCTACGCCTACGCCTGCAAGCAGTGCGGGCACCGTTTCGACGCCGTGCAGTCCTTCGCCGACCCGGCTCTCACCACCTGCCCCGAGTGCGAGGGCCCGCTCCGCAAGGAGTACGGCTCGATCGGCGTCACCTTCAACGGCTCCGGCTTCTACCGCACCGACTCCCGGGCCGGCGGCGGCGAGGGCACCAAGAGCGAGTCGAAGAAGAGTGAGAGCGCACCGGCGAGTTCCGGTGGCGAATCATCCGGGTCTTCGACATCATCGAAGTCCGAGGCGAAGGCCTCCCCCGCGTCCAGCGGTTCGTAGCCCGGCGGCAGCCGGCGACGTCGGAAGGCACATCGATGATCAAGGGCTTCAAGGAGTTCATCCTCCGCGGAAATGTGATCGACCTGGCCGTCGCGGTCGTGATCGGCGCCGCGTTCACCGGCATCGTCAACATCTTGGTGACCGCCTTCATCAATCCGCTCATCGGGCTGGTCTTCCAGACCGGCGACCTCGACCAGGCCCTCGTCGTCGAGGTGCCGACGCTTCTCGGCGGCGTCTCGGTCTTCTCCTTCGGCGCCATCATCGCCGCGGTGATCAACTTCCTCGCCGTCGCCACCGTGGTCTACTTCGTCTTCGTCATGCCGATGAACCACTGGAAGAAGCGCCAGGAGGCCCGCGCCGGCGCGACGACCGAGCCCGCCGCCGACCCGGTTCCGACCGAGCAGGAGCTCCTCGTCCAGATCCGCGACCTGCTCGCGACCCAGGGGCGCGCCGAGGGCCAGCCGCGTCAGTAGTGGGGCGGTTTCTCGCGCAGCATCCGTTCGTCATTCGGTCCGGAAAGACCATCGGATGCCGCGGGGGCGGCCTCCTCGCTGTCATCGACGGCCGAGGGCTCGGCCACGGTGTCGGGCGCGGGGGTCAGGCGGGCACGCCGTGACCCGGGCACCCGTTCGACGCGCTGTCGGGGCTCGTCCTCGGGCATCGGACTACTCGATGAAATCGACCGGCTGCGTGTCGGGGTCGGCGGTGATCGCTGGCGCCCCAAGCAGCTCGGCGATGCGCGCGGCGACGCCCGCCGGGTCGCTGTACAGGTCGAAGGAGTGCACGCGCACGTAGTGCCAGCCCAGGCGCCGCAGGATCTGGGGTCGAAGCCGCAGGGCTTCGCGCAGGGACTCGCCCCGGGTCTCGGGATCGGTCTCGGCGACGACGGCCTTGCCGTTGTACTGGGCGACGAGGGGCAACAGCCCCCGGTACTGCACGTCGACCGAGACGCCGAGGCGGCGGAGCTCGCGCGCCAGTGACCGGGTGAGCGGGTCGGCGAGGTCTTCCAGGCGCGCTTCGCGCGCCCGCGCGGCGATGCCGCCGAGGATGCCCATGAGTGTCGCGGCACCGTGCTCGAGCCGTCCCTCGTCGAACGCCGACGGACGGATGGACGACACGATGACCATCGACCGGCGGGCGCGGGTCATGCCGACAGTCAGCAGTCGCTCGCCGTCCGGAGTGGAGAGGTCGCCGAAGTCGCTCAGCACCCGGCCGTGCTTGGTGAGACCGAACCCGAGCGAGAAGATGACGCGGTCGCGGCTCTCGGCCACCGACTCTTCGAGGCTGAGGACGGCGAACGGCTCGGCGGTGTCGCGCCCGACGAAGTCGGCCACGTCGGTCCGTCCGGCGAAGGCGGCGCCGACGGCGGCGCGGATGCGCTCGGCGTGCTTCCGCGACGCGGTGACGACCATCAGCGACTCCGATGCCCGGTTCACCGCGTGCTCGACCACCAGGGTCACCACGCGGGCCACCTCGGCGTCGGGGCTCTCGACGGCGCCGCTGATCGGGTCGGGCGCGCCCGTGCCGCCCTCGACATAGTCGACGCTGAGGCTCCCGCGACCGAGGTACGACCCCGCCCACGGGAGCGAGACGATCTCGCCGCCGTAGAAGGCGTCGTTGACGAGCGCGGCGAGGTCTTCTCCCCCGGCGCGATAGCTGCGGGTCAGGGTCTCGACGGGGAACAGCTCGGAGAGGCGCACGAACACGCTCTCGTCGTCGAACGGCTCGTCCGGCGCGTCGGGGTCGTCGGTCGGAATGGCCGACGCCACCCGGAAGGGCGTGGGCTTCTGCGTCACCGGGTCGCCGAACACGACGAGCTGACCGCCGCGCCGCAGGGCGGGTGCCGCTTCGGCGAGGCAGAGCGCCCCGGCATCCGCGATGATGACGACGTCGAAGCGCAGGGTGTCGGGAATGAGCGGCACGTCGTAGGGCGAGGCGAGCCACACCGGAGCGAGGGTGCGCGAGAGCGTGGGAGCTGCCTCGAGGAACTGCTCGGGGCTGATGTCGCCCGACTTCAGGGCGCTTCGGAGCGCCGCAGCCTCGTCGGCCTCGTCGACGATGCCGATGCGCCACTGCGTCGCGAGCTGCGAAGCCAGGAGCGGGCCCGAGGCGCCGGTGTGTGCCTCGTCGACGAGTCGGAAGTCACGTTCGAGGCGGTCGACGACCGCGGTGTTCGCGCCGAGGAGCGCGCGGTCGGTGCGCAGCAGATACTCCAGCGCCGACTGCCACCAGGCCCACTCGAGCTCGGCGCCCACCTGCTGCTCGGGGACGTGACGCACCGAGAGCTCGGTGAGAAGGGGGTCGAGGCCGAGCCCCGCGAGCTCGGAGCGCAGGGTCGCCCGCTCGACGAGGTTGTCGAAGACATCCGACTCCGCGGCGAGTTCGGCAAGCGTCCGCACCAGCTGCGACACCGGGATCGAGCCGAGCGCGTCGGCGCCCGAGCGTCCGAGGACCTCGTCGAGCTCGGCGAGGTCGGCGTCGACGCGCTGCCAGGCGACCTGCACGTCGGCGAGACCGAACGGCACCTCGGGGATGACACCGGCCTCGACGTAGCGGTGCCATTCGGTGCGCTGCTGCTGCACGCGAAGGAGTGCCTCGTGCATGTCGACGATGTGCACGCCGGGGCGGATGTACTCGCGGGAAAGCCGCTTCAGCCGACGCCGGTTCGACGCGTTCATCGACGGCGAATCACGACGCGGACCGTGCGCCTGGATGAGCTCGCCGAGCGGCCGCTCGAACACCGTCGGGCTGAACCGGTCGAGCGAATCGCGGATACCCGAGAGAAGCCGCAGCTGCACGCCGAGCTCGGCGACGCTCTGGAACGGCCGCATGTGGGTCTGGCCCACCATCGCGTAGCCGCGCTCCAGCAGGGCGGGAACGTCGGCGCGGTGGAGGCGCGCGGCGAGGCCGTGCGCACGACGGGCGTCGGAGGTGGTGGCGAACGAGACGCCGAACCACGGCGAGTCGTGCGGGCCGAACCGGAACTCCCCGAGGCGCGCCGCGGTCGCGAGCTTCGCCGCGGCCTCGCGCCGCTTGCCCGCGAGGCGGATGAGCGTGCTGACATCGAACCGCGCAGCGGTCGTCGGGGCGGGGTCGAGGGCTGACAGCTCGGCGAGGCGCCGCAGCACGTCGAGGGTGCAGATGCCGAGGTCGGAGTGCTTCGTCGTGAGCGCGTGACGGTAGTCGCGGAGCACGGTCCGCAGGCGCACGAGGGCGTCGTCGACTTCGGCGACGGCGGGCTTCTCGGCCTTCTCGTTGCGCCCGATCGCACGGATGAGGTCGCGGCGCACGTGCCGGGGCGAGACGGTGAGGCCCGGGAGACCCACCCCCGCGAGGCGGTGACGGACGCCCTCGAGCGTGGCACGCCGAGCGCTCACCACGAGGACGCGTCGCCCCTCGCGCACGAGCGAACCGACCGCGTTGATGACCGTCTGGGTGCCGCCGGTGCCGGGGAGCGTGTGCACGACGAGGGACTGGCCCGACGCGATCCGCGCGAGCACCCCCTCCTGCTCGGCGTCGGCGTCGAGCAGCAGCGCATCGGCGGCCGGGGGCCGCTCGTCGGCGGGGAGGATCGAGGGGATCTCCCGGCGGTGCATCACCCGTTCGCGATCGGCAGGATGCCCCGCCAGGGCGTTCAGCACAGGGTGGTCGAGGTGGGCCGCGTCGCGCGACATCACCGAGGCGACGTCGGCGAAGGTCGAGACCACCAGTCGCGGCTGGACGGCGACGTTCGGCAGCGACGCGGTGAGCGCCCGCAGGTGGTCGATCACCGGCTGCGGCTTGAACACGCCTCCGTCGTAGGCGAGCGCGGCGAGCGCCCGCGCGTCGACGGTGATGCCGAAGTGGGTCTTCAGCGCCCGGATGAGCTCGGGATTGACCTGGAAGGTGCCGAGCAGCTTCAGCTCGAAGTCGGAGTGGTGTCGCCGGATGGCGAGCGGCCGCAGCAGCACGGGCGCGGTGCACGCGAGGCCTCCCAAGCGCCAGGAGGCGAGGCCGACGGCGAGGTGGACGGCGTCGATGCCCCGGGCGGTCCGCAGCTCGACGTTCTTCGCGGTGATGCGCTCGGCGGCGAGGCGCGCGTTCCGCAGCGCCACTTCGTCGCGGAAGAGCCCCGACAGCAGCGTCGAGCGTCCGGTGATGAACTGCGGGAGGCTCCCCGGGTGGGCACCGGTGATCTCGATGCCCTCTTCGCGGGAGTCGCTGTAGTGCAGCAGCGTCGAGCGCCCGCCCAGTTGCGACGCTTGGCGTCGCAGGCGCTCCCGCGCGGGGTCGGCGATATGCGCAACCGTGACACCCGGTTCGGAAAGACCGAGGTCTCCGGGGTTCACGGCCGCACCGGGCACGGTATTCCCCCGGTTCACCATGACATCGGACTCGACTCGCCACACGTCAGCCACACTAAGCGCCCGCCTGGTCCGGTGCCGTTAGGCGGGGCGGGTTTTCGCGGTATTGGCGACACGCCGAGTGATCGGCCTTTCCTGCACAGGCGCCCCCGATGACCGATCGCTCACAGATGACCCGCCGGCACCCGCGGGCGGGAGCATGACGGGTGAGGATGTCGTCATGATCGCCGCCCTCGCTCCCCGGTTCCTCCTCCACCCCTCCCCCGTCGGCGAGGTGCTGATCGTCGCGTCGGATGAGGCGCTTCTCACCGTCCACCCGATCCACGGACCGGTCGAACCCGAGCTCGAGGGCCTTGCCCACCGATACGGCGATGTGGAGCCCGGTCCCGCGCACCCGCTCGCCCGCCGTGCCGCCGACCAGCTCGACGAGTACTTCGCCCGCGAGCGCCGCGCGTTCGACCTTCCGCTCGACCTCGGAGCGACGAGCGGCTTCACCCGGCTCGCCCTCGAGGCGATCCGGCAGATCCCCTACGGCGAGACCGCCGGCTACGGCGAGGTGGCGATCGCCGCGGGCAGCCCCGGCGCGGCGCGCGCGGTCGGCACCGCCTGCGCGAACACTCCCTTCTCCATCGTCATCCCCGTGCACCGTGTGGTGCGCGCCGACGGGTCGCTCGGCGAGTACGGCGGCCATCCCGAGGTGAAGCGGTTTCTCGTCGACCTCGAGCGCGCGGCGGGCGTGTAGGCCGCCCGTCGCGCGCGGCGGCCCCGCGGGAGTTTCCTCTCCGCGGGGCCGCCGATCCGTGGCATCCGGATGTGAACTCTGCCTAGTGGTTCGTCGCCTTCTCGGCACCGAAGCCGGTGAGCGAGCGCACCTCCATCTCGGCTGCCTTGGTACGGCTCTCGCCGCCTCGTGAGGTGACCGATCCGAGCCAGCCGAGGAAGAACCCGACCGGGATCGAGACGATCCCCGGGTTGTTCAGCGGCCAGATCGCGGTGCCCACCTTGAACACGCTCGTCTCCGACCCCCAGAAGACGGGAGAGAGCACGATGAGGATGATCGCCGCGGCGAGTCCCCCGTACATGCTCCACACCGCGCCGCGGGTGGTGAAGTTCCGCCAGAAGAGCGAGTACAGGATGGTCGGGAGGTTGGCCGATGCCGCCACCGCGAAGGCGAGCGCCACGAGGAACGCGACGTTCTGACCCTGCACGGCGATGCCGCCGAGGATGGCGAGGATGCCGATCACGATGACGGTGCGCCTGGCGACCTTCACCTCTCCGTCGGGCGGGACGTTCCCCTTCTTCACCACGTTGGCGTAGATGTCGTGCGCGAACGACGCCGCCGCGGTGATGGTGAGGCCGGCGACCACGGCGAGGATCGTCGCGAATGCGACCGCGCTGATGAATCCGAGGAGCAGCGGTCCGCCGAGCTCGAGCGCGAGCAGCGGCGCGGCGGAGTTGACCCCGCCGGGCGCCGAGGCGATCCGTTCCGGACCGACGAGCGCCGCAGCGCCGTAGCCCAGCACGAGGGTGAGGAGGTAGAACAGGCCGATCAGCCAGATCGCCCACACCACCGAGCGACGCGCCTCCTTGGCGGTCGGCACCGTGTAGAAGCGCATCAGCACGTGCGGGAGGCCCGCGGTGCCGAGCACCAGCGCGATCGCGAGGGAGATGAAGTCCCACGGGTTGCCGCCGTACTGCAGGCCCGGGCCGAGAATCGCGTCGGCCGGCTCGGTGACCGAGGCGGCCACG
Organism: Microbacterium kunmingense; assembly: GCF_023155745.1. GTDB lineage: Bacteria > Actinomycetota > Actinomycetes > Actinomycetales > Microbacteriaceae > Microbacterium > Microbacterium kunmingense. Next base: position 12,975 of record NZ_JAKNUS010000005.1, read on the forward strand.
GCGTTCTCGAGCAGCGTGTTCAGGCTGAAGCCGTTGATCGCGAGCACCCAGATGGTCATGATCAGCGCGCCGCCGATGAGCAGGAACGCCTTGACGATCTGCACCCAGGTGGTGCCCTTCATGCCGCCGACGAGGACGTAGACGATCATGATGACGCCGACGACGGCGACGACCACCGACTGCCCCACCGCTTCGTTGATGCCGAGGAGCAGGGCGACGAGTCCCCCGGCCCCTGCCATCTGGGCGAGCAGATAGAAGAAGCACACCGCGAGCGTTGTGATCGCCGCGGCCATCCGCACGGGGCGCTCCTTCAGGCGGAAGGAGAGCACGTCGGCCATCGTGAATTTGCCGGTGTTGCGCATGAGCTCGGCCACGAGCAGCAGGGCGACGAGCCACGCGACGAGGAACCCGATGGAGTAGAGGAAGCCGTCGTATCCGTTGATGGCGATCGCGCCGCAGATCCCCAAGAAGGATGCTGCGGAGAGATAGTCGCCGGAAATGGCAAACCCGTTCTGGGGCCCCGTGAAAGAGCGTCCGGCGGCGTAATAGTCCGCGGCGGTCTTGTTGTTCCTACTCGCCCGGATGACGATGAACAGGGTCACCGCGACGAAGGCACCGAAGATCGAGATGTTCAGTACGGGATTGTTCTCGGCGGTGTCGACGGCGGCGCTGACCGCCGACCCGACGGATGCGAAGAATTCGTTCATGCGCCGGCCGCCTCTCGCTGCTCGAGTTCTTCACGGATCTCTTCGGTGATGGGGTCGAGTTTCCGGTTGGCGAACCAGACGTAGAGCATCGTGATGCCGAAGGTGGTGACGAATTGTCCGAGGCCGAAGAGCAGGCCGACGGTGATGTCACCCCAGACGCGCTGCGACATGAAGTCCACCGCGAAAGACGACAGCAGAACATAGGCGAAGTACCAGACGAGGAACGCGATGGCGAAGGGGAAGATGAAACTGCGTTGCCGCCTCTTCAATTCACCGAAACGCGGCGATTCCTCCACCGCGATGTAGTCGATTCCACCCGGCGGGGCGGACTCGGTACGTCGATCGGACATGTGGCCTCCTTGCACACAATCCCTGGGCGCTTTTCGCGCCGGTCCCGAACTGAAGACGCCCAACATCGACGGAGAGCGCCTGCTAGGGTCGACGCTACGAAAGGCGGCGACGCAGCCGTCACCCCCGGAAGTAGGTAGTTCGTGGTCGGTTCGTCAAGCGCTCCGAGCGACGTGCAACTCGTTTCCCGTGCCGTGGGAGATCTCACCCGCCGCACCGGCTTCCCCGTCGCGTTCGGCGGACTCTCGCGCGACGACGCCATTCACGTGTCGGCGATCTCCGGTGCCCGAACCCGGTACCTCGAGGGGCTCGTCGTCCACCCGATGCGCGGACTCGGCGGCCGCGCCTACGTCGAGAAGCGACCGCGGCTGGCGCTGGACTACCGCACCGCGCGTAGCATCACGCACGACTACGACCGCGCCATCCTCGGCGAGGGCATCGCCACCCTGTTCGCCGTGCCGGTCCTGGTGTCGGGGAAGCCGCGGGGCGTCATCTACTGCGGATCGTGGGGCGAACGCCGCGTCGGCGACGTCATCGCCCGCCCGGCCTTCCAGGTCGCCGGGGAGCTCGCGACCGAACTCCGCGTCCGGGACGAGGTGGCCCGGCGGCTGGAGACCTTCACCCCGTTACAGCTGCCGGCGGCCGCGATGCCCGCCGCCGCGCGCGAGGAGCTTCGCGAGAGCTACGCCGAATTGCGCAGCATCGCCGCGGGAGTGGATGACGACGGGCTCCGCCAGCGCTTGGCGCGCGTCGAGCAGCGGCTGGCCGCCCTCACCCACGACGAGCCGAATCCGACGAACACCGACATCCACCTCTCCCCCAGGGAGATCGACGTTCTCGCACGCGCGGCGCTCGGTGAGACCAACAGCGAGATCGGCGAGACGCTCGGACTTCGCGAAGCGACGGTGAAGTCGTATTTGAAATCGGCGATGGCAAAATTGGATGTCTCGACCCGCCATGCCGCGGTCATGCAAGCGCGTCGCGCGGGTCTTCTCCCCTGAAAAGCCGAAAATCGTCGGTGCCGCGCCTTTCGCGTCTTGGTCACCCCATAATGTGTGACCATGGCCCGAAAAATTGTGCACCAGCTCGTCGATGATCTGGACGGAACCGTCCTCGAGATCGGCGAGGGTGAAACCGTCCTCTTCTCGCTCGATGGCGTCGCCTATGAGATTGATCTCACCGTCGATAACGCCGCCGAATTCCGGAATGCCCTGTCCCGCTATGTCGACGCCGCCCGCTCGGTGTCGACCGGACGGCAAGCCGAATCCGCGGCATCCCGCAAGCGCCGCCGCACCGGACAGGCGGACTACACCGCCGTTCGTCAATGGGCGAAGGAACGCGGAATGTCGGTGTCGGAGCGCGGCCGCATTCCGGCGTCGGTGATGGAGGCGTACGAAGCCGCGAATTAAGCGAATCAGGTCGCTCGGTCGGGATCGCGGCTCTTTCCGTGTTTCGTGGGTATCGGGTTGGAGAACGCTGGGTATCGGCGCCCTCGCTTGCAATGACGCTCGATTCTCGGAAGCGTGGCTGACTCCACCACGGAAGGAGAAGCACATGCTCACTCTCACCGAGAACGCCGCCACCGCCGTCAAGGCTGTGGTTGCAGGCACCCCCGACGTCCAGGCCGCAGGTATCCGCATCCGCGGAGCCGAGGCACCCACCGCCGGCTTCGAACTGACCCTGGCCCCGCAGCCCGAGCCTGCGGACGCCGTTGTCGAAGCGGATGGTGCTCGCGTCTTCCTCGACAGCACCGCGCAGGCGGCGCTGGACGACCAGGTGCTCGACGCACAGATGAACGAGGACGGCTCGGTGCGCTTCGCCCTCGCGGCGCAGGCGTAACGACCTGAAGTTTGACGACGGGCCTCGGTGCATACGCACCGGGGCCCTCGTCGTCGGCGGATAGACTCGATCCGCCAGCCTCTGTAGCTCAATGGAAGAGCAGTTGCGTCCTAAGCAAACGGTTGGGGGTTCGAGTCCCTCCAGGGGCACTGTTTTTTTACCTCTGACCAGGAGTTTTTTCTGTGGTCAGACCACGCAAAAGCCATTTTTGCCCGCTTTTTGCCCGCATTCTGAAACTTCGGTGAGCCGAAAATGGTCGTCCGCAACGGCCTGCGCGCGACGTCTGAGAGCGCCAAAATCGAGCGTTTCGGACGAAATCCGCCTCGTCGAAAACCTGAGCAATCTGCTCTCGGCGGTCACTGCGGTCGGGCGTAGCGGGTTTGCGGACCCGAGGGCAGCACCACGAGGGGCATCTGGTCGTTCAGCCGCGTCGCCACGGCATCCAGATCGTCGTCGAAGAGATCGGCGTACGTGTCCAGCGTCATCGCCGCCGACGCGTGCCCGAGCATGCGCTGCACCGCCTTCACGTTCGCGCCCGAGCTGATCGCGAGCGACGCGGCGGTGTGCCGAAGGTCGTGGGGAGTGAGTCGCGGGATCGATGGATCGAACTCCTGCTCACGCCGGACCGCGTTCGCGAACCATCCCTTGTTGCCCGAGTTGCGCATGTGATTGACCTCGTCGCCGAACAACAGACCCTCCGGACCCTTGCCGACGCACGCCTGCTCGATCATCGGCGCGAGACGCTCGGGGTACGGGACCGAGCGCTTCTCGTGCGTCTTCGGCGTGCCGACGTGGATCTCGTACGCGATCGTCACCGCGTTCTCCTCGATGACGAAGCGCCGGCGGAGGCGGTTCACGCTGCGCACCCGCAGTCCCGTCGCCTCGCCCCAGCGCAGGCCGGTGTACGCCAGCGTCAGGACAAGCGTCGGATACGCCGAGCACGCCGCCAGCGTCGCGACCTGGTCGTGAGAGAGATAGACGCGACGCTTGCCAGGCCCGTGCCGAGGGAGACTGCGCACGTGGCGGGCCGGGTTGCTCGCGAGGCGGCGATCGTCGATGGCGACGTCGAGGATGCCGGCGAGGACTCTTAGGGCGCGAACAACGACGGTCCGTGACTTCTGCGTCGCGAGGTCAGACACCCAGTCCTGAACCTCCGAGCGGCGGATCGACGAGATCTCGCGGTCTGCCCAGACCGGAGCGACGTGGTTCTTCCACGCCCGTTCCAGCGTCATGTAGTACGAGGGCTTTGACATCGCGGCTGCTTGGATCGCAGCCAGCTGTCGGCGAACATCCGGACCGGAACCCGCGACGTGGACGGGTCGATGTACTCGCCCTTCGACTTCGACACCGTGACCATCGACAGGTACAGCTTCGCTTCGCGCATCATCGTGAAGCCGCGCTTCTCCGCCTCGGTGCGATCGGGCTTGCGATAGCGCACGCGGTAACGGCGGCCCTTCGCCGATTCGTACGGGGTGATGCTTCCCATTCCGACCTCCGCTCATGCCGGCTCGACGGTCAGTATCGGGCCAGTGTCGGACACTGATCGCGCCTCGTCAACGCGGCCAATGACAGATGTGGACAGATGTCGGAAGACGTCGTCAACTGCCGTTGGCAGAGAGGGGAGCCTCCCTCCGACGCCGAGAGTGTAGCGATCGTTCGCGCCTCCGTCCTCGCCGCTCACTCCTTGCAGACTCCGCGCTGACGCGCTCCGCTTAGCAGCCGTTCGCCGTCGAGCACTGCGTCGCGCCCTATCGCTGGATGGGCGATTGTCAGAGCAAGGGCGAAGACTGATTCTGGCGGAAGGTGATACACGGCGCGTCCGCCAGAGCGGGCGATCCGCTCTCGGCGGCATGCCGAGGAGAGGAAGGCGACAGGTAAACGGCCCCTCTCACTCCTCCGTCAGCAACTCGGCGAGTTCGTCCGCCGTGAGCTCATGCTCGCGCGAGGCGCGCCCTGCCTGGAACAAGACGCCTTCCGCAACGAGCCGTTCTATCGGGTCCCCGCCCGCCTCACTGTCCGACCATCGGAACCCGCCCGACACACGACCGTCGCTCGTGAGAACGCGATAGGCGTTCGTGCACTGTTGGCAATCGGCGACATGTGCCCCGAGCGGCTGGGCAGCCGTGCCGATGACTTCCGCGAGGGCCCCGTACGTGGTCCAGCGACCTGGGGGGATTGCCTCGAGGATCGCGTGCAGAGGCGCCCAGTCGAACCGAGGTGCGGAGACCGGTTGCCCACGGTGGATGGCGCGTAGATCCTCGAGAAGACGACCGTCGGGTAAGAACCAGAAGTACCACCCGTTCACCGCTCGGCCGAGCGCGAAGGCGCCCGCTCCGGAGGGAGTCGCGAAGACTTCCTCTCCAATGCGCAATCTGCCGTCTTTCGCGACTACCGCTTCAAACTGGGCGGGATCGCCATGACGTGGTCGAAGCCGAGTGCCGGCCGACAGCGCCCCACTCTTGATCAGGTCGCGAATGGTCACCTCCGCACTTACACGAGATTGCGGATCAGCAATGGCCCCGATGTGACCCGGTGATACCGGCCAGATTGCGAGCAGCGCGTCCGTGAGCAGGTCGGTCCGCGCGTCGATCGTCGACTCATCCCAATCCGCTCCTTCGACAGATTTCAGCAGTCGACTCGTGAGAAGGAGGGTGTCGTGTTCTTGGAACGCTTCGCGCTTCACCTCCCAAGGCCCGTTCGAGACCTTCGAGTTCAGGCTCGTCGTCAGGAGCGTCAGATTGCCGAGTCGATGGATGTGGTCCGCGCGTATCGCGGCGCTTTCCTCGTCGGGCACCGGCCAGTTGTCCTCCCACTTCTGCGGAAGGACGTGCTCGATGGGATAGCCGCGCCGAGGAACTTGTGGCTGGTTGGTAAAGGAGCGAAAGCGGTTCTCCACTGCTTCGAGAATCACGCGGAGGCGACCCCGATTGAAGCGTCTGTAGACCGGATCCGTGCGTAGCGCCTCTCGAAGCTCTTCGTCTCCTGGCCAGTATGTGCTCGCTCGGTTGAGTCGCTCGAGGTGAGAACGGACGCGACTCTCCAGTTCATCGGGGGCGGCGTCGCGGTTCGCCTTGATCACATCTGCGACGATTCGTCCGAGATCGGAAGTTGTTAGACGCAGGAGCAACCGGCGCATGACCCAGCTCTCAAGGACCGCGATCACGGCGTCGGCGACATGCTGAGCGATTCCGAGATCCGGCTCGTGAAGCCAGATCATGGCTGGCTTCAGTACTTCGATTGAGTTGCTTCGCATGCGGTACATGCACATCTCGACTGGCGATAGCTGTCTGTCGGCCTGCTCTGAATGGCGCGTCCACGCTTCGTACAGGTCGGCCTGACTCCTGATAACGGGAAGCAGGGTCCTCAGCGGCGTGTCGGATTCATGCTCGACGTAGGTCTTGAATCTGGTGAAGGTCGAGAGCGGGCTGATTTCTTCGCCGGTACGCGATGCCAGCCACTGATTGAAGAACAGCGAGCTCCGGCTTACGAAGTAGCGACCAACGCTCACCTCGCGCTCCCAGAAGTCGGTTTCGAACGGCCAATGCTCCTTATGAGCCGTCGTCGTGTCCACTCCCTCCTGCACTAGCTTCTGGAACACGAAGTTGCGGATGAGGTCGGCCGCGGACAACGGCGTACCACGCGCGTTGAGCGTCTCGAAGATCTCCTGCGAATTCTCGCCGGCCGTCAGCGTGATTGTTACGAGGTGAAGCCCGTGTTCCAGCACGCTGACGAGTGCACTCGCGCGCGCGGACCGTCCTTCGGGCGCTGCCTCATCCAACCAGGTTCGGCACGACCCGACGAAGTACGCATGCGCCTGAACGATCCTGCTGCCGGAGTGTCGCAACGATCGGTGATCGACCGGCGGCTCCGCGTTCATGACCTCGTCGAACGCCAACGCGTCCCGATTGGTATGCCGAAGCTTGAGTGGGCTTTCACCATCTGGGACGAAGATTGGCTGGTTGTGTGTGAGGTTGGCCAACCGGCCCGACAATGTGTCCTCACCGAACTCATCGAGGACGGCGCCGGCCGCATCCATCAGGAGCTGCAGGGTAGTGAGACGCTGCTGACCGTCAATCACATTGCTCGCTGGGACGGAGCCGTGCGACGCCTCCTGCATCTGAAGCACGACTGCACCGAGAAAGTGCGAGGCGCTGGACTGGGGAGAGCCGAGCCTCAGCTCGGCCATCCGTCGAACGTCATGCCAAAGCGGCGCCCACTGGTCGTCCTCTTTCCACACGTACGGACGCTGATAGATCGGAACCACAAGATGCTGCGGCAGCCCAAATACCTTCATCGGCGTCTGCAGGTCAGGTTGCATGTTCACATTCTCGTGCACCGCCGCGATCCTTAACGGGAAGCGCTGAGATTCGCCGAGACCAGCGCAGCCGGACCGGTCAATGCGATGGCAGACTCACCTGCTTCGATACTCTGACGTCATGCCTGCCGATGACCGCCTCCCTGCCGAAGCGCGGGCGAGGAAGCTCATCGACTCTCAACTCGAAGCTGCGGGTTGGATTGTGCAGGATCGCAAGGCGATCAACCTCTTCGCCGGGCAGGGCATCGCCGTTCGCGAATTCGTTATGGCGCCGGGCCACGGTCGTGCCGACTACCTCCTGTACGTCGACAAGAAGGTCGTCGGCGTCATCGAAGCGAAGCCCGTCGGTACGCCGCTGTCGGGCGTCGAGTGGCAATCAGCGATGTACGCGACAGGTCTGCCTGATGCGCACGCCAAGCGCGCCGTGGTCGTCGACGGGCGTCTGCCGTTCGTGTTCGAGGCATCCGGAGTCGAGACGCACTTCACGAACGGCTACGACCCGCATCCGCGCGCCCGACGGCTCTTCGCGTTTCCCCAACCCGGGACTCTCGCGCGACACGTTCGGGAGGCTGTCGAAAGACCGAATGCCCCTACCTGGCGCGCGCGTGTTCGCTCCTTGCCCGCGCTCGACACGTCTAGTCTGCGACCGGCGCAGATCGACGCGATCGAAGGGGTCGAGCGCTCGCTGCGCGAGCAGCGGTTCTCGCGATCACTCATCCAGATGGCGACCGGCGCCGGCAAGACCTTCACGGCGGTCACGCAGGCGTATCGCCTGCTCGCCTTCGGCGGGTTCACCCGCATCCTGTTCCTCGTCGATCGCAACAACCTCGCAGATCAGACACTCGCCGAGTTCCAGAACTATCGCACGCCCGGGGACGGGCGGCGATTCACCGAACTTTACCCGGTGGCGAAGCTCACGAGCGCCGGGATGCTGCAGTCCTCGAGCGTCATTATCTCGACGATCCAGCGCGTGTATCGGGCGCTTCAAGGCAAGGAAGTGGACGACCGCGACGATCAGGGCATCGACGACTTCGTGCCGGACGCGCCGGTGTCGGTGGCCTACAGCGCAACGCTGCCGCCCGAAGCCTTCGACCTCGTGATCGTGGATGAGGCCCACCGCTCGATCTACGGGGTGTGGCGCGGCGTGCTCGAGTACTTCGATGCACACATCGTCGGGCTCACGGCGACGCCGGGCAAGCAGACGTTCGGCTTCTTTCAGCAGAACCTCGTGTCGGAGTACACCTACCCCGAGTCGGTCGCTGATGGCGTCAACGTCGACTTCGACATCTACCGCATCAAGACGCGAGTCAGCGAAGAAGGCGGCCTGATCGAGGCGGGAACCGTCGTGCCGAAGGTCGACAGGCGCACGCGTCAGCAGCGGCTCGAAGCACTCGACGAGGACCTCGACTACACGCCATCCCAACTCGACCGCGCCGTGACGAACCTGTCACAGCTGCGAACGATCCTCGAGACGTACCGCGATCGCATGCCCGAGATCTTCCCGGGGCGTCACGTCGTGCCCAAGACACTGATCTTCTGCAAAGACGACAACCACGCCGAGACCGTCGTTACCCTCGTCCGCGAGGTGTTCGGAGAGGGCAACGATTTCGCCGCGAAGATCACCTACAACGCCAAGGATCCCAAGGGCCACCTGCAGGCGTTCCGCACATCGCCGACACTGCGCGTGGCAGTCACTGTCGACATGATCGCGACAGGCACCGATGTGAAGCCGCTCGAGTGCGTCTTCTTCTTGCGCGACGTGCGCAGCGCGCAGTACTTCGAGCAGATGAAGGGTCGCGGCGCGCGCACGATCGCATCGGCGGACTTCCGGGTGGTGACTCCTGATGCCACGGAGAAGACGCGCTTCGTCATTGTCGACGCCGTCGGTGTGACCGAGCACGCCTTCGTCGAACCGCCGCTCAACCGCGACCGCGGTATCTCGCTGCAGAAGCTGCTCGCGAAGGTCGCCGACCTGTCGATCACCGAGGATGAGACGGCGACACTCGCCTCACGCCTCGCCGCCCTGGAGCTGCAGCTGACGCCTGCCGAGCGCACCGAACTCGACGAGGTCGCCGGCGGATCGTTGCGCGACATCGTCCGCGGCATCGTGGATGCCGTCGATACTGACAAGCAGGCCGCCGCGGTGGCGTCGGCCATCGACCAAGACCAGGCCGTCGCCGCGCTCATCGAGCACGCCATCGAGCCACTCGCCGCGAACCCCGAGCTGCGAGCGCGCATCCTCGAGCTGCGCCGCGCGCACGACCAGGTGATTGACGAGGTCACCGTCGACGAGCTCGTGGACGCGTTCGGCGTCGTCGACACAAGCCGCGCCCGGTCGATCGTCGAGTCGTGGCGCGCCTACCTCGACGAGCATCGCAGCGAGATCAGCGCGATCCAGCTGCTCACCGAGGCGAAGACCCGACGCGTGCCGTTCACTGCGATCTCGGAGCTCGCCGACCGCATCGCACGGCCACCGCACAACTGGACCGTCGACCTCATCTGGCACGCTTACGACGCCCTGCAGATCGAGCGGGTCAGGCCCAACGACCACGCGCGACTGACTGACCTCGTCTCGCTCCTCCGTTACGAACTAGGGGAAGACGCCGAGCTCGTCCCCTACGCAGACATCGTGCGCTCGCGCTACAACGAGTGGTTAGGTCGCCAGCAGTTCGCCGGCGTGATATTCACCGACTCCCAGCGCTGGTGGCTCGACCGAATGGCGGATGTCATCGCGAATTCGGCAGGATTGACGGATGCCGATCTCGATGCCGCTCCCTTCACAGAGCGCGGCGGGGTCGATGGTGCAGTGCGTGATTTGGGAGCTGGTGCGGGAATGCTGATCGAGGAACTGAACGCGGAGCTTACCGCGTGACCTGGGAGCGCCTACCGCTGCGTGAACTCGCTCGTGAAATTCGTGGTTCGGTTCTGCCGCTGCCAGGACGCACATACGAGCTCTGGAGCGTGCCGTCCTTTCGGAGGGGGATGCCAGAAACTGCCCTTGGTGAGTCCGTCCGGAGCGCCAAGCGCCCCGTCGACCCAGGGGACGTCCTCCTCTCCAAGATCAACCCACGGATCAATCGCGTCTGGATCGTGGCAGAGCGACGCGGGTATGAGCAGGTTGCGTCCCCGGAGTGGATTGTCATTCGTACCGATCGTCGGCGACTCGACTCGAGATTCCTAATGTATTACCTCCGATCTCCGCGCTTTCGGCATTGGATTGAGGGGGCTGTTTCGGGCGTGACGGGTAGCCACACGAGGGCGAAGCCGGCGGAGGTCATGCAGCAGTTGGTTCCTCTTCCCGCTCTTGCTGAACAGAGGCGGATCGTCGACATTCTGGAGGACCACCTTTCCCGCCTCGATGCCGCTGTCGCAACGCTTGAGATCTCCGAGCGGCGACTATCAGTGCTCGACGAGCGAGCGGTGTTGGCCACTCTCCTTGGAGAGAACGAGCGGGTGACGTCGGTGCTAGGCGAGATCAGTCAGGGCAGCCTCCCCTCCCTGCCCACGGGATGGAAGTGGTCCACACTCGGTGAACTTGCCGAGGTTGTGGGCGGAGTGACAAAAGACGCCAAGAAGCAGTCCGACCCTTCACTGGCCGAGGTGCCGTATCTTCGCGTCGCCAATGTCCAACGCGCCCGACTCGATCTCTCAGACGTCGCGACGATCCGAGTGCCGGCGGGCGCAGTTCAGCGACTCCGCCTGCAGACGGGGGATGTTCTACTAAACGAAGGGGGCGATCGCGACAAACTTGCGCGCGGGTGGGTGTGGAACGACGAGGTTCCGGTCTGCATTCATCAGAATCACGTTTTCCGTGCACGACCCGATCGGGCGTTGGTGGACTCGTATTGGCTCTCTTGGTGCACGAATAGTTATGGCTCCCTGTGGGCACAGCGCCACGGAAAGCAGAGCGTGAACCTCGCATCCATTAGCCTCTCGACGGTGCGCACGATGCCGATCGCGGTTCCCCCGCGCGACGAACAGACCTCCTTGCTCGCAGCGCTTGCTGAGACGCAGGAGGCGAACGCGCGTCTGAGAGTTGCGATCGAAAGAGCTCGAGCGCGGTCAGTTGCCCTTCGGCGCGCATTGCTCACCGCAGCGTTCTCCGGCCAGCTCACTGGTGGGGCGTCCGATTCAGACCGCATCGAGGAAGTCGCGGCGGCGCTGTGACAGGCACGTGGCGAACCGATTCGCTCGGGGCGAGAACCCTGAAAGAAACGACGTGACCATTGAGCGTCGCCGGAAAGTAACCTCAGTTCCTCCGTCTTCGATCCGAACCGAACATCTGGAGCTCTGCCCATGACCGATCCGCGTCGGCTCGTCAACAAACTTTGGGCGTACGCGAACGTGCTGCGCGATGATGGCGTCGGGACGATCGACTACACCGAGCAACTCACCTACCTGCTGTTCTTGAAGATGGCCCACGAGCGGGCAACTCGACCACTGAGGCCAGAGCGAATCGTGCCTGACGAGTACTCGTGGCAGCGACTGCTCGACGCCGACGGGACGGGGCTCGAGACGGAGTACTCCCGCATCCTGCAAGGGCTCGGCCGCGAGCCGGGCACCCTCGGCGTGATCTTTCGCAAGGCGCAGAATCGCGTGCAGGATCCGGCCAAGCTTAAGCGGCTCATACACGACCTAGTCGACGCAGAGCAGTGGTCGCAGACGGGCGTCGACATCAAGGGCGACGCCTACGAGTCGCTCCTCGCCAAGGGTGCCGAAGACGTCAAGTCTGGCGCGGGCCAGTACTTCACGCCTCGGGCGATCATCGACGCGATCGTCGACTGCATCCGCCCCACGGTTGCCGACACGGTGACAGACCCGGCCTGCGGCACGGGCGGTTTCCTCCTTCAGGCCTTCGAGTACGCGTCGAGGGATGCGGCATCATTCACACCTCCACAGCGCGAGCATCTGCAGAAGAAGCTTGTACACGGCGTCGAGCTCGTCGACGGCACGGCGCGCCTGGCCGCGATGAACCTGCTGCTGCACGGCGCCGGCGAGGCCAACGGCCCGTCGCTCATCGAAGTGAAGGACTCGCTCATCGCCGATCCGGGTCGGCGCTGGAGCGTCGTGCTGTCGAACCCGCCGTTCGGGCGCAAGTCGTCGCTCACGATGGTGGGCGCCGACGGACGGGAAGCTCGCGAAGACCTCGAGATCGAGCGCCAGGACTTCGTTGTGACGACTTCCAACAAGCAGCTCAACTTCCTTCAGCACATTGCGACGATCCTCGACATCAATGGCCGCGCCGCCGTCGTGCTGCCCGACAACGTCCTGTTCGAAGGCGGTGCCGGGGAGACCCTGCGGCGACGTCTGCTGAAGGACTTCGATCTGCACACGATGCTGCGGCTGCCGACCGGCATCTTCTACGCAGGCGGTGTCAAGGCCAACGTGCTGTTCTTCGACAAGAAGCCGGCGGGCGAGCGCCCCTGGACGACGAAGCTCTGGATCTACGACCTCCGCACCAATCAGCACTTCACGCTCAAGCAGAACCCGCTGACCCGCGCCCATCTCGATGAGTTCGTCGAGTCGTTCGGGAGCGACAACGACGCGCGCGTCGAGACCGAGCGGTTCAAGGCCTTTGGCTACGACGAGCTGATCGCTCGCGACAAGGTCAACCTCGACATCACCTGGCTGCGCGATGAGTCCCTGGAAGATCTGGACAACCTGCCGGCACCTGAGGTCATCGCGCGCGAAATCGTTGATGATCTTGCTGCCGCGCTCGCTGAGTTCGACGCAGTGGCGACGGCCCTCGAAGAAGGCGGGCCGAGGCGGCCCTAGCTCCACTTCAGTTGAGGTTCGCTTCCGTCTTGCCGCGGCGTCTGGCTCGATTCCGCTTATTAGCCGGCTCCGTTCGGGTCGGAAATCGTTAATATCCGGAAAAGACCATATTCCGTCGAGAGCGGAGGCGTATGATTCCCGGAAGTGCAACTGAGTCGCGCGAGGAGAGTTGATGGCAAGGCCCGACACGCCCCTGCTGAGTGAGGCAGACATCCTCAGCGCCGCCCTCGCCGCGCTGACCGAGCGTCTACCGAGCGACTGGAGGGCAGACATCCAACGAGAGCCAGCGATCGGCCGCTATCGCGCAGATGCTGTCGTCATGATCATCGCACCAGGTGGCGCCAGCGCGGCTCTATACGCCGAAGTGAAGCGAAGCCTTGTTACGAAAGACCTCCCCGGGATGGTGGAGCAGACACAGGCGTACATCGAGGCCGACACGGCGCCCAGACGAGACGCCGCCAAACCGCTGATTATTGCCAGATATCTTGCTCCGCCCCTTCAGCATTGGCTTACTGAGCGCGAGATCCCATATGCGGACGCTACGGGGAACATCCGAATCTCGCTGAGGGAGCCCGCGCTGTTCGTCCGCGATGTGGGTGCGCAGCGGGATCCGTGGCGTGGGCCAGGTCGCCCGAAAGGCAACTTGACCGGGCCGTCGGCAGCGCGGATCGTGCGAGCCCTGGTCGACTTTCGTCCTCCATACACGGTACCGGCTCTCATGAAGCTGGCGGGTACGCCGAGCGGAAACACCTACCGCGCTGTTGATTTCATCGAGCAGCAGGATCTCTTAAGCCGAGCTGACAACGGCACGATCGTTGATGTGCGTTGGCGCGCTCTGTTGGAACGGTGGTCCAAGGACTACAGCTTCGCAACGCTCGCGGTTGGGAACACTTACCTCGCTCCGCGTGGATTGCCCGACCTCATGAACCGGCTCGCCGGCCTGCATGATGATGACGTGGCTGGACGATACGCGGTGACTGGTTCGATGGCCACGCCTAGGTGGGAGGCGTATGCGCCAGCAAGAAACGCGATGATCTATGCAGAAAAGCCCAACGAGCTCGCTGCTCGCGCCGACCTCCGACCGGTCGAAGCGGGCGCGAACGTGCTCATTGCAAATGCTGACGCAACCGCCGCTTTCGACCGCACAGAGCAACTAGGGGGAGCTGTCGTCGTTGGTCCCAGTCAAGCAGCGATCGATCTCCTCACCGCGCCGGGGCGGGGTCCGGAGGAAGGACACGCTCTTCTGAACTGGATGGAGAAGCATGAACTCGACTGGCGCCAGTGAACACGACCTCGTTGTTCGTGCGCGGTCTGTGCTCATCGACGCTCTGGTTGCCCTCGAAGCTCACCGAGACGCGGTGATCGTTATTGGCGCGCAAGCCGTCTACCTGCACACCGGCAGTGCGCCCGTGGCGGTCGCAGAAGCGACGAAGGACAGCGATCTCGGCATTGATTTGCGCACCCTGGGTGACGATCCCCTGATCGAAGAGGCGATGACTCACGCCGGCTTCTACCACGACCCTGTGGCAGGCCAACCAGGATCCTGGCTAAGCCCGGACGGTATTCCGGTCGACCTCATGGTTCCCGAAGCAATGGCTGGAAAGGGCAGCCGAAGTGTAGAAGCGCCGCCCCATGACAAGCGAGCACTACGCCGAGCGGTAGGGCTCGAAGCCGCGGTAATCGACAACGCCCCGATGCTCATTCATGCGATTACGGTCGACGATCCTCGTTCCGTTGAAGCACGAGTTGCCGGTCCCGCGGCGCTGGTCGTTGCCAAGCTGCACAAGCTTGGCGAACGCCTGGAGACACCGCACCGTCTCCTCGATAAAGACGCCTATGACGTGTATCGGCTCCTAGTAACCGTGCCTACGGGAGAACTCGCCGAATCACTCGAGCGCCTACTCGCCGACGACCTAGCCGGCGAAGTCACACGCGTCGCACTGGAGTTTCTGGGGAAGATGTTTGCTCAGCCCGACAGCGTCGGGTCCGTGATGGCCGGCCGTGCGGAGGAGCTTGTGGGTGACCCCGCTGTTGTGGCGGCGGCGTGCGCTGCACTCACTGATGACTTGTTGGTCGCGCTGGGCTGCACCGGCTAACCCGGACCCACCCCGGACCCACCCCGGACCGGTCGACGCTGGGGGCCTTCGAAAGGTGAAGAGGTTGGCACCCCCGTGTCGATTTTGAGGGCGACTGACCCAACAGGCTGGTTCGTCCGAGGACGCAAAGCCGACCCAACGCGTTGCCGCGTGCGCCATCGCCGGCTCGGACGGGCTCGTGACGGTGACCGGCCCCGCCGGCGCGGGCAAGACGACGATGCTGCGCGCGGCGTTCACGGCGCTCACGTCCCAACGGCGGCGGATGCTCGTCGTTGCTCCTACGCGAAAGGCGGCATCGGTGGCGTCTCGCGAGGTCGGGGCCGCGGCATCCAGTATTCATGCCTTGCTTTCGGACCATGGCTACCGATGGGGCACCGACAAGGCCGGCGCGAAGGTGTGGAGCAGGCTTCGAGTGGGAGAGGTCGATCCGCGCACGGGCGCCGTGTACGACGGACCAACCCAGTACCTGTTGCGTTCTCGCGATCGTATCGTCGTCGACGAAGCCGGCATGGTCGACCTGCAGACCGCGAACGTCCTCGTGGAGCTCGCGATCGAGCAGGGTGTCGGGTTGGCGTTCGTGGGTGACACGCATCAGGCATTGCCGGTCGGGCATGCGGGTGCGATGGGTTCTGCGATCCGGCACGCGAACGCTGCGGTCGAGCTCGACACGGTGCACCGGTTCCGTGATCCCGGTTACGCGGAGCTCACACTGCGGCTCCGGGATGCGGGTGATCGCGAGCGTGCGCTGGTGGTTGCGGGCGAGCTTGCCGAACGCGGTCACGTCGCTCGGGTCGATCATCACGAAGCGGCGCGTGGGCGGATGATCGACGCGTACTTCGAGTGGCACGCGCGCGGCAAGCGGGTGACGTTGGTTTCCGGTACCAACGCTGAGGCGGATGCGATCAACGACGCGATCCAGCAGCGGCGAATCGATCGGGGCGAGCTCGACGTCCGCGTCGCTGCGTGGGGGATCGGGCAGCAGCGAATCCTCGTCGGCGACACCGTCCAGACCCGTCGCAACGACCGGCTCACGGGAGTTGAAAATCGCGCGCAGTGGATCGTGCGCGGCATCCGCGACGACTTTCGCGGCATCCGCGACGACTACCTGTCCCTAGTCTCCGTGAGCGACGGCGGCGAGGTGGCGCTTGTGTCCACCGAGTACGCGCGCGAGCACCTGCAGCTCGCCTACGCGTCCACCGTCCGCGGGGTGCAGGGCGACACCGCCGAGGCGTCCGTGGTCGGGCCTGACGTGGATGCCGCGGGACTCTACGTGGGCCTCACACGCGGTCGGTTGAGCAACGTCGCGATCGTTGTGGCACGGACGGATGCCGCGGCCCGCGAGTGCCTCGCCGAGTCGATGCAGCGCGGCACTCCGGAGCTGACGTGCGGGATGCTGTGCGTGCAGCAGAGGCCGAGATGCGGCTGGCGGCGAGGACCCGGGAGGCGGCGATGGCGACGGCGCCGTTGAGCAGTGCGCCAAGTTCGGGGCGCGGGATAGGGATGTAGAGGCGCCCGATGGTCGGGCGCTCAACGAGGACAGCTCGGGCCGACTATTCGGGCGCGACCTGCGAGGGCCCGGCCTCGACAGTCTTGTTCGAGTCCCTCCAGGGGACCACAGACCTCTGAGGGGTCACGCCTGGGGGTGCGCCGTGTCACCTATAGGCGGAGCGGCCGACGTGCTCTGCGTCGTGTTCGCCAGCACGCTCTGGGCCCGCAGCAACTCGTCGGGCCTCACGGTAACGTCCCACCGCTCCGCGAGGAACTGCTTGATGGAGCTGAAGTCGCGGCGGCCTCGGGTGGCCGCATGTCCGACGAAGCCGAACACCGCTCCCCAGAGCGCGCCGAGTCCGAGGCCGAGGAGCAGCAGCAAGATCCACGCCGCGATGTTGTCGGACAGCAGCCCGAAGAGCAGCCCGATGAGGAGGCCGAACCAGGCGCCGGAGGCGGCGCCGTAGCCGGCGGCCGTCCAGTTCGTCATCCGCCCGGTCACCTGCTCTTCGATCCGGACGTTGTAGCCGATGATCGCGACGTGCTCGACGGGGAACTGCTGGTCGGACAGTCTGTCGACCATCGCTTGCGCGTCGGCGTACTCGGTGAAGCTGGCCAGCACGGAGCGTGCCTGGCTGGAAGCTGATGCGTCGGTCACGGTCATCCCCCCGATTCCTGCGGTATCGCGCCCCTCGCCGGATCCCCGGCTGGGTCTTGAGCCCATGGTGCGACACCACGTCGATCGCGTCAACAGCCCGGGAGAACGCCGCTTCGACCGTGGTCCCCCGCCGTCACGCGCCGGCGATCAGATGACGTCGCTGGTCCACGAGTGGGCAGGTGAAGACATCGCGTTCGCCCAATCCGACGCGGTTGATGTACCGCAAGACGATGGCGTAGGAGGCGAACAGCCCGGTCTGGGTGTACGGCACCCCGCGATCGCGGCAGTAAGCGGCGATGATCGGCGCCGATCTGCGAAGGTGCGGGCGCGGCATCGACGGGAAGAGGTGATGCTCGATCTGGTAGTTCAGGCCGCCCATCAGGAAGTCGACGATCCGGTTGCCGCGGATGTTCCGGCTCATCCTCACCTGACGCTCGAGGAAGTCCAGCGACATCCCCTTCGGCACGATCGGCATGCCCTTGTGGTTGGGTGCGAACGACATCCCCATGTAGAAGCCGAACAGCGCCAGCTGCACCCCGAGAAAAGCGAAGGCGATTCCGGGCGAGAGGACGAGGAAGACCAGGGTGGTGAACCCGATGAGGCGAACGCTCAAAAACGCGATCTCGACCCACCGGCGTTTCAGCGCACCCCCGGCGAACACCCGGCGCACGCCGGAGGCGTGGAGCGAGATGCCCTCGAGGAAGAGGATGGGGAAGAAGAACAGGCCCTGATGCGCACGGAGCCACGACACAACGCGCCCCCTCGGCCGCGGCGCCGACCCGGGTGCGACCGTGATGACGGGCAGGTCGATGTCGGGGTCGGCACCCACCTTGTTCGGGTTCGCGTGGTGGCGGGTGTGCTTGTGCTGCCACCACCCGTAGCTCATCCCCACGAGGAGGTCGCCGAGGACGAGGCTGGTCCAGTCGTTCCATCGGCCCGACGCGAACATCTGCCGGTGGGCGGCGTCGTGCCCGAGGAAGGCGATGTGGGTGAAGACGACGGCGAGCGCGGCGGCGGTAAAGAGCTGCCACCAGGTGTCGCCGGCCCAGACGAAGAGCACGAGGGTCGCAGCGAGAACGAGCGGGAGCACGATCAGCTTGGCCCAGTAGTAGCCGTACCGGCGGCGCAGCAACCCGCTCTCGCGGATGTGCTCGGCCAGATCGGTGAAGGCGCTCGCCGCACGCGCGGCGCCGCCCTTCGGGCGTGGAGTGGTGGAACGGATGGCGGACATCGGGGGGATCGTCGCCGCGTCGGTGGCCGCGTCAGCGGCCGAGGTGCGCCTGTAGGGGGGTATTCATGTCTGGACAGTACGCCTGCATTCTGTGCGGCTCTCAGGTAAGGGGTCTCCCCCGACATCCCTCTGTTCTGTGACGCCCGATGACGGCCGGTTCGGTCACCGCAGGCTCGGTCCCGATGCTGGAGGCATGAGCAAGCAGATCCGGTTCAACGCCTTCGATATGAACTGCGTCGCGCACCAGTCATCCGGCATGTGGCGGCATCCCGATGACCAGTCCGCCCGATACAAGGACCTCTCCTACTGGACCGACCTCGCTCGCCTCCTCGAACAGGGCACCTTCGACGGCATCTTCATCGCCGACGTGCTCGGCACGTACGACGTGTATGGCAACTCCAACGAGGCCGCGATCCGCCACGGCGCGCAGGTGCCGGTGAACGACCCGATCCTGCTCGTGTCGGCCATGGCCGCCGTCACAGAGAACCTCGGGTTCGGGGTGACCGCGGGCACCGCGTACGAGCACCCCTACCCGTTCGCCCGGCGCATGTCGACGCTCGACCACCTCACCAAGGGCCGGGTCGGCTGGAACGTCGTCACCGGATACCTGCCGAGCGCCGCGCGGAACATCGGGCACGACGACCAGCTCGAGCACGACCAGCGCTACGACGTCGCCGACGAATACCTCGAGGTGCTCTACAAGCTCTGGGAAGGCTCCTGGGAGGATGACGCGGTCATCCGCGATCGCGAGAGCGGCGTCTTCACCGACCCCAGCAAGGTGCACGAGATAGGCCACTACGGCACTCACTACACCGTCCCGGGCATCCACCTGTGCGAACCGTCGCCGCAGCGGACGCCCGTGATCTACCAGGCGGGGGCCTCACCGCGCGGGATCGCGTTCGCCGCCGGCAACGCCGAGGCGATCTTCGTCGCTGCGCCCACAAAGCACGTCTTGAAGGCGACGGTCGCGCGCATCCGCGACGCCCTCGAAGCGGCGGGGCGCCCGCGCGACGCGGCGAAGATCTACACCCTGCTGACGATCATCACCGACGAGACCCCGGAGAAGGCGCGGGCCAAGCACGCCGACTTCCTCCAGTACGCCAGCCCCGAGGGCGCGCTGGTGTTCATGTCGGGGTGGATGGGCGTAGACCTGTCGGAGTACGACCTCGACGACCCGATCGGAAACGTGAAGAGCAACGCGATCCAGTCGACGGTGTCGAACTTCCAGGCTGCGAACGATGACGGCGAGGAATGGGTCGTCCGCGACATCGGCCGTCACAGCGCGATCGGGGGCCTCGGCCCGCTGATCGTCGGAGGGCCCGAGGAGATCGCCGACGAGCTGCAGGCGTGGGTCGACCAGACCGACGTCGACGGCTTCAACCTCGCCTACGCGATCACCCCCGGCACGTTCGAAGACATCGTGAAGTGGGTCATTCCCGAGCTGCGGCGCCGGGGCGTCTATCCCGAGGCGTACGCGCCCGGCACCCTGCGGCAGAAGCTGCACGGGCGCGGGGACCGCCTCCCGACCGACCACCACGGATCGCGCTACACCGTCGGGCAGGCCCTCCCCGTCGGGTAGCGTCGCGGTATCGGACAGGATGCCACGGCTGCCGCGCCGCACCCGCAGAATCGTCACCTCGGTGGCGGGCTTGAGGTTGCGCCGCGGCCCCCGGCGAGCGGGCGGGCGTCGATCGTCACGGCTCTCGCCTGGGTGACGGTCATCGGCGCACCGCTCCTCGCGGGGGCGCTCGACCCTGGCACGGGCCTGGCGCTGCGGGTGCCGGTGGAGACGATCCTCGTCCTGCTGATCGCCGTCGCCGTTCCCGAGGGCGTGATCCGGCGGGTCGTCGCTTACGCGTTCGGGGCCGTCACGATCGCCGCGGCCCTCGTCGCGCTGCTCGACCTGTCGTTCCGGGGAACGATCGACCGCGGATTCGCCGCCACCGAAGACTGGCGCGCCGTCATCAACGCCTACAAGGTCGTCCAAGACGTGGTGGGGCCGATCACCGCCGCTCTCCTGGCCGCCGTGGTCATCGCGCTCGCGGTCGCCGCGGTGGCCGTCGTCGGCCGGTGCGTGCTGCGGTGCGCGCGGACGGTGTCGCACCTGGGCGCGCGGGGGCGGATGGCGGTCGCCGCCGCGGCGACCGCATGGGTGATCTTGTCGGTCGTCGGGGCGCAGCATCCCACCGGAGCCGCTGTCGCCGCGGCGGATGTCACGACCACCCTTGTCGGCGAAGCCGTGCAGGCGGCGAAGAGCATTCCCGAGCAGGAGGCCTTCGAGCGGGCGGTCCAGGACGACACTCTCGCGGGGGCAGCCTCGGACGAGCTGCTCGCAGGGCTGCGTGGCAAGGACGTCGTCATCGCGTTCGTCGAGAGCTACGGCGAGGTCGCGATGGCCGGCTCCGAGCCGATGGCGGGCATCACCCGGGTGATCGACGACAGCGCCGCGCGGCTGGAGCAGAACGGGTACCGCGCCCAGAGCGCGTTCCTCACCTCCCCCACCTTCGGCGGTGTCAGCTGGCTCGCCCACGGCACGCTGCAGAGCGGGGCGTGGGTCGACACGCAGCAGAAGTACGATGCGCTGCTCTCGAGCGACCGGATGACGCTGAGCCGCCTCTTCGGCGAGACCGGCTGGCGCACGGTCACGGTCAACCCCGCCCACACCGAGCCCTGGCCGGAGGGTGAGGCGTTCTACGGATTCGACCGGATGCTCGACGAACAGGAACTGGCCTACGACGGCCCCGCCTTCGGCTTCGGGCGCGTACCCGATCAGTTCACCTGGCAGCGCTTCGTCGACGAGGAGCTGGGCCGTGACGACGCACCGATCATGGCCGAGGTCTCGCTCGTCTCATCCCACACGCCCTGGACGCCGACGCCCCGGCTCGTGCCGTGGTCGGACCTCGGCGACGGCAGCATCTTCGCCGGTCAGCTGGACGACGCGGCCGCGGCGAGCCTCTGGCCCGACGAGCGACGCATCCGCGCCGACTACGCCGAGGCCATGCAGTACTCCCTCGGCGCGACCCTGTCGTTCGTCGAGACCTACGACCCCGACGACCTCGTGCTCGTGCTGGTCGGCGATCACCAGCCCTCCCGCGTCGTCAGCGGGCCGGACGCCGACAGCGACGTGCCCATCACGATCGTTTCGAAGGATCCCACGGTGTTCGAGCGGATCGAGGCCTGGGGGTGGGATGCCGGGTTCCGGCCGTCGGCGGACGCGCCGGCGTGGCGCATGGACGCCTTCCGCGACCGGTTCGTCGACGCGTTCAGCGACGGACCCTGAGCCCACCGGCCGTCGGGCCGCCTCGGTCGGGTAGCGTCGCGGGTATGACCTCCGGTACCACCATCCAGGACAAGGCCCGCACGCTGGAGGCGCTTCACCAGGCGCCCGAGATCCTCCAGGTGGTGAACGTCTGGGACGTCATCAGCGCCAAGACGATCGCCGACCTGCCGGGCACCCGCGCCCTCGCCACCGCCGGGCACTCGATCGCCGCGAGCCTGGGGTACCCCGACGGCGGGATGCCGCTCGACACCGCCCTGGAGGCCGCGGGACGGATCGCGCAGTCGGTCGACCTGCCGGTCAGCGCCGACCTCGACGACGGCTACGACGAGCCGGGCGAGACCGTGCGCCGGGCGATCGGGCTCGGCATCGTGGGCGCCAACGTCGAAGACCGGATGCGGCCCTTCGACGAGGCCGTCGCGCGGGTCCGGGCGATCATGCAGGCGGCGGAGGCCGAGGGCATCGCCTTCCAGCTGAACGCCCGCACCGACGCCCTCATCCGCGGCGGCGACGCGCCCATCGATGAGCGCATCGACGAGGCCATCCGACGCGGCCAGGCGTTCCTCGACGAGGGCGCCGCGGTGGTGTTCGTCCCCGGCGCGATCCAGCGCCCACACGTGGAGCGCATCGTCGAGGGGCTCGGTCGCGGCAAGCTCTCGGTCATCGGCTTCCCCGGCGCGCTTCCGGCGAAGGAGTACGAAGAGCTGGGCGTCGCCCGCATCTCGTACGGCCCGCTCACCCAGCGCGTCGCGCTCCGCGCGCTTCGTGACCTCGGTGAGTCGCTCTACGCCGGCGGGGTCATCCCGGCCGACACCCCCGAGCTGAACTGACGCCGCTTCGCTCATGTTCACCGTCACCGAGGTCGTCGTGATCGCGCGTTCACGCTCCGACGTGTTCGCCTACCTCACCGACGCCGGCCGGCGCCCGGACTGGGATGACACCGTCATCTCCGAGTCGCTGACATCCTCGCCCCCGGTCGGGGTGGGGAGCACCATCCACAGCGTGATGCGCGTCATGGGCCGCGAAGTGGAGTTCGACTGGCAGGTCACCGAGTACGTCCCGCCGGGACGGATGGCCATCAACAGCACGAGGGGGACGTTCCCGACATCCCTGCTGTTCGATCTGGCCGACCACGGCGACGGAACCCGCGTGAGCGCCACGATCGACGGCGAGCCATCGGGCATGCTGCGGCTGGTGGAACCGATGATCGAGGACACCATCCGCTCGACCCTGGCGACCGGGCTCGGTCGCGTCGTCCGCATCCTGGAGGCGTGACCCGGTCTATCGGGATCTCGGGTGCTGTCGAGACATCCTCGGTCACCGGATGACGCGGATGCGCCATCATGGAGGGGTGACCTCCCGCCTCCCGCTCCTGCTGTCCCTGGCCTCGCTCGGCATCCTGTTCCTGTCGATCATCTTCGTCTTCCTGCTCGTGACCGGCAGCTACTTCGGCATCGTGCCGTTCACCGAGAACCACGAGTCCACCGAGGCGCTCGCGCACGCGCTCGCTCTCGTCGCCTGACCGCCGCCCGGGGCCAACGACCCTGGTCGCGGCTCCGCCGCCCTGGTAGCGTCGGCACATGACCGAGGAACCCGCGACGACAGGGCATCCCGACGAGCCGCACCGGCCCGGGCTCGCCCAGCGCCTGAACGGACTGCGCGCCGGCGTTCTCGGTGCCAACGACGGCATCGTCTCTACCGCCGCGGTGGTCGTGGGTGTGGCGGGTGCGACGGCGGAGGTCGGTCCGGTTCTGCTCGCGGGCGCCGCGGCCCTCGTCGGCGGCGCGGTCTCGATGGCCCTCGGCGAGTACGTGTCGGTGTCGAGCCAGCGCGACAGCGAGCACGCGCTGATCGAGAAAGAACGTCGAGAACTCGCCACCGACCCCGAGGGCGAGTTCGCCGAACTCGTCGGGCTCTACCGCGCCCAGGGGCTTAGCGAGCAGACCGCGACCGCGGTTGCGAGGGAGCTGACCGACAGCGACGCCCTCGCCGCGCACCTCTCGATCGAGCTGAACATCGATCAGAGCGACGTCGTCAGCCCCTGGTCGGCCGCCATCGCCTCGGCGATCGCGTTCACGATCGGCGCGCTCCTCCCCCTCGCCACGATCCTCCTCGTCCCCCACCCGGCCCGAATCTGGTTGACCTTCGCGAGCGTGCTCGTCGCGCTGGCCGTCACCGGGTACGTCGCGGCGTGGATCGGTGGCGCTCGTCGAGGGCGCGCCGTCATCCGCACGGTGATCGGCGGAGCCTTGGCGCTCGGCGCCACCTTCCTCATCGGCTCGCTGCTCGGAACCGGGGTGGCTTGACCGCGCGGGCGGATTTTGCCACACACTGACTCGAAGCGAAAGGGAGCAGTCAGCACGCCGGAAGTGGAGTTCACTGGTGTTCCAGGCAGAAGGACGAGGACGCCATGCTGACCGAGTCACCGCGCACATCGCCGGAGCCGTTCGACAGAGAGCCCTTCGGTAGAGAGCCGCTTGGAACGGACCAGCTCGAACTGGTGCGGCTTGCGGCCGGAGGATGGGTCATCACCGATCTCGCACTGCCGCACGACGACCCGGCGTGCCTCCTCGCCTACGTGCAGGAAGACGGGGCGCGTTTCGAGGTCGTCTGGGTCCAGTCACCGGTGCGGACGGCATGGTTCGACTCGCTCGACGCGATCCTCGACGAGGCCCGCGCCCGCCGGCACCGTCGCGTCGCCTGAGCGTCGCGTCACCGTCGGCCCGAGGCATCCACCGCCATCAGCGGAAGTCCCGCGAGCGGTGACCTACCCCTACCCGCAGGTCTTCGAACCGGTCGGCGACGAGGTTCGTCACCCCCTCCTCCGACCTCTCGAGCATTCCCCGCACGATGAGCGCCGGCGCATCCCGGGCCACCCGTCGGTAGCGGTTCCACACCCCGACCGAGCAGATGACATTGACCACCCCGTGCTCGTCCTCGAGGTTGAGGAAGGTGATGCCCGACGCCGTGGCGGGGCGCTGACGGTGAGTGACGAGCCCCGCCACCTCTACGCGCCGCCCCGGGTCGTGCGTCCGCAGCTCGCGTGAGGTGAGCACTCCGCGGGCATCCAGCCCTGAGCGGAAGTGCGTGAGGGGATGATCGTCGGTGGAGATCCCGGTCGCCCAGAGATCCGCGGCGAGGATGTCGTAACTGGACTGGTCGGGGAAGAGCGGCGGCTGGACGGCGACCATCGAGTCGGGGAGGAACTCTGCACGATCCTGCGCGGCGGAGCCGGCGATCCACAGCGCCTCGCGCCGGGTGATGCCGAAGCACTCGAACGCCCCCGCCGTCGAGAGCGCCTCCAGCTGCGCAACGGTCGCTCCGGTGCGACGGACGAGATCCCGCATGTCGCGGAAATCACCGCGCTGCCGTCGCTCCGTGACGATCTTCGTCGCGAGCGTCTCACCGATCCCCTTGATCGCCGCGAGCCCGAGACGCACGGTGTGATTCCCGTCGCGCCGATGCGCGGCGGACTCGTCGGGCGCGGCCGGATCGAAGGCCGGCACCGGAGGCTGGGTGCGGTGCGCGCACTCGGGGCGGCCGGTGACCCCGCTTTCGTCGCCGAGGGCTTCGAGGGTCGCGTGCACATCGGAGCGGAGCAGATCGGGGCGCTGCACCTCGACCCCGTGCCGCCGCGCGTCGGCGACGAGGGTGGCGGGCGAGTAGAACCCCATCGGCTGCGCCCGCAGGAGCCCCGCGAGGAAGGCGGCCGGATAGTGCAGCTTGATCCAGGAGCTTGCGTAGACGAGGAGCCCGAACGACAGCGAGTGCGACTCGGCGAAGCCAAAGTTGGCGAAGGCCTGGATCTGACGGTAGATCGCGTCGGCGTCCTCTCCGACGAGGCCGTTGCGCGCCATCCCCTCATAGAGCCGCTCGCGCAGCGACTCGATCCGCTCGACACCGCGCTTGGATCCCATCGCGCGACGCAGCAGGTCGGCATCCTCCCCCGAGCAGTCTCCGATGGCCATCGCCATCTGCATGAGCTGCTCCTGGAACACCGGCACGCCCAGCGTGCGCTGCAGCACGGGCGCGAGCTTGGGGTGGGCGTAGGTGACCGGCTCCTGCCCGAGTTTCCTCCGGACGAACGGGTGCACCGCCCCACCCTGGATGGGCCCCGGACGGATGAGGGCGATCTCCACCACGAGGTCGTAGAACCGCCGCGGCTGCAGCCGCGGGAGCAGGCCCATCTGGGCGCGAGACTCGACCTGGAACACCCCGATCGAATCGGCGCGGCAGAGCATGTCGTACACCGCCTGCTCCTCTTTCGGCAGGGTGGCCAGCTCCCACCGCTCCCCCGTGGCGGTGTGGATCATGTCGAAGCAGTACTGCAGGGCCGCGAGCATCCCGAGGCCCAGCAGGTCGAACTTGACCAGCCCCATCCAGGCCGCGTCATCCTTGTCCCACTGGATGACGGTGCGATCCTCCATGCGAGCGTGCTCGATCGGGACGACCTCGCCGACGGGGCGGTCGGTGAGCACCATCCCCCCGGAGTGGATGCCGAGGTGGCGGGGGGCCTTCAGCAGCTCGGAGGCGTACTCGATCACCTGGTCGGGGATGTCGTTGTCGGGACCCGACTCCAGCGACGCCCCCCAGCGCTCGACCTGCTTCGACCACGCGTCCTGCTGGCCGGTGGAGTAGCCGAGGGCCTTGGCGACGTCGCGGACGGCGTTCTTCGGCCGGTACTGGATGACGTTGGCGACCTGGGCGGCGCGGTCGCGACCGTAGGTGGCGTAGACCCACTGGATGATCTCTTCGCGCCGGTCGGAGTCGAAGTCGACGTCGATGTCGGGCTCTTCGTCGCGGAGGCTGGAGAGGAACCGCTCGAAGGGCAGCTCGTAGGCGATGGCGTCGACCGCGGTGATGTCGAGCAGGTAGCAGACCGCGCTGTTGGCGGCCGACCCGCGCCCCTGACAGAGGATGCCGCGGCGCCGCGCCTCTTGCACGATGCCGTGCACGATGAGGAAGTAGCCGGGGAAGTCCTTGGTCTCGATGACCTGCAGCTCGCGTTCGATGCGGGCGCGGTTGTCGGCGGACAGGTCGGGGTACTTGCGGGGAACGGCCTCCCAGACCAGGTGCCGCAGCCACGACATCGGCGTGTGCCCCTCGGGGACCTTCTGGCGCGGCAGCGCCGGGCGCGCGCGCCGGAGCGGGAAGGCCAGCTCGTCGGCGAGCTGCACCGTGCGTGCCACCGCTCCGGGGTAGCGGGCGAAGCGCTCGGCCATCTCGGCCCCGGAACGCAGGTGCGCGGCGGCGTGGGCGGGCAGCCACCCGTCGAGTTCATCCAGGCCCCGGCGCGCACGGATCGCGGCGACGGCGGCGGCGAGCCGCGCCCGTTCGGGGGCGGCGTAGTGGACGTTGTTGGAGGCCAGCAGCGGCAGCCCGCGCTCCCGGGCGAGGGCGGTGAGGAGGTCGTTGTCGCGGGTGTCGGTCGGGTTGCCGTGGTCCACGAGCTCGACGTTCACCGCCTCCGGACCGAACAGTGCCACGAGGCGGTCGAGCGCCGCGGCGGCCCCGGTCGGTCCGTCGTCGGCGAGCGCCCGGCGGACGGCTCCCTTGCGGCATCCGGTGAGGATCGCCCAGTGCCCGTCCGCCCGCTCGGCCAGCTCATCGAGGTCGTAGACGGGACGCCCCTTCTCCGACCCCGCGAGCTGGGCACGGGTGAGGGCGGCGGCGAGGCGGTGGTAGCCCTCCTCCCCCCGGGCGAGGACCAGCAGGTGCGACCCCACCGGGTCGGGATCGCCCGCCCGCGACGGGGTGGGAGCGCGATCGTCGTGCCCGAGCGACAACTCCGCTCCGAACACCGTCTTCACCTGCAGGTTCTCGGCGGCCTCGGCGAACCGCACGATGCCGTAGAACCCGTCGTGGTCGGTGACGGCGAGGGCATGGAGGCCGAGACGCTCGGCCTCCTCCGCCAGCTCCTCCGGCGAGGACGCCCCGTCGAGGAACGAGAACGACGAGTGCGCGTGCAGCTCGGCATAGGGCACCGTCTCGGCGGGCCGCTCGATGGCGGGCGGGACGTAGGGGCCCCGCTTGTGCGACCAGGCGGGACTGTCACCCCCGTCGGCACCCGCGGGGATGTTGCGTGGTCGACGCCGGTCGCTGAGGACGCGCTCGAGCTCCGACCAGGGGACGCCGGGATTGTTGAAGCCCATCAGCGGACCCGACCGCATCGATCAGTCATAGCGGCCCTCGGCGATCCACGAACCTCCGGCGCACACCAGCAGCCAGGCGGTGCGGTCGGCGTCGACCACCTGGAACCGGTGCGCCCGGCGGCTGCGGGCGGCATCCCAGCTGCGCTCCACGATCGGCCACGGGCCCGCCCACTCCCGGATCGCCCGGGGGCGCCCGGACTCCACCAGCACCGACGGCGTCGCCGTCATCCGGTCGCGGTCGTCGACGGCGACCGGCCCGCCCTCGCCGGTGACGACCTGCACCGGCACCGGCTCGGGGAAGACCGTGCCCGGGAGGGGATCGGGAAGGCTCCCCGGCCAGGGCCGGGTGCGCTCGGCGGTCACGACGGTGCGGTCTCCCCACGGCACGAGCACCTGGCGCTCGGCGAGCCACCGGCCCCCTCCCACCTCGGCGGTCAGCACGCCGCGATGACCGAGCATCGCCTGCACCCGGGAGAGGACGTGATGGACCCGCTCATCGGTGCCGGCGCCGAACATCGCCGGAGCGTGGTGCGAGGCGGCGTCGACGGCCTCGGGTGAGACGCGCACCAGTGCCACGCCGCTGGCGAGCACTCCCCCGTCCTCTCCCGCCGCCTCCTCGGCCAGCTGCCACCGGACCCGGTCGACGACGGCCGCCGCGTCGAAGGAGTGGGGGTGGAGCCAGACCCGTTCGCTCCGCTCCCCCCGGTCACCGGTGAGCTCGACCCGCAGCTCGGTGCAGACGAGGTCGATCGCACCGAGGCGCGCGATGAACTCGTCGGCGGCGATGCGCAGGGCGAACGCCACCTGCTCGGCGATCTCGAGGGGCGGTTCGAAGGCGACCTCGCGATGCAGCTCCGGTGGCGGCACACGCGGTTCGACGGGACGCGAATCCAGACCCGAGGCCAGCCGATGCAGCCGCATCCCGGCCTCTCCCAGCCGTTCCCGCACCCGGTCGGCGTCGAGGCGGCTGAAGTCGCCGAGCGTCTGCACGCCCAGACGCGCCAGGAGCGCCACGACGTCGGGATCGGCGAGCGCGGTGATCGGAAGCGGCGCGAGGAAACCCGCCGCTCCCCCGGTGGGAACGATCGACACCGGGTCGGAGGGGCGGGTGATGCGGGCGGCCTGTTCGGCGGTGAAGGGTCCGTCGGCGACGCCGGCACGCACGTCGGCGACACCGAGTGCGCGGACCGTACCGAGGAGCACGCGGGCGGCCTCGAGCTCACCCCCGTAGTACCGGGCGGGTCCGCGGGCACGCAGCGCGCACAGCCCCGGACGGATGATCTGCACTCCGGGTGCCCGCTCCTCCAGCGCTGCGACCAGCGGCGCGAACGCGCGGTGGTCGCGGGCGTCGTCAGCGTCGACGACGCGCAGGCCCGGGCATCGCGACTGCGCGTCGCGGCGACGCTGTCCGCGGCGGACGCCGTCCGCGCGGGCCGTCGCCGAGCAGGCGGTCACCATCCCCCCGCCGATAATGGCCACCGGGGCGTCGTCGGTCGCCGAACCCGCACCCGCAGCATCCCGCGACAGCGCCGCCACGGGCCAATCCGGAAACCACAGCACGAGGCTTCGCACCGGCGCGTCGGGGCGCATCAGCCGACCGCCTCGAGGCGGGGAAGAGCCGGAACCGAGGCCCCCGACGATCCGACGGCACCGACGCCGCCGTCAGCCGCGGGCAGGGTCATCCGCACCCGCCGGGGCATCGGCCACCGTCTGCTGCGCACATCGATCGTGACCTCGCGCGCCGCGAGGTATCCGTGGCCGCGCCCGACCCCCGACCACTCCGGCTCGGCGAGGTCGAGCGAAGCCTCGGCCTGGGGCCAGGGCCCCTGCACCAGCAACACCGCACCGCGATCGCGCAGGCGTGCCCCCAGCCGCGACACCTCGGCGTCGGCCGTGCGGGACGCCGGGCGCACCGCCACCACGGGGATGACCTCGGCGAGGGTGGCGGCCACCGCCAGCCAGCGGGGACCGGGGTCGGGGACGAGCACGAGGTGGGAGAGGTCGACACCGGCGCTCTCGGCCGCTTCGACACCGAAGTCGGGCATGCCCACCACCGCGCACCACGTGCCGTTCTGCGAGGGACCGGCCAGCAGCCCCGACACCAGCGACGAGGAGCGGGCGAGGGAGTACGCCGACCCGGCGCGGAGGCCGCCACCGGGCAGGACCTCGGCGAACGGTTCGAGAACCGGCAGCACCGGAGCATCCATCCGACGCCCCTGCACACGCTCGAGTTGCGCGCGGAGGCGATGCACTTCGCCGCGAACGTCGTCGCGGGTCGTCGTCTCGGTCTGCACGATCGCCCTCACCTCCACAGGCTAGAACATGCGTTCTATGATCTCAACGCCTGTGATGAGCGTAGGAGGGGCCTCCGACATCCTTTGCGCCCGGAAACGCGGAGGATGTTCGAATCACGGCCGCGTCGGCGACATCCTGATCTCCTCGACGACCGCGTCGCGGCCGAGGCGGACGGGAACCGCCGGCTCCCCCGCCACGCTCACGGAGTACTCGCCCCGGAAGCCCGACACCCGCACCCGCCCCTCACCGTCGGTGCGCACGGTCGCGGGCGACACCCACCACTCCTCGGCGATGATCCGGCGGAGGGCCTCGTAGGCGGGCTTCGGTGAGCCGTCGGCGCGGACCAGCCCGCCGGGCGCACCCAGCCACATACCGCGGTCGCTGAACCCCCAGTAGGTGATCGCCTCGACGGCGGGATGCGACACCAGCGACCGGTAGTGACGCTCGATCTCGTCGGCCTGCCGGGCCTCGCCTTCGGCGGTCGAGGGCCACGAGGTCACCTGATAGTCGTTGAGGTCGTCGATCTCGGGGGGCATGAGATCACCCGACAGCAGCGTCGTCTCGGTGAAGTGCAGGGGCAGATCGAAGCGCGCGAACCGGTCGGCGACGGCGAGGATCTCCTCCTCGCCGCGGTACCCCTGGTGCATGTGCGTCTGCAGCCCGATGGCGTCGGGGCGGATGCCGGCCTCGAGCATCTCGTCGATGACCCGCTCGTACGCCGGCGACAGATCGAAGTCGTTCACCAGCAGGACCGCGTTCGGGTTGGTCTCGCGCGCCTCCTCGAACGCCAGCCGCAGCATCGCCAGGCGCCCCCGGTCTTTCGCGAGCCGGGTGATGCCGTTGTCACCGTTGTCGAACACCGGCATGATCACCGTCTCGTTGATGGCATCCCAGGTGTCCACCAGCCCGGCGAAGTCGGCGACGTCGCGCCGGATGCGCTCGCGCTGCGCGCGTTCGATCTCGTCGAGCTCGAGGTCGAGCAGCCACGGCGCGGTCACGGTGTGCCAGACGAGCGGATGCCCCTTCAGCGCCACTCCGCGCTGACGAAGCCACTGCGCGGTGCGGCGCATCTCGTCGGTGCGCGGAGCCCCGCGCACGGGCTCGAACCGGCCCCAGTAGAACGGGAGGGTCGCGGCGTTGTGGATCTGCAGCCACAGGTCGGCCTCGGCGGCGCTGAGCATCCACTCCTCCCCCGGAGCGTCGCCCGGCTCGTCACCGCCCTGCACGTCGAAGCCGGTGTTGCCGAAGAGGAACTCGTGGCGGGTCTGGGCGATCGTCACCTCCACTCCCGCGCAGGGGCGGCCGTCGGCATCGACGACCTGGATGACGGCCTCGCCGAGACGGTGGGCGGGAACGATGGCGGAGAGCTCGACGGTCTGCACCCGACGATGCTATGCCGATGCCGGCATTCGTCGCGGGGCCCTTGACGCCACCCTAGGTGGCACTCGCGCGGAGCGCCGTGATCGGCTCGATCCTGCTCGCCCGCCGAGCGGGGATGCCGCCGGCGAGAAGCCCCACGACGGCGCCGAGGATCACTCCGCCGATCGCGACGAGCGGATCGGCGACGGGCGCCCAGCCCTGGACGGCGGAGACGACGAGGATGGCGAACACCCCGACCGCCGCACCGAGCAGCCCGCCCAGCAGGCCGATGACGATCGACTCGAGCACGAACTGCGCGGCGATCTGCCGGCGCGTCGAGCCCAGCGCCCGACGAAGACCGATCTCGCCGACCCGCTCCATGACCGAGAGGGTGGTGACGTTGGCGATGCCGAGGCCACCGGCGAGAAGCACGATGACGCCGAGGATCACGAACACGACCGTGATGTCGGACTGCACGCTCTGCCCGAGCTCCGACCGTCCGGCGGGCGCACTCACGTCCAGGCTCTCGGGCGCGTCGGGGACGAGGGCGATCGGTGCCTGCCGTTGTAGCTGCGGCCCTGCGCCCACGACGATCCGCGCCTGCAGCTCCTCCGGCGCCGCCACCGCGAAGTCCGCCCGGGCGGCGCCGGTGGGGACCACGACGGCGTTGAGGAGCTCCCCCCGTTGCTGCACGTCTGCGAACACGCCGATGACGGCATAGGCGAGTCCGTCGATGAAGATCGACGGCTGCGTGTCCACCCGCATGACGCCTAGCTGCTCCGCCGCGCGCGAGCCGACCAGAGCCACCCGGTCACCGCGTGCATCGTGACCGACGTCGAAGCCGCGCCCTGTCACGATGGAGCCGCCGACGGTGTCGATGAGTCCCGCCGAGGCGGCGACGAGCGGCGGCGGGGCGGCCGCCGCAGCGGATGGGTCGTTCACCGGCACGGAGGTGATGGTCATCCCGGCGGTGTTGACCTCGGTGACGAGCGCGGCCGACTCCACGCCGGCCAGGGTGGTCACGCGGTCGACGGCGTCCCACGGCAGCGTGCCCGCGGCGACCGCTCCTCCGTCGCGCGTCTGCGCCTCGGCCGGCGACACGACCAGCTGCGTCGCGGCGGCCGCATCGAACTGACGCGCGATCTGCGCCGCCGCGGTCTGCGAGAAGCCGATCGTCGCCACCAGCGCGGCGGTTCCGAGCACCGTCCCGGCGAGGGTCATCACCAGGCGAGCGGGGCGGGAGCCGATGTCGGTGGTGGCCTCGGTGAAGAGGTCGCCGAACCCGAAGCGATCCGCCCTGGCGATCGGCCGCAGCGGAAGGCCGTCGTCGGCTGGGTCGGAGCGTCGCCGACGCACGGGAAGCCACCGTCTCATGCGCTCACCAGCTCGCTCAGCCGACCGTCGGCGATGCGGATGGTCCGGCCGGCGCGACGCGCGACGCCGGCGTCGTGGGTGATCACGATGAGGGTGAGACCATCGGCGTTCAACTCCTCGAACAGCGCCATGATCTCGCCGGTGGTGACCTGGTCGAGGTTGCCGGTCGGCTCGTCCGCGAGCAGCACGCGCGGTCGCGTGACGATGGCACGGGCCACCGCGACCCGCTGTCGCTCACCGCCCGAGAGCACACCGGGCAGAAAGCCGATCCGGTGCCCGAGACCGACGCGTTCGATCGCCGCGCGGGCCAGCTCGTCCCGGCGCCCACGCGGGGTGCCGCTGTAGAGCATCGGCAGCGAGACGTTCTCGAGCACCGTCCGCCGCGACATCAGATGGAAGGACTGGAAGACGAAACCGAGCAGCTGCGCGCGGAGCGCCGCGCGTTGATCCTCGGTGAGCCCGCCCGTCAGCGCGCCCGCCAGCCGGTATTCGCCGACGGTCGGGCGATCGAGGAGCCCCAGGAGGTTCAGCATCGTGGATTTGCCCGAGCCGCTCGGCCCCACGATCGACAGGTAATCGCCGGCATCGACCCGGAGGTTGACGCCCTTCAGAGCCTGCACCTCGGGCGGCCCGGGGAAGGACCGGGTCACATCGCGCAGCTCGATGACCGGGCTCATCGGCCCACCACGACGAGGTCGCCCTCATCGAGGGCGCCGTCGACCGGCGTGACCTCGACCGCCCCGGTGGCGGCGAGACCGGTCTCGACCACGACCAGCCGTGTCTCGGCGCGGGCCCCGTCCCGCGGGTCGCCGACCACCACTTCGACGCGCGACTCGCCTCCCGGCCCCGCGGACAGCGCCGCGAGGGGGACGAAGAGCACTTCCCCGGTCGTGGATCCCACCGGGATCGAGACCCGGACGTTGGTGCCCTGCAGTTGCAACAGCTCCTCGGGGGTCAGCGGGGCCGGTTCGAGCGTGACCGTCCACCGGGTCTCGCCGTCGGCGGGTGAGGTGAGGGCCGTCACGACCGCGGGATGCGGGGTGTCGTCCGGCAGCAGGAAGCTTGCCGCCGCCCCCACCTCCAGGAGAGCGGCATCGGCCTCGGCGGCCGATCCGGTGAGGGCGACCGTCGCTCCCGAGACCGTCATCGCCGGGTTGTCGACCACCGACCCGCGCTCGACCGACACCGCGTCGACCCGCCGGGGCAGCTCCGTCAGGTACAGTACCTCCCCGGAGGGGAGGAACGGCAACGCGTCCTGCGTCGTCTGCTGAAGCGCCTCGCGGGCCTGCGCCAGCGCGGCGTTCGCGGCGTCGACGGCGGCGCGCTGCGAGCTGGTGTCCTGCGGCACGTCGAGCGACTGCCGCCGCAGCTCGGCGAGCGCGAGCGCATCCTGCAGGTTTCCGATGAGCACCGCGTCTGCGGGGTCGGTGGCGCGAGCGGCGTCGAGTTCCCGCCGCGCGGAAGCCACGGCGTTGTCCGCTTCGCGGATCTCGACCGCCGACGGACCGCTCTGAGCCTGCGCGAGATCGTTCTGCGCGGCACGCACCGACTGCTCCGCGGCGCGGACGTTCTCCTCCGCGGCCCGGACGGCGTCACCGGCATCGCCCTCCAGGACGGGGGGCGGGTACCCGGCCTGCGCGTACAGCGTCGTCACCGCGCGGGCGGCGGTCTCGTCGAAGACGTTGCTGGAGGGATCGCCCGCGTCGATGCCGACGGCGCGCATCGCTTCTTTGAACTGCACGACGTCGGGGCCCGAGACGCCGAAGCGGAGCGTGCGGTATGCCGGAAGCTCGCCGGGGAGGACGATGACCGGACGCCCCGCAACCTCGAGGGCGACCCCCAGCGCAGCGAGTTCGGCGCCGACCGCGGGCACCTGGCCGGTCACGACCGCGGGGCCGGAGAAGGCTGACGTGTCGACATCCACCTCGACGGGGTCGACGTACCCGAACTCCCCGCGAATCGTCACGTCGTTGCTCAGCTCGCCGAACTCGACCGGCACGGTCACGAGGCCCGCCGCGGGCGGCTCCGCGCCCGCAGCCTCGGCGGGGGCGATGAGGTAGCGCCCGGCCAGCAAACCCGCCACGAGGGCCACGACGGCGACGGCCGCCGTGATCCACAGCGCGCGGTTGCGCGAGACCAGCGCCGGCAGCGCCGCGAGCCGGCGGCGGATTCCGCCCGGTCGTTCGGCAGCGTCGGCACCCTCAGGGGTCAGCAGATCCGTCTCCCAGGCGTCGTCGTGGGCGACCTCGTCCGTCGGCGAGGTCTCGGAGTTCCCGATCACGAGGCGCGCTGAGCGGCCGCGGCCTTGAGCGCGTCGAGGTCGGCCTTGTGGTCGGCGATGAACTCCTCCTCCGCGGCGAACTGGACGGTGCGGTAGCGGTCGCGGTAGTCGACCTCCTCGCGGCAGTCGAGATCGGCGAGAGCGAGCTCGATCTCCTTCTCCTGCAACGCCTTCATGTCGGCGTCGTCCATGCCGGGCGCCTCTGGGTTGCTCTCCCAGTACGCGTTCTGCTCTTCGATGATGGACTCCTGCGCGTCGGTCTGCGCCGCGAAGCCGGGGAAGCCCGCCTCATCCATGCAGGTCGACCACTCCGCGTCGAGCTCGACGAACTCGGGCCGGGTGGGGAGGCCGGTCCAGAACTCGTCCATCGCCTCCATGAGCGGGGCGAACTCGTCGGACTGCGTGGGGTCCTCCTGCGACATCTCGTTCTGCGCCCAGCCGTAGCATCCGGCGGTCTCCCAGTCCCATTCGTAGGAGCCGTCATCGTTCATCTGGTCCTCGGGCACCGGCGGACCGTAGAGAGCCTCGTAGAAGGCCTCCTGCTCGTTCTCCGACAGGCTGTTGACGTAGTCGGCGTTGGGGTCGACGTACTCCTCGTCGGGCGGAACGTCCGACCCCGGGCTGTCCACCATCCCATAGCCGTACTTCTCGACCCAGTCCCGGTCATCCGGTCGCCAGTCGTCGGCGCTGCCGAACGACAGACTGCCGGTCTGGACATTGGGGACGTAGTCGAACCCCTCCTCCGCCATGCATTCCGCGGTCAGCTCCTCGCGCTGGCGGTCCTCCTTCTCGAACCGGGCCTGCTGCTCCTCCTCGCTGAGGTCACCGCCCCACACCGCGTTGAGGTACTCCGCCAGCGGCGACGGCGGCTCCTCTTCAGACGACGTCGCGTTCGGCGACGAGCAGGCGGTCAGCACGAGCAGGAAGCCGATGGCTCCCGAGACGGCGATGGACGAACGCTTCTGGCGCACCAGTTCTCCTCGGTGTGTTCACGCTCCTCCCCCCTGGTGAAGCGGCACCACCGAAGCTACCCGTCGACCGCGCGCCTTCCATCCATCCAGAGGATGAGAAGTCCCTCACGCAGCGTCGTGCTGCGGGATGACCCGGCCGCCGACGTCGACGTCAGGCGGCGAGGGCCAGGTACGGCTCCCAGCGGGGGTCGGAGCGCTCGGTGCCGCGCACCGTCCACTGCCCACCGCGTGGCGGTTGCGGCGTGACCCGCAGCTCCCACGCCATCTCCTGCGGAGTGCGATCACCCTTGACGTTGTTGCAGCGCAGGCAGCAGGCGACGAGGTTCTCCCACGAGTCGGCGCCGCCCCGCGATCGGGGCAGGATGTGGTCGATCGTCGAGGCCGACTTCCCGCAGTAGCCGCAGCGGTGCCCGTCGCGGCGGAGCACGCCCCGCCGGGTGACCGGTACGCGCCGGCTGCCCGGTACGCGCACGTATCTGGTCAGCAGGATGACCGCGGGTCGGTCGTACGCCCCCGTGGCCCCCCACACCGGTTCGTCGCGGATGTGCTCCACGACGGTGGCCTTGTCGTTCATGACGAGCACGAGCGCCCGCTTGAACGACACGACGGCCAAGGGCTCGTAGCCCGCATTCAGCACCAGAGTGCGCATTCCTGTTCCCCTCGAATGGCCGGGACGGCTTTCACGGTTATTCGACTCGTGACGTTTCGAGGGGCGGAGGGCATGAAAAAAGGCGCTGTCTACAGACAGCGCCTTGGCGCCACGGTCATCCCGTGGCCTCCATCGACATGATGCCGAAGGACGAGCAGTCCCAACGCATCCATGGTTCGGATACGTGGTGCGCCGTTCATCGGCTCCCTCCGCTTCTCTTGAGCGTCAGCTGAGGCCAGGCTAGTACACGCGACACGCCCGGGGGTTCAGCGACGTGAACATCGTGTGACGTGTCGGAGAACGGCGAAGGGCGCCGGGGATGCCCCGGCGCCCTTCGTCAGTGATCGCTGCGTGTCAGCCCGCGTTGGCGAGGAGCCATTCGTAGGAGTCGACGACGGAGCCGTTGATGTAGGTCTCGAAGTGGACGTGGCACGCGGTCGAGCGACCGGTGCTGCCTACGAGACCGATGATCTGCCCGGCAGAGACGGTCTGACCCGCCTGGACGGCGCGGCTGCCGTAGGTCATGTGGCCGTAGAGCGTGGACACGCGCTGGCCGTTGATGACGTGGTCGATGGTGACCGCGACGCCGTAGCCGCCGTAGCTCTCCTGGGAGACGCGGACGACGCCGGCGGCGGCGGCGAACAGCGGCTCACCACAGGGGGCGAGCATGTCGGTGCCCATGTGAGCCCCGCCGCGGGCGAACGTGCGGTCGCCGACGGTGAAGCCCGAGAGCGGCCAGCGCACCTCGCCGGTGCCCGGGGCGACCATCGAGAGGTCGACATTGGCGCGCGAGCCCGACGACGAAGAGGACGACGCCGCGGAAGCGGCGAGCTCGGCCGCGATGCGCGCACGCTCCGCGGCGGCCTCCTCGGCCTTCTTCTTCTCGATCTCCTCCGCGGTGGTGGCGGAGTAGCTGCTGCGCGAGAGTTCTGATCCTCCGGCGTCCGAGGCGACCACGAGCGACTGGGCGTCGTCGACGGCCACCTGCTGCAGGGTCATCGGGTCGGCGGTGGCGCTCTCGACGGCGGCGTAGGCGGGCAGCGCCACGGTGGCGATGAGGCCACCGACCATCGTAAGGATCACGAGGGTGCGCGCCGGCTTCCGGCCGTTTCGAGGCCGTCGGCTCTTCGGCGGAGCGGCAACCGCCGGGCGGGCGGTCTTGAGAGTGCTGGTGCGAGCCGCGGGCTTGCGTCGGGTGCGGTCTCGGCGTTCGAGCCCCGGTCCGTCGGTCGCCGACGGGGAATCGGGGGTGTTGTCTAGATCGGCCATTGTCCTCCGGCGCCTCCGCGCATTCCTGCGCTGGCTCGTCGACACTCAGTGTGGGGGCACGATGTGCGGGGCGGGCCGCGTGAACGACGAGCCGATGAGGCAATTCACGCGGAGTCCGTCGGCGGGCTTCTCGCCTGTGGACCCTCAGAGGCTACCCGAAGGTAACGAATAAGTCACGTTGCGATCGCTCGCGCCCCGTCGTCGACGAGGAAGATGTGGGATGCGACCTCGACCGGAAGCTCCAGCGCCTCGTCGTTGTCATCCATCTCGACGAGCACGTATCCCTCGCTGTAACGGTAGGTTCCGGTGCCCCCGGGGACGACGCCGGCGGCCTTCAGCTGCTGCAGCAGTTCGGGGTCGACCTGCGCCGGTTCGGCGAGGCGCCGCACGGTTCCGCGCATCGGTCCGCCGTCGGCGTTGAGCTTGGTCACCAGGCCGATGACGCCCTGCTCGAAGGTGTTGGCCGGGATGTCGCCGAGCTGGTCGAGCCCCGGGATCGGGTTGCCGTAGGGCGACTCGGTGGGATGCCCGAGAAGCTCGACGAGACGCCGCTCGACCTGCTCGCTCATGACGTGCTCCCAGCGGCACGCCTCCTCGTGCACGTAGGCCCAGTCCAGGCCGATGACGTCGGAGAGGAGGCGCTCGGCGAGGCGGTGCTTGCGCATCACATCGACCGCCTTCTGGCGCCCGGCGTCGGTCAGCTCCAGGCGACGGTCTTCGGAGACGACCACGAGCCCGTCGCGCTCCATCCGCCCCACCGTCTGCGACACCGTCGGCCCCGAGTGGCCCAGGCGCTCGGAGATGCGCGCGCGCAGCGGCACGATCCGCTCCTCCTCGAGCTCGAGGATGGTCCGCAGGTACATCTCGGTGGTGTCGATGAGGTCGGTCATGGGGCGGTGTCCTCGCGGGTCTCAGGGGTGTTTCCAGCCTAGTCGCCGCCGCCGACGCCGAGCCCTGGGCCGGCCCCGGTTGCGGCCGCCCGCGACAACGACGCGGACGCGACATCCCTAGAATCGCTCGCATGGCCCACGTCGAACTGCCCCGCGAACTGCTGCCCGCCGACGGTCGATTCGGCTGCGGCCCGTCGAAGGTGCGCGGCGCACAGCTCGAAGCGCTGGTGACCCGCGGCGCGACGCTCCTCGGCACCTCCCACCGCCAGGCGGGTGTGAAGAACCTCGTCGGTTCGGTGCGCGAGCGCCTCGCCTCTCTCTTCACGCTGCCCGAGGGATACGAGATCATCACGGGCAACGGCGGCTCGACGGCGTTCTGGGACGCGGCGGCCTTCGGTCTGATCGAGCGTCGCAGCCAGAACCTCGTCTTCGGCGAGTTCGGTGGCAAGTTCGCCGCCGCCGCGCGCGCCCCCTGGCTCCAGGCGCCCGACGTGCGCACCGCCGACCCGGGCGGCCGCGCGCGCCCTGAAGCCGTCGAGGGCGTGGACGTCTACGCCTGGCCCCACAACGAGACCTCCACCGGCGTCGCCGCGCCCGTCGAGCGCGTCACCGGCGATGACGGCGCGTTGACGGTCATCGACGCGACCAGCGCCGCGGGCGGGATCGACGTCGACATGTCCCAGGCGGATGTGTACTACTTCGCCCCGCAGAAGAACCTCGGCTCCGACGGCGGACTGTGGTTCGCCGCGGTGTCGCCGGCCGCGATCGAGCGGATCGAGCGGATCGCGGCATCCGACCGGTACATCCCCGAGTTCCTCAGCCTGAAGAACGCCCTGGACAACTCCCGCCTGCAGCAGACGCTGAACACACCCGCGGTGGCCACCCTGGTGCTCCTGGACGAACAGCTCGGCTGGATTCTCGACAACGGCGGGCTGTCGTGGGCCGACGCCCGCACCCGCGAGTCGTCGGGGGTCTTGTACGGCTGGGCCGAGGCGTCCCCGGTCGCCACGCCCTTCGTCGCCGACCCCGCCGACCGCTCACCGGTCGTGGTGACGATCGACTTCGATGATTCGGTGGATGCCGCGGCGGTGGCGGCGAGCCTGCGCTCGAACGGGATCGTCGACACCGAGCCGTACCGCAAGCTCGGCCGCAATCAGCTGCGCGTGGCGACGTTCGTCTCGATCGAACCCGACGACGTCCGCGCCCTCGTGGGCGCGATCGACTACACGCTCGAGCGGATCTGACGCCCGGACGGTGTGCGCGAGGAGTCAGTCCTCGTCGTCGCCGTCCGCGTCGTCGTCATCCGCGTCGTCGTCGCCGTCCTCGTCGTCGTCATCCGCGTCGTCGTCGTCGTCATCCGTGTCGCTGTCGGCGAGCTCGTCGATGTCGACGCCGTCCAGATCTCCCGCGTGGAGGATCGGCGACCCGTCCTCGTCGAAATCCGAGGCGTCCAGGTCGTCGAGGTCATCGACGTCGGCGTCATCGTCGTCCTCGTCGAACTCGGCGTCGTCGTCCTCGTCCTCGTCGGAGTCGTCATCCTCGCCCGATTCGGCGGCCGCGGCCTGGGCGGCCTGATACTCCGCCAGGCGCACCGCCCACGGAACCCACTCCGGCGCGAGGAGCGCGCCGTCGCCGGGGAGCAGCTCGACCTCGAGCACCGTCGGCTCGGCATCCTCGACACGGGCGAGGCTCACCGTCCAGAACCACCCCGGATAGCCGTGCAGACGGTTCTCGAACCGGAGCGAGACGACACCGTCGTCTTCGATCCGGTAGTCCGCGGGCTCGCCGATGGTGTCGGCGGGCGTGATCTCGCGAAGCGCCGCGAGGGCCAGATCGTGGGCTTCGAGCAGCCGGGGATCGGGCTCAGGCTTCGAAGTCATCGGCGACCTTGCGGAGGACGGCGGCGACCTTCTTCGACTGCGACGAGCTGGGGTACCGGCCGCGACGCAGGTCGGCGCCGATGCCGTCGAGCAGCTTCACCAGGTCCTCGACGATGACGGCCATGTCGTCGGCGGGCTTGCGGGCACGCTTGGCCAGGCTCACCGGAGCCTCCAGCACCCGCACCGACAGCGCCTGCAAACCGCGGCGGCCGTCCGCGACGCCGAATTCCACGCGCGCGCCGGGCTTGGGCGCCGCCGAGCCCGCGGGGAGCGCGGTGGCGTGCAGGAACACGTCCTGGCCCTCATCGGTGGTGATGAAGCCGAAACCCTTCTCCTCGTCGTAGAACCTGACCTTGCCGGTGGGCATGAGACCTCGCTGAAATCGGTGCCTGCGTGTCGCGGGCATGACGGATGACGGGCAGAGTTGTGCCCGCCCCAAGCCTACGCGGGCGGGCGCGACATCGTCACCGCGGGGTCACCGCGGGGTCGCGGCGAGCTCACCGCACGTCACCGCGGGTCATCCGATCACCGCCGCGAGGGCGGAGCAGATAGGCTGATCGTCGATGAGCACGCCGACTTCGAACGCCGACCTTCCGGTGCGGCGGATCGACCGCATCCTGGCCTTCATGTCGCTGGGCCTGATCCTGCTGTCGATCGTGTGCTTCCTGTCGATCATGATCGGCTCGGCCGCCGGCGCCGACATGGCCGGCGGGATCTGGCCGACCGTGGGCGTGATCGTCTGGATCGCCCCGCCGCTGGCGTTCGTGCTGATGCTGACCGTCCTCATCATGAGCTTCGTCCGGAGGGCACGGGCCAACCGGGCGGGCTGATGGCTTCCGACGAGCGCGCCCTCGCGACGTGGCTCGCCGGTCGCGACGACCGCGAGCTCGCCGACATCCTCGCCGCCCGGGGCATCTCCCCGACGGCGCCCTGGAAAGACTTCTTCGATGCGGCCGACGCCCTGCTGGAGCCGTCGTCGATCGACCGCGCGCTGGTCCACCTCACCCGCGGGGAACTGATCGCCCTGGCGGCAGCCGCCGACGACGCCGACCCGTCCGCGGAAGCTCCGGCCTCGGCGACGCGTCTGGCCCTGACGGGCGAGGACGGCGCCCCGTGGCATCCCGTGACGGAGGCCCTCCGCCGGCTGCGCGCGGATCGTCCCGACGCCTTCGTCGCCGGGGCGGAGGAGACCCCTCCCGAGCCGGCCTCCGAGGAGGAGACGCTCGCCTCGGCCGAAAGGGTGTTCACCACCGTCGGATCGCTGGCCGATGTGCTCGCGGCGGCCCTGCACACCCCCCTCACCCGGATCACCTCGGGCGACATCAGCGCCGCCGACCGGCGCAAGCTCGTCGACGCCGGGGCCCTCGGCGACGGCGCAGAGCTCGACGACATCGTCGGCGCCGCTGCCGCCGCCGGACTGCTGACCTCGAGCGGACGGGACTGGGAGGTCGCCGAGGCGGGTTCACGCTGGCTGGAGACATCGACCCCCGAGCGCTGGCGCATCGTCGTCACCGGCTTCCGGGCATCCCTGCCGTCGGGGCTCCGCACCCCCGACGGCGGCTATCTCCCGGTGACGGCCTGGCCGGCGCGATATCCGCTCGACGAGGACTGGGACCGGCGAGCGGCGTCCCTGGCACGGATCGCGGTGCAGTGGGGCCTCCTCACCCCGGAGAGTCGCGAGCCGGCGTGGGCGACGACGCTCCGAGACGGCGACGCCCCGCAGACCCCCGAACTGGCCCGGCACCTCCCCGCCGAGATCGACCGCGTCTACCTTCAGGCAGACCTCACCGCGATCGCGCCCGGTCCCCTGGCGCCGCGCCTCGAGCTGCGGCTGCGGCGGCTGGCGGCACGCGAATCGCGGGCGCAGGCCTCGACGTACCGGTTCACCGCCGAATCCCTCACCGCGGGGCTCACCGAGGGTGAGACCGCGGCGTCGATCCGCGAGTTCCTCACCGGACTGTCCCTCACCGGTCTCCCCCAGCCCCTCGGCTATCTCATCGACAGCACCGCGGCCCGGCATGGTCTCATCCGGGTCCGGACGGATGCCGCGACGCGGCGCACCATGGTCGAAAGCGGCGATCCCGCGCTGTTGGACGCGGTCTCGGTCGATCAGGGCCTGCGGGCCCTCGGCCTCGTCGCCGACGGCGACGCCCTCACCACCGGCGTCTCGCAGGACACGGTGGCCTGGGCCCTGAGCGACGCACGCTATCCGG
The DNA here is from genome assembly GCF_023155745.1 of Microbacterium kunmingense. Taxonomy (GTDB): domain Bacteria; phylum Actinomycetota; class Actinomycetes; order Actinomycetales; family Microbacteriaceae; genus Microbacterium; species Microbacterium kunmingense. Next base: position 56,042 of record NZ_JAKNUS010000005.1, read on the forward strand.
TGATCTCCGTCGGCGAGGACGGCGCCCCGGCCAGGCTCCGCCATCGCGTGCGACCGAACCCCGAGCGGAGCGAACCCGCGCCCGAACCGCACGCCGCCCTCATCCGCGTGCTGCGTGGATCGCACGACGCCGATGCCGAGAACGCCTGGCTCGAGCGCGAGATCGTCCAGGCGGTGCGCACCCGCGCGGTGATCGACGTCGTCGTCCGGATGCCCGACGGCACCGAGCGCACCTTCACCCTGGAGGCGACGGGATTCGGCGGCGGGCGCCTCCGCGGGCGCGATCAGTCGAGCGACGTCGAACGCACCCTTCCGCTCTCGCACGTCGTGACCGTCCGCAGCGTCGCCTGAGCGTCGCCGCCCCGTCTGATCGCGGCCGCCACCGCCCGGGGCATCACGGCCCGGGTAGACTGGAACGCTATGGCTGACGGACCCCTCATCGTGCAGAGCGATCGGACGGTGCTGCTGGAAGTCGCCCATCCCGAGGCGGAATCCGCGCGGCACGAGCTGGCGATCTTCGCCGAGCTCGAACGCGCGCCCGAGCACATCCACACCTACCGGATCACCCGCCTGGGGCTGTGGAACGCCCGCGCCGCCGGCCACGGGGCCGACGACATGCTCGCCACCCTCGACCGGTGGTCGCGCTTCCCCGTCCCGCCGTCGGTGTCCCTCGACATCCGCGAGACCGTCGGACGGTACGGCCGACTCGTCATCGAGCGCGACGAGGACGGCACCCTCGTGCTGCGCTCCGGCGACGCCGCGGTGCTGGCGGAAGTATCGCGGAACAAGCGGATCCAGCCGCTCCTCATCGGCCACCCCGCACCCGACACCTACGTCGTCGACGCCTGGGCTCGCGGTCAGATCAAGCAGGAGCTGCTGAAGATCGGCTGGCCCGCCGAAGATCACGCCGGGTACACGCCGGGGACGCCGCATCCGATCGATCTCGCTGAGAACGGCTGGCACCTGCGCCCCTACCAGCAGAAGGCCGTCGAGACCTTCGCCGACGGCGGCTCGGGCGTCGTCGTCCTCCCCTGTGGTGCCGGAAAGACCCTCGTCGGGGCCGGAGCGATGGCCGAGACGAAGACGACCACGCTCATCCTCGTCACCAACACCGTCAGCGCCCGGCAGTGGCGCGACGAACTGCTGCGCCGCACCAGCCTCACCCCCGAGGAGATCGGCGAGTACTCCGGTCAGGCCAAGGAGGTCAAGCCGGTCACGATCGCGACTTACCAGATCCTCACCGCCAAGCGGAAGGGTCAGTACGCCCACCTCGCGCTCCTCGACGCCCTCGACTGGGGACTCATCGTCTACGACGAGGTGCACCTCCTCCCCGCCCCGGTGTTCAAGCTCACCGCCGACCTGCAGGCGCGCAGGCGCCTGGGCCTCACCGCCACGCTCGTGCGCGAGGACGGGCGCGAGGGCGACGTGTTCAGCCTCATCGGCCCGAAGCGGTTCGACGCCCCCTGGAAGGAGATCGAGGCGCAGGGCTTCATCTCCCCCGCCGTCTGCTACGAAGTGCGCGTCGACCTTCCCGCCGGCGAGCGCCTCGAGTACGCCGCCGCAGCCGACGAGGAGCGCTACCGGCTGGCCGCCACGGCCCCGGCGAAGATCGACGTCGTGCGGCAGCTCGTGTCGCGTCACCCGGGCGAGCGCATCCTCGTCATCGGGCAGTACCTCGACCAGATCGACGAGCTCGCCGAGGCCCTCGGCGCACCCAAGATCACCGGAGCGACCCCCGTCGACGAACGCGAAGAGCTGTACGGCGCTTTCCGCGACGGCGAGATCTCGCTGCTCGTGGTGTCGAAGGTGGCGAACTTCTCCGTCGACCTGCCCGAGGCGTCCGTCGCCATCCAGGTCTCGGGCTCGTTCGGTTCGCGTCAGGAGGAGGCGCAGCGCCTCGGACGGCTGCTGCGCCCGAAGGAATCGGGCCGCACCGCGAGCTTCTACACCCTGATCGCCCGAGACACCGTCGACCAGGACTTCGCCCAGAACCGCCAGCGCTTCCTCGCCGAACAGGGCTACAGCTACACGATCCTCGACGCGGAAGAGGTCGCGGCAGCCTAGCCGGCTCATGGGCAGCGGGGAGCGGGACTACGACATCGTCCTGGTGGGCGCCACCGGCTTCGTCGGGCGGCTGACCGCCGAGCACCTCTCGCGCAGCGCGCCCGAAGGTGCGCGCATCGCCCTCGCGGGCCGCTCCCCCGAGCGTCTGGCGGCCCTCCGCCGGGAGCTGGATGTCGCGTGGGACACGCTCGTCGTCGATATCGCCGACGCCGCGGCGCTCGACCGGCTGGCCGCCTCCGCACGCGTGATCGCCTCCACCGTCGGGCCCTATGCGCGACACGGCCTCCCCCTGGTGCGGGCCTGCGCCCGCGCCTGCACGGCGTACGCCGATCTCACCGGGGAGAGCACGTTCGCCGCGCGGAGCGTGGCGGAGGTGCACGCCACCGCGCGGGACAGCGGCGCGCGGATCGTGCACTCGTGCGGTTTCGACTCGATCCCCTCCGACCTCGGCGTCGGGCTCGCCCACGCAGCCGCCGGCGGCGGGCCGCTCGCCGAGGCGGACGTGCAGGTGCGCGCGATCAAGGGCGGGGTGAGCGGCGGGACGATCGACTCCCTCCGCCAGCAGCTGCTCGACGCCCGCCACGACGGGTCGGCCCGACGTGTCGTGGCCGACCCTTACGCGCTCACCCCCGGTCCCTCCCGGCGCCTCCCCGCGAGCAGCCGGCCGCGCGGGCTGCGCCTCGACGAGGCATCCGGAATCTGGCAGGCCCCGTTCGTGATGGGTGCCTACAACCAGCAGATCGTGCAGCGCACCAGCTGGCTCGGCGGCTGGTCGTACGGCGAGCTGATGCGCTACCGCGAGGTCGTCGACACCACGACCGGTGCGCCCGGACGCATCATCGCCGCCGCCGTGTCGGCGGCGACCGGAGCCCTCGTCGCGGGGCTTCTGTTCCCTCCCACCCGCGCGCTCCTCGACCGCATCCTGCCGAAACCCGGAGAGGGGCCGAGCGCGCGGGCGAGGGAGGCCGGCCGGTTCACGGTCGAGGCCGATGTCTATCCGGTCGAGGGCACGCCGACGCGCACCCGGATCTCGGCGCCGTACGACCCGGGCTACGACGGCACGGCGGTGATGCTCGGCGAGTCGGCGCTCTGCCTCGCGTTCGACGACCTGCCGCCTCGCGGCGGCGTGCTCACTCCGATGTCGGCGATGGGCGAGGCGCTCGCCGAGCGCCTTCGGCGGCATCGCTTCGTGATCCAGACGGCACCGCTGAGCGAGACCGCCGGCTCACGCTGACGGCGGTGCGCCCCGGACATCACGCCGCGCGGGCGAAGAACTCCCTCGTGAGCTCGGTGACGGCGCCGGGGTTGTCGTCCGTGGCGAAGTGTGCGGCGCCGGGCACCGGAGCGAACTCGACGTGGTCGGCGAACCGCGAGACATCGCCGCTCTGCGTCCGCACGAACGAGGCCGTCAGCGGCTCGTCCCTCTCGCCGAAGCAGTACAGGGTCGGAACCGTCAGACGTCGCCGGCGGTAGGCGCCGGTGGCCAGCGCCGGCATCTCACCGCCGATCAGCAGGCCGCGATAGACCTCGCTGATCGCGGCATCCTTGGCGGGGTCGCGGAGCGGCGCCAGGTAGGTCATCTTCGTCGGCTCGCTCATCGGTGTGGCGACGTAGGGCGGCGCGAGGACCCAGTCCAGCGAGGAACCCGCCCGGCGCCATCGGAGCTTGGGCACATGACGCATCGCCGGCAGCATCCCGAGGCCCAGCCTCATGAAGGGCGGCGGCACGCTGAGGATCACCATCGCCCGCACGCGATCGGGATTCCCATAGGCCAGTTGCGCCGCTACGACCGCTCCCATGTCGTGCGCGACCAGACGGACCCGCTCCAGCTCAAGGGCGTCGAGGAGGGCCAGCACGTCGTCCCGCATCGCATAGCGGGAGATCCGCGGCGACTCGGCCTGCGTCCAGCCGAAGCCCCGCGCATCCGGACAGACGACGCGATAGCGTTCGGCCAGCGCGGAACCCACCGCCCGCCACTGCCACCAGTGCTGGGGCAGTCCGTGCAGCATGAGGACCGGCTCGCCCTCTCCGGCCGTGGCCACGTGGACCCGAAGACCCGGGATGTCGACGAACTTGTGCGTGAAGCCGGGAACCGCCGGCATCTGCGGCACCTCCGCCGGAAGTCCCGCGCGGGTCACCTTCTCGTCCATGTCTGCACGATACTACGTCTCTAGTGCCGTGTCACTACTTCTCTAGTAGCGTCGCGACACCTAGGGTCAAAAGGTGGCCACCACTCGGGACAGAGCCCTGGACGCGGCCCTCGCGCTCGTCGGCGAGCAGGGCATCCGCGCTCTCACCCATGCGCGCGTGGACGAGCGGGCGGGGTTGCCGAAGGGATCGACGTCGAATTGGTTTCGCACTCGCGACGCGCTCGTCGCCGGGGTGGTCACGCACCTGGCCGAGAGAGAGCGGGCCGATTTCGCCGCCGCCCCGCTGCCGCCGATCGAGACACCCGAGCAGCTGACGGACGCCCTGACGTCGATGGTCGACGTCGAGACCGGTCCTTTCGCCGCCCGAACCCGGGCCCGGTTCGCGCTCTTCCTCGAGGGCGCCGCCGACCCCGAGGTGCTGACGCCGCTCCTGGAGCAGCGCCGCACCTACGTCAGGTGGATGGTCGAACTGCTCGCGCAGGTGGGTGCCCGCGCGCCCGCCGAGGCATCCCGCTCGCTCATGGCGGCTGCAGACGGTCTCGTGCTGCACCGCGTGACGGTGGATCCCGACGCCGCCATCCGACCCGTCATCGAGCGCGCCGTCCGGGCGAGCCTCGACTGAGACGGCGTGAGAGCGGGAGAAGCCGCATCCCGCCTCTCCGCGCGATATCCAGACAGCGCGTAGCCCACCTCGACATAATGAGGGGATGACTGCACCCCGCATCCTCGTTGTGGACGATGAGCCGAACATCCGGGATCTGCTCATCACGAGCCTCCGTTTCGCCGGCTTCCAGGTCAGGGCCGTCTCCAACGGTGCGCAGACGATCTCGGCTGTGCTCGAGGAAGAACCCGACCTCATCGTGCTGGACGTCATGCTCCCCGACATGAACGGGTTCAGCGTCACCAAGCGCCTGCGCGGCGCGGGGTACACCGCCCCCATCCTCTTCCTGACGGCGAAGGACGAGACCGAGGACAAGATCACGGGCCTGAACGTGGGAGGCGACGACTACGTCACCAAGCCCTTCAGCCTCGACGAGATCGTGGCCCGCATCCAGGCGATCCTCCGCCGCACGATGCAGGCCGACGAGGAGTCGGTGATCCGCGCCGGCGAGCTGACGATGGATCAGGACACCCACGACGTCCGGGTCGGCGACGTGTCGATCGACCTCTCCCCCACCGAGTTCAAGCTGCTGCGCTACCTCATGCTGAACCCCAACCGGGTGCTGTCCAAGGCGCAGATCCTCGACCACGTGTGGGAGTACGACTTCAACGGCGACGCCGGAATCGTCGAGAGCTACATCTCCTACCTCCGCCGCAAGATCGATCCGCACTCGTCCGAGGCGCTGATCCAGACCAAGCGCGGATTCGGATACATGCTCAAGGCCGGCAAGACCGTCTGACGCGAGGCGCCCCCGCGCCCCGGACACGCCAAGGAGCAGACCCCTGGGAACACAGCCCGACGCGATCACGCGATGGTGGCGCGGCACCAGCCTGCGCACGAAGGTGACCGGGGTCACGGTTGCGCTGCTCATCGTGGGTCTCTTCGCGGCCGGCGTCGGCACGGCGATCTTCCTCCGCAACAGCCTCGTCGCAAGCCTGGACACACAGGTCGAGGCTCTGGCGACGACGGACTCCGCCGACCCGTTGATCGACATCGGCGTCGAGGACGGCGTTCTCACTGCGCGAGCGATCCCGGGCGCACCGCTGGCGGACTACTTCGTGGCGATCTACGACCGCAACGGCGAGCTTCTGACGACAGCAGGCGGTCGCGGCGGCACGCAGCCTCAGCCGCAGTTCCCCGACGCTTACCCCGTCGCAGACGCTCAGACGAATCAGCTCAACATCGTCACTCTCCTCTCCCGCAACGGGGAAGCGGAGTTCCGGGCGACGGTGGCGGTCAGCGAGTATCCCGGCGGTGGCGGCCTGTACTCCGAGATGGTCGCGCTTCCCGTCTCGTCGGTGAACCGCACGATCGCCAACTACATCGCGATCTACGGCATCCTCGCCGTCATCATCATCGGTGTCGCCGCCGCGCTCACGCGATTCCTCGTGACCCTCACCTTCCGCAGCCTCGGCCAGGTGGAGACCACCGCCGATGCGATCGCCGCCGGCGACTTCAGCCAGCGGATGACCGACATCGAGCCGAAGACCACCGAGGTGGGCCGGTTGAAGACCGCGATCAATGCGATGCTCTCTCGCGTGGACGCCGCGATCTCGCAGCGTGACGCGACCGTCCGTCAGATGCGCCGCTTCATCGGCGACGCCAGCCACGAACTGCGGACGCCCCTCGTGACCGTCCGTGGTTACGCCGAGCTTTACCGCATGGGAGGGATCTCCGGCGACGAGGCCACCGGCCAGGCGATGGAGCGCATCGAGAAGGAGGCCGTCCGGATGGGCCTTCTCGTGGAGGACCTCCTCGCCCTCGCCCGCCTCGACGAGCGCAAGGATGTCGCGATCACCCCCGTCGACCTCGTGCCGATCGCGCGGGACGCGGGCCTGGACGCTCGGGCCGCCTCCCCGCAGCGCACGGTGACCGTGCTCGACGCGACCGTGCACCAGCTCCGCCCCGCGCTCGCCCCCGAACCCGAGCCCGAGGCGGCCGACGGCGGACGCCGCGGAGGTTCGCCCCGCACCGCTGCCATTCCTCGCCGCGGCGCGTCGCTCTCACGCCTGCGCCGGCGCCCGCGCACTCCCGCCGACGCCCCCGTGGCGCCGGAGGCGACGGCACCCGCAGCTCCTGCCGCCGTCACCGCGGCCGCGGCCTCCGCCGTCGTGGTCTGGGGCGACGAGAACCGCATCCGGCAGGTCGTCGCGAACCTCCTCGGAAACGCTCGGCGATTCACCCCCGACGACTCCCCCATCGAGCTGCGGGTGGGCGTGGACCGCGACGCCAACCTGGGCTGGATCGAGGTGATCGACCACGGGGAGGGCGTCCCCGACCAGATAAAGGACAAGATCTTCCAGCGGTTCTGGCGAGCAGACACCTCCCGCACCCGCGAAACGGGGGGAACAGGGCTCGGGCTGTCGATCGTCGCCTCCATCGTCGACGCGCTGCACGGGTCGGTCGAGGTCTTCGACACCCCCGGCGGCGGGGCGACATTCCGGGTCGGCTTCCCGCTCGCCGAATCGAGGGATGCCGCGGAGCACCTGCTGCTCGAGACGCAGCCGCTCCCGCGCCCGCCTCGCGACTGACGCGGATCCGTCCTCTCCTGCACAGCCTGGGTGCTCCCGCAGTTCTCCACGGATGAGTCCGCCGTCGCCGATCGGACCCGGCCGGCTCTCTAGCGTGAGCGGTGTCCACTTCGAAAAGGAGCACCCATGGCCACCTACTCCGTCGACAGCGATTCCCTCCTCGCCGCGACATCCACCATCCGCGGCACCATCGACCGCATCCAGGCCGACACGCAGTCGATGTTGGCGCAGCTGACCCACCTGCAGGGCACCTGGACCGGAAGCGCCGCCGTGGCGTTCCACTCGGTTGTCGACCAGTGGCGCGCCACCCAGCGTCAGGTCGAAGACAGCCTGAACGGCATCAACACCGCCCTGGCCTCCGCCGGCCGGCAGTACGCCGACGCCGAGCTGGCGACCGCGAGCCTCTTCCGCTGACCCCCACACGAAGCTGCAGCGGAAGACCGAACGGTCCCTCCCCCGGAGGGACCGTTCACCCGTGCGGGCGTCGGCTACCGCCGACCGGGCCGCTCGCGATCAGGGCGGATCAGCAGGTCCCCCAGGTTCTCCGAGAGCCAGCCGTTCCACATCCCCACGCCGCGCCATGCGTCGCTGACGATGTCGAACACCTCGGGGCCCCACATCCAGTCCGCGAGCGGCTCGGTGCGCCCGACGGCGAGGTGCTTCAGCCGCAGCAGGTCGATCCGGGGGTGCTCGACCGAGTATCCCCTCGGAGCGGTGCGCACCGCGTCCTCGCTCATCGGCACGAGGTCGTCCTCGGCGAGAGCAGAGACCAGCCCTGCCACCTCGGGCCCGCGGCGATCGTCGTCGACGAGCTCACGGAAGCGGGCGAGTGCGGCCGGCGGGACGTCGTACGCACCGCCGCCGACGAGGAGTCCCGTCGCCGAGAGCTGGAGGTAGTACGCCACCGGCGCGAGCGAGACCATGCCGATGTGGAGCTTGTAGGGCGACTTGTCGGCGCTGAAGCGCACGTCGCGGTTCGGCCGGAAGATCTTCAGCTGACCGAACTCCGGCTCGAGCTCGGCGGCGAGCGCCTCGAACGGTCCACGGACGACCTCCTCGTAGCGCGCCTTGTTCGCCAACCACCACTCGCGGGTGTTGTCGGCCGCGAGGTCGTCGTAGAAACGCGGGGCGGCGGGGTCCAGTCCGTCGAAGGTCATGCGGCAGATGGTAGTTGGCGCGGTGGGATGCTGCGGCGAGACGCAGAAGAGCCCCCTCCCGGAGGAGGGGGCTCTTCTTGGTTCGGACGATTTGGGTCTCGATACGCCGCCTGCGGCGGCTACTCGACCTTGATACGCCCGGGACTCAACGCCGCTGCGCGGCATTGCGTCCCGTCGTATCAAAAGTCCATGCCACCCGTGGGGTCGGCGGGCGCCGCGGCAGCCTTCTCGGGCTTGTCGGCGACCACGGCCTCGGTGGTGAGGAACAGACCGGCGATCGACGCGGCGTTCTGCAGCGCCGAACGCGTGACCTTGGCGGGGTCGATGATGCCCTGCGCGAACAGGTCACCGTACTCGCCGGTCGCGGCGTTCAGGCCGTGACCGACCGGAAGGTCGGCGACCTTGTTGGCCACGACACCGGGCTCGAGACCGGCGTTGAGCGCGATCTGCTTCAGCGGAGCCTCGATGGCGACCTTGACGATGTTCGCACCGGTGGCCTCGTCACCCGAGACCTCCAGGGCCTCGAAGGCGATCTTGCCGGCCTGGATCAGCGCGACGCCACCACCGGGGACGATGCCCTCTTCGACGGCGGCCTTCGCGTTGCGGACGGCGTCCTCGATGCGGTGCTTGCGCTCCTTGAGCTCCACCTCGGTGGCCGCACCCGCCTTGATGACGGCCACGCCGCCGGCGAGCTTGGCGAGGCGCTCCTGGAGCTTCTCGCGGTCGTAGTCGCTGTCGGTGTTGTCGATCTCGCGACGGATCTGGGTCACGCGACCCTCGATCTGCGCAGCGTCACCGGCACCCTCGACGATGGTGGTCTCGTCCTTGGTGATGATGACCTTGCGCGCACGACCGAGCAGGTCGAGGGTGGCGTTCTCAAGCTTGAGACCGACCTCCTCGGTGATGACCTGGCCGCCGGTGAGGATCGCGATGTCCTGCAGCTGAGCCTTGCGGCGGTCGCCGAAGCCGGGGGCCTTGACGGCAGCCGACTTGAAGATGCCGCGGATCTTGTTCAGCACCAGGGTCGCCAGGGCCTCGCCCTCGACGTCCTCGGCGATGATGACGAGCTCCTTGCCGTCCTGGATCACCTTGTCGACGACGGGCAGAAGGTCCTTGATGTTCGAGATCTTCTGGTTCGCGATCAGGATGTAGGGGTCCTCGAAGACCGCTTCCTGACGCTCGGGGTCGGTGACGAAGTAGGGGTTGATGAAGCCCTTGTCGAAACGCATACCCTCGGTGAGCTCGAGCTCGGTGCCGAACGTCTGCGACTCCTCGACGGTGACGACGCCCTCCTTGCCGACCTTGTCGATCGCCTCGGCGATCAGGTCGCCGATGGTCGGGTCAGCGGCCGAGATCGACGCCGTGGCGGCGATCTGCTCCTTGGACTCGACCTCCTTGGCGTCAGCCAGCAGCTGGTCGGTCACCGCCTTGACGGCCTTCTCGATACCGCGCTTGAGCGAGATCGGGTCGGCACCGGCGGCGACGTTGCGCAGACCCTCGCGAACGAGCGCCTGAGCGAGAACGGTCGCGGTGGTCGTGCCGTCGCCGGCGACGTCGTCGGTCTTCTTCGCGACCTCCTTGACCAGCTCGGCGCCGATCTTCTCGTAGGGGTCGTCCAGCTCGATCTCCTTGGCGATCGAGACACCGTCGTTGGTGATCGTGGGGGCGCCCCACTTCTTCTCCAGCACGACGTTGCGACCGCGGGGACCCAGGGTCACCTTGACGGCGTCGGCCAGGATGTTCAGGCCGCGCTCGAGGCCGCGACGGGCCTCCTCATCGAAAGCGATGATCTTTGCCATGTGTGTGTCGTCCCTCCCGGACGTTGGCTTTCGGACTTAGCACTCAACAATCACGAGTGCTAATCCATTCTGGCACTCGGCATGGGTGAGTGCAAGCCACGCCCACACACGGCGTGTGGCGGGTCGAGCGGGACGCCGACGCGCGTCATCCGCTCTCAGACGACGCGGACCGATTCGGCCTGCGGTCCCTTCTGACCCGACCCGACGGTGAACTCGACGGTCTGGCCCTCCTCGAGCACCCGGAAGCCGGACATGTCGATGTTCGAGTAGTGGACGAAGACATCCTGACCGTCACCGGCGGTGATGAAACCGTAGCCCTTCTCGGCGTTGAACCATTTGACGGTGCCCTGTGTCATTGCGAACTCTCCTGTACTGCGGCGGGACAGGGCCCATGCTAGGGATCGCCGACACCGCGGAAAGTGCCTTCAGGCAACTGTTGACATGCCCGCTGTCAAACATTTACGCGGGCGAAACACGCACCCCGGTTCAGGGCGCGGGAGCCTCGTCGACCGGCGCGTCGGCCGTGCGGTCCAGCCCGATGACGACGGTCAGCTGCAGCGCCTGACTCTCGTCCTCCGGGGTGTTCGGGTCATCGGCGAGCTGGTAGACGTCGGTCTGCTCGATGCGCGCGCCGCCGAGCACAAGGTCGGCAAGACCCGCGGCGGCCGCCTGGTCGCCGGGGAAGGCGTAATAGACCGTGGTTTCGGCGAAGTCGGTCGTTCCGGCACCGCTGGCCGTGACGGCATCGGCGGACCACCCCGCCGCGACGATCTCGTCCTTCACCTGGGTCGCCAGCCCCTGCTCGGGCGTGGCGTTGAGCACCTGCACCGCGTAGGACGTGTCGATCACCGGCTCGACGGTGGGCTGCGGTGATGGCGTGGGCTCGGCATCGGGGGCGAGCTGGATGCGCCCCGACGTCAGCAGGGTGCCGAAGATGCCGACGACGATGAGGACGATGGTGGCCAGGCTCGCCCAGAGGAGCACCGCCCACGGACGCATCCGGGGGTTCTCCGCCCGGTGCGCACCGACCCGCCCGCCGTCCGCGGGGAGGTCATCGAAGCGATCCCGCGGATAGGTCCTTTTCGGCACCAGAAGATGGTACCGAAGCGGGCCAGGGCAACCTAAGCGCCAGCTGGACGGGTGCGGGAGGATGCGGGAGCCGCGCCTCTCAGCCGGATGACGCCGCCGTACGGATGACGCGTGCGCGCAGGCGCGCGTCGCGGATGCGGCGCAGCCGCTTGACCAGCATGGGGTCGTACTCCTGCGCCTCGGTCGTGTCGATCAGCCGTGTGAGCAGCTGGTAGTAGCGACCCGGCGACATGCCGAGACGGAGGCGGATGGCCTCCTCTTTGGCGCTCCCGTGTCGGGTCCACAGCGCCTCGAAGTCGAGGATCAGCCGATCCCGTTCGCTTAAGGGCACCCGCTCACGCTAACGCCGCGCCTCCGGTTCCTCGGCGCGCCACTCCACGAATGCGCCGAGCGGATCGACCTCGGCGCAGGGCACCCCGTCGATGGCCAGCACGAACCCCGACCACCGGCGCGGATCCAGGGGCGGATGCCACTGGTCGGCCATGCCCGCGGGAGTGAGGGTGACCCAGCGTGCCCCGGTCGCGACGCGGACGGCGTCGATCTCGGCGCGCAGACGTCGCCTGCCGGCGACCGGGATGTGCGGTAGGACACCCGGCGTGGTGATGACCAGCGTGGCGCCGGGCGGAGCCTCGGCTGCCGCCGCAGCCACGACGCCCGGCTCCGACGCGTCGCCCCGCGACATCCGGGGCGGGTCGGCCGCGACGATCTCGAGAGCCGCGCCGATGCGTTCCCATCTCCCCCTCTCGCCGGGCCAGACGAGGGCGGCGAGGAACGCGCGATCCGCCGGGTCGGCGGCGTCGAGAGGGGCGAGGTCGACCCCCGCCCGCCAGACGACCTCGGGAAGGGCGAGGGTCTCCCGCGCCCGCGCGGCGCCAGGCCCGCGCAGCGCGCTGTCGAGCACGATTGCCGACGGGCCGTCGACGGGGTCGAGGGCGGGGCCTCCAGCGTAGCGGTAGGAGTAGCGGTCGGGGTACAGGCACAGCCCCGCGCTCGCCCCGATCTCCAGCAGCGCGATCGGCCCGGGAATCGTCGAGAGGGCGGGAAGGAGCGCCGCGCAGCGGAGGGGCTCGTTGGTCTGGAGGGACCGGGCCGTGCACTCCGCGATCACCGTGAGGGCATGGCGATGGGTCCACGCCGCCCACGTGGGATAGTCCGCTTCCGGGGCTCCGAGGAGGCGCGTGACGGCGAACACGAGAGGCGGCTGACGACGGGCGGCGGGGATCTGCGCGAGGAGCCGCTGCATCGCCGGATCGCCCGCCACCCCCGCGGCCCACTCCTCGTACCGCGCGGAGCGCCCCGGCGCCTCGCTCTCGGCGAACCTCCGGTACCGCTCCGAGACCGCGTCCATATCGGCAGGCAGGGCATCGGGCTCGGGCACTCCCCCATCGTGCCGCGCGGGTGCGCGGCATCCCGGATATGTCGCCGCGTGTACGCGCACAGCGCACCCGCGCGCCCGGGGTCGCGGGTCTGCGGTTGAATGGGGGCAGGAGGTTCCATGTCTTACACGGTGGACAAGTCCGACGAGCAGTGGCGGGCCGAGCTCAGCCCCGAGCAGTATGCGGTGCTGCGCGAAGCGGCGACCGAGCGCCCCTGGACCGGGGAGTTGCTCGACGAGGAACGCGCCGGCCTCTATACCTGCGCCGCCTGCGGCGCAGAGCTGTTCAAGAGCGGCACGAAGTTCGACTCGCACTGCGGGTGGCCGAGCTTCTACGAGTCGATCCGGCCCGAGGCGGTCGAACTGATCGAGGACAACAGCCACGGGATGGTGCGGACGGAGGTGCGCTGCGCGTCGTGCGGGTCGCACCTGGGCCACGTCTTCCCCGACGGCTTCGGCACCCCGACCGGCGACCGCTACTGCATGAACTCGCTCGCCCTGGACTTCACGCCCGAATCGCCCGCGTGAGCGCGCTGAGCGAGGCGGTCTACGAGGCCGTCGCCGGTCGACGCTCGTGGTCGCGGGTCACCGCTGATGCACCGACGCACGAGGAGCTGGCGCGACTCGTCGGCGCCGCGGGCCGGGTCGCCGATCACTCGTCGCTGCGCCCCTGGCGTCTGATCGAGCTGCGCGGCGACGACCGCGAGCGGCTCGGCCGGGCGATCAACAAGGCGGAGGGCCAGAAGGGCGCATCGACGAAGCCGCAGCGTGCTCCGCTGCTCATCGCCGTGGTCGCCAGCTACCGCAAGAGCGGGAAGGTGCCGCGATGGGAGCAGGAGGCGGTCGCGTCCGGTGTCGCGCATGTGCTCAGCCTCCTCCTCGACGACGCGGGCTGGGGTGTCATCTGGCGGACCGGCCACTACACCCGCAGCAAGGCGGTCGCCAAAGCCCACGGGCTGAAGAAGAACGAGGAGCTCCTCGGCTGGCTCTACGTCGGCGGGAAGCCGGCCGACGCACGGCCGGGTCGACGCACGCCGATCGAGCCCGACCGCTTCCTCTCGCGGATGCCCGCACCCAAGGGCGACACGCGCTGAGCGGCGCGGGGGCGCGCCGCGGGAGGTTGCGCTGCCGTGATCGTCAGCGCCGTCGCATCCGTCCCCAAGGCAGGCTCACGACGATCACCGACAGCAGCGCGAGCGTGACCATCGCGGCGGCCTGGAGTGTGCCGGGATTGCCGACCGCCGGCCAGAGTGCGTCGATGAGGACGGATGTCGCGAGCTGCCCGACGACGGCCCCGAGGCCCAGGAGGAGCACACCGGTCGAGCCGACCACCGCCGCCGAGAGGACGATGTAGACCACGCCCGCGGCTCCGCCGAGGTAGAGCAGCGGGTCGGTGGGGAACGGACCGGGAGGGCCCGTCAGCGCGATGCTCGCACCCGCCGCGACGGCGAGGATCGCCGTCCCGCCGATGAAGTTGACCAGGGTGGCGGTCAGCGGCGATCCGACACGGGCCCGCAGCCGCCCGTTCGTCGCCTGCTGCCACGCGATGCCGGCTCCCGCCAGGAGCGGGAGCACGAGCATCCAGAGCGGAACGGTGGCCAGGGTGTCGCCGCTGAGCGCGAACGCGACGGCGCCGATCGACAGTGCGGCGCCGACCAGTCGCGGCACCGTGACGGCGACGACGCCCGCAGGGCCGTAGCCGACACGGTCGAGGACGAGCCCCGACACGGCCTGCCCGGCCACCGCCCCGACCGTGAAGAGCGAGACGCCGATGATCCCCACGGCCAGCCCCTGCGTCGCCGTGGTGAGGGCGCCGGCGGCGCCGCCCAGCAGCATCCACCCGGGAATCCCGCGCTCGCGCAGACCCCGCACCAGGCGCCGGTACCCGCGGCGCCCGTCGGGCGACGCCACGCTCAGGAGCACGACGAGGACGAGCCCCGAGGCGAAGGAGATGAAAGCGGCGACGATCCCGTCGCCGATCGTGACCCCGAGCTGGCCGTTGACGCGCGCCTGGAGCGCGGTGAGCACCCCGACGAGGACCGCACCGCCCACGGCGAGGGTGAGCGGGAGGCGCGGCGCGGGCATCCCTTCATCTTGCAGTCTTCGACGTGGTGGTCGGGACCAGGCCGGATGCGCGGCGCCGACGTACGCTGGAGTGTGCCCCTGACCCGACGGACCCGAACCCTCTTGAGCTGGCTGCCGGCCGCGCTCTTGGTGCTGATCATCGGCGCGATCGTCGTGGGGACCTTCACGGTGCAGGCGTCGTGGTGGGCCGAGGACGACCCGGAGGCCTCGAGCGATCAGAAGGCCGCCGACGGCGGCAGCATGCTCACCGACGCCGGGTTCGACTACGTCAATGTCGAGGGGGTGCTGCGGGTGCGGGTCGGCGACGGGGCCCTCCCCGCCTCCGACCTCGGGTTGCGCGCCAACGAGACCAAGGAGGCCGAGTTCCGCCGGCCCGTGCGGGCGCTCATCGCCGCGGGCGACGAGGTGCACGTGGTTGAGGATGTCGTCACCGCCACCGCGACGGCGACCGATGACAGGCTCGCGGCGGTGACGGTGGGGATCGACGGCGCCGGGTCGTGGCGTGGCGCGATCGACGGGCTCCGAGCGCGGGCGGACGAGTTCGGCTGGGACGCCTCGCAGTTCGAGGGCCTGGACGAGCGTCTGCTCGCGTTCAACTCGACGGGGTCGGGCGAGGTCTTCGAGGTCGAGATCGGATCGGGAGCGGATGCGGACACCGCCGTCACGGCCGAGGTGGCGTTCTTCCGTCAGGGCGGTGCCACGACGGTGTCGTTGCGCTTCGCGCCGCCGGAGTAGCGCGCCGCGGCGCGCGGCGCGCGACCCGTCACAAAACGCCGCCTGAATGAGCTCGAGGCCGCATCCATCGACGGGTCGCGGACATCAGCGCGTCGCTTCGCGGCACCGCGCCGCGGCGCGCGGCGCCCGACCCGTCGCAAAACGTCGCCTGGGGGAGCCTGAGGCCGCATCCATCGACGGATCGCGGAAGGGTGGAGCCGGCGACGGGTCGCGGAAGCGTGGAGCGGGCGAGGGGTCGCGGACGGGATGGAGCCGGCTACGGGACTCGAACCCGTAACCCCCTAATTACAAGTTAGGTGCGCTACCAATTGCGCCAAGCCGGCAAGGCATCCCATCCTACCGAGGGGCGGGAGGCGCGGTGCGGCGCCGGAGCCGGCGTCAGGGGGTCGCGGTGGGCGACGGCGACTCCGACGGGTTCGGCGAAGCGGTCTTGTAATACGCGTCGCTGCCGATCGTCAGGACGAACTGCGAGAACTCCTGCGGGTCATCCAGCGCGCCGACGTAGGGCACACCGTTCACCAGCACCATCGGGGTACCGGTCAGGGTGACGCCGTCGGTGTCGGGGATGCCGGTCAGCGCCCGCTCCGTGGCATCCCGAGCCCACCCGAGGAACGACTCCTCTTCGATGCACGACCGCACGAGCTTGGGCGATTCGGCGCCGGCGGCCTGCGCGAGGTCGGCGAGCTGGGCGTCGGTGAAGCCGTCGGTGTCGACATCGGGCTGCTCGCGCAGCAGAGCGTCGTTGAACGCGAAGAACTCCTCGGGCGAGTGCGTCGCCACACAGGCGGCCGCGGCCGCCGCGCGCAGGGAGTACTTCGTTCCGTTGGACTTCGCGGTGAGCATCGCCACCGGGTGATAGGTCAGCTCGGCCGCACCCTGGGACACCCAGGTCCGCAGCTGCTGCACGTTGGCCAGCTGGAACTCGCGCGACCCGGTCGACAGGTAGTCGACGTAGACGCGGATGTCGACGACCGGCGCCTCGGTGGGAGTCGGCGTGGGAGTGGGGGTGGCCTCGGGCGTCGCCTCGACCGTCGCGCTCGCCGCGGCATCGTCGGGCGCCGCAGCGACCTCCGGAGCCGCCACGCCGCTGACCGAGGTGACCGCGAAGCCGTCGTCGGTGACGTTCTGCGGCCGCAGCTCCGGTCGTGACATCGCCGAGCCGACCGCCCAGGTCACCATGACGGCCGCCACCGTCACGACGCCCGCGACGAGCAGCGTCACACTGCCGCGACGCAGCCAGCGGAGGCGCGACTGGCGCGCCTGCACCTGCTGGGCCTTCTCGCGGACCGCATTCCGGCGTTCGCGTGGTGCCGGAACGTTCGGTGACTGGTCGTGGGACATGAAACCTCTCGGACGAGTGGAGCTGCCGATGGGCAACGAAGCGGGGCGCGGGCGGGGCGAGCCGGGGACGATGCTAATCAGGCAGGCTGGGAAAAGCCCAGACGGGAGCCCCTCGAGCCCTGGACTGCGCCGTTCACGCTCGCGCGCACGCGTGACATACTGAGGGGGGCGCCCGATGGTGGGCGTCTGCGGTCATACCGCTCCATTCACAACGGATCGTCCGGCACGTACCTGCCGGTGAAGGAGAAGAACACATGGCGTCCGTCACTTTCGACAACGCAACCCGTCTGTACCCGGGCGGCACCCGCCCGGCCGTCGACAAGCTCAACCTCGAGGTGGGCGACGGCGAATTCCTGGTCCTCGTCGGACCCTCCGGCTGCGGCAAGTCCACGTCGCTGCGCATGCTCGCCGGCCTCGAAGAGGTCAACTCCGGCCGCATCCTCATCGGCGACCGCGACGTCACCGATGTGCCGCCGAAGGACCGCGACATCGCGATGGTCTTCCAGAACTACGCGCTGTACCCCCACATGACCGTCGCCGAGAACATGGGCTTCGCCCTGAAGATCGCCGGTGTCGGCAAGGAGGAGCGCGCGCAGCGCGTCCTCGAGGCCGCCAAGCTCCTCGACCTCGAGCAGTACCTCACGCGCAAGCCCAAGGCGCTCTCGGGTGGTCAGCGTCAGCGCGTCGCGATGGGCCGCGCGATCGTCCGCCAGCCCCAGGTGTTCCTCATGGACGAGCCCCTGTCGAACCTCGACGCCAAGCTCCGCGTGCAGACGCGCACCCAGATCGCGTCGCTCCAGCGCCGCCTGGGCGTCACCACGGTCTACGTCACCCACGATCAGACCGAGGCCCTCACCATGGGCGACCGCATCGCGGTGCTCAAGGACGGTCTGCTCCAGCAGGTCGGCACCCCGCGCGACCTCTACGAGCGCCCGAACAACGTCTTCGTGGCCGGCTTCATCGGCTCGCCCGCGATGAACCTGTTCCCGTCCTCGCTCGCCGAGGGTGGCGTGATGTTCGGCTCGGAGATCGTGCCGCTGGACCGCGACACCGTCGGCCGCGCCCACGGCTCGGAGGTCACCGTCGGCGTCCGCCCCGAGGACATCGTGGTCGGCCCCGCCGACGGCAAGGGCCTGTCGGTCACGGTCGACCTGGTCGAAGAGCTCGGCGCCGACGGCTACCTGTACGGCCACACCGACATCAACGGCAAGCGCACCGACATCGTCGCCCGCGTCGACGGACGCCGCCACCCGATGGCCGGCGACACCGTCACCCTCGCCGCGACCGCGGGCCATGTGCACGCGTTCGACATGGAGACCGGCGAGCGCCTCAACGACGCCCCCGTCGCCTCCGGCTCCTGACACACCACGACGCGGCGCGGGCGGGTTCCTGAACCCCCCGCGCCGCGGCATGTCCCGGGAGGCAACATGGTCGAATCCCTGAGCATCACCGCCAGTGCGGTGGACCCGGGACTGCTGACCCTTCCCTGGTCGACGCCGCTGGCCGACTGGCCCTCGAACCACATCGTCTTCCTCCCCAAGGGCATCTCCCGTCACCTCGTCCGCTTCGCCACCCTCTCCGGCCGCGTGGTGGCGATCAAGGAGACCACCGAGGAGATGGCGCGCCGCGAGTACGACATGCTCGGCAACCTGCAGCGGCTCGACGCCCCCTGTGTGGAACGCGTCGCGGTGATCGCAGGAAGGACGGATGCCGCGGGCGAGCCTCTCCCCGCGGCTCTCGTCACCTCGCATCTGCGCTTCTCGCTCCCCTACCGGGCCCTGTTCACCCAGGTCCTGCGCCCCGACACCGCCACGCGGCTGGTCGACGCGCTGGCCCTCCTGCTGGTGCGCCTGCACAACGTCGGCTTCTTCTGGGGCGACGTCTCGCTCTCCAACACCCTCTTCCGCCGTGATGCCGGCGCCTTCGCCGCCTATCTCGTCGACGCCGAGACCGGCGAGCTGCACGAGAGCGGGCTGACCGCGGGGCAGCGGGCTCACGACCTCGACGTCGCGCGGACGAACATCGCCGGCGAGATCATGGATCTCGAGGCGGGGGGCCGCCTCGAAGGAGGCGTCGACGCCATCGCGATCGCCGACGGCATCATGGAGTCGTATCACTCGCTGTGGGGCGCCCTGACCGACACCGAGACATTCCAGTCCGACGAGATCTGGCACATCACCGAACGCGTGCACCGCCTCAACGACCTCGGCTTCGACATAGGCGAGATGTCGATCGAGACCACCCGGGACGGCACCCGGGTCTCGATCCAGCCGAAGGTGGTCGACGCCGGCCACCACCAGCGCCGCCTCCTGCGGCTGACCGGTCTCGACGTCGAGGAGAACCAGGCGCGCCGCCTCCTCAACGATCTGGACGAGTACCGGGCCCGGGTGTCACGGCTCGGCTCCGACGAGGAGATGGTCGCCCACGAGTGGCTGACCCGGGTGTTCGAACCGGTCGTCAAGGCCATCCCGTTCGAGTATCGCGCCAAGCTCGAACCCGCCGAGGTCTTCCACCAGGTGCTCGAGCACCGGTGGTACATGTCGCAGGAGCGCGGCCGCTCCGTGCCCCTGGCCGAGGTGCTGACGAGCTACATCGACGACGTGCTGCGTCACCGCCGCGACGAGGCGACGGTGATGGGCCCGCCGACCGAGACCACGGGCATCCCCGTCATCACCGGCGAACTCGCCCTCGCCGACAGCGACGAGGACGAGGTCGACTGGCGAGACCTGGTCTGAGACGTCGCCGCCCGTCAGTATCCGACGGTGAACCGCTCGCGGTGGTGCTTGGGCTGCTCGATCTCGTCGACGACGGCCACGCCGAGGTCGGGACCGGAGATGAACGACTCGCCGTCGGCGTCGGTCACCAGCACGTCACCGCCGTCGCGATAGGTCCCGGTCCGCTCACCCGGGTTCCATGCGCCGAAGCCGCCCGCGGGGTGGACGTAGAACCAGTCGCGATCCCCCGAGCCCGCCTGCAGATCCTCGAGCACACCGATCGCCTCGAGCGCCTCGGGCTTGTACTCCTCGGTGAAGCCCGGGGTGTCGACCACGCGGGGTCCCCCCGGCGACACCAGGCTCCCCCCGGCTCCGCCGATGACACCGACCCGCACCGACGCCGGCAGCTCGCGGACGAGTTCGGCGACGGCCGGACGCACCTGGCCGGCCATCTCCCCACGGGCGGGAACGCTGATGACGACGACGTCGACGCCCTCCAGTTCGGCGACGAGACCTGGCACATCAAGGATCGTCCCCTCGATGTAGGTGACGTGGTCCAACCGCTCGCTCGGCACCGAGCGGGCGACCGAGACCACGGTGTGCCCGCGCGAGGCGGCCTCCGCGGCGATGTGACCTCCGGCGTAGCCGGTGCCTCCGATGACGGCGATACGAGCCATGGTGGTTCCTTCCGTAGTCCTGGGATCATTCAAGCCGAGATTCGCCCCGGATCGCGCCGTCAGACCCGGGCCGCGCCGTCATACCAGGATGGAGAGCGGATTCTCCATCCTCGCGGTGAACGCCGCCAGCCACTGCGCGGCCACCGCGCCGTCGATGACCCGGTGGTCCGCCGACAGGGTCACCGTCATGACGGTTCCCGCCGTCAGGTCGCCGTCCACCACGACCGGAGAGGGCCGCGCGGCTCCCACCGCGAGGATCCCGGCGTGCGGTGGATTGATGATGGCCGTGAACTCCTCCGTGCCGTACATCCCGAGGTTCGACACCGAGAAGCTGCCGCCCTCGAGCTCCTCCTGCTTCAGCCTCCCCGCCCGGGCGCGCTCCACGTGATCGGTGATCGCGGCGCTCAGCTCGCCCAGCGACATCCGATCGACCCCGCGGATGACGGGGGTGACGAGCCCGCCGGGAACGGAGACCGCGACGGCGACGTCGGCGTGGGTGAAGCGGTGCATCGCCTCGTCGGTCCAGATCGCGTTGGCCTCCGGCACCTCGATGAGCGCCGCCGCGACGGCCTTCACGACGAAGTCGTTCACCGAGATGCGGTGCGTCCGTCCCTCGTTGATGCGCGCGCGGAGCGCCAGGAGCTCGTCGACACGGATGCGTGCGCGCAGGAAGAAGTGCGGCACGGTCGAGGTGCTCTCGGTCAGTCGGCGGGCGATCGCGCGCCGCATCCCGGTGTGGCGCACGACCTCGACGTCGGCCGCGGGGGACTCCTCGGTGCGGGGCGCGGCAGGGGGAACCGCGGGTGCGCGCACCTGGGGAGCGGCCGGCGTCGAGGGGGTCTGTGCAGGGGGCGAGGGGTGGGCATCGAGGTCGCGGCGGACGATCCTGCCGTTCGGCCCGGTGCCCACCAGGCTCGACAGGTCGATGCCGCGCTCGGCGGCCAGGCGTCGCACGAGCGGCGAGGCGAAGATCCGGCGAGACGGTTCGGCGGGCGGGAGGTCCTCGGCCTCCGGCACCGCGCGGGGCGGCAGGAGGGTGCCGTCCTCGGAGGACTCCGTGCCCAGGGCCGCGCCCGTCGTCGCGGGCGCGGCGTCGGAATCCGCGGCCGTGGCCACGCTCTCCCGGGCTTCGGCCACATCCTCCCCTGCCGCGGCGAGAACCGCGATCGGGGATCCGACCTCGGCCGACGCGCCCTCGTCGACGAGGATCCGGGCGAGCACGCCCGCCTCCTCCGCTTCGTACTCGACGACGGCCTTCTCGGTCTCGATCTCGACGATGGGCTGCCCGGCCGACACCTCGTCGCCGACGGCGACCAGCCAGCTCTGGATCGCCGCCTCGGTCGCCCCGGCGGCGAGCGCCGGCATCCGCACCACCGCGGGCATCAGCGACCTCCCCACTCGGACCGGACCCGTTCGAGTCCGCGCGCCACCTCTTCGGTGCGGGCGATGGCGGCACGCTCGAGCACCTTGGAGATGCTGGGGCTCGCCTCTCCCCCGGTGACCCGCTGCACCGGCTGATCCAGCCAATCGAAGAAGCGGCGCTGGATCTCGTCGGCGAGCCACGCACCGTACGAAGGCCCCTGCGACCCCTGCTCCACGATCAGGACGTTGTTGGTCTTGCGGATGCTCTCGCCGACGGTGTCCCAGTCCAGTGACGCCCGATCGAGCCACCGCAGATCGATGACCTCGGCGTCGATTCCCGTCTGCGCGACCGCTTCGAGGCTGTGGGACACCATGGAGAGGTAGGTGAGCACCGTCACCTCATCCCCCGCGCGGCGGATCGCCGCACTGCGCGGCGGGATGATGTAGTCCAGGTCGCCGCCCGGAACCCGGTCGGCCACCCCGTAGAGATCGACGTGCTCGATGACGAGCACCGGGTCCTCCAGCGCGAGCGCGGCGTTCATGAGCCCGACGTAGTCGGCGGCGGTCGAGGCCGCCACGATCCGCCACCCGACGCTGGTGGCGAAGATCCCCGCCGGATCCATCAGGTGCTGAGACCCGTACCCCGAGCCCATGGCGACCTTCGTGCGCAGCACCAGCGGAACGCGGTTGTTGTCGCCGAACATGTGGCGGGCCTTGCCGACCTGGTTGAACACCTGATCGGCGGCGACCCACAGGAAGTCGGGGTACATGAACTCCACGACGGGGCGGAAACGGCCGTCCATGGCGATGCCGCCGGCGAGTCCGAAGAAGCCGTTCTCGCTGATCGGCGTGCCGATGACCCGATCCGGTCCGAACGCCTTGGCCAGTCCCTTCGTGGCGCCGTTCGTTCCGCCGTTGAGGCGATGGACGTCCTCGCCGAGCACGATGATGCGCGCGTCCTGCGACATCCGCCGGTTCATCGTCTCGGCGACGGCGTCGACGAACTTCACCTCTCGCCATCCCCCGGTGTGCGCGGCGGGGTCGGCCACCGGGAGCGGGGCCAGCTCGCTCTCATCGCCGCGGATGCCGCGGTCGACGTGAGCCGGGTCGGGCCAGCGGGAGGGACGGATGCGGGAGCGACCCGTGTTTTCGGGATCGTCCTCGATCAGCGCCGAGACCGCATCGGCCATCGCGGCGACGGCCTGTTCGCGCACCGCCTGGATCTCCTCCGGAGACGCGATCCCGAGGCGCGACAGCTCGCGCGCGGTCTTCTCCAGCGGGTCGCGCGACTTCCACTCGGCCTCCTCCTGCTTCGTGCGGTAGCCGAAGGCGCTTCCCGGGTAGGGCCCGTTCTGGTGGAAGAAGCGGTACACCTCCGCCTCGATGACGGCCGGCCCCTCCCCCGCCCGCATGCGCTCCAGGGCCTCCTGCGTGGCCAGGTGCACCGCGAGCGGGTCCATGCCGTCCACCCGCCATGCGGGGATGCTGAACCCTTGGGCACGGATGGAGAACCGCGGATCCGCCGACGCCTCGCTGGCGTGGGTCGACACGGCGTAGAGGTTGTTCTCGATGAAGAACATCACCGGCAGCCGCCACGTGGCGGCGAGGTTCATCGACTCCAGGACGGAGCCGATCTGACTGGCCCCGTCACCGAAGTAGTTGATGCTGATGTCGCTCGTACCCGCGTGCTTCTGCGCCCACGCGTTGCCGGTGGCAAGCGGCGCACCGCCCCCGACGATCGCGTTCGTGCCGAGCGCCCCGGCCTCCAGCCACTGCAGGTGCATGGATCCGCCCCGCCCGCCGGAGAATCCCTCGGCGAGGCCCAGGATCTCGGCCAGGGTGCGCTGCAGGAGAGTCTGCAGGTCGCCGGTCACGAGCGCGTCGAGACGCAGCGCACCACCGGACACGTGGGTGATGGCCTTGGCCAGGAACTGGTGGTGGCCACGGTGCGACCCGTTGACGGCGTCGGACGAGCGCAATGTCACGATGGACCCGACCGCGCCGCCCTCCTGCCCGATGCTCGAGTGCGCGGGGCCGTGGACGAGGCCCTGGGCAGCAAGGTCGAGGACGGACTCCTCGAACGCCCGGATCAGATGCAGCTGGCCGAGCATGGTCGCCAGCAGCGCCGGATCGGCGGTTTTCCAGTCCGCGGCGGTGGTGCGCAGCTCCACCCAGGGTGTTCCGGTGTCCAGCCGACGTCGTCGCGGCATCGCATCTCCTTCGATGGTCGGCGGCCGCGGGACGCGGCACTGCACACGATACGACCGATTGGATCCAATCTCAAGAGTCCGGAACGTGATCCGTGGCGATTCGGCCTCGTCAGTGGCATCCTGGATCCAAACGGAAGGCGACGCGATGACACGAGGATTACCCGGGATGCGCGGGATGGACCACGTCGGCATCACCGTGCCCGACCTCGACGAGGCCGAGCACTTCTTCGTCGAGGTTCTCGGCGCCGTACCCGTCTACCGGCTCGGCCCCAAGCGCGCGGATGACGACTGGATGAGCGTGCAGCTGGGCGTCCACCCGCGCACCCAGATCACCGAGATCCGCTTCTACCGCCTCGGGCATGGAACCAACATCGAGGTCTTCGCCTACGACGCCGCGGACGGACAGGCGCCCCCTCCCCGCAACAGCGACATCGGCGGACATCACCTCGCGATCTACGTCGACGACATGGATGCCGCGATCGCGCACCTGCGCGCGCACGGCGTGGAGATCATGGGAGAGCCCGTCGCGAGCGCGGGCGCGAGCGCCGGTCAGCGCTGGCTCTACTTCCGGGCCCCCTGGGGGCTGCAGCTGGAGCTCGTGAGCTTCCCCGCCGGCAAGGCGTACGAGACCGAAGCCGAGACGCTGCTGTGGCACCCGGCGAGACCCGCCGAATGAGCACGACCGACATCCGCAGCCGCGACGGCGACGCCGGGGCGCGCATCGCCGATCGCGTGCGCGAGGGAATCGTCGGCGGAACCTTCCCGCCGGGCACCCGCATCCGCCAGGAGGACCTCGCCGAGCAGTTCGGCGCCAGCCGGGTGCCGGTCAGGGAGGCGATCCGCCAGCTGGAGTACGAGGGCCTCATCACCGTCGTGCCGAACTCGGGGGCCTGGGTGTCTCGACTGACCCTCGCCGAGTGCGAGGAGGTCTATCGCATGCGCGAGCGGCTCGAACCCCTGCTGCTCGGGTACAGCGCCCCGCTCCTGACCCCCGAGGAGGTCGCCGGGCTCGGGTCGCTCGCCCGGCGGATCAGCGACGTCGGCGCCGACACCGATGCGTTCCTGGCCCTCGATGCCGAGTTCCATCTCCGCAGCTACCGCGCCGCCCGCACCGCGCATCTCGGCGAGCTGGTGGGGCGGCTGTGGAACATCACGGCGCCGTACCGCCGGGCCTACGTGGCGTCGTGGGCGGAGGACTCCCGGCGGATCGCCCACGAGGAGCACCACCTCATCGTCGCCGCCCTTCAGGACGGCGACGCCGAGGAGGCCGAGCGCGTGCTCGCGGGTCACATCCGGCGGACGCGACGTCAGCTGGCGCGCACGCCCGACATCTTCGCCCCCGAACCGCTCAGCTGAGCGCGCTCCGCAGCAGCGCGAGGTGCGAGACGTCCGGATCGAGCTCGCCGCGTTCGATGCGGTGCGCGATCTCGGTGACCCGCGTGTTGACCGGCGTGGCGATGCCGAGCTCGGCGCCGCGACGCGCCACCTCGCCGTTGAGGTCGTCGACCTCGCTGCGCCTGCCCTTCCGCCAGTCCTGCAGCACCGTCGTCGTCGCACCCGGCACGACGAAACCGGCGAACAGGCGATCGGTCATGACCTCGACGACGCCCCGCGGGTCGTCGAGGTCGGCGGGCTCCAAGCCGAAGATCGGCAACGTCCGGTGACCGAGGGCGGCGCCCACTGCGAGCGCCTCGTTTCCGGCCGCGACCATCACCGATCGGAATCCCGGCTGGTGGAGGGCATCGAGCATCGGCAGGCCGAGGATGGCCGAGGTCACGAGCAGAGTGGAGTTGCTGACGAGCTTCATCCACTTGGCGCTGAGGATGTCGTCGAAGCGCGCCACCGTTCCCGAGAGCGCCAGCAGGTCGGCGACCGGCTCGATCCGCCCGGTTCCGCCGGGGAGCGCGCCCACGGCGAACCACGAGCGCTCCCGCGGGGTGTGCCGGTGGACCACCCCCGGATCGGTCATGGTCGCCGAGCATTCGATGACCGCTCCCACGCTGCGCGACGCACCGACCGCCTCGACGACGGCGTCCGCGGTCATCCCGTTCTGTACCGCTGCCATCACGCCGTCGGGTGCGAGATAGGGCGCGATCATCCTGCTCGCCCAGCCGGCGTCGTACGCCTTCATGACGAGGAGGACGACGTCGAACCCCGATCGCAGCTCGGCCACCTCGCACAGATGGATGACGCGGGGGTGCACGTGCAGCGCATCGTCGGGTGTGACGATGCGCAGGCCCTGCGCCCTGATCGTCTCGACGTGCACGGGCCACTGCTCGACCAGCGTCACATCGACCCCCGCCCGGTGCAGATCGGCACCGATCGAGGCGCCGTTGGCGCCCGCTCCGACGACGGCGACACGGGGACCGACCATGGTTCCTCCGATCTCGGCAACGGGCGACCGTGCCCGTCGAGACTGCATAACTATCAAGCCAGAGTGTACAGTCCGGGTTGCTGCGCGGCAGAGGGTCGGTCTAGCGTAGGGACACGTCCGCTGATGCTGGACACACGCTCCGGCTTTCGACGAGGAGAGCGAGAACCAACCGATGATCCTGCACCTGGTCACCTTCCGATGGGTCGACGGCGTCACCGATGAGCGCGTCGCCGCGCTGACGGAGGCGCTCTATCGCATGGCCGAGGGCATCGACGTGCTGAAGTCCTACGTGGCCGGCGCGAACCTGCACCTGCGCCCCGGGGGCGCCGATTTCGCGGTCGCCGCGGTCGTCGAGGATGCCGCGGCCCTCGACGCCTACCTGGATCACCCGCTGCACGCGGCGGTGTACCGCGATCACCTCGGACCGATGGTCGCCGACCGTTCGGCGGTGCAACTGCCTCTCACCGCGGGCACTCTCACGTGAGGACGATGCGCGCCGCCGTCCTCCATGCGGTCGGCGATCTCCGGGTGGAGGACCGCCCGATCCCCTCGCCGGGCGCGGACGAGGTGCTCATCCGGGTCGCCGTGTGCGGGGTCTGCGGGTCGGATGCCACGGAATTCGGGCGCGGGAAGGTCCTCGCCGAGCCGCCGGTCGTGCTCGGGCACGAATTCGTCGGCACCGTCGAGGCGGTCGGTTCGGCGGTCACGGATCTCTCCCCCGGCGCCACCGTCGTCTGCGGCGCCGGAGTGTCGTGCGGCGACTGCGGCCCGTGCCGGGCCGGGCGGACCAATCTCTGCCGCACCTACCGCACGCTCGGCTTCCACCTCGACGGGGGCCTGGCGGGGTACGTCGCGGCCCCGGCGGCGATCGTCCTCGACGTCAGCGCCAGCGGGCTGAGCACCGACACGCTGGGCCTTGCCCAACCCATGGCGATCGCCGTCCACGCCGTGCGTCGCAGCGGCCTCCGGGCGGGGCAGGACGCGGTGGTCGTCGGGGCCGGGGGCATCGGCGCGTTCATCGCCTTCGCCGCCGCGAGCACCGGCGCCCGCGTCCTCGTGCTCGACCGCAACGACGACCGGCTGGACCTCGCGCGCCGACTGGGCGCCTTCGCCGCCCGCAACGCCCGCTCGACCGACCTGTCCGTCGCGATCGAGGACGCCGCGCTCGAACCGGAGGTGTTCTTCGAGGTCTCGGGGACCGCGGAGGGCCTGGCGCAGGTGCTGGGCGCCGCGCGGCCCGGCGCGACCATTGTGCCGGTCGGTATCCAGCGCGAGGACCCCACCCTCCCCCTCGGCTCGTTCACGCTCCGCGAGTTCACGATCGTCGGCACCGTCGCCCATGTCTTCCGCGACGACATCCCCGAGGCGGTGAGACTGCTCGCGACGCGAGCGGACTGGGCGGATGTCGCGGCGACGGTCGTGCCGCTCGAGGATGTCGAACAGGCGGCGCTGCGGCCGCTCCTGGCCAGCGGCCCGCGACAGATCAAGACGCTCGTCGATCCGTGGATCGACGAGCCGCGCCCGGCCGCTCACCGGGCGGCGGAGTCTGCCAGGCCTTCCATCGCCCGCAGCACGTCCACCGCCGACGCCGGCGGGCCGGCGGCCTGACCTGACGCGTCGCTGTCGGCGCGCCCGGGCGCGACGGGCATCTCCTGGTGGTGCTGGCGCCTGCCGACGACGAACCAGACCCCGCGCGCGGGTCGCTCGGCGCGGTTGGAGAAGAGGTGCGGCCGCGTGGAATCGAAGTGGAGGGAGTCCCCGGCACGGAGGACGTGGGTGTCGAACTCCAGCTGGAGGGTCAGCTCGCCCTCCAGCAGGTAGGCGTACTCCACGCCCGCGTGCCGCATGAGCTTGCCCTCGATGGAACTGCTCGCCCCCGGCTGGTACGTCACGAGGAGCGCGTCGGCAGGGCCGCCGGGCCGCCCCGCCAGGCGCTCCCACCGCACGCCGTTCTCCATCTCGATGGCGGGATTGTCGGCACCGCGCTGGATCGCCGACACCGGCGCGTCGGCCGGTGCGTCCACCGGCGCTGCCGCGGCGCCGCCGACCAGCTCGTCCAACGACACGCCCAGGTGACTGGCGATGGCGTAGAGCGTCGACACCGACGGCTGGGTCTTCCCGATCTCCACCTGCGACACCAGGCTCGCCGAGACCCCGAGCGACTGGGCCACCGATCGCAGGCTCAGCCCGCGGCTCACGCGCGCGGCTCGGATCCGGGCTCCCAGGTTGTCAGCCATGCCCTGATTCTCGCCGGTCAGAGCAGTGCCGTGCCACGGTCGACCGGAAGGTTGACCGCCGAGACGCCGCGATTGCGCAGGAGGAACTGCGTGGCATCCACGACATCGGCCATCGTGGCGAGCTCTCCACCCGGAGTGTGCCGCTCGTACTGCTCGAGCACGCCGGCGGGCTTGGACGCCCAGAACGGGCTGTCTCCGATGATCCCGGGGTGGAGGGCGTTCACGCGGATCGGGGCCAGCTCGAGAGCGAGGGTGTTGATGAGGCCGGTCACCCCGCCGTTGATCGTCGAGACGGTCGTGGAGCCCGGGTAGGGAAGGTCCTTCGCGCGGCCGCCGAACAGGACGATGCCGGTGTCGACCGAGACGGGCATGCGGTCCAGCAGCGCGCGGATCGTCGCGGCGTAGCCGACGAGCTTCAGGGTCGTGAGGCGGATGGCGCGATCGATGTCGTACTCGCGGATGGTGTTCGCATCCCGCTCGATCGCCGCGAGGACGAGACCGTCTACCCGGTCGATCGCCGACAGACTCGCGGCGACGGTGTGCGGTTCGGAGATGTCCAGGGCGACGCCTCGGGCGCCGGGACCGAGGTCGGCGGCGATCGCCTGGGTGCGGTCGTGGTCGCGACCGGTGATCACCACCCGGTCGCCGCGTCGCACGCAGTCCGCGGCGATCTCCCGTCCGATGCCGGAGGTTCCTCCGACGACGACGATGGTGCGCTCGCTCACATCTCCTCCTCGCGATGTTGGAAGCAGCACTGGACATCAGTGTCCAGTAGCGCTTTACTGAGGAAGTCAACTCGACGCGAGCGGTGAAGTCAAGACACCCTCGCCGGCGAAGGGGAACACTCGATGAAGAGCACCGGTACCACGGGACCCGCAGCGGTCGACTGGGAAGAGCGCGTGGACATGGAGAGGCTGCGCGACGCGCGCCTGGCCCGGCTGCACGCCGAACTCGACCGCTCCCACCTCGGAGCCGTGCTGGCGTTCGACTTCTCCAACATCCGCTACATGAGCGGCACCCACATCGGCACCTGGGCGATGGACAAGCTCATCCGCTTCGCGCTGCTCACCCGCAAGACCGACCCGATCGTCTGGGACTTCGGCTCTGCCGCCAAGCACCACTCGCTGTACAACCCGTGGCTGGACGTCACCACCGCGGAGGCGGACGCCGACCCGCACCGGCCGCACGAGGGCGCCAAGCGACCCCGGATGGAGAGCGGCGCGCGGGCCGGCATCTCCACGCTCCGCGGCGCGTTCCCCCCCGACGCGGATCTCGCCGGCGACGTCGCCCGCAAGATCAAGCGCGAGCTGGAGAAGTTCGGGCTCGCGAACGAGCCGCTCGGCGTCGACGTGGTCGAGATGCCCGTGCTGCTCGCCCTGCAGCGCGAAGGCATCGAGGTCGTCGACGGTCAGCAGGTGTTCATGGAGGCGCGACGGATCAAGACCCATGACGAGATCCGACTCCTGACGCAGGCGGCGTCGATGGTGGACGCCGCGTACGAAGAGCTCTACCGGTTCCTGCGCCCCGGCGTCCGCGAGAACGAGGCGGTGGGCCTTGTCGCCAAGACCCTCTACGACCTGGGGTCGGAGTACGTCGAGGGGGTAAATGCGATCTCGGGCGAGCGCTGCTCCCCGCACCCCCACGTCTTCTCCGACCGGCTGATCCGTCCGGGAGATCCCGCCTTCTTCGACATCCTGCACAGCTACAACGGGTATCGCACCTGCTACTACCGCACCTTCGCCGTCGGGTCGGCGAGCCCCGCGCAGAAGGATGCCTACACCCGCGCCCGCGAGTACATGGATCGGGCGATCGCCCTGGTCAAGCCCGGCGCCACGACCGCCGACATCGTCGCGGTCTGGCCGAAGGCCGAGGAGTTCGGCTTCCCCGACGAGATGGCCGCCTTCGCGCTGCAGTACGGCCACGGTGTGGGCCTGTCGATCTGGGAGAAGCCGATCTTCTCGCGCCTGACCTCCTTCGATCACCCCGAGACCCTCGAGGAGGGCATGGTGTTCGCCCTCGAGACCTACTGGCCCGCCGCCGACGGCTGGGGTGCCGCGCGGATCGAGGAGGAGGTGGTCGTCACCGCCGACGGGTGCGAGGTCATCACCAAGTTCCCCGCCGAGGAGCTCATCGTCGCCGGGAGGCGTTACTACACCATCGACGGTCCGCTGAATCTGAACCGCGACGCGCAGTCGCATCTGAACACCGTCTGGGGGCGCGGCGAAGCGTGACGACGATCGCATTCCTGGGGCTCGGCTCGATGGGGTCGGCGATGGCCGGCCGACTGATCGACGCCGGACACGACGTCGTGCTGTGGAACCGGTCACCCGGTGCCGTGGACCGGCTGCTCGAGCGCGGGGGCCGGCGCGCGGCATCCGCAGCCGAGGCCCTCGAGGCCGACGTGTCGTTCTCGATGCTCGCCGACGATGCGGCGATGACGGCCGTCTTCACCGACGAGGCCGTCGACCGCGCCCGCGACGGCATCCACGTCGCGATGGGGTCGATCAGCCCGTCGCTCGCCGAGGAGCTCGACACCCGGTTCGGCGCGGTGGGCGCGCGGTACGTCGGCGCCCCCGTTCTCGGGCGCCCCGCGGTCGCCGCGGAGGGGAAGCTGAACATCCTCGCCGCCGGCCCCGATGAGGCGGTGGACACCGTCGCGCCGCTCCTGGACGTCCTGGGGGTCCGCACCTGGCGGCTCGGAACCCGGCCCGCCGTGGCCAACGCGGTCAAGGCGGCGGTGAACTACAACATCATCCACGCCATGCAGGCGATCGGCGAGACCGTGGCCATGACCGAGCGCCTCGGCGTCGACCCCGGGCAGTTCACCCGGCTGCTCGCCGAGACCCTGTTCGGCGGCGTGGTCTACACCGGGTACGGCCGGATCATCGCCGAGCGCGCCTACGACCCGCCGGGGTTCCACATCGCCCTCGGGCGGAAGGACCTCGATCTCGCACAGCAGGTCGCCGCGTCGGTCGACGTCGACCCTGCCACCCTCCCCGCCCTCATCTCCGTGTTCGATCGCGCCCTCGCCGATCCCGAGCTGAAGGACCTGGACTGGTCCGCCATCGCGGAGGTGAGCAGACGCCGGCCGAGCTGACACCCGACACCCCGCCTTCGATCGCCACCATCGCACCGAACCGCCCGTCAAGGAGGATGAGCGTTTATGCCTGAAACCCCGCTGCCGCACAGTGGCCAGCCCAT
Source organism: Microbacterium kunmingense (assembly GCF_023155745.1). Taxonomy (GTDB): domain Bacteria; phylum Actinomycetota; class Actinomycetes; order Actinomycetales; family Microbacteriaceae; genus Microbacterium; species Microbacterium kunmingense. The sequence goes on from NZ_JAKNUS010000005.1 coordinate 87,803, forward strand.
CGTGTTCCGTCACGGCATCGTCTTGACCATGGATGACGCCCACACCGTGATCCCCGACGGCGACGTCCTCGTCGTCGACGGGAAGATCGCCGAGGTCGGAACGAACCTCTCGGTCCCCGACAACACCTTCGAGATCGACGCCGCCGGCGGCATCCTCATGCCCGGCATGGTCGACACCCACCGCCACATGTGGCAGACCGCCATGCGCGCCTACGGCGCGGACTGGACGCTGACGCAGTACTTCGTCTGGTACTACCTGCAGCACGGCGCGAAGTTCCGTCCCCAGGACTACGCCGCCGGCAACCTCATCTCGGCCCTCGACGCGATCGAGTCCGGCGTCACGACGAGCGTCGACTGGTCGCATGGCCTGCGCACCCCCGAGCACGGGTGGGCCGCGTACGAGGCCCTGGCGAACTCCCCCGGGCGGTTCGTCTTCGCCTACGGCAACATCCACGTCTCCCCGTGGGAGTGGACCGCCGACCCCGAGGTGCAGAAGATCCTCACCGCCTCGCGCGACGACTCCCGCATGTTCGGCACCCAGATCGCCTTCGACGTGCCCAATCAGGACGAGAACTTCCCCGAGCTCGCCGCCTATCGGGTGGCGAAGGATCTGGGCCTTCGCGTCACCACCCACGCGGGCGTCTGGGGGGCGACGAACGACTGGGGGATCCGCAACGCCTACGCCGCGGGGGTGATGGAGGAGGGATTCACCTACGTCCACGCCGCGACGCTGTCGGCCGACTCGTACCAGAAGATCGCCGCGACCGGCGGCAACGTCTCGCTCGCCACCGAGTCGGAGGACACCTGCGGCCAGGGCTACCCGCCCGTGCACCAGCTGCGCAAGTACGGCATCCCCACCTCGCTCTCGGTCGACACGAGCGTCTGGTTCAGCGCGGATCTGTTCTCCGCCATGCGGGCGACCGTCAACGCCGACCGTGCGCTGGAGCACTACCTCGCCCACCAGCTCGAGCCGGCCGAGACCGTCACCCACGTCAAACTCCGCGCCGAGGACGTGGTGCACATGGCCACCCGCGGCGGCGCGCAGGCGCTCGGCAAGGACGGAGAGATCGGGTCGTTGGAGAAGGGCAAGCTCGCCGACGTCGTGCTGCTGAAGAACGAGCACTCGGCCACGTGGGCACCGCTGGTGAACCCCTGGGGACAGGTGGTCTACCAGGCTCAGCGCGGAGACGTGCACACGGTGCTCGTCGGCGGCGAGGTCGTGAAGTCCGACGGTCGCCTCGTGGCCGGAGACCTGCCGGGCGTCAAGGCGAAGCTCGACGACACGGTGTCCTACCTCGAGCGCGAGGTCGGCGACGAGTGGGTCGCGGGCATGCACCCCGAGATCCCCGAGGTCGAGGTGCTCTACAACCCCTACCAGTACAAGAAGTGACGGACTCTGCGGGCGGCGTCAGGACGAAGCCGGACGCCGCCCGCAGTCATCCTGCCGTTCTCGCTGCCCGCAGCGTCGCCACCTGGTAGAGGGCGACGGATGCCGCGATACCGGCGTTCAACGACTCGGCGGCGGTGGAGATCGGAATCGAGACGATCTGGTCGCAGGTCTCGGTCACCAGGCGCGACAGCCCCTTTCCCTCCGACCCGACGACGATCACGACCGGACGGTCGGCGAGCTGCAGATCGGGAAGGGCGACCTCTCCCCCGCCGTCGAGCCCGAGGACGAAGACGCCCTGCTTCTTGAACTCCTTCAGCATGGTGGTGAGGTTCGCCGCCAGCGCGACGGGCACACGAGCCGCAGCCCCGGCGCTGGTCTTCCACGCCGCCGAGTTCACCCCGGCGGAGCGCCGCTGGGGGACGATGATGCCCTGCCCGCCGAAGGCGGCGGTGGAGCGGATGATCGCGCCGAGGTTCCGCGGATCGGTGATGCCGTCCAGGGCCACCAGCAGCGGCGTCTGGCCGCTGTCGATGATCTTCTCCAGCAGATCCTGCGGGTGGGCGTACGCGTACGGCGGCACCTTCAGCGCCACCCCCTGGTGCACGCCGTCGAATCCCGCCATGCGGTCGAGTTCGGGACGGGTGACTTCAAGGACCGGGATGTCGCGGTGCGTCGCGATCGCGAGCATCTCCTTCACCCGATCGTCCATCTCCACCCGCTGGGCGATGTACAGCGCCGTCGCCGGGATCTTCGCCCGAAGGGCTTCGAGCACGGAGTTGCGGCCGGTGACGTTCTCGGTGTCGTCGTCCTTCTTCGGCGCGCGGCGAGGCGCGGAGGCCGCCGAGCCGCTCGGACGCGCCTTACCGCCCGCGGCGGCGTATCGCTCCGCAGCCGCCTTCCGCTTGCCGGCGGGGTGCCAGGCGCGGTCCTCGGCCTTGGGCGTGGGGCCTCGACCTTCCAGCGAACGGCGGTTCTTCCCCCCCGAGCCTTTCGTCGCGCCCTTCTTCTTGCCGCGACCGGCGGCGGGGTTTCCCGGCTTAGCCATTCTCCAGACTCCAATGCGTTCCGTCGGCGGTGTCCTCCAGGACCACGCCTGCTGCGGCGATCGCGTCGCGGATGCGGTCCGCGCTCGCCCAATCCTTCTCCGCGCGCGCCTGCGCGCGCTGCGCGATCATCGTGTGCACGAGCGCGTCCAACGCCGCAGCCTCCGCCCCGCCGCCCGCGCGCCAGCGCGGGTCCTCGGGGTCAAGGCCGAGGATCCCTACCGAGACGGCGACATCGGCCCACGCCGCGCGCGCGGCATCCTTCTCTCCCGCGTCCAGCGCGGTGTTGCCCTGCCGCACCCGCTCGTGCACCACGGCGAGGGCCTGCGGCACGTTGAGGTCGTCGTCCATCGCGGCGGCGAACGCCGGGGGCACGGTCGCCTCCACCACCGTGTCATCCTCCGGCCGGGCGAGGGTGCGGGTGGCCCGCTCGAGGAAGGAGCGGATGCGCTCGAGCGCGGCCGCCGCCTCTTCGAAGCTCGAGGTCGTGAGATCGAGGCTCGAGCGATAGTGGGCCGCGGCGAGCGCGTAGCGCACCACGAGCGGGTCGTGGTCGCGCAGCACGTCGGCGGCGAGGAGGTAGTTGCCGAGCGACTTCGACATCTTCTGGTCGCCGACGGTGACCAGGCCGTTGTGCACCCAGTACCGGGCGAAGCCGTCACCGGCCGCCGCCGACTGCGCCAGTTCGTTCTCGTGGTGGGGGAAGCGAAGGTCCAGTCCCCCGCCGTGGATGTCGAAGGAGGGCCCGAGGTACCGCCGCGACATCGCCGAGCACTCGATGTGCCATCCGGGGCGGCCGGCCCCCCACGGCGACTCCCACGTCGCCGACTCGGGCTCACCGGGCTTCGCGCCCTTCCACAGCGCGAAGTCGCGGGGGTCGCGCTTGCCGCGGGGGTCGGCGTCGGCGGCGGGCTCCATCGCGTCCAGACTCTGCCGGGTCAGCTCGCCGTACGACGGCCAGGAGCGCACGTCGAAGTAGACGTCCCCCTCCGCCGCATAGGCATGGCCTCTCTCGACGAGGCGTTCGATGAGGCTCAGCATCTGCGGGATCGAGCCGGTGGCACGCGGTTCGTAGGTGGGGGGAAGGATGCCGATCGCGGCATAGGCGCGCGCGAACTGCTGCTCCATGCGGTACGCCAGCGCCCACCACGACTCCTCCGACGTGGCGTTGGCGAGCACCTTGTCGTCGATGTCGGTGACGTTGCGGACGAAGGTCACCCGGCCGTACCGGTGACCAAGCCACCGGCGGAGGATGTCGAAGCTCAGCGCACCGCGGAGGTGCCCGACGTGCGGGCCGGACTGCACGGTCGGCCCGCAGACGTACACGGTGACCTCGGCGGGGTCGAGCGGCACGAACTCGCGCAGAGCCTGCGCTTTGGTGTCGTAGAGCCGGAGAGTCACCGATCCAGCCTACCGGCGGCGCCCGCCCGGCCCATGCCCGACCGGTCGGGTGCCCGCGCCGCGGGCCGGTAGAACTGTAGGGTGCACGTTCTCGCCGTCCTCGCCGCCGCGGTGCTGTTCGGCACGACCGGCACGTCGCAGGCCCTGGGTCCCGGCGACACCACTCCCCTCTCGATCGGCGTCATGCGCATGGTCATCGGCGGCACCGGGCTCGCGCTCCTCGCGGGCGTCCTCGCTCGCCGTCACGCGCGGCGACGCCCGGTCGACGCGCCGCCTCCGCCGCGCCTTCGCACCCGTCCCCTGCTGCTGATGACCGTCACCGGTGTCTGCCTCGCGCTCTACCAGCCGCTGTTCTTCCTCGGCACCGAGCGCAACGGAGTCGCGGTCGGCACGGTGGTGGCGCTCGGCTCGGCACCGGTGATGGCGGGCCTGCTCGAATGGCTGCTGACCAGGCGCCTCCCCACCGCCACCTGGGCGCTCGCGACCGGCGCGGCGACGGTCGGCGTCCTCCTCCTCGGCATCGGCGGCGGCGATGTCGGCGGCGGTGTCGGCGGCAGCGGCGGAACCGACGCGGTGGGTCTCCTGGGCTCGCTGGGCGCCGCCGCCTCCTTCGCCGTCATCGCGAACGTGCAGCGCACGCTCCTGGATTCCGGCTGGGATCCCTTCACGGTCGTCGCCGGGATGGGCGCGAGCGCCGCCCTGGTGTCGTTTCCGGCGCTGCCGTTCGTCGATGTGTCGTGGCTCGGAGAGCCGGTCGGGCTCGCGATGGCCCTATGGCTCGGCCTCGGCACGATCTCCATCGCCTACGTCCTGTTCACCTGGGGGCTCGGCGGCCTCACCGCCGCGACCGCGGCGACCCTCACCCTGGGCGAACCGCTGACCGCGGCGATCCTCGGACTCACCCTCCTCGGCGAGCGGCTGTCCGCGCTCGCGGTGGTGGGGCTCGTCGTTCTGGGAATCGGGCTCGCCCTCCTCGCCCGCGGATCCCGGGCGCCGCGGGATCCCCGGCCCTTCGCGGTGGAGGGCTAGGACGGTGTCGGAGATCGTGCTGCAGCAGGCCTCGGTCGGTGACCCCGCGGTGCGGGCGCTCATCGACCTGCACCTGCGCGACATGCACGCGCTGTCCCCCGCCGAGAGCGTGCACGCGCGCGGGGCCGATGCCCTCGACGACCCGGCCGTGGAGCTCTGGGGCGCATGGGACGGCGCGGTGCTCGCGGGCATCGGGGCGCTCGCGGCGCTCGACGACGCCCGCGGAGAGCTGAAATCCATGCGCGTCGCCGACGAGTACCGCGGCCGCGGCGTCGGGCGGCGGATCCTCCGCCACCTCGTCGAGCGCGCCGCGCGACGAGGGATGACCTCGCTCTGGCTGGAGACGGGGTCGGCGCCGGCCTTCGCGCCGGCACGCGGGCTCTACGTCAGCGAGGGCTTCGCCTTCTGCGACCCGTTCGCGCCTTACGTGCCCGACCCGCACTCAGTCTTCCTCACCCGGCAGGTCTGAGGCTCCCCGATTCGGGCGCTTCCGAGGACACGGCGACCGCCGTCAGGCGGGCAGGACGAGCGCGACGGCGAACGCGGCCACGCCGTCCCCGCGGCCGGTGAACCCGAGGCCGTCGGTCGTCGTCGCCGACACCGACACGGGGGCACCCCCGAGGGCCCGAGAGAGCACCGCCTCGGCCTCGGCGCGGCGCATGGCGAAGCGCGGGCGCCTCGCCTGCACCTGCACCGAGACGTTTCCGATCCGAAAGCCCGCCTCGCCCAGCAGAGCGTGCGTGCGCGCGAGGAACGCGTCGGCGTGGGCCCCGGCGAATTCCGGCCTGTCGGTGCCGAAGTGCGTGCCGATATCGCCGAGGCCGGCCGCGGCCAGAAGCGCGTCGACGATGGCGTGGGCGACGGCGTCGCCGTCGGAGTGGCCCGAGAGCGCGGGTTCGCCCGGCCATTCGAGTCCCGCGAGCCACAGCGCGCCGTCGCCGCCGACGGCGTGCACGTCTGTGCCGATCCCCACGCGGGGCACGGCCGGTGCGGGATGGAGCGAGGACGGCACCGCGGCCACCGGCTCGGTCGCGACGAGACTCCTCGCCCGATCGAGGTCTGCAGGGGTCGTCACCTTGAACGCCCGGGGATCCCCGTCGACCGCGAGGACGACGTGCCCGGCGTCGGCCACGAGGGCGGCGTCGTCGGTGAACTCTGCGGTCGCGGAGCGGTACGCGGTCTCGAGGATGTCGCGGCGGAAACCCTGCGGTGTCTGCGCCGCAGCGAGCTCGCTGCGATCCACGACACCGACGATGAGGTCGTCCTGGACGCGCTTGATGGTGTCCACGACGGGCAGCACCGGCACGGCGCCCGCATGCCCGAGCTCCAGCGCAGCGATCACCCGGTCGAAGACCGCGGCGGGCGTCAGGCACCGCGCGGCGTCGTGGACGAGGACGTGATCGATGTCGGCCCAGAGCGCCGCGATCCCCGCGGCGACCGACGACTGCCGTGAGGCGCCGCCGGTCACGACGCTGACGAGATCGCGACGGTCTCCGGCCGCTTCGAGCGCGTCGGTGAGCGCATCGCCCTCGCGGCCTGACGGCGCGACGATCACCACCTGCGCCGGCGCGGTCTGGAACACCCGCGTCAACGCGTGACGGAGGATCGTGTGCTCGTCCAGTCCGACGAAGGCTTTCGGACCGGCACCGAGCCGCGTGCCGGAACCGGCAGCGACGACGATGACCGCGACGCGGGGAACGGGGGTGATGCTCACACCCCCACGCTATCGACTAGGAGGCCAGAACCTCATCGAGAAGGACGCTGGCCTTCTCCTCGTCGGTCTTCTCCGCCAGGGCGAGCTCGGAGATGAGGATCTGCTTCGCCTTGGCCAGCATGCGCTTCTCGCCGGCGGACAGACCGCGATCCTGATCGCGGCGCCACAGGTCGCGGACGACCTCGCTGACCTTGATCACATCACCAGAGGCGAGCTTCTCGAGGTTCGCCTTGTAGCGGCGCGACCAGTTCGTGGGCTCTTCGGTGAAGGGAGCGCGCAGAACGTCGAAGACGCGCTCGAGGCCTTCCTTGCCGATCACATCGCGGACACCGACGAGGTCGACGTTGTCAGCGGGGACCTCGATGGTGAGGTCGCCCTGTGTGACGCGGAGCTTCAGATAGACCTTCTCTTCGCCTTTGATGATGCGGGTCTTCACTTCCGCGATCGTCGCCGCCCCGTGGTGGGGGTAGACGACCGTCTCGCCAACCTCAAAAAGCATGGAGTTATGTCCTTTCGGCAACGTCCAGAATACCACAGGCGACATACGCTAGAGTTCGCCGGTCCGCCGCGCACGTGCACCGCGCCGCGCCCCCGGTGGCCCGCCCCGGGCGGCCGCACCCCATAGAATGCAAGGGTTGCCGCCATCCGTTCCGGGAGGATCCGTGATTTCGTTGAACAGCACTTTCCGCACGGGACGCTCGCGGACCGCCGCCCGCATGATGGCCGCCGGCGCCCTCGGTGCCGCCGTCCTCCTCGGGGCCAGCGGGTGCGCTCTGATCTCCACTCAGGCGACGACGATCACCTACTCCCCCTCCGACGGCATCATCGTCTCGCCCGAGAGCGGCCCGGTGCAGATCCGCAACGTCCTCATCGTCGCGAACGAGGACGGCTCGGCCGGCAATCTCCTCGGCGCCTTCGTCAACTCCACCGATGAGAACCACACCGTCAGCATGGAGTTCGGCGAGCCCGGCAGCGGCGTGTCCGAGACGATCCGCGTCCCGGCGAACACGGTCATCAGCCTCGGGGTCGACGGCGAGGACCCGATCCTGCTCGAGGGGATCGAGATGCTCCCCGGCAGCGATGTGCCGGCGAGCTTCCAGTCCGGCGACGGCGAAACCGTGCTGACCGATGTGCCGGTGCTGGACGGCGAGCAGGAGTACCTCGCGCCGTTCGTCCCCTCGGCCTCCTGACCCGCGCGAGGCACGGCCCCGGGCTCAGCCCTCGAAGCGGTACCCGAGCCCCCGCACGGTGACGAGCATCGTGGGGTCGGACGGGTTCTCCTCGATGCGCGAGCGGATCCGCTTGATGTGCACGTCGAGGGTCTTGGTGTCGCCGAAGTAGTCGCTGCCCCACACCCTGTCGATGAGCTGACCGCGGGTGAGCACGCGACCGGCGTTGCGCATCAGCACCTCGAGCAGCTCGAATTCCTTCAGGGGCATGTTGATCTGCTCGTCGTCGACGCTGACCGTGTGCCGGTCGATGTCGAGCACGACCCGCCCACCGACGAGGACGTGGTCCTGCAGATCGGCATCGGTCTGCTGCAGGCGCCGGAGCACCGCGCGCATCCGCGCCAGGAGCTCCCGGGCCGAGTAGGGCTTGGTGACGTAGTCGTCGGCGCCGAGTTCGAGCCCGACGACGATGTCGACTTCGGAGTCCTTCGCGGTCAGCATGATGATCGGCACGGCCGAGGTCGTGCGGATCTGCCGGCAGACCTCGGTGCCCGGCATGCCGGGAAGCATGAGATCCAGCAGCACGATGTCGGCTCCCCGCTCCCGGAAGGCGGTGAGCGCGAGCGCCCCGTCCTCGGCGATCTCGACCTCGTAGCCCTCTCGCTTGAGCAGGTAAGCCAGGGGGTCGGCGAGATCGGGTTCATCCTCGACGAGCAGGACGCGGGTCATTCGGGTTCTCCGTTCGGAACGGGGCGAGAGGGGACGGATGCCGCGGCGCGGCCGGCCGCGGACGCGGGACGCTTGCGCCGCGGGCGGCGGCCGGGAGTGTCATCCAGGGGCGGGTCTACCAGCGGCAGACGGACGGTGAAGGTCGAGCCGCGCCCCGGCCGGGACCACAGACGCACCTCGCCGCCGTGCCGCTGGACGGCGTGCTTGACGATGGCGAGCCCGAGACCGGTCCCGCCGGTGCGTCGCGACCGCGCCTGATCGGTGCGGTAGAACCGTTCGAAGATGCGCTCCTGATCGGCCTCGGGGATGCCGATCCCGCGGTCGGTGATCGCGATCTCGACGATGTCGTCGACGGCTTTGACACCGACCCCGACGCTCGAGCCCTTCGGCGAATACGCGATCGCGTTGGCGATGAGGTTGCCGATCGCCTCGCTGAGGATCTGCCCGTCGCCGCGGACGTACAGACCACGCGTGCCGCCGCGGGTCAGGGTGACGTCGGCGGACTCGGCCTGCAGCGTGTGCGCATCCACCGCGGCGGCGATGACCTCGTCGATCGACACGCTGCGCTCCTCGGAGAGCTCGTCGGCGGACTGCAGCCGCGACAGGTTCATGATGCGGGAGGTCAGGAGGGCGAGCCGGTTCGCCTCGGCCGTCAGGCGCGCGGAGAACACCCGCACCTGATCCGGATCGTCGGCGGCGGACTCGATCGCCTCGGCGAGCAGACTCACCGCGCCCACCGGGGTCTTCAGCTCGTGGCTGGTGTTGGCCACGAAATCGCGCCGCATCTGCTCCACCCGCTCCCGCTCGGTGATGTCGCGGAGCACCAGGAGCGTCAGGCGCGGGGAGATCCGCGTCGCGCGGACCGACACCAGTCGGGGCTCGGCGGGCGGGGCACCGCGCTGAAGGCGGATCGTCGACGACGCCGACGTGGCGTCATCCTTCATCTTGCGCACGAGCACCCGCAGATCGTCGCCGGGAAGCGCCGACCCCTCGATGAGGTGGAAGGGCGTCGCCGAGGCGGAGGCGGCGAGGACCGTGAAGGAGTTGTCGACGACGACGGCGGGGTCGTCCATGCCGTGAAGCACCTCGCTCATGCCCTCGGGGAGCTCGCGCGAATCCGCCGCCCGAAGGCGATCGCGGGCACGCATCGAGATCAGGACGATCGCGCTCAGAAGTGCCCCGATGACCACCCCGGCGAGGAGGGCCAGCAGCGCGAGCTGCGTCGTGTCCATGTCATCCAGCGTAGAGTGCCAGGCACCGGCGCTCCGGCGCGAGGAGCGGCGCCGCGAGGGCGGGGCCGGTACTGTTCACTGTTCGGGCACCATTCGTTAACCTCTGCTGACGACAATCGCGGGGGTCGTGCGTGCACGCCCGAGGTGGACGACGACACAAGACGAAAGGTGCGTGCGATGCGCGAGGTATTCCATCAGTCGCTGGAGGACGTGCAGTCGCGTCTGGTCGAGATCTCCGAGCTCGTCACGGTGGCGATCGACAAGGCCACCCGTGCCTTCGGCTCCAGCGACGTCTCGCTCGCCGAGGAGGTCATCGACGCCGACCTCATCATCGACCAGAAGACCGTCGAGCTCGACGAGCTGGCCATCGAGATCCTGGCCCGTCAGCAGCCCGTCGCCCGCGACCTCCGCATCGTCGTCAGCGCGCTGCGGGTCAGCGCGTCGCTGGAGCGCATGGGCGACATCGCCGAGCACATCGCCCAGCTCACGCGCATGCGCTTCCCCGAGCGCGCGGTGCCGAAGGGACTGAAGTCGACGTTCTCGAAGATGGGTCAGCTCGACGTCGAAGCCGCACGGCTGCTCACCGAGCTCCTGCGGACGATCGACCTGACGATCACCGATCGCATCCGCGACCTCGACGACAAGATCGACGACCTGCACGTCAGCGTCTTCGAGAAGGTGCTCTCCGACAGTTGGGAGGGTGAGGCCTCGGCGACCGTCGACGCCACGCTGGCGAGCCGCTACCACGAGCGCTTCGCAGACCACGCCGTCTCGATCGGCAAGAAGATGATCTATCTCGCCACCGGCGACTGGGCGAGCCACGGCGAGGCCTTCGAAGAGGCGCAGGCCGCGAACGCCTGACCCACCCCGAACGAACGAAACGGGCCCGCGCGGGCCCGTTTCGTCGTCGCAGGGGAGGCGCTACTTCTTCGCGCCCTGCGCGGCCACGGCCGCGGCGCCGGCGGCGGCGGCCTCGGGGTCGAGGTACTGCCCGGGGCCGTCGGGCACGAGGTTCTCGTCGAGGCGGTAGACGAGCGGAATTCCGGTGGGGATGTTGACCTCGGCGATGTCGGCGTCGCTGATGCCCTCGAGGTGCTTCACCAGACCGCGGAGCGAATTGCCGTGGGCGGTGACGAGCACGGTCTTGCCCGCTTGGAGGTCGGGGACGATGTCGCTGTTCCAGTACGGCAGCAGTCGGTCGATGACGAGCGCCAGCGATTCGGTGCGGGGCACCTCGCCGTCGATGCCGGCGTAGCGCGGGTCGCCGACCTGGCTGAACTCGGAGTCGTCGGCCAGCGGGGGCGGCGGGACGTCGAACGAGCGGCGCCAGAGCATGAACTGCTCCTGCCCGAACTCCGCCAGGGTCTGGGCCTTGTCCTTGCCCTGGAGCGCCCCGTAGTGGCGCTCGTTCAGCCGCCACGACCGCTTCACAGGGATCCAGAGTCGGTCGGCCGCGTCGAGGGCGAGGTTCGCCGTCTGGATCGCGCGGCTGAGCACGGAGGTGTAGAGGATGTCGGGGGCCAGCCCCGACTCGGCCAGCAGCTGGCCGCCGCGGATGGCCTCGGCCTTGCCCTGTTCGGTCAGGCGGACATCGACCCACCCGGTGAAGAGGTTGAGCTCGTTCCACTCGCTCTGGCCATGACGAAGGAGGATCAGCGTAGAGGGCTCGGTCATACCTTCATGCTACTGAGCGGTCCGGCAGCTCCCGAACCCGCTGGCATCATGGGGGGATGGCCGCCGGACGCGCTCCCATCGGGCGGATCACCCGCGGGACGACCGGCACGAATCGGCTCCGCCGCATCGACCGGTGGATCTCCCGCCACCCCGCCCTGCGACGCACGGACGATCCCCTCATCGTCGATCTCGGCTACGGCGCGCGTGGATGGACGGCGCTGGAACTGTGGTCTCGGGTCTGCCGTGCGCGCCCGGACGTCGAGGTCGTCGGGCTCGAGATCGATCCGGCGCGGGTCGACGTCGCCCGTGAGGAGCTCGAGCGGGTGCGCGCCGGGCAGACCGCCTTCTCGCCCGACGCCCGCGTGCGGTTCGACCGCGGTGGTTTCGAGGTTCCCCTTGCGGGCGACCGTCGCCCCGTGGTCATCCGGGCCATGAACGTCCTCCGTCAGTACGACGAGGCCGACGTCGCGGGTGCGTGGCAGCGCATGGCGTCGCGGCTGCAGCCGGGCGGGATCCTCGTCGAGGGCACGTGCGATGAACGGGGCAGGGTCGCGAGCTGGATCGCCGTCGACGACTCCGCCCTCCCCCGCACCCTCACGATCTCCCTCCGCCTGACCGACCTCAACCGACCCGGAGTGGTGGCCGAGAGGCTTCCGAAGGCGCTCATCCACCGGAACGTGCCGGGCGAGCGCATCCACGACGTGCTGCGGGCCCTGGACGAGGAGTGGGAGCGCGCCGCAGGTCTTGCCCCGTTCGGTCCGGTGCAGCGGTGGGAGGGCGCGCTTCGGGGTCTGCGCGCCCGGGGCGTGGATCTTCCCGACAGATCCCGGTGGCGTCTGGGAGAGGTGACGGTCCCGTGGGAGCACGTCGCCCCGCGGTGACGCGCGGTGATCAGGCTTCGGCGACCTTGCGCCGCGACAGACGGGTGATGCGCGGCACGCCCGCCACCGCGCCGGCCTCCGGCGGCACGATGGCGACCTGGGCCGCCGCGACCGCGCCGACCTCGGTGTCCACCACCAGCTCGGCGTCGATCGGGGTGTTACGGCGCACGAGCGCCAGGGCGATCGGCCCCTCCTCGTGATGCAGCGCAGACGAGGTGATCGCCCCCACCGCGTCCTCGCCGATCCGCACGGGTGACCCCGGGGCGGGGAGGACGCTGTCGCTCCCGTCCAGGTGGAGGGCGACGAGGCGGCGGGGCGGATGCCCGAGGTTGTGCACCTTGGCCACTGTCTCCTGGCCCCGGTAGCAGCCCTTGCTCAGGTGCACGGCGGTGCGCAGCCAGTCGGCTTCGTGGGGCAGGGCGCGGTCATCGGCCTCACCCCGCCAGCGCGGACGCCACGCCGCGATGCGCAGCGCGTCGGCGGCGAGCGATCCGGCGAGGGCGATGTCGCCGCGACGCGCGTCGGCGAGCAGCCGATCCGCGTCCTCGGGCGCGAGGAGCGCCTCGGTCCAATCCCAATCGGCGCCGGGGTGGTCCTCGTCCGGGCCGTAGGCGTGCCCGCCGACCTGCACCCGGGGCCACGGATCCTGCCACATAAGGGCGCGACCCTCGGGCGCGGCAGCGGTGACACGGCGCACCGCGGCATCCGTCCCGCCGACCACCACGAGATCGCCCGTGGCATCCCTGATCTCCACGCGCAGCCGGAAGCGCATCCGGGTCAACCACGCGCTCAGCGACTCGACGTCGGCCGCGTCGACGATCAACCAGGTCGTCTCACCGTCGTCGAGGACGGATGCCACGTGCTCGACGTGTCCGTGAGGATCGAGGACGAGCAGCTCGGTGCTCTCCCCGGGAGCGAGGTGCGCGACGGCCTGGGAGGTGAGCGAGTCCAGCCACGACAGCCGGTCGGGCCCGGAGACGGCGATCACTCCGCGATCGCCGAGGAGGGCCACCGCGTGCCCCTGAGCGAGCGCCCGCTGCTCGCCGAGCGGATTGCCGAGGTGCTGCAGCACCCCGTCCTGCACGATCGCGCCGGGGAGATCGAGGGGAGGGAGCATGTCAGTCCGCCTTCGCCAGTCGGGCCGAGGCGTGAGATCCCAGCCGCGCCCCCACCGCGGCGATGTCCCACGCCCACAGCAGATGACCGTCGACGAGACCGTACATCCGTGTGGCGGCCGTGTAGGACTTGGCGCCGGCGGTGCGCACGACGGCGTCGGTGGCGAGGTCGATGCGGGGCCCGCGGACGCGACCGAGGTAGAGCTCGCTGATGCCGTCGGAGTGCACGATCGCCGCTTCGACCTCGAAGTCGCCCTCGGGGGTGCGCAGCGACTCGACGTCGTCGACCGTCCGGGTGGGTCCGGCCTCGACCGGCGGCAGGAGACCCGGGCCCGGATCCGCGGCGGTGGCGGCGCGCGAGAGCCGCCAGAACCCCGTCTCCGAGACCAGCTCCTGCGGCTGGGGATCGGGCGCGGGAGCGAGCAGCCAGGCCCGGGCCGCGTAGTTCAGGTGGTCTCCCCCGTCGTGGCTGAAGCTCACCCGGTGGCGGAACTCGCCGGTGTAGTGCCGCTCAGGGGTGTCGTAGTCGATGACCCCCGTGCCCTCCCAGACGCCCAGAAGCCACGAGAGGGGAGCGAGATCGGCGGGGAGGTCGGTCGGCAGCTCGAGCACGAAGGGCTCGTCAGCGCTGACCGCGGTAGAGGTTCTTGATCACGACGGCCGACACGAACGCGATCGCGACCGAGGCGAGACCCAGCAACCCCAGGTAGAAGATTTCCAGCGCAAGGAGGTCCATAGCCCCGAGTCTAACGCCGATGGCGGATGCGAGCCGTGACGCGGCTACCCCGTGACGACCGCGGCGAGTGCGAAGCCCATGCTGAGCACTCCGAGGACCAGCAGCGCGCCGAGCACGCTGGCCGCCACCCGCTCGGTGAACCCCTGCGAGCGGCCGTACCAGAGCTGCACCGCGAAGGCCACGATGAGGCACCCGCCGAGCGTCACGGTCAACCACGCCGCCCGCCAGTCCACCGGCACGAGCAGCCCGATCGCCACCCCCGCGACCGCCGCCAGCACCCAGACGGCGATGATCCCGCCGACGGTGCGGCGCGGAACGAGCTCGATCTCGGACATCCCCTTCATTGTGGCCTATCCGACGCGGCGGTACACCCCGGCCCGCCGCCCGCGTCGAGCGACTTCCTCCCACGCTCTACACTGGGCTTCACGACGTGAAGTCAAGGTGAACGACGCCCGTGGCGTCGGGAGGACGGTCGCAGCGAGTGGCGCAGCTTCTGGTGTTGAGCTCCACGCAGGGAGCAGGTCCCGTCCTGCCTGCGCTCGAGCTCCTCAGCCACCGGGTGCGTCTCATCCCCGCCGAGCCGGCCCAGCTCGTCAACGCGCCCGCCGCCGACGTCATCTTCGTCGATGCGCGCGTCGACCTCGTAGGGGCGAAATCGCTCTGCAAGATCCTCAACACCACGGGCCTGGACGCACCCCTGGTCCTCGTCGTGACCGAGGGCGGTCTGACGGCAGTGTCCACCGACTGGGGGGTCGACGACGTCATCCTCGTCACCGCGGGGCCGGCGGAAGTGGACGCCAGGGTGCGGCTGGCGATCGGCAGGGTGTCGAAGGAGCAGGTCTCCACCCGCATCCAGACCTCCGGCATCAGCATCGACGAGTCCTCGTACTCCGCGAAGGTCCACGGCAAGCCGCTGGATCTGACGTACAAGGAGTTCCAGCTCCTGCACTTCTTCGCCACCCACCCCTCGCGGGTCTTCACGCGTGAGCAGCTGCTGAGCGAAGTGTGGGGCTACGACTACTTCGGGGGTACCCGCACCGTCGACGTCCACGTGCGGCGCCTGCGCGCCAAGCTCGGCGACCTGGAGCAGCTGATCGGCACGGTCCGCAACGTCGGGTACCGGTTCAACGTGTACGAGGACGATCAGATCCCCGCGCCGCGCGACCGGACCGCGAACCGGGAGCGCACGGAGGCCTGACCACGCCTTCGATGCGGGACTGTTCACGCGTCCGACACCTCACCCTGCAATGATGTGGGGATGATCGAACACGACGTGCTCGACGCCGGCCTCGGCGACGCGGATGACGACGACTTCGACGTTCCCGAGGCGTTCGACTCCGAGCTCCCCGACGATCGCTACCTCGACCGCGAGCTGAGCTGGCTGGCTTTCAATCAGCGCGTCCTCGAGCTGGCCGAGGACCCCACGCTCCCGGTGCTCGAGCGGGCGAATTTCCTGGCCATCTTCGCGAGCAACCTCGACGAGTTCTTCATGGTCCGGGTGGCGGGGCTCAAGCGCCGCATCCTCACCGGACTCGCCGTCCCCACCAACGTCGGCCGCGCGCCGCAGGAGGTGCTCGCCGACATCTCCTCCGCGGCGCACGCGCTCCAGCTCCGGCACGCCGACGCCTGGACGAGCCTGGTGCGGCCGGGGCTGGCGGAGAAGGGGATCGAGATCCTCTCCTACGACGATCTCGGCGACGACGAGCGCACCGCCCTGTACGACTACTTCCAGGCGCAGGTCTTCCCCGTCCTGATGCCCCTCGCCGTCGACCCGGCCCACCCGTTCCCCTACATCTCCGGCCTGTCGCTGAATCTCGCCATCCGCATCCGCAACGCCCGCACCGGCCGCCAGGAGTTCGCTCGGCTGAAGGTGCCGCCGATGCTGCCCCGGTTCGTCGAGGTCGCCCGCGACGGCGAGCGCGTGCGCTATCTCCCTCTCGAGGACCTGATCGCGCACAACCTCGACGATCTGTTCCCAGGCATGGAGATCCTCGACCACCACGCCTTCCGCCTCACGCGCAACGAGGACATGACGATCGAGGAGGATGAGACCGAGAACCTCATCCAGGCCCTCGAAGCGGAGCTCCTGCGGCGCCGGTTCGGTCCCCCGATCCGCCTCGAGGTCACCGAGGACATGGACGACCTGACGCTGGACCTCCTCCTCAGCGAACTCGACATCACCGCGCAGGAGGTCTACCGCCTCCCCGGGCCCCTGGATCTGCGGGGCCTGTTCGACCTGTCGCGGATCGACCGCCCGGAGCTGCACTACAAGCCCCACCTCCCCACCACCGCTGTCGCGTTCCAGCCCGGTGACAACAACGAGCGCGCCGATATCTTCGCCGCGATCCGCAAGGCCGACGTCCTGGTCCACCACCCGTACGAGTCCTTCGCCACGAGCGTGCAGGCGTTCCTCGAGCAGGCTGCCAAAGACCCCCACGTCCTGGCCATCAAGCAGACGCTCTACCGCACCTCCGGCGACAGCCCGATCGTCCAGGCCCTCATCGACGCCGCCGAGGCAGGCAAGCAGGTGCTGGCCCTGGTCGAGGTCAAGGCGCGGTTCGACGAGGCCGCGAACATCGTCTGGGCGCGAAAGCTCGAGAAGGCCGGCGTCCACGTCGTCTACGGGCTCGTGGGGCTGAAGACGCACTGCAAGCTCGCGCACGTCATCCGCGAGGAGGACGGGGTGCTGCGCTCCTACTCCCACGTCGGGACCGGCAACTACAACCCCAAGACCAGCCGCATCTACGAGGACTTCGGCCTCTTCACCGCGAACGACCAGGTCGGCCGCGACCTCACGCGCCTGTTCAACGAGCTCTCGGGGTACGCGATCGAGAAGAAGTTCAAGCGCCTCCTCGTCGCTCCGCTCCACCTGCGGAAGGGACTGCTGCGCCTGATCGACCGCGAGCGCCGGAATGCGCTCGCGGGCAAGCCCGCGCGCATCCGGATCAAGGTCAACTCGATGGTCGACGAGCAGATCATCGACGCGCTGTACCGGGCGAGCCAGGCCGGGGTGCCCGTCGAGATCTGGGTGCGCGGGATCTGCTCCCTCAAGCCCGGGGTGGCCGGGATGAGCGAGAACATCACCGTCCGCAGCATCCTGGGTCGGTATCTCGAGCACTCGCGGATCTTCTCCTTCGCCCACGACGGCGACCCGCAGGTCTTCATCGGCAGCGCCGACATGATGCACCGCAACCTCGACCGTCGCGTCGAGGCGCTCGTGCGGGTCACCGCCGAGCAGCACCTCAAGGAGCTCTCGGATCTGTTCGACCTCGCCATGAACGACGGGACGAGTTCGTGGTGGTTGGGTCCTGACGGGGAGTGGACCCGGCACAGCGTCGACGAGAACGGCAAGGCCATGGCCGACCTGCAGGACCGCACGATGACCAATGTGCAGCGCCGCCGGCGCGCACGGGCGGTGCGATGACGGCCGACACCGTCTACGCCGCAGGCGGGGTCGTCTGGCGGGTCGTGGAGGGGAAGCTGCGCATCCTCCTCATCCACCGCACGAAGTATCGCGACATCACCCTCCCCAAGGGCAAGGTCGACCCGGGCGAGACCCTCCCTGAGACCGCGGCGCGCGAGATCCACGAGGAGACCGGGATCAAGGTGAGCCTGGGCGCCCCGGTCGGCGTCTCGCGCTACCACCTGCCCAGCAAGCGCGAGAAGGTGGTGCACTACTGGGCGGCGGAGGCGACCGAGACCGCCATCCGCACCTCCTCGTTCGTTCCCAACCGCGAGATCGCGGCCCTGGAGTGGCGGTCGCCCAAGAAGGCCCTGAAGCTTCTCAGCTACCCCGTCGACATCGACATCCTCGAGCGGTTCCTCGCCCTCCGCGAAGGCGACCCGC
The DNA here is from genome assembly GCF_023155745.1 of Microbacterium kunmingense. Classification (GTDB taxonomy): domain Bacteria; phylum Actinomycetota; class Actinomycetes; order Actinomycetales; family Microbacteriaceae; genus Microbacterium; species Microbacterium kunmingense. The sequence continues at coordinate 105,763 of NZ_JAKNUS010000005.1, forward strand.
CGCGGACCTTCCCCGTCGTCGTGCTCCGCCACGGCAAGGCCCTGGCGCGGGAGGACTGGGACGGCACGGACAGCGACCGACCCCTCACGGTCCGCGGCAAGAGACAGGCGTCGGCGCTCGTGGGTCAGCTTCAGGCTTTCGGGGTGCGGCAGGTGCTCTCGAGCCCGGCCGTGCGCTGCGTGAAGACCGTCGCCCCCTTCGCCGCCGCTGCCGGTCGGAAGGTGGAGTTCTGCCGCAACATCAGCGAGGACGCCTGGGGTGACGGCACGGCCGACGTCCGCCGCGTGATCGGCGAGCGGGTGCGCAGCCGCAAGCCCGTCGTGCTCGTCAGTCACCGACCGGTGCTCCCCACGATCCTCAGCGAAGTGGTGCTCGCGACCGGGACGCTTCCGGGAATGCTGGCCAAGACGCCCGCGCTCGAGCCTGCCGGCTACTCCGTCCTCCACGTCTCCGCCGACGCGCCGGGGTCCGGCGTGCTGTCCATCGAGACGTTCACGCCCGCGCTGTGAGCACGTGTCCGGCGCGCTGAGTGCCGCGCCGTGGCGTCCGCCCGGGTTCGCCATCGCCTGGGCAGGCGTTCCCGACGGGATGCCGCGGCGTGAGGTCGCATGGTCGCTGCTGGCGGATCTCGCCGGAAACCCCACGGACCTTCGCCTGCGAAACCCCTGCCCGCGCTGCGGCGGTCCGCACGGACCGGTCGTCATGGCCGGGACGCGCCTGCGCGGTTCGGTGGCCTACGCCGGACGATTCGCCGTCGCCGCCGTCGTGTTCGCGCCGGGACTCCGGGGATTCGGGATCGATGCCGAGATGCGCACCGACCCGGTGCGCGACGCTGCGGGATGGGGCGGGATCCCCGGGCCCGGTGCGCGGGGGACCGTGCGGGGGTGGACACGGATCGAGGCCGCGCTGAAAGCGGACGGGCGAGGCCTCACCGTCGACCCCGCGGCCGTCTCCGTGCGCGAACGCCCGGACGGGCGCTGGAGCGCTGCCCTCCCTGAACGGGAGGATCTTGTCGAGGGGTGGGATGTCGCGGCACCGGCGGAGCTCGTCGTCAGCGCCGCAATCGTCCGTCACGGCAGCGGCGGAAGCGCGGCGGTGTCGATCCAGCGGTGAAGCAGCGCCGATTCCCGTTCACCGAAGGACTCCGACACGGCGAGCCGGAGGTCGTCGCTGCCCACGAGCTGATGCCGGTGCGCGGTGGTCCAGCGCCGGAGGAAAGCGAAGAACGCCTCGTCGCCCACGGTGCGCCGCAGGGCGTGCAGCGTGAGCGCCCCGCGCTTGTAGACGCGGTCGTCGAACATCGCCACCGGTCCCGGGTCGGACAGGATGAGATCCGCCGGCTCCGCCGCCACGCGCGCCCAGTGCACGGCGGCGTGGGCATCGGCCGTCGACCCGCCCGAGCGCTCCGACCAGAGCCATTCGGCGTAGCAGGCGAAACCCTCATTCAGCCAGATGTCGCTCCAGTCGTGGAGCCCCACGCTGTTGCCCACCCACTGGTGCGCCACTTCGTGTGCGATGAGCCGCTCGAAGGAGAGATCGAGATGATTGGCGCCGAACAGGGCCATCCCCTGCGCCTCGAGCGGGATCTCCAGCACGTCGGAGGTGACGACCATCGTGCAGCGCTCCTGCGGATACGGGCCGAACACGTCCTCGAAGACGGCGATCATGCGCGGGAGCGGCGCGAACGCCCGCGCGGCGCTGCCGGCGAGATGCGGCGGGTGGACCAGCTCGGCCGCCACCCCGGGGATCTCGATCCGGGTCGTATCGAAGCGGCCGACGTGCGCGGCGACCAGGTAGGTGGGCGTCGGGGCGCTCAGCTCGAAGGTGCGCGACACCAGCCGGCCCCGACGACCCTCGGCGACTGGCACCCCCGTCGCAAGCGGACGGTACGGCGATTCCGAGGCCAGGGTCACCCGGTAGGTCGCACGGTCATCGGGTCGGTCGTTGCAGGGGAACCAGGTCGGAGCGCCGATCGGCTGAGCGGCGACGAGCGCGCCGTCGGCGAGCTCCTCCCAGCCGAGCGTCCCCCAGCGACTGCGCCGCGGCCTCGGGGAGCCGGCGTAGGAGACATCCATCGAGAATCGCTCCCCCGGCGCCAGCGGCGTCGGGAGAGTGAGATGGAGGGCACGGGCGTCCTGCCGGAAGGCCACCGCGTCACCGTCCACGCGCACGGTGGCAGCGCGCAGGCCGACGAGATCCAGGCGCACCCGGTCGGTCGGCAGCGCGGCGACGGCGTTCAGCAGCGCCCGACCCTCGAGACGGTTGGTGCGCACGCGATAGGTGAGATCGAGGTCGTACGACTCGACGTCGAACGTGGGGTCCCCGCTGTCGGGGGTGTACGCCGAGACCGGGGTCACGAGGCGGACGTCACGAGGTCGCCTGGTAGGCGCGCACCTTCACCGCGCGCCACGGGCCGATGGGATTGCCGCTCCAGCGCGTGCCGACGGGGACCGCTTCGCCGCGCATGACCAGCGACGCCGGCCCCACGGTCGCGTGCGAGCCGATGACCGCGCCGGGCAGGATGACGCTGTGCGGTCCGAGCGTGGCCCCGGGTTCGAGCGTGACGGTGTCCATACTCATGATTCGATCATGGAACAGGTGGGTCTGGACGACGCAGCCCCGGTTCACCGTGCTGCCGTCGCCCAGCGTCACCAGATCGGGTTCAGGCAGCCAGTAGCTGTCGCACCAGACGCCCCGTCCGATCCGGGCTCCCAGAGTGCGCAGCCACACCGCCAGCGCGGGCGTGCCGGCGGCTGCCCGCGCGAACCAGGGCGCAGCAACCATCTCGGTGAAGGTGTCCGACACCTCGGTGCGCCAGACGAAACTCGACCACAGCGGCGATTCGCCGGCGCGGATCGGTCCGACGATGAGCCACTTCGCCGCCGTGCTCACCAGCGCGGCGACGGCGCCCGCTGCCAGGAGTACGACACCCGAGAGCAGAAGGGCGACGAGCGGTCCCGCCCCTTGCAACAGCGCGGCGAGGGAGAAGAGCACTCCGAGTCCGATCCCACAGGTGACGACGACGGGCAGGAAACGACAGAGTTCCCAGAGCGTCCGCGCGACGCGCAGCCGGGCGGGCGGGTGGTAGGTGCGCGCGTCGTCGCCGTCGGCGGTGACGCGACGCAAGCGCACCGCCGGCGAGCCGAGCCAGGACGACCCCGCCTTCGCCTTCCGCGGCGCGGAGGAGAGCACGGCGACCAGGCCATCGCGCGGGACGCGGTGGCCAGGCGCTGCCATGCCGGAGTTCCCGAGGAACGCGCGCTTTCCGATGCGGACCGCACCGATCCGCACCCACCCGCGGCGAAGCTCGTAGGAGGCGACCATTGTGTCGTCGGCGAGGAAGGCCCCGTCTTCGATGCGGGTCATCGACGGCAGGAGGAGCACGGTCGACGCCTCGACGTCCTTCCCGACCTCCGCGCCCAGCAGGCGCAGCCACAACGGAGTGAACAGGCTCGAATAGAGCGGAAAGAGGACGGTGCGTGCGGAGTCGAGCAGTCGCTCGATGGTCCAGGCGCGCCATCCGTTCGGGCTGCGGACCGGGAAGGTCCCCTCGGCGAGTCCGATGGACAGCAGTCGGACCGCGATGACCACGGTGAGCGAGAAAACCACCCCGGCGACGAGGACTCCCGGGACGAGCAGCGCGAGCGCGCCGAGAAAGGCGGTGGCGAGGTCATCCGCCCCTCGGATCCCCGCTGCGACGACCGCCCCTCCCGCAGAGAACGAGGCGATCGGCAGAAGTGCGAGCAGTACGGATGACGCGGCGTACGCCCATAGCCATCGGGTCGGCGCGGGGGCTCGGTCGGCCGGCCACCCCGACGCGACCTCGCCGACACGGACGGCCGGCGATCCCGCCCACGACTGGTCTGCCTTCACCCGTCCGAAGACCGCCGACCCCGGGGCGATCTCCGCGCGCTGCCCGATGCGCGTGCCCGGCGCGAGGGTAGACCGCGCGCCCACGGCGGCGTCCGCGCCGATCCGCACGCGACCGATGCGCACGACGTCGCCGTCGATCCAGGTGCCCGTCAGATCGACCTCGGGTTCGATCGCGGCCCCGTCGCCCACCTCGAGCATGCCGGTGATCGGCGGGAGGGTGTGCAGGTCGACCCCGCGACCCACCTTCGCGCCGAGGGCGCGGGCGTAGTAGACCACCCATGGGGCGCCGGCGAGCCCGACCGCATCGACCTGGTCGGCGATCTGCTCGGCGAGCCACAACCGCAGGTGCACGGCGCCGCCGCGAGGGTAGTCACCGGGCTTCACCCCGGCGAGCAGCAGTCGCGCCGCCCCCGCGGAGATCGCCATGCGGCCGAACGGTGTGGCGAAGACCAGCAGCCCGGTGAGGACCACCGGCCAGGGTGCGGCCGGCAGCACCTCGAAACCCGGCAGCGCCTGCAGGATCGTCGAGGCGGTGAGGAGGTACAGCAGCCACCGGATGCCGCTGAGCACGAACAGCGGAGCCGCCAGCAGCGTCTGCGCCCACTGCGTGCGGCGCGGTGTCGGCACCGGGCGGTGGAAGTCGGTGCGGGTGTCCTCGGCGACCGCGCTCACCGCGCGCGCCATCGCCGCGAGCCGCGGCACGTCGTAGATGTCGGCGACGGAGAACTCGGGCACCCGCACCCGAAGACGAGAGACCAGCTGCGCGGCGGCGAGCGACCCGCCGCCCAGGTCGAAGAAGTCCGCCTCCCGGTCGGCCACCGGCATCCCGAGCACCGCCTGCCACTGCGTGGCGAGCCAGGCCTCGTCGGGACTGAGGCCGCTGACATCGAGCTCGACGCCCGGGAGCGGCCAGGGCAGCGCCGCACGATCGACCTTTCCCGACGTGCGGACGGGCAGGTCCTCGACCACGGCGAGAAGCGGCACGAGCGCCGCCGGCAGACGTTCGGCGAGGAAGGCGCGCGCCGCGCCTCGATCGAGATCCTCGGGGGCGACGAGGTAGCCGACGAGGAGGGGCACTCCGGCATCGCTCGTTCGGACGGCAGCGGCCGCCGCCGCGACACCCGGGATGTCCTGCAGGGCGGATTCGACCTCGCCGAGCTCAATGCGGCGGCCGCCGACCTTGACCTGATCGTCAGCGCGACCGACGAACACCAGTCCCTCCGGGTCGTACCGCACGAGGTCGCCCGAACGGTACGCCCGCTCCCACCCCAGCTGCGGAAACGGCGCGTACTTCTCGGCGTCCTTGGCCGGGTCGAGATACCGGGCGAGGCCGACGCCGCCGATGATCAGCTCCCCGATCTCCCCCGGTGCGACCCTCACGCCGTCGGCGTCGACCACGGCGAGCGCCCATCCATCGAGCGGGAGGCCGATCCGCACGGGGCCGGCGCCCCCGAGCGGTGCAGCGCAGGCCACGACGGTCGCCTCCGTGGGCCCGTAGGTGTTCCACACCTCGCGCCCCTCCACCGACAGACGCGCAGCGAGCTCGGGCGGGCACGCCTCTCCGCCGAAGATCAGCAGCCGCACGCTCTCCAGTGCGTCCTGCGGCCACATGGCCGCGAGGGTCGGCACGGTCGAGACCACCGTGATCCCCTGGCGGATGAGCCACGGAGCGAGGTCCTCCCCCGACCGCACCAGCGCGCGTGGCGCGGGTACGAGGCAGGCCCCGTGCCGCCAGGCGAGCCACATCTCCTCGCACGACGCGTCGAAGGCGACCGACAGCCCCGCCAGCACCCGGTCCTCCGGCCCGAGAGGTGCCCCCTGGAGGAAGAGTCGGGCTTCGGCGTCGACGAAGGCCGCGGCCGACCGGTGAGTCACCGCGACTCCCTTCGGCACGCCGGTCGACCCGGAGGTGAAGATGATCCACGCGTCGTCGTCGGGCGTCGGCGGGGTGAGCGCCGCCAGGGCCGCCGTGTCGGTGGACGGGACAGCGTCCTTCGCGACATCGGATGCCAGGCCGGATGCCGCGGCACCGCCGCCGACGAAGACGAGGCCGTCGGTGAGGATGCCCGCAACGCCTGCCTCACCGAAGACCAGACGCGCTCGTTCGTCGGGGTCATCGGCGTCGACCGGCACATACGCCGCGCCCGCGGCGAGGATGCCGAGGATCGCCAGGTAGAGGTCCTTCGAGCCCGAGGCGATCCGCACCCCGATCCGGTCGCCTCGGACGACACCCTCCGCGCGAAGGCGGAGAGCCAGGCGACCCGCGGCGCGCACCGTCTCACGGTAGCTGAGCGGAGCCGAACCGTCATCGAGGGCCGACGCCTCGGGGTGGCGCGAGGCGGTGTCGCGCACGATGTCCCACAGGGTGCGCGGTGGTGCGGCGGCCGCAGCGCGATCGAGCCCTGACTGGCCGCGGTCGTGTGCCTCGGAGGCTGGGAGCGGATCGGACGCAGGCGCGGACATGCCTCGGATGGTATCGAGTCGAGGTAGCGGATCCGTCGCGCGACGGGGATGCCCCGTTCACCTGCCGTTCACCGTCTCAGCGCACTCTCTTAAGAGTCGATGCTTAGCGTGCCTTCCGGACCCTGCACCGGGCATCCATTCCCCAACCCGAAGGATTCACACAGTGAAGATCTCTCGCATTGCTCAGCTGGGCGCCGTCGCGGCCGTCGCGGCGCTCACGCTCACCGCCTGCGCCGCCAACGAGGGCACCACCTCCGGTGGCGACAGCTCCGACGCCCCCGAGTCAACCCTCTCGGGCGAGCTCGTCGGTGCCGGTTCCTCCGCTCAGGAGGTCGCCGTTCAGACGTGGGGCGCGGGCTTCCAGACTGCGAACCCCGACGTGACCGTCAGCTACGACCCCTCCGGCTCGGGCGCGGGGCGCGACTCGTTCCAGGCCGGCGCAGTGGCCTTCGCAGGATCGGACCGCGCCTTCACGGCCGACGAGATCGCCGAGGGCCCCTTCGATGGGTGTGTCGAAGGTACGGACATCATCCAGCTCCCCGCCTACATCTCGCCCATCGCGGTGATCTTCAACCTCGAGGGCGTGGACGCGCTGAACCTGGACGCCGCAACGATCGCGGGCATCTTCGCCGGCGAGATCACCAACTGGAACGACCCGGCGATCGCGGCGACCAATGAGGGCGTCGAGCTGCCCGACCAGGCGATCACGCCGGTGCACCGCGCCGACGACTCGGGTACCACCGAGAACTTCACCGACTACCTGTACCAGGCAGCGCCCGATGTCTGGACCTACGAGCCCGACGGCGTGTGGCCGCTGCAGTCCGGCGAGGCCGCTCAGGGCACCTCGGGTGTCGTGGCGGCGGTCGAGGGCGGCGTCGGCACCATCGGCTATGCCGATGCGTCGCGCGCCGAAGGCTTCGGTCAGGTGTCGGTCCAGGTCGGTGAGGAGTTCGTCGCCTTCTCGCCGGAAGCTGCGGCCGCCATCGTCGACGCGTCCCCGCGCGAAGAGGGTCGTACCGAGGGTGACCTCGCCGTGGCCATCGACCGCACGCCTGACGAGGCTGCCTACCCGATCGTGCTCGTGGCGTACAGCATCGCCTGCGAGGAGTACGCAGACCCGGCTCAGGCGGCGCTCGTGAAGGGCTTCCTCGAGTACGCCATCAGCCCCGAGGGACAGGACGCGGCAGCCGAAGCCGCCGGCTCGGCCCCCGTCTCCGACGCGCAGCGCGAGGCGATGCAGGGCGCGATCGACCTCATCGTCACCGAGTGACACGATGGTGTCCGACCCGCTGCGGCGGGTCGGACACCATTCCTCTCCCCTGCGAGAGATCTGCACCCCACCCCGAGAACAGGATGAGATGACCACTCTGGCTCCCCCGCCGGTCGAAGACCGCGCGAAGCCGAAGCAGCGGCCCGGCGACCGCTGGTTCTCGGGCACCGCCCTCTTCGCCGGTTCGATGATCCTCGTGACCCTCGCCGCGGTCGCGATCTTCCTCATCGTCCAGTCGATCCCCGGCCTCACCGCCACGAGCGAGAACGCCTCGATCCTGACCTCGACGTTCTGGTCCTACGTCTGGCCCCTCGCCTTCGGCACCCTGTGGGCCTCCATCCTCGCGCTGGTCATGGCGGTGCCGCTCTCGGTCGCCGTCGCCCTGTTCATCTCCCACTACGCCCCGCGCCGTCTGGCCCAGACCCTCGGCTACATCGTCGACCTCCTGGCGGCCGTGCCCTCCGTCGTCTTCGGCCTCTGGGGAATCCTGGTCCTCGCACCCGCCGTGCAGCCCGTTTACACCTGGCTCGTCGACAACGCCGGGTGGTTCCCCCTCTTCGCCGGCCCCGTCTCGGGGACCGGCCGCACGATCTTCACCGCCGCGATGGTGCTGGCGGTCATGGTCACCCCGATCATCACCGCCATCTGCCGCGAGATCTTCCTGCAGACGCCGGTCCTCCACGAAGAGGCCGCCCTCGCCCTCGGCGCGACGCGCTGGGAGATGGTTCGGATGGCCGTCTTCCCCTTCGGCCGCTCCGGCATCGTCTCGGCCTCGATGCTGGGTCTCGGCCGCGCTCTCGGCGAGACGATGGCCGTCGCCATGGTGCTCTCGGCCACCGGCGTGGTGACCTTCCGACTCTTCACCTCCGAGAATCCCAGCACGATCCCGGCGAACATCGCGCTGACCTTCCCGGAGGCCTATGGCGTGAATGTCAACGTCCTCATCGCGACGGGCCTCATCCTCTTCATCGTCACCTTCGCCGTCAACGCGCTCGCCCGCTGGATCGTCAGCCGGCGCAAGGAATTCTCGGGAGCGAACTGACATGGCACTCACCTCTGCTCCCCCCACCGAGACCCCGTCGGCACCCCAGGTCGCCGTCGACCAGCGCATCACCACCGGGCGTCTTCCGAAGTGGGCGCCCTGGACGATCCTCGGCGCCAGCATCCTGCTCAGCCTGGTGCTGTTCGGGATCCTGGCCCTCACCCCCGAGGGAAGCTTCAACATCGCCGGCTTCGCGGTGGTCGCCGCCCTCGCCTACCTGGTCCTGATCACCGTCGTGTCCGGTTTCATCGAGGGACGGCGGAAGGCCGCCGACCGCCTCGTGACCGGGGTGGTGACGACGGCTTTCGCCATCGCCATGGTTCCGCTGGTCTCGCTCGCCTTCACCGCCATCACCAACGGCATCGCGGGCATCTCGGCGGAGTTCTTCACCTCGTCGATGCGCAACGTCGTCGGCGAGGGCGGCGGAGCCCTGCATGCCATCGTCGGGACGCTCTTGATCACCGGCGCCGCCGCGATCATCTCCATCCCGATCGGCATCTTTACCGCGATCTACCTCGTCGAGTACGGCGACGGCAAGCGGATCGCGCGCGGCATCACGTTCCTCGTCGACGTGATGACCGGCATCCCCTCGATCGTCGCGGGCCTGTTCGCCTACGCGCTCTTCGCGATCTTCTTCGGACAGGGCGTCCGGCTCGGCATCATGGGCGCCATCGCCCTGTCGGTGCTCATGATCCCCGTGGTCGTCCGCTCCTGCGAGGAGATGCTGCGGCTCGTTCCGAACGAGCTGCGCGAGGCGTCGCTCGCCCTCGGCGTGCCGAAGTGGCTGACCATCCTGAAGGTGGTGCTCCCCACCGCCATCGGCGGCATCGTCACCGGCGTCATGCTCTCCATCGCCCGCGTCATCGGCGAGACCGCGCCCCTCCTCATCACCGCCGGCTTCACCACGAGCATGAACTACAACCTGTTCGAGGGCCGGATGATGACCCTGCCGGTGTTCACGTACACGCAGTTCATGAACCAGGGGATCCCCGCCGAGGCGTACATCAACCGCGCCTGGGCCGCCGCGCTGGTGCTCATCCTGATCGTGATGGCGCTGAACATCATCGCGCGCGTCATCGCCAACTTCTACGCGCCCTCCAAGGGCCGCTGACCCTTCTCCACCCGAATCAGAGGAATCGTGTCCAAGAGCATCGAAGTCAACGACCTGAACGTCTACTACGGCGACTTCCTCGCCGTCGAAGGCGTCTCCCTCAACATCGAGCCGCGCAGCGTCACCGCATTCATCGGTCCGTCCGGCTGCGGCAAGTCGACGTTCCTGCGGACGCTCAACCGCATGCACGAGGTCATCCCCGGCGCCCGGGTCGAGGGCGATGTGCTGCTGGACGGCGACAACCTGTACGGCTCCAACGTCGACCCGGTGCTGGTGCGCCGTCAGATCGGCATGGTCTTCCAGCGCCCGAACCCCTTCCCGACCATGTCGATCCGCGACAACGTCCTCGCCGGGGTGAAGCTGAACAACAAGCGCCTGTCGAAGTCGGACGCCGACGGCCTCGTGGAGAAGTCGCTGAAGGGCGCGAACCTGTGGAACGAGGTCAAGGATCGCCTCGACCGTCCCGGCTCGAGCCTCTCCGGCGGCCAGCAGCAGCGCCTGTGCATCGCCCGCGCCATCGCCGTGTCGCCCCAGGTGCTCCTGATGGACGAGCCCTGCTCCGCGCTCGACCCGATCTCGACCTACGCGATCGAAGAGCTCATCGCCGAGCTGAAGAACGAGTACACCGTCGTCATCGTCACCCACAACATGCAGCAGGCCTCGCGGGTGTCCGACAAGACGGCGTTCTTCAACATCGCCGGCACGGGCAAGCCGGGCAAGCTCATCGAGTACGACGACACCACGACCATCTTCACGACGCCCTCGGTGCAGGCCACCGAGGACTACGTCTCGGGCCGCTTCGGGTAAGCACCCCGCACACCTCCGCCGCGCGGCCGGCCCTGCTGGGGGGCTGGGCCGCCGCGCGGCGGGAGATCGCACGGGCGGGAGCCCGCAGACTCACTCGCGCGGCGAGAGCAGGTAGTCCGTGAGGGATGCCGTCAGAGCCGCGTCGAGGGCGATCCCGTGTCCGTCGACGGCCACAATCGGCGCCGCGAGCCGCACGCTGGACACCAGCCACCCACCGTCGGCTCGGCGGAGCCGATCGACCGGGATGCGCTCGTAGCCCACCTCGAAACCGCGCGAGGCCAGGTGGGCGAAGAGGCTCATCTGCGTCGTTCCGTGGAGGATCCCCGCCGCCGGCTCGGGTGTGACGAACCGATCGCCGAATCGGAGGATCACCGACGCGGTGGGCGCCTCGAGGACGAATCCGTCGGAGGAGACGAAGACGGCGTCATCCGCTCCCCTTCGGCCGGCCTCCCGGATCGCGGCCATGTTCACCGCGTACGACAGGGTCTTCGCCCCGAGGAGCAGCCACGGTGCGCGGGCGGAGGCGCCGCTGTCGACACCGCGGTCGAGGGTCACCACCCGCACTCCGTCTCGGCGCACACGCGAGAAGTCCGGCGCGGGTGTCGCCGTGACCCAGGCGGTCGGACCGGCGCCGTGGTCGATGCCCCGGCTCAGGATGAGCTTGATGACGTACTCCCCCGCCGGGCACCGCGAGGCGATCTCGGCCACCGCCGCCCGCCACTGACCGAGGTGGGGCGCCGGGAGGTCGCACAGGCGCGCCGACTGCTCCAGTCGCTCCAGGTGTGCGGTGACCTCCTGCGGGTGGCCGTCGACGACGCCGATGGATTCGAAGACACCGTCGCCGCGCTGGGCGCTCAGCTCGCCGAGGCTCAGGACCGGTCCGGCCGGATCGACGGCCGAGAGGGTGTCGGTGAAGTCGCTCCGGTCGTCATCGGATGCGACGGGGTCGATCAGCAGGGCGTGGCGCCGGGTCATCACTCGAGCCTAGGTCAGGCGGCGGTGGCGGCGGGAATACCCCCCGCGCGAGGTCGGTTAGACTCTTCTAGCCGGGCCGCAGTAACCCCGGGCTCCATCTTCTGCCGCTGCGAGCGGCCATGCGCCGAGAGGCGTTCTGCGGCCCGGCACCATCGTCTTCAGGTGAGCGCGTCGCGGCGCCACAGGCCCGCGCAGGCGGACAGATCGGCTGCGTAATCGGTGAGGCGCAGGGCCCTGGTCGTCAGGGCGGCCGTGCGCTCGGGTTCGGTCGTCTCGTAGTCATCGGCAAGATGCGTCGCACCCGACGCCTGCACCCGGCAGAAGGCCGCCGCGCGTTCCAGTGCGACGGCGAAGTCCCCCTGGAAGAGGCCGCGCAGCAGCGTGTCGACGAGCGCGACGAGCTCGTCGGGGCCGGCAGGCGTCGGCGCGCCGGCGATGACCTCGTCGGCAGAGGCGAGCTCCACCCGCCCCCGCTCGTACAGCAGAGCGGCGGTGCGCGGGTCGTCGTGGATCATGAGCTGCAGCAGGTACAGGCGCCAGAGGGCCCCCGGCAGGCTCTTCGCCGGCGCGTGCGACCACAGCTCGGCGATGTCATCGATCCCGTGGTGATCGGTGAACGCCACCAGGCGGTCGACGATCTCGGCGGTGGGTTCGGAACGGACCCGGGTCAGCAATGCCTGGGCGGTGGAGTGCGCCACCCGGGAGACCTCCGCGGGGTCGCGCGAGGCGAACACCCGGTCGAACAACTCCGCAGGGCGGCGTACCGGCTTGTGGAATTCCCTGGATCCGTCGCTCACCCGCACCAGGCTACCCCCGTCTCTTCGGCGGGCGGCCGTCTCAGGCGTCGGTCGTGATCGCGACCAGCGGATCGGATGTCGGCAGCCCGGTGGGTGACCCACCCGCCGGTTCGACGGACATCGCGATGGTGTCGCCCTGTTCGAAGCTCCCCTCCAGCAGCGCCACCGTCTCTCCCCCGGGGGCCGGCTCGAACGTGCCCGCGGAGGTCACGTCCTCGCCGCGCAGCACCCACAGCTCGAAGACCTGGTCATCGGTGAGTTCAGGCAGCCCGTCGGTGACGACGACAGCCTGCCCGAGGGAGGGCGACCAGCGCGCTGTCACGACACCGCCGTCGGTGGCCTCGGCGGTCACCGACGCCGCGTCGGGCGCCGCCTCGATCGCCGCGAGCGCCACCTGCGCCGGCGTGCGGTTGAGGTACTCGTTCACCGATGCGACGCCGAACCCGAGCGCGACGAGGAGCACGAAGCTCGCCGCGAGGGCCAGAAGCCCCCGCGTCCACCGGCGCCGCACCACGGCGATCGCACCGGTCGTGGCCGGAAGCGCCGTCGGCGAGGCGTCGTCGTAGTCCCCAGCACGCTCTGCGGCGGGGTCCGTGGCATCCTGCACGGACGAATCGGCCGTGCCCTGCACAGCCGCCAGCAGGCCCGTGGCCGAGGAGATCTCGATATCGCTCCTCACATCATCCGAGGCCTGTGCGTCCCCCGAGATCTGCGCCAGGAGCGCGGCGCGCACCGACGGCGGTGGGGGGACGGCGGGGGCCATGTCGGCCAGGAGGGCGGCGGTCTCGGCGGCGTCCTCGACGTGGTGGGCCCACTCGGGGTGCGCCTGACGCGCGCGCTCGAACGCCTGGGCGTCATCGGGCGACAGCGCGTCGAGCGCGAAGCCGGCTGCGAGCTCGGCGAATTCCTGTTCGTTCACGTTGTCACCCCCATCTCCATGCGCAGGCGCGAGAGACCATCTCGCATCCTGGTCTTGATCGTTCCGAGCGGCGCACCCACGAGCGCCGCGATTTCGCTCTGACTGTAACCACCGAAGTAGGCGAGGGTCAGTGCCTCTCGCTGCGCATCCGGCAGGGTCTCGAGCGCTCGATTGACTTTTTCTGCTTCCAGGCGCAACTCCACGTGCTCGGCGACCGTGTCGTGAGCGACCCCGAGGTCGCGATAGCCCACCCGGATGTCGCGATCGGAACTCGACTGCGACGACCTGACCCGGTCGACCGCGCGGCGATGTGCGATCGTGAGCACCCACGTTCTGCCCTGCCCCTTGTTCGGGGCGAAGCGGGAAGCGGATTGCCAGACTTCGAGGAAGACTTCCTGGAGCACTTCTTCACTCTGGGAGCGGTCGACCAGCACCCGGAGGATCAGCCCGAACACCCGCGGCGACAGCATGTCGTACAGCTGGGTGAAGGCGTCGCGGTCGCCCTGGGCGACCCGCTGGAGGAGATCTCCGACGTGGTCGGCGTGCGGTTCGTCCTCGCGCACGTCGGCTCCGTCGATCACCACATCCAACAGCATGCCGTACTCCCCTCGGAATCCCGATTCCGGCGCTCGGTCAACACCTGTTCGTTGTACGGCGCTCTGCGGTTTGCCGATCCGGATATCGCGGCGGGTCCCATCCGATCCGGGAGGGGTTCCGAACGACCCGTTGTACCCGCTGAACCCGGCGGGGTCCCTGCACCGGGGACGCGGCCGTTGCCGCTTCGACTATCAGGAGGAACGCAATGTCACGCAAGACTCGTCTCACCGCCGGTCTTTCCCTCGCCTTCGCTGCGACGCTCGCACTGAGCGCCTGTTCGTCCGGCGCCGGCACCGCGGAAGACACCATGGAGCCCTCGATGGAGCCGTCGACCGAAGCCTCGTCGCCGGCGATGGAAGAGGACATGGCCATGGACCCGGCCGCCAACCTCGTCGGCCCCGGCTGCGAGGCCTACGCCGAGCAGGTGCCCGACGGCGCCGGTTCGATCGAGGGCATGTCGACCGAGCCCGTCGCCGTCGCCGCATCGAACAACCCGCTGCTGAGCACCCTCGTCCAGGCCGTCAGCGGCCAGCTCAACCCCGAGGTCGACCTCGTCGACACGCTCAACGGCGACGAGTTCACCGTGTTCGCCCCGGTCAACGACGCCTTCGCGGCGCTCGACCCGGCGACTCTCGAGTCGCTGAAGACCGACACCGCGGGTCTGACCTCGATCCTCACCTACCACGTGGTTCCCGGGCAGCTCAGCCCCGACGAGGTCGTCGGCACGCAGACCACCGTGCAGGGTGCGGACCTGGAGGTGACCGGATCGGGCGACGAGCTCATGGTGAACCAGGCGAGCGTCATCTGCGGTGGCGTGGTCACCGCGAACGCCACGGTCTACCTCATCGACTCGGTCCTGACGCCGCCGGCTCAGTGACCTGATACTCCCGGCCGTATCTGGGGTACGGCCGGGTGAATGGGGCGGCGTGACCGCCGGTGCCTGGCGAGGTTGGCACCGGCGGTCGCGTCGTTATGCGGTGCCGACCTCGTGGTCGGACACCGTTAGGCTGGAAACGCGGGCCTCTAGCTCAGTCGGTAGAGCATCGGACTTTTAATCCGCGGGTCGTGGGTTCGAGCCCCACGGGGCCCACCGCCTCCCCCCTGCACGGTCGGGCCGATCCGTCAAGGGCCCCGGCCGGGTCGTTTCCCCCGCGTACCGTTTCGGGTATGTCGTCGGCCGAACCCCCCTTGCTCGCGGGGCGCTATCGCGTCGGCGACTGCATCGGCGAAGGCGGGATGGCGCGGGTCTACCGGGCGGAGGACACCGCCCTCGGCAGGACGGTCGCCCTCAAGCGCATGCGAGGGTCGCTCGACGACGATCAGCCGCGTGTCCGGTCGGAGATGCGTGTTCTGGCTGGTCTCAGCCATCCCTCGCTCGTGACTCTCCTGGACGCCCACCTCGGTGACGAGACACCGGGCGGCGACGGCGACTTCCTCGTCATGGAGTACGTCGAAGGACCCACCCTGGCGCAGTGCCTGAGCGGTGGCCCACTCCCGGCCGCGACGGCGGCGGCGCTGACGATGGATCTCGCCGACGCACTTCACACGGTGCACGCCGCGGGGATCGTCCACCGCGACATCAAGCCGTCCAACATCCTCCTCTCCCCGTCGCCGCTTCCCATGCGGCAGTTCCGTGCGAAGCTGGCCGATTTCGGCATCGCCTACCTCCATGACAGCGCCCGGATCACCTCCCCCGGCCTCGTCCTGGGAACGGCCGCCTACCTCGCCCCGGAACAGGTGCGGGGAGATGCCCCCACCCCCGCGGTCGACGTGTTCTCGCTGGGCCTCGTCACCATCGAGGCGCTCACGGGCCTTCGCGCCTATCGTCGCGGGACGGGCGCCGAGGCTCTCGTGGCGCGCCTGGCCGCAGCTCCGGACATCCCGCCGGACCTCGACGACGGATGGCGCGAGCTCCTGGTCGCGATGACCGCGCTCGACCCCCAGGATCGTCCCACCGCGCTGGAGGTCGCCGTCGCGGCATCCGCCCTCACCTCGACCGGGGTGATGATCGCCATGCCGCCTGCTGCGGCCGCGCCGATACCGGCCCCCTCCGGCGACGTCGCGCGGGAGCAGCGGGCACGGGTGCAGGACCTGGACACCTCCGAACTCCCCGTGACGATGCCGACCGTGCTGCCGGTCCCGTCGACATCAGCCGACCCGCTGCCCGTGGCCGTCCACCCGGGTTCGAGCCGCCGCGCCGCTCGTACCGATCGCACGCGACGATCGCGCCGCGCGACCGCCCTGTGGGGAGCCGCCGCGGTCGCGACGCTCCTCGTCGCCGGTGTCGTGAGCGCCCTGTCCGGCGCTTTCGGAACAGCCGGATCGGTGGCCCCTGTGGTGTCCGAACCCACACCCGCCCGGATTCTGCCCGCCCCCGATCCGACCGAGGAGAGCGCGGAGGAGAACGTCACCTCTCCCGCCACCGTCCTGGACTCGGTGCCGGCCTCCGACACCGACGTGCGGACGGATGACGCGCAGCCCACCGATCCTCAGCCGCAGCCCGCTCCCACCGCGAGCGCTCGGCCCGCGGAGACCGCCCCCACGCCACGACCGAGCGTCAGTCCGGTGACGCCCGGGGGCGGCGGCGGCGGCAGCGGCGCGGGAAGCCCGTCGCCGACGCCCTCCGCACCCAGTCCGACGCCGACCGAGACCCCGCCGGACGACGGCGATGCGCCCGGTGCGGGGAGCGGGAACGGACCCGGAAGCGGCATCCCCGAGTGGCTGACGCCCCCGCCGTTCGATCGCGAATCCGCGACGCGCAGCTGACTCACGCCCGCGGCGGCACCAGCTCCGCTCCCGCGCGCTGGATCTCCCTGAGGGCCTTCGCGCTCGATTCGGGGTGCACGCCCGCGATGAGGTCCGTCAGCACGCGCACATGTCGACCGGCGGCCAGCGCATCCAGGGCGGAGGCGCGCACGCAGTAGTCGGTCGCGATCCCCGCGACATCGATGTCGACGATGCCGTGCCGATCCAGCAGTTCGGCCGCGGTGGTCCCGTCCTCCGCGTGCCCCTCGAAGAGCGAGTAGGCCGGCCGCCCCTGACCCTTCTTCAGGTGATGGGACACCGCCGACGCGTCGAACAGGTCGTCGTACTCCGCCCCGTACGAGCCGGCGACGCAGTGCGGCGGCCAGGTGTCGATGAAGTCGGGGGTGTCGGAGAAGTGTCCGCCGTTGTCGTTGTCGGGGTCGTGCCAGTCGCGCGACGCGACGATGAGCGCATAGTCACGGGCGTGGTCGGCGAGGAAGGCGGTCACCCGCGCCGCGACCTCGTCTCCCCCGGTCACCCCCAGCGCGCCGCGCTCGGTGAAGTCGTTCTGGAGGTCGACGATGAAGAGCGCCCGCGTCATGGTTCGAGCCTACGACGGCCGATCGCCCGATGGACGTCAGGATCTACCGGGCGGGTGCCCCTCACCCGGCGGCGAACAGGAGGACCCAGGAGATCACGAGGCTGGTCAGCCCGAGACCGACCAGCCCGACCCCGAACCAGGCGACGAAGCGCACGACGGGCGAGCCCTTCGTCAATCGCATCCTGCGCGGGTCGTCCCGCCGGGCGAAGACGTCTGCGGAATCGCGTCCCTCGAGCGCGTGAAGCTGTTCCGGCGTGAGGCGCGCTTCACCGACCTCGCCACCCGAGCCGAACCACCGGGCGACCCGCCCGCCGTGCTCGTCGTCGTCGATCATCGCGGTGACCGGTTCCCAGGTGCCGTCCGCGAGGGCCAGGATGACACCGACGAGCAGGACGAGTCCGCCGACACCGAGACCCACCCAGCTGAAGATCTCCAGCACCGCGTTCACCGCGGTGTCGGCAGAGGTGGTCACCCCGCGATTTTACGGGTGCAGCCGGCGTCGAGGACGCAGGCGGTCGGGGGGACACGGAAGTGGAGCCACCTAAGGGAATCGAACCCTTGACCTATTCATTACGAGTGAATCGCTCTGCCGACTGAGCTAAGGTGGCGCGCGTCGCTCGCGCGATGCACGATCACCGATCTTACAGCCTCGCCCGGCCTCGGGCGAACCGCGCCACCGCGGGTCGACGGGCTACTCGCAGCGCAGTCCGTCCTCGGGGACGACACCGTCGACGAGATACGCCTCCACGGCGGCATCCACGCACGCGTTCCCCTTGTTGTATCCCGTATGGCCCTCACCCACCCGGGTCACGAGAACGCCGGATGACAGCTGATCGGCAAGCGAGACCGACCATTCGTACGGTGTCGCCGGGTCGTTCGTCGTGCCCACGACGACGATGGGCGCGGCACCCTCCGCGGTGATCGCCTCACGCACGCCGGTGGGCGGATAGGGCCACACCGCACAGGGGTCGGGCCCGGCCCAGTAGGGAGCGATCGTGGGGGCTTCGACCTCGAGCTGCGCCTGCGCGGCCTCCTCGTCGGCGTCGAAGGCCTCGTCGTCGGGATAGTCCATGCAGTTGTAGGCACGGAACGCCTCGGTGGAGTTGTCGGTGTACTGACCGTCCTGGCGGCCGTAGTAGAAGTCGGCCAGGAGGAAGGCGAACTCGGGATCACCCTGGAGCACGTCGGTCAGGGCGTTGGTGAGGAAGGACCAGTTGTCGCGGGAGTACAGCGCCGCCACGATGGCCGTGGTCAGGGCGTCGGCATTGAGTTCGCGCCCGTCGGAGGCGATGAGGGGTGCCGCGTCGGCGCTGGCCAGGAGCGCCCCGAGGTCTGCCATCGCCTCGTCGACCGATCCCCGGAACGGGCAGTCGTCGCCAGCCAGGCAGTCGGTCATGTAGGCGCGCAGCGCCGACTCGAAACCGATGGCCTGGGTGGTGCTGACGTCGAAGCCCGACGCGGAGGGGTCGATCGCCCCGTCGAGGACGAGGCGCCCGACCCGGTCGGGGTAGAGCTTGGCGTACGTCGCGCCCAGGAAGGTGCCGTAGGAGTAACCGAGGTAGTTCAGCTGCTCATCGCCGAGCACGGCCCGGAGCAGGTCCATGTCGCGGGCGGCGTTCTCGGTGGTGATGAAGGGGAGGATGCCGCCGCTGTTCGCCTCGCACGCCTCAGCGAAGCCCTCATGCCGGTCGAGCCACTCCTGGGTCCAGGCCTCGCTGCCGCGCGGCGCCGAGATCTCGGGGAAGAGGTACGCGTCCATCTCGGCGGCGTCGTAGCATCGGACGGCGGTGGACGCGCCGACGCCGCGGGGATCGAACCCGATCACGTCGAACCGCTGCTGCAGCTGCTGGCCCACCGCAAATCCGAGGGAGTCTCTGATCAGGGCGACGCCGCTGGCTCCCGGTCCGCCTGGGTTGGTCAGGAGCGAACCGATCGCCTCGCCTCCAGTCGCCCGGTGGCGGATGACCGAGAGCTGGATCTCGCCCGCGGAGGGGTCGGACCAGTCCAGCGGAGCGCGGACGGTGGTGCAGTCGAACCCGTCGCCGCAGTCGGCCCACGTGAGGGTCTGATCGTAGAAGGGAAGCAGCTCCTGCTCCACCCCGTCGGTGTCGGGCGTCGGGCTCGCCGTCGACGCGGGCCTGGTCTCGGGGATGAGCGAATACACGCATCCCGAGAGCACCAGCGTCATCGCGGCGACGGTGGCGAGCGCCGCCGCGAGGCGGCGACGGAGGCGCGGAGGTGCGGAGGTCACGGGGTCCTTCCGGTGGCGACGGTGATCAGCATGCTCTCGATCGCGAGCGTGGGGGCGACGTTCTGCTCGAGGTTCCGCCGGGTCTCGGAGATCTGATCGAGGACCACGAGGGTGCGCGAGGGCTGCCACTGATCAGCGAGCGCGCGGATGTCGTCGGCGAACTCGCGGTTGATCATGTCGTCCTCGCGGCCGAACTGGCGCATGAGCACGTCGCGGAACAGCGACTGCAGATCGGTGAGCACCCGATCGATGCCGTCCCGCAGGCTCCGGGTCGCCCTCCGCTTCTGGTCGTCCTCCAGGGCCGAGAGCTGCCCGCGGACCGCGGGCGGCACGGGTGCGCCCTCCGCGATCCCGAGGGTGCGGCGAAGCTGCGCGCGCTCATGGTCGTCGCGCTCGGCGCTGAGCGCCTTGGCGTCATCGGTGGCGGCGGCGACGATGCGCGCGGCCACCTCGACTGCTCCCCCGACGCCCCGAACCGAGAGCACGGCGGCGAGGGTCTCTGCCCGGCGACGACGGGCCCCCTCGTCGCTTGCGAGGCGCTGCGCCATGCCGATGTGCCGCTGCGCATGCCGAGCCGATTGCTCGGCGATCTCGGGTGGCGCTCCCGTGCGCGACGCGATCAGGGCGGCGACGTCGGCGACGTCGGGCTCGCGCAGCCGCACGGTGCGCACGCGCGAGCGGATCGTCGGCAGCAGGTCGGCGTCGCTCGGCGCGCACAGCACCCACACCGTACGCTCGGGCGGCTCCTCGAGCGCTTTCAGCAGCACGTTCGAGGTGCGTTCGGCCATGCGGTCGGCGTCCTCGACGACGATCACCCGGTGGCGGCCGATGGAGGGCGCGAAGTAGGCCCGCTCGACCAGGCGCCGCGCCTCGTCGATGCGGATGATGACCTGCTCGGTGCGCAGCGCCGTCAGGTCGGGATGCGTGCCGGCGAGGACCTGGGCGACGGCGGCGTCGTCGCCGGGCTCGGCGATGAGGGCCGCGGCGAACGCGTACGCGAGGGTCGATCGGCCCGATCCGGGCGGCCCGACGAGCAGCCACGCGTGCGTCATCGCACCGGGGTCGGCGGCGGCGGCCTGAAGGGCGGCCACGGCGTCGGGCTGCCCCCACACGCCGCGCCACGGATCGGTCGCCGTGCCGATCGTGGTCGCGGTGGCCTCCATGGGCTTCAGCCTAATCTTCCCGTCCGACACCCCGGCTGGGGGGTTGCTCACGATGTGCCGGCATCCAGCAGCGCCGACACCCGCGTCCGCACGGCAGCCGCGATGTCGTCGGCCGGTGCGGTGGCGTCGAGCACGAGGAAGCGTTCGGGCTCCGCCGCGGCGAGGCGGAGGAACTCGGCGCGCACCCGCGCATGGAAGTCGTCCCGCTCGGCTTCGAGCCGGTCGAACGGCTTGTCGTCGGCGTCCCGCCGAGCGCGCGCGGCCGCCGGATCGAGATCGAGCAGCACGGTGAGATCGGGAAGGAGGCCCTGTGTGGCCCAGAGGGAGAGGTCGCGCACCTCGTCGGCGCCGAGGACACGGCCGGCCCCCTGATACGCGACCGAGGAATCGAGGTACCGATCCTGGACGACGACGTCGCCGCGATCCAGGGCGGGGCGCACCACCGTGGCGACATGGTGGGCACGGTCGGCGGCGTAGAGCAGGGCCTCGGCGCGCGGCGAGACGTCACCGCGGTGGTGGAGCACGATGTCGCGGATGATCGCCCCGACCTCCGTGCCGCCGGGTTCGCGCGTGCGGACCACGCGACGGCCCCGCGCCACGAGCCAGTCCTCGAGGAGCGCCGCCTGGGTGGTCTTTCCCGCACCGTCGCCGCCTTCGAGGGTGAGGAAGAGACCGGCTGCCGCGGGGGTCGCCTCCGACGCCGCCGCCGCGGCGGTCACTTCTTCTTCGCCGCGGGCTTGCGGGTGGTCGTCGTCCGGCGCGTGGTGCGCTTGGGAGCCGGACCCTTCGCCCGCTTGTCGGCGATCAGCTGCACGGCGCGCTCGTAGGTGACATCCATCGCGTTCTCGCCCCGCGGGATCGTCGCGTTGGTCTCACCGTCGGTGACGTAGGGCCCGAAGCGGCCGTCACGGAGCTTGATCGGCTTGCCGCTGACGGGATCGTTGTCGAACTCCTTCAGCGCGCTGGACGCCTTACGTGCGCCGTACTTCGGCTGCGCGTACAGAGCGAGAGCCTGCTCGAGCGTGACGTCGAAGATCTGCTGCTCCGACTCCAGCGAGCGCGAGTCGGTGCCCTTCTTCAGGTACGGACCGAAACGGCCGTTCTGCGCGGTGATCGGCTCCCCCGACTCGGGGTCCTCCCCAACGACGCGGGGAAGGTCGAGAAGTCGCAGAGCGGTCTCGAGATCGATCGTGTCGGGGGTCATGGAGGCGAACAGGGACGCCGTGCGGGGCTTGGGGGCCGCCTTCGCGGCATCCTTCCTGCCCTTCTTCGGGGCTTCCTCGATCACTTCGCCGGTGGCCTGGTCGACCTCTGCGGGCTCTTCGGGGTCGGTCTCCTCAATGTAGGGACCGAAGCGGCCGTCCTTGACGACGACGAGCTTGCCGTTCGCCGGGTTCGTGCCGAGCACCCGGTTGCCCGCGACGGGCGCGTCGCGCAGCTCCTGCACCTTCTCGGGGGTCAGCTCGTCGGGGGCGAGGTCGTCCGGGATGTTCACCCGGCGAGGCTCGGCCTCGGGCTGCTCGGGATCGGTGATCTCCAGGTACGGGCCGAACTTGCCGAAACGCAGTGTCGCGGTGTCGGTGATGCGGGTGGAGTTGAGCTCGCGCGCATCGATCTCGCCGAGGTTCTCGACGATGTTCCGCAGCCCCGGGTGCTCTTCGTTGCCGAAGTAGAAGGCGCGGAGCCAATCGGTGCGGCGCTGCTCGCCCCGCGCGATGCGGTCGAGATCGTCCTCGAGCGCGGCGGTGAAGTCGTAGTCGACCAGATCCGCGAAGTGCTGTTCGAGCAGTCGGACGACGCTGAAAGCGAGCCAGCTGGGGACCAGGGCCTGCCCGCGCTTGCGCACGTAGCCGCGGTCGAGGATGACGTCGATGATGCTCGCGAACGTCGACGGGCGCCCGATGCCCTTCTCCTCCAGCGCCTTGACGAGGCTCGCCTCTGTGTAGCGGGGCTTGGGCGAGGTCGCGTGGCCCTTGGCTTCGATGTCGCGCAGACGCACCAGGTCGCCGACGCTCAGGACGGGCAGCGACTGGTCGTCGCTGCGGTGCGCGTCGCCCCGCTTCTCGTCGGTGCCCTCCTCGTACGCCTCAAGGAACCCCTTGAACGTGTACACGGTGCCCGATGCGGTGAACTCGGCACGCTGGGCTGCGCCGTCGACGGAGACGTCGGCGGTGATCGTGACCGTGGTCGTCTCGTACTTGGCGTCGGACATCTGGCTGGCGATCGTGCGCTTCCAGATGAGGTCGTACATCCGCAGCTCGTCGCGGTCGAGCTGATCCTTCACCGAGGCCGGGGTGCGGAAGTCCTCCCCCGACGGGCGGATCGCCTCGTGCGCCTCCTGCGCGTTCTTGCTGTTGTTGCGGTACGCCCGGGGATTGGCGGGAACGGCCTTGTCACCGTAGAGACTCACCGCCTGCGCACGCGCCGCCGTGACCGCCTGGGTCGACAGCGCCGTGGAGTCGGTGCGCATATAGGTGATGTACCCCTTCTCGTACAGCCGCTGCGCCACACCCATGGCGTGTTTGGCGCTCATCGAGAGCTTGCGGCCCGCCTCCTGCTGCAGCGTCGACGTGGTGAAGGGCGGCTTGGGGCTGCGGGTTCCGGGCCTGGATTCCAGACCCGTGACGGATGCTTCGCCGACGGCCTCCAGCGCACCGGCGAGCGCTCGCGCCCGCGCCTCGTCGAGGACGACGACGGCCTTCTTCAGCGTCCCGGTGTCGTCGAAGTCGGTGCCGCGGGCGAGGGCTGCGCCGTCGAGGCGGGCGAGCCGCGCTGTGAACGGCTGCGCGCCGTCGGCGAGGGAACCCTTGACCACGCCGGTCTCGACATCCCAGTAGCTGGCCGTGACGAACGCCATCCGTTCGCGTTCGCGGTCGACCACCATGCGGGTCGCCGCGGATTGCACACGGCCGGCGCTCAGCGCCGCACCCTCGCGACCGCTGCCGACCTTGCGCCAGAGCACCGGCGACACGTCCCAGCCGTAGAGCCGGTCGAGGACCCGGCGGGTCTCCTGCGCGTCGACGAGTGCGTGGTCGAGCTCACGGGTGTTGTCGACCGCGGCGCGGATGGCGTCTTTGGTGATCTCGTGGAAGACCATGCGCTTGACGGGGACCTTGGGCTTGAGCACCTCGAGCAGATGCCACGCGATCGCCTCGCCCTCGCGATCTTCATCGGTGGCGAGGAGGACTTCGTCGGCCTCCTTCAGCGCGCGCTTGAGTTCGGCGACGGTTTTGGTCTTGCGGTCGTTGACGACGTAGAGCGGATCGAAGTCGTTGTCGATGTCGATCGAGTACTTGCCGTACGCGGCCTTCTTGTCGGCCGGGATGTCCTTCTTGTTCGCCAGGTCGCGGATGTGCCCGACGGAGCTGAGCACCTCGTACCCGTCGCCGAGGTACCCCTGAATGGAGCGCATCTTCGTCGGTGACTCGACGATGACGAGCTTCTTGCCTGTGGATGCCACGGGGGTCCTTTCTTCGATGCACACCATACACACCGCCAGGGAGGGTGATCGCTGAGAGCAGGCGCGGCATTCCCGAAGACATCGCCGGAAAGCGAGCCGCCGGAAGAGGCGCCGGCCGAGGCTGGGCCGCTCAGGGTGGTGGTCCGGCGCGCGCCAACGCGGCCACGGTGAGGCTGGCGAGGCGACCCTCTACGGTCACGGTGGCGATGAGACCGTCGAGCTCGCAGCGTGTCAGCCGGGCACCGATCGTGGCCGCCACCTGCGCAGCGCGATCGCAGGGCGCTCCGGTGAGTGCGCCCGACGCGGCGTCCGCCGCTGCGAGCGCCGCCGCGTCGGCGACTCCCGCCACCCGCTGCGCCTGGACGGCGGCTCCCCCGACGGCGACGAGGCCTACCGCGAGGACGGTGGTCGCACCGACCACGCCGACCGAGAGGGACGTGCCCGCCACCGGATCACCACCCCCCGGCCAGGCCGCAGCTGCGGGCCGACAGGGTGAGGGGCACCGCGGGATGAGCGGACACCGTGGCCGACACGCAGACGAGGTCTCCCTCGTTCGATACGACGGTCCGGGCACCGCTCACCGCCGCGGCGACGGCGCCCTCGACACGACCCGCCGGCTCACCGCGCGCGGCCAGCCGCGCGGCGTCGGCGGCGGCGTCCTGCAGCCGCACCTGCTGCGCCGAAGCGGTCAGGGCGGCGACGGAGAAGAGGACGACGACGATGACCGCGGGGAGGGCCACCGCGAACTCGGCGACGACCGATCCTCGGTCACCGCCGAGTCCACGGGCGCTCATGCGACCGTCAAGGCGCGGCGGACCAGTTCGGTGAGGATGCCGCGCACCTCGTCGCTGCGCATGATCAGGACGAGGAGGCCGGCGAAGGCGACCGCAGCCATCGTCGCGATGGCGTACTCGGCGGTGGCCGCGCCGGAGTCGTCGGTGAAGAGCGTCGCGGCGCGACGACGGGTGAGGCGGAGCGAGCGGGCGGTGTTGGGGTGGAGGGTCACGGTGGGCCTTCTTTCTGGGAGGGGTGAACGATGGGCACGAGCGGATGCGGCCTGCGTCAGAGGCGGAGGGCCGACGAAGACAGGACGCTGAGGAACATCGGTCCGACACCGAGCAGCAGGAAGGCCGGGAGGGTGCAGACCCCGAGCGGCACGAGGAGCCGGGTCGCGAGCTTGGCGGCTCGCAGTCGCGCGTCGACGCGGGCCTGGTGGCGCGCGAGCGCGGCGGCAGCGCGCAGCAACTCCACAGCCGGAACCCCCGCTCGCCCGGAGAGCTCGAGGAGGCTGACCGTGGCAGGCGCCGGCGTCGCCCCGCATGCTGCGGCGACGAGGCTCATCGCCCGGTCGATCGACACGCCGCCACTGAGGGCGATCGAGAGCAGTTCGCCGTCGAGACCGGGGATTCCGCCCGGCGGCCTCGCCCGGCGGGCAAGAGCGGCGGTCCACCGCCGAGCGATCAGCACCAGAACCACGCCGGCGACCAGGCACGCGATGCCGAGGGGGTGCGTCGTGAGGATGCCGATCGTGTCGAACCCCAGGAGGAGTCCAAGCACGACGCCGAGGAGAGGCAGCCAGCCGATGAGTCGGGCGGTTCCCGTCGGCTCGGCCAGCGCGACCCGCACCTCGTCCGCGGCCTCCTGCGCGTCGCGGAGGGCGCCGGCGAGACCGCGGAGACTCGGCGCGAGCGGCGCGCCTACGACCGTGGCCACCTCCCACGCGGCGCCGACGTCGCGCCACGCGCCGGCGCCGGTGCCGGTGCCGGCCTCGGTCTCGCTGATCGCCTCGGTGAGGGCGGTGCCCGAGCGGCGCCGCTCGTGGATCCTCCTGGCTGCGACGTCACCGGTGTCTGCGAGGTGCTCCCAGGCGCGATCGGGTGTCACCCCGGCCTGGAGGAGCACCGCGAGCTTGAGGACCGTGTCGGCGACGGGCGGCGCCGGCGGTGCCGCGGGTTTCCTGCGCGCGCGCAGCGACAGGATGACGCTCATCCCCCGCTCACCTCCTCCAGGCCGACCGGAGCGATCTCGAGGCGACCCGCCGGGGTGAGCCGCGGGCGGCCCGCGCCGGCCAGTCGCCGCGCGCCGCCACGGCGCTCGACATGCAGCACGACGTCGATCGCGCTCGTCACCTGTCGGGCGAGCGCGTGGTCGCCGAGCCCGGCGAGCGCGCCGAGCGCCTCGAGCCGGGTCGCGACGTCGTCGAGCCCGTTGGCGTGAACGGTCCCCGCGCCGCCGTCGTGCCCGGTGTTCAGCGCCGACAGCAGCTCGCGCACCTCCGCCCCGCGGCACTCCCCCACCACGAGGCGATCGGGGCGCATTCGCAGGGCCTCCCGGACGAGGCGCGCCAGCGCGATCTCGCCCGCCCCTTCGAGGTTCGCCTGGCGGGCTTCGAGCCGCGCGTGGTGCGGATGCGAGAGACGCAGCTCCGCGACATCCTCGATGGTGACGATCCTCTCCGCGGCGGGGGCTGCCGACAGCAGCGCCGCCAGCAGGGTGGTCTTCCCCGCCCCGGCCGCACCGCTGACGAGGAGGTTGGCCCGTCGCGCGACCAGCCGTTCGAGTCCCCGCTGGGCTGACGGGTCGAACATGCCGGTGGCGGCGAGATCGTCGAGGGTGGGGGTGCCCAGGCGGGGGATGCGCAGGGAGATCAGTGTCCCTTCGGGTGAGATGGGCGGGAGGACCGCGTGGACGCGGATGCCGCCCTCCAGGCGCACGTCGACGCACGGGGTCGCGTCGTCGATATGGCGCCCGCCCGCGCCGATGAGTCGCACCGCAAGGTCGCGGACCTCGTCTTCGCCGGCGCACCATCCGTCGGCGCGCAGCGGTCCCTCGCCTCGATCGACGAAGAGGCCCTGGGCGCCGTTGACGAAGACGTCCGACACGTCGGGCTCGTCGATGAAGGGGGCGAGCGCGTCGAGGACCGCCGGGCGGGGCGCGCTCGTCATCGAGTGCCCGCCCGCGGCGTCGTCGGGGCCGCGTCCCGAGAAGCGGGGCCGGACGACGAACGGGAGCGACATGCCCTCGACCGTAGGGACCGCGTCCTGCCGGAACGGGCCCCACGACCGCATCGGTGGACAGGACCGGCGGCGACCGCTCTGTGCAGGAGACGTCGGTTATCGCGGACCGCGTCCGCAGTTCGCTGGCGCGATCCGTCGAAGAACACGGCCCGCGAGAGCGCCAGACCGCACTTTTCGACGGGTCGCGGGCGACGGAGCCCGGCCCGGCGAGGCGCGACCCGTTAACGCCCGCAGACAGCCCGCGGATAAGAGGAGGCGGTATCCCATGGGGGGAATGGGATACCGCCTCCTGCGACGCCCTGGCTCGGGGGGATGGGCGGGCGTCGCGAATGCCAGAATCTAAGTTCGGCCGGGGAAGATCATACGCAGTCCGCACAGGCGGGCAAAACGAGGGCGGCGATCTCTCATCGGAATATCACGTTCCTCTCATCCACCCACTAACGGAGGTAGTGATCCGTCGCGGCCCGTCGGTACTCTCACGAGTGTTGTGGCCGGCAACGGCACCCGTTCGCCCGCGAAGGAGCGCGCACCGATGAGCATGACCAGCAGTCAGATCGACCACCTGTTGAACGAGAACCGGCGGTTCGCACCGTCGCCGGAGTTCGCCGACAACGCCGTCGCGAACGCCGACCTCTACGCCCGCGCCGCACAGGATCGCGAAGGATTCTGGGCCGAGCAGGCCCGGGAGCTGCTGCACTGGCACACCCCCTTCACGCAGGTGCTCGACTGGACGAACCCGCCCTTCGCCCAGTGGTTCGCCGACGGCGAGCTGAACGTCGCCTACAACTGCCTCGACCGTCACGTCGAGGCCGGAAACGGCGACCGCGTGGCGCTGCTGTGGGAGGGGGAACCCGGCGACGAGCGCCGCGTGACCTACGCGGAGCTGACCGAAGAGGTCAAGCGCGTCGCCAACGTGCTCGAGGGCCTGGGCGTCGGCGTCAACGACCGGGTCGCGATCTACATGCCGATGATCCCGGAGGCGATCGCCGCGATGCTGGCCGTCGCGCGCATCGGCGCGGTGCACTCGGTGGTGTTCGGCGGATTCTCCGCCGACAGCCTCCGCGCCCGCATCGACGACGCCGGCGCGAAGCTCGTGATCACCGCCGACGGCGGCTACCGCAAGCGGAAGGTGTCGCCCCTGAAGCCCGCCGTCGACATGGCACTGGCCGACCGCAACGGCTCGGGGCCCCAGGAGACGGTCGAGCACGTGCTCGTCGTCCGCCGCGGCGGCAACGACGTCGACTGGGTCGAGGGGCGCGACCTGTGGTGGCACGACGTCGTACCGGCGGCACCGGCCGAGCACGAGGCATCCGCTTTTCCCGCCGAGAATCCCCTCTTCATCCTCTACACCTCCGGCACGACCGGAAAGCCCAAGGGCATCCTGCATACCTCCGGCGGGTACCTCACGCAGGCCGCGTTCACCAACCGGGTCGTGCACGACATCCACCCCGACACCGACGTGTACTGGTGCACCGCCGACATCGGCTGGATCACCGGGCACTCGTACGTCACCTACGGCCCCCTCGCCAACGGCGCCACCCAGGTGCTGTACGAGGGAACCCCCGACACCCCGCACCCCGGGCGCTGGTGGGAGCTCGTGGAGAAGTACGGCGTCACGATCCTCTACACCGCTCCCACCGCCATCCGCTCGTTCATGAAGATCGGGCGCGCGGTTCCGCAGAAGTTCGACCTGTCGTCCCTGCGCCTCCTCGGTTCCGTCGGAGAGCCGATCAACCCCGAGGCGTGGGTCTGGTACCGCGAGATCATCGGCCACGGCGAGACGCCCATCGTCGACACGTGGTGGCAGACCGAGACGGGCGCGATGATGATCTCCGCCCTTCCGGGTGTGACCGAGACCAAGCCGGGGTCTGCCCAGGTTCCCCTCCCCGGCATCTCGGTCGACGTCGTCGACGACGACGGCACCCACGTCGGCAACGGCAACGGCGGCCTGCTGGTGATCACCGAGCCCTGGCCGTCGATGCTCCGAGGCATCTGGGGCGACCCCGAACGCTTCAAGGAGACGTACTGGGACAAGTTCCGCGACAAGGGCTACTACTTCGCCGGCGACGGAGCCCGACTGGACGACGACGGCGACGTGTGGCTCCTCGGGCGCGTCGACGACGTGATGAACGTCTCGGGCCACCGTCTGTCGACGACCGAGATCGAGTCGGCGCTCGTCGCGCACGAGGCCACCGCGGAGGCGGCGGTCGTCGGCGCGTCCGACGAGACGACGGGCCAGGCCGTCGTGGCCTTCGTCATCATCAAGCAGAGCTACCTCGACAAGCACTCCCCCGAGGGGCTTGCGCAGGCGCTGCGGGCGTGGGTCGGTGAGCAGATCGGGCCGATCGCCCGGCCGCGCGACGTCTACATCGTCGGTGAGCTGCCGAAGACCCGGTCGGGCAAGATCATGCGGCGCCTGCTGCGGGATGTCGCCGAGGGACGCGAGGTCGGTGACACCACGACCCTCGCGGACACCGCCGTGATGAGCGTGATCTCGGCGCAGGTGCGGTAGCCCGCGCGCGCCCGCTCCGCGCCGCGCCGCGCCGCGTCGCGCTCTGTTCGCCGAGAGTGCGACGGGGCGCCGAGGGTGTGGGGTTCACCCGCATTCTCGGCGCGCAGATGCACTCTCGGCGAGGCGTGGAGGCGCCGAGGGCGGAGCGGGGCGGTGGGGACGGATGCCGCGGAGCGGCGTCAGGCGAGGGTGAAGACGACCTCGACCTCGACGGGGGCGTCCAGCGGCAGAACCGGTACTCCGACCGCGGAGCGGGCGTGACGCCCGGCCTCGCCGAAGATCTCGCCGAGGACGGTGCTCGCGCCGTTGATGACACCGGGCTGACCGGTGAACTCGGGGACCGAGGCGACGAAGCCGGTGACCTTCAGCACACCGGCGAGGCGGTCGACGCCGCCCGCGGCGGCAGCGGCCGCGGCCACCGCGTTCAACGCGCACTGGCGGGCGTAGCCCGCCGCGGCATCCGGGGTCACCAGTCCCTCGCCCTCGCCGACTTTGCCGGTCTCGGGAAGGGCGCCCGAGACCATCGGCAGCTGGCCGGCGGTGTAGACGAGGTCGCCGTGCAGCTTGGCGGGGATGTACGCCGCGACCGGCGGGACGACCGAGGGGAGCTCGATGCCGAGCTCAGCGAGACGGGCGGAGACGCTCACTGCTCGTCTCCGAACTGGCGCGCCGCCTGCTCGGCGGCGCCGAGCGCTGCGTTCGGCGCACCGCCGCCGACGGGCCGCTTGAAGTAGGCGACGAGGCCCCCTTCCGGGCCCTGGACGACCTGCACGAGCTCCCACCCCTGCTTCCCCCAGTTGTTGAGGATGGCGGCGGTGTTGTGGATCAGCAGCGGAGTGGTGAGGTACTCCCACGTCGTCATCGAGGCTCCTGGGGTCGGGGCGGAATCGCAGGCGGATGCTGGGAAACATCTCCGTGGGCGCACGCCGGTCGAGGGATCGCCCAGGAAGCTCCCTTACGATCAACCCTATGCCTGAGACGAAACGGACGGGTAGCGGTGTGCTCGGCGGCCTCCTCGGGGTCGTCGGGCTGAGTGCCGTCGCCGGTGTTCTCGTGACCGCCGCCGTCACCCCCGCGATCGCTGTGTCAGGGGCCGCGGCCTCCAGCGCCATCTCGATGTTCGACAACATGCCGAGCTACCTCGAGATCGACGAGCTGATGCTGCCGACCACGCTCATGTACGTGAACCCCGACAACGGCCAAGAGGTCGAGTGGACGAAGTTCTACGACCAGAACCGGTCGCCCGTGAACTTCGATCAGGTCGCACCGGTCGTCTACGACGCGGTGCTCTCCTCCGAGGACCCGCGCTACTACCAGCACGGCGGCGTCGACCTCATCGGAACGACCCGCGCGCTCCTGAGCAACGCCTCGGGCGGCCAGACGCAGGGCGGCTCGTCGATCAGCCAGCAGTACGTCAAGAACGTGCTCATCCAGCGCTGCGAGCGCGACGCCGAGCCCGAACTCGACGCCGACAACAACGTCGTCAAGACCCGCGATGAGGTCCTCCGCAACTGCTGGGAAGAGGCCACCAACGCCACCGGTGCCGAGGGCTACGAGCGCAAGCTCCAGGAGATGCGGTACGCGATCGCCCTCGAGCAGCGCTACTCCAAGAACGACATCCTGCTGGGGTACCTCAACATCGCCAACTTCGGCGGCACCAACTACGGCATCGACGCCTCATCGAAGTACTACTTCAACGTACCCGCATCGCAGCTGAGCATCTCTCAGGCCGCGACGCTCGCGGGCATCGTGCAGAACCCGAACACCTATCGGATCGATCGGCCGAACGGTTCGATCGTCAACTCCGAGGGCGTGGGTTACAACAAGGCGCCCGACGGCTCCATCGACGACGTCGAGCCCGGCACCATCCAGGCGCTGTACACCCTCCGTGACGAGGGCGTCATCAACGATGAGCAGCTGCTTGCGGCCGCGGACGGCTACAGCGCGACCAAGGGCCGCCAGCTGTACGTGCTCAGCCGCATGCTCGATGACGGCAAGATCAACCGCGACCAGTACATTCAGGCGGCGATCGAACCGATCACGCCCGCCATCACCCAGCCCGTGACGGGATGCCAGTCAACCGGCGCTGCTGCCTACTTCTGCCAGTACGTCGTCTCGACCATTCAGAACGACCCCGCCTTCGGTGAGACGCGGGAGGAGCGCGACCGCGCCCTGCGCCAGGACGGCCTGAGGATCTACACCACGCTCGACCCGCGGGTGCAGATCGCCGCGGAGCAGGCGATGGCCGAGTACGCGCCGACGTCGATCGAGGGCATGAAATTCGGCGCCGTCGCCACGAGCGTCGAGGCCAAGACGGGTCGCGTGTTGGCGATCGCACAGAACACCCGCTACGTCCCGGGCTACACGGAAGACCCGAACGAATCCTCAATCGTGTTCGCAGGTGACCGGGCCACCGGAGGGTCCGGCGGCTTCGGCGCCGGCTCCACCTTCAAGCTCTTCACGCTGATCGACTGGCTCGAGCAGGGGAAGTCCCTGCGTGAGGTCGTGAACGGGACCGACCGCAACATCCCCCGGATGACGAACTCGTGCGAAGGCCAGGGAGACTGGGTCAACCCGGGCAGCGACCGGATCCGCAACTTCGGCAACCAGCGCGGATACAACGGCACGCCGTTGCAGTTCACGGCGCAGTCGCTGAACACCGGCTTCATCGGAATGGCCGCGGAGCTCGACCTGTGCGACATCACGAACGTGGTCGCGAAGATGGGTGTGACCAATCCGGTCGACGGCACGCGCGTGAATGTCGACGTCCCCTCGGACATCATCGGCACGGAGTCGGTGTCGCCGATCGCGATGGCCGGCGCCTACGCCGCCGTCGCCAACGGCGGCAACCTCTGCCAGCCGAAGGTCATCGACCGTGTCGTCGACAACAACGGAGTGGACCGTCCGGAACTCGTTCCCGCCCGGAGCTGCGCCCCCGTCCTGACACCCGAGGTCGCCTCCACCGCTGCCTTCGCGCTGCAGGGCGTGATGGTCCGCGGCGGCACCGGCGCCCAGGCGAACCCGTTCGACGGCACGCCGATGCTCGGCAAGACAGGAACGAACGAGCAGCGCCACTCGTGGATGATCGAGTCGTCGACCAACGTCACGACCGCGGTGATGGCCGGAAACTACGACGGCCTGGTCGACATCTCTCGCACCTACGCCTACGACCGACGTGTGATGGACATCCGCTACCCGATCGCGCTGCAGATCCAGGCGGCTGCGAATGCCGCCTACGGTGGAGACGACTTCCCGCCGCCCGCGCAGAACCTGCTCCGCCAGGTGGTCCGCGAGGTGCCGAACGTGGTGGGTCTGACCATCGACCAGGCCCGCGCGACCCTCGAGGGCGCAGGCTGGGAGGTGGCTGTCGGCGAAGCGGTGAACTCCGACCAGCCGACGAACATCATCGTCGCCCAGAACCCCTCGGGCCAGGCGCCCGGCGGCACGGTCGTGACGATCAACCCCAGTAACGGGCAGGCCGTCACCGTCCCCGACGTCAGCGGGCAGAACCCCGCCGTCGCGGCGGGAGCGTTGAACGCGGCCGGGTTCTCCGCGCAACTCGGGTCGTGTACCCCCGACACCGGTTCGGGAGGCGGCCGTGTCACGGGAACGGATCCTGGCGCGGGCACAGCCACCACGCGCGGCGCCACGGTGACGATCAACTTCGCCGCCGCCGCGTGCCCCGGCCAGAGCGGTCCCGGTAACGACGAAGACGACGACGAGTAGTGCCGCACCCTCTGACGAGGGCCGCCCTCACCACGCTCGGCGCGGTGGGGGCGGTCGGCACGGCCTCGGCGGTGTGGGGCATCGGCATCGAGCGGTACCTGTTCACCCTTCGTGAGCACCAGCTGCAGCTCCTTCCGGCAGGTGCCCGGCCCCTGCGCATCCTCCACCTCTCCGACGCCCACATGGCGCCGTGGCAGCGGACGAAGCAGCGCTGGATCGCCGGGCTCGCCGCGCTCGAGCCCGACCTCATCGTCAACACCGGCGACAATCTCGGCCACCCGCTCGGGCTCGACGGCATCCGTGCCGCTTTCGGGCCCTTCCGCGGCATCCCTGGGCTGTATGTCCACGGCTCGAACGATCACGTCGCCCCGAGCCCGCGCAATCCGTTCAAGTACTTCCTCGGGCCCTCCAAGATCAAGAGCGAGCCCGAGCTGCTCGACACCGGACTTCTCGATCGCTACCTCGCCGACGAGCTGGGGTGGCACGACCTCAACAACAGCGTCGCCGCTCTTGATGTCGACGGTGTTCGCCTCCACGCGTTCGGCGTGAACGACGCCCACCGCGGCTGGGACCGGCTGGATTCGCTTCACGAGCCGCTGGAGCGGATGCGACAGGACGACGATGCCGCGGTGACCATCGGCGTCACCCACGCGCCCTATCGCCGGGTCCTCGACGCCTTCGTCGATCTCGGGGCAGATGCGATCTTCGCCGGGCACACCCACGGCGGACAGGTGCGTCTTCCGGGCGTGGGAGCCCTGGTGGCCAACTGCGACATCCCGCTCGACCAGGCGCGGGGTCTCAGC
The DNA here is from genome assembly GCF_023155745.1 of Microbacterium kunmingense. Lineage (GTDB taxonomy): Bacteria > Actinomycetota > Actinomycetes > Actinomycetales > Microbacteriaceae > Microbacterium > Microbacterium kunmingense. Next base: position 139,895 of record NZ_JAKNUS010000005.1, read on the forward strand.
ACCTGGTCGCACGCCGGCCGCGTGGCTCCGCTGAACGTCAGCGCGGGTCTCGGCCACTCGATCTACGCACCTGTGCGCTTCGCGTGCCGCCCCGAGGCGACGCTCATCAGCGTGCTGCCCGGCCGCTGAGCCCCGAGGCCGTCCTCTCCTGCACAACGGCGGCGTCGGCCGACTTCTCCACGGAAAGGCCTCGCGACGACATCCGTGTCCCCTACGGCAACGACGATCGATCCGTCAGATCGTCTCGCCAGGAGTCCGCCACGATGCCCTTCATCACCTCTCAGCCCGTCGCACCCGTCCGCCTCGCACCGCGCGCCACCAGACCTGGAACCGCTGCGGCGTCGATCCGCGCCGTCCGCAGGCTCCTCCGCGCCTTCGCCCTCGGCATGGCGGTGATCGTCGCTCTCCTCGCCGGTCCGGTCCTCTCCGCAGCGCCCGCCTCCGCCGCGGAGCGGGGCACGGGCTTCGGCACATGGGCGCCGGTGTCGCCGTACGGGTGGCACGGTTCGATGCTCGTGAACGGTGTCCACACCTACTGCATCCTTCCCGGGCTGCCCCTGCCGACAGGCCCGAGCGTCGACCACGGCGTCAGCGGTGGGGCCGCCGGGCTGTCGGCCGAACAGCTCACGCGCATCAACCACCTCGTCTCCACCTACGGGCAGACGGATGATCCGGTGCAGGCTGCCGCGGTCGGCTGGGCGGTCAAAGCCGTCGCGAACTGGAACGAGACCCTTCGCCAGTTCGGATACCAGGGCGACTCGCTCGCGGGCGTGATCGACTGGGTCTTCTCGCGCCTCGCCCCGGATCACAATGCGGCGGTGCAGGAGCGGGCGACCGCCTTCTACGACGAGGCGATGCGGATCGCCCCCGCGCCCCCGTCTGGATCTCTCGTCTTCACCGTCGATCCCCACGATCACCGCCAGGGCTCGGTGCGGGTCGACACGAACGCCGTGGACGCGGTCGGAACGGTGACCCTCGTGGACGCGGTGTTCACCGACACCGGTGACCCGACGCGCGAGGGCGTGACGGCGGGAACCGACTACGCCATCACCACGGCGCCTCCCGCACCGGGACGCGCCTACACGGTGAGCGGCACGGGGCGCTTCACCGGGGGTGTCGCGCCCGCGGTCCGGCATATCACCACCGCCGGCGGACAGGACACCGCGGGCCCCGGCGGCCCGGCGACCTTCGACGTGTCTGGTGCCGACACCGCGCCCCGGATCCCCGGCTTTTCCCCGGCCATCACGACGCAGGTCGCCACCCGCTACATTCCCGGCGGCGCGTTCGTCGACGACGTGACCGTCACCGTGGCCGACGGCGAGTGGCCCCGCTCCTCCGACGGGTCTCCGCTGCCGGTCTCGGCGACCGCCGAGGTGTACCGCACCACCTGGGAACCCCTCGAACCCCAGCCGTCCGTGCCCGCCGATGCCGAGCATGTGGGATCCCTGTCGCTCGTCACCGGTGACCAGGGGGGCGACATCGCCTATCGTGTCTCCTCCGACGAGGAATTGCCCGGCCCGGGCTTCTACATCGCGGTCTGGACCATCACGCGCGACGGGCAGCACCCCGAGGTCGCGGCCCAGCTTCCCGCCGACTACGCGTGGACCGAGGCGTTCGGTGTGAGAAGTCAGATCAGCGTGGTACCCGATGTGTCCTCACGGGCGGAGCCGCGCGTGCGCGTCGGCGACCCGATGTCGGACACGGTCATCGTCGGCGACATCGTCCCCGCCGGAGGATTGTCGGTCTCATCCGCCGTCTTCCGCGCCGTCGACGGGGTTCCTCCCGCCGAGGCGTGCACCCCGGAAACGCTCTTCTGGGAGAGCGATGCCATCGCCGTCTCCGTACCGGGCGAGTACCGCCTGACCGCTCCTGCCCCGACCGAACCGGGGACGTACTACTGGCGGGAACGCGCCGTCGACACCGCGGGCGAACAAGTCCATCACGGACCCTGCGGCCTGGCGAACGAGACGACGATCGTCGAGGAGGCTCCCCCGGCACCGGCACCGGCACCGGCTCCCGCGCTCGCGGCCACCGGCGCGAGCATGGCGACGGTGGCGACTCCGCTCGTCATCGGCCTGACCGTCGTCGCCACAGGCGTCGCCCTGGGGATGTCGCGCCGCCGCCGGTTCGAACAGGGCGCGGGCATCGGGTAGGCTTGGGGGGTTGCCACGGGGTGTGGCGCAGCTTGGTAGCGCGCTTCGTTCGGGACGAAGAGGCCGCAGGTTCAAATCCTGTCACCCCGACCGCAGAGAGGCCTCACCGATACCGGTGGGGCCTCTCGCACGACACCGAACAGGAGCGCCGTGAACGCCACCTCGCCCCAGCCCGCACCGAAGCTCGTCGCCTTTGACCTCGACGACACGCTCGCACCCTCCAAGAGTGCGATCGACCCCCGCATCGGCGACCTGCTCATCGCGCTGGCCGAACGGGTCGAGGTCGCGATCATCTCGGGCGGCCAGCTCTCGCAGTTCCGCAGCCAGGTCGTCGATCTCCTCCCCGCAGCGGCGTCCGACATCCTCGCCCACGTGCACCTGCTCCCCACGTGCGGCACGCAGTACTACCGCATCGACGCCGACGGCATCCGCACGGTCTACGCGCACAGCCTCACCGACGACCAGAAGTCCCGCGCCCTCGCCGCCGTCGAGGAGGAGGCCCGGCGTCTGGGACTGTGGGAGAGCGAGCCGTGGGGCGACATCCTGGAAGACCGGGGCTCGCAGATCACCTTCTCGGCGCTCGGACAGCAGGCCCCCCTCGACGCCAAGACGGCGTGGGACCCGACGGGCGAGAAGAAGAACGCGCTCCGCGACGCCGTCGCCGCCCGCATCCCCGACCTCGAGGTCCGTTCGGGGGGCTCGACCTCCGTCGACATCACCCACCGCGGAATCGACAAGGCCTACGGCATGCGCCAGCTCTCCGAGCAGACGGGCATCGCGCTGGACGACATGCTCTTCGTCGGCGACCGCCTCGACCCCCACGGCAACGACTATCCCGTCCTGGCGATGGGCGTGCGCTGCCAGGCCGTCGAGGGGTGGGAGGACACCGCGGACTTCCTCGACGAGCTGCTCCCCACCCTCCCCGCTCGCGCCTGAGACCGACTCCCTTTCCGCGCCTGAGAACCGCTCAGCGCTCCGCCGCCGTGCGCACCGCGTCGCTCACCGGCACCAGGCGGGTCAGCTGCGTCACGTGCGAGGGCTCGAGTCCGGCGAGCGTGGATACCCCGAGGAGGCGCATCGTGCGCTCGATCTCGTCGCGGAGGATTGCGATCGCCCGATCGACGCCCGCCCTGCCGCCGGCCATCAGACCGTACAGATAGGCGCGTCCGATCAGCGTGAACGAGGCGCCGAGGGCCATCGAGGCGACGATGTCGGCGCCGTGCATGATGCCGGTATCGACCATGACGGTGGCATCACGGCCGACCTCCCGCACCACGCGCGGCAGCAGATGGAACGGCACGGGCGCACGGTCGAGCTGACGGCCCCCGTGGTTGGACAGCACGATGCCGTCCACTCCCGCCTCGATGAGGCGGACGGCGTCCCCCACCGTCTGCACTCCCTTGACGACGAGCTTCCCCGGCCACAGATCGCGGATGACACCCAGGTCGTCGTAGCTGATGGTCGGGTCCATCGCGGCATCCAGCAGATCGCCGACCGTCCCACCCGTCGACGTCAGCGAGGCGAACTCGAGTTTCGGCGTGGTGAGGAAATCGAACCACCACCACGGTCGCGGGAGGGCGTTCAGCACCGTGCCGAGCGTCAGCTGCGGCGGAATGGAGAACCCGTTCCGCTTGTCGCGCAGGCGCGCCCCCGCGACGGGCGTGTCGACGGTGAACAGCAGGGTGTCGAAGCCCGCCGCCGCGGCCCGTCGGACGAGACCGTAGGAGATCTCGCGGTCGCGCATGACGTACAACTGGAACCAGTTGCGGCCCCGCGGATTCGCAGCCTCGACGTCCTCGATCGAGGTCGTGCCGAGCGTCGAGAGGGTGAAGGGGATCCCGGCGGCTCCCGCCGCCGAGGCACCGGCGCGCTCCCCCGCCGTGTGCATCAGCCGGGTGAATCCGGTCGGAGCGATCCCGAAGGGCAGCGCGCTGGCACCGCCGAGGACGCTGAGGGAGGTGTCGACATGCTCCGCGGGTCGGAGGATCGACGGGTGGAACTCCACCTCCTCGAAGGCGCGCCGCGCGCGCGCCAGCGACAACTCGCCCTCGGCGGCGCCGTCGGTGTAGTCGAACGCCGCCTTCGGCGTCCGGCGCTGCGCGACCGCGCGGAGGTCGGCGATGGTGAGGGCCGAGGCGAGGCGTCGACGCGTCGCGTTCAGATCGGGCCGTTTGAACCGCATGAGCTCGCGCAGGTCCGCCGGCACCGGCAGCTGCCGCCTCGTGATGGGCTCGGTCATGGCGTGATCCTCTCGGGGGGCACGGGGGTTTCCCGGGCGAGCTGCGCGTCGGCGTAGTAGCCGGTGATGTGGGCGCGCGCGAGATCGCGCGCGAGGGTCGGATCGCCCTGCTCGACCGCCCGCACGATGTCGCGATGCTCGCGTTGAAGCCGCGCGGCCATCGCCGGCCAGTCCGCCACGCGGGCCGCCCCGATCCGCACATAGGACTCGATCGCACTGCGGAGCCCCGCCATCGTGGCGGTGATGACGAGGTTGCCGGATGCCTCGGCGAGGCCGAGATGGAACTGCGCGTCCAACGTCAGGAACTCCTCCCGGGTGCGGTCAGGGGCATCCATCGCATCCAGGAGGTGTCGGACCGGCGCAGTGTCGGGGGTCGCTTGAGCCGCCAGGTCTTCGACGACCGCGCTCTCCAGCGCGACGCGGGTGCGCACGACGTCGTCGAGCGGGAACCCGTGCGCGGCAACCTGCAGACGGAGGAGGGCCGACATGCCACCCCGCGGGGTTGCGATGATGACCGCGCCGGAGTTCGGACCCGAGCCCGTTCCGGTTCGGATCAGCCCCATCACCTCCAGCACCCGCAGGGCTTCTCTGACGCTCGAGCGTCCGACGCCCAGTCGCGCGGCGAGGTCGCGCTCGGGAGGAAGGTGGTCGCCGGGCGAGAGCGTGTCGTCGAGCAGATCCCGCTCGATGTGCTCGAGCACGACCTGCCAGGCCCGCGGTGCGGGCTGCGGTGGACCGTCCGGTGTGGGCATGGCGACTCCGTTGAACAGACCGCCACCCTACTCTGTGGTCTGACCACACGCAAGCAACCCGCGCGACCGGCTCACGCGCGCCCGAGGACGCTCACCTGCCGTCGAGGCGTCCGCCCGATTCGCGCAGGTAGCACTCCGCGCACATCGACTCGTAGGTGACGCGGTCGGCCGAGAGCTCGTCGATGGCCACCTGGTCGCCGTCGAAGACGAACCGGCCACCGACGAGTCGAGCATTGAAGAGGGCCTTACGTCCGCAGCGGCAGATGGTCTTCAGCTCTTCCAGGCTGTGGGCGAGCTCCATCAGCCGGGCGGACCCGGGGAATGCGTCGGTGCGGAAGTCGGTGCGGATGCCGTAGGCGAGGACCGGCACGCCGTCGAGCACGACGATGCGAAGAAGGTCGTCGACCTGTTCGCGCGTGAGGAACTGCGCCTCGTCGATGAGGAAACAGGCCACATCGGGGCTCGCCTCCCCCGCCTCGGGAACGAGGGCATCATCCTCGGCGTGCCTGACGCGTTCGCGATGCTCGGCGAAGAGCCCGCGGATGTCGTCGTCGGGCCCCACCAGGAAGTCCACATCCCGGGTGACCCCGAGGCGGCTGGACACCTTCGCGGCATCCTTGGTGTCGATCGCGGGCTTGGCGAGCAGGACGTGCTGTCCGCGCTCCTCGTAGTTGTACGCGGCCTGGAGCAGCGCGGTCGACTTCCCCGAGTTCATCGCCCCGTACCGGAAATAGAGCTTCGCCACCCCGCGAGTCTAGGCCCCGGGCGATCGTCTCACCGCCCGCCGAAGCCGCCGCCGCCGCCCCCTCCGCCCGAGAATCCCCCACCGCTGGAGCTGCCCGATGACGACCAGCTGTGCGAGGACGACGATCCCGACGACGACGACGATGAGCCGCGCGAGACCGGGGTCACCGCGAGTCTGCCGATCGACGACGATGCCCGCGAGAGCGAATCGGTGGTGACGGCATCGAAGAGGGCGAGCCGCGATCTCACCTCGGCCACCGGCGCATCGCCTGCCGCACGGATCACCTCGATCCACTCCCGCTGCATCCCGAACAGGACGGCATAGGGAAGCAGGCGCTCGTACAGATTGACCACGTCGGCGCCGGGTGTGCCCGGCGCCTCGCCGAAGGAGCGTCTGCCGGAGGTGACCAGGTCGGCGGTGCCCGGGGCCTGCGCCGCCCGCAGACGCTGCTCCTCAGCCAGGAGCAGATAGCGTCGCACGCCCTCGAGGTACGTGCGGTGCTTTCCGCCCGCCAGGGTCAGAGTCGATCCGGGTACCGAGAAGAACGGCAGGATGACGAAGGCGGCGAAGCCGCTCGCGATCGCGAGTCCGTAGATCCATCCCCCCGCCGCACCCAGATCCCGCACGACCGAGGGCACCTCGTCGACGAAGAAGCACAGCAGGATGGCGACGACGAGACCTCCGATCTGCAGCAGGCCCCGCACTCGTCCGACCCATCCGGGCGTGGCGGTTCGATACCCGCGGTCGATGGTGGCCCGGTCGATCTGCCGCACGTACGTCACCGCTCGAGTGGGCGGCGTCCGGGCGAACGCTCCGAGGTCGATCCGGTCGCCGATCTCGGCGTCCTTGCCGTAGAGGGCGGTCACGACGCGGCGGTCGTCATGGGCGAGACCGGTGGTGTCGCGGAGCACGACGGAGAAGTCGTCGGCGTCGGCCCGCTTTCCCGACGCGACGATCTCGACCTTGTCGCGCACGGCGAGATCCACCACGTGGGCGGCCAGGGCGCGTTCGGGCGTCCCCCACACCCCGGCCGACAGCGTGGGTGACTCATCCACCGGGGGCGAGTACTGCACGATCACCGGAGTGCGGTCGGGGTTGCGCCGCAGCAGCGCACGAAGCACGGCGACGAAGACGAAGCCCCCGACACCGGCCAGGTATGCCGCGGCCGGGAGCGTCCACTCCCACCACGGATAGGGCGGCGGCGGGGGCGGTGAGACCGCGGCGAAGGCGCCGGTGGCGAATCCGAGCGATACGGTGATGTTCTCGTCGGGGCCGAGGTCGACGTCGGACGCCTCGAACGACGCGCCGACCATGGCCGGAGCCCCTGGATCGAGCCCTGTCGCCCAGAGGGCGACGGGACCCTCCAGCTGCGAGGGCGGTGAGACCGGACGGATATCGCATCGCTCGGTCGACCCGGCGGGTCCGGTGTAGCAGTAGGCGCGACCCGGCAGCAGATCATCGGACGGGTCGCCGAGCACATGCACGATCGCCTCGACGCTGCCGAAGGGCTGAGCGTGATCGGTGCCCACGGTGTCCCACGTGAACTCGTCGGCGTCGGTGTCGTCGTATCTGACGACGACGTCGGTCATCGTGTAGGAGATGACGTAGGTCTGCAGGCCGCGAACGAAGTCGTCATCGCCGGTGAGCACGTAGACGAAGTCCTCGTCCTCCTCGATCCACCACGGGATGGGCACCCCGTCAGCGCCCTGAACGCTCACGACCGTCGTGTCGTGCTCTACCCCCGAATCGGCTTTCGGCAGGGCGCGGACGATCCCCCGGTTCTGGTCGACGTCGGGGAAACGCGCGACGATCGTCTCGGTGGTGAACAGCGCGCTCTGCCCGTTCGCCTCCCGCCCGAGCCAGTACTCGCCTCGGAAGGAGTCGTAGGAGAAGTCGTCGACATCGGCGGCGACGACGCTGACGGGCGCTCCGGCCGAAGCCGCGGCCGCTGCCCCTGACGAGACCAGACCGCTCGCGGATGCCGCCAGAACGGCTCCGACCACCACGCTCTTCGCGATCCCCACGGCGCCAGCGTAGCGATCGCGATCCTCAGGCGGTGAGGGCGAGAGCCTCCGCGGTCTCGGAGAGGACCTCCTCCGCCACCTCCGGTCGGGGGTTCAGCGTGTGTCCGTAGCTCGGGATCAGCTGCTGGAGGCGCGGCTCCCACGCGTCGATGCGGTCGGGGAAGCACGTCTTCAGCAGCCCGAGCATGATCGACACCGCCGTGGAGGCCCCGGGCGAGGCCCCGAGCAGCCCGGCGATCGTGCCGTCGGCGGAGGTGACGACCTCGGTGCCGAACTGCAGCACGCCGCCCTTCTTGGCATCCTTCTTCATGACCTGGGCACGCTGGCCCGCCTGCAGCAGCTCCCAGTCCTCGTCGCGCGCCGTCGGCATGAAGTCGCGGAGACTGTCGACCTTCCGGGCGTGGTTCTTCAGCAGTTCCCCGACGAGGTACTTGATCAGGCCGGGATTGTCGACGGCGACCTTGAGCATCGGCAGGATGTTCCCCGGACGCACCTGCGCGACGATGTCGGTGATCTTGCCGTTCTTGAGGAACTTCGGACTGAAGGTGGCGAAGGGCCCGAACAGGAGGGACGCCTGCCCGTCGACGACGCGGGTGTCGAGGTGGGGCACCGACATCGGCGGGGCACCGACGGACGCTTGGGAGTACACCTTCGCGCGGTGCTGCGCCACCAGGGCGGGGTTGCTGGTCTTCAACCACTGTCCGCCGATCGGGAAGACGCCGTACCCGCGGATCTCGGGGATGCGGCTGGACTGCAGCAGCTTCAGCGCCCATCCCCCGGCGCCGACGAAGACGAAGCGGGCGCGGGTCTCACCGGGCGTGTGGCCGATGGTGTTCCGCCAGATGACCCGCCAGGAGCCGTCCTTGGCGCGCCGGATCCTCTTCACCTCGCGGTTGGTGACGACCTCGGCGCCCTTGTCGACGAGGTCGTCGAAGAGCTGACGGGTGAGCGCCCCGAAGTCGACATCGGTGCCGCTGGGCACCCGGGTCGCCGCGAAGGGCTCGCCCTTCTTCCGCTTCTTCATCAGCAGCGGCGCCCACTGGTTGATCACCCGGGAGTCCTCGCTGTACTCGATCCCGGCGAACAGCGGCTGCTGCTTGAGCACCGCGTAGCGCTTGCGCAGGTAGGCGACATCCTTCTCACCGGTGACGAAGGTCATGTGCGGGGTGGCGTTGATGAAGGTCGACGGCTCGTCGAGGACGCCCTTCTCCACCAGGGATGACCACAGCTGGCGGCTCTGCTGGAACTGCTCGTTGATCGCGATGGCCTTGGCGGGGTCGAGCGATCCGTCGGGGCCCTCCGGCATGTAGTTCAGCTCGCACAGGGCCGCGTGACCGGTTCCGGCGTTGTTCCACGCGTTGGAGCTCTCCTGCGCCACCTCGCTCAGGCGCTCGTAGACGACGATCTTCCAGTCGGGCTGGACCTCCTTCAGGAGTGTCCCGAGGGTCGCCGACATGATGCCCCCGCCGATCAGGACGACGTCGATGACCTCGTCTGGTGCCGCCGGTGGGGTCTCGGGATCGGAGGAATCAGTCACGACTCGATTCTACGCGTCGGGCGAAACATCCCGATCGGACCGGGGTCCTGGTGCGGCGAAAGGATGACGGAACTTTCTCGCCGTCGAAAGACCGGTCGATCACGCACCGGCGCCGGCGAACCGCCGGGATGCCACGAGCTCGGCGATCTGCACGGCGTTCAGTGCCGCACCCTTGCGGAGGTTGTCGTTGCTGACGAACAGCACGAGGCCGCGTCCCTCCGGCGCCGACTGATCGGCCCGGATGCGACCGACGAAGCTCGGATCCTTGCCCGCCGCCTGCAGCGGCGTCGGGACCTCCTCCAGGCTGACACCCGGCGCATCGGCGAGGATCTCCGTGGCTCGTGCCGGCGAGATCTCACGGGCGAACTCCGCGTGGATGCTGAGCGAGTGGCCGGTGAAGACCGGCACCCGGACGCATGTGCCCGCCACGCGCAGGCCCGGGAGCTCGAGGATCTTGCGGCTCTCGTTGCGGAGCTTCTTCTCCTCGTCGGTCTCGTTCGCGCCGTCGTCGACGAGGTTCCCGGCGAGGGGGATCACGTCGAAGGCGATCGGGGCGACGTACTTCTCGGGCTCGGGGAAGTCCACCGCTGAGCCGTCATGGACGAGGCGCAGCGTGTCGCCCTGGGCCAGCACGCCCTCGACCTGACCGAGCAGTTCCTCGGCCCCGGCCAATCCCGATCCGCTCACCGCCTGATAGGTGCTCACGACCAGTCGCTCCAGGCCCGCTTCGGCGTGCAGCGGCTTCAGCACGGGCATCGCCGCCATCGTCGTGCAGTTCGGGTTGGCGATGATGCCCTTGACGGCGTCGTCGATCGCGTGCGGGTTGACCTCGCTGACGACGAGGGGCACCTCGGGATCCATGCGCCAGGCGCTGGAGTTGTCGATGACGACGGCGCCCGCCTCGGCGAAGCGCGGCGCGTGCGCGCGACTGCCTGTCGCGCCGGCCGAGAACAGGGCGATGTCGATGCCCTGCGGGTCGGCGGTGGCGACATCCTCGATGACGACCGTGTGCCCGGCGAAGTCCACCGCCGTACCCGCGGAGCGCGCGGTGGCGAAGAGGCGGAGCTCACGGATGGGGAACGAGCGCTCCAGGAGGATCTCGCGCATGACGGTGCCGACCTGACCGGTGGCACCGACGACGGCGAGGGACAGACCGGAGTCGGAGATGCGGGCCATGGTCAGGGAGTCTATCGCTCGGGCTGCGGGCCTTTTCCTGTGTGACGCCGCTGGCCCGCCTCGATCAGCCGAGTGCGGCGGCACCGAAGGAGACGGCGAACTGGATGGAGCCGATACGCGGATGCGAGAGCGCGAGGCTGGACATGCGCCTCACGTTCCCGGACGACGACGGGCGTACTCGTTGATGACGACCCCGGAGCGGAACGTCCGGCTCTTCTCGAGGGTGAACGCGGCCGGGTCGTCGCCGGCGGCGAAGAGCGGACGACCGTCACCGAAGACGACGGGATTGACCTTCAGCACCAGACGGTCGATCTCCTCGATCAGCTGGCCGGCAAGGTCCCCGCCCCCGCAGAGCCAGATGTCACCGCCGCCGCGCTCCTTCAGCTCGCTCACGACCCGCCGCGGCTCGCCGTGCACCATGCGCACCCCGGCTCCTACGTCAGCCCGGGTGCGGGTCCGCGAGAAGACGATCTGGTCGAGATGGGCGTACGGCGAGTCGGTGACCCCCAGACCCGCAGCGAAGGTGTTCCAGCCCATCAGGACGGTGGAGAACCTCCCGCGCGGCGCCGTCGAGCCGGATTGTTCGTAGAACCCGGAGGGCAGCGTGTCGGGCCAGTCGTCCTGGATCGCCTCGAGATGATCACCGATTGCAAGGAACGCGTCGAACCGGCCATCGGGTGCGCAGATGCGCCCGTCGAGGCTGGTCGCGACGTAGTAGACGAGTTCGGTCATGGCGTTCCTTTCACAACATGTGTCGTGGTTAACCTACGACACATGTTGTGGTTCCGCTAGGGTGACGGTGTGGCCCGGAACGACGCACGGCGGCAGATGCTCGCAGACGCGGGGCTCTCGGTCGTGGCGCGCGAGGGTATGCGGGGCCTCACGCACCGCGCCGTCGACACCCAGGCGGCCGTCCCTCTCGGCACGGCGTCGAATTACTTCCGCAGCCGTGCCGCGCTCATCGCGGCCCTCGTCGAGCGGATCGGCGAGCGGTTGGCGCCGGACCCGACCGTGCATGAGGCGTGGCGCGACCGCCGCCCGACCCCTTCGCTGTTCGCCGAATACGCGCGCGACATCGTGCGCCGACTGCTCGCCGACCGCGAGGTCACGCTCGCGCTCTTCACCCTCCGCGTCGAGGCCGCCCGCAATCCCGAAATCGCCGGGCCGCTGACGGAGTGGATGCGCACCGGCTTCGCCGCCGACGTCGCGTTCAACCGGGGCGCCGGCCTCCCCGGCGGCGATTTCGAGATCGCTCTGTTCCATTACGCCCTGGAGGGACTGGTGCTGGACCGGCTGACGGTGTCGATCGACCCCGAGATCTCCACCGACGCCGCTGTCGAGGCGTTCGTGCGCGGGATCCTGGGCGATGACCCGCCCGCGGGTCAGCGTCCGGTGCCGGCGTAGACGACGGCCTCGGTCTCACCGTCGAGACCGTACGCGGTGTGGACGACGCGGGCCGCCTCGCCGAGGTTGTCGCCGCGGACCACCACGGAGGTGCGGATCTCCGACGTTGAGATCATCTCGATGTTGATCCGCGCGACGCTCAGCGCCTCGAACAGCGTCGCCGCCACGCCCGAGTGCGTGCGCATCCCCGCACCGACGATCGAGAGCTTGCCGATCTGGTCGTCGTGGACGAGGCTCTGGAACCCCACCTCCGCCTGCTCGCCGGCGAGCGCCTTCAGCGCCGCGGTGGCATCGGACTTCGGGAGGGTGAAGGAGATGTCGGTGAGCCCGGTTGCCGCCGCGGAGGCGTTCTGGACGATCATGTCGACATTCGCGCCCGACTTGGCGACGATCTTGAAGATGTCCGCGGCCTTGCCGGGAACATCCGGCACACCGATGACGGTGATCTTGGCCTGGCTGAGGTCGGTGGCCACTCCTGCGACGATCGGCTCTTCCATGTTCTCTCCCTTTTCCCCCTCGGGAAGACTCTGACCCGGCCCCACGACCCACGTCCCGACGTCCGGGCTGAACGTCGAGCGCGCGTGGATCAGCACACCGTGCCGACGGGCGTACTCCACGGCGCGGATGTAGAGCACCTTCGCGCCGTTGGCGGCGAGTTCGAGCATCTCCTCGCTGGAGATGCTCCCGAGCTTCTGCGCGCGGGGCACGACCCGCGGATCGGCGGTGAAGATCCCGTCCACATCGCTGTAGATCTCGCACACGTCGGCCTGAAGCGCGGCGGCGAGGGCCACGGCGGTGGTGTCGGACCCGCCGCGGCCGAGCGTGGTGATGTCGCGCGTGTCGCGGTTGAAGCCCTGGAACCCGGCGACGATCACGATCGCGCCGTCATCGAGCGCCTCCCGGAGGCGCACCGGCGTGACGTCGACGATGCGTGCGGCGCCGTGCGTGGCATCCGTGATCATGCCCGCCTGGCTGCCGGTGAACGAGCGCGCCTCGAAACCCATCGAATGGATGGCCATCGCCAGCAGCGCCATCGAGATCCGCTCCCCGCTGGAGAGCAGCATGTCGAGCTCGCGCGGAGCCGGCATCGGGGCGACCTTGCCCGCGAGCTCGAGAAGCTCGTCGGTGGTGTCGCCCATGGCGCTGACGGCCACGACGACCTCGTGTCCGGCGCGTCGGGTGTCGACGATCCGCTTGGCGACCCGCTTGATGCTCTCGGCATCGGCGACGGACGAGCCACCGTATTTCTGGACGATCAACGCCACGTGTAGAACCCCCGCGTACGTCTGGCGCCACGGCGCCCGGCGACGGCGCGCGACGGGACGGCGCACCGAACTTCCATCTTACGGACCGTCGCATTCCCCGACTTCCATGTACCCTGCCGACCATGACGGCGGAACTGACGGCGTGGTCGGACTTCAACGTGGCCATCGTGGGTGCTGCTGCGGCCCTGGCGGGACTGGTGATCGTCGCGGCCAGCGTCAACATCCGCGAGGTCATCCGGGCGACCACCGTCACGGCCCGGCTGGGAGCCAGCATCGTGGCGCTCGTCGTCGCCCTCTCGATCGCCGCCGTGGGACTGGTCCCCGCGCTCGACACCGTCGCCTACGGCGCCGTCACCGTCGTTCTCACCCTCATCGCGGCCATCTTCCAGATCCACGCGGCCCGCGTCATCGTGCGCACTCCCCCGCCGGGCGATGACACCCGTCCTCCGGCGGCGAAGGCGGTGATCGGCTTCGTCCCGATCGCGGCGTACGCCGTCGCGGGGATCGCTCTTCTCCTCGGTCACCCCGCGGGCCTGTACGCCGCCGCGATCGCGGCTCTGCTCACCATCGCCTCCGCGCTCCTGGTGTCGTGGATCGCGCTCGTGGAGGTGCTGCGCTGATCAGCCCGGAGCGACCGGCGGCGGGTCGACGGCGGCCCGGCGCGGCCGCACGGTTCCCCCGGTGGCGGCGAGCCAGCATCCGAGGATGACGAGGGGGAACCCGAGGAGCAGCCCGACCGTGAGGGGCTCGGAGAGGACGATCACCCCGAGGAGGATCGCGACGACGGGATTGAGATAGGTGAACAGCGGCGCGCGGGCGGGCCCGACCTCGCGGATCAGGGCGAAGAAGGCGATGAACGCCAGGGCCGTGCACAGGACCGCGAGGAGGCCGAGCGCCCAGAGGCTCCGCGGGCTCGGGACCACCGGCTGCACGATCAGCGCCACCGGCAGGTAGCACACCCCGACCGCGAGCAGGGACACGGTGATGGTGCCGAGCGGCGGCACGTCGCGCAGCTTGTGGGCCACGATGAACGGGGCGGTGGCGTACAGCACGGCCACCAGGAGCACCTCGCCCACCGCGATGAGCCCGGCGACGACCTCACCCTCGGAGATGGCGGGCCCGGCGACGATCACACCGACGCCGAGGAACCCGATCGCAAGACCCAGCACTCGCGACGGGCGGAGGGCGGCGCGGTCGCCGCCGATGACGGCGATGATCGCGGCGAAGAGCGGCACCGTGGCGACGAGCAATCCGGTCAAGCCCGACGACAGCGTCAGCTCTGCGTGGCTGAGGAGGAAGAAGGGCCCCGCCATCTCGATCGCACCGAAGGCCAGCACCCATCCGATTCTGGCGAACGCCGGACGAAGCGCCTTCGCGCGGAGGGCGAAGGGCAGCAGCAGCAGCGCGGCGGCAAGGGTCCGGCCGGCGACCACACCCGCCGGGGAGATCGTCTCGACCGCCTCCTTGATGAACAGATAGGGCATGCCCCACAGCACCGACATGACGGCGAAGAGGACCCAGCCGCGCGTGGTGAAGCGACCTCCGGCCGGAGGCGCGGTGACAGGCGCGGTCACATCGAGCGCCGGCCCTCGAAGGCCCGCCCGAGGGTCACCTCGTCGGCGTATTCGAGGTCGCCTCCGACGGGCAGCCCCGACGCCAACCGGGTGACGGTGATCTGCAGGGTGTGCAGCAGCCGGCTGAGGTAGGTCGCGGTCGCCTCGCCCTCGAGGTTGGGGTTCGTGGCGAGGATGACCTCTTGCACGGTGCCGTCGGCGAGGCGCTGCATGAGGGAGGCGATCCGCAGGTCGTCGGGGCCGATGCCCGCGATGGGGCTGATCGCCCCGCCGAGCACGTGGTACAACCCACGGAACTCGCGCGTCCGCTCGATCGCGGCGACGTCTTTGGCGTCCTCGACCACGCAGATGAGCGTGGCGTTGCGGCGCGGGTCACGGCAGATCGCGCAGCGCTCCTGCTCGGAGACGTTCCCGCAGATCTCGCAGAACCGCACCTTGTCTCGCACGTCGGCGAGCAGGTGCGACAGGCGCGACACGTCGAAGTTCGGCGTCTGGAGGATGTGGAACACGATCCGCTGAGCGGACTTCGGTCCGATGCCGGGAAGGCGTCCGAACTCGTCGATCAGATCCTGGACGATGCCGTCGTACATCAGCTGAACCTCGTCGGCGCCTCGTGCGGCTCCTCACGGACGAATCGCGCCCCGAGCACCTGACGGACGACCGCCTCGCCGTAGCGCTGCATCCCGCCTGCCGCCCGCGGCGGAGTCGCGAGGGGCGGCGCGATCACCGGGGGCACGGGCGCGTCGGCCGCCGTCGCCGCCACCTCGACATCGCCCTCGTCGTCGGGTTCCGCCGTCGTCACGACCTCGGATGCCGGGAGCACCTGCCCCTCACGGCGGGGAACAGTGCCCGAGGCACGCACACGCGCGGCCTCGACCGCGGCGTCTTCGGGGTCGTCGTCCACAGCGAAGGTCGCGATCCCGCGTTCCCCGGCCTCGGCTCGAGTGTCCGCGTCGGAATCGACGGCGTCGCGGGGGACCGGGGCGACAGCCCACTCCGTCACCGACGCCACGCCACCTGGCGCCGTCGGGTTCGGCGCGGAGGCCACGGAGCGATCGGGCGCGCCGCGCAGAGAGGCCGACCGCGGCGGTGCTGCGGGCGCCTCGCGCGCTCCCCCACCGCGCCCGGACGGCTCGGCCGGGCCCGGGTCGTCGAACGGATCCGGAGGCGGTGGCGGACCATCCTCCCCACCGTCGCGCGGGCCACCGCCACGGGGCGGATCGCCGCCGGCGTCGTGACGGGCGAGATACTTCACCCGCAGCCCGAGGACGCCCTGGATCGCGGTGCGCAGATCTTCGCTGGGCCCTGCGCCGGCGCTGCGCTGCTTGAACTTCGCCATGTCGGCCTGACTCTGGAAGGTCAGGGTGAGCACGTCATCCTGCAGGTCGGCGACGCGGGCTGTCGTGACCACCAGCCACGAGGAACGGCTGAGGTCTTCGAGCCGGGCGAGCACCTCCGGCCAGGCGTTGCGCATGAGTTCCAGCGTGACAGACCCCGCGGGCGGGGTGGCGACCGGCTGAATCGGGGTCGGCGCCGGGGGCGTGGTCGGCGCCGCGGACGTGGACGGCACGGCGGGCGAGGGTGTCGCCTCTGCCGCGGGAGCGGGAGCGGCAGGAGGCGCCGCCGCAGGAGGAGCGGCTACAGGAGGCGCCGGGGCGAGAGCAGCCGCCACCGGAGGCGCCGCGGTCCCGTCGGGGGCGGGCGATGACGCGGGAGGCGCCGGGACGGATGCGACGTGGGCGCCCGACGCGGACGCAGCACCGCCCGCGGTCGCGCCGGTGTGGGTCAGCACCCGGGCGATCATCAGCTCGAGCTGGAGTCGGGGTGAGGTCGCCCCGGTCATCTCGTCGAGGGCGCTGATGACGATGTCGGCGGTGCGCGAGAGCCGCTCGACCCCGAAGGCGTCGGACTGGCGCATCATCTGCGCCAGGTCGTCCTCGGACGTCCCGCGCAGCACTGCCGCCGCGCCCTGACCGGCCGCTCCGACGATGATGAGGTCGCGCAGCCGCTCGAGGAGGTCGTCGACGAAGCGTCGGGGATCCTGCCCCGTCTGCACGACCCTGTCGACCGCGGCGAACGCCGCACCGGCGTCGGCGGCGGCGAAGGCGTCGACGACCTCGTTCAGCAGCTCGCCGTGGGTGTAGCCGAGCAGGGCCACGGCCCGCTCGTAGCGGACGACCGGTCCGTCGGACCCGGCGATCAGCTGGTCGAGCAGCGACAGGGTGTCGCGGGGCGAGCCGCCTCCGGCGCGCACGACGAGCGGGAGCACACCGGTCTCGACCGTCACGCCCTCGCTCTCGCAGAGCGTCTGGACGTACTCCAGCATCGCCGCGGGCGGCACGAGCCGGAACGGGTAGTGATGGGTCCTCGACCGGATCGTGCCGATGACCTTCTCGGGCTCGGTCGTGGCGAAGATGAACTTCACATGCTCCGGCGGTTCCTCGACGAGCTTCAGCAGGGCGTTGAAGCCCTGCGGGGTGACCATGTGCGCCTCGTCCAGGATGAAGATCTTGAACCGGTCGCGCGCGGGCGCGAAGACCGCCCGCTCCCGCAGGTCGCGGGCGTCGTCGACGCCGTTGTGGGACGCGGCGTCGATCTCCACCACGTCGAGGGAGCCGCCGCCGCCTCGACCCAGTTCCACACAGCTCTCGCAGGTGCCGCACGGGGTGTCGGTCGGGCCCTCGGCGCAGTTCAGGCAGCGGGCGAGGATGCGCGCCGACGTCGTCTTCCCGCATCCGCGAGGGCCCGAGAAGAGGTAGGCGTGACCGACCCGGTCGCTGCGCAGCGCGGTCATGAGCGGCTCGGTGACCTGCGACTGTCCGATCATCTCGCCGAACGCCTCGGGGCGATAGCGGCGGTACAGGGCGGTGGTCACCCGAACAGCCTACGGCGTGCCCCCGACATCCGTTCTGCCGGCTTCCCGCGCCCCGGACGCGACCGGATCACCGCTCGCCCACGGGCTCCGGCTCGCCGCCCACAGCCGTGACCGGCGAGGTGATGATGGGGATGGAGGCCGTCACCGTGGGCACCGACGCCGAGAGGGTCGTGCCGTCTTCCAGACGCACGTCGGCGAACTGCGTCAGCGACGGGCGGCCGGGGATCACCGGTCCCTGGTCTTCGAGCGGGACGCGCACCTCTTCGCCCGGGGCGACGACGTAGGGGGTTCCCCGCACAGTGAAGATGAGCGGCGCCTCCCCCTCGATCCGCACCCGCATCTCGGTGGCGCGGATCGCGACGTGGACGGGCGTGTCCCGCCAGCGGAGCGGGAACGCCAGCTCCTCCCACCCCGCGGGCAGCCGCGGATCGAACGACAGCTCGCCGGCATGATCGCGCATACCGCCGAAGCCGCTGACGAGCGCCGTCCACACCCCGCCCGCCGAGGCGACGTGCACCCCGTCGGCGGCGTTGTGGTGGAGGTCGGCGAGGTCGACGAAGATCGCCTGCCGGAAGTACTCCAGTGCGAGCTCCTGGTAGCCCACCTCGGCCGCGAGGATCGTCTGCACGACAGCCGAGAGGGTCGAGTCGCCCGTGGTCAGCGGGTCGTAGTACTCGAAGTCGGCGAGCTTGTCCTCGTCGGAGAAGTGCTCCCCCTGCAGGAACAGGGCGAGCACCACATCGGCCTGCTTGAGCACCTGGTAGCGGTAGATCACCAGCGGGTGGAAGTGCAGCAGGAGGGGACGCTTGTCGGGCGGCGTGGCCTCGAGGTCCCAGACCTCGCGCTCGAGGAAGATCTCGTCCTGCGGGTGGATGCCCAGCGCCGTGCTGAACGGAATGTGCATCGCCTCGGCGGCGCGCTCCCAGTGCTCGGGCTCCGCCGGGTCCAGCGACAGCCGCTCCGCGGTCGCGCGGTAGGCGTCGGGGTCGCTCTCGGCCATGTCTCGGAGCGTCCGCGCGGCGAAACGCAGATTGAAGCGCGCCATGACGTTGGTGAAGAGGTTGTCGTTGACGACGGTGGTGTACTCGTCGGGCCCGGTCACGCCGTGGATGTGGAACGACTCGATCGCGTCACCGTTGGACGTGCGCCAGAAGCCCAGCGTGGTCCACAGGCGTGCGGTCTCGACCGCGATGTCCACCCCCTCGCGATAGAGGAAGTCGGTGTCGCCGGTGGCCCGGACGTACTTCGCCAGCGCGAAGCAGACGTCGGCGTTGATGTGGTACTGCGCCGTGCCCGCGGCATAGTAGGCCGAGGCCTCCTCGCCGTTGATGGTCCGCCACGGGAAGAGGGCACCGGCCTCGTTGAGCTGATAGGCCCGCCGGCGCGCGGCGGGCAGCATGAGATAGCGCATCCGCAGCGCGTTGCGCGCCCACAGCGGCGTCGTGTACGCCAGGAACGGCAGGACGTACACCTCGGTGTCCCAGAAGTAGTGACCGCTGTAGCCCGAACCCGTCATGCCCTTGGCGGGAACCCCCTGCTGGTCGGCGCGCGCGGCGGCCTGAGCCAGTTCGTAAAGGCACCAGCGGGTGGCCTGCTGGATCTCGGGCTGGCCCTCGATGCGGATGTCGCTGCGCGCCCAGAACGCGTCGAGCCAGGCGCGCTGCCGCTCGAACTGGTGCGCCACGCCCTCGGCGAGGGCGCGGTCGATGGTGCGACGGCAGCGATCGACGAGCTCGCGGGCCGGCACGCCGCGCGAGGTGTGGTAGCTGACGAGCTTTGTCACACGGATGGGAACGCCGGCGCGCGCCTGCACCCGGAAGACGTTCTTGGCGATGTCGGGCTCGACGATGCCCCGGGCGGAGTAGTGGTTTTCGGTCTCGACGACGTGATCGGCGACGACGGCCAGCGTCATCCCGGAGTCGCTGACCTGGTAGGCCAGGGCCGAGCGGTCCCGGTCCTGCCAGTACTCCTTGGGCTGGAGCACCCGCTCGTGGATCTTCTCGCTGCGGCGCGGGTCGAACCCGGCCTTCTTGGCCGGCGCGGGGGATCCGCCGTACACGTCCTCGCCGTCCTGACGGTTGATCAGCTGGCAGTTGATCGTCACCGGGGCGTCGGCGTTGCGCACGGTGACCTCGAGGCGGAGCACGACGAGATGCTTCTCCTCGAACGAGACCATCCGCTCGTCCTCGATCTGCACCTCCTTGCCCGAGGGCGTCACCCACAGCACGCGGCGGCGCAGCACACCGCTCTGCATGTCGAGCTCACGGTGGTACTCGCGCACGTCGGCCACGTCGAGCGAGAGCGGTTCGTCGTCGACGTAGACCCGCATGATCTTCGCGTCGGGCGCGTTGACGATGATCTGCCCCACCTCGGCGAAGCCGTAGGCCTGCTCGGCATGGTGGATCGGGAAGGTCTCGTGGAACCCGTTGATGAACGTGCCGTGCTCATGGGCGTGGCGTCCCTCGGGCGTGTTCCCGCGGAGTCCGACGTAGCCGTTGCCGACCGCGAACAGCGTCTCGGTCACGCCCTGATCCTCCAGCGAGAACCGCTTCTCGATCAGCCGCCAGGGGTCGACGGGGAACCGGTCGCGGTCCATCATGCCGGGATCTCCTTCTCCACCAGCTCGGCGAGATCGCTCACCACGACGTGGGCACCGGCGTCGCGCAGCGTCTCGGCTCCGGCACCCCGGTCGACACCGACGACGAGACCGAAGCCCGCCGCCGCCGCCGACTGCACACCGCTGAGTGCGTCTTCCACGGCCGCGCTGCGCGCCGGGTCGACACCCAGCATCCGCGCCGCCTCGGCGAAGACGTCGGGCGCGGGCTTGGATGCGAGGTGGTCGCGCTCGGCGATGACCCCGTCCATCACGACCCGGAAGCGGTCGCGGAGGCCCGCGACCCGGAGCACCTCCTCGGCGTTCTTCGAGCTCGACACCACCGCGATCGGCACCTCCGCGGCGATGAGGAGGTCCAGGAGCGCGACCGAGCCCGGGTAGGGGGCGATCCCCTCCTCGCGCAGGACACGCGCGAAGACGTCGTTCTTGCGGTTGCCGATGCCGCAGACCGTGTCGGCCGTGGACGGGTCGGACGGATCGCCCCAGGGCACCTCGACGTCCCTGCTGCGCAGGAGGCTCGCCACGCCGTCGTACCTCTTCTTGCCGTCCAGGTGGGCGAAGTAGTCGGCGTCGCTGTAGGGCGGCGAAACCTCCCACGCGGCGAACAGCTCCTCGAACATCGTCCGCCACGCGTGCATGTGCACCTCGGCGGTCGGGGTGAGCACGCCGTCGAGGTCGAACAGCACGCCGTCGTAGGTGGTGAGGTCGGGAAGGGCGGGGGCGGTCACGGGGTCTCCATACGCGAAGCGAGGCTCCGTGTTCGGGGGGGGTGCGGAACGGAGCAGCGAGCGGGTCGGATAAAGCGTAGTGGCCCGCGATCGGGGCCGGTGGACGCTCCGGTTTCGAGCGCGTTACAGCGCCTCGGCACCACCCGCGACGGTAAGCGTCTGCCGCGCGATCTCGAGCTCTTCATCGGTCGGGACGACGAGGACGGTGACCGCGGAATCCTCGCGGGAGATGATCCGGATGCCGCGCTCGCGCGCCTCGTTGCGCGCGGGGTCGAGCTGTACGCCGGCGAACCCGAGCGTCTCCAGCGCCGCGGCCCGGACCCGCGGGGCGTTCTCGCCCACACCCGCCGTGAACGAGATCACGTCCACCCCGCCGAGCTGGGCCAGGTACGCGCCGGCGTACGCCCGGAGGCGGTGCACGTACACCTCGAAAGCCAGTGTCGCTGCGGCGTCGCCGCGATCGACGCCCGCCTGGATGTCGCGCATGTCCGACACCCCGGCAAGGCCCCGCAGGCCGCTGCGCTTGTTCAGCAGCGCGTCGAGTTCGTCGATGGAGAGCCCGGCGCGACGGGAGAGCTGGAAGAGCACCGCCGGATCGACGTCCCCCGAGCGGGTACCCATCACCAGACCTTCCAGCGGCGTGAGACCCATGGAGGTCTCCACCGAGCGACCCCCGTCGATCGCGGTGACCGACGCGCCGTTGCCCAGGTGGAAGACGATCTGGCGGAGTTCGGCGACCGGTCGATCGAGGAAGGCGGCGGCCGCTTCGCTGACGAACTTGTGACTCGTGCCGTGGAAGCCGTAGCGCCGGATGCGATGGGCGGCGGCGAGCTCGGCGTCGATGGCGTAGGTGTAGGCCGCCGGCGGCAGGGTCTGGTGGAACGCCGTGTCGAACACGGCGACGTGCGGGACGCCCGGAAACGCCTTCTTCGCGGCGACGATCCCGGCGAGATTCGCCGGGTTGTGCAGGGGAGCGAGCACCGACAGCTCGTCGATGTTGATCTCGACGAGGGGGGTGATGAGCGTCGGCTCGAAGAAGCGCGCACCGCCGTGGACCACCCGGTGGCCGACCGCGACGGGTGGGGTGTCGGCCAGCGACGGACCGTTGTCGGCGAAGGCCTCGAGCATGACCGCGAAGCCCGCTGTGTGATCGGGGATCGGGAGCTCGCGCTCGTACGTCGCGTCGACCATCGTCGTCGCCGGGCCCGTGGTCGAGGCCTGGTGGACGGTGTGGATCGCCCGGCCGGGGCCCTGCTCGCCGATGCGTTCCACCAGGCCCGAGGCCAGCAGGGTCTCCCCCGTCATGTCGATGAGCTGGTACTTGAACGAAGAGGACCCGCTGTTGACCACCAGGACCGGCCTCACCGCTCCCCCTCCCCCTGCGCCTGGATGGCGGTGATGGCGATGGTGTTGACGATGTCGTCGACCAGCGCGCCCCGCGAGAGGTCGTTGATGGGCTTGTTCAGCCCCTGGAGCACGGGGCCGATCGCGACGGCACCGGCGGAACGCTGCACCGCCTTGTAGGTGTTGTTCCCGGTGTTGAGGTCGGGGAAGACGAAGACCGTCGCCCGCCCGGCGACGGCAGAGCCCGGCGCTTTGGCCGCGGCGACGGCGGCGTCGGCGGCGGCGTCGTACTGGATCGGGCCTTCGACGGGCAGCTCCGGCGCACGCTCCCGCACCAGCGCCGTCGCCGCCCGCACCTTCTCCACGTCGGCGCCCGAGCCCGATTCCCCGGTCGAATACGACAGCATCGCAACCCGGGGCTCGATGCCGAACTGCGCGGCGGTCGCCGCCGACGAGATCGCGATGTCCGCGAGCTGCTCCGCGGTCGGGTCGGGGATGACGGCGCAGTCGCCGTACACCAGCACCCGGTCGGAGAGGGCCATGAGGAAGACGCTCGAGACGACGGAGACGCCCGGCTTGGTCTTGATGATCTCGAACGCCGGCCGGATGGTGTGGGCCGTCGTGTGCGCCGCGCCCGAGACCATCCCGTCGGCGAGCCCCAGGTGCACCATGAGCGTGCCGAAGTACGACACGTCGGTCACCGTGTCGGCCGCCTGCGCGTAGGTGACCCCCTTGTGGGCGCGGAGTCGCTCGTACTCCCGGGCGAAGCGGTCGACGTGCACGGCGTCGAAGGGCGAGATCACCTCGGCCGCCCGGATGTCGATGCCGAGCTCGATCGCGCGGTTTCGCACCTCGATCTCCTCGCCGAGGATCGTGAGGTCGGCGATTCCCCGCGCCAGCACCGTCGCGGCAGCCCGGAGGATGCGGTCGTCGTCGCCCTCGGGGAGGACGATCCGACGCCGCTCGGCGCGTGCGCGCTCGAGGAGGCGGTACTCGAACATCAGCGGCGTGACGACGGTGGGTCGGGCGAGCCCGAGCGCGGTGACGAGGGTTTCGGTGTCGACGTGGCGCTCGAACATCGACAGCGCGGTGTCGTATCGACGCTGAGAGTCGGCGGCCAGCCGCCCACGGGTGCCCATGATCCTCACGGCGGTGTCGTACGTGCCGAGGTCGGTGGCGATGATCGGAAGGGAGGAGTCCAGACCGTCGATCAGGGTGTCGACGGGCTCCGGCAGGGGGAAGGGACCGTTGAGGATGACGGCGGCGATGCTCGGGAAGGTTCCCGAGGCGTTCGCCAGGATCGTCGCCAGCAGCACCTCTGTGCGGTCGGCGGGGATCACGACGATGGCCGACTCGGTCAGGCGCGGCAGCACATTGACCATCGACATCCCGGCGATGACCACGCCGAGCACCTCGCGGGTGAACAGGTCGGCGTCGCCCTTGATGAGGCGCCCGTCGACAGCGCGGGCCACGTCGCGCACCGAGGGAGCGACCAGCAGCCGATCCTCCGGGAGCGCCCAGACGGGCACCGGTCGGGCGGCGTCGGCACCGGGGCCGCCTCCCCCGCGGGCGCCCGCGACCACCGCCGAGATCGCGGAGACGACCTCGTCAAGGCGATCGGGGTCGGCGCGGTTGGCGACGACGGCGAAGAGCTCGGCCCGCTCGTGGGCGAGCTCGGCCAGCGCCAGCGCGGTGATCTGTCCCATCTCCGCGGGGGTGCGGGCCAGGGTGGTCCCCAGCTGCTCGCCCTGCCCGTGCTGCGCGCGTCCGCCGAGGACGAGGAGCACCGGCGCGCCGAGGTTCACCGCGATACGCGCGTTGTAGGTCAGCTCGGCCGGGCTGCCGACATCGGTGTAGTCGCTGCCGAGGATCACCACGGCGTCGCAGGCCGCGGCGACGGCGTGATAGCGCTCGACGATCGTGGCGAGCGCCAGCTCGGGATCGCGGCGCACATCGTCGTAGGTCACACCGATGCAGTCCTCGTAGGCGAGGTCGACGCCGTCGTGGTCGAGGAGCATCTCCAGCACGTAGTCGCGCTCGGTGGTGGAGCGCGCGATGGTGCGGAACACGCCCACCCGCGACGCCGCGTGGCTCAGGGCGTCGAGGACCCCCAGGGCGATCGTCGACTTGCCGGAGTGACCTTCGGCGGAGGTGATGTAGATGCTCTGCGCCACGCGACCAGCCTATGGGCGGGGCTCTCACCGGGCACGCCCCGGGAAAAGTAAGACTCTCCGCGAACCCGGCAGAGCCTGGTTACCCTTGCTACGTTTCCGTCCTGGGGGAGTTGGCCTGGATGCCGCCTCGCGGAGAGCTGTGCCCAGTGTACCCCGGGAGAGGTCGGAGGATTCCCAGGCCCCCCTGTCCCCGTGGCGGTTACGATCGCATAACGAGCGCCGACGCTCGACCCGCGCGCCGTCCGAGAGGACCACATGGATCATCCCGTCACGACCGAGCAGGTCGCGCCCACCCGACCCGCCCTGCCCGATCGGCCGGCCTCCGCCGAGGAGTTCGCGCGGCTGACCGAGTCCATCGTGGCGTCGGTCGAGCGGGTGATCGACGGCAAGCCCGAGGCGGTGCGCAGCGCCCTGGTGTGCCTGCTCGCCGAAGGGCACCTCCTCATCGAGGACGTCCCCGGGGTGGGCAAGACGATGCTCGCGCGGGCTCTCGCCGCCAGCGTGGATGCCACGGTGCGTCGCATCCAGTTCACTCCCGACCTTCTTCCGGGAGACGTGACCGGGGTGAGCGTGTTCAATCCCGTCGCGCGCGAGTTCGAGTTCAAGCACGGCGCGGTGTTCGCCAACATCGTCATCGCCGACGAGATCAACCGCTCCTCCCCCAAGACCCAGTCGGCGCTCCTCGAGGCGATGGAGGAGGGACAGGTGACCGTCGACGGCTCGACACATCTCCTCCCCGACCCGTTCCTCGTCGTCGCGACTCAGAACCCGCTGGAGATGGAGGGCACCTACGCCCTGCCCGAAGCCCAGCGCGACCGCTTCATGATGCGCATCTCCATGGGGTATCCCGATGCGCGCTCCGAGGCGCTGATGCTGCGCCAGCGCGAGACGGTCAACCCGCTCGAAGCGATCCGGCCCGTCGCCTCGGCGCCGCAGATCGCCGGTCTCATCGCCTGGGCGCGCGCCGTGCACGTCGCACCGGCGATCGAGGACTACGCCGTGGCGCTGGCCGCGGCCACCCGCACCCACGCCGACCTGCGCCTGGGCGCGAGCCCCCGCGCCACCCTGCAGCTCGTGCGTGCGGCGAAGGTCTGGGCGGCCCTGGACGGTCGGGGGTTCGTCATCCCCGACGACATCACCGCCCTCCTCATCCCCGTCTTCGCCCACCGACTCATCCCGACCCGATCCGCCGGTGGCGCTCGGGCGAAGTCGATGACCGAGGTCATCTCCTCGGTCCTCGAGCAGATCGCCGCGAGCGTGCGGGTGCCGATCGCCGCTCGGCAGTGACGCGATGCTCCGTCGCCTGTGGCCCCTGACGCTTCGCGGAACCGGCGCGGCGCTGCTGGCGCTGGTCTGCTTCATCGTCGCGAACGAGGTCGGGATCCCCGAGCTGATGTACTTCGGGATGCTGCTGGTCGCCGTCCTCGCGGCCGCGGTGGCCTCTCTCTACCTCACCCGCCACGCCGACTCGGTCACCCGCTCACTGGCACCGGACACCGTGGGGGTCGGTCGCGCGTCCGTCGTGCGGGTCCGGGTCGGAGTGCGCACCGCCCTGCCCACGCCGCCGGGCACCTGGGCGGACGCCCTCCCCGCCGGGCTGGACGGCAGGGCGGGCGGGGTCTTCCCCGCGCTCGGCTCCGGGTTGCGCGGCTCGGATCGGGTCGTCGACCTCGCCTACACCGTGACCGGGGTGCGTCGCGGCATCCATCATCTCGGCCCCCTGCGGGTGGATTCCGCCGATCCGTTCGCGCTTGCCCGCCGGAGCACGCTGTACGGCCAGCGCACCCGGGTCACCGTCGCTCCCGCCGTCATCGACCTCCCGCCGCTGACGGGCCTCGCCGGCGAAGCCGGGGGAACCCTGCAGACGCAGAACAATCAGCCCGGCCAGGGCGCGGACAACCTGATCGCGCGTCCGTACGCTCCCGGTGACTCCATGCGCCGCATCCACTGGCGCGCAACCGCCCATCGCGACGAGCTCATGGTCAGGCAGGAGGAGCAGGAGGCCACGCCCGAGGCGACGGTCGTGCTCGACCGCGGCGTCCTGCGATGGTCGACCGAGGCCCTGCACGAACCCGGCGCTGACGACGCCTTCGAAACCGCGGTGTCGGCGTGCGTGTCGGTCGTCTTTCGGCTGGTGCGGGACGGGTACGGCGTGAGCGTGCTCGACACCGACGGCACCGAGCTGGTCGAGCGCATCGACGGCGGCGACACCGCCGCCGTCGACGACCTGGTCACCCGGTTCGCGACGGTGACCGCCCGGCGAGACGACCACCTGCCGCGCCTGGCACGCCAGTTCGCCGGGGTCATGACCGGGCCGATCATCGTCCTCACCGGACGGCTCGACCCCGCAGACGTCGACGCTCTGGCACCGATCGTGCACCACTCGACCTTCGCCGTGCTGCTGGCCGCCTCGCCGCGCAGCGGCGCGCTGGACCGCGCGGGCGACATCGGCTGGCATGCCGTGCATCTCGACCCGGACGGCGACCTCGTGCAGGAGTGGGCCGCCGCCGGCGAGCGGGGGGTGAGCCGTGCCCTCCGCTGAGCCCGCGTCGCGCAGGGGCGCCGACCTCCTCCTCACGGCGGGCGTCTTCGCCGCCCTCATCGCCGCGCTCCTCCCGCTCATGCGCGTGGTGCGGCCGACCGGATGGCTCCTCGGCACCCTGGTGCTGGTGGCCGCGGTCCTCGCCACCGGGTACGTCGCGCGTCGCCTGCGCCTGCCGGCTGTCGCGGTGTCGCTCATCGAGGTCGTGGTGTGGGTGGCCTTCGTCACCGTGGTGTTCCTCCGCGACAGCGCCTTCCTCTTCGTCATCCCGGCCGTGGAGACCTTCCGCGACATCCCCGACATCCTGGGTGCCGCCGGGGAGGAGATCGCCCTCGGTGTGGCGCCGCTCACCCCGAGCGCGCCGCTGTCGATGCTGATCGTCGGAGCCACGGGGCTCCTCGCCGTCGTCATCGACCACGTGGTGCTCACCGCCCGGATGCCGCTTCTGGCCGGCGTCGGGCTGATCGCGGTCTCCCTCATCCCGGCGATCGCCGTCCCGGCCGAGATCGACGTGGTGGCGTTCGTCCTCCTGGCCGCGGCGATCCTCTTCCTCATCCGCACCGACACCCGCATGCGGGAGGAGCCGGGAAGCGCGGAAGCGACCCGCGCCACCGGTGTCTCGGCGACAGCGGTCGGCATCGGCGCCATCGCCGTCGTGGTCGCGCTCGTCGCCACCCCGCTCCTGCCCCAACCGGTGATCCGACCCGCAACGGGCAATCTCGGGCCGGGACCCGGCATCGACGCGACCCTCCAGCTGGGTGACGACCTTCGCCGACCCCGCGAGGTGGAGGTGCTGCAGATGCGCAGCGACGCCCCCACCCCGCCGTACCTCCGGGCCACGACCCTCACCGAGTTCACGGGGGCGGTGTGGGAGCCCGACAGCGGGCGTTCCTATCCGCTCGACAGCGCCGAGGCGCTCACGGCCCTGCCGGTCGATCCCGAGATCCAGGTCGCGGAGTATTCGACGACGGTGGAGATCCGAAACCTCAACTCCACCTGGCTTCCGGTCTCCTACCCCGCGACCAGCATCGAAGGGCTCGACGGGGTGTGGGGCGCGTTCCCCTACAACCGGACCGTCGAGGCACGGCAGGGCGGGACGCAGGGGCAGGACTACGAGGTCATCTCCCGGGTCCCCCGCCCCACGCTCGAGCAGATCCGCGCCCGGTCGGCCGGAGGTGAGGGCGTGCGCGCCGACACCCTCGGGCTGCCCGTCGATCTGCCTCCCATCGTCGGCGAGCTCGCCGCCGAGGTGACAGCCGGGGCGGCGTCGGATTACGACGCGCTCCTGGCGCTGCAGAGCTGGTTCCGCGGAGCCGACTTCCGCTATTCGCTCGAAGCGCCCGTCGAGGAGGGTTTCGACGGCAGCGGCGCCGAGGCGGTCGCCCGCTTCCTCGAGGTGCGGGAGGGCTATTGCGTGCACTACGCCTCGGCGTTCGCCCTGATGGCGCGCACCCTCGGCATGCCGAGCCGCATCGTCGTGGGGTACCTGCCGGGAACCTCGACCGGCGACGCCGTGGACTTCCAGACGGTGTACTCGGTGATGTCGGGTCAGCTCCACGCATGGCCGGAGATCTACTTCGAGGGCGTCGGGTGGATCCCCTTCGAACCCACCAACGGTCTCGGTCAGCCGACGCGCTTCTCCCCCGAGGCCTCCGCTCCCGGCGAGACCGCCGACGGCGCCGACGACGCTCCCGCGCCGTCGACTCCCGCAGAGGTTCCCGACGCGGTCGACCCCGACACCGGTGAGCCGCTGACCCCGGATGCCGGTACGGCGGCCCCCGACGACGCGGTCGACGCGCTCCCGGCGGTGACGGCGGTCCTCGCCGTACTCGTCGTGCTGGCCATCCCGCTCCTCGTCCGCGAGCTGCGCCGCCGGCAGCAGCTGTCCGCCGCGCGGGCGGGAGATGCGGCCGCGGCGTGGGCAGTCGTTCAGGACACCGCGATCGACCTCGGCATCCCGTCGCCGGTCAGCGAGAGCCCGCGCGCCCTCGGCGCCCGCCTGATCGCCGAGGCGGGTGCCCCCGCCGATGCGATGGGCGTGCTCATCCGCGCGATCGAGCGTGCCAGCTACGCACCGGGCGGGCGTCACGGCTTCGGCCAGGGCGAGGCGACGGCGACGGCGGCGGGCGAGGTCAGGGCCGGGTTGCTGGCGGCGGCGCCGCCGGGGCGGCGGCTCCTCGCCCTCGTCGTGCCGCGCTCGCTGATCATCCGCCCGGGGTCGCTCTACGCCGGCGCCGGTCGCGGCGCCTCCCGCCCTGCCCGCTGACGCCCCGGCCGCTGTCGCCCCGCCCCTCCCGCCCCTCCCGTTCCCGCGAGAGTGCAACGGGGCGCCGAGGACGAGGGGTGTACCCGCATCCTCGGCGTGCCGATGCACTCTCGCCGGGGGTGAGGGGTCAGCCGGGGGGGAAGGCGGGGGCGGGAGGCGGAGGTGGGGGTGGGGGTCAGCGCGGGGAAGGCAGCCGCTCGGCGGCCGCGTCCGCCGAGGGGCCCTCGAACTCGTCCGTGGCGGGACGATCCGCAGCATCCGCCCGGGAGTCATCCCCATCCGCGGAATCGTCGTCGAACGGCACGTGCCCGCGGGGCGCGTCGTACAGGCCGGCGTCGAGGATGCCCTCGCGCTTGGCGACGATCGTCGGTACGAGCGCCTGACCGGCGACGTTGACCGCGGTGCGCCCCATGTCGAGGATCGGGTCGATCGCCAGCAGCAGGCCGACACCTTCCAGCGGCAGGCCGAGCGTCGACAGCGTCAGCGTGAGCATCACGGTCGCCCCCGTCGTGCCGGCCGTCGCGGCCGAGCCGACGACCGAGACCACCGCGATGAGCACGTACTGCCAGATCGACAGGTCGATGCCGAAGAACTGGGCGACGAAGATCGCGGCGATCGCCGGGTAGATCGCCGCGCAGCCGTCCATTTTCGTCGTCGCGCCGAACGGCACGGCGAAGGAGGCGTACTCGCGGGGGACGCCGAGGTTCCGCTCGGTCACGCGCTGGGTCAGCGGGAGCGTGCCGATCGACGACCGGCTGACGAAGGCCAGCTGGACGGCAGGCCAGACGCCGGAGAAGTACTGCCGGATCGACAGACCGTGGCTGCGGAGCAGTGTCGGGTAGACGACGAAGAGCACGAGCGCGAGGCCCGCGTAGACGGCGAGCGCGAACCACGCCAGGGTGGTCAGCTTCTCCCAGCCGTACTCGACGACGGCCGAGGCGATGAGGCCGAGGGTGCCGAGCGGCGCGATGCGGATGATCCACCACAGCACGCGCTGGATGACCTTGAGAGTCGACTCCGTGAAGGCGAGGAAGGGCTCGGCGCGACGCCCGAGCTTGAGTGCGGCGATGCCGACCGCGGCCGCGATGACGATCACCTGCAGCACATTGAAACCGACGGATGACACGGCGGCGCCCGTCTCGGCGTCCACCGACGTCGACACGGTGAGGCCGAAGACGTTCTGCGGCACGAGGCCGACGAGGAAGTTCCACCAGGTGCCGACCGTCGCCGGCTCGGCGGCGGTCAGCGCGGACTCGTCGACGCGGGCACCGGGCTGGATGGTGACGCCGAGCACGATGCCGATCGAGACGGCGATGAGCGCGGTGACGGCGAACCACAGCAGCGTCTGACCCGCCAGTCGCGCCGCGTTCGTCACGCGCCGCAGCTGCGCGATGCTGGCGACGATCGCGAAGAAGACGAGCGGGATGACCGCGGTCTTGAGCAGAGTGACGTAGGAGTCGCCGATCGTGTTCAACGTCGCGACGAGCGCGTTCGGAGCGCCGTCCGCGAGCGGGCCGATCTGCCGTGCGACCAACCCCAGGACGACCCCGAGCACGAGAGCCAGGGTGATCTGGAATCCGAACGAGGTCAGGATCCGGCGACTGCGGGACTTCTCCGGCGTCGTGGGCCGGGAGGGTGCGGGGGAAGCGCTCGTGGCAGAACTCATGTCTCTCCTGTGGGGGGTCGGCCGTCCGGGGGGAACGGCCGGGTCGAGGCTACGACGCGCCGCGCGGCGGCTGTCGACGTGTGACCCCGGATGACAACGACCCCCACCCCCGCGATCATTCCCCCGCGCCGCTCCTCGCTTCGCCCCTTCCCGCGGCGAGAGTGCATCTGGGCGCCGAAGGCGCGGGGTTCACCCGCATTCTCGGCGCCCAGATGCACTCTCGGCGGGCGGGCGGGCGGGCGGGCGGGCGGGTGGCGGGGCGAGGGGCGGGGCGGGGGGAAAGGGAGAGGCCCCTCATCCCGGGGGGACGAGGGGCCTCGACGCGGAAGCGACAGGATTTGAACCTGCGAGGCGAGTTACCCCGCCTACATGGATTCCAGCCATGCTCCTTAGGCCGCTCGGACACGCTTCCGTCGCCGACTTTATCACGCAGCCCGGGGCCGCCTCGGCGCGGTCACCAGCCCATCGAGCCCACGACGCCCTTGAACGGTCCGGCGACGCGCGAGGTGATCCACCCGCCGTAGAAGCCTCCGGGTTGGGGGGTGACGGTCTCGCCGTCGACCGTGCAGCGGTCCATCACCTGCGCGTATACGGCGACCCGATCGGCCAGCAGCTCGTACCCGGCGCTCGGCCGCGGGTAGTTCCACGCTGCGGCGGGTCGATGCTCCCCGCCGCCGTGGACGTCGAGGTAGCGCGCCGCACCCTTGAACTCGCAGAACGACGAGCCGACGCCGTCGGTGAGCGCGCCGTCGACGAACGCCGTGATCGGCAGGTAGTACACCGGCGGATGGCTGGTCTCGAGCACACGGACCACGTCGCCGGTGTCCACGATCAGCTCGCCGCCGAGGACGATCGTGACGCGGGCGTCGACCTTCTCGATCCGCGGTGGCCGCGGGTAGTCCCAGACCGATTCCTGCCCCGGTGCCACGGGGTCCGGTGACGGATGACGCATGATCTCAGGCTACGCCCGAGGCGAGGCGGCGGCTCGGGATGCCGAACAGCGGCGAACCGGCGCGAAATCGCCCTCCCCGCGTCATCCGCTGGTTGACTGAGGGGGTGACGCAGGTGGCGATGTTCCCCCTCGGCAGCGTGCTCTTCCCGCACGCGCCGCTGGCGCTGCGGATCTTCGAGCCGCGCTACCTCACGATGCTCGGACGGCTCCTCGACGAGGAGGATCCGCGATTCGGCGTGGTGCTCATCGAGCGCGGGCCGGAGGCAGGCGGCGGCGATCAGCGCACCTCGGTGGGTACGCTGGCCCGGCTTGCGCAGGTGCAGGTCGGCAAAGACGACATCTTCGTCCTCGCGGTGGGCGACGAGCGCATCAGGGTCGACGCCTGGCTGGATGACGACCCGCACCCCCTCGCGGAGGTGACCCCCCTCCCCGCCTTGACCTGGGACGACGCGCTCACCCCGTTGCGCACCGAGGCCGAGAGCATCGTGCGCCGGGTTCTGGGGAAGGCGGATGCTGCGGGGCTCGCCTCCTACGACCCGAACATCGAGCTGTCGGAAGACCCGGTCGGATCGGCGTGGCAGCTCGCGGCGATCGCACCGCTCGGCGAACTCGACCGATTCACCCTGCTGCAGGCCACCACGATGGGCGGCCTGCTGCGGCAGATCATCGACATGACCCTCGACATCGAACCCGTCATCGGCGGTGACGCGGCATCCGATCCATTCTCGGGAATGTGAATCGGCCCGAGCGGGTTGTGCTCGGCATGAAGAGTTTCGGCACGCTGTCCTTCGGTCACTACGGCCCGCTCGGCGGAGGCCGTCAGCTCACCGCCGGGGACTCGATGCTCCAGGCGATCGACCTCGCCCAGGGCATGGACGACCTCGGGGTGAACGGCATCGCCTTCCGCGTCCACCACTTCGCCCGCCAGCAGTCCTCGCCCATGCCGCTGCTCGCCGCGATCGCGGCACGGACCCGCCACATCCAGATGGGCACCGGGGTCATCGACATGCGCTACGAGAACCCCCTGTACCTCGCCGAGGAGGCCGCGTCGGTCGACCTCATCTCCGGCGGGCGCCTGGCGCTCGGCGTGAGCCGGGGTTCACCCGAGACCGTCGTGCGCGGCTACGAGGCGTTCGGGTACACCGGCGCGAAGGACCCGCGGGGTGCCGATCTCGCGCGCGAGCACTTCGCGACCTTCCTGCACGCGATCGATGGCCACGGCATCGCCGAGCGCGACCCCTCGAGCCCCTTCGGCGGCGGAACCGGACTGCAGCGGATCGAGCCCCACTCCCCCGGCCTGCGCTCGCGGATCTGGTGGGGTGCGGGCAACCGCGAAACCGCCGAGTGGGCCGGCCGCACGGGCGTGAACCTCATGTCGTCGACCCTCCTCACCGAGGACCGCGGTCTGCCCTTCGACGTGCTCCAGGCCGAGCAGATCGACGCGTTCCGCGCCGCCTGGCGAGAGGCCGGTCACCCCGGGGAACCGCGGGTGTCGGTGAGCCGCTCGATCTTCCCGATCACCACCGCCGAGGACGAGATGTTCTTCGGCGGTCGGCAGGACGGCGACGGCGTCGGCTACATCGACGGCTTCCGCTCGACCTTCGGCAAGACCTACGCCGCCGCCCCCGACGTGCTCGTGGAACAGCTGAAGGAGGACGCCGCGGTGATGAGTGCCGACACGCTGATGCTGACGATCCCGAGCCAGCTCGGCGTCGCATTCAACCTGCGACTCGTGGAGTCCTTCGCCCGGCACGTGGCACCCCACCTCGGATGGGTGCCGTCCACGCAGAGTCTCGTGGCGAGCTGATCGCCGGCGTCGACTCCTACGCCAGCCCCGAGACGCGCACCCCGAGCCACCCGGCGAGGTCTGTGATCTCAGCGCGCACCATGTCGGTCTCCTCGGCGTCGAACGCCACGAACTCGTGGACCGCGTTCACACGCAGCACCTCGTTGTCGCGATCGACCTCGGCGTCCACCATCCCGACGAAGCGGTCTCCCATCAGCACCGGGTGGGCGAAGAAGCCGTAGCGGCGCTCCGCTTTGGGTTTGAACTGCTCGAGGACGTAGTCGAAGTCGAACGCCTCCGCCAGGCGTGGGCGGTCGAACAGGATGCTGTCGTACGGATTGAGCAGGGCCACCCGGCCGTCGACCTCTCGGTCGGCGGCCTCGAGGGCTTCCGGGTCGACCCGCCATCTCCAGGTCGATCCTTCGACCTCCGCCGCCACACCGGCCTTCCCCACGCGCGACCACCCCGACCCCTCCCGCGCGATTCCCGCGGCCCTGAGCCGACGGGTCTGCAGCTCGTGCGCGGCGGTCTCGTCGTCGACCTCGGGCAGATCGGCCGGGTACACCCGCTCGGCGAGATCCCACACCCGGGTGCGGCCTTCGCGCCGGGTCACCGCCACCTCGCCGCGCCGCGCCAGAAGGTCGAGCATCAGCGGCACCTGGTTCGATCCCGACCATCCATCCGGGCGCTGGGCCACGGCAGCGGTATCGGGGATGTCGCGAGAGGTCAGCGGTCCCTCCGCGCGAAGACGTGAGAGGACATCGGCGCGAAACGCGGCATTCGCCGCGAGCCAGTGTCGACTGCTCTCCCGCTCCGGATGGCGACGCATCGCGGGACGGAAGAGGGGCAGCATGCTCATCGGGTGGAACGCGCCCTGGAACTCGAACAGCAGCCGGTCGACCTCCACCGCCTTCTTCAGCTGTCCGCTCTCATACGACCAACCGATCCGCGACCACAGCACGGTGTGCTCGCACGGCGCGATCACCGAGGTGGGGTCGATCTTGATGTACCCGAGCTGCTCGGCCACCTCCACGACGTCCCCGGGTCGATCGGCGTCCAGCAGCTGCGCGCGCACGATGATGCGCCGGGCCTGGTCTCGGGTGAGTCGGTGCGCCACGCGTCGAGTATCCCCTGGTGCCCCGGCCCGTTGTCGAGGAGTGCGGCGTCTTAGCCGGCCGGATCGGACCGCGTGCAGGAAT
The DNA here is from genome assembly GCF_023155745.1 of Microbacterium kunmingense. Classification (GTDB taxonomy): domain Bacteria; phylum Actinomycetota; class Actinomycetes; order Actinomycetales; family Microbacteriaceae; genus Microbacterium; species Microbacterium kunmingense. Next base: position 174,910 of record NZ_JAKNUS010000005.1, read on the forward strand.
AGGGCGATCGCCCGATACACCGTCCCCGCCTCAGAGAGCAGAGTCGACGCGGAGTCGATGACAGGAGGATGTTCGATGGATGCGATGACATACGCCGCGAGCCGGATGGCCGCGCAGCGGGCGGAAAACCTGGCGTCCGACCTGCGTCTGCGACAGGCGCAGGCCCGGCAGCTCGAGGCGAGGAAGGCGGATGCCGCGGCGCGCGGCGTCCGCGAAGCGAATCGGAGGCCCGCGGCCACCGCCGACTGCTTCGTACTGGCAGGACCCGCGACATGAGGGCGTTCTGCCTCGGCTGCGGAACGCGGACGGCGCGGACGCCCCGCAGCCCCTCGAATCTGCCGAAGGCCAGTGTCACCATATGACCATGCCCGCGCCCGCTTCGAGCCCTCGCATGGTCGGTCGTGCCGCGGAATGGGAGATTCTCGGGGAAGCACTCGAGGCCTCTCGCAACGGCACACCGCGTTCCGTCGTCGTGCGCGGCGAGGCGGGCATCGGGAAGACCCGCCTAGTGCAGGAGCTCCTGAACGAGGCTCTGGCAGCGACAGACGCGCAGCTGCCGACGGTGGTCGCCGTCGGTCAATGCGTCGACCTCGGCCCGATCGGGGCACCGTTCGGACCGGTGCGCCGCGTGCTGCGTGATCTGCACGCCGCGATCGGCACCGAGCCGCTGCGCGAGGCGGCCGGATCACCCGCGGCCGCGGCCACCCTCGCGGCGTTCGTGCCGGGCATCGAGACCGAGATGTCGGCACCGCCTGTGCCGACGAGCCACTTCGCCGAGGCGATAGAAGCGGTTCTCGAGAACCTCTCGATGTCGCGGCACCTCGTGATCGTGATCGAGGACCTCCAGTGGGCGGACGCGGCGACGCTCACCCTCCTGAAGACACTCGCCGGTACCCTGCGGGGCCGCCACCTCACGATCGTGGCGACCTACAGATCGGACGACATCGACCGATTCCACCCCCTGCGTCCCGTCCTCGCCGAACTGGACCGCACGCGCGCGATCGTCCGCATCGAGTTGCGGCCCCTGACCGCGGACGAGGTGGCCGAGCAGGTGGCGTCGCTCGCCGCGGACCTGGACGACACGGCACTGACCGCTCTGGTCGAACGCAGCGGCGGGATCCCGTTCCTGGTCGAGGAACTCGTCGACCTCGGCGGCGCGGAGCTGCCCGACACGCTCCGCGAGCTCGTCCTCGCGCGCTACACGCGGCTCAGTGACACCGCGCAGGAGATCGCGCGGGTCATGTCCGCCGGCGGCATGCACACCGAGCACGCCGTCCTCGCCGCGGTGGCGGGCCGAGACGACAGCGTCGTCGACCAGGCCATCCGGGAGGCGATCGCGTCCCACCTCATCCTCGCCGAGGGCGACGGATACACCTTCCGGCACGCGCTGACCCAGGAGGCGGTCCACGACGAGATGCTCCCCAGCGAGCGCGTGCGGATCCACCGGCGGTACGCCGAACACCTCGCGACCCACCGCGCGGAGGCTCCCGAGGCGCTGTCGGCGATCGCCGAACACTGGCTGATCGCCCGTGAACTGACACCCGCATTCGACGCCACCGTTCGCGCACTGCAGCACTCTCGCGCCACCTTCGCCCCGGCGACCTCGGTCAAGCTCGCGGAAAGGCTCACGGAGCTGTGGTCCCAGGTCCCGGATGCGGCAACGCGATCGGGGACGACCCTGGCTGAGCTTCATCTCGATGCCGCTCAGGCGTGGCACGACCTCGGCGATCCGGAGCGCGCGCTCCGGGCCGCCCAGGAGGGTCTCGCGGCCGATCCGCAGGATCCGCTCGTGCACGCCGCGCTCATTCGCCAGAAGATCGTGCAGGAGTTCAACACCGATCGGAATCCCGATCACGAGGAGCTCCTCGGCGCCATCGCCCTGCTCGAGGGGATCGACACCGACGCATCCCGCGTCCTGCAGTCCCGCATTCTGTCCAACCTCGCTCTGAGCTACCCGGACGGGCGAGCGGAGGCGTACCTGCGCAGGGCCGTGACCCTGGCGGAGGGAGCCGGCGACGAGGTGGCACTGGCCATCGCCCTGGTCAACGAGTCCTGGCGACAGTCCGACGCCATGGGTGACGAGGTCGCCGCTCTCGCCCCGCTCGAGCGGGCTCTCGGGCTGCAGGTCAATCCCGCCGTGCGGGTATACGTCGGTGCTGCGTACGTCGACCTGCTCGCTCGCCTGGGACGATACGACGAGGCGACGGCGGTGGGAGAAGCCCACTTCGCCGACGCGGTGCGCGGCGGGATCGAACGGGGATCGGGCGGATCGGTGGCCGTGCAGATCGCGCACGCTCACTTCTGCGCGGGCAGGCCCGAGGAAGCGAAGCGGTACGCCCAGCGCGCCCGTCGGCTGCTGGACCGTCCGTCCCGCGCGGCGGTGATCCGTCTGCTGGCCACCCATCACGCCTGGAACGATCAGCCCGCCGAACGCGACGCTCTGCTGCTCGAGAAACGCGCCACCATGGACGCCTCCCGGCACGCCCACCCCGAGAAGCACGATTGGTGGGAGCAGGAGACGGTCGACGCGGTGCTGATGTCCTCCGCCGGGCTGCGGGTGACCGTGGGCGCGGAGAGCGGCGCGGCGTGGGAGCAGCGGATCGCACGACTCCGGGCCGTCGTGGGAGAGGGCAAGGCGGCTGCCGCCCGACGGTTCACAGCCATCACGGCGGCGATGATGATCCGCGCCCTGTCGGGTAGCGACGTCGGCGAGCGCGCCGCCGAGGATCTCTCCCTTCTTCGCGACGGCCTCGCGGGGGCGGCGCAGCAATGGCCGAGAACGGGTCTCACTCCGAAGATCCTCGACTTCATCGACGCCCTGTCAGCCGACACCGACGGTCGGAGCGCCGTGGATCGCGCCCGCCGCTGGCGCGGCATCGTGGATGCCGAGGGAGAGGGCGTTCTGCCCGTACGTCACCAGCTCGTCGCCCGGTTGAGCCTCGCCGCCGCTCTCATCGACGCCGGGGAGCGGACAGCGGCCGCGGCCGAGCTCGATCGGATCATCTCGCAGGGACCACCGGCGGGTCTTGCCCGCGTGGCGTTCTGGGCTCACGATCTGGTCGAACGCGCGGGAATCCATCCGGCCGCCGGCGCCACCCCCCTCGCTCCCGTGTCCCTGGGCCTGACCCCCCGCGAACGTCAGGTCCTGGCCCTTGTCGCACAGGGCCTCACCAACGCACAGATCGGGGCCCGGCTCTATATCAGCCCGAAGACCGCATCGGTGCACGTCTCGGCCATCCTGGCGAAGGTCGGCGCCTCCAACCGTGCCGAGGCGGCCGCGCTCTTCAGCTCGGGTGCGGGCGCCGTCGGGGCACCGTGAGAGTCACCCCGTCGACCCGTTCCTCTCGCCCAGCCGATGGGCGTCGTAGGCTGGCCGCGGGACGAAGGGGGATGCCGCGATGGGAGCGCTTCACGAACGGACGCCGGCACGCGTCATCCGGGTGGCGGGCGCCGTGGGAGCCGCACTCGCGGTCAGCGTCGCGCTGTCGGGCTGCGGGATCGTCGAGCGGATCGTCGCGGACGGTGAGACACCCACCCCCACGCCGACGGCGCCCGTGGCACCCACCCCGACCGGCCCCGACCCGGTCCTGGCGTGGGAGTGCGGTCAGATCAGCGCCCTCAGCGGCGTGGCGATCCGCACGAACTTCGAATACCAGACCGGGCGGCTCGACGAGGTCGAGTACGTCTCACGCCTGGCCGCGCTTCAGGACGCGTGGGTCTACATGCCCACCTACGACACCGCCATCACCCCGTTCATCTACGACGTGCAGGTGCAGGCGGCCGCCGATCCGTCCGGCGCCAATCAGGGCTACATCGACGCCATCAACGCGGCGACGGCGGCCTGCCAGGAGGCCGGCTCGCTGGCGGTGATCACCCCGCTGCCGGAGATGGGCGGCTAGCCCCCTCGGGCAGCACGAGAGGGAGCTCCCGCGACGCGTCCCAGGGGCGGGTCCATCCGACACTGTCGAACAACCCGTCCAGCAGCATCCCGGTGAAGCCCCAGACCAGGTGCTCGCGCGCGCCGTCGCGCACGAGGAAGCCGGGACCACGCCATTCGCGACCGTCTCGACGGATCACCGTGACGCCGCGATTGGCGGGATCGAGCAGGTCGGCGACCGGGGCGCGGAACACGTCGGCGGACTCCGCCTCATCGACCACGCGCACCGGAGACGGCCGACGCCACCAGCCGATGACCGGGGTCACGAGATGACGGGAGTACTCCAGCGGGATCGGCCCGAGGGTGCCGAGCACCTCCACCCCGTCGGGATCGAGTCCAGTCTCCTCCTGCGCCTCCCGCAGCGCCGCCGCCACGGGTCCCTCATCGTCGTCGTCCACGCGTCCGCCGGGGAAGGCGACCTGCCCCGGATGCGAGCGCAGCGTCAGCGCCCGGGCAAGCAGGAGGACGTCGAGGTCGCGGGAGACCGCACCCGTCGCGGTGCCCTCGGCACTGGGCTCAGCGTCGAGCACGCCGAAGAGGATGAGCACCGCGGCATCCCTGGCGTCGGAGACGTCGGCGAGGTTCGCCACCCGGTCGCCGAGACCCCCGCGAGGGTCATCCGCCGCGGCGCGCACGAGCTCGCGGAGCGCCTGTCGCGCGGCATCCGCCGCCGGAGCTGGAGTCACCCTGACAGCGTACGCGGCGCCCCGCCATCCGCTCCGCTGCCCGCCATCAGGACTTTTCCGCTCGCACGGATGCAACATCACGTTCAGGTAACGCACGGGTAGCGTCCAGACTCAGGCACCAGACTCGGGGACTTGTGCCCCGCCCGGGCGCGTGCCGCGTCACCCGAAGACGCTTCCCCCGACACGAAACCGGTACTTCATGCGCTCCACCACGACGACCACATCCGCCCGCCGCACCCGTCGCGCCGCCGACCGGCGCTCACGCCGGAGGCCCGCTCTCGTCGTCGCCGGCCTGAGCTTGTCGGTCCTCGCCGCCGTCGGCATCACCGCGACCGCACCGACTGCGGCGGCATCGTCGACAACGGCCTTCGGACCGGTGACGCTCGCGTCCTACACGACAGCCTCGGTCTCCCCCCTGGCCGCCGACGCGGCAGCGGAGTCGGCGAGTCAGACCGACCCGGTCGACGCCATCGCGACCGACGCGGCCGGCCAGGCCCTCGCCGCGGCGGACACGATCGAAGCCGACATCCAGGCCGCCGCCCTCGACATCGGAGAAGCCGACCCCACGGTCGACACCGCGGAGCTCGAGGCGGCGCTGGCGCGCCTGGAGTCCGCCGACGTCCTTCCCGCCGCTTTCCTCCCCGACCTCGCCGAGGATGTCACCGACGCCGTGGCGACGGTCGATCAGCGGGTGAGTCAGCTGCGCGGCAGCCTCGACGGAGCCCTCGCGAAGAAGGCCGAGGAGGAGGCCGCCGAGAAGGCGCGCCTGGAGGCGGAGGCCGCGGCCGCAGCCGCCGCCGAGGCCGCCGCTGCGGCCCGGAACACCTCCACCAGCACCGCTGGCGGCGGGGGCGGCGGCTTCATCCCCACCGGCGGCAGCACCGGTGGCGACAACAGCCCCGCGGGCGCTCAGGCGACCGCCCGCGCCATGCTCGGAAACTACGGGTGGGGCGACGATCAGTTCTCGTGCCTGGTGTCGCTGTGGAACAAGGAATCGGGCTGGAACTACCAGGCCTACAACCGCTCGAGCGGTGCTTTCGGCATCCCCCAGGCCCTCCCCGGCAACAAGATGGCCTCGGCCGGTGCGGACTGGCAGACCAACGCCGCGACGCAGATCTCGTGGGGCCTCGGCTACATCTCGGGTCGCTACGGCACCCCGTGCGGCGCGTGGAACCACTCGCAGTCGGTCGGCTGGTACTGACCCACACGCGCGGCGGAACTCATCCGGCTGGCGGATCACCGAAAGGTTCGATCCGCCAGCCGACGCGTTCCAGCGCGGCGGCCAGCAGCCGGGCGTCCTCCCTCGCGGCGCCCGCGTCGTTCGAGCACACATCCACGGCGAACGGCGGCGGCTCGGCGAAGCGCGGCAGATCGACCATCGCCCACGACCGAGGGCTCACCCACACCCGCGGGTCAGCCGACCCGGCGTCGAGCACTTCGCCATCGGACACGAGCGCGATGACGGCGAGCGCGTCGGGTTTCGCGATCGGGAGATTCACCACGAGCGAGACCACGTGCACGACCTCCATGGTCGCAGACCCGGATGGCGGGAAGGCCGAAACCGCGGTCCCGATCGCGTGATTCAGCGTCCGAACAGGTCGCCCAGCGCGCCGAAGGAGTCGCCCAGATTCGAGACCTGGTCGCCGAGACCCGACACCGCGTCGCCCGCGCCGCCGACGAGCCCCTCGGCGCCTTCGGCGAATCCGGAGACGTCGACGCCCTCGGCGACGCCGCTCAGATCGACGCCGTCCGCAAGGGCGTCGAAGTCGACACCGAAGCCCGCCGCCTGCTCGAGAAGCGGTGCGGCCACCGAGCTGACCACCGCGGCGGCGGCCACCGAGCCGAGGACTCCGACGGCGAGGCCTCCTGCCCCGACCATGGCCGCCCCGCCGCCGAGGCGGCCGAGGAGCCCGCGCATCCGGCCGGGACGCAGCGCCTCCGCGCGCCCCGCCGCTCGGGCGAGGTCGTCGGGAGCCGCCGATCGCGGACGCTCCGCCGGCGGGAACTCGGTCCGCATGCGCGACTCGATCTGCTGACGCTGCTGCGGGGTGAGACGTGAGAACGCCTCGCGGTGGATCTGCTCGACCTGGTGGGGGTCGGCGGTCTGCATCAGGTAGTCGTACCGGGCGATCGCCGCCCGATCGGCCTCACTCGGGCGCGCGCCCGTCGCCCCCGCCGGCGGCGGCGTCGTGGACGGGCGCCGGTTCATCGGCGCCGCGCCGGCGGCAGGCGGCACACCGGGCGTCCCCGCCGAGGCGGAGCGAGCGTCACCGGTCAGCGCGTCGGCGGCACTGCGCACCAGGCCCTGCCAGTTCGGTGACGACGAGCTCCCTGCAGCGCCGCCCTGATTGTCCAGCGCTTTGGCTGCCATCCCGATGAGTTTGGAGAGTCTGCTCATGACGATCCCTTCTGAACGTCAAGGTCTCCTCCACCCTCGCGGGGCCGGTGGGCCGGAACGCCGCGTGGCGTTCGTACTGACGGGTCCACCGCAATCGGGAGTACTCCCCTTGCCTGGCCCACGCTAGCGACGCAGACCTATGGATTCGCTTGAAGCAGGTCCGCGCACGGCCGCCGTTCCTGGCATGATGGCGTCACCCGATCCCCCCTGACCGAAGGGGCACGATGCGCTCGCTCACGCGTCGACAGTTCCTCGCGCGCACCACCGCGCTGGCCGCTGCGCTGTCGCTCGACCCGGATGATCTCGGCCGCCTCCTCGCCAGGAGCTCGACGGCAGCGCCGATCACCGCCGACATCCCCTCCACACTGCTGCAGACGATCCTCTACGGGCCCACCGTGCAGGGACGCTATCGACGGCTCATCGCCGGGCCCGGCGAGCCGTACCTTCCCCGGGTCGACGTGCTGGGGCGCGATCCCGACCCGTCCCGGACCTCCCGGCGACGATCTCTGCTGTACCTCGGCCACCTCTCCGACCTCCACGTCATCGACGCGCAGTCCCCGGGCAGGATCGAGCCGATGATCGTCCAGGACCACGCCGCGTGGGGGTCGGCGTTCCATCCGCACGACCCGCTGAGCCCGCACACCGTGGCGGCGATGGTGGGCGCGTTCCACGACGCGCGGTTCAGCCCGCTCAGCGGTGCGCCCATGGGGGCCGCCTTCGTCACCGGGGACAGCGCCGACATGCACTCGCACCTGGAGCTGCGCTGGTACATCGATCTGATGGACGGGGTCGGCATCGACCCCGCCACCGCCGGCGCGACCTACCAGGGCGTGCAGGCCTGGCCCGAAGCCACCTGGGCCTACCGCCCCGCCGACCCCACGGGCGGGTCGTTCGGCGACTACGGATTCCCCGCTTTGCCCGACATGCTCGACGAGGCGATCGCCGCAGAGATCCGCTCCACCGGCCTGCCCGCACCCTGGTACGCCGTGTACGGCAACCACGACACCCTCCTGCTCGGAACCTTCGAGCTGAGCCCGTCGCTGCACGCCCTCGCCGTCGGCGGGCGGAAGTCGTACACCCTGGAGGCGACGGCGGAGGCCTTCCTCCGTGGCTGGGCCTCGAGCGGAAGCGCGATGCAACAGGGCCTGGACGCCCTCAACCTCGCCTGGGGACGACCCGGGTTCCGCGCGGTCACGGCCAACCCCGACCGCCGGATCTACGAGACCCGCGAGTTCATGACGGAGCACTTCCAGACGCAGCCCGATCCGGGGCCGATCGGGCACGGCTTCACACGCCGGAACCTCGACACGGGAGAGACGTGGTGGCGCGCAGACCTCAGCCCGCACGTGCGGGCGCTGGGGTTGGACACCTGCAATGCCGTCGCAGGGCCCGACGGCGCGCTTCCCGACGTGCAGTTCCGGTGGCTGCGCGCCGAACTGGAGCAGGCTCAGCGTGAGCAGCGACTCGTCCTCATCCTGAGTCACCACAACAGCCTGACGATGGAGAACACCGCTCAACGCCCCGGCGATGACCAGGTCCTCCGTCACGGCGCGGAGGTGGTCGACCTCCTCCTCCAGTTCCCCGTCGCCGTCGCGTGGCTGAACGGGCACACGCACCTCAACCAGATCCTCGCCCACAGTTCGGGCGACCGGGGCTTCTGGGAGATCACGACGGCCTCGTGCATCGACTTCCCGCAGCAGCAGCAGGTCGTCGAGATCGTCGACAACCGCGACGGCACCCTGTCGCTGTTCACCACCGTGCTCGATCACGCCTCGCCGGTCTCGCCCGGAGCCCCCGGCCGCACGGGGGATCTCGCCTCTCGTGCCCGCGAACTCGCGGCGAACGACTGGGCGGAGACCCCGATCATGCGCCGTGGGTCTGCGCTCGACCGCAACACCGAGCTGCTCCTGCCCGCCCCCTTCGACCTCGAGACGATCACCGATGCCTCGCTGGAGGCCCAGCGGATGACGGAGCGCGCTCGGATCGCAGCCCATGAGCGGCGGACCGCCTCATGACCCGTCGCGTCGTCCCGGTGACACTCGTCGCCCTGATCCTCACCCTCGCCGTCGCGGGCTGCTCCCAGATCGCCGCCATCGCACCGGTCGGCGGCGACAGACTCGCAGAGGTCCGGTACGCCGTCAACGACATCCTCATCGAGCAGGAGATCGGCATTCTCATCGCACCGGTCTGCACCGTCGGCTCCGACGAGGCGACGGTCACCTGCGAGGGCACGACCCGGGATCAGCAGGCGGTCGACGCGGTCTCGACCGCCGCATCACCCGACGACCTCGTCGTCCGGGTCGGCGACGAGGTCGTGTACGACGGCTCCCTCATCGAGGTGCTCGAGAGGGGATCGAGCGGATGACACCACACCGCACCCTTCCGCTGCTGGTCCTGGCCGCCGCGATCATGCTCGGCGCGGTGCTGCAGGCGGCGACCGCCGTCCCGGGCCTCGGACGCGCGGCGCCGACGACCTTTCTCCTCGCCGCAACCGCGTCGGTCGTGACGCTGTGGGTGCAGGTCACCGCCCTGGTGTGGGCGACCTCCGCCCTCGGCCGGCCCGCGGCATCCGTTCGCCTCGCCCCTCTCGCGATGTGGTCGGCGATCGTCGTCCTTCTCGCCGGGGTGCTCCTCGTCCTCGCACCGCTCGCGGCCGTCGTGGTGGGCCTGGCGGCGCTGTTCGTCCTCCCCGCCGCCGTCGCGGGCCGGCGAACCGTCTCGGAGGCGGCGCGCACCATCCGGCGCCACCCCTGGCGCGCCGTCGTCCTGGCACTCGGGGCGCTCATCGCCGTCGCCCTGCTGGCCGTCGGGGCGGCCGCGGCCGGTCTGTTCCTGACTGGATTCGTCGGGGGCGCGGTGATGTGGGTCGCCTTCGGCACGGCCGGCGCCGTGCTGCTCGGTGCCGCCTCGCGTCTGCAGCGGGTCTGAGGCTCAGACGGGACCGCGGGAGCCCAGCACGCCCGCCAGGAGCGCGTGCAGCAGCGGCGGCACCGCGGCGATGAGGAGGACGGTGCCGAGCACCGGGTCGTCGGGACGCAGCAGGATTCCACCGATGAGGAGGGCACCGAACAGCACCGCCGAGAGGATGCGACGACCCAGGCGCTCCAGCCGCGCGAGCCGTCGATCCACCCGCGGCACATCCACGGCGAGGCGGCCCTCCTCCATGCGCGTGGCGAGCTTGTCGATGCGGCGCGGGAGGCGCGCGAGGAGCCCGACGGTGTCGACCGCCTGACGGGTGACGGCCTGCACGACGTTGCCGCGCTCCTCGCGCAGCAGGGTGGCGGCGTAGGGCTCGACGGCCTCCCAGATGTTGAAGGCGGGGTTCAGCGCGCTCGAGACACCCGACGTCAACGACATCGCCCGGATCACCAGGAGGAAGTTCTCCGGGAGCTGGAAGGGCAGCGCCCGGACGAGATCGCCGAATTCGATGGCGAAGTCGCGGAACTCACGGGGGTCGACCTCGGCGAGCTCGGCGAATCCCATTCCGCCGAACCGCGCGAACAGCTGCGTCATCGCGCGCTCGAGCTCGGCGGTGTCGGCGGAGGGGAGCAGCACGCCCACCTCGCGGATGCTGTCGACAAGCCCCACGCCGTCCCGGGCGGCGACGGCGATGACGAGGCGGCGCAGCCCCGCCCGGAGCGAATCGGGAACCTGGCCCATCATCCCGAAGTCGATGAAGGTGAGTGTCCAAGGAGGCGTGGCCTCGGCCGTCTCGTCCCGTTCGCCGGCTGAGGGGGTGACGAAGATGTTCCCCGGGTGCGGATCGGCGTGGAAGTAGCCGTTGCCGAACAGCTGCTGGAACATCACCGAGGCGAACGCCAGGGCCACCTCGTCCGGATCGATCCCCGCGGCCACGAGGGCGTCCCGATCGTTGATTTTGATCGCGGTGACGTCCTGGAGGGTCAGCACCCGCCGCGTGGACCGCTCCCAGACCACCGACGGCGTGCTCACGCGGGGATCGTCGGCGAAATCGCGGGCGAACCGCTCGCCGTTCGCGCCCTCCTGGAGATAGTCGATCTCCTGCAGCGAGGTCTCGGCGAACTCCTCCACGAGGGCGGGCATGTCCACGCGCCGCGAGACCAGCGAGACTCTGCTGAGCCAGACGCCGACCTTCCGCAGCGCGCGCAGGTCGACGTCGACGATCTGATCGATACCCGGACGCTGCACCTTGACGACGACGTCGGTGAACCCGGCGAGAGCGGCATCGGCGGTCGACAGACGAGCGCGGTGCGCCTGGCCGAGGGAGGCCGCGGCGACCGGCTCGGGGTCGATGAAGGAGAACGCCCGCTCCAGCGGCACCCCCAGCTCGGTCTCGGCGAGCGTGCGGATCCGGGCGAACGCGACCGGGGGCACTTCGTCCTGGAGGCCCTCGAGCTCCTTCGTGATCTCGGGCGGGAGGATGTCGAGCCGGGACGACAGGAACTGGCCCACCTTGATCATCAGCCCCCCGAGGTCGACGGCGAGCACGTGGAACCGCTGGGCGATGCGTCGCATCCGACGGGCGCGCCCGCGCGCCACAAGAGCGCTCAGACCGAACCGCGGCAGGAACAGCTCCCACCACCACGTCTGCAGCATGACGCGCAGCGCGAAGCGGGTGATGCGGCGGTAGCGGGCGCGCATCCGTCGGGCGTCGGTCATCGATTCTCCTGGACGCCGACGCACGAGTGGCGTCGAATCAGCTCTGGGCGAGGATGGAGTAGAGCCTACGGCGCGCGTCCTCGAGGACGGCCACAGCCTCTTCCACCTGCGCCGACGAGCCGGTGCGCGCGACCTGCGCGGCAGCCTGTGCGAGGTCGAGGCCCGCCTTGGGGAGGGCTGTCATCCGCGGCGACTCGCGGTGCGAGGATCCGCTCGACTCCCACGGCGCGCCGCGCTCGGCCGCGGCCTCGGCTTCGGCGATCCCGCCCTCGGTCAGGCTGTAGGTCTTGCGCCCGTCCGCTTCAGTCGCCTCGATCAGGCCCTCGTCGGCGAGGAGCTGGAGCGTGGGGTAGACCGAGCCGGCGCTGGGCTTCCAGCTGCCCCCGCTGCGCTCCTCGATGAGCTGGATGATCTGGTACCCGTGCATGGGGCGCTCGAGCAGAAGTGTGAGGACGGCGGTGCGCACGTCTCCTCGATTCATGCGGGGCGCGGAGCCGCCGCTCCCAACGCCCTTCTCGAACGCCGAGCGCAACTGTTCCATCGCCTCCGCGATGTTGGACATCGGCCAGCCCGAGGCCGAACCGCCGCGACCCGAGAATGCGTCTGTGAAGAATGAGTTGCTCATCATGACCTCCCCGCCCCGTCGCGGACGCGACGCCGAGCGATAGTCAACGATATGTCGTTATGCATCGTTCGGGGTCGGTATAGAGCGAATTCGCAGGCGTGCGGTGTCCCGCGGGCCGTGAGGCTCACACTCTGGAGCGCTCGTCTCGCCGGGCGAGGATCTCGGCCCGCTCGTACTGCGGGGCGAGCGACCATTCCTCCCCGAGCCGACGCGCCGCCGTGACCGGCCACAGCGGATCGAGGAGGAACTCCCGCGCGAGCGCGATCAGGTCGGCATCGCCGGCATCCAGGATCTCTTCGGCCTGTCGAGGTTCGCGGATGAGACCGACGGCAGCGGTGAGCACCTCGGCCTCCTGCCGCACGCGGCGGGCGAACGGCACCTGGTACCCCGGCCCGACCGGGATGCGGGCGTCGGCGACGTTACCTCCCGTCGAGACGTGGACGACGTCCACCCCTCGGTCGCGGAGCCGTGCGGCCAGACGCACACTGTCATCGGCGGTCCAGCCCGCCGGCTCGACCCAGTCGGTCGCCGAGATCCTCACGAAAACGGGTGTCTGGTCTCCGACCGTGCGGCGGACGGCATCGGTTACCTCTTCAAGCAGCCGTGCCCGGTTCTCGAACGAGCCCCCGTATTCGTCGGTGCGGGTGTTCGAGACGGGTGAGAGGAATTCGTGCAGCAGGTAGCCGTGGGCGGCGTGGATCTCGATCACCTCGTACCCGGCCTCGCGCGCCCGGCGCGCAGCGGCGGCGAACTGTGCGACGACCTCGCCGATCCCGTCGCGGTCCAGCGCCTCGGGCACCTGCTTGTCCGGCGCGAACGCGAGGGCGCTAGGCGCGAGCGGCTGCCAGTCGGCGGGCGGCGTATCGCTGCCGAACGGACCCTCGAACGGTCGGGGCGAGCTCGCCTTCCTCCCGGCGTGGGCCAGTTGGATGCCGGCGGCCACGCCGTTCTCGCGGAAGAACCGGGTCAGGCGTCGATGCGCGGCCACCTGGGTGTCGTTCCAGATACCGAGGTCGTAGGCCGAGATGCGTCCCTCGGCGCTGACGCCGGTGGCCTCGACGATGATGAGACCGGGGCGTCCGAGGGCGCGGGAGCCGTAGTGCTGCACATGCCAGTCGTTGGGTGCGCCCACGTCGGGGCCGTCCGGTGCGGCCGAGTACTGGCACATCGGCGCCATCACGATCCGGTTGGCCAGCGTGATGCCGCGCACGGTGAGCGGGGTGAACAGGGGGGATGTCACGGGCGTACCTCCAGTGATCGCAACGCCGCGGCAGCGGCACGGCATTCCCGACGCCCGACGATGCGCTCCGCGTTGGGCGGTGACCGGCTTGGTCGCGCGCGGTGACGGGCTCCGTCGCGCCCAGCGACGATGGGTTCAGTCGCGCGCGGTGACGTCGACCTGCAGCTCGGCGGCGATCCGTTCGAGATCGGCGATGACGGCAGCGACCTCGACGGTCGGCGGTACGACGGCCGACACCGTCGCTTCGAACAGGCGGCCAACGGCCATCGCTGCATCCCGGGTCTCGGTCCGCATCCGATCGATGCTCACCCCGTGGGCGCCGAGCGCGGCGGAGATCTCGTGGACGATCCCCGGGTGGTCGTTGCCCAGCACGGTCAACGACAGCCGGCGCGCCGGGGTGTCAGCGGCCGTCCCGCTCCCCTCCCCGGGAAGACTGACGGTGACGAGTCCGGGAACGTCGTCGAGGGCGGCCCGCAGAGCGTCCAGACGCTCGTCGGGCGCCGACACCTGTACCACGCCGGCGAAAGCGCCGGCGAGCTCTGCCAGCTCGCTGTGCTCCCAGTTGCCGCCGTGAGCGTCGATCACCTCGGCCACGGCGGCCACGAGGCCGGCACGGTCGGTTCCGACGAGGGTGAGCACCAGGGTCGCCATGGATTCAGGGTACGACGGCGGGCCATCTCCGCGCCCGGGCTGGTTGACTGGACCCATGTCCCCCTCGCCCAACGCGTCGACCCCTGACGCGGCCGTCGCGACCCTCGTGGCCGCCGACGCCGTGGATAAGCCCGCTGCCCTGGCGATCATCGCGCGCGCCACCGGCAGCACGGTGCTCGGCAGCGGCACCGCGCGGCCTCGGATCCCCCTGCGGGAGGGCGTGTGGATCGAGATCGAGATCCCGAAGTTCGGAGAGCCGCCGCCGCTGGCGATCGACGTCCACGCCGTGGGCGGAGCGGCTGCGGCCCGGAAGGAGGCTCTCGCGTTGCGAGACGTCCTCCGACCCGTCACCGGATGGTCACTGACGCCGGCTTTCCCCGAGGGCGGGGACGACGGGCCGACGCCTACGATGGATCCGGACAGCCGGTGACACCTCGGAAAGGCCCGCCGAAATGAGAGTCGCATCCTCTGCGGACTGGCGCGACGCCCTGCCCTTCGAGACCCCGGTCCCCGCCGCCGATGTCGCCCCCGGTGATCCGGCCCGCTGTTCGGGGTGCCCGGCCGACGTCGCTGCGTGGGAGCGCGACGCGCTCTTCGCCGTCAAGCACCGTCATCCGAATCATCACTCCGGATTCGTGCGCTTCTACTGCGCCGCGCACGTCCCCGCCGCGGCACCGCCCGCACCTGCCGCACCGGCGCCAGCACGCAGGGCACGCACCGAGCGCTCTCCGCGCGAGCGCGCCGCGCCGCAGCGCCGCGTCGTCGAGGACAAGCCGCGCCCGGTGTGTCCCGACTGCTTCATCGAGGTCTCGGCGACGGGCGTCTGCGGGATGTGCGGCGAACGGATCGCCTGATCAGGTGAAGGCGACGGCGCGCACCGGGGCGCCGTCACCCGAGATCTTCAGGGGAAAGAACCCCACGCGCACCCGGTCGGGCAGCGACCCCACCCCGCAGAGGTTCTCGACGATGAGGTGGTCGGAACCGAGGACCACCTCGTGCACGGGGAAGTCCCCGCCCCCGGTGGGGTCGGGGCTCATCGTGTCGACGGCGAGGACATGGACGCCCCGGTCGATGAGCACGCGTGCGGCAGCGGGATCGAGCACGGGATGCCGCGTGCGCCGGCTCTCATCGGTGAAGAAGGCGTCCCAGCCGGTGCTGATGAGAGCGATGGGCGGAAGGGCGACGGGCGGCGCTCCCCGCGGATCGAGGTCGCGCCATCCGTAGGTCTCGCCCTTGGGACGAGGCCCCCCGCATCAACCTCGGCGGCGTCCACGTCGACGACCGACTCCTCTCGCCCCGCTCCGAGCAGCGCGTGCAGCTGCTGCGTTCGGAGCTCGCCGCCGACGCCCACGGCGGTCGCGAGCTCTACACCATCAACGGCGATGTGGAGGTCTTGCACCTCGTCTCAGGCCGGGTGGCGGTGCGCTTCGCCGACCGAACGGTGTCGCTCTCCCCCGGTGACGCCCTGACCTTCCCCGGTCGCGAGCCCCACACCTGGGAGGTCGAGGGCGGCTCCCCCGCGGTCGTGCTCTGGGTGATCGTTCCCGCCCCCTGGAGCGGGTCGGCGTGAGGTGATCGCCGTGGCTCAGAGCCGGCCCGGCAGGATGGCGTGCCAGTACAGCCACGGGAGGATGCGGCGATCGAAGATCCACGACAGCCGGTTCTCGCGATACATCGATCGCCAGAACGGGATCGTCGGCTTCAGTGCCCCGCGATCATCGAACTCGGCGAAGACGACCGTGGACCGCGAGACCGTGAACGGGCACACCGAGTATCCGTCGTACCGGGCCGCGGGCCTGCGCCCCGCGAGCACCGCGGCGAGGTTCTTCGCCAGGACGTAGCTCTGCTTGCGCAGTGCTCCGCCCGACTTCGAATTCGTCGTGTCCGCGGCATCCCCCAGACTCCAGATGTTCGGCCACCGCGGGTGGCGGAGGGTCTCGGCGTCGACGGCGACGAACCCGCCCGGATCCGAGTCCGCCGACAGCGGCGTGGCCTTGAGCCAATCGGGAGCGGACTGCGAGGGCTCGACGCAGAGGACGTCGTACTCGACGCTCTCGCGCGCGCCGTGCGACTGAAGGGTCACCTGATGGGCGTCTGCGTCGACGATCGCCAGCTCGGTCGAGGTGCGCACCTCGATGCCGTAGCGCGCGACCACCCGCTCCAGCTCCGCGTCGATCTCGGGGATGCCGAACATCGTGGGGGTGGGAAGGACGAGGATGACGCGGATGCTGTCGAGCACGCCGGTGCGGAGCCAGTAGTCGCACGCCTGGTACATCGGCTTCTGGCCCGCGCCCGCGCAGGAGGCGGGACCGGGCGGCTGGACGAACACGGCGGTGCCGCGCCGAAGATCGCGCAGGGCGAGGCTCGCTTTGTGCGCCAGCTCGGGTTCGTAGTTCGACACCACACCCGGTGTGGTCAGGGCAGCGTACAGACCCGGCACGTCGGTCCAGTCGTGCTGGACTCCGGCGCTGACGATGAGGTGGTCGTATCCGACGACGTCACCGCCCGCGAGGGTGACCGTCGAGTGCTCGGGGTCGATGTCGTCCGCGGCATCCTGGATCCAGACGACGCCGCGCGGGGTCACCGCCCCCTGCGGACGGACGGTCTCCCGCAGGCGCGCCGTCCCCCCGGCGACATGCGAGAGGAGAGGTTTGTAGACGTGCTCGGTCCGCGGCTCGATCACGGCGATGTCGCCGACCCCGCGCCGGGCGAGGCGGCCGGCGACGGAGAGACCCCCGTTCCCACCCCCGATCACCACCACCCGGTGGCGCCGGGTCACGGTGCCGCGCGTCACAGGTCCAACTTCTCGTTCTCACCTTCGAGGCGTTCACCGGTCACCTTGTGCGTGACGAAGGCCAGCAGGGTGGCAACCCGTCCGCCGGGGCTGTCCCAGTACTCCCCGCCCTCGGCGTCGAAGCGCAGGAGGACGATCTCGGGGTCGCCGGGGCCCTGCGGGAACCAGGCCTCGATCGCAGGATTCCAGAGCTGTTCGAGCTTGGCGGCGTCGGTGACCACCTCGGCACGGCCGGTCAGCGACAGCCAGGCGTCATTCGAGCTGAAGGACACTCCGACGCGCGGATCGGCCTGGATGTGCCGGACCGCCGACGCGTGACGCGCGATGACGAACCAGAGGTCGCCGTCGAATTCCGCCTCCTGCACGGTGAGAGGGTGGGCCTGGAGGGAGCCGTCCTGCGCGCGCGTGGTCACCATGGCGAAGCGGAACTTCTTCAGCAGCTCGCGAAGCTTCTCCTGCGCATCGTGGTCGTCGGTGGCGGTCTCGTTCATCGCGTCCCTTTCCTCGAGGTCTGCGCCCATTCCATCCCGAGTGCGAGGCGTTCGCGCCCCGGTTGACAACAGCCCGGCACCCTGTCAGCGCGATCGGATTCGCAGGTGGCTCCCAGCTCCGCGGGACCAAATCCGGCCGGCCGGCGGTTCTTCTCAATGACGCGGCAGCCAGCCGCGTGAGGAGGAATCGTGTCCCACGAGTACCGCAAGACCCCCGAGGCCCTCAGCGCCCTCACCGACCTGCAGTATCAGGTCACCCAGCAGGACGGCACCGAGCCGCCGTTCCGCAACGCCCACTGGAACAACCACGACCCGGGCATCTACGTCGACGTCGTGTCGGGAGAGCCGCTGTTCTCCTCCACCGACAAGTTCGACAGCGGCACAGGGTGGCCGAGCTTCACCCGCCCCATCGCGCCGGATGCGGTGGCGACCAAGACCGACTGGAAGATGATCCTGCCGCGCACCGAGGTGCGCTCGGCCATCGCCGACAGTCACCTCGGTCACGTCTTCCGAGACGGACCGCGGGATGCCGGGGGCTTGCGCTACTGCATGAACTCCGCCGCGCTGCGCTTCGTGCCGGTCGCCGAGCTCGAGGCCCAGGGGTTCGGCGCATACCGCAGACTGTTCGAGAACACCCAGAAGGAGAACGCCTCATGACCAGTGGACCCACCGACACCGGAGCGATCACCCGCCTGCCCGACACCGAGACCGCCGTCCTCGCCGGCGGCTGTTTCTGGGGCATGGAAGACCTCATCCGCCGGCAGCCGGGCGTCCTGCAGACCCGCGTCGGCTACACGGGCGGGAGCAACGACCACGCCACCTACCGCAACCACCCGGGCCACGCCGAGGCGGTGGAGATCGTCTTCGACCCGGCGCAGACGTCGTACCGCGACATCCTGGCGTTCTTCTTCCAGATCCACGATCCGTCGACCCTGAACCGGCAGGGGAACGACATCGGAACGAGCTACCGTTCGGCGATCTTCCCGCTCTCCCCCGAGCAGGAGCGCATCGCACGCGACACGATCGCCGATGTCGACGCGTCGGGGCTGTGGCCGGGCAAGGCGGTCACGACGATCGAGCCGGCCGGCCCGTTCTGGGAGGCCGAGCCCGAGCACCAGGACTACCTGCTGCGCATCCCGAACGGCTACACCTGCCACTTCCCCCGCCGGGGATGGGTGCTGCCGCGTCGGACGGAGGAGCAGGCGAGCGTCTGATCCCCCGCCATCTCAGGTTTCGCCCCCGCGGTCAAGGGCTTCGCGTCCGACCGCGGGGGCGCGACCATTCTCACGAGAGAAGGAGGACGTCGTGTCGAAGGATCTCAAGAAGGGCGATCGCGTCAGCTGGAACACGTCGCAGGGGCGTACCCAGGGAAAGGTCGTCGAACGCCGAACCAGCGACTTCCAGTTCGCCGGGCAGCAGTTCACGGCCAGCGATGACGAGCCCTCGTACATCGTCGAATCGGAGAAGAGCGGCGACAAGGCCGCGCACAAGGGCTCGGCGCTGCGGAAACTCTCCTGATCCCCCGCGGGTCCCCGTGCTACGGTTAGGGGGATTTCGCGGGTCTGCACCGGGGCCGCGCCGTATCCGTCCGTTCCGCACAAGTGGGAGCGGCACACCCGGTCGCCTTCGCGGCCCGAAAAGAAAAAGGAAAGACACGATGGCCACTGGCACCGTGAAATGGTTCAACTCCGAGAAGGGCTACGGGTTCATCGCACCCGACGACGGCTCGGCTGATCTCTTCGCGCACTTCAGCGCGATCGCCGGCGAAGGCTTCAAGGAGCTTCACGAGGCGCAGAAGGTGGAGTTCGACGCTGAGCGTGGCCCCAAGGGCATGCAGGCTGCGAACATCCGCGCGATCTGAATCTTCTCCCGTCAGCCGGCGGTGGTGACTGAAAGGTCCCGCCGCCGGCTGACGGCTTTCTGGGAACCCGGCCGTATACCGCTTCGTGGATACGAGGTTACGTACGCTGAGACCAGCGATCGGCATCCGCCTTTGGCTTTCCCGGCCGAAGCGGTCACGATCGAAACCGAGGTAGCCTCATCTCTTCAACCGTCCTCGAGCCCCGGCTCGGACCCGTTCGACAGACCTACGCCGGCACCGCGGAATTCCCCCCGATGGCCCGCGCCTACACCGATGTGGCGCAGATCGTCCGCGAGACCGGACTGCTCTCCCGAGCACGGTGGTTCTACGCGCTCGTCGGTGCGGCCATCGCCCTGGGCTTCGCCGCCTGCATCACCGGCTTCATCCTTCTGGGCGACAGCTGGTTCCAGCTCCTCATCGCCGCAGCACTCGGCATCCTCTTCACCCAGGTCGCCTTCCTCGCCCATGAGGCGGCCCATCGCCAGATCCTCAGCTCCGGCCCCGCGAACGACCGTCTCGCGCTCATCCTCGGCAACGGAGTCGTGGGCATGAGCTTCTCGTGGTGGGCCGGCAAGCACACCCGCCACCACGCCAACCCGAACCGCGTCGGGAAAGATCCCGACATCGAGATCGACACGATCTCGTTCATCGACGAGGATGCCGCCACCGCGCGAGGCCTTCGCCGGATGATCACCCGACGTCAGGGGTATCTGTTCTTCCCGCTCCTGACCCTCGAGGGGCTGAACCTGCACGCGCTGGCGTTCCGCCACCTCTTCAGCCGTCAGCCCGTGAAGGGCCGGTTCGCCGAGCTCGGGCTGCTCTTCCTCCGCTTCGGCGTGGTGCTCGTGCCGGTCTTCCTCTTCCTGCCGCTCGGAATGGCCTTCGCCTTCCTCGGCGTGCAGCTGGCGGTCTTCGGCGTCTACATGGGCGCGTCGTTCGCCCCCAACCACAAGGGCATGCCGGTCATCGCCGAGGACGCCAAGCTCGACTTCTTCTCCAAGCAGGTGCGCACCTCGCGCAACGTCGGCGGCGGATGGTGGGCGACGGTGCTCATGGGGGGTCTGAACTACCAGGTGGAGCACCACCTGTTCCCCAACATGCCCCGTCCGCACCTGGCGAAGGCTCGTGAGATCGTCCGCGATCACTGCAGGACGCTGGGCGTGCCGTACACCGAGACCAGCCTGTGGCGCTCGTACGGCATCGTGATCGCGTACCTGAACCGCGTCGGGCTCGCCGCGCGCGACCCGTTCGACTGCCCGATGGCCGGCACGTACCGCCGGGTGTGAGGCAGGCGGCGCGCCGGGCGCGGCGTGTCGGCGGTGATCCCCGCGGCTACGCCCGCCTGGGCGGGGTCGCGGCGAGCGCGCGAAGGGCCTCCCCGCTCAGACGCTGCGTGGTCCACTCGTCCATGGGCACGGCGCCGATCGCCCGGTAGAACCGGATCGAGGGCTCGTTCCAGTCGAGGACCGTCCACTCGAATCGGGCATACCCGCGCTCGACGCATTCCGCCGCCAGCGCCTGCATGAGCGCCCGACCGTAGCCGCGTCCGCGTGCGACGTCGTGCACGTAGAGGTCCTCGAGCCAGATGCCGTGAGTCCCCGTCCACGTCGAGTAGGTGAGGAACCAGATGGCGATGCCGAAGATCGCTCCCTCTCTCTCCACGACGTGGGCGAACACCCGCGGCTCCGGTCCGAACAGGGAGGCGGTGAGAGCCTCGACGGTGTTCTCCACCGCGTCGGGCTCGCGTTCGTAGACCGCGAGGGCGGTGATGGCATCGAGGATGCCCGGCTCATCTCCGGGCTGGGCTCGGCGCAGGATCGCGCCGTCGGGAAGCGTGTGCGAGGTCACCGGATGAGCGTACTGTTCCTCGACGCCTCGGGGGTCATCACCGACGTCGAGCCACGCGGGAGACGGTCGACGCCGGGGGCCGGAGTTCAGGCGGGGAACACGCTCGCGCGAAGCGGCCCGACGATCCAGGGCTCGACCTCCGCCGGCGTGCGGAGGTGGACGATATCCGGCGCCGCGGCGTCGTCCGCCATCGCGGGGATCCGCTCGTCGTACTTGTATCTCGTGCGGATCGACCAGCGCACGATGTGCTCCGGATCGGTGAGGAAGGTGTGGAACGGCGGCTCGATGTTGCCGTTCCACAGTTCCTCGCGACGGATCCGCCGTCGCAGGGTGCGACGCACGACACGGGGGAAGACGCAGGTCCAGAAGGGCAGGTCGAGCCACACCAGCAGGTCGGCTCGGGACGTCAGGAGTGGGCGAGCCGGCGCGTACTGCCACTCGGTGACCCACGACTCCGTCGCCACGAGCCGCGTGACGTCGTCGAGGAACTCGGGTCGCTCGGTCCATCCCGGGCCGTGGAAGAGCGCGTCGATCTCGGTGTGCGGCGAGCCGGTGATCTCCGCGATCCGGGCGGCGAGCGTGGTCTTCCCCACGCCGGACACCCCCGCGACCGCGATCCGGTGGGGGCGCCGGGGCAACAGGTCGTCGAAGCCGAGCACCGCACGATGATACGGGGTTACCCTTCGACCCATGACCCGCCCCCGCGATCCCTGGCCACCTCTCGCGATCACGTTCCTCGTCCTCGCCGTCGCCGGACTCCTCAGCACCTTCGTCTTCAACGTATGGGCTGTCGTGCAGATGCGCGATTTCCTCGGTGATCTCGTCACCAGCGGGCCCGCGGTGTCGTCCATCACCGTCGACCTCCTCGTCGTCGCCGTCGCGGCGTGCGTCGTCATCGTGGTCGAGGGACGACGCCTCGGGATGAAGCGCTGGTGGCTCTACATCGTGCTGTCGGGCATCACGGCGATCGCGTTCACGTTCCCGCTGTTCCTCGCGATGCGCGAACGGAGACTGGCCGCGCGGCGCGCGGCGAACGGGGCCGCACCGACGGGCTGACCGGCGTCGCAGACACGGAATCTGCGGGAGATGCCGAGCTCACCCGCCGCGTCGCCGGCGCATCTGAGCGAGCGGCATCGTCAAGCGCGGATTGCCGGCGAGCCTGGCCTCGTGCCGCTCCAGGAACGCCCAGTACGCGCTCGTGAAGACCGAGTCCCGGGCCTCGCGATCACTCCGCCACCACGATCCCATCTTCTGCAGGTACGCCCCGCCCGAGACGTAGGGCTTCGTCGCGACGCCCCCGCCGTCGGCGTACTGGCTCATTCCCTGGACGTTGGGGACCATGACCCACTCGTACGCGTCGACGAAGAGCGCCGAGTACCAGTCGAACACCGCCCGCGGGTGATAGCCCTGCAGCAGGAACCAGTTGCCGAGAACCATCAGCCGCTCGATGTGATGGGCGTAGCCGAAACGGTGGACGCGCTCGAGCACCACCCGCACGGGTCGTGGCAGATCGTCGGGGATCTGCCGACCGGTGTACCACCAGTCCTCCAGCGGCCGGGTGAGTTCGAAATGGTTGGCGTCGATGAGCGCCGGGTGGGCGCGGTACCGCCCGCGCATGTACTCCCGCCACCCGATCACCTGACGCACGAAGCCTTCGAGCGAGGCGATGGGCACCTCGTCGCGTCTGGCGACCGCGGCCTGGAGAACCTCCTCGACGCGCAGCAGCCCGACATTGAGGAACGGGCTGATGACGGCGTGGAAGAGGAACGGCTCGTCCGCGTCCATCGCATCCTCGTACCGGCCGAAGAGCTCCAGTCGATCGGCGACGAACGAGGCGAGCCACTCTCTGGCACCGGGAGCGGTGACCGGCAGCCAGAACTCGTCGGGGTCGCCCGGATGATCGGCGAACCGCTCGGCGACGAGGCCGATCACCTCCCGGGTGATGTCGTCCCGTTCGGGCTCGGGAAGGGCCGGGATCGGTATCCCACCCTTGGGGAGGGGATGCCGGTTGTCGGCGTCGTAGTTCCAGGCACCCCCCGCAGGCTTCTCGCCGTCCATGAGAACGCCGGTGCGGGTGCGCTGCCACCGGTAGAAGTCCTCCATCTTCGCCCGGGGGTGCGCGTCGAACCATCCGTCGAGGTCTTCGGCGGGGGTGAGGAAGAGGGCGTCGGGATAGACGCGGGTCGCGATGCCCTCGTCGTCGCAGATGCGGCGCAGGCGTTCGTCCACCCCTCGATCGGTCGCGCTCATCCATGCCAGCCCCTCGACGCCGTGTTCGCGGATCAGCCGTCGGAGGCCCGCCGCGAAGCTCCACTCCTCCCCCACGGGGAGGTGGGCGACCCGGTGACCGGCCTCGGCCGCTCGAGCGGCGGCATGGCGGAGCCCGGAGAGGATAAACACGAGCTTGTGCGCGTGGAACGGTCGACGTGTGAGGGCGGATTCGGCTTCGACGAAGAATAGGATGTCGATGTCGGGGTCCTCCAGAGCCGGGTGATCCTCGAAGAGCTGGGTGGCGAGGATGAGGGCGGCCTTCATGTGGTCATCCTTCCACCGCCCCGCGCCGCCGGGGCCGCCCGGGGGCGCGGGGCGTGGTCGTAGGCTCGGCACATGTCCCCCACCGGCGCTGCCCTCCACGACGTGGTCGTGATCGGAGCGGGCCTCGCGGGCCTCCGGGCAGCGGGCGTCCTCTCGAACGCCGGCCGCGACGTCGTGGTCCTCGAGGCGGGCGACGATGTCGGCGGCCGTGAGCGCACCGACGCCGTCGACGGCTTCCTCCTCGATCGCGGCTTCCACGTCCTGAACCCCGCGTACCCCGCGCTCTCGCGCAGTGTCGATCTCGAAGCCCTCGGAATCCGCGCCTTCCCCGTGGGCGTGCGGGTGCGCCGCGAGAGCGGATCGGTCCGCCTGGCGCATCCCCTGCGGCATCCGCGTCTCCTCCCCGCCACGCTCCGAAGCGGACTCCTCGGCCCTGCCGATCTGTGGGCGCTCGCCCGATGGACGCTGCCGGTGCTGCTCGACCCGACGCGCGTGATCCGCGGTCCCGACCGCAGCCTCGCGGCGGCATGGGATCGGGTGGGGCTCCGCGGGCCCCTGCGCGCGGAGGTCCTCGAGCCGTTCCTCGCGGGGGTGATCGCCGAGGACGGCGGTGACACCTCGGACGCATTCGTGCGGCTGCTGGTGCGCATGTTCGCCCTCGGCCGGCCGGGGCTCCCCGCGGCGGGGATCGCCGCCCTCCCCCGACAGCTCGCCGCCCGCGCCCGCGCGGCGGGCGCCGACATCCGCCTCTCCCACCGCGTCACCGGGGTCTCGCGCTCGGGGGCGCACGTCGAGGTCGCGGTCGCCGGAGCCGACACCGTCCGGGCGCGGCACGCGATCGTCGCCGTCGGACCGGAGGGGGTCGGGGCCCTGACCGACCTGCCGGCGCCGCAGACGAAGGGCCTGCAGACCTGGTGGTTCGAGGCCACCCCGGAGCCGGCGTTCGATGCCCTGCTCGCCGTCGACGGGCGGCGCCGCGGTCCGATCGTGAACACGGCGGTCCTCTCGCGCACCGCACCGTCATACGCCCCGCCCGGGCGCCACCTCGTGCAGGCGACCTGTCTTCTTCCGCCCGCGGGGTCCGGGCCGTCGGAGGACGAGGTGCGCCGTCAGCTCGCCGAACTGTGGGGGAAGGACGCCGCTCGGTGGCGACTTCTCCGCCGCGACGACGTGCGCCACGCCCTCCCCGCCCAGCCGGCGCCCCTGCGCGTGAGGAGCGCGCCGTGGATCTCGGAGCGGGTGCTCATCGCCGGCGACCACCGCGACACCGCGTCGATCCAAGGAGCGCTCGTCTCGGGTGCACGGGTCGCGCGCACGCTGCTCTCCGCCTGAATCCCGCCCTCAGCGGCCTCCGGCCTCGGCGATGGCGCTCAGGGCCGTGACGATGATCAGGCCGTTGACGAAGTAACCGATGACGGAGTGGGTCATCACCCGCCACCGCATGCGCCGGTCGTGCACCTCCACGTCGGAGGCGGCGAAGCTCACCGCGACGGTGTAGGAGAAATAGGCGAATTCGAGGATGCCGGGGGTCGAGGTCCCCGGGAAGCGCAGCGGGCGATCGTCCTCGCGGTAGTACAGCTGGAGGTAGAGCTGCGCGTATCCCCAGTGCAGCAGGATCCAGGCCAGGAGCATCGCCCAGATTCCGATGACATCGAGCACCGGAGTGAAGGCGTCGTCGGGCTGGAGGAAGATGTGCTGCACCGTGGCGACGACGCCGACGGCACTGGTGAAGATGGTCGCCGTGAGCGAGATCGTGCGCGGCACGATGCCGAGCTCCATCAGAAGCGGGGGTCCGTCGCTCTCCGCCCGCCGCCCGGCGATCCACAGCACCACCCAGATGCCGATCGCGTAGCCGGTGCCGACGCCGCACCAGGCGAACAGGAGGGCGGCGGAGGCGGCGTTTCCCGGCGCGAAGATGAAGCCGATCCCGAGCAGCACGAGGGTCAGCTGGAGCGCGGAGCTGACGACGAGGCCCCACACCGCGGTCCGTCGCCGCGTCCCCGACGCCCGGCCGCTCATCTCAGAACATCCACGGTTCGATCCCCTCCATACCGGGTCCGCTCTCGCGCGGCGGATCGGCGATGACCGGCGGCGGCGTTCGCCTGCGGCGCACCCGCCGCACGGCGAGGTGACGCCAGAGCCCCGCCGCGCCCGGCATCCCCACCCGCAGGCGGGTGAGGTCCGCGGCGCGGGGTCCGGTGGGGATGTCCCCGGGGAGGGAGCCCGTCGCCACGATCCAGTCCGGGAGCGTCAGCAGACGCAGGATCGAGCGGAGTCGCTCGGACTCCGAGACGCTGTCGCGCTCCAGCTCTTCGGCGAGGATCTCGGTCAGACGCTCGGCGGCCTGCGGCGTCCGCGCGAGGGCGGCGAGCTCCGGCGCGAAGGCGACGCCGACCGGCTCGGAGGCGACATCGTCATCGGCGCCGGGCTCGGCCGAGGGGTCGCTGTCGTAGCGTCCGATCTCCTCCGCGCCCCGCCAGCCCACGAGGGCGAGCTGACGGTCGCGGCGGACCTGAACGGCCAGGACGTCGCACTCCAGCCGCTCGGCCACGAGCCCGCCGACGTCGATGATGCCGCGCCGCTCCGCGGCGACGACGCCCGCCCCGGGGTCGCCGATGACGACCTGCGTCCCCGACGCGACAGGCGCGATCCAGCCGGTGAAGCGGATGACGCCGAGCAACCTCTGCAGCACGGCCGGGTCCGCGGCATCCGTCAACAGCACCAGCGCCGAGTACGAATACCCGTCCGGTCCCCCGACCTCGCCGGGGGTGGAGATGGGGAGGTAGGCCATCACGAGGTCCGCATCACGTGTCGGCCTTCTTGCCCCCCGCTTCGAGGACGTCGCCGGCGGGGAGCTCCTGGTGTCCGCCGAACTGCAGACGCATGGCCGAGAGCACCTGGTTGGCGAAATGGTCCTCGCCGCGCGAGGCGAAGCGCTCGAACAGCGAGGCGGCGAGCACCGGGGCGGGAACACCGGTGTCGACGGCCGCCTTGACCGTCCACCGGCCCTCGCCGGAATCGGAGACCCGGCCGGCCAGTCCGTCGAGCGTGGGGTTCTCCTGCAGGGCCGCGGCGGTCAGGTCGAGCAGCCACGAGGAGATGACCGATCCGCGGCGCCACAGCTCGGCGACCTTGGGGGTGTCGATGGTGAACTGGTAGAACTCCGGCTCCTCCAGGGGCGCCACTTCGGCGGAGTGCTCGGCCTGATGTATGCCCGCGTCGGCATGCTCGAGGATGTTCAGACCCTCGGCGAGCGCGGCCATGATGCCGTACTCGATGCCGTTGTGCACCATCTTCACGAAGTGGCCGGCCCCGGACGGACCGCAGTGCAGGTAGCCGAGCTCCTCGGGCGCGAAGTCGCCTTCGCGGCCGGGCGTGCGCTCGATCTCGCCGCGGCCGGGGGCGATGGTCTTCAGGACGGGCTCGATCCGCGCGAAGGCCTCGTCGGGTCCCCCGACCATGAGGCAGTACCCGCGGTCCAGGCCGAAGACGCCACCGCTGGTTCCGACGTCGACGTAGTGGATCCCCTTCGGCTTCAGTGCGGCGGCGCGGCGGACGTCGTCGCGGTAGTTCGAGTTGCCGCCGTCGATGATGATGTCCCCCGCCTCGAGCACCTCGGCGAGCTGATCGACGACGCCGCCGGTGAGGCCGGCGGGGATCATCAGCCACACCACGCGCGGGCTCTCCAGGGCACCGGCGAGATCGGCCAGACTCGCCGCGCCCGTTGCGCCTTCGGTGACGAGGGTGGCCACGGCATCCTGATTGACGTCGTAGACGACGCAGTCGTGGCCATCGCGCATCAGCCGTCGCACGATGTTCGCGCCCATCCGTCCCAGTCCCACCATCGCCAGTTGCATCGGTCCTCGCTCCGCTTCGCGCACCGGACGGTCCGGCTCACGTTCGCAGTCTAGGGACGCCGCGCGACAGGCGGCTATCACTGCGACAGGCCGGGTGCAAGCTCTCCCCGCGGATTCGTCGCTCCCCTATCGTCGAAGCGACCCCGACCGATAGGAGCGATCCGTGGCCACCTCGAACGACAAAGCCTCTTCCGCCACCCGCAACAAGCGGCGGCCGTCGCGCGGCGCCGAGCTCACCGACGAGCAGAACGCCGAGAAGGGCTTCCAGGCGTCGGAGACGCTGAGCAACAGCCTGCAGCGCGTTCTGGTCGACCTGATCGAACTCTCCCTCCAGGGCAAGCAGGCCCACTGGAATGTCGTCGGAACGAACTTCCGCGACACCCACCTGCAGCTGGACGAGATCATCGACGCCGCCCGGGAGTTCGCCGACGACATCGCCGAGCGGATGCGCGCGCTCCACGCCTTGCCGGACGGCCGCAGCGACACGGTCGCCGAGACGACCACGCTTCCCGAGTTCCCGCAGGGCGAGATCGCCACCACCGAGGTCATCGACCTCATGACCGAACGTCTCGACGCCGTCGCCGGCACCGTCCGCGAGGTGCACGACCCCGTCGATGAGGAAGACCCCACGAGCGCCGACATCCTCCACGGAGTCCTCGAGCGCGTGGAACAGCTGTCGTGGATGGTGAGCGCGGAGAACCGCAAGCCCCGGCGCTGAAAGCGAAGGACGAGAGCGGATGCCGTGGGGGCGGCATCCGCTCTCGTCATGTCTGCGGGGCCCACAGCGGGGTTTGGGCTCTGTCGGCCGACCTCGCTACTGTGAAGCGGCGGCGAGCGCAGCCGTGGCGAGGAGAGCAAGCGATGTCCGACCAGAACCCGGCTGCCCCCGAGGGCCCGCAGCCCGCAGACCCTGCGGCCGCAGGCTCATACGCTCCACCGGCCGGCCATCAGATGCCACCGGCGGGTCCGTACGCTCCACCCGCCGGGCAGTACGCTCCGCCCGCGGGGCAGTACGCCCCTCCCGCCGCGCAGTACGCTCCGCCCGCCGGGCAGTATCCGGCCCCGCCGTCCTACCCCGGCGCGCCGGTGCCGCCGTACGCGCAGCCGGGCATGGCGTACCCCGGACCCTCGACCGCCCCCGTCGGCCCGGACACCCGGCCCAAGATCCTCGCGATCATCGCGCTGGTCGCCTCGATCGTCGGTCTCGTCGTCGCCTTCATCCCGTTCTTCGGCTGGCTTTCCGCGCCGATCCTCTTCGCTGCACTGGTCATGGCCATCATCGCGCTCGCCGTCAAGAGCCAGGGCGGCAAGGGGCTCAGCATCACCGCGATCGTCATTTCGGTGGTGGGCGGGATCACCGCGATCGTCGTCTCGATCGTCGCCGTCCTGTTCACGACGATCTCCACCATCGAGACCATCGACGACAGCGTGACGGATCCCTTCACCCCGGGGGGCGGCGAACCCGTCGCCTCGGCCGAGCCGATCCAGGTCGTCGAGACCGCTTTCGGTCAGGACACGCTCGACCCCGATCTGTGGTGGTACGTCGTGATCGTCGACAATCCGAACCCCGATGCGGTCTTCGAGTTCGGTGAGATCACCACCGAGGCGATCGACGCCTCGGGCACGATCCTCGACAGTTCGACCGACTACATCACGATGCTTCCGGGACAGGTCGCCGTCTCCGGATCCTTCTACGAGATCGGCGGGAACCAGATCACCGCCCTCGAGGTCATCGGTCCCGACCCTGCCGAGGCCGTGTCCGAACCCTCGACCGGTGCGGGCACCTTCTCGGTCGGCGAGCTGACGGCGACCAGTGACGATTACGTCACCGAGGTCTCCGGAACCGTGACCGGGGAGTTCTCCGTGGAGCAGGAGTTCGTCGGGGTCACCGTCGTCGCCCGCGACCCGGGGGGCACGATCATCGGCGGCACCTCGACCTACGTCGAGCGTCTTCCCGCCGACGGCGGGAGCGCACGCTTCGAGGCGATCTTCTTCACGCCGCTCCCGGGCGACACGGTGTACGAGGCGTATCCCTTCCTCTGACCCCGAGAGCGGGCGTCACCGCGCGCGGCGCACGACACCCCGAGCCGCGTGGAACGCCAGCACACCGGCCAGCACCCACGGCCCGATCACCAGGAGAGGGTCGAGCCAGGTGTGCTTCGCGTCCGATCGACCCGGTCGCAGACGGGATGCCACGGGGTGGCGTCCGCGCTCGCCGAGGACTCCCGACAGGGTGAGGGGATTGTCGGGACGCAGGGTGACGAAGGAGCGGAGATGCTCCGTGGTCGCATCGATCCTGTCTCCCAGGACGAGCAGCAGCCAGTGCGCGGTCTGCCCTTCGCTGTAGCGCTCGTAGGCGGCGCGCCTCACGGCACCCGCCAAGCCGTGCAGCGGTTGCGCCGTGCCGAAGACGGGTGTGAGTCTTTCGTGCTCGACCGATCGTTCGCGGTGCCCGTCATCGAGCTGCTGATCGGGAAGCTCCCAGCGCGCTCCGGTCTGGATGCCGGGCACTTCGCGAGGGAAGGCCGGTCGATCGGCCGGGTCGAGGTCGGCACCCCACCCGGGGATCTTCTCGCGGAGCTCCTCGGGTGCCGACTGGATGCCGGGTTTCGCGGCGGTGTAGGGCATGGTGCCTCCTGGTGGGCGTGGTCGATCTGTCAGACGTGCACGACGGTCTTGATGCAGCCGTCGAGCTTCGCGGAGAACACGTGGTAGGCCTCGGCGATGTGCTCGAGCGGGAACCGGTGGGTGATGAGTGCGCGCGGTGCGATGACGCCTGAGCGGATGTGCTCGATCAGCCGCGGCCACTGGCGGGCGACCGGGGCCTGGTTCATACGGAGGGTGAGCCCCTTGTTCATCGCATCGCCGAATTTCACGGCGCTGAACAGCGGACCGTAGGCGCCCATCACCGATACCGTCCCG
This sequence comes from Microbacterium kunmingense, assembly GCF_023155745.1. GTDB lineage: Bacteria > Actinomycetota > Actinomycetes > Actinomycetales > Microbacteriaceae > Microbacterium > Microbacterium kunmingense. The sequence continues at coordinate 205,393 of NZ_JAKNUS010000005.1, forward strand.
CCCTTGCGAACGCTGTCGATCGCCCAGTTCAGCGCCACCGGGGAACCCCCTTGCATCTTCAGCTTCGCCGAGGTGATGTGCTGGAGGACGTGGCCGTCCGCTTCCGCGCCGACCGCGTCGACGGCGACGTCGGATCCCAGACCGGCCGTCATCTTCTTCAGGGTCAGGACGATGTCATCCACCTGTCCGAAATTCACCGTCTCGGCCCGTGCGTAGGTGCGGGCCTTCTCCAGGCGGTAGTCGAGGTGATCCACCACGATCACCCGCCCCGCTCCCATGAGCCAGGCCGAGTGGGCGGCGGCGAGCCCCACCGGCCCCGCCCCGAACACCACCGCGGTATCGCCCTCCTCGATGTCCGCCAGCTGGGCGCCGAAGTACCCGGTCGAGTAGGCATCGGTGAGGAGAAGGGCGTCCTCGTCGTGGAGATCGGTCGGGATGACCCACGGACCGACGTCGGCGAAGGGCACCCGGACGAACTCCGCCTGGCCACCGTCGTACCCGCCGGCGGTGTGGGAATAGCCGTAGATCGCCCCCACGGCGGTGGCGTTGGCGTTGACGTTGTGGCAGTTGGAGAACAGCCCGCGGGCGCAGAAGAAGCACGATCCGCAGTAGATGTTGAAGGGCACCATGACGCGATCGCCGACCCGGAGCGTCTGGACCCCTCCTCCGACCTCGTGCACGGTGCCGATGAACTCGTGGCCGAAGGTGTGGCCGATGCGGGTGTCGGGCATCATGCCGTGGTACAGATGCAAGTCCGAACCGCAGATGGCGGCCAGCTCCACCTTCACGATCGCGTCCTGCGGATGCTCGATCCGGGGCTCCGGCTTCTCCTCGACCCGCATCTTGTACGGGCCGCGATAGGTCATGGCTCTCATGGCGTCTCCTCGCAGGTCGATCTCCCACCCTGCCTACGCGCTGCCCGCGGCACACGGGGGTTGCCATCGGCGCCGAACCGACTACTATCCCGGGCGCGTATATCCCAGCGCCGGTATGGCGTGTCAACCCCGACGACGACGTGTGCGCGGGCCTCCTAGCGTCGCCCGGACACGACAGAAAGGGGCAGGACAGATGTTCTTCCATCGTCAGGAACTGCAGTTCGAATCCACACCCGACAAGCCCGACGCGGTGTACGCCCGTCGGCTGCAAGAGGTCCTCGGCGGGCAGTACGGCGAGATCACCGTCGCGATGCAGTACGGCTTCCAGGCATGGAACACGCACATCCCCGGGAAGTACCGCGACCTGCTCTACGGGATCGGTGCGGAGGAGTTCGGGCACGTCGAGATGCTCGCCATCATGATCGCCCAGCTGCTGGAGAAGGCGCCGGTCGAACAGTCCGAAGCCGCCGCAGCGTCCGACCCGGTGCTCGGTGCGGTGATGGGCGGCATGGACGTGCAGCACGCGATCGTCGCGGGTGCCGGCGCGCGACCCGTCGACAGCAACGGCAACCCCTGGCAGGGCTCGTACATCACCGCCAGCGGCAATCTGCTCGCCGACTTCACCGCCAACGCCAACGCCGAGATGCAGGGCCGTGTGCAGGTCGCGCGGCTCTACCACATGACCGACGACCACGGGGTGCGCAAGATGCTCTCCTTCCTCCTCGCGCGCGACACGATGCATCAGAACCAGTGGCTGCGTGCCGCCGCCGAGCTCCGGGAGGAGGGAACCGAAGATCTCCCGGTCCCCATGAACTTCCCGCTGTCGCAGGAGCACCGGGACGTCAGCTACCAGTACCTCAACTTCTCCGACGGCGCCGCGGCAGCCGAGGGTTCCTGGGCCGCTGGCCCGACACCCGACGGCAAGGGCGAGTTCAGCTACCACGACGGTCCGACCACGTCGGCGCCCATGCCACCGCCGACCCAGCCCGATCCGCGGTTGTTCGGCACCGACCCGAAGCCGAATGTCGTCGACAAGGCCGCGGGAGTGGTGAAGGACAAGCTCAGCAAGAAGTGAGGCCGACGGGTCAGCCGGCGAGGAGGATCCTGTCGGGGTGCGTGTAGATGTTCATCGACGCCCCCCGCAGGAACCCCACGAGTGTCAGGCCCGAATCCTCGGCGAGCTCGACGGCGAGCGAGGACGGCGCCGAGACCGCCGCGAGGATCGGGATGCCGGCCATGACGGCCTTCTGCACGAGCTCGAAGCTCGCCCGTCCCGACACCTGCAGGACGGTACCGCTGAGCGGAAGCCGGTCGTTCAGCACCGCCCACCCGACCACCTTGTCCACCGCGTTGTGGCGTCCGACGTCCTCGCGCACGACGAGCGGCTCACCGGTCGCGGCGTCGAAGAGGGCAGCGGCGTGGAGCCCGCCGGTCTTGTCGAAGACGTCCTGTTGACGCCGCAGCTCGTCGGGGAAGCCGGCGAGCACCGCCGCCGGCACCACGGCCTCATCGAGCGCGATGTCGTAGCTCGACACCGTGCGGACGGCATCGATCGACGCCTTCCCGCACAGCCCGCAGCTGCTGGTCGTGTAGAAGTTCCTGGCGAGGTCGGGATCCAGCGGCGGCACGTCGGGCGCCAGGGAGACGTCGAGCACGTTGTAGGTGTTGCCGTCGGAGCCTGGCCCGGTTCCGGGGCCACCGCAGTGGATCGCCGATCGGAACTGGTCGCCGCGGGAGATCACTCCCTCCGACACCAGGAACCCCGCGGCGAGCTCGACGTCGTGCCCGGGCGTGCGCATGGTGACCGCGAGCGACGTGCCGCGCACGCGGATCTCGAGGGGCTCCTCCACGGCGAGCGCGTCGGGACGCCGCCTTGCGGCATCCGTTCCACTCTCTCCGCCGCCAATGGTGACGCGCGTGACGGGCCGGCGCGCGGTGATGCGTCCCACCTCAGCCCCCGATCGCGTTCATGCCGCGCGCGGGCTGGAGGAAGGACGGGTCGTTGATGGCGTGACCGGGGAGCTTGCCGTGGACGCACGAGCGCAGCATCCGGTCGATGGCGTCGTCGCCGGGAGCGGGACCGCGCAGGACCGGCAGCAGGTCGTACTCAGTGGTGGAGAAGAGACAGTTGCGCAACTGGCCGTCGGCGGTGAGGCGAAGCCGGTCGCAGGCGCCGCAGAACGGAGCGGTCACCGAGGCGATGACGCCGACCGAGGCGGGGCCGCCGTCCAGCAGGAAGCGCTCCGCCGGCGCGCCCCCGCGACCGGGCACCGGGGTCAGGTGCCAGCGCTGGGCGAGAGCAGCGAGGATCTCGTCGCGTGTGACCATCCGCTGCCGGTCCCACGTGTGGCCGGCGTCGAGGGGCATCTGCTCGATGAATCGCAGCTGGGCGTCGTGGGCGAGAGCGAACGCCACCAGATCGACCATCTCATCGTCGTTGACCCCGCGCATGGCCACGGCGTTGATCTTGAGGGGGCGGAGCCCCGATGCCGCCGCGGCATCGATTCCGTCGAGGACGTCGTCGAGCCGGTCACGGCGGGTCAGGTCGTGGAACCGCTCACGACGGAGAGTGTCGAGCGAGATGTTCAGGCGCGAGAGCCCCGCCTCGATGAGCGCCGGGAGCGCCGCGCGCAGGCCGATGCCGTTCGTGGTCATCGCGATTTGCACGGGACCGTCCGGGCCGCGGAGGGCGGCGAGCCGTTCGACGACCTCGGGCAGGTCGCGGCGGAGCAGCGGCTCGCCGCCGGTCAGCCGGAAGGTCGAGACCCCGTCGGCGGCGGCGATGCGGGCGACGCGCTCGATCTCGTCGAGGGTGAGGATGCTGGTGCGCGCGAGCCACTCGTTGCCCTGCTCGGGCATGCAGTACGTGCAGCGCAGGGAGCACCGGTCGGTCAGCGAGATGCGGAGGTCGCGGTGGACGCGGCCGTGGGTGTCGATGAGCGGATCGCCGATCCCGCCGTCGGGCGCGGGGTGTGCGGGGCGCGACGGCGCGGGTGAGATCGTCACCGGGATGGCCACCATCTCAGCTGCCCCCTCGCCGCGCAGTCATCCTTCGAGCGTAGTCCCGCCCGGTCGGGGTGTCGCTTCCTCCCCCGCCTGGTGGGACGACGGGTTGTCCACCGATCGGCTGGAGCGGGCATCAGCGACCGCCACGCTCGGCCACGGTGGAGGGATGGACGACGTACGACTCCCCGACGAACTGGGCGAGGCCTTCACGTGCGCAAAAGCCCTCGCGGCGGGTGTGACGCGCCGTCGACTCCGCACGAGGCAGCTCGAACCGGTCTTCCACGGGGTTCGGATGGTGCCGGGCGTCATCGGCGACGAGGGGGCCGACCGTGGGCGAGAGGATCACCACCGGGTGGTCCGGCGTGCGCGCGGGTTCGCTCCGCTGCTGGGAGATCACCGCTTCTTCGCGGGACGCACCGCCGCGGTGCTCTTCGACGCTCCCCTCGCTCACGGCCAGGACATCACCGTCGGCGTCCACGCGCCCGGCCGTGCGCCACGGCGCCGCGGCGTCCGCGGCGTGAAAGTCGCCCACCACCTGGTGTCGGTCATCGAGCACGAAGGTCTGCCCGTGGCATCCCCCGCATCGACCTGGGCGATGCTCGGCAACGAGCTGACGGTGCGGGAACTCGTCGTGCTCGGCGATTGGTTCGTGAGGATGCCTCGCACTCGCCACGGAGCACCGGCGCCGGAGCTACGACGGGCGACGCCGGCGCAGCTGCGACGTGTCATCGCCGCCGGCCAGCGACCCGGGATCGAGCGTCTGCGCGAAGCCGTAGAGCTCGTCCGTGTCGGGAGCTCCTCGCCATTGGAGACGGAGTATCGACTCGACGCCACCGCTGCGGGGCTGCCTGACCCGGATCTCGACGTCGAGATCCGCGACCCTCGGGGACGCCTCATCGGCATCACCGAGGTCGCGTATCGCGACTATCGCACACTTGTGGAGATCGAGGGCGACCACCACCGCACAGACAGGCGTCAGTGGGACCGTGACATCGAGAAGTACAACGCGTACGCGGCACTCGGGTGGCAGGTCGTGCGGCTCACCTCCACCCATGTGCGCGGCGCGAAACGCGGAGTCTCGCTCGTGCGCGATGCCCTGGTGCGCAACGGCTGGCGACCGGGCCGCGGTATCGATCTGGGGTGAAGCGCCGCCGCGGCGCGGGCGGCCCCGAACGAAGTGGCACAGATGGTCGCGTTCCCGCGCCACCCCCGACCAATCCCGCCACCTCGATAAGGCGGCCCCGATCGAAGTGGCACAGATGGTCACGTTCCCGCGCCACCCCCGACCATTCCCGCCACCTCGATAAAGCGGCCCCGAACGAAGTGGCACAGATGGTCGCGTTCCCGCGCCACCCCCGACCAATCCCGCCACCTCGATAAAGCGGCCCCGAACGAAGTGGCACAGTTGGTCGCGTTCCCGCGCCACCCCCGACCAATCCCGCCACCTCGATGAAGCGGCCCCGAACGAAGTGGCACAGATGGTCACGGCTCGCCGCGAAGAGCGACCATCTGTGCCACCCGGGTTTCGCGCCGTCGCCGCCGCGGTCGCGGTCGCCGCGGCGGTCCAAGGCGCCGGTCGAACCCATCTGCGCCACATCCGCGCGCGGTACGCGGGTCAGCACTCGATGACGTTGACCGCGAGGCCGCCCTCGCTCGTCTCCTTGTACTTGTGCGACATGTCGATGCCCGTCTGGCGCATCGTCTCGACGACGGCGTCGAGCGAGACGAAGTGCGACCCGTCGCCGCGCAGCGCCAGGCGCGCCGCCGTCACCGCGGTCGACGCCGCGATCGCATTCCGCTCGATGCACGGAATCTGCACGAGCCCGCCCACCGGGTCGCAGGTCAGTCCCAGGTGGTGCTCCATCGCGATCTCGGCGGCGTTCTCGATCTGACGCGTGGTGCCGCCCATCACCGCGGTGAGCCCGCCCGCGGCCATCGCGCACGCCGAGCCGACCTCGGCCTGACACCCGCCCTCGGCCCCCGAGATCGACGCATTGGCCTTGAACAGCGACCCGAGGGCGGTCGCCGTGAGCAGGAACCGCCGGATGCCGCGGCGCCGATTCGCCTCCGCGACGAAGGCCGGGTCGTCCACCTCCGCCGGTCCGCTCGCAGAGCGATCGCCGCCGAAGCCGAGCAGCGCGCTTCCCACGAGCTCTCCCCACGGGGTGACGGCGTTTCCCACCCCGAGCCCCGAGTCCGACAGGAACCGCCACCAGTACATCGCCACGGCGGGGAGGATTCCCGCCGCACCGTTGGTGGGCGCGGTGACGACGCGCCCTCCGGCGGCGTTCTCCTCGTTCACCGCCAGGGCGAAAGCGCCCAGCCACTCCCCGGGGAGCTCGCGGTGCCCGGAAGACTCTGCCTCCTCCAGCTGCGCCCGGATCGCCGCCGCGCGACGCTTGACCCCCAGCATCCCGGGGAGCACACCGTCCGCGCGGAGCCCCGCCGCGACGCACCCCGACATGGCGTCCCAGATGGCGTCCAGGCCCGCCGCGATCTCGTCGGGTGAGCGCAGTGCCTCCTCGTTGCGTCGCGCCAGCTCGGCGATCGTGATCCCGTGCTCGTCGCAGAGCGCGATGAGCTCTGCGGCGCTGTCGTACGCGAACGGGAAGGTCACCGCCGTCACCTCCTCGGCCGCGCCCTCGCGCCGGATGAACCCGCCCCCGATCGAGAGGTAGGTCTCCGACAGCAGCGGACCCTCGCCATCCGGACCCCACGCCTCCAGGGTCAGGGCGTTGGGGTGACCCGGCAGACGCGTCCGCGGAGCGAAGGCGATGTCGTCCTTCGAGAACGCGATCGGGTGCGTCCCGGCCACCGCGAGCCGGGCATCGGCCGGCCACTGCGCCCACGCCGCCCGCACGGCATCCGGGTCCACCGTCTCGGGCTCGAGACCCCGCAGCCCCGCGACGACCGCGTCGGGCGTCCCGTGACCGAGCCCCGTGGCACCGAGGGATCCGAACAGCGTGCAGGAGATGCGGATGACGCGATCGAGCGCTCCGCCATCGCGCAGCCGTCGAGCGAAGTCACCGGCGGCCCGCATGGGGCCGACCGTGTGGGAGCTCGAGGGTCCTACACCGATGGAGAACAGCTCGAACGCCGATATGTAGGCGCTCACTCGTCTACCGTACGCCGACCGTCTCGCTCGACATCGAGACACATCCGCTCGACATCGAGACAGTGCCATGCGCTGTGGTCAGACCACAGCGTACGCTCGGTCCCGAAGGCACCTTTCGAAGATCGGAGAGCTGACGTGGACCTCCTCGACCCGCTGCTGCTGGCGCGGTGGCAATTCGGGCTCACCACCCTGTACCACTACCTCTTCGTCCCCCTCACCCTCGGGCTCGTGCTCGTCGTGGCGATCTTCCAGACCGTCTGGCACCGCACCGGCGATGTGAAATGGCTTCACCTGACCCGCCTGTTCGGCAAGATCTTCCTCATCAACTTCGCCATGGGCGTGGTGACGGGGATCGTGCAGGAGTTCCAGTTCGGCATGAACTGGTCGGCATACTCCCGCTTCGTCGGCGACGTCTTCGGTGCCCCGCTGGCCTTCGAGGGGCTCATGGCCTTCTTCTTCGAGGCGACCTTCATCGGGCTGTGGATCTTCGGGTGGGATCGTCTCCCCCGCCTGCTGCACCTCGCCTCGATCTGGATGGTGGTGCTCGGCTCGACCCTCTCGGCGTACTTCATCCTCGCCGCGAACGCGTTCATGCAGAATCCGGTCGGCTACCAGCTCGCCGCCGACGGCGGCCGTGCCGAGCTGATCGACATCGGCGCGGTGCTGACCAACCCTGTCGTTCTCGCCGCCTTCCCCCACACGATCTTCGCCGCCTGGATGTTCGCCGGCACGGTGGTCGTCGCCGTCTCGGCCTGGCACCTGTCTCGCGGTCGGCACCTCGACACGATGCGGTCGTCGCTGCGGTTCGGCCTGTGGTTCGTCATCGCCTCGTTCATCGGCGTAGCCGTCAGCGGTGACCAGCTCAGCCTGGTGATGGTGGCGACCCAGCCCATGAAGATGGCCGCCGCCGAGGCGATGTGGGACTCCGCCTGCGGCGCGGACGCCTCGTTCTCCCTCTTCTCGATCGGCACCCCCGACGGTACGGAGGAGATCTGGTCGCTGCGGGTACCCTACCTCCTGTCGCTGCTGTCCACCCACACCCTCGACGGATGCGTCGAGGGGCTCAACGATCTGCAGGCGCTGTACACCGAGCAGTTCGGCGCGGGCGTGGACTACCGCCCGATCGTCTGGGTCACCTACTGGTCGTTCCGGTGGATGATCGCCCTCGGCGGCCTGGCTGCCCTCGTCGCCGTGGCGGGCCTGTGGGTGACCCGCAAGAAGGCCACCCGCCCGGTGGCGACCTGGATGTGGAAGGTCGCGATCTGGTCGGCTCCCCTCCCCCTTCTCGGCAGCCTCGTCGGCTGGGTCTTCACCGAGATGGGCAGGCAGCCGTGGATCGTCTTCGGGCTGATGCTCACCGAGGACGGGGTCTCGCCGAATGTCCCGGGGTGGACGGTGCTCATCTCGCTCATCGCCTTCACCCTCATCTACGCCACGCTCGCCGTGGTGGAGTTCGGACTCATCCTCCGGGCCGCCCAGAAGGGACCCGACACCACCCTTCCCGCCGGCGACGACGAGCACGCCGAGCTCGCGACCCGGACCACGGTCTACTAGGCGAAAGGCGCATCATGGATCTCCCCTCCCTGTGGTTCTGGATCGTCGGCTTCCTCTTCCTCGGCTACTTCGTCCTGGACGGCTTCGACTTCGGTGTCGGGATGTCGCTGCCGTTCCTCGGCCGCGATGAGACCTCCCGCCGCCAGATCATCAACACCATCGGGCCGGTGTGGGACCTCAACGAGACCTGGGTGATCGTCGCCGGAGCGTGCCTGTTCGCCGCCTTCCCCGAGTGGTACGCGACGCTCTTCAGCGGCTTCTACCTGCCGCTTTTGCTGATCCTCCTGGCCCTCATCGTCCGCGGGGTGTCGTTCGAGTACCGCCACCAGCGCGACGACCTCCGCTGGAAGCGCCGCTTCGACCTGATGATCGTGATCGGTTCGGCCGTCCCAGCGTTCCTCTGGGGTGTCGCTGTGGCCAACATCGTCCGCGGCGTGCCGATCGATCAGGACTTCGAGTTCACCGGCACGCTGCTCGACCTGCTGAACCCGTACGCGCTCCTGGGCGGCGCGACGACCCTGCTGCTGTTCTTCACCCACGGCGTGACCTTCGTGGCGTTGAAGACCGACGGGCCGGTGCACGCGGGGGCCCGCCGACTCGCCGTCCGGGCCGGCCTCGTCACGCTGGCGGTCGCCGCGGTGTTCCTCGCCTGGACGCTCGCCGACGCCTGGACCGGCGGCGCCCCCGCCTTCCCCGCCGCCCTCATCGCCGCCGGCGTCGCCGCGGTGGGCGTCGCCGGCGGCGTGATCGCGAGCGCCCGCGACCGCGAAGGCCGCGCCTTCGCCTTCGGGGTGGCCGCCGTCGCGGGCGCCGTGCTCACACTGTGGTTCTCGCTCTTCCCGAACGTGATGCCCTCCGCGACCGATCCGGCCTTCTCGCTGACGATCCAGAACGCCTCGAGCACCGACTACACCCTCACGATCATGTCGTGGGCGGCCCTGATCTTCCTTCCGCTCGTGCTGGCCTATCAGGGCTGGACCTACTGGGTGTTCCGCAAGCGCGTCACCCGTCGGCACATCGAGACCGCGGCCGCCGCGGCTGCCCACTGAGAACCCCTCATGGCTCGTCCCGTCGACCCTCGGCTTCTCCGCTACGCCGCGGCATCCCGTCCGTTCTTCGCGCTCCTCGTGCTGATCGGGTTCGCTCAGGCGGTGGTGGTCGTCGCCTTCGCCTGGCTGCTCACGCGGGCGATCGTCGGCGCGATCGACGGGATGCCGCCGGCCGAGCTCGCGCGGATCCTCGCCGCCCTCGCGGCCGTCGTCGCCCTGCGCGCCGGCCTCGCCTGGGCGCGAGAGGCCGCGGCGACGCGCGCGGCCGCGCGTGCGCAGTCGCAGCTGCGGGAGGCCGTCCTCTCGGCCATCGATCGCCTGGGCCCCGGCTGGCTGGCCGGGCGCAATTCCACGCGCCTGGCGGTGACGGCCGGCCGCGGGCTCGAGGCGCTGGAGGCTTACTTCGGGCGCTATCTGCCGCAGCTGGTGCTCACCGTCGTCGCGATCCCGCTGATCATCGCGGTGATGTGGTGGCAGGACTGGATCTCGGCGGTGACGGTCGCCCTGGCCCTCCCCCTCATCCCCCTCTTCATGGTGCTCATCGGTCTCGCGACCCGCGCGGTGCAGAAGCGTCAGTGGGACACGCTCGGCCGGCTCGCGGCCCGTTTCGCCGACGTCGTGCGGGGGCTGGGCACCCTGCGGCTCTTCCAGCGCCAGGAGCGCGCCGTCGACTCCATCGCCGAGACCACCGCGCGGTATCGCCGCGAGACGATGACGGTGCTGCGGGTGTCGTTCCTGTCGGGGTTCGCCCTGGAGTTCCTCGCCAGCATCGCCGTGGCGATCGTCGCGGTCTCGATCGGCTTCCGGCTCCTCGACGGAGCGCTGCCCCTCGCCGTGGGCCTGTTCGTCCTCCTCCTCGCCCCCGAGGCGTACCTGCCGCTGCGTCAGGTGGGGGTGCAGTTCCATGCGGCGGCGGAGGGCGTCGCCGCGACCGAGGAGATCTTCGATGTGCTCGACACCGCCGAGGACCGGTTCCGGGAAGAGGGTACGTACCGATCGGATGCTGCGGGGCCCGGCGGGGAGGAGAGCCGGGGTCTGGTCGTGAGAAGCCTGCGGGTGTGGCGCGGCGAGACGCTTCTCGAGGCCGTCGACCTCGAGGCGTCCCCTGGCACCGTCACTGTTCTCACGGGCCCGAGCGGGGCGGGGAAGAGCAGCGTGTTCGCGGCTCTTCGGGGAGCCGCCGACGCCCAGGGCACGGCGAGCTGGCAGGGACGGGCAGTCGGCGAACTCGCGCCTGCCGCGTGGTTGGCGTGGGCCGGGCAGGACGCGGGTCTTCTGCAGGGCAGCGTCACCGAGAACGTCGCCCTCGGCGACCCCGCCCCCGATGAGACGCTGGTGCGGCGGGCGCTCGGCCTCGCCTGCGCCGACGGGGTCTCACCGTCGACGACCCTCGGCGTGCGAGGAGCGGGCCTGTCCGGCGGCCAGGCGCAGCGCGTCGCCGTGGCGAGGGCCATCTACCGTCTCCTGCGCGATCCGCGCGGTCGCGCAGCGCGTCTCCTCGCCCTCGATGAGCCCAGCGCCGCCCTCGACCCCGAGACGGAGGAGCGCCTGTGGCGCTCGATCCGGTCGCTGGCCGACGAAGGTAGCGCGGTGCTGCTCATTTCCCACCGTCTCAGCGCCCGCCGGATCGCCGACCGGGTCGTCACCATAGGGGCGGGATCGCAGAACGCTGCGCCACGGAAGACCCCGCCGATGACCATCGAGGGGGCCCCTCATGTCTCGGCCTGACGCTCCGACGACCGCGGTGAGGCTCCTCCGCGGCGCACTGCCGCCGGCCCGGCGGCTGGTGCCGACGATCCTGACCGGGCTCGCCGCCGAGGCGTCCGCCGTGGCCTTGCTCGCCGTCAGCGCCTGGCTCATCGTGCGCGCGTCGGAGCAGCCGCCGGTGCTCTACCTGTCGCTGGCGGTCGTGGGGGTGCGCTTCTTCGCCCTCTCCCGGGCAAGCGCGCGCTATCTGGAGCGGCTGTTCGGGCACGACGCGGCGCTCGGCCAGCTCGTGCGCACCCGCACCGACCTCGTCAGACGGCTCGTCCCGCTCGCACCGGACGGGCTCAGCCGAACCAGGAGCGGCTCGATCCTGGGTGCCCTCGTCGACGACATCGACGAGCTCCAGGACCTTCCCCTCCGGGTTGTCCAGCCCCTGGCATCCTCCGCCCTGGTCGCCGCGCTGTCGGTCGTCCTCGTCGGTCTGGTGTGGTGGCCCGCCGCCCTGACCCTCCTCGGCTGCCTGGTCGTCGCGGCCGTCACCGCCGCAGCCTGGGGCTGGGTGGCGGGCTCTCGCGCCGAACGGGCCGTGGCGCCCCTGCGGGCGCGGGTGACCGAGGCGCTAGTGGATCACCTCGGTGCCCTCGACGTCCTGCAGACCTTCGGCGCCGCCGAGACCAGCCGGGCGCGCATCTACACCGCCGACCAGGCCCTGCGACGCGCCGTCGTCCGCCGCGCCGGCGCTCAGGCGGCCACGACCGCCGTCGTATCGGCGGCGGCGGGCGCCGCCTCGATCGCCGCGGTCCTCGTCAGCGCACCCGCGGTCGCCGCGGGCGCACTGTCGGGCCCCGGACTCGCCGTCGTCGTCCTCGTGCCGATGGCGGTCTTCGAGGTCTTCACCGTCGTGCCGCTGGCGGCGGCGGCGTGGCGGCGCGTGCACGCTGCGGCGGCCCGCGTCGCCGAGGCGGTCCCCGACGCCCTCCCCGTCGAACTCGTGTCCGACCGCGGCGTCCCCGCCACCGGGACGGGACCGTCCCTCGGCGAGCGTCTGTCCCTCCGCGGTGTGTCGGTGACGTGGCCGGGAGCAGACGCTCCGGCGCTGCGCGACGTCGATCTCGACGTCGCGCCCGGTGACCGCATTCTGGTGTCAGGATCCAGCGGCGCCGGCAAGACGACCCTCGCCCACGCGCTCGTGCGCTTCCTCGAGGTCGACGGCGATTACGACATCGGCGGTGTGCCCGTCCGCGCGCTGTCCCCCGACGACGTCCGTCGCACGATCGGTCTCGTCGAGCAGCATCCGATGCTCTTCGACGACGACATCCGCCAGAACCTGCTGTTCGCGCGGCCCACGGCCACCGACGCCCAGCTGGAGCGCGCGCTCGCGCGTGTGGGGCTGGCGGACTGGGTGAGGCGGCGCGGCGGTCTCGACGCCCGTGTGGGCGAGCGCGGCGCCTGGATCTCGGGCGGTCAGGCGCAGCGGCTGGCGCTCGCGCGAGCGCTCCTCCGCGGCTTCCCCGTCCTCATCCTCGACGAGCCCACCGCCGGCGTCGACCCGGCCGCCGCCGACGATCTCCTCCGGGATCTGCTCTCGGCCACGGGGTCGGAGCAGGCGGTCATCCTCATCTCGCACGCCGAGGTGCCCCAAGGTCTCGTGGACCGCGTGGTACGGCTCGAGCCCACCGGCGTCGTGAGCGGCTCAGGACGATGAGGTGACGGTCGGTCGCGCACCGCTTCCGACAACCGTCTCGGCAGCCGCGGCGATGCGATTGGCCATGCCCGCGAAGATGAAGCCGTGGAACGGAAGCACGGCGAACCAGTACAGGCGCCCCGAGAGGCCGTGGGGGAAGAACACGGCGCGCTGCTCGTACCGTGAGCCGCCCGCCTCGGGTCGCGCCCGAAGCTCCAGCCACGCCAGCCCCGGCACCTTCATCTCCGCGCGGAGACGGAGGAAGCTCCCCGGCTCGATCGCCTCGACCCGCCAGAAGTCCAGGGCGTCGCCGACGACCAGGCGCGCGCGACTGCGGCGACCGCGTGCCAGGCCGATCCCGCCGACGACGCGGTCCATCCAGCCGCGGATCGCCCAGAGCAGCGGGGAGGAATACCAGCCGTTCTCGCCGCCGATCCCCTCGATGACCTGCCACAGCGCCTCCGGAGGGGCGGTGGTGCGGGCCGTGCGCTCGTCGACGAAGACCGCCTTCCCCGCCCAGTTCGGGTCGCTCGGCAGCGGATCACTCGGAACCCCAAGCACCTCGGCGTCCTGCCAGCTCGTTTCGATGGCGTCCTCCGCCACGCGCCCGAGCGCCCGCGCCACCGCCTCGCGGTAGGGCATCAGTCCACCCTCGGGACGCGGGATGAGGGCGTCGACATCCTGGTTCTTCATGACGCACTCGTTCTGCAGCGACTCCACGAGCGGGCGGGCGATGGAGCGGGGGATCGGGGTGACGAGGTTGACCCAGTGCGACGCCAGTCGCGGCGTCAGCACCGGCAGAGCGGCGATCGCACGCTGCGGGAGGCCGGCCTCGATCGCGTAGCCGTTCATCATCTGGCCGTAGCGCAGCACATCGGGACCCCCGATGTCGACAGCCCGGTTGATGTCCGGGGCGACGCGGGCGGCACCGAGGAGATAGTGCAGCACGTCGCGCACCGCGATCGGCTGGATGCGGTTGCGCACCCAGCGCGGTGCCGGCATGTAGGGCAGCACGTCGGTGAGGTGGCGGACCATCTCGAACGACGCCGAGCCGGATCCGATCACCACGCCCGCCTGGAGCACGAGCGTGGGCACCCCGCTGTCGAGGAACACCTGCCCGACCTCGACACGCGACCGAAGATGCGCGGAGAGCGGCACCCCGTCGGGGTGGAGGCCGCCGAGGTAGACCAGGCGCGTGACCCCGGCGCGCGCGGCAGCGCGCGCGACGGTCTCGGCGGCCTCCCGGTCGGCGCTCTCGAAGCCGCGGCCGGCCGACATGGAGTGCACGAGGTAGTACAGCACGTCCACGTCGGCGGCTGCCTCGGCCATGACGGTCGCGTCCGCGGCATCCCCCGCGACGATCTCGACCCGCTCCCCCCAGGCGAAGGCCGCGACGCGGCGGGGATCACGGGCGAGAACACGCACGCGATAGCCGGCGTTCAGCAGACGCGGAACGAGCCGCCCACCGATGTAGCCGGTCGCGCCGAGGACGAGCGCCCGCGGGGCGGTGCCGTCCTCGCGCGGCACGGCGACGAGGGCGGCTTCGCGACCGGTCGGAGCGGAGAGGTCGTCCATGCGTCGAAGGCTACCCCTGCGGGAAGGGGGTAGGGTCAGTCAAGCCGCATCCCGAAGGCTCTCTCGCCCGGCTCGGACGGCAGAGGGGTGAAACCCACCCGCGGATAGAAGGCCGAAGCGCCGGTGTTCCCGGCGGAGGCGACCAGGTGCACGCCCGGCACCCCCCGGTCCCGGAGTGCGGCGAGGAAGCGCTCGACGAGTCGGCGCCCCCACCCCTGGCCCTGCAGCTCGGGGAGGAGGTCGATGTGCAGGTGCGCCGGGTACTCGGCGGCGTACCGGGGCGGGGTCGTCCCGCGGGCGGCGGCGTACCGGATCAGATCGGCGTGCCGGCCCTCGGGCGCCCCCGGCGCCGGCCGTTCCGGTGCGACCCTCGGCCACCACTCCCGACCGAACCACTCCTCGAACGTCGCGGTGTCGGGGGTGCCGACGAGGTAGCCGCTCACTCGGGCATCGTCGGTCTCGACGACCCACGCCAGATCGGGGTGCCGCGAGACGTAGGGGAGGACGAACAGCGCCGCCCACAGACCGTCGTCCGAAAGCAGGCCGGTGGCGTCGGCGCCGTCGTCGGCGGTGCGGAGGCAGATCTCCGCGAGCGCCGGTTCATCACCGGGGTGGAAGGGGCGAAGGCGCGGCACGCGGGGAGTCTATCCACCGGCCGGCACCCGCCGCCCGCCCTCCGGTCACCTCGTCAGGCGGACCGCCGATGGGTCGAGCGTCACGGCGACCGGGGCGCCGACGGGGAAGCGCGCGGCGTCGGAGAGGTCGGCGTCGACGTGCAGGGGAGGCTCATCGATATGGAGACGCACGCCCGACGGCGTCGCCTCGTGTCGGACGATGTGCGCCGGCCAGGCGCCGGCGCCCGCGGCGTCGCGCATCGACACCGTCGCATCGCGCATCGCCACCGTCACGGCCGAGGGTCGGAACACCGCCCACACCGGGCGGCCCGCCGCCGCGGCGAGCACGGCTCGCCCGGCTTCGTCGCTGGGGACGATCCGCCGGCCGTCGCGCTCCCACGCCCCGTCGCGTGCGACCCCCTCGATGCGGTTCAGACCCGCGATGCGGGCGACGAAGGGCGTCCCGGGTGCGGTCAGCACCTCGCGGGTGGGCCCCCGCTGGCTGACCGTGCCCCGTTCGAGGACGATCAGCGTGTCGGCGAGGACGGCGGCGTCCAGGGCGTCGTGGGTGACGACGACCGCGGTGACGCCCGTCGCGGTGAGCTGCTGGCGCAGCACCGCCCGCAGATCGTCGGCGGTGACGGGGTCGAGCGAGGTGAACGGTTCGTCCAGCAGCAGCACGGCCGGCTCGGTCACGAGCGCCCGCGCCAGGGCGACCCGCTGCTGCTGACCGCCCGAGAGCTCGCCCGGCCGCCGGTCGCCGAGCCCGGCGAGCCCGACCCGTTCGAGCCAGGATGCCGCCTCGGCGCGCGCCTTCCCCCGCGCGACGCCCCGCGCACGCGGGCCGAAGGCGATGTTCTCGACGGCGGAGAGATGCGGGAACAGGCGCGGATCCTGGCCGAGGAGGACCACCTCGCGGGAGGCCGGGGGAACGCGGCGGCGGGGGGCGGACAGCACGTGGCCGTCCCGGATGACGCGTCCGGATTCCAGGGGGACCGTCCCGGCGATGAGCCCGAGGAGGGTGGATTTGCCTGCGCCGCTCGGACCCATGATGCCGACCACCTCGCCGGGCTCGGCGACGAACGAGACCGACAGGCGGATGTCGCCTCGCGGCTGATCGTCGACCTCGACCTCGAGGCGCCCCGCCGTCATCGAGGGCTCCCGGGCCGCCAGGCGCGGACGAGCAGGAGCACCATCAGCGCCGTGGCGAGGAGGAGGAGCGACAGCGCCACCCCGGTCCCCTGCGACACGCCCGCACCGTTGAAGGCGCTGTAGATGGCCAGCGGCATGGTCTGTGTGATCCCCGGCGCGTTGCCGGCGAACAGGGCCGTGGCGCCGAACTCCCCCACCGCCCGGGCGAAGCAGAGGATGACACCGGCGACGAGTCCCGGGGCCGCCAGCGGCAGGGTGATCCGGGCGAGGATCGTCCAGCGACCGGCCCCGAGCGAGGCCGCCGCCTCCTCGAACCGGCTCCCGATCGCACGCAGCGACCCCTCCAGCGCCAGCACGAGGAAGGGCAGTGCGACGAAGGCCTGGGCGAGCACCACCGCCGCGGTGGTGAACGGCAGTCTGATGCCCGCGGCATCCAGCACCGGGCCCAGCCAACCGCTGCGCCCGAAGAGGAACAGCAGCGCCACCCCGCCCACCATCGGGGGCAGCACGAGGGGCACCGTGACGATCGCCCGCAGGACCGCGGCGGTCCGCGCCGATGCGCGCGCGATCACCAGGGCGAGAGGGATACCGAGGACGGCGCACAGCACGGTGGCCGCGGTCCCCGTCTGCAGCGACAGCAGCAGGGCCGACAGCGCAGCGGGCGACGTGACGTCGGCCCAGAGCGTCGACCACTCCGCCCGCGACACCAGTGCGGCCAGAGGCACGACGAGGAGGGCGAGACCGAGAACGGCGGGGACGGCGAGGATCGGCGGAACGGCGGGGGCCGGTGCCGACATCCGCGGCGGGCGGGGAAGGGCTGTCACGGTGTCGAAGACGGGGTTCGAGACG
Source organism: Microbacterium kunmingense (assembly GCF_023155745.1). Classification (GTDB taxonomy): domain Bacteria; phylum Actinomycetota; class Actinomycetes; order Actinomycetales; family Microbacteriaceae; genus Microbacterium; species Microbacterium kunmingense. The sequence continues at coordinate 222,573 of NZ_JAKNUS010000005.1, forward strand.
ACGGCGCCGGCGCGAAACCCGCGTCGGCGAGCACCCGCTGACCGGCAGGGCCGGTGACGAGGTCGAGGAATGCGCGGGCGACCTCGCCCGACGCGGCCCGCGTCGTCACGGCGATCGGATAGCGATTGACCACGTCGGCAGCCCCGTCGGGCACGATCACCTCGACGTCGTCCCGCCCCCGCACGTCGGTGGCGTAGACGAGACCGGCGTCGGCCTCCCCGGCGGCGACCTTGGTCAGGACCGCGGTGACGTTCTGCTCGGCGCTCGCGGGGTCGACCTCCACTCCCGCAGCATCGAGCAGGGTTATTGAGGCCGCACCGCAGGGCACGTCCGGTTCGCACAGCACCACGGTGGCTCCGGCGAGGTCGGCGAGATCGTCGATGCCCGCGGGGTTGGCCGCTGGAGTGATGAGCACGAGGGTGTTCTCGGCGAACACCACCGGGTCGGCGGCGGCGCCCGCGTCGACCGCCTCCCGCATGGTGCGCTCGTCGGCGCTGGCGAACACGTCCGCGGGCGCACCCTCGATGATCTGGGTGGCCAGCGCCGACGACCCGTCGGTGACGAGCGGCTGCACCGCGACATCCGGATTCTCCTCGGCGAACAGCACCAGCAGTTCATCGAAGGCCGTCTGGAGGGATGCCGCGGCGTAGACGGTGAGACTGCCGGTGAGCCCGTCGCCGGCGCCGGCCGGGTCGGCGGAGTCGACGGACGCACCGGCGCACCCGGACACGACGGCGGCACCGGCGGCGAGGACGACGACGGTCAGGAGTCGGATGCGACGGCGCGCAGCCGACCGCACGCCGGAGGTCGGGATCGTCAGCGCGGCACCTCCACGGTGACCGTCGTCGCCTTCACCGATGCCACGGCGAGCGATCCGACCTCGAGTCCCAGATCGTCCACGGCCTCGGACGACATCAGTGACACCACCCGGTGCGGCCCGGACTGGATGTCGACCTGGGCCATCACCCCGTCACGCTGGACCCGCGTCACCAGCCCCACGAATCGGTTCCGTGCGCTGGAGAGCACGCCGGTCGGATCGCCCGCCTGCTTCGCCAGGGCGAGAGCCTGAGCGGCGAGGGCCGTTCCCGAGATCTCGGCGGGCGCGGCACCGGTGGTCTCGAGCGTTCCCTGATCGATCCACCGCCGCACCGTGTCGTCGCTCACCCCGAGCAGGGCGGCGGCGTCGGATATCCGAAAGTTCGGCATATCTCCGACTATATCTCCGCACCCGCGGACACCGAGCGCGTCTTTCTGCGCGGGGATAGCCTGAGGACATGCCACTGCCACCCCTTGTCGACCCGGCACCGCCGCTCCCGGCCGCGGAGCAGGAGCGCACGCTCCGGCACGCCGTTCTCCCCGGGCTCGGCGAGATGGGCCAGCGGCGCCTCGCCGCCGCGCACGTCGCGGTCATCGGGGCCGGAGGCCTCGGCTCTCCGGTCATCCTGGCCCTCGCCGCCGCAGGAGTGGGGACGCTGACGGTCATCGACGACGACGTGGTGGAGCTGTCGAACCTCCAGCGACAGGTCCTGCACCGCGCGGACGACCTCGGCAGACCCAAGACCGCCAGCGCCGAACGCGTGGCACGCGGCCTCTCACCGACCACCCGGGTCCGCTCCCGACGGGAGCGACTCACCGACGGCAACGCCGCCGACCTGCTCCGCGGCGCCGACCTCGTGGTGGACGGCAGCGACAGCTTCCTCACACGCGAGGCGGTGGCCGCGGCGACCGAGTCGCTCGGGATCCCGTTGGTGTGGGGCGCTCTCCAGGGGGCCGCGGCCCAGGTGACGGTGTTCTGGTCGAATCCCCCACGAGGCGCCTCACGCGTCGTGCTGAACGATCTCTACCCGACCGGGTCGGCGCACGATGCGCCGTCGTGCGCCGAGGCGGGGGTGCTCGGGCCGCTGTGCCTCCAGGTCGGTGGACTCCTCGCCACCGAGGCGGTCAAGCTGATCGTGGGTGCCGGCGAACCGCTGCTCGGCCGCATCCTCGTCATCGACGCCTGGGGCGCGGTGATGAGCGAGGTGCCCCTCGCCGCCTCTCGGGCCGCCGTTGCCCCCGTGTCCCCTCCCGCCGTCGACGTCCCCGAGATCGCGGCGGCGGGGCTCCGCTCGGCGCGGGAGGGCGGTGCGGCACTGCTGGACGTCCGCGAACCCTGGGAGACCGCACGCGGTGTCATCCCGGGGTCGATCCTCCGCCCGCTCGCCGAGGTCCTCGCCGCACCCGCCGCGTTCACCGGCCCCGTCGTCGTCGTCTGCCAGGCGGGCGGACGCGCCCGACGAGCTGCTGAGGCGCTGCGCGCCGCCGGCGTCGAGGCCACGGTGCTCTCCGGCGGCTACACGGCGTGGGTGGCAGCCACCAGCACACCCGCCGAGGCGCACGCGTGAGCGCCGGTGTACCCCTGCGCTCGGTGGAGGAGCACCGCGACACCGTCCTCGCCGCGGTGCGCCCGAGCGAGGTCATCTCGGTGGCCGTCGATGCCGCGCGCGGTCTGACCCTCGCCGAACCGGTGCACGCGCGCGTGCCGATCCCGGTCTTCGACAACTCGGCGATGGACGGCTTCGCCGTGCGTTTCGATGACGTCGCCGACGCGTCGACGACACCTGCGATCCTGCGCGTCGTCGCAGACCTCCCCGCGGGGAGCCCCCTCGATCCCCCGCTCGGCCCCGGCGAGGCTGCCCGGATAATGACCGGTTCGGCCATGCCGTCCGCCGCCGACACCGTCGTGCCGTTCGAAGACACCGCCGGGGGCCTCGACGATTCGCTCGGCGAGATCCGCGTACTGCGCACCCCGCGAGCCCGCGGCGCCCACCGTCGCCGCCGCGGCGACGACCTTGCGCCCGGCGACGAGGTGGTCGAGGCGGGAACGCTGCTCGGGGCCTTCCAGCTCGGCGCCGCCGCCGCGGCCGGCGTCGAGGTCGTACGGGTGCGGCGACGGCCGCGGGTCGCGGTGATCTCGACCGGGTCCGAGCTCGTCTCCCCCGGCGCCGAGCTCGCGCGCGGCCAGATCCCCGAGTCCAACAGCCTCCTCCTCGCCGGTCTCGTCGCCGACGCCGGAGCCGAGGTGGTGCTGCGCACGACCGTCGCCGATGACGATGGGGGCCTCCGCCCCGCCCTGGCCGCAGCACGCGACGCCGCCGCGGACGCCGTGGTGTTCTCGGGCGGTGTGAGCGCGGGCGCCTACGAGGTGGTGAAGTCCACGCTCGGTCCCACCGGCGAGATGGATTTCACCGCCGTGGCCATGCAGCCCGGCAAGCCGCAGGGGTTCGGGCACCTCGCGGACGGGACGCTGCTGTTCGGCCTTCCGGGCAACCCGGTCAGCGCCGCGGTGTCGTTCGAGGTGTTCGTGCGCCCCGCCCTTCTGCTCATGGCCGGCCGGACCGAACTGCACCGACCGGTACTGCGCGTGGCCGCGGGGACGGGATGGTCCACACCCCCCGGTCGGCGCCAGTATCTGCCGGCCGTGCTGGATCGCCGCGATCCAGCGCGCTGGCTCGTGCGGCCGGCGACGGCCGGCGGCTCGGGCTCGCACCTGGCCGGTGGACTCGCGCAGGCCGAGGTCTTCGCCGTCGTCCCCGCCGAGGTCGAACGGGTCGAACCGGGTGCGATGGTCGATGTCATGCTGAGGGGATGAGCTTCACGCATCTCGACCCCGACGGACGGGCCCGCATGGTCGACGTCACCGAGAAGACCCCGTCCGTCCGCGCCGCCACCGCGCGCGGCTTCGTCCGCTGCGCACCTGCCGTGGTCGCCGCCCTGCGAGAGGGCACGGTTCCCAAGGGCGACGTCCTCGCCGTGGCGCGCATCGCCGGGATCCAGGCGGCCAAGCTCACGCCCACGCTGCTGCCGCTCGCGCACGTCATCGGCGTTCACGGAGCCAGCGTCGACCTCGCCGTCCACGACGAGGGTGTGGCCGTCGAGGCGACCGTCCGCACCGCCGACCGCACGGGCGTGGAGATGGAGGCCCTCACCGCGGTGACGGTGGCCGCCCTGGCGATCGTCGACATGGTGAAGGGGATGGACAAGTCCACGTCGATCGAGGCCGTGCGGATCGTGGCGAAGGAGGGCGGGCGCTCGGGCACATGGGTCCGCCCCGGGGAATGATCGACCTCTCGGCGATCCTCCTCGCCGGCGGACGCGCGCGGCGGCTGGACGGAGCGGTCAAGCCCCTGCAGACCGTCGGGGGCCGGACGCTCCTCGACATCGCCGTCTCCGCCGCGACCGGTGCGGGCGCCGATCCGATCATCGGCGTCGGTCCGGTGATGCCCGCCGCCGGCGCCGTGCGATGGACCCGCGAGGATCCACCGTTCGGCGGTCCGGTGGCGGGCGTCGTCGCCGGATTCCACGCGATGACGAGCGCGGTCGCGGCGGTTCCGGCGTGGACGCTCGTGCTCGCCTGCGATCTGCCCCGAGCCGACGCGGCGGTGCCCCTCCTCACCGCCGCGGCGCCGCTCGTAGGAGCCGACGTCGACGCGGTCTGCCTCGGCGACGCCACCGGCAGGCCGCAGTTCCTGGTGGGTCTCTTCCGATCCCGCGCGCTCGGGGCGCAGATCGAGCGGATGCCGCGGAGCGGCCGTGACGCCGCCGTCCGCGAGCTCGTGGCCGACCTCGCCGTCACGGTCGTCGGCGACCCGCACTCAGGGGGCGCCGCGGCCCTCTCCTCCGATCGCGCCGCGGCCCTCTCCTTCGATGTCGACACGTGGGAGGATCTTGAGGCGGCGCGCCGCGCCGGGGAGGACGGGAATCGTGAGTGAGACACCCACACCGCGGACGCTGCCGCCGGAAGCACTGGACCGTTGGGCGGAGCTGATGCGTTCGCATTTCGACCTCGACGCCTCTCAGGTGCCCGTCGCCGGCGTGCTCGACCTCGCCCGGGAGGTCGCGAACGGCGTCGCCCGCCCCGGCGCGCCTCTGGGCGCCTTCGTCGCCGGGCTCGCCGCCGGCCGCGCCGGCGGGTCGCCCGACGATGTGCGCGCCGCGCTCGCCGCCGTCATCGACCTGGCCGGACGCTACGACGACCCCGCGAGCGCGTGATGGCACGCGTGAGGTACTTCGCCGCCGCCGAGGAGATCGCCGGCACCCGTGAGGAGACCCGGTCCGAACCGACGCTCGGCGCCCTCCGCGCGGCTCTGGTCGCCGAACGCCCCGGGATGGCGGGGCTGCTCCCCCGCTGCGCGGTGCTCGTGGGCGGCAGCCGGGTGGAGGACGACCAGCAGCTCGGTGACGACGCCGTCATCGACGTGCTTCCGCCCTTCGCCGGCGGGTGACCCGACAGGGGGTTTCCGACGCCGGTGGCTCAGCCTCCGAGGCCCAGCCAGGTCGCGGTGCCGTCGACCTCGATCTGCCGCTTCCAGACGGGCAGCTCCGACTTGATCCGCTCGATGAGCTGACGGCAGACCTCGAAGGCGGTGCCCCGATGCGCCGCGGCGACCGCGATGATCACGGCGGCGTCTCCGACGCCTAGGCTCCCCACCCGGTGACTCACCGCGACGAGCGCGTCGGTGTCTCCCACGACCTCTGCGGCGAGCGCGGCGAGAACCGTCTCGGCGTCGGGGTGCGAGGTGTACTCCAGCGCTCGGACCGCGGCCGCGGCATCCGGATCATGATCACGCACCCGTCCGATGAAAGTGGTGACCGCACCGGCCGTCGGGTCATCCACGGCGTCGAGGTGAACGGCCAGATCGAGGGGGTCGGCGCTGATCCGCGCCACACGCACACGGGTCATCGGTGGTCCTCGCCGGCGAGCTGATCCAGGACGTGGCGGGCGACGGAGAGGACGACCGGCATGCCCGAGGCCACCGCGCGGGGGGATCCCGGCAGATTCACCACGAGGACGCCGTGCGGATCCACCACTCCCGCGAGACCCCGGGTGAGCATGCCGGCGGGCTTCTCCGCGGCGCCGCGGCGCCGCAGCTCCTCGGCGATACCGGGCAGCTCGCGCGTCAGGATCCGCGCGGTCCCCTCCGGGGTGGCGTCGCGGGGGCCGACACCCGTGCCGCCCGTGGTGAGCACGAGCTTCACCCCTGCGATGACCTGGGCGGTGAGGGCCCGCTCGACGCTCTCGGCGCCGTCGGCGACGACCACAGCCTCGGCGCAGTCGAATCCGGCCTCCCGGAGCGCCGCGACGGCGATCGGTCCGCTCTCGTCGACACGGGTGCCGGCGGCGGATCGGTCGGAGACGGTGATGACGGCGGCGGTGTGCACGCCCTCAGCCTAGGCGGGCGCCGCGGCGGCAGGTTCGAGGCGGACCACGACCGACTTCGACGTCGGTGTGCCGCTCACGTCGGCGACGGAGTCCAGCGGCACGAGCACGTTCGTCTCGGGATAGTAGGCCGCGGCGTTGCCGCGCGGTGTGGGATAGGCGACGACCCGGAAGCGCTCGGCCCTGCGCTCCTGGACCGCACCGTCTGTCATCGTCCACTCCGAGACGAGATCGACCAGGTCGCCGTCGCGCAGCCCCTGGGCACCGAGGTCGTGCTCGTTGACCAGGACCACGCGACGCCCGCCGTGGATTCCGCGATAGCGATCGTCCTTGCCGTAGATCGTGGTGTTGTACTGATCGTGCGAGCGCAGGGTCTGCAGCAGCAGCCTCCCGGTCGGGATCTCGGGGTACTCCAGGCGGTTCGCGGTGAACATCGCCCGACCGGTCTCGGTGGCGAAGGTGCGGGCGTCGCGGGGTCCGTTGGGAAGGATGAAGGTGCGCCCCTTGGCGATCCGCGCTTCGAAGTCCTCGAATCCCGGCACCACGCGCGCAATGTGGGCACGGATCAGCGCGTAGTCGTTCTCCAGGGCGGACCAGTCCGCGTGCGGCACGTTGCGGGGACGGTCGACCCCGGCGGGGTCGGAGCCCTCCCCCTCCACCGTGTCCCGCTCCACCTGTCGCCGATCGATCTCCTCGGGCGCCGGCTGCGCCGCCAGCGGCGGCGTCGCGGGCGAGGCGTCGGCTGCGCCGCCGTCGCGGTCGTCGAAGATCAGCCGGCACAGCCGCGCGATGATCGCCACCTCGCTGAGAAGGTCGTCCGAGGGCGGGGCGAGCCTCCCGCGGGAGGCGTGCACGGCGCTCATGGAGTCCTCCACCGTGACCCGCTGCTCTCCCCCGCCACGGCGGTCGCGATCGGTCCGCCCGAGCGTCGGCAGGATGATCGCGCGTCGACCGGTCACCAGATGCGAACGGTTGAGCTTGGTGGAGACCTGCACGGTCAGGTCGGTGGAGGCCAGCGCCGCTTCGGTGACGGCGGTGTCGGGGGTCGCGCTGGCGAAGTTCCCGCCCATCGCGAAGAAGACCCGCACCCGCCCGTCGCGCATCGCGCGGATCGCCTCGACGGTGTCGTAGCCCCACTCCCGGGGCGCCGCGAAGGAGAACTCGCGATCGAGCGCGTCGAGAAACGCCGTGGAGGGCTTCTCGTAGATCCCCATCGTGCGGTCGCCCTGCACATTGGAGTGACCGCGCACCGGGCAGACCCCCGCGCCCGGGCGACCGATGTTCCCCTGGAGGAGCAGGACGTTGACGACGTCGCGAAGGGTCGGCACGGAGTGCTTGTGCTGGGTCAGGCCCATCGCCCAGCACACGATCGTCGCCTTGGAGGTGCGGACGGTCTCGGCGACGTGGCGGAGCCGCTCCTCGGCGATTCCGGTCGCGACGACCAGCTCCTCCCACGGGACCGCGGCGATCGCGGCCCGATACTCTTCGAAGCCCGAGGTGTAGGCGTCGATGAAGGGGCGATCGATCACTCCGCCGTCGCGGTCCTCGATCTCGAGCAGATGCTTGCCGATGGCCTGGAAGAGCGCCTGATCGCCCCCGAGACGGATCTGCACGAACTGATCGGCGATCCGCGTGCCGCCGAGGATCATCCCCTTGGGCGTCTGCGGATTCTCGAATCTGATCAGGCCCGCCTCCGGGAGCGGGTTGACGGCGATGATCGTCGCACCCCGCGCCTTGGCCTTCTCCAGCGCGCTCAGCATCCGGGGGTGATTCGTGCCGGGGTTTTGCCCGGCGACGATGAGCAGGTCGGCCTCGTGGATGTCGGTGATCGAGACCGTCCCCTTCCCGATCCCGAGCGTCTGGGTGAGCGCGGATCCGGATGACTCGTGGCACATGTTCGAACAGTCCGGAAGGTTGTTCGTGCCGAGCCCGCGCACGAGCAGCTGGTAGAGGAAAGCCGCCTCGTTGGAGGTGCGGCCCGAGGTGTAGAACACCGCCTCGTCGGGGTCGTCGAGCCCGCGGAGCTCCTCGGCGATCAGCCTCAGCGCGTCGTCCCACGACACCTCGCGATAGTGCGACGCGCCCTCGTCGAGGATCATCGGGTGCGTGAGACGCCCCTGCTGACCGAGCCAGTAGTCGTCCCGCTCGCGAAGCTCGGCGACGCTGTGCCGGGCGAAGAAATCGGGGCCGACCCGACGAAGCGTCGCCTCCTCGGCGACGGCCTTCGCCCCGTTCTCGCAGAATTCCGCGATGTGCCGCTTGTCCTCCTCGGGCCACGCGCACCCCGGGCAGTCGAAGCCATCCTTCTGGTTCACCCGCAGCAGGGTCTGGGCACTGCGCACGGCGCCCATCTGCTCGTACGACATCTGCAGGGCGTGGAGGACCGCGGGCACACCGACCGCAACCTTCTTGCGGTCGCCGACCTTCAGGTCGTTCTCGTCGATGTCGGAGGTGGGGGGCTTCGTCGCCATGCCCACAGGCTACCCTCGTGTCGGCGTCCGCGAGCCGGGGTTCCCACTCAGCGGCGCGCGGTGCCGAAGACGCCGCGGATCACCTCGCGAAGGATGCTCTGCGTCGCCTTCGAGCCGAGCACCCGGTCGATCGGCGACGGGTCGGCACGGCGCGCGGTGCGTGTCGAGCGTGCGCCGGCGCTCTGCTTCAGCAGGCGCTCGTACTCCTTCTGCGCCTTCCGCTCCGCATCGGCCTGAGCCTTGTCCAGGGCTGCGCGCTGCTTCGCCAGCTCGGCGTCGATCTTGGCCTGCTCCGCGGCGGCGTCGGCTGCCGCCGCGACCTCGGCGGCGGCGTTCATCCGCTCGGTGAGGATCTCCCGCGCCGATTCCCGGTCGACGGCTTCGGCGTACCCGGCGAGGAGGGGGGAGGCGGCGACGGTGGCCTGGATCTGCTCCGGAGCCGACGGGCTCATCAGCCCGAGCGGGGCGCGCAGCCTCGTCCATGCGACGGGCGTGGGGGCTCCCTTCTCGCTCATCACGGTCACGATCGCCTCCCCCGTGCCGAGCTCCTGCAGGACGCGTTCGAGGTCGTACCCCGAGGTCGGGTAGGTGCGCACCGTCGCACGAAGGGCGGCGGCGTCCTCGGGCGTGTAGGCGCGCAGCGCGTGCTGCACCCGCGACCCGAGCTGGGCGAGCACATCGGAGGGCACATCCTTGGGCGTCTGGGTGACGAAGAAGACCCCGACGCCCTTGGACCGGATCAGGCGCACGGTCTGCACGATCGCGGCGACGAAGTCCTTCGAGGCGTCGCGGAAGAGAAGGTGCGCCTCATCGAAGAAGAACACCAGCTTCGGCCTGTCGAGGTCGCCGACCTCGGGGAGGATCTCGAACAGCTCCGCCAGGAGATACATGAGGAACGTGGAGAAGAGCTCGGGCTTGTCGGCGACGCCGGGGATCTCGAGCAGGTTGATGATGCCCCGGCCGTCGGGCGCGGTACGCAGGATGTCGCGGACGTCGAACTCGGGCTCGCCGAAGAAGACGTCGGCGCCGCCGTCGGCGAAGGTGATGAGCTCCCGCAGGATCACCCCCGCCGTCGCCGCGGAGAGACCTCCCAGCTGCTTCAGCTCCGCCTTGCCCTCATCGCCGGTGAGATAGGTCAGCACCGCGCGCAGATCCGCGAGGTCGACCAGGGCGAGCCCGTTGGCATCGGCGTAGTGGAACACCAGGCCGAGACTGGACTCCTGAGTCTGATTCAACCCCAGGACCTTGCTCAGCAGCAGCGGACCGAAGGCCGACACCGTCGCGCGGATCGGCACACCCGCGCCGATCCCGCCCAGCGAGAAGTACTCCGTGACGGATGCCGCGGGCTCCCAGTCCTGCCCGATGCCCCGTGTCCGCTCGCGCAGCTTCTCGCTCTCGACGCCGGGGGTTGCGACGCCCGAGAGATCGCCCTTGATGTCCGCGGCGAAGACGGGGACCCCGCCCGCGGCGATCTGCTCGGCGAGCAGCTGCAGGGTGCGGGTCTTGCCGGTTCCCGTCGCCCCGGCGACCAGGCCGTGGCGGTTCAGCATCCCGAACGGGATGCGCACCTGCGCGGCCGGCAGTGCCTGACCGTTGACCAGGGCCCCGAGGTCGAGCCCCGGCCCCTCGAAGGTGTAGCCCTGGACGACGGCCGCGACCTCCGTCTCGCTGAGCGGCCCCTCCGGCGCGGGTCTGGGCGGAGACGGATCCGCCTCCTCGGCGGGCGGCGTCTCCGGCCGTGCAGCGCCGGCGCGGGCGGCCGCCGCCTCGGCGGCTGCCAGCGCGGCGCGGGCGCGGGCGGCCTTCAGCTCCGCCTCCGCGGCATCGGCCTCGGCGCGCAGCCTTGCGAGCTCGGCAGCGGCCACCGCATCAGGATCGGACGACTCCGTCTCGGTCATGGGTTCACAGTAGCGATGCGGGCTGCGCCGCGGCATCCGTTCGCCGTCGCCTTTCTCTGGCGAGGGGCACGGCGAAGGCGGCGGCCAGCAGCAGGGTGACACCGGCGCCGATGAGCGCACCGCCGAGGGTGTCGCTCAGCCAGTGCGCATGCAGATAGGTACGGCTGAAGGCCATGAGCAGTGTCCACGCGGCGCCCACGATCCCGACCCACACCCGAGGGAAGAGCACGAGTGCGATCGCGGCCACGGTCGCGGCGTTCCCCGCATGTCCGGAGGGGAAGGAGCCGTAATCACTGACGACGATGATGTCCTCCGGTCGCGCCCGCCCGAAGGTCTGCTTCAGCAGCTGCACACCCGCCGCCGACGCGGCCAAGGAGACCACGAGGAACAGCGCTCCCCAGGGTCTGCGGAACACGATCAAGAGCAGCGCACCGGTCAGGGGCACCACGGCGATCGAGAACCACCCCGCGCCCACGACGTTCATGAACTGCGAGAAGGCGGTGACGACGGGCGACGACCAGCCTGCGAGAAGGATGTTCCAGTCCGCATCGATGTCGAACGGCTCGTTGCCCCGGGCGAAGATCCAGGCGCCCAATCCGACGGAGAGCGCAACGAGGACGACACCCGCCACCAGCGGCACCGCCCAGGCACGTCGATCGATCCTCGGCGCCGTCGCGGTGTCCATCGGCCTATTCTGCCGCGACAGGCGATCCTCCTGGGGGAGGGCTTGCGCTCAGGGCGTCAGTTGTGCGACCGAGCGGGGCCGGACGACGAACCAGAGGGCCAGCACCGCCAGCACACCGCAGCCGACCATGACGACGGCCATCGAGGTGCCGGTGATGCCCGTGCCCTGCGAGATCCAACCGACCACCGGGGAGACCAGACCCGCGACACCGAAGTTGACCGCCCCGAGGAGGGACGCCGCGGTGCCCGCTGCCTTGCCGTGGCGGTCCAGGGCGAGCACCTGGATGCACGGGAAGGTGAATCCGCAGGCCGTCATGAAGACGAACAGGGGGATGACGGTGCCCCACAAGCCGAACCCGAGCTGATCGAGCACGATGATCGACGCGGATGACAGCACGAGCGTCGCGGTCGATCCCGCGAGCACCCACTGCGGCCCGAAACGGGCCGCGAGCCGAGAGGCCGTCTGCACGCCGGCGACCAGACCGAGGGAGTTGACCGCGAAGAGCAGCCCGTACTGCTGAGCGTCGAATCCGTAGTTCTCCTGGAACAGGAACGACGAGGCCGACAGATAGGAGAAGAGTCCGCTGAAGGTCATGCCCCCGATCACCAGCACCCCGAGGAACACCCGGTCGCTGAGGACGCTCCTGTAGCGCTGGAGAACCGTTGCGCCGCCCTTCCCACCGCGGCGCGCCGGTGGCAGGGTCTCGGGCACGAGCAGGATCGCGCAGACGAGCAGGACGGCGCCGTAGACGCCGAGCACGACGAAGAGCCCGCGCCACGGCATCACGGCCAGAAGTCCGGCACCGAGGAGAGGAGCGACGACCGGCGCCACGCCCGTCACCAGGGCGAGCCGGCTCAGCATGACCACGAGGCGCTTGCCGCCGAAGAGATCGCGCACGATCGCCATGGCGACGACACCGCCGGCGGCGGCACCGATCCCCATGAACACGCGGGAGACGCTCAAGAGCATCAGCGTGGGCGCGAGCGCGGCGGCGACGCTGGCGACGACGTGCAGCGCCGTCACCGCGATGAGAGGCACCCGCCGCCCGACCCGATCGCTCAGCGGACCGACGATCAGCTGCCCGACGCCGAATCCGATCATCGTTCCCGTCAGCGTCAGCTGAATCGCGGCGGCCGTGGTCTGAAAGTCGTCCTCGAGCACGGGGAATGCCGGCAGGTAGAGGTCGATCGTGAAGGGGCCGAGGGCGGTGAGCGCACCGAGGAGGACGATGTAGAGCACCCGCTTGCGCGCGGGGATGGCGTCGCCCGGATGAAGCATCACCGGCGCGGTGGCGGGGTTGGCGCCGAGGGCGCGGATCGCGCCCGTGGTCGGGCGCGCGTGGGCGGAGGCGGGCGGGACGATCGGCTGGGAGGCGGTATCGAGCACAGTCACTCTCGGTTTCGTGGCGGGCGTCGCGCCGCTGACACAGGCGGCGGGGGAAGGGCGGAGTCGAGACGTGGCGGCGGGACATGTCGCACAGCGCGTCGAATCGATTCGAAGACCTCCCGAGTCTAGCGGATGCGAGGTTGTTTACGAGCCTGCTCCCAGGGCTCGCGCCCATACGCGCGCATAAGATGGGGGCGTCCTCCTGCTTCGACGCGCCTGTCGCGCCAGACCCGAGAGCCCACGCCATGACCCCGCCATCGTCCTCCCGTCCGTCCGGAAAGCGCGCCAGCGGCAATCCGGCCACTCAGGCCGAGATCAACCAGACCGTCAAGCAGCAGCGCGAGCAGAAGAAGCAGGAGAAGCTCGCGGAGTATCAGCGGCAGCTGGCCAAGCGCCGCCGCAGCAAGGTCGTGTGGTGGGCGGTCGGATCGACGGCCGCCGTCGCCGTCATCGCCGCCATCGTGGCATCCATCGTCTTCGCCCCCGCCCCGCCCCCGACCTACGGAGCGCTAGACAGCACGGGTGCGGAGATCGACGGCGTCGAGACCTTCGAGCTCGCGACCGACCACGTCGACGGCACCGTCGACTACGAGCAGACCCCGCCGGTCGGCGGCCCCCACAACGCGGTGTGGCTGAACTGCGGGGTGTACACGGAGCCGCAGGTCAACGAGAACGCGGTGCACTCCATGGAGCACGGCGCGGTGTGGGTGACCTACGACCCCGCCCAGGTTTCCGCCGACGACATCGAGACCCTCGAGGGCTACCTGCCGTCCAGCCACGCGATCCTCTCGCCCTACGAGGGCATGGACACCCCGATCGCCGTCAGCGCCTGGAACGCGCAGCTGAAGGTCGACTCGGCCGACGACGAGCGGATCACGGAGTTCTTCGAGGAGTACTGGCGCAGCCAGAACGCCCCCGAGCCGAACGCGACCTGCAGCGGCGCCATCGACGGCCCGGGCCGTCAGTGATCAGGGGCCGATGACCGACCCGACCCTTTCGCGCCGCGGCTTCCCGCGGTGGGCGCTGATCGTGCTCGTCGCCCTCGGCATCGCCGCCCTCGCCTTCGCCGTCGGACGTTTCTCGATGTTCGGTGCCGCCAGCGCCGTCGCGGCGCCCGGCACGGCGTCGGCCGAAGCGGGCTTCGCCCGCGACATGCAGGTGCACCACGCCCAGGCCATCGAGATGGCGATGGAGATCTACCGCAAGACCGAGGACGACGAGGTGCGCGCACTCTCGTACGACATCGCCACCGGGCAGTCCGGGCAGCGCGGTGAGATGTACGGCTGGCTGGTGAGCTGGGGCCTGCCGCAGTCGGGCGGACCGCTCATGGGATGGATGGCCGGCACCGAGCACGCGCACACGGGACACGGCGGCGGAGACGCCGAGGCACCGACCGCGGCCGAGCTGGAGGCCGAGATGGGCATGGCGACCCCCGCCGAGCTGGACGCATTGCGCGCGGCGACGGGCACGCAGGCCGACTGCGACTTCCTCGGCCTCATGATCCGTCACCACCAGGGGGCGATCCCGATGTCGGAGGCGGTCATCGAACTCGGCTCCGAGCCGCGGGTGCTCGCGGTGGCGCAGTCGATCATCGAGACCCAGGAGGCGGAGATCGACCGCATGACGAGCATGCAGGAGCGCCTCGGCTGTACGCAGTGATGTCTCCGGGGAAGGGTTCGCCAGTAGGGTGAACCCGTGAGCGCCCCCCGGAGTGAGGTGGTCGGCCGCGGCGCGGCGACCGGCGAGACACGTCCTCGACGCGGCGTCGTCCTGACCGTCGTGATCGTCCTCGTCTACGTCGTCGCCTTCGCCAACGTCGCCCTCGGCATCCTCGTACTCCTCAGCCGCTACGACGTCGCCGCGGAGGAGATCCTCCCGGTGTCCCTGCGCGGCGCGGGCATCATCCTCTTCGGCCTGCTGGTGGCCGCCCTGGCCTCCGCGCTCGCCCGCGGCAGTCGGTTGGCACGGTTGCTCCTGACCGGCTACGTCGCGCTGCTGGTCGTGCTCCAGCTGGTCACGATCGTCTCCAGCGACTCCTGGGACATCCCCGCGACCGTCCAGGTGCTCGTGCAGGTGGTGGCCGTCGTCCTCGTCTGGATGCCGCCCGCCTCGCGCTACTTCGTCGCCCGCGAAGGCGAATTGTCGGGCGCCGTCTCCGACGACTGAGCCGACGCCGCTGACTGAGCCGACGCCGCTGACTGGGCCGACGCGCGGGCGAGGTCGCGCGCCACGACCCGTCGATGGGCGAAGCGGACGATCTCGATCGCGCCGATCGTGACGATGATCACACCGGTCAGGAGCCATGCCGCATCGCGCCCCGGGTCGACGAGCTGGAAGAATTCCGTGGCGAGCGGGACGGTGAAGATCACCAGGAGCGCGATGAACATCGCGCCGATCACCAGCACCTTGACCCGCGTGACGGGGCGGGACAGGACGGTGAGCACCCAGATGCCCACGACCGCGAGGATGATCGTCGATCCCGTCCGAAGCTCCGGCTCCCCGACGCCCAGCGACGCCGCCGCGAGCGCGTAGGCCGTCAGCGAGATCGCGATGGTGAGGCCCGCCGGGATGGCGAAGCTGAGCGAACGGCGCAGGAACCCGGGGATGTAGCGCTGGGTGTTCGGCAGCAGGGCCAGGAAGAACGCCGGGATGCCGATGGTGAGCCCGTCGGTGATGGAGAGCTGCCTCGGAAGGAACGGGAACTCCAGCACGAGGAGCCCGAACAGCAGCGCGAGGCCGGTCGCGTACGCGGTCTTGGTGAGGAACAGCATCGAGACCCGCTCGATGTTGGCGATCACCTGCCGACCTTCCGCCACGACGTCGGGGAGGTGGGAGAACTTGCCGTCCAGCAGCACCAGTCGTGCGACGGCCTTCGTCGCCGCCGACCCCGAATTCATCGCGATGCCGATGTCCGCGGTCTTGATGGCCAGTGCATCGTTCACGCCGTCGCCCGTCATCGCCACGGTGTGCCCGCGGCTCTGGAGCGCCACGACCATCCGTTTCTTCTGCTCCGGCGTGACCCTGCCGAAGACCGTGTGCTCCTGGAGCACATCCGCGAGGGCGCTGTCGTCTTCGGGGAGGCGCCGCGCGTCGTACCCCTCAGGTGCTTCGACGCCGAGGTCGCGGGCGATGGCTGCGACGGTCCGGGGGTTGTCGCCCGAGATGATGCGCACGCCGACGCCCTGGCGGGCGAAGTACGCCAGGGTGTGCGCGGCGTCCGGTCGGACCGTCTCTCGGAAGGTCAGGACCGCCGCAGGTCCCACGCCCCCGGGGAGACGCTCCGCGGCGACATCCTCCTCTGTCAGCGACTCCGCGGCGTACGCCAGCACCAGGGTCCGTCGGCCCGTGGCGGCCAGCGAGACGACCTGCTCTCCCAGGGGGGTGGCGGTGTCGGTCGCCCGGTCTCCGAAGACCATCTCGGGCGCGCCGAGGATCCAGGTGCCCGCCGGACCGCGTGAGAACGACACCGCGCTCCACTTCCGGGCGGAGGAGAACGGGATGGAGGCGGACGGGTGGCTCGGATCCTCCACGGGGAAGGGATCGCGCAGACACCGGGCGGTGGCGTTGGCGTCGGGGGCGGCCCCGTACCACGCGAGCACCGCCGCGATCTCGGTCGAACGGACCGCCGCACCCTCGAAGCCGTGGAGGGCGTCGAAGGCGATGTCGCCGACGGTCAGGGTGCCGGTCTTGTCGAGGCAGATCACGTCGACACGCGCGAGCCCTTCGACGGCGGGCAGCTCGTTGACGAGCACCTGGCGGCTGGCAAGGCGTGCCGCCCCCACCGCGAAGGCGATCGAGGTCATCAGCACCAGACCGAGGGGGATCATCGCAGTCAGCGCGGCGATCGTGTTGACGATCGCCTGCACCCACCCGCCCGACTCCCAGGCCTCGGCCCAGCCGCCGGCGACCATCATCTGGGCGTTCAGCACCAGAAGCCCCAGCGGCCCGATCAGCCAGCTCATCCATCGCAGCACGCGGTTGATCGAGGTGCGCAGCTCGGACGCGACGAGGGAGAACCGCTTGGCCTCCCCGGCGAACCTGTTGGCGTAGGAGTCAGCCCCCACGCGGGTGACCTGGGCCTCTCCCTCGCCCGCGACGACCACCGAGCCCGACAGCACCTCGGCGCCGTCGCGCTTGTCGACCGGATCGGCTTCACCCGTCAGCATCGACTCGTCCAGCTGCAGACCCCGCGCGCGACGGACCACGCCGTCGGCGGGGACCTGATCGCCGGCGCGGAGTACGAGGATGTCGTCGAGCACCACCTCGCCCGGTGCGATCTCGCCCTCGGCGCCGTCCCGACGGATGCGGGCGCGCGGAGCGTTCAGGAGTGCGAGCTTGTCGAGCGCGGCCTTGGCGCGGAACTCCTGCACGCAGCCGATGATCGAGTTCGCGAACGCGGCGAACCCGAACAGGGCATCCTGCCACCGGCCGAGCACGAACAGGACGAAGAAGCAGCCGAAGACGATGCCGTTGAACAGGGTGAAGACGTTCGCCCGCACGATGTTCCAGACGCTGCGGCTCGTGTCCGCCGTGAACGCATTGGTGCGCCCCTCGGCCACGCGCTCCGCGACCTCCGCCGCGCGCAGCCCGACATCCGGATCGATCTCCCGCCGCATCGCGGCGTCGGCGCCGTCGTCGGCGGGGGCGTCGATCTCAGGCGTCGTCATGCGCAGACCGTACTGGTCGCAGGAGCGTCGAAGCGGCCGGACTGGTTGACGCGACGCACGCCGTCGGACGCCGCGCCAACACCTTCCGGACCCCGGTTCTCACCCCTTCGTCGAGCCTGCCAAGAGTCCTCGGACGAAGAATCTCTGGAGGGAGAAGAACACGATCAGTGGTACCACCAGTGAGACGAACGCACCGGCCGTCAGTCGCTGCCAGTCCTGCCCTCGCGACCCGACGAGTTCGGCCAGGCGCTGTGTCAGCGGCGCGACATCCTGCGTCCCGCCGGAGAAGATGAGCGCCACCAGCAGGTCGTTCCACACCCACAGGAACTGGAAGATCGCGAAGGACGCGATGGCGGGGATCGCCAGCGGCAGCACGATCCGGAAGAAGATCTGGCTGTGCGACGCCCCGTCCACGCGAGCGGCCTCGATGACGTCGCCCGGGATCTCGTGGATGAAGTTGTGCAGCAGGAAGATCGCCAGCGGAAGGGCGAAGATGGTGTGCGCGATCCACACCGGCAGGTAGTTCTGCTCGGGGATGATCGGGATCAGATTGTGCAATCCGGCCTGGAGCGGGCGCAGCCACGAGGAGAAGAACTGCAGCAGCGGCACGAGGGCCATCTGCAGCGGCACGATCTGGAGGGCGAACACCAGGATGAACAGCACGTTCGCGCCGCGGAACTTGATCCACGCGAACGCGTACGCCGCCATGCACGCGAACACCAGCGGGAAGATCGTCGCCGGGATGGCGATCGCGAGCGAGTTGACGAAGTACGCACCGAGCTGCGGGGCAGACTGCGACGGCGAGAACAGCACGTCCCGGTAGTTGTCCAGCGTGAACCCGGGGTTCTGGAAGATCGTCCACCAGCCGGTGGTCTGGATCAGCTCCGCGGGCCGGAACGACGAGATGAACAGACCGAAGGTGGGGATCGTCCAGACGACCGCGATCGCGATCGCCGCGAGCGTCGCCCACGGGGATGTCAGCCGCCGCTTGACGCGGCCGGACTTGGTGTCCCGAGCGGCCTCGGCGAAACTCGAGTCGTCCTTTCCTTCACCGGTGGGAAGATCGACGGGGGCGACGCTGCTCATCGGATCTCCCTCTGCTTGCGAAGCACGTTGACGTTGTAGATGACGATCGGCAGCACCAGCAGGAAGAGGATGACGGCCAGTGCCGATCCCCGTCCGACCTCGCTCGCGCGGAACGCCTGGGTGTACATCTCATTGGCGACGACCGACGTGTTGAAGTTACCGGCGGTCATGGTGCGGACGATGTCGAACACCTTCAGCGTGGCGATGGAGATGGTCGTGAGGACCACGACCAGCGAGCTGCGGATGCCTGGGACCGTGACGTTGGTGAACCGCTGCCAGGCGTTCGTGCCGTCCAGCTGTGCGGCTTCGATCTGCTCCGCCGGGATGCCTTTGATCGCCGCGCTCAGGACCACCATCGCGAAACCGGTCTGGATCCAGATCATCACGACGATGAGCAGGAACGTGTTCAGCGGGTCGGTCTGCAGCCACTGCACCGGTTCGCCGCCGAGGGCGGTGACGATCGCGTTCAGCAGGCCGATCTGCTCGCGCTCACCGGCACGGTACTCGTACACGAAGCGCCAGATGATGCCGGCACCGACGAACGAGATCGCCATCGGCATGAACACCAGCGCCTTGTAGTAGCGCTCACCGCGGGACTTGTCGATGAAGATCGCGTAGGCAAGGCCCAGGGCTGTCGCGAGGGTCGGCACGAGGAGCACCCAGACGACGGTGTTGATGAGGGTGCGGATGGCGGCGGGCTGGGTGAACATCCAGATGAAGTTGTCCCAGCTGAAGTTGCCGCTGTTGTCGAGGAAGGCCAGTCCCGTGGTGCGGATCGCGGGCCAGATCAGGCCGATGGCCAGCAGGATGATGGCCGGGGCGAGGAAGCCGACGAGCTGCCAGTAGTCTCGGCCCTTCTTCGGAGCCCGGTCGATGAAGAAGACCAGCAGGCCCACGATGGCGGCGAAGACAGCCAGCCCCATCACGACCTGGAGGATCTTCCCCAGAAGATCGGCGGTGGTCATCGATCACGATCCCTTCTTCGTCGTT
The DNA here is from genome assembly GCF_023155745.1 of Microbacterium kunmingense. Classification (GTDB taxonomy): domain Bacteria; phylum Actinomycetota; class Actinomycetes; order Actinomycetales; family Microbacteriaceae; genus Microbacterium; species Microbacterium kunmingense. Next base: position 241,955 of record NZ_JAKNUS010000005.1, read on the forward strand.
GAAGTTCGCCAGGACGCGGGGCGCGTCATCCGGCGTCGGAGTGGTGGGGGGTGGGGCGAGAAGTGCCCCACCCCCGACCTGGATCATCCGATCAGCTGGCGGGCCAGCTGGATTCGATGGCGTCGACCGTCTCCTGGGTGCTCTGCCCGGTGACCCACGCCACCACGCCGCGCCAGAAGGAGTCGGCGCCGACGGCGCCGGGCATGAGGTCCGAACCGTCGAAGCGGAAGGTGGTCTCGGGATCCTGCAGGATCTCGATCGACTGCACCAGCAGCTCGCTCGACGCGTTCTCGGGGTCCACACCCTTGTTGGCGCTGATCACGCCGCCGAGGCTGACGCGGTTGTTCGCCCAGGTGTCGCTGGAGAGGAACGCGCGCACCGTCTCGACCTCTTCGGCGTCGCGGAAGGCGACGGGGAACTCGCCACCACCGGTCACCGACAGGGGGTCACCGGCCGTGGCCGGCGGGGTGAGGAAGCCGAAGACGTCGCCGTCCGAGGCCACCACGACCTCGTCGCCGCCCTCTGCGTTCCAGAAGGTCTCGTAGAACGAGGCCTGGTGGTGCAGCGAGCACTCGCCGTCGAGGATGGGCAGACCCGCGGTCTGGAAGGCCTCGGTGACGAGGGTCGACACGTCGCCGATGCCGCCGTTGACGTAGTCCTCGTTCTTGATGTAAGCACCCACGGCGTCGAAAGCCTCGACGATGCGGGGGTCGTTGAACGGGATCTCGTGGGTCACCCACTGGTCGTAGACCTCGGGGCCGTGCAGGCGCAGCACCCAGTCTTCGATCCAGTCGGTGGCGGGCCACCCGGTGGCGTCACCGGACTCGAGCCCGACGCACCAGGGCTTCTGCCCCGTGGCCGCGATCTCCTCGGTCAGAGCCGTCAGCTCGTCGAGGGTCTGGGGGATCTCCCACCCGTTCTCCTCGAACTGCGTCGGCGAGTACCAGACGTAGCCCTTGATGCTGGCCATCAGGGGAGCGGCGTAGAACGTGCCGTCGTAGGTGCCGTACTGCTTCCAGTCCTCGGACCACCACTCGTCGACGTTGGCCTCGACCTCGGCCGATGCCGGGATCAGCCAGCCGCCCTCGGCCAGACGCGCGAGCAGACCCGGCTGCGGCACGATGCCGATGTCGGGTGCGTTGCCACCCTCGGCGAGAACGGCGATCTGCGCCTCGAACTCGCTCGAACCCTGGTATTCGATGTTGATGCCCGTGCACTGGGCGAAGTCGCTCCACGACTCCACCAGACGGTCCGCCTCGAGGTCGAGGATGGTGCCGCCGATGGTGACCTCGGCACCGTCGAAGGTGCCGTACTCCTCGTACTCCGTGCAGTCGACGTCTTCGTTCGCCGCGATGTCGCCGGTACATGCCGACAGCGCGAGGGCGGAAACACCGAGGGCCGCGACGGCTGTGACGACGCGACCCGCTTTTCCGAATCTCATTTTGCCTCCTCATCGAGCAGTTCCCACCGTCCTGCGACCCGCAGGCGTCGGGTAGGGAACCGATTCCAGGATCACCGTACGGGATGACGGCTTGGCTTCACAACGCGAATTGATCACGACTCGATAACCGATGCGGACACTGGTGGCGCGGCGCCGGACAACGTTGCAAGATGACGTGGAAACGGTTCCAGATTCCGGTGGTACGACACCGTTGCACGAGCCCGAAGGAGGGTTCACACGATGATGGGGATCGCCGATGTCGCACGCCTCGCGGGCGTGTCGAAATCCACCGCCAGCCGCGCCCTGACCGGGTCGGGGTACGTCTCGGTCGAGACCCGCGAACGCGTGCAGCGGGCGGCTGCCGAGCTCGGGTACGTGGCATCCACCAGTGCGGTCAGCCTTGTCACCGGACGCACCAGGAACGTCGGGGTCGTCATGCCATGCGTGAACCGCTGGTTCTTCGCCGAGGTCCTCGAGGGCATCCAGGACAGCCTCCTGGAGGAGGGCTTGAACCTCACGCTCTACGACGCCCAGCCGGGGACCCCGGGACGGCGGCGGATCTTCGAGGACTTCCTCTCGCGCAAGCAGTTCGACGGGCTCATCGCCGTCGGGCTCGAGCCCGAGGATGCCGAGCTGGCCCGACTGCGACGGATCGGCAAGCCCGTCGTCAGCATCGTCGGCGGAGCCGAGGGTCTCAGCATGATCGCCCTCGACGACGACTACGCCGCCCGCCGCGCGACCGACCACCTCATCGCCCTCGGCCACCGTCGCATCCTCTTCCTCGGCGGCGGCGCCCCCGACGGGCCGAAGGTGGCCGGGTCCGACGTCGAACGCGCCCGCCGCGAGGGATACCGGGGTGCGATGGAGGATGCGGGCATGGGCGAGCTGGCGCAGCACATCGTGTCGCGTCTGAGCCTCCCCTCCGGCTACGCCGCCGCCGTCGACGTCCTCGGGTCGCGGGATCGCCCCACCGCCATCGTCGGCGTGTGCGACGAGGTCGCCATCGGCGCCATCATCGCCGCGCGCCGACTCGGCATCCAGGTGCCCAACGACCTCAGCGTGGTGGGCATCGACGACCACGAGTACGCGGAGATGTTCGCCCTGACGACCCTGCGACAAGCGCCCCGCGAGCAGGGTGCGGCAGCGGTGCGCACCCTGCTCGAGCATCTCGCCGACCCGGAGCGCCCGCCCTCGGTCATCCGCACGCAGGCCCGCCTTGTCGTGCGCAACTCGACCGGGCCGGTCAACCCCCGACAGTCGGCCGCGGTGGCGGATGCGTCGCTGGGGCGGCTGTAGGGGCTCCTTCTTCGCGACCCGTCACAGAACGCGGGGCGCGGTCGTGGCGGGCCGCGTTTTTCGACGGGTCGAGGTCGGTGGGAACAGCGAACGGCCCGGGTTACGAGATGTAACCCGGGCCGTTCGTGATGGCGGTGTGCGCCACGGGAGGTTTCGATACGCCGCCTTCGGCGGCTACTCAACCTGACCCGGCGCCGCGTCAACGCGCGCTACGCGCGCATTGACCCGACACGGCTCACTTCAGGGTGACGGTCGCGCCGGCCTCTTCGAGAGCGGCCTTGGCCTTATCGGCGGTCTCCTTGTTCGCGCCCTCGAGGACGGGCTTGGGAGCACCGTCGACGACGGCCTTGGCCTCGCCGAGGCCGAGCGAGGTGAGCTCGCGGACGACCTTGATGACCTGGATCTTCTTGTCGCCGACCGACTCGAGGATGACGTCGAAGGAGTCCTTGACCTCTTCCTCCTCGGCGGGGGCGCCACCGGCGGGGGCGCCGGCAGCGGCGACCGCGACGGGGGCGGCGGCGGTGACGTCGAAGGTCTCCTCGAAGGCCTTGACGAACTCGGACAGCTCGATGAGCGTGAGCTCCTTGAACGCGTCGAGCAGCTCCTCAGTGCTGAGCTTTGCCATGATGTATCTCCTTGTTGGGTGGTTTTATCTGCCGGGCCCGTGTCAGGCCGCGGACTCCTGCTTCTCACGCAGCGCGTCGACCGTGCGAACGGCCTTCGACGGCAGTGCGTTGAAGACGTAGGCCGCCTTGGTCAGCGAGGCCTTCATCGCACCGGCGAGCTTCGCCAGCAGGACTTCACGGCTCTCGAGATCGGCGAGCTTGTTGACCTCCTCCGCGGTGAGGGGGTTTCCGTCGAAGAATCCGCCCTTGACCACCAGGAGGGGGTGTGCCTTGGCGAAGGCACGCAGACCCTTCGCGACGGCGACCGGGTCACCGTGCACGAACGCGATGGCCGACGGACCCTTCAGTCCCTCGTCCAGCCCCGTGACCCCCGCGTTGCCCGCGGCGATCTTGGTCAGCGTGTTCTTCACCACGGCGTATTCCGCATCCTGACGGATGGTGTTGCGAAGCTCCTTGAGCTCGGCAACCGTCAGGCCGCGGTACTCGGTGAGCAAGACGGCAGTCGAGTCCTCGAATTGCTTCGTGAGCTCGGCGACCGATGCTTCCTTCTGCGCCATGGCCACTCCTTGTATCTGTGAGACGCACCGCGGTGGCGGCGCGTCGGCCTGCGACATCCGGTCGTGACGGCAAAACAAAACGCTCCGGCGCAAGCGCACGGAGCGTCATCCTGGAAAGGGTTTCGATCGTGACACCTGCGCGGGCCCCTGCGATGCAGTGCTTCGGTCTCGGTGCTCGCGCACCTCGATGACCAGCGGTCTTCGGCTCCGTCCATGCTACGCCGCGCGCAGACGTCCCGCCAAATCGGCGTCTCCGTCGATCTGGTTAGGGTAGCCTTACCATGGCGCTTCCGCCTTTCCCCTGCTCCCCCAAGGATGTCCTGCATGCCCTCTCGCCGCTCCCCGCTCCTCGTCGCCGCCGTCGGCGTCGTCGTCCTGTCGCTGACGGCGTGCGCCGGACAGACGCCCGCTGACCCGGGCATGCCCTCGGACGAGCCTCAGACGCTCACGGTGTACTCCGGCCGGGATGCCGAGCTCATCGACCCGCTCGTGGTCATGTTCGAGGAGCGGTCGGGAATCGACGTCGAGGTGCGCTACGCCGGGACCACCGAGCTGGCCGCCCAGCTGCTCGAAGAGGGCGATCGCACGCCCGCGCAGGTCTTCATCTCTCAAGACGCCGGGGCGCTCGGCGCCGTCTCCGACGCCGGCATGTTCGCGACCCTCCCCGATGAGATCACCTCGCTCGTGCCGGCCGAGTACACCTCGTCGGATGGATCGTGGGTGGGATTGACCGGACGCGCGCGGGTGATCGCCTACGACAGCCAGAAGTACAGCGCTGACCAGGTGCCCGGCGACGTCCTGGCACTCACCGAGCCCGAATGGGCGGGAAAAGTGGGCATCGTGCCGAGCAACGCCTCCTTCCAGGCGTTCGTCACCGCGCTGCGCGTCAGCGAGGGAGAAGACGTGGCGAGGGCCTGGCTGGAGGCCCTCGTGGCGGGAGATGCCCCGATCTACGCGAGCAACGGCGAACTGCTCGAGGCCGTCAATTCCGGCGCCGTCGACCTCGGGCTGATCAACCACTACTACTGGGCTCGATCGGAGCAGGATCCCGCGACGCTCCGCGCCCAGCTGAAGTTCGGGGACCCCGGCTCGATCTCGGCCCTCGTCAACGTCACCGGCGTCGGGGTGCTCACCGGGGCAGGTGACTCACCCGAGGCCGCCGCCCTGGTCGAGTTCCTCGTGTCGGAGGAGGCGCAGACGTACTTCCGCGAGGAGACCTTCGAATACCCGCTCGTCGGTGACCTTCCCGGGCCCGAAGGCGTTCCCGCCCGCGAGGATCTCGGCGCCCCCGACATCGACCTGTCCGATCTCGCCTCGCTGCAGGAGACGGTGGCGCTGATCACCGAGGCGGGGCTGCTCTGACCGCCGCGCCGGTCTTCGCACGTCCGGGGCGACGCTCTCGGACGTCGTCCCGGCGCGCACCGCTGCCGCTCCTCCTCGTCGCCGGGATCGTCGCGGCATGCGCGGCGGCACCCCTCGTTCAACTCATCGTCCGGGCGGCGTCCGGCGGCGCCGAGGCGGCGGCTGCGGCACTCCTGCGACCGCGCACCGTCGAGCTGCTGACGAACACGCTGCTCCTCGTGGTTACGGTGAGCGTCGCGGCCCTGCTGCTGGGGATCGCCCTCGCCGTCGCAGCGGTGCGGGTGCGCCTTCCCGGACGGCGTCTGTGGTGGGTGGCGCTGTGTCTGCCCCTCGCCGTCCCGAGCTTCGTCGCCGCGTTCGCCTGGACGGCGACGTGGCCGACGGTCGACGGCTTCTGGCCGCTCGTCATCGTCCTCACCCTGTGCACCGTGCCCTATGTGACCCTTCCGGCGATGGCTGCGCTGTCCAGTGTCGATGACGGCCTCGTGGACGTCGCCCGGACCCTCGGGAGGAGCCGCGCGCGGGTTTTCCTCACCGTTGTGCTCCCGCACGTCCTCCCCGCTGCCGCCGCCGGAGCGCTGCTGGTCGCGCTGTACACCCTGTCCGACTTCGGCGCCCCGGCGATCCTCCGGTTCGAGACGCTGACGACCGGCATCTACGCGCAGTTCAGCAGCGGATTCGACCGCACCCTGGCCGCCACCACCGCTCTACTCCTGGCCGTCGTGGCGGTGTTCTGCGTCGCGGGCGAGCGCGCCATCCGTCCGCGACCCGCGCGTATCCGGGCGGCGGTGACCTCACGTCCGGCGACCGGGTCAGGTCGCGCAGGCACCACCCTGATCCTGTGCGGACTCGGTGCGGTCACCGCAGCCGCCGTGGCCTTCCCGCTCGTGGCCCTGGGTATACGGATGCTCAGCAGCGACCGATACTCCTCGTCGCCCACCGACCTCGTCGGCGCTCTGACCACGACCCTCGGCGTCTCCGCGCTGGCTGCCACCGTCGCCGTGGTCCTCGCGCTGCCGGTCAGCTTGCTGGCGGCTCGCTTCCGCGGCCCGGTCGTCGCCGGAGTGGAGTCGGTCTCCTACCTCGGGCACGCACTCCCCGGCGTCGTGGTGGCGCTGGCCCTGGTGACCCTGTCGCTGCAGTTCTTCCCCGGCGCCTACCAGAGCATCCTCGTCCTGCTCGTGGCCTACGCCATCCTGTTCCTGCCCAAGACCGTCGGCGCCTCGCGCACCGCCGTCGCCCAGGTTCCGCCGGAGCTCGAGGAGGTCTCGCGCTCGCTCGGCCGCGGCCCCGTCCGCACCTGGATGCGGGTGACCCTCCCCGCGGCGCTTCCCGGCATCCTCGCGGGATGGGTGCTCGTCGCCACCGCCGTCGCCAAGGAGCTGCCCGCCACGCTCATGCTGCGTCCGATCGGATTCGAAACCCTCGCCACCGAGCTGTGGAGCAAGACGTCGCTCGGCGCCTACGGCGCGGCCGCCCCCGTGGGGATGCTCCTCATCGTCGCCGGTGTCGTACCGGCGCTGCTGCTCGCGCGCGGACTGGAGCGCCGACGTGGATCGGACAGCACGGCCTCCGCCGACGCCCTCGCCGACACCGTGAGGAGGGAAGCATGACGACCCACGTGGAGCAGGTGCGCGCCGCGTACGGGGATCGCGAGGTGCTGCACGACGTCGATCTCGACATCGGTCCCGGCGAGCGGGTGAGCGTGCTCGGGCCGTCGGGGAGCGGCAAGTCCACACTGCTGCGCGTCATCGCAGGCCTGCATCCCGCGGTCGGCGGACGTGTCGTCATCGACGGCCAGGACGTCACCTCCCTCCCCCCGGAGGCCCGCGGGATCGGACTGGTGCCGCAGGAGGGCGCGCTGTTCCCGCACCTGGATGTCGCCGCGAACGTCGGCTACGGCATCCGAGGCCTCCGCCTCCGCCACGCGCACCGCGATCCCCGCGTCCGCGACCTGGTGGAGGTCGTCGGTCTCGGCGACCTCCTGCGCCGCCGCCCCCACGAGCTGTCCGGAGGTCAGCGGCAGCGCGTCGCCGTCGCCCGCGCGCTCGCGCACGAACCGCGTCTGGTGCTGATGGATGAGCCGTTCAGCGCGCTGGACGCCGGCCTCCGGCAGCAGGTGCGCGACGATGTCACCCAGATCCTGCGCGACCGCGGTGTCGGGGTGGCGCTCATCACGCACGATCAGGAGGAGGCGCTCTCGCTCGGCGATCGCGTTGCGGTGATGCGCGACGGCCGGATCGTGCAGCACGGCACCCCCCGGGAGGTGTACACCACCCCGGTCGACACGTGGACGGCGCGTTTCCTCGGCGAGGCCCTGGTACTGCCGGCCGTGGCCCGCACCGACCGGGCCACCTGCGCGCTCGGCGACATCGCGCTCGCGACCCCCGCGCAGGGCACGGTGCAGATCATCCTGCGGCCCGAACAGATCACCCTGGTCGCCGCGTCGAGCCCGGCCTCGGGCCCCGGCTCGGGAGAGGTGACCCGCGTGCGCTACTTCGGGCATGACGTCCTGGTCGATCTGCGACTGACAGGCGGGACCGGACTGACGGTCCGTACCGGTCCCGACATCCACGTCTCCGCCGGTCAACGCGCGGCGATCTCGGTGCACGGCGCCGCGGTTGCGGTCGCCTCCGACTGAGCGCACCGCCCGAGGCGGGTGTCGTGTCCTGCGACCACCGCCACCCCGGGTTACCCTCGAACGCGTGACCCCCGAACTCGCCGCCCGCATCGTCGCGGATTCCCGCGATCGGGTCGCGTGGGTGCGGGCCCGCTCCCGGGGGATCACGGCGACGGATGTCGCTGCGCTCACCTCAGAGCGCGCCATCCCCCGAGCCGCCGACGCCAAGCTCATGGGCTCGAACTTCTCCGGCAACGCCTACACCGCTCATGGGCGCATCCGCGAGCCCGAGATCGCCGCGTGGGTCGCCGCGACCCACGGGATCCGGCCCTCCAGCGCGCTCTTCCACGCCGAGGTCGAGAAGCGCCACCTCGCCACCCCCGACGGCATCGCCGTCGATCCCTCCGGCCGCGTGGTGCTCGCCGAGATCAAGACGACGAAGAAGGCGTGGCGCAGCATCCCCCGCACCTACCTGCGTCAGGTGTGGTGGCAGCAGCACGTCCTCGGGGCCGAGCGCACGCTCGTGGTCTGGGAGGAGCACGACGGCTTCGTTCCGGTCGGCGACGAGCCGCGCTGCGCCTGGGTCGACCGCGACGAGGTCGAGATCGGTCGCCTGGTGCGCCTGGCGACATCCCTCATCGACGAGCTGTACCGACGCACGCAGCTGAGCCGGGCAGAGCGGATGCCGCAGCCCGCCGCGCCGCTCGCCCAGCCTTACCGCGCTCTCGCCCTCGCCGACTGATCGCCGGCGGTCAGCGCAGCGTCGTGACCATCCGGGTCGTCGCGTCCCAGATGCGCAGTCCCGTGACCTCGCCCACGTGCGGGGACAGGTCCACCGCCTCGACGGCAGCGCCGAGGTCAGCGAGTCCGACCCGCCGAGCCATCGTCAGGTGCGGAGTCCACCGATCGGATGCGGTGTGCGCGTAGCGCTCGGCGGCCGGGCCGATCGCGGCGTCCACCCGGCGATGGAACTCCGCCAGCGGCGCGGTGACGACCACCTGCCAGCTGATGACCGCCTGCCCGGGGCGCGGGAACAGCAGCACGCCGCCCAGGCGCAGGGTGAGCGGAAGCACGTCCGCGAGACCCGACAGCCCGTCGAGGACGGGCGAGTCCCGCACGGCCACGGTGATGTGGGGCCGGTTGCTCTCTCCGGTGTGCCGACCGGCGCTCGGCAGCCCGGCGTCGATCAGCCGGCGCCACGCCGCCCGCGCGAGCGCATCGGTCGCGGGGTCCGGGAGCACCTCGACGCTGATCACTCCTCCATCCTCCCGCCCACGGCGGCTCGGATGACGCGCTCCTTTTCGTTGACATAGATCAACCGTCGGCGTATCGTTGATGTAGATCAACTTTCAGGAGGACAGATGGCCGCGCCCGCAGACGCCGCACCCGCAGACGCCCGACCCGCTCACCGGCCCGGTGTGGTGAAGGCGCTCATCGGCCTCCTCCTCGGCATGTTCGTGTCGATGCTCGCCTCGACCGTCGTCTCCACCTCGCTCCCGGTGATCGTCCACGACCTCGACGGCGACCAGGCCGCCTACACGTGGGTGGTGACCGCGACCCTTCTGACCACCGCCATCTCCACGCCGATCTGGGGAAAGCTCGCCGACCTGTTCGACCGGAAGCTCCTCATCCAGATCGCCATCGTCATCTTCGTGCTCGCGACCGCTGCCGCCGGCTTCTCGCAGAACCCCGAGACCCTCATCGCGTTTCGCGCCCTGCAGGGCGTCGGCGCCGGCGGTCTGGCCGCACTCAGCCAGGTGATCATGGCCGACATCATCAGCCCGCGCGAGCGCGGCCGCTACATGGGTCTGTTCGGAGCGGTCATGGCGGTGGCCACCATCGGCGGCCCCCTTCTCGGCGGCGTGATCACCGATGCCTTCGGGTGGCGGTGGAACTTCTTCGTCGCCCTCCCCGTCGCCGTCGCCGCCCTGATCATCCAGCAGCGCACCCTGCACCTGCCGAAGCGGCCGAGCCGCGCGGTGCGGATCGACTACGTCGGGATCGTGCTGCTCAGCGCCGCGGTCTCGCTGCTGCTGGTATGGGTGACGAACGCCGGCACGTCTTTCGACTGGTGGAGCCTCCCGACCGCGCTGATGGTCGGCGGATCGGCCCTGGCCACGCTTGTCTTCATCGTCGCGGAACTGCGCACCCCCGAGCCCCTCATCCCGCTCCGCCTGTTCCGCAGCGCCACGTTCACCCTCGCCGTGATCGCCTCGATCGCGACCGGCATCTCGATGTTCGGCACCACCGTCTTCCTCAGTCAGTACATGCAGATGGCACGGGGGGCGACCCCCACCGAGGCGGGCATCATGACGATCCCGATGATCGCGGGACTCCTCCTGGCATCGGTCATCGTCGGTGCGCTCATCTCGCGTCACGGCCACTGGAAGCCGTACCTCGTCGTCGGCGGCATCCTTCTCACCGCGGGGAGCGCGCTGCTCTCGACGATCCACTACGACACCCCGTTCGCCCTGGTATCGCTCTACATGTTCCTTCTGGGCGCAGGCGTCGGCATGACCATGCAGAACCTGGTCCTCGTCGTGCAGAACACCGCCGATCCGCGCGAGATGGGTGTGGCGAGCTCGGGCGTGACCTTCTTCCGAAGCCTCGGCGGCACGATCGGGGTCTCGGTGATGGGCGCCGCACTCGCGAGCCAGGCGACGACGCTCACCGGGGAGCGCCAGGGTGACATCGCCGCGGCGCTGTCGGATCTCGGCACGCAGGGGGCGACGCTCGCGCAGGAGCTGCAGTCGGGCACCATCCCGCAGGTCGCCGCCCTCCCCGAGGCGCTCCGGGTGATCTTCGAGGACATCTACGCCCAGGCGATCGCGCACTCGTTCCTCATCGCGGTCCCGGTGGCGATCGTCAGTCTCATCGCGATCGTCTTCCTCCCGAACACGCCGCTGAATCGGATGACGACGACCGAGCGCATCCACGCCGGCGAAGCCGACCTCGCCACCGTGTCGACGAGCACGGGGATGAACGCCCTCCCGGCCACGGGGCGCACCACAGCCTCACGGGTCGCGCGCCGGCGGTGAGGACGACGTTAGTCTCGAAGGCGATGAGCGCCGCACCCGACCCCGACGCCCGCACGGAGGCCGTGCGGGCGCTCGAGGCGGAATTCAGCGGTCTCATCCATCAGGTGCGCCGGATCGTCAGTGAGAACGCCGAGCGGGTGAGCCCCGGCATGCTGCCCGCCGCTTACAAGGTGTTCACCACGATCGTCCGCCGCGAACGCGTGACGCAGTCGGAACTCTCCGAGATGCTCGTCGCCGACAAGGGCCAGATCAGTCGCACCGTGCGCGAGCTCGAGGAGCTGGGGCTCATCGGACGCGAACCCGATCCCACCGACCGCCGCTCCAGCATCCTCTTCCCCACTCCGTTCGGCCTGGAGCGGCTCGCCAAGGCTCGAGCACCGCAGGAGAGCACGCTCCTGCACACCCTCGAGGAGTGGTCGATCGACGACATCCAGACCCTCACCCGCCTGCTGCACGCGCTCACCGCACGCGAACGCCCCTGAACCCGTCGCTTCCGACAGTGGTACCGGGGCCCGCACGCTCCCCCGCCGCGCGGGCCCCGGAGCTCGCTACTTCGAACTGAACGCGGCGTCGAAGGCGGCGTCGGGGGGTGTGATGGCGTTGAGTGTGCGGACGAAGGCGAGGGCTTCGGGGGCGCCGTGGAGGCGGTCCATGCCGGCGTCTTCCCACTCGACGCTGGTGGGTCCGGTGTACCCGATGGCGTTCAGCGCGCGGAACACCGGCTCCCACGGGACCGCCCCGTGACCGGTGGACACGAACGTCCACCCCCGGCGCGGGTTGGCCCACCCGAGGTGGGAGCCGAGGACCCCGTTGCGGCCGTCGAGGTTGGTGATGGATTCCTTCACGTGCACGTGGAAGATGTGATCGGCGAAGTCCAGGACGAAGGCCACCGGATCCAACTGCTGCCACATGAAGTGCGACGGGTCGAAGTTCAGCCCGAAGCTCTTGCGGTGGCCGATCGCCTCGAGCGTGCGCTTGGCGGTCCAGTAGTCGTACGCGATCTCCGAAGGGTGCGCCTCCAACCCGAACCGCACACCCTCCTCCTCGAACACGTCGAGGATCGGGTTCCAGCGGTCGGCGAAATCCCGGTACCCCGCCTCGATCCACTCCTCCGACGCCGGCGGGAACATCGCCACCGCCTTCCAGATCGACGACCCGGTGAACCCGTTCACCTGGGTGACACCCAGCCTCGCCGCCATCCGCGCAGTGTCCTTGAGGTCCTCCGCCGCCCGCTGACGCACCCCCTCGGGGTCGCCGTCGCCCCAGACACGGTCGGACAGGATGTCCCGATGCCGCTGGTCGATCGGGTCATCACACACCGCCTGACCGGTGAGGTGATTCGAGATCGCCCACACCCTCAGACCGTTGCGCTCCAGGATGTCCTTGCGCGACTGCACGTAGTCGGCGTCATCCCACCGGGACACGTCCAGGTGATCACCCCAGCACGCGATCTCGAGACCGTCGTACCCCCACTCGCCCGCCAGGCGCGCCACCTCCTCGAAGGGGAGATCCGCCCACTGGCCGGTGAACAACGTGATCGGTCGCGCCATGCTGTCGTCCTCTCTGAAAGGTGCCGGAGACGTGCGTCACCCGGGCTCGGAATGGTCAACGGGTCGTCTGCCACGCGCCGTCGGCCGCCGACGAGCGCTCCACGGCGTCGAGGACCCGCTGGACGTGGAGTCCGTCCGCGAAGGACGGGGTGGGGTCGGTGCCCTCGGCGATCGCCGTGACGAGGTCGACGACCTGGTGGCTGAAACCGTGCTCGTACCCGAGCATGTGACCCGTGGGCCACCACCGGTCGGCGTAGGGGTGGGAGGGCTCGGTCACGAGGATCCGTCGGAACCCCTGCTCGGACTCGGGGAGTGTGGCGTCGTAGAACTCCAGCTCGTTCATGCGCTCCAGGTCGAAGGCGAGAGCTCCGCGCGAACCGGAGATCTCGATCCGGAGCGCGTTCTTCCGGCCGGTGCGGAAACGCGTCGCCTCGAACGAGGCCAGCGCCCCTCCCGAGAGCCGGCCGGTGAACAGCGCGAGGTCGTCGACGGTGACTCGGCCTCGTTCCGTGCCGGCCGTTCCCGACAGCCCGACGCCCTCGGCCATGACCGGTCGCTCGGTGACGAGCGTCTCGAGGATGCCCGAGACGCGGTCGACGGTCTGTCCGGTGATGTACTCGGCGAGGTCCACCGCGTGGGCACCGATGTCACCGAGCGATCCGGAGCCGGCGATGTCCTTGTTCAGACGCCAGGTGAGGGGTGCGTTCTCGTCGGCGAGCCAGTCCTGCAGGTACTCCGCTCGGACCTGGCGGATCTCGCCGAGCCGACCCTCGGCGACCAGCTGCCGCGCGAAGGTCGTTGCGGGCACCCGCCGGTAGGTGAATCCCACCATGGAGCGCACCCCCGCTCTCGCTGCCTCCTCGGCGGCGGCCGTCATGGCCTCGGCCTCGGCGACGGTGTTCGCCAGAGGCTTCTCGCAGAGGACGTGCTTCCCGGCGCGCAGGGCCGCGATCGCGATCTCGGCGTGGGTGTCGCCGGGGGTGACGATGTCGACCAGGTCGATGTCGGACCTCGCGATGACCGCGCGCCAATCCGTCGCCGCCTCGTGCCAACCCCAGGTCGCGGCGGCCGCTGCGGCGCGAGCGCCGTCGCGGCCGACGACGACCTGCATGACCGGATCGAGGGGAAGATCGAAGAACCGCGGGGCGACCCGCCAGCCCTGCGAGTGCGCGGCTCCCATGAAGCCGTGCCCGATCATGGCGACGCGGAGCTGGTCTCCCACGCGATTCTCCCTTCGAAAGGCGGGGCGCCCGAACGGTGTCGGGCGCCCCGCGGTGGTTGTGTCAGGACTCGAACGACAGGTCGATGAACTCCTCGACGTTGTCCTTCGTGACCACCGGCGCGTCCAGGACGACGCGGTTCGGCACGCTGGGCGTGATGAGGTCGCCCACCGTCTTCTGCTGGGCGATCAGGCGCGCCAGCGCGATGCCGTCGGCCGCCTGCGTGGACGGATAGATGACCGTGGCCTTCAGCACCGAGTCATCCGCCTGAATGGCTTCCATCGCATTCCGCGACCCGGCGCCGCCCATCATGATGAACTCGTCGCGGCCCGATGCCTCGACGGCGGCGAGGACACCGATGCCCTGGTCGTCGTCGTGGTTCCAGATCGCGTCGATCTGCGGGTTCGCCGCAAGCAGCTGCGAGGCGGCCGCCTCACCGCCGGCGACGGTGAAGTCGGCGGCGACACGCGCCGAGACCTCGAGTCCGCAGTCCGACAGGGCGTCTTCGAATCCCTGGGAGCGGTCCTGGGTGAGCGGCAGGGAGTCGATGCCCGCGATCTCGGCCACGACCGCGTCGGGGTTGTCCCCGACCTGTTCGCAGATGTAGGTGCCCGCGCTGACGCCCATTCCGTAATTGTCGCCCAGGATCGTCGTGCGCGCGGCGAACGGGCTCGAGAACTCCCGGTCGACGTTGATCACCGGGATGCCCGCCTGCATGGCCTCGATCGCGACCTCCGTGAGCGCGGCGCCGTCGGTCGGCAGCAGCACGATGGCGTCGACGCCGTCGTTGATGAACGTCTCGACGGCGGCGATCTGCGCGTTGGCGTCGTTCGTCCCCTCCGCGACGCGCAACTCGACGTCGTCGAAGCTGTCGGCGGCGGCCTGCGCCCCCGAGTTGATGGCACCGAGCCAGCCGTGGTCGGCTGCGGGACCCGAGAAGCCGATGACCACGGTGTCTCCGCTCTCGGCGTTCTCCTCGACGCTCGTCCCCTGATCGACGACGTCCTCCTCCTCGGCGCCGGTTCCGGTACATCCGGCCAGCAGTCCGATGGATGCCACGACTGCGGCTCCGGCGATGATGAACCGCCCCCGCCCCCTCGCGAGTGTGCGCATTCTTTTCCTCCTCGAAATGTGATGCAGCGACGCCAGCGGTCCCTCGCGCCCCGAGCATTCCGAGGAGTCTTCGCTGACGGTGGGACTGTACGTCAGTGCGACGACGTTTGTCCACCTTTTGTCCGCGCGTCCGGCAAAAGTGGGGATATCGCTAACTTTTCTCGCGTGTTAGGTTCACCCCGTGATCAAAGATGACCATGCTTCGCCGTTACTCGACGTACGCGGGGTGACCAAGAGCTTCGCCGGCGTCCGGGCGCTGCGCGGGGTCGATCTGCAGGTCACCGCGGGAGAGGTGCACTGCATCCTCGGGCAGAACGGCGCGGGGAAGTCGACGCTCATCAAGACCCTCGCGGGTGTCCACCGCCCCGACGACGGCACGATCGTCTGGCGGGGCGAGGAGGTGGAGATCTCCACGCCGGAGGCGGCGATCGAACTCGGCATCGCCACCATGTACCAGGAGCTCGACGTCGTCGACGGGCTCACGATCGCCGAGAACATCTTCCTCGGCCACGAAATCGCTCGCGGCGGCTTCACGAAGCGCTCGGCGGCAGCCGAGAAGACCCGGGAGCTTCTGGCCCGACTCGGCCACTCCCGACTGTCGCCCCACACCGAGGTCGGGGAGCTGAGTGCGGCGAACAAGCAGATCGTCTCGATGGCCCGCGCCCTCTCGCACGACATCAAGCTCATCATCATGGACGAGCCCTCGGCGGTGCTCGACACCGAGGAGGTGCGAAACCTCTTCGGTGTCGTCCGAGAGCTCACCGCCGCGGGGATCGCCGTGGTGTACATCACGCACCGCCTCGAGGAGATCCGGCAGATCGGCGATCGCCTGACCGTCCTGAAGGACGGCCGCACGATGGCCACCGGGCTCTCCGTCGCCGACACCCCGACCTCCGAACTCATCCGACTGATGACCGGACGCGACGTCGCGAACGTCTTCCCACCCGCCGCGCCCGTCCCCGCCGATGCCCCGGTGATGCTCGAGGTGCGCGATCTCGCTCTCGCCGGGGTGTTCGAGGGAGTGTCCTTCGAGGTCCGCGCCGGAGAGATCGTCGGACTCGCCGGCCTCGTGGGATCGGGGCGCTCGGAGATCCTCGAGACGGTCTACGGCGCCCGGCGATCATCGGGAGGTACCGTCCGCGTCGGCGGCGCCGCCCTCCGGCGAGGCTCGGTGACCGCCGCGGTGTCGGCGGGTGTGGGGCTGTCGCCCGAGGAGCGCAAGAGCCAGGGGCTCGTGATCGACGAATCCATCGCCATGAACGTGACGCTGTCGAGCATGCGTCGATTCTCCCGCGGGGGGTTGCTCGACTTCCGGCGCGAGAAATCCGTCGCTCTGGAGCAGATCGCCGCACTGGAGCTTCGTCCCGCCGACCCGGATCGCCCCGCGGCGACCCTCTCGGGTGGCAACCAGCAGAAGATCCTCCTCGCCCGCTGGCTGGTGCACGGCACCCGCGTCCTGCTCCTGGACGAACCCACGCGTGGCGTCGACGTCGGCGCACGGTCGGAGATCTACGGACTCATCCGTCGGCTCGCCGCCGCCGGCAACGCGATCGTCATCGTCTCCAGCGAGATCGAAGAGGTGCTGGGGCTTGCCGACACGGTCCTGGTCATCGCCGACGGGCGCGTCCTGACCAGTCTCCCCGCCTCTGAGATCGACGAGCACGGCGTGCTCGATCTCGTCATGAAAGGACAAGCCGCGTGAGCGAGCAGCGAACCGTGACCGACCGGCCGGGCGCCGGCAGTCCGACCCCGCCGGCGACGGGAGCGACCGAGACCCCGCCGCCCCCGTGGCGACGCCTCCTCTCGGGCTCGGTCGGACGCAATCTCGGGCTCGTCCTCGCCCTCCTGCTCCTCGTGGTCGTCGGAGCGGTCACGGCGCCCGACACCTTCACCAGCCTCGACAACATGCTGACGATCCTCCGGCAGGCCTCCATCATCGGGGTGATCAGCATAGGGATGACGCTGGTGATCATCTCCGGCGGCATCGACCTCTCGGTCGGGGCGATCATGGGCCTGGCGTCGGTGGTCGCGACGATCGCCGCCGTGCAGGATCTCGCCGATCAACTCCACTGGTCCGTGATGATCGTCATCGCTCTCGCGGTCGGTGCGGGTGCGGGCCTGGTCAATGGCATCGTCATCGCCTACGGCAAGGTGGTCGCGTTCATGGCGACCCTGGCGATGCTGGTCGCCGCACGCGGGCTCGCCGAGATCCTCGCAGAGCGCCGCACGCTCGTCGTCGAGGAACGCGGCTTCATCACGTTCATGAACACCGACATCCTCGGTGTCGACATGCTGATCTGGATCTTCGCGGTCGTCGCCGCACTCGGGTGGGTGCTGCTGAACCGCACCACCTTCGGACGGCGAACGGTCGCGATCGGCGGAAACCGCGAGGCGGCGCGCCTCGCGGGCATCGACGTCAAGCGCCACACGATGTGGCTCTACGTCATCTCGGGACTCACTGCCGGAATCGCCGCGGTGATGATCCTCGGGCGGACCACCGCCGGCACGTCGACGCACGGGCTGCTGTACGAGCTCGACGCCATCGCCGCCGTCGTCGTCGGCGGCACGCTCCTCATCGGCGGACGGGGGACGATCACCGGCACCGTCTTCGGCGTGCTGATCTTCGCCACGCTCACCAACGTCTTCGTCCAGAACAACCTCAACTCCTCTGTCCAGGCGGTCGTCAAGGGCGTCATCATCGTCGTGGCCGTCCTGCTGCAGCAGCGCTTCGCCCGTCCCGCCGGCCGCGCGACGTGACCGACGTGCGCGCTCGGATGCGCGACACTGGGAACGTGCCCAGAGAGACCCGCGACTCCCCCGTCTCGTCCGGAGTGGGCGAGGTGTTCCAGCTCCTTCGAGACGGCGTGCCGCGCACCCGCGCCGACCTGGCCAAGACGACGGGATTGGCGAGGTCGACCGTCGCCGCGCGAGTGGACGCGCTCGTGCGCTCGGGCCTGGTCACCCCGGTCGGCGATGCGCTGTCCACCGGCGGGCGTCCGCCCTCGCAGTTCGCGCTGAACCCGCAGGCACGGGTCGTCCTGGCCGCCGACCTCGGCGCCTCTCACGCCCGCGTGGCGCTCACAGACCTCAGCGGGCTGAGCCTTGCGGAGCGCAGCGAAAGCATCGCCATCTCCCTCGGACCCGAGCAGGTCCTCTCCTGGGTGGTCGAGACGGCCGAGCAGCTGCTGGACGAGGCCGGCCGCGATCGCGGCGACCTCGCGGCGATCGGAATGGGCGTGCCCGGCCCTGTCGAGCACGAGAGCGGACGGCCCGCGAACCCGCCGATCATGCCCGGGTGGGATGGTTTCGAAATCCCCGCCTGGATCGGTCGCCACCTCGAGGCGCCGGTCCTGGTGGACAACGATGTGAACATCATGGCGCTCGGCGAGCGCTCGGCCGCCTGGCCGACCGTTGATCACCTCATCTTCGTCAAGGTCGCCACCGGCATCGGCGCCGGCCTCATCTCGGGCGGCGCACTCCAGCGGGGAGCCCAGGGTGTGGCCGGCGACATCGGTCACGTGCGGGTGCCCGGTGGCGCCGACATCCCCTGCCACTGCGGCAACCGGGGATGCCTGGAGGCGCTGGCATCCGGCCCGGCGATGGCCCGCACCCTGCGGTCTCAGGGGATCGACGCACACGATGGCAGCGACGTGGTGGCGCTGGTCAAGCAGGGCAACGTCGAGGCGGTGCAGACCGTCCGCCAGGCCGGACGCGACATCGGCGAGGTGCTCACGACGTGCGTGAGCCTCATCAACCCCTCGGTCATCGCGATCGGCGGTTCCATGGCCCGCGTCGGTGAGCATCTCCTCGCGGGCGTCCGCGAGGTCGTCTACACCCGCTCCATGCCGCTGGCGACCGAACACCTCACGATCGCCCAGTCGGTCACCGCCGAGCGGGCGGCCGTCCTCGGCGCGAGCATGCTGGCCGTCGAGCACGCCCTGTCCCCCGCGTCGCTGATCCGACAGTTCGAGGCGCGCTGAGACGATGGTGGGCGACGCCGTTCTTTAGCACCGGCGTAACACGGGTGAGACAAAGGCCCGATGTACTGAGTCTCACCGACCCATATGCCTGCGTCCCCGACGAGGGGTGGCGCGAGAAAGGAGCGACCGATGCGATTCCGGCCGCTGCGATCCCCCTCTCCTCCGCAGGCACCGGCGGCGCCGCCCGATGCGCCGCCCGACACCATGGCAGCGATCACGCTCGCCGCCGCGGGCGGCCCCGAGGTGCTGCGGTATGACCGCGCGCCGACACCGAGCCCCGTGCTCAGCGAACTGCTCGTGCGCGTCGTGGCGGCGGGGGTCAATCCGATCGACGCCAAGACCCGAGCGGGTAGCGGCGTCTCGGCCGCACTCGGCGACGCCCCCGTGGTTCCGGGATTCGACTTCAGCGGCGTGGTCGTCGCCTCGCCGTTCGAGGCGCACCCCCTGGCGCCGGGCACCGAGGTGTTCGGCATGGTGCCCTTCCCCCGCACCGGAGGCAGCTACGCCGAATACGTCGTCGTTCCCTCCCAATCGGTCACGCGCAAGCCGTCGTCGCTGTCGCACGTCGAGGCGGCCGGAGTGCCGCTGGCCGCCCTCACGGCCTGGGGACTGGTGGTGGAGACCGCGCACGCCCATGAGGGGCAGCGCATCCTGATCCACGCCGGCAGCGGCGGGGTGGGGCACTTCGCGGTGCAGTTCGCGGCGTACTTCGGCGCCCACGTGACGGTCACGGCATCCGCACGCAACGCCGCCTGGCTGCGGGAGCTGGGCGCGGCCGTGGTCGTGGACTACACCTCCACGCGCTTCGAGGAGGTCGTCGGCGAGATGGACGTGGTCATCGACCTCGTCGGCAACGCCGTGGACCGCACCGCCAGCCGCTCCCTCCAGGTGCTTCGCCCTGGCGGACTCTACGTCCTGGTGCCCACGGGCTCCTGGCCCGACTACGCCCAGGCCGCCGAGGAAGCGGGAGTGCGCGCGACGTCGTACAAGGTGATCCCGGACGGGGGGACGCTCGCGACCATCGCCCGCCTCCTGGACTCCGGCGCGGTGCAGGTCTACATCGACCGGGTGTTCGACCTGAACGAGGCCGCGGCTGCGCACACCGAGCTCGAGCAGGGACACACGCGCGGGAAGATCGTTCTGCGGGTCAGCGACGACTGAGCCCTCCCCCGGCACCGGTGAGCACGCGCCTCCCCTCGGCGACGATCGCCTCGGCGACGGCATCCAGCAGCGGTGAACGCAGGTTCCACTGCTGCCACGTCAGAGGCACATCCACGGTCGGGCCGCCGAGCGCGACGAGGTCGCCCGAGGCCAGACCCGCCGCCGCCTGTGCCGTCGGCAGAAGCGCCCATCCGAGCCCCAGGCCCGCCGCTGCGGCGAAGTCGTGCGAGGCGGGCACGTAATGACGCGGCGGCGCGCCCGCCTCGACCCCGCGCGCCTGGAGCCAGCGGCGCTGCAGATCATCGCGGCGGTCGAAATCGATGAGCGGAGCGACCGCCAGAGCATCGACGCTCACCCCGTCGGCGAACCACCGGTCGTGGAACGCGGGCGTGGCGACGGCGTGGTACCGCATCCGACCGAGTGGGACGGCGCGACAGCCGGCGACCGGCTCCTCTCGTGAGGTGACAGCGCCCATCACGGTGCCCGATTCGAGCAGGCCCGCGGTGAAGTCCTGATCGTCGCGGTGCAGATCGAAGACGATCGGATGCCGCTCGGCGAGGGTCGCGAGGGGGACGAGGAACCATGTCCCCAGGGAATCGGCGTTCACGGCGAGGGGAACGGAGACCCGGGCGCCTGCCGCGGGGTCGCCCGACAGTCCTGCGATCGCGTCATGCTCGAGCAGGGCGAGCTGGCGCGCGAGGCGCACGACCACGACACCGGCAGCCGTCGGCCGGGTCGGCCGCGAGCGGACGAGAAGCACCTGTCCGAGCAGCGACTCCAGCGCCTTCACCCGCTGACTGACCGCGCTCGGGGTGATGCGCAGCCGCCGCGCCGCGGCATCGAGGGTACCCTCGTCTACCACGACGGCCAGGGTCTCCGCCAGATCGAAGGGTATCCTCATATTAAGCAATGCTAATGCTACTGAAGAAAAGTGAACTGGTGCTTAGCACCTCCGGACCCGTAGCGTGCAGGGGTGCTCATCCCCCTCCTCGCCGGACTCGGCCTCGGCTTCTCCCTCATCATCGCCATCGGCGCGCAGAACCTCTTCGTGCTGCGGCAGGGGCTGCGGCGAGAGCACGTCCTCGTCGTCGCCGCGCTGTGCGCGGTCTCCGACGCCCTGCTCATCGGGCTCGGCGTCTCGGGGATCGGTCTGGTCCTCCAGGCCCTGCCATGGCTCGTGACGGCGGTCCGCTGGGCAGGCGCCCTCTTCCTCGTCGGCTACGGCCTGCTGGCAGCCCGGCGGGTGTGGCGCCCGAACGGCGACGCCCTCTCGCTGCGGGAAGAGGGGGATGCTGCCGTGCAGACCGTGAGCGCGGGCCGCACGGCTACCACGACGCGCACCCGACTCCTTCCCGTCGTCCTCACCACCCTCGCCCTCACATGGCTGAACCCCCATGTCTATCTCGACACGGTGTTCCTGCTGGGCTCGGTCGCCAACACCCACGGTGAGGAGCGCTGGCTCTTCGCGGCGGGGGCGATGACCGCAAGCGTCGTGTGGTTCTTCGGTCTCGCGCTCGGCGCCCGATATCTCGGCCGGTGGCTCTCGAGCGCCCGGTCGTGGCGGATTCTCGACGCGGTGATCGCCGTCGTCATGATCGCACTCGGGGTGTCACTGGTGCTGCCGCACTGATTCCGGGAGGCCGGCCACGAGCTCGGCGAAGACGTCCGCGGCGTCGGCGTGCCGGGCCAGTCCCGCGGCTTGACCCGCCCACAGCGAGGCGAAGCGGGCGTCGCCCCGCCGAGCAGCCTCGGCCCGGAAGCGCCCGGTCAGCCAGTTCTGGGCGGGGAAGGGTGCGATGGCCGCACCGGCCTCGAGGACGCGGACGGCATGATTGGGTATCCCCCGCGCCCATCGCCCGCTCATCGCCCGAGTGAGCACCGTCGTGGTGTCGTGCGCACGGGAGATCTCGTCGCGATGAGCCTCCGAGGCGGACGACTGCCGGGTGCGCAGGAACGCGGTCCCGACCTGCACCCCCGACGCCCCGAGGGCGAACGCCGCGGCCACACCCCTGCGGTCGGCGATCCCGCCCGCAGCGATCACCGGGATGTCCACGGCGTCGACGACCTGCGGCAGGAGCGCGAATGTCCCCACCAGGGACAGCTCGGGCGCCCCAAGGAACGACACCCGGTGCCCGCCCGCCTCCGCACCGCTGGCGACCACCGCGTCCACACCCGCCGCTTCCAGCGCCTGCGCTTCCGCGACCGTCGTCGCCGTCCCGATCAGGCGGATCCCGCGACTGCGGGTTGCCTCGACGAGGTGTGCGGAGGGCACACCAAAGACGACGCTCAGGACGGCGGGCGCGGCATCGAGCACCGCGGTGAGCTGGCCGTCGATGTCGGGCAGGAAGGCGACCGGTGGGCGCGGGAGGTCGAGTCCCAGCTCGGCGAAGAGGGGTGCCGCCGCCGCCGTCGCCGCGGTGAGATCCACGTCAGCCGGGTGCACCTCATCCCCCGTCGGCAGCCACAGATTGACGGCGAAAGGGCCGGACGTCGCCGACCGGAGGGCGGCGATCGTGTCGCTGATCCGATCAGGCTCATAGCCGTACAGTCCGTACGCGCCGAGGCCTCCGGAGTTGCTGACGGCGGCCGTCAACTCCACCGAGGACAGCCCTCCGAACGGACCGAGCAGGATGGGGGTGGCGACACCCAGCAGGTCGGAGAGATCGGCGCCCATCCCCCGACGCTACCCGGTGGCGACAGACACGGGAACGACGAAGGGCCCCGCCCTGAGGCGGAGCCCTTCGTGTACGTCGGCGATCAGGCCAGGGAGTTGACGTCCAGCGGGATGCCGGGGCCGAACGTGGTCGACACCGCACCCTTCTGGATGTAGCGGCCCTTCGAGCTCGAGGGCTTCAGGCGGATGATCTCCTCGAGGGCGACCTTGAGGTTCTCGTCCAGCTGCTCCGCGCTGAAGGAGGCCTTGCCGACGACGAAGTGCACGTTGGCGTGCTTGTCGACGCGGAACTCGATCTTTCCGCCCTTGATGTCCTCGACCGCCTTGGCGGGGTTCGGGGTCACCGTGCCGGTCTTCGGGTTGGGCATGAGGCCGCGGGGGCCCAGCACCTTGCCGAGACGCCCGACCTGGCCCATGAGCTCAGGCGTGGCGACGGCGGCGTCGAAGGCGGTGTAGCCGCCCGCGACCTTCTCGATGAGCTCGGCGCCGCCGACCTCGTCCGCACCGGCCGCGATGGCCGCCTCGGCCGCGGGGCCGGTGGCGAAGACGATGACGCGCGCGGTCTTACCGGTGCCGTGGGGCAGGATAACGGTGCCGCGCACCATCTGGTCCGCCTTGCGGGGGTCGACCGAGAGCTTCAGCGCGACCTCGACGGTCGAGTCGAACTTCGCCGACCCCGTCTCCTTGGCCAGCGCCACGGCTTCGGTGGGCGAGTAGAACGTGTCGGCCGCGATCTTCGCGGCGGCGGCCCGGTAGGCCTTTGACTTCTGTGCCATGGTTATTCTCCCCCTCAGTCCTCGACCGTGATGCCCATGGAACGGGCGGTGCCGGCGATGATCAGCGAGGCGGCCTCGATGTCGTTCGCGTTCAGGTCGGGCATCTTCGTCTCGGCGATCTGACGCACCTGGTCCTTGGTGAGCTTGCCCACCTTGGCCGTGTGCGGCGTCTGCGAACCCTTCTGCACGCCCGCAGCCTTCTTGATCAGCTCGGCAGCCGGCGGGGTCTTCAGGATGAAGGTGAAGCTGCGGTCCTCGTAGACGGTGATCTCGACGGGGATGACGTTGCCGCGCTGCGACTCGGTCGCGGCGTTGTACGCCTTGCAGAACTCCATGATGTTCACACCGTGCTGACCGAGCGCGGGGCCGATCGGCGGTGCCGGGTTGGCGGCGCCGGCGTTGATCTGGAGCTTGATCAGGCCGGTCACCTTCTTCTTCGGTGCCATGTCGTTTTCCTTTCTTCGAACCGGATGCCGCGGCATCCGCTTCTCCCGCACATCCGGCGTTTCCGGACCGCGGTTCCCCGGGCCTGCGGCCCGGAAGTCTTTACAGTTTGGTGACCTGGTCGAACGACAGCTCGACGGGGGTCTCGCGCTCGAACAGCGAGACGAGGACCGTGAGCTTGCCGCTCTCGGGCTTGATCTCGCTGATGGTGCCGGGAAGGCCCGCGAACGACCCCTCCTTGATGGTGATGGTCTCGCCCACCTCGAAGTCGACCTCGGCCGGGATGCTGCGCGCGGCGGCGGGAGCACCCTTGGCCGAACCCTTGGCGGGAGCGACCTCCTTGACCTCGACCAGGCTCTTGAGCATGGTGAAGGCCTCTTCGAAGCGGAGCGGGGTGGGGTTGTGGGCGTTCCCCACGAACCCGGTGACACCCGGCGTGTGGCGCACGACCGACCAGGTGTCCTCGTTGAGATCCATGCGCACCAGCACGTAACCGGGGATGCGCACGCGGGTGACCATCTTGCGCTGGCCGTTCTTGATCTCCACGACGTCTTCCATCGGGACCTCGACCTGGTAGATCTCGTCCTCGACCTCGAGCGTGGACTTGCGCTGCTCGATGTTCGCCTTCACCTTGCGCTCGAAGCCGGCGTACGAGTGGATGACGTACCACTTGCCCGGGAGCGACCGCAGCTCGGCGCGGAAGGCCTCGAACGGGTCGAGCTCCTCCTCGTCGTCGGCGGCGCCCTCGCGGTCGTCTTCGCCGTTGACATCCGGACCGTCGTACGGGGTGACCTCGTCGGCGGCCTCGGCCTCGAGCTCGGCGATCTCCTCGGCGACGGAGTCGGTGAGGACCTCGGCGGCAGCCTCGGCCTCTGCGGTCTCGTCGATGTTCAGGGCGTCGTTCACGATGGCGTCTGCCTCCGGGTCCTGGATCTCGATGTCGTCGAGCTCTTCGGTGTCGTCCTCGACATCGTCCTCGTCGTCGACGATGTGGATGGCGCTGTGCTCGGCGGGCGTGTTCGCGCGCTCCTCGAACTCGAGGATGTTGCCCTCCTGGGCCTCGTCCTCCTCGGAGGACTGCTCGGCCGCGGGCGCCCAGTCGGCGTCGTCGACATATCTTTCAGACACTTGTGTTCTCTTCCTCTGTCGTGACCGGGGGATCCGGCTCGACGCATTGCGCGACGCCACCGGACGAACCCGGTGGGCGCGTTGTCGGCTCAGGCGCCCGGAATACCGAAGACGTACTGCGCGATCCAGACGAACAGCACGTCCAGTCCGTACACGATCGCCATCATCACCAGGACGAAACCGAGCACCACGGCGGTGAACTTCACCAGCTCCTGCCGCGTCGGCGTGACGACCTTGCGAAGCTCGGCGAAGACCTGTCGGATGAACAGGACGATGCGCGCGAAGAAGCTGGGCTTCTTCTCTCGGGGTGCGTCGCTGCGCGCGACCACCTCGTTCTTCGGCTCGTCCTGGAGCATGCCACCCACCTGATTGTTTCCTCGTGCCAGCAGACGCTGACGCGCAGGGCGGACAGGAATCGAACCTGCAACCTGCGGTTTTGGAGACCGCTGCTCTGCCAATTGAGCTACCGCCCTAAGGGTCGGAAGACCCCGGGATGCCTGCAGACTTCTGCCCCTGCCTGGAGGGAAGGACGGCCCGACCGGCGGGCACGGCGAAAGAATGCAGACTTCAACTGCATCCCCCAGTCTACGGCATGCCCGAGGACCCCGCGAATCACTCAGTACGACGCGACGCCGTACCGCTCCGGCTCCGGGCCGCGGGGGAACGCCCGTCCCGAGACGGCATGGGCGACGATGCGGACGTAGATGTACTTCAGCGTCGGGATCCACGGCGACAGCCCCAGGCCATCGGCCCGCTCGACCTCGGCGGAGGTGTCCAGCCGCCGCGCTCGACCGCGCACGACCACGCTCCACGCCTCGTCATCGCTGTAGTCGTCGACTTCGAAGAGCACCTCGTCGTTGACCGTCAGCTCGATCAGCTTGCTGCCCTCGGCGGTACGGAAGAGGATCGTGCCGTCGTCCACGACGTAGTTCACCGGGAAGATGTCGAGCACATCGCCGACGTGGGTGACCAGGCGCCCGAGCACCTGGCCTCGCAGCCGTTCCCAGCACTGATCGTCATCGAGGGCGGTCACCGCATCGTCGCTGTTCTGGAAGGCATCGTTCTGGAAGGCACTGTCGCGCATGGTCACCATTGTGGCGTGCCCGCGGGAGGCGGGCCAGACCGCAGGAGGAGCGCGCCACCCAGGATCCGACGCGTGGGCCTGGATCGTCCGATGCGTTGCTATCGTGATCTCCGCTTCGCAGTGAGATCAGGAAGGTCCGCGAATGAGCGATGATGACGCGCGCGGCGGTTCGGGCGATTTCGTACGGTCGCTGGATCGCGGGCTCGCCGTCATCCGCGCCTTCTCCAACGAACGCGACCTGCTGTCCCTCGCCGACGTCGCCAAGATCACCCACCTCAGTCGCGCCTCGGTGCGTCGGGCGCTGCTCACCCTGGAGACCCTGGGGTATGTCGGGAGCCGTCAGAACCGGTTCTACCTGCGACCTCGCGTGCTCGACCTCGGATACGCCTTCCTGTCGTCCTCCAGCCGGATCGACATCGTGCAGGACCACCTGCGACGGCTGTCCGCTCGCATCGGCGAGTCCGTTTCGGCCTGCGAGTACGACGACGGCGACGTCGTCTACGTGGCCCGCGCTGCGGCCGAGACGATCATGCCCATCCGTCTCGGCATCGGCCGGCGGCTGCCGGCGTTCTGCACCTCGACCGGACGCGTGCTGCTCTCCGAGTTCGACGACGCGGCCCTGGACGAATACTTCCGCACCTATCCGCGCGAGAAGCTCTCGCCCGCGACGATCGTCGACGAGCAGGAGCTGCGGGAGCGCATCGCCGAGGTCCGGCAGCAGGGCTGGTCGCTGAACAACCAGGAGGTCGACCTCGGCGCGCGCTCGGTAGCCGCCCCGGTCATCGGTTCCGACGGGCGCTACGTCAGCGCCGTGAACATCTCCGTGTCGACCTCGCGGGTATCGGTGGAGCAGCTCGTCGCCGACTACCTGCCGCAGCTGCTCGACGCCACCCGCGCCATGAGCGCCGATCTTGCGCTGCTGGATCGGCGCAAGACGTACGAGTAATACCAAGAGGAATCTGCCCATCCCGGAGGAGGCTCAACGGAAAGAGTCGACCACCGCGTTCCGGTGATAGTCGAAGATGATGTTCGTCCGCGTCGAGGCCACGCGGTCGTGACCCGAGATCTGCTCCACGACGAAACGGCGCAGCGCCGAGGAGTCGGTGACCGCGACGTGGACGATGAAGTCATCGGCGCCGCCCAGGAAGAACACCTGGACGACCTCGGGGAGCGAGCGGGTGTGCTCTGCGAAATCGGTGATGCTCGCCTGGCGCGCACCGGGGCGAAGGGTCACCCCGACCAGAGCCTGAAGCGCCACGCCGAGCCGCGCCTGCGCGACGCTGGCGGTGAAGGACGAGATCACCCCCCGGTCGATGAGTCCGCGCAGGCGGGTGTGCGCGGTCGAGGGGGCCACGCCGACCCGCTCCGCCAGGGCGGCGTTGGTGATCCTGCCGTCGGCGGTGACCGCCTCGAGGATCCGTCGGTCGATCTCATCCAGGGGAACCGGGCGTGGATCGTTCGGTTCGAGCGCCATTCAGGGCCTCCTTCTCCGACGGAAGCCCGCCGATCGTCATCCGCCAAGGAATCTTCTTCGGAGGTACTGCCGCTTTCATCTGTTTTCTTCAACACTATTCGTCAACTGCGAAAGGAGCTGTGATGCGAGTCGGTGTCCCAGCGGAGATCAAGAACAACGAGGATCGCGTGGCAGTGACGCCGGCGATCGTGGATCAGCTGCGCCGCCGCGGTCACGAGGCGATCGTGGAAGCCGGCGCCGGGGAGGGGTCGCGCATCTCGGATGCCGACTTCTCCGCCGCGGGAGCACGGATCGCTCCCACCGCCGACGAGGTGTGGGAGCGGGGCGACCTGATCCTCAAGGTCAAGGAGCCGATCGCCGCGGAGTACGGCCGCATGCGACGCGGCCAGGTGCTCTTCACCTTCCTCCACCTCGCCGCCTCGCGCGCGTGCACCGACGCGCTGTTGTCGAGCGGAGTCACCGCCATCGCGTACGAGACGGTCCAGCTGCCCGATCGGTCCCTTCCCCTTCTCACTCCCATGAGCGAGGTCGCCGGGCGTCTTTCGATCCAGGTCGGGGCGACCCACCTCATGCGTCCCGCCGGCGGGCGCGGCACGCTCCTCGGCGGCATCGCGGGCACGCGCAAGGGCAAGGTCGTGGTGATCGGCGGCGGCGTCGCGGGCGAGAACGCGGCGCGCAACGCCGTCGGCTTCGGCGCCGACGTCACCGTCATCGACATCTCCCTCCCCCGGCTGCGGACCCTGGAGACGGAGTTCGGCGGACTCATCCAGACCCGCCACTCCTCACCGCTCGAGATCGCCGACCAGCTCGCCGACGCCGACCTCGTCATCGGGTCGGTCCTGATCCCCGGCGCGGCGGCACCCAAGCTCGTCACCGACGAGATGGTGGCGGCGATGAAGCCGGGATCGGTGCTCGTGGACATCGCCATCGACCAGGGAGGATGCTTCGAGGGGTCGCGGCCCACGACCCACGACGAGCCGACCTTCCCGGTGCACGGGAGCCTCTACTACTGCGTTGCGAACATGCCCGGCGCCGTCCCCGAGACCGCCACGCGCGCCCTCACCAACGCCACCGCGCCCTACGTGCTGCGCCTGGCCGACCGCGGCTGGCGGGACGCGCTGCGCGCCGACGCGTCGCTGAAGTCGGGCCTGAGCACCCACGAGGGCATGCTCACCAATGCCGATGTGGGTGCGGCGCTGCAGATGGATGTTGCCAGCGCCGACGTCGTCCTCGCCGCCTGAGTCGCGTCGCTGAGAAGACGGAAGGGGCGGAGCGGCCCGGCGCCGCACCGCCCCTTCGACGATCTCACCCAGCGACGCGGATGAGCTTCTTGTTGACGAACTCGTCGGCGCCGAGCAGCCCCAGCTCCCGACCGGTGCCCGAGCGCTTCACGCCGCCGAACGGCAGTTCGGGGGAATCGGCGAGCACGACGTTGACGTAGACCATGCCGGCGTCGATCTTGTCCGCCACGCGCTGCGCCTGCTCGGGATCGGTGGTGAACACGTACGATCCCAGCCCGAACCCGGTGTCGTTCGCGACGCGGATCGCCTCTTCCTCGTTCTTCACCCGGTAGACGACACCTGCCGGGCCGAAGAGCTCCTCGCCGTAGACATCCATCTCGGGCGTGACGTCGGTGAGCACCGTGCCGGGGAAGAACGCGCCGTCGCGTGATCCTCCCGTCACCAGCCGGGCCCCCTGGGCCACGGCGTCGTCGATCTGCTTCTGCAGTCGCTCGGCCGCGGTCTCGGAGGAGAGCGGTCCGAGGACGGTGTCGTCCGCGAGCGGATCGCCCACCTTGGCCGCACCCATCGCCGTCGCGAACTTCTCGAGGAAGGGCTCGTACAGCTCATCGATGATGATGAAGCGCTTGGCGGCGTTGCAGGACTGACCGTTGTTGTCCAGTCGCGCGTCGACGGCCGCCTGAACGGTGGCGTCGAGATCATCCGTCGACAGCAGGATGAAGGGATCGGACCCGCCGAGCTCGAGCGCGACCTTCTTCAGATGACGCCCGGCGACCTCGGCCACCGCAGCGCCCGCCCGCTCCGATCCCGTGACCGACACGCCCTGGACGCGCGGATCGGCGATGACGGCTGCGGCCTGATCGTTCGTGGCGTAGATGTTCGTGTACGCGCCGACGGGGAGGCCCGCGTCTCGGTACATCGCCTCCAGTGCCGCGGCCGACTCGGGGCACTGGGGTGCGTGCTTGAGCAGGATGGTGTTGCCGAGGATCAGATTCGGAGCCGCGAAGCGCGCGACCTGGTAGTACGGGAAGTTCCAGGGCATGATCCCCAGCAGCACGCCCAGTGGCGTCCGGCGGATGACGGCTGTCCCCTCGCCTTCGATCTCCAGAGGCTGGTCGGCGGTGACCTTCTCGGCCACGTTCGCGTAATACTCGGTGATGTCGGCGGCGAAATCCACCTCACCGAGCGCCGCCACGAGAGGCTTGCCCATCTCGCGGACGATGATCGCCGCCAGCTCGTCGCGGCGCTCTCGATGAAGGTCGGCCACGCGGCGGATCAGCGCGGCACGCTCCGATACCGGGAGGTGCCGCCACGACCGGTAGGCGGTGTCGGCACGGTCGATGGCCGCGGCCAGGTCGTCATCGCTGATCGTGGGGTAGGTGGCGAGGGTCTGGCCCGTCGCGGGGTTGATGACGGCGTAGTCGGTCATGATTCTCCGTTCGTTTCGTACAGATCAGCGGCGGCGTGCGCCTGCGGGCGCGTCGAGGGACAGGGTCTCGCCGCGGAAGAAGGCGGGACGTCGCACGGCCTGCCAGACCATGATGACCACGCCGACGAGGATGATAGTCACACCCAGCACGAAGACGAGCCCCAACCCGAACACCGACGACCCGCTCCCGTAGTCAGGGTCCATCGAATCGATGAGCGTCGTGACGAAGATCACCGCGAGGATCACCCCACCCACCAGGGGGAAGACCAGGGTGAAGAAGACGTTTCGGACCGAGTCGAACCACTGCTTGCGGAAGTACCACACGCACGCGAACGCGGTGATCCCGTAGTAGAAGCAGATCATCATGCCGAGGGTGGTGATGGTGTCCCACAGCACGTTCTCGCTCACGAACCGCATGATCGCGTAGAACCCCGCCGCCACGACCGCCGACACCAGCGTGGCGTAGCCGGGCGTGAAGAACCGCGGGCTGACCCGGGCGAAAGCCGGCGGCAGGGCGCCGTAGTGCCCCATCGCCAGGAGCGTGCGGGCCGGTGAGACGAAGGTCGACTGCAACGATGCGGCCGAGCTCGTCAGCACGGCGAGCGAGACCAGGAAGGCGAGGGGTCCGAGGATCGGGCCCGCGAGGGCGAAGAAGACATTGTCCTGGATATCGGGGTTGCCCAGCCCGTACTCGCCCTCACCGGTGCCCGCGTACATCAGCAGGGCGATGGACAGGAGCAGGTAGAGCACCACGATGGTCACCACGGTGATCGTCGCAGCACGGCCGGGCGTGCGGTCGGGGTCTTTGGTCTCCTCGTTCATCGTGAGGGTGACATCCCACCCCCAGAAGATGAAGATCGACAGCGACACCCCCGCGGCGAACGCGCTGAACGACCCGATCGCGAAGGGGTTGAACCAGGACAGGTCGAAGGTCGTGGCGTCCCAGGCGTTCCCCGACGTCGTGGCGATGATCGCGGCGCCGGCGAAGAGAACCAGCACGACGACCTGGAAGCCGACGAGGACGTACTGCAGACGCTGGGTGGTCTGCATGTCGCGGTAGGAGACGAACGTCGCGGCGGCCACGAAGGCGAGGCACACGAGCACGTTCAGCCATGGGATGGCGGCGAGCTCGGCGATCTCGGGGGTGTTCGAGATCTGCGCGATGAGCAGGAACAGGAAGTCGACGGCGATGCCGGCCAGGTTCGACAGCACGATGATCGTCGCCGCAACCAGGCCCCACCCCGCCATCCAGCCGATCCACGGGCCGAAGGCGCGCGTGGCCCAGGTGAAGGATGTGCCGGAGTCCGGCATCCGTCGATTGAGCTCCCGGTACCCGAAGGCGACGAGGAGCATCGGGATGAACCCGACCAGGATGATCGCCGGCACCTGCACACCGACCTCCGAGACCGTCGGCCCGAGAGCGGCGGTCAGGGTGTAGGCGGGGGCGATGCACGAGATGCCGATGACGACGGCGCCGATGAGCCCGACGGCTCCGACGCTGAGTCCCTTGCGGGACAGCCCGCCGGCGTCTTCGCCGGTGGCGGGCGCGAGGGGCGCGGAGCTTTCGGGTGCGCTCATCGCCGCTCTCCTTCCTGCGGCTGCCGCGCGCGTGTGCGCGGCACCACGATCATGGGGACGGGCAGCTCGTGCAGCATCTTCGCTGCGGTCGAGCCGAGGAAAAGTCGACGGGGCTGGGCGAGGCGGCTGGATCCGACGAGGGCTATCTCGCCCGGCTCCCAGCCGATGTGCGAGACGGCGTCCTCGATGGAGTCGCCGGTGCCGACGACGGCCTCGGCGTCGATGCCGTCCGGCAGGGCGCGGCGGGCGGTGTCGAGGACCTCCTCGGCATGGGCGGCCCCGGCAAGACGGATGACGCCGGTGTCGACGCTCGGGGGAAGGTCGACCGTCACGAGCGACAGCAGACGCAGTTCGGCGCCGGTCGCCGCGGCGAGGGCGACAGCGTGCTCGAGCAGCGCATCGGCGCCGGGACGCGTGCCGACGGCGGCGGTGATCCGCGTGATCCCCGCGCCCGGATCGGTGCGCCGCGCGCCCTCCGGTGCGAGGACGACGGGGAGGTCGGAGGAGTGGAGGAGCTCGTTCGCGACCGATCCCAGCCGGTGCCGGCCGCGGATGCCGCCGTTGGCGGCGCCGACGACGATGTGCGAGGCGCCGGTCTCATGACCCGCGGCGACGAGGCCGGCCGCGAACGACTCGTCGTAGCGCACGTGCCGGTGTGGTCCACCGGCATCGCGATCGCGTCCGTGGAAGGCCTCGCGCACGCGCTCCTCGGCTCTGCCGAGCCACGTGTCCGCCTGCTGACGCAGGTACTGGTCGTAACCGGCGTCCGGCGGCGTGATCACGCTGCGGTCGTCGGCGGGGAGGACGACGGCCAGCTCCAGGTCGGCCGACGTCGCCGCCGCCAGACGCGCGCCGAGCGTGGCGGCGTCATCACCGGCATCCGTCGCGGTGTATCCGACGAGGACAGGCCCCATCCGCGTCGCTCCACCCTTCGGCGAGGTCATCCCCGGGCCTCCTCGACGATGCGGGAGGCGACCAGCCGTCCCATTCGGATGGCGCCGTCGACGTGCTGATAGCCGAGGCCCGCCATGTCGCTGCACGCGAAGTGGATCGGTCCGACCGGCTCGCGCTGATCGGCGCCGTACCGGGTGAGCCCGCCGAGATCGAAGCTCGCCGCGTACGCGCCGCGCGTCCACTCCTCGGTCCCCCAGTCGCTTTCGTAGTAGACCACCGGGTTCTTCGCCTCCGGGCCGTAGTAGTGCGAGAGGGATTCCAGGATGCGCTCCTTGCGCTCCTCGGCCGACAGGCGGAAGACGTCATCGGCGTGCCGATCCGACACGAACCCGACGAGGGTGCCGCGCTCGTCGCCGTGGTTGGTGTTGTCGTAGGCCTCGTGCGAGAGCTCGTAGGGGCTGAACGCCGTGCCCGACAGGCCCTGCTCCCGCCAGAACGGACGGTCGTAGACGGCATGGACCTTGATGACGAAGCCCATCGAGATGTGCTGATGCATCTGATGCTGAAGCCGCGGCAGGGGCGGGGAGAAGGAGATGCGCGGGTAGAGCACCGGTGCAAGGGCGAGGATGACGAAACGGGCACGCACCGTCATCCGGTCCGACTCCACCGTCACGCCGCCGTCGGTCCACTCGATGCGGCGCACCGGCTGATCGAGGAAGACGTCGCCCCCGAGACGCTCGGCCAGCAGCAGCGGCACCTGCTGCAGGCCCCCGACCACCCGCTTGTCGAGGATGAAGTCGGCGTCGACGAGGTGCGAGAAACTGCCGGCCGAGGCGGCCATGAGCAGGGCCTGGAGCGTGGAGAAGGCGTGCGGGGGCTTGGTGAGCATCGCGCCGGCGATGAAGAGCGCGATGTTGTCGCGGGCCTCGACATCGTCCGTCTGCGCCGCCAGCCATGCCTCGAACGAGGTGCGGTCGAGCTCCTCGGCGTCGGGGTGCTCCCACGGGCGGTCCGGGTCGATCTCGGCGACCATCCGGTCGAGCCGGTCGATGAGCTCGACCATCACCTTCTCGGTCGCCTCGGGAACGGGGAAGATCTCGCCGGTGAAACGGGTGAGCTTCCCGTCGGCGTCGATGTACACCGAGTCGCCCTCCCGGTAGCGGGAGTAGGTTTCGAGCCCGAGGTCGTCGAGGGTCTCGATGAGGGCCTCCTGGTCGGGTGAGACCCACTGGCCCCCCACCTCCAGCATGGCCCCGTCGATGACGTCGGTGTGCAGCCTTCCGCCGACCCGGTCGCGCGCCTCGAGGACGGCGACCGAGAGGCCGGCCTTGCGCAACTCGTTCGCGGCGGTGAGGCCGGCCGCTCCCGCGCCGACGATGACGACGTCGCGCGTGAGCACATCGGTGGTGGGATCTGTCATGGTGCTCCTTTGCATCGGGTTCGAGCAGACACCCGGCGCGAACGCCGGGTCATCCCGGGGTCAGTCTGCCGTGGGGGTGGGGGCGTCGTCACCGACGAGCACGGGCTCGCTGTCGGTACGCGACTCGTCGAGCACCGTCGCGAGGACGTCGAGCCCCTCGTTCAGCAGCGCGTCGCCGATGGCCAGCGGCGGCAGGAATCGGATGACGTTGCCGTACGTCCCGCAGGTGAGGACGATCACGCCCTGGGCGATGCACGCCTTCGCGATCGCCGCGGTGAGGGCGGCGTCGGGGGCCCCGGTGGCGGGATCGACGAACTCGACCGCGACCATCGCCCCGCGCCCGCGGACGTCTCCCAGCCGCGGGTCTGCGGCCTGGATCGCGCGAAGCCGCTCGATGAGGATGCCGCCGATCTCGCGGGCCCGCTCGATGAGACCCTCGGTCTCGAACGCCTCGATCGCGGCGAGCGCCGCCGCGCAGGCGATCGGGTTGCCGCCGTAGGTGCCACCGAGCCCCCCGAGATGGGAGGCGTCCATGATCTCGGCACGCCCGGTGACCGCGGCCAGCGGCAGGCCCCCCGCCATTCCCTTCGCCGTGGTGATGAGGTCGGGCACGATGCCGAAGACATCGCTGGCGAACATCGCGCCGGTGCGGGCGAAGCCCGTCTGCACCTCGTCGGCGATGAAGACGACGTCGTTGGCGCGGCACCAGTCCACCAGCGCCGGGAGGAAGCCGTCGGCGGGGACGATGAAGCCGCCCTCCCCCTGGATGGGTTCGATGATGACGGCGGCGAGGTTGTCGGCTCCGACCTGCTTCTCGATGACCGAGATGGCCCGGGCCGCGGCATCCGCCCCGCTCAGCCCGTCACGGAACGGGTACGACAGCGGCGCCCGGTAGATCTCGGAGGCGAACGGACCGAACCCGCTCTTGTACGGCATCGCCTTGGCGGTCAGCGCCATGGTGAGGTTCGTGCGGCCGTGGTAGCCGTGGTCGAAGGCGACGACGGCCGGCTTTCCGGTGTACTTGCGGGCGATCTTGACGGCGTTCTCGACCGCCTCGGCCCCGGAGTTGAACAGCGCGCTCTTCTTGGCGTGGTCGCCCGGGGTGACGCGGTTCAGCGCCTCGGCGACGGCGACGTACGACTCGTACGGAGAGATCATGAAGCAGGTGTGGGTGAACCGGGCCACCTGCGCCTGCACCGCCTCGACGATGCGAGGGTGGGCGTTGCCGACCGTGGTGACGGCGATCCCCGACCCGAGGTCGATGAAGGAGTTGCCGTCGGCATCGACGACCACCCCGCCGCCGGCGGCGACGGCTTCGACCGGCACCGTGTGCCCGACGCCGGCACTGACGGCCGCCGCCTTGCGGGCGAGCAGCTCCTGCGACCGGGGGCCCGGGATGGAGGTGACGAGTCGGCGCTCCTGCGGAAGGGTCGGTCCGCCGAGCGGGGGCGCGGTGAGGGTGGCAGCGGTCATGCCGGGAGCGTAGGGTTCGGGATGCCGCCGGCGCACCGGCCCGCGCGTACATTCTGTGCCGGGGGTTGTACCATCCGTACAGTGGACCCGGGTGCGGAACGCCCCGCCGCGAGGAGGCACCATGACGACGACGGCCCAGGCCGCTGCGCCGCCGACCCTCCGTTCCCTCCTCTCCCGCACCGACCTGCACCTGCGGGACGAGGACACCGCACCCGACGACGCGCTGTCGCGCCCGGTCCGGTGGGTCCACAGCACCGATCTGCTCGACCCGACGCCGTTCCTGTCCGAAGGCCTCGTCCTGCTGACCACCGGGACCCAGTTCCTCGACGCCGACGACGAGGCATCCGTCGTCGACGCCTACGTGCGCCGCCTGTCCGAGCGAGGCGTCGTGGGAGTCGGCTTCGGCACCGAGGTCGTGCGCGACGGCATTCCGCCGACTCTCGTCCAGGCCTGCCGGCACCACCGCATGCCGCTGTTCGAGGTGCCGTACCGCACGCCCTTCATCGCGGTCGCCCGGGCCAACGCCGAGGCGATCGCCGCCGTCGGATATGCCCGGCGATCATGGGCTCTCGCCGCGCAGCGCGCGATCTCGCTGGCTGCGCTGCGTCCCGACGGCCTGGGCGCGACGGTGGCGGAGCTCGCCAAGCAGCTGGGCACCTGGGTCGGCCTCTACGACGCCGCCGGCGAGCTCGCGCGCGAACATCCGGCCGGAGACCTCGCGCCCGATGTCGCCGCGGCACTGCATGCCGAGATCGGCGCGGTCCTGCGCCGCGGTGCCCGTGCCGGGTCGTCGCTGCGCCTGGGGGATCTGCCGTTCACCCTGCAGACGCTCGGCCGGGGCGGTCATCTGCGCGGTGTGATCGCCATCGCCGCCGGCGACCTCGACCAGGAGGGTCGAGGGGTCGTGACCGCGGTGATCGCGATGGCCGGCCTCGCCCTCGAGCAGCAGCAGGGGCTCGCCCGGGCTCGTGGCAGCCTCCGCGCCGGGCTCGTGCAATCCCTCCTCTCGGGCGATCCCGCCCTCGCGCGACGGATCTCCCGCGATCTGTGGGGGTCGCTGCCGACGGCGCCGGTGGTGGTGGCGATGACGGATGCCACGACGGCGCGCGTCGACAGTGTCGCCGAGTTCCTCGAGCTCCGCGCCGAGGAGCGACGCGGAGCGGTGTTCTTCGGCCGGAGCGGTGACGGTCTGGCCGTGGTCGTGCCGGCGGCGGCGCCCGACGTGCTCGACGAGCTCGTCGAGCGCTTCGACGCGCGGCTCGGCGTCTCCGACGCCACCGGCTGGGACGGTTTCGCGGCGGCCGTCGAACAGGCCCGCATCGCGCGGGATCGTGCGGCCGAGCGGGGCGAAGGACCCCTCACGCGCTTCGCCGATGTGGCGCGGTCGGGCGTGATCGCCGCGCTCACCGCGCTGTCGGGCGAAGCCCGTGCGGTCGCCGCCGCCGAACTCGCACCCCTCGCCACCCACGACGCCGACCACGGCACCGCCCTCGTCACGACGCTTCGGACCTGGCTCGAGCAGGACTGCTCGCACGAGGCGTGCGCGCGCGCCCTCGGGGTGCACCGCCACACGGTGCGCACCCGGCTGGCCCTGGCCGAGCGGGTGCTCGGCCGCGACCTGTCGTCTTTCGCGGTGCGCGCGGAGCTGTGGGCTGCGTTCGCGGCATCCTCCTGACCCCACTCCTCCCTGCCCCTCACCCGCGTGCGCCCCGCACCGCGATCCGTCAGAAACGGCTGTTCCCGCCGCGTCCGGGCAGCAATGATCGACGGGTCGCGGGTCAGGGTTCAGGAACCGGATGCTGGCGCGTGGGCCTCGAGGAACTCGTAGACGTCGGTGGTGTCCACCCCCGGGAAGGCGCCCGTGGGGAGGGTGGCCAGCAGCGTCCGCGGGGTGCGGACGTTCGGCCACGCGTACTCGCGCCACGACGCCTCGAGATCCGCCGGCGCCCGGCGGCAGCACACCTCCACCGAGTGCTTCGACACCCCGCGGTGCGGAGTGTCGCGGCCGAGGAACCATTTGGTGTCGTCGAAGCGCACCCCCACCGACACCGAATGCGCGCCCTCGCTGGAGAGCTCGACGCGGGCGGTGCACCAGTACGTCCCGTTGCCGGTGTCGGTGTACTGGTAGTAGGGGTTGAAGTGGTCGTCCTCATCGAAGACGACGCGTGAGGTCCACTTCCGGCAGCACATCTGCCCCTCGATCGATCCCAGCCGATCGGTCGGGAAGTTCACGTCGTCGTTCTCGTACGCCTTGGTGATCGTGCCCGACTCGTGCACCTTCAGGAAGTGCACCGGGATGCCGAGGTGCACGGTCGCGAGATTCGTGAACCGGTGCGCGGCGGTCTCGTACGACACCGAGTATGCGTCGCGGAGATCTTCGATCGACACCGCCCGACGCCCCTTGGCCTCGAGGAGGAACGGCACGGCGTGGTCCTCGGGGATCGAGAGGGCTCCGGTGAGGTAGTTCGTCTCGACCCGCTGGCGGAGGAACTCCGCGTAGCTCGTGGGTTCGGTGTGGCCGAGGATCCGACTGGAGAGGGCTTGCAGCACCGCCGTCCGCGGATCACCCTTCGACGCCAGCCTGCTCGAGAGGTAGAGCCGGCCGTTCTTGATGTCGGCGACGCTGCGGGTGGTCTGCGGCAGATCCGGCACGTAGTGCAGCGTGAACCCGAGGTGTGCGGCGATGTCGGATGCCGTCCGCTGGGTGAGTGGGCCCCCGGGGTGTCCGACCGCGGTGAGGATCGCCAGAGCCTGCTTCTCCAAATCCGGGAAGTGGTTGTTCTGCGTGCGCATGAGACGGCGGAGCGCGACGTTGGCACGTCGGGCCTCCTCGGGGGTGGCGGCCCGCTCATCGCGCAGCCTCTCGATCTCGCCCTGCAGCGCGAGCATCGCGCGGAGGGCGCCGTCGGGGACGGTCTTGCCGATGCGGAAGGGCGTGATGCCCAGCGCCTGGAACGTCTGCCCCTTCATCGCGCGCTCGAGGGCGATCTCCATCGTCGCGCGCTCGTCGAGGGGTTCGGACTCGAGGAGCGCGTCCAGGCTCGTCCCGAGGGCGCGGGCGATCTGGCGCAGCAGCGTCAGCTTCGGCTCGCGCCGGCCGTTCTCGATCATCGATAGCTGGCTGGGCACGCGCTCGACGGCGGCGGCGAGGTCGTCCAGCGTCATGCCGCGCGCGGTCCTCAGCTGACGGATGCGGCGGCCGATGGTGAGGGGGTCCACCTCTTCATCGTCGGGGGCGTCCGCCCCGACATCCCGGTTCTGTGCCTTCGACATGACGGGATTCTGTCACGAATGACGAATATTCGGGAAAGTTCACACCCGGATTCGTCGGGCTCGAGGTGGATCTTCACCCCAGAGTGGAGTCACACCGCGGGACCACCACCGCGGATCCGCTCACAGGAGGACACGGACATGACACCTGCAACCGCCACACTGACCGCCCCCACCACGGCGCCGGCGCCGGCCGTCCAGGTCCTCGGCCGGATGGGCCCCCGCTACGACGAGATCCTCACGCCCGAGGCGCTGGCCTTCGTCGGCGAGCTCCACCAGCGCTTCGGCGGACGCCGGCACGACCGCCTCGCGGATCGGATGCGGCGGCGCTTCGAGATCGGCAACGGCCACGACCCGCGGTTCCGCGACGACACCGCGCACATCCGCGAAGACGCCGAGTGGCGGGTCGCCGGGGCGGGCCCGGGCCTGGAGGACCGCCGGGTGGAGATCACCGGACCCACCGATCCGAAGATGACGATCAACGCGCTGAACTCCGGCGCGCGGGTGTGGCTGGCCGACCAGGAGGACGCCACCAGCCCCACGTGGAAGAACGTCATCGAGGGACAGCTGTCGCTGCGCGACGCGATCCGCGGGGAGCTGACCTTCACGAATGACGCGGGGAAGACCTACGAGGTCACCGCGGAGCGGACGCCCACGATCGTGATGCGCCCGCGAGGCTGGCACCTGAGCGAAGCCCACCTGCGGTTCACCGACCGCGCGGGTCGCGGGATGGCGGCATCCGGCTCGCTCGTGGACTTCGGGCTGTACTTCTTCCACAACGCCGAGCAGCTCATCGCGAACGGCCGCGGGCCTTACTTCTACATCGCGAAGCTCGAGTCCAGCGAAGAGGCCAAGCTCTGGGACGACGTGTTCACGTTCAGCGAGCGCTACATCGGAATCCCGCATGGCACGATCCGCGCGACCGTGCTGATCGAGACGCTGCCGGCGGCGTTCGAGATGGAAGAGATCCTCTTCGAGCTGCGCGACCACTGCGCGGGACTGAACGCCGGACGCTGGGACTACATCTTCTCGATCATCAAGAACTACCGTGGGCGCGGGGCACGCTTCGTGCTGCCCGACCGCAGCGAGGTCACGATGACCGTGCCGTTCATGCGGGCGTACACCGAGCTGCTGGTGAAGACGTGCCACAAGCGCGGCGCCTTCGCGATCGGCGGCATGAGCGCCTTCATCCCGAACCGCCGCGACCCCGAGGTGACCGCTCGCGCGTTCGAGAAGGTCGCCGCCGACAAGAAGCGCGAGGCCGGCGACGGCTTCGACGGGACGTGGGTCGCCCACCCCGACCTGATCCCGACGGCGATGGCGGAGTTCGACGCGGTGCTCGGCGACCGTCCGAACCAGGTCGACCGGCAGCGCGAGGACGTGGAGGTGACGGCATCCGATCTCCTCGACGTGCACATCGGTCGGCCGGTGACCGCCGCGGGCGTGCACGCGAACGTCTCGGTCGCGATCCGCTACATCGAGGCGTGGCTCCGGGGCCTGGGCGCAGTGGCCATCGACAACCTGATGGAGGATGCCGCGACCGCGGAGATCTCGCGGTCTCAGGTGTGGCAGTGGATCCACCAGGACCGGGCGACGGAGGACGGCACCCTGATCACCCGCGAGTACATCGAGGGCCTGATCACACGCGTGCTCGCCGAGGCCGACCGCCGCGAGGGCGACCGTTTCGAGGACGCCGCCGAGGTGTTCCGCGAAGTGGCGCTGCGCGAGGAGTTCCCGACGTTCCTCACCCTGGCCGCGTACGCGAAGTTCCTGGTCGAAACCGACTGACCCCTTTTCCCCACGATCCGACGAAGGACATGACATGACCCACTACCAGGACGACATCACCGCCGTGCAGGCTCTGAAGCAGCAGAACGGCGCGAGCTGGGACGCGATCGACCCCGAGGCCGTCGCGCGGATGCGGGCGCAGAACCGCTTCCGCACGGGCCTCGAGATCGCCCAGTACACCGCCGACATCATGCGCCGCGACATGGCGGAGTATGACGCCGACTCGTCTGTCTACACGCAGTCGCTCGGCGTCTGGCACGGCTTCATCGGGCAGCAGAAGCTCATCTCGATCAAGAAGCACCTGAAGTCCACGAACAAGCGATACCTCTACCTGTCGGGCTGGATGGTCGCAGCCCTCCGCTCGGAGTTCGGGCCGTTGCCTGATCAGTCGATGCACGAGAAGACGGCGGTCCCCGCACTGATCGAGGAGCTTTACACGTTCCTCCGCCAGGCGGATGCCCGGGAGCTCGACCTGCTCTTCACGAAGCTCGACGCGGCGCGCGCGGCGGGAGACGAGACCGCGGCGGAGTTCATCCAGTCGCAGATCGACACGTACGAGACCCACGTCGTGCCGATCATCGCCGACATCGACGCCGGCTTCGGCAACCCCGAGGCGACGTACCTGCTCGCCAAGAAGATGATCGAGGCGGGCGCGTGCGCTATCCAGATCGAGAACCAGGTCTCCGACGAGAAGCAGTGCGGCCACCAGGACGGAAAGGTCACGGTTCCGCACGACGACTTCATCGCGAAGCTCAACGCGGTCCGCTACGCGTTCCTCGAGCTCGGCATCGACAACGGCGTGATCGTCGCCCGCACCGACTCGCTCGGAGCGGGGCTCACCCAGAAGCTCGCCGTCAGCCACACCCCGGGCGACCTGGGCGACCAGTACAACGCGTTCCTCGATGTCGAGGAGATCTCGGCATCCGATCTGGGCACGGGCGATGTCGTCCTCACGCGCGACGGCCGGCTGGTGCGCCCCAAGCGGCTGCCGAGCAACCTCTACCAGTTCCGTCCGGGGACGGGCGAGGAGCGCTGCGTCCTGGACTGCGTCACCGCGCTCCGCAACGGCGCCGACCTGCTCTGGATCGAGACCGAGAAGCCGCACGTGGAGCAGATCGCCGGAATGATGGACGAGATCCGCAAGGAGATCCCGAACGCGAAGCTCGTCTACAACAACAGCCCCTCGTTCAACTGGACGCTGAACTTCCGCCAGCAGGCCTACGACCTGCTGTCGCAGCAGGGTGCCGACGTCTCCGCGTACGACCGGGCCGAGCTGATGAGCCCCGACTACGACGACACCGAGCTCGGTCGCCTCGCGGACGAGAAGATCCGTTCGTTCCAGAAGGACGGCTCGGCACGCGCCGGGATCTTCCATCACCTGATCACCCTGCCGACCTACCACACGGCGGCCCTGTCGACGGATGACCTCGCCAAGGGCTACTTCGGCGACGAAGGGATGCTCGCCTACGTCCGGGGCGTGCAGCGCCGCGAGATCCGCGAGGGGATCGCGACGGTGAAGCATCAGAACATGGCGGGAAGCGACATCGGCGACAACCACAAGGAGTACTTCGCCGGGGATGCCGCCCTGAAGGCCGGCGGCGCCCACAACACGATGAACCAATTCGGCTGACACGGACGCGGTGCGGGCCGGAGGAGCGATCCCCGGCCCGCACCGCTGTCGAACCCCGCCCCGCAGGAGGCGGCACGCGGCTCCCGGCGGACACGCCCGGGCGACTACGCTGACCCCGTGACCTCCCGCGCTCCTCTCTCCCGCAAACTGTCCGCGATCGCCGAATCAGCGACCCTCAAGGTCGATGCGAAGGCCAAGGCGCTGCAGGCCGCCGGGCGCCCGGTGATCTCGTATGCCGCAGGCGAGCCCGACTTCGCCACGCCCTCGTTCATCGTCGACGCCGCCGCCGAGGCCCTGAGCGACCCCGCGAACTACCGCTACACCCCCGCCGCGGGCCTGCCGGTGCTGCGCGAGGCGATCGCCGCCAAGACCCTCCGCGACTCCGGGTGGGATGTCGAGCCGTCGCAGATCATCGTCACCAACGGCGGCAAGCAGGCGGTGTACCAGGCGTTCCAGGCTGTGGTGAACCCCGGCGACGAGGTTCTCCTCCCCGCGCCCTACTGGACGACCTACCCCGAGGCGATCCGCCTCGCCGACGGCGTGCCGGTCGAGGTCTTCGCCGGCGCCGACCAGGAGTACAAGGTCACCGTCGAGCAGCTCGAGGCGGCCCGCACCGAGCGGACGACGGTGCTCGTCTTCGTCTCGCCCTCCAACCCCACCGGCGCCGTCTACTCCGCCGAAGAGACCCGCGCGATCGGCGAATGGGCCCTCGAGCACGGCATCTGGGTGATCTCCGACGAGATCTACCAGAACCTGGTCTACGACGGCGCGCGGGCCACCTCGATCGTCGAGGCGGTGCCGGATATCGCGGGCCAGGCCATCCTCGTCAACGGCGTCGCCAAGACCTACGCCATGACCGGATGGCGGGTGGGCTGGATGATCGGCCCGACCGATGCGATCAAGCTCGCCGCGAATCTGCAGTC
This sequence comes from Microbacterium kunmingense, assembly GCF_023155745.1. Taxonomy (GTDB): domain Bacteria; phylum Actinomycetota; class Actinomycetes; order Actinomycetales; family Microbacteriaceae; genus Microbacterium; species Microbacterium kunmingense. The sequence goes on from NZ_JAKNUS010000005.1 coordinate 285,145, forward strand.
GCACCTGTCGAGCAACGTCAACAACGTCGCTCAGCGCGCCGCGCTCGCCGCGCTCACCGGACCCCAGGTCGAAGCCGAGAAGATGCGGAGCGCCTTCAACCGCCGCCGCCGCGTGATCGTGACCGAACTGGCGAAGATCCCCGGCGTCACCGTTCCCAACCCGCTCGGCGCCTTCTACGTCTACCCCGACGTGCAGGGGCTGCTCGGCCGCGAGTGGGGCGGTGCGACGCCGACCACCAGCCTGGAGCTCGCCGATCTCATCCTCGAGAAGGCCGAGGTCGCGGTGGTCCCCGGTGAGGCGTTCGGCCCGAGCGGGTATCTCCGCCTCTCGTACGCGCTCGGCGACGACGCCCTCCTCGAGGGCGTCCAGCGCCTGCAGCGGCTCTTCGGGGCCTGATCAGCCGGTCCCGGCCGACGTCGATGTGGCCCAAGGGCGGTCATCGGGTGCGACACTGACAGCGTGACCAGCCACACCGACTCCTACGATCTCGCCGTCATCGGAGCGGGGCCTGCCGGCACGGCGGCGGCCCTGCGTGCCGCGGAGCTCGGCGCGAAGGTCGCCGTGCTCGAAGCCTCCGACCGGCTCGGGGGCACCTGCGTCAACACCGGCTGCGTCCCCACCCGGGTGCTCGCGAAAGCCGCCCGGCTGATGCGCGAGGTGGGCGCCGCCCGCGAGTACGGCGTGGTGACGCATCCCGAAGCCCTGGACTGGGCCGCGACCGTCGCTCGCGTGCGAGAGCGGGTCGACCGCGTCCGAGCGGTCAAGAACGAGGCCGGCCGGTTCTCCGACGCGGGGATCGATCTGGTGCAGGAGGGACGGGCGCGTTTCGCCGACCCGCACACCCTGGTCCTCGATTCCGGCAGGCGCGTGCACGCCGCGTCGATCATCGTCGCCGTCGGCGGGCACTCCCGCCGCCTTCCCATCCCCGGCGCGGAACTGGCGACCGTGCCCGAGCACGTGCTGGAGCTGCCGTCGCTGCCGGGGCGCGTGGCCATCATCGGCGCCGGCAACACCGGCGCGCAGCTGGCGACGGTGTTCGAGTCCTTCGGCGCGCACGTGAGCGTGCTCGACGTCGCACCCCGCCTCCTGATGGCCTCCGACGCGGACGTGTCGGCCGCCATCGCCGAATCGTTCGAAGGGCACGGGATGACGGTGCGCACCGGCATCACGGGAGTCGACGCCCTGGAGGAGGGCGCCGACGGGATGACGCTGCGGTGGCGCGAGGACGACCGGCCGGTGGCGGACAGCTTCGATGTCGTGGTGATGGCCACCGGGTGGCCCGCCGACGTCGACGACCTCGGCCTGGAGCAGGCGGGAATCGCCATCGAGCGGTCGGCGATCCCGGTCGATGCGTACTTCCGCTCGGAGGTCCCGCACATCCTTGTCGTGGGTGACGCGACCGGGCGGGACATGCTGGTCCAGGCCGCGCAGTTCGAGGGTGAAGCGGCGGCCGAGAACGCGGTGCTCGGCGTAAACCGCCGCACGCCGCACCATCTCCTGCCCGCCGGCGGCTTCACCGATCCCGACTACGCCGGCGTCGGTCTCACCGAGGATCAGGCACGCGAACGCGATGAGCGTTGCATCGTCGCCGTCGCGCGGTACTCCGACCTCGAGCGGGCCGTCATCGACGATCGCGCAGTGGGGTTCCTCAAGCTCATCGCCGACAACCGCCGCGAGCTCATCCTCGGCGCGCACGCCGTCGGCGAGAACGCCGTCGAGGTGATCCAGTCGGTGACGACCGCCATGGCGGCGGGCATCGACGTCGCGACGCTCGCCGGCGTGAAGTTCGCCTACCCCACCTACAGCGCCATCATCGGGCTGGCCGCGCGTCAGCTCCTGCGCGGCTGATCCTCGCTGCGCGCCGCTGCGCGGCATCCGCTCTCCCGCCGGCTTCGCGACCCGGTCCCCCTTGCGCGCCCCCGGCGCCCTCGGCGCCTCGCGCCCCGTGCCCCGGCGCTTCGCGCCCCGCGCCCCGTGCGCGGCGCCCCCACAGACCTTCGCTCGTCGCAGATGTACGCCCGGAGGGGCCTTCGGCGTACATCTACGACGAACGAACGGCGAGACCCGCGCCGGCGCCGCACGGTGTGAGGAGAAGGGGCGCCGCGGGCACACGAGACGGCGAGGCCGCAGGCGCGCGGGACGGCGGGGCGGCGGGCACGCGGGACGGCAAGACCGCAGGCGCCGGCTCGCCACGACACCCCACACCGGGCACTCCACCCGCAACAGCGTTTCGTTCGTCGCAGATGTACGCCCGAAGGGGTTCGCGATGTACATCTGCGACGAACCAACGGGTGGTGACCCGCGCCGGCCGCGGTGCCTCGGCTCGCTACGCGCCTCGTTCGTCGCAGATGTACGCCCGGAAGGGCCGTCGGCGTACATCGGCGACGAATGAACGAGAGTGACGGACCTCTCCGCCGAGCGACGGCGGGCCAGGAGCGAACGAGCGAGCGACGGCACGCGACGACCCGGCACGCGACAACCCGGCGCACGAAACCCGGCGCGCGACGACCCGGCGCACGACGACCCGACGCGCGACGACGAAGCGCGGGCGGGACGCGAACCTACAGGTGTACTCCGATGAGCACGGGCTCGGGCTGCAGCAGCAGGCCGAACTCGGCGTGCACGCGCCCCTGGATGAACCGCGCGAGCTCCGCGATCTCTTCCGCGGTCGCCCCTCCGCGGTTGGTCAGGGCGAGGGCGTGCTTGGTCGACACGGCCGCCCGCGAGCGCGGCAGCTTGAACCCCTTGCGGATGCCCGACTGCTCGATGAGCCAGCCGGCGCTGACCTTCACATCGGGCTCGGCGGTCGACAGGGGCGGCACGCTGCCGTCGAAGTTCGCCAACGGCACGACGACCACCGGATCGAAATCGGGCGCGACCGGCCAGCGGGGGCACTCCGGCGGGAGAGTGCGGGCGAAGGATGCCGAGACGACGGCGTTCTGAAAGAAGGATCCGGCGCTCCACGTGTCGGGGTCGGCCGCATCGAGCACCATCCCTTTCCGCGCGCGGATCTGCCGCACCTGCTCGCGCACGAACGCCAGGGTGACCGCGTCTCCGCTCTGCAGCGCGAGCGCGTTCCGCAGCTGTTCGCCGTGAATTCGTCGGGGGGCATCTCCGATCACGGCGAGCTCGACGGTGACCGAGAGGATGACCGCCCTTCGCTCGGGCTCGGAGCCGTAGTGGTGCTTGAGCACCGAGGTGCGGAAACCGAGGCCCAGCTCCGCCGCCGGCACGGTCGACACGTCGCCCGTGGCCTCGTCGACGAGTTCGACCTCGACGAGGGTCTGCACGATCTCCTGTCCGTACGCGCCGATGTTCTGCACGGGCGCGGCGCCCACCGTGCCGGGAATGCCCGACATCGCCTCCACGCCCGCGAGGCCGTTCTCGACGGTGTAGGCCACGAACGCGTCCCAGTCGTGTCCGGCCTGCACCCGCAGCCGCACGAATCCCTCACGCGCAGCGGGCAGCGGCTCGATGCCCTCGGTGAGGACGCGCACGACCGTTCCGGGGAAGGGCTCGTCGCCCACGAGCAGGTTCGACCCGCCTCCCAGCACGAACCACGGGTCATCCGCCGCCCACACCTCGCGGAGCGCAGACACCAGCTCGTCCGCGGTGCGCGCCTCGACCATGCGCTCGGGAACCCCGCCGGCGCGAAGGGTCGTGAGGCTCGACAGCGCGACGGGGGGAACCTCGGTCATCGAGCTCCGTCGCCCGTGGAGTCAGCGGGCTGATCCGCAGGACGCACGCGCACCTGGGCCTTCCCCAGCACGGTGGTGTCCGCGGCGGTCACGGTGAGGTCGACACGCACCGCGTCGTCGGCGACCTGACCGATCCGGGCGACGATGTGCAGGTCGGCGCCGTCGGCGGGGTCCACGACGACCGGGCGGGTGAAACGCACGCCGTAGTCCAGGATGCGACCGGCGTCGCCGAGCCAGGGCGTGATCGTCCCGACGGCGAGACCCATGGTCAGCATCCCGTGGGCGAGCACGCCGGGGAGCCCGACCTCGGCGGCGACGTCGTCTCGGTAATGGATGGGGTTGAAGTCCCCCGACGCGCCGGCGTAGCGCACCAGGGATTCGCGGGTGAGGTGGACCGTGCGTTCGGCCACGATGTCGCCCACCGTGACGGCGCCGACGTCGGGGCTCACGCGTCGCCCTCCCCCACGAGAAGGACGGATGTCGCGGTGACGACGTGCGCGCCGGCGGCGTCGACCATCTCGGCCTCACTGGTCACCATGGCATTGCCCCCGAGGGTGCGGATGCCCGTCACGGTGAGCTGTGCGGTCAGCTCGTCACCGGCGACGATCGGGCGCGAGTAGCGGAAGCGCTGCTCGGCATGCAGCACCCGCGAGAGCTCGATGCCGCTGTCGGGCTCGGCGAGCAGCTGCTGCAGGGTGACGTCCTGCAGCACGATCGGGAAGGTCGGGGGTGCGACGACGTCACCGTATCCGAGGGCCCGCGCCGCCTCGGGATCGAGGTGCTGGGGGTCGTCGGAGAAGACCGCCCGAGCGAATTCGCGGACCTTCTCCCGCCCCACGAGATACGGGGGTGTCGGGGGGAAGGCGCGGCCGACGAGATCGGGGTTCACTGGCACCGCTTCATCCTACCGAGCAGCCCGACGCCCCCGAATGGCGCGCACGGCCATCTGCACCGCGATGACGACGAGGAACGCCGCGAACAGGATGTTGCCCAGCTGCGGGTCGACGAGGGTGGCGAGCCACGTCCCGACCGGGGCGGTCACGCACGCCGCGACGCCGATGATGGCCGCCGCGGGCAGGTCGACGTTCTTGCGGACCAGGTTGCCCACGGTGCCCGAGATCGCCGTCGGGATCATCATCAGCAGCGAGGTCCCCTTGGCGAGAAGGTCGCTCGTACCGAAGAGCAGGAGCAGCACCGGCACGACGATCACTCCGCCCCCGACGCCGAGAAGACCCGCGAGGATGCCGGTGACGACACCGAGCGCGATGAGGCCGAGCACCGTGACGACGGTGAGCGGAAGCCCGGCGTCGCGCGAGGGGATGACGAGGAACAGCGAGACGATCACGATGACCAGGAACCCCACGAAGCCCCAGCGCAGTACCGTCACCGGTGTTCGAGGGAGGAGCCAGGTGCCGATCTGCGCGCCCACGACGGCGCCCGCCGCGAGGATCAGCGCGGGGATCCACGCGACGGAGTCGTTGATCGCGTACGCGACGACCCCGACCGTGGCCGTCGGCACGATCGCGGCGAGCGAGGTCCCGGCAGCCAGGCGCTGCCCGTAACCGAGCACCAGCACGAGGAGCGGGACGACGACGGTGCCGCCGCCGACGCCGAACAATCCCGACATCAGGCCCGCGATGAAGCCGACCCCGAGGCACGTGACGACGAAGCGCGCGCCGCGCGCGGTGGGAGCCTCCGTCATTCGACGAACAAGGCGTTGTCGACCACCCAGGCGCCGTCCACCTCGATCACGGTGTACTGCCACGACTCCTCGATCGGCTGCGGAGTATCCAGCGGCTCGCCGTCGAGGAAGAGGGTGTCGTAGGTCTCGGTCGTGTCGACGTAGATGGTCCGTTCCTCAGCACTCACCCCGAGGACATCGATCTGGTAGTTCTCCACGGAGGATGCGAAGCCGGCGGCCTGCTCCTCGAAGGTCGGGCAGTCGGCGATCTTGTTCCCGGTCCGGAACGCCTCGGATGTCGCCTCGAAGTACTTGTCGCAGTCCCCCTCGCGCCACGCCTCGTCGTAGAGCTCGACGGCGCTGACCGCCGCCTGCTGGTCGGCCTCGTCCACGCCACCCCCCGAGGAGAAGACGCCGATGAGGATCGGGATGAGCACCGCGGCGGCGATGACGATGCCGAGGAGCACCACACCCAGCACCACCCAGAGGATCCAGAGCTTGGACTTCTTCGGCTCGGTGGCCGCGGTGAAAGCCCCGCCGGCAGGTGCGTACCCGGGCGCACCGGCGAAACCGGGCGCGGAGGGCGGAGCACCGACGCCGGCGTAACCCGAGGAATCGCCGGCCTCCGCAGGACCCGCCGGGGGCGCGTCGGTCCCGTCCTCGGTCGACTGCACGTGCTCGGTCCACTTCGCACCGTCCCACCACCGTCGGGTGCCTGGGCCGTAGTCGTACCACCCGGGAGGGTTCGTGCTCATGCTCGCTCGTTTCGTCATGTCCCGGCCGTGCGAGGGACCGGGCGTCCGCCGCCCTCAGCCTACTGCCGCCGCTCGGCGCACCGAACGCATCGGGTGGCCGTGGGGCGCACCTCCAGCCGCCCCTGGGGGATGACCTCCCCGCACGTCTCGCAGATGCCGAACGTGCCGGCCGCCACACGATCGAACGCGGCGTCGATCCCCGCCATCTCGGCCAGCACGCCGACGCGAACGCCCTCGATGCGCGACCACTCCGCCGACAGGGTGCCCCCTTCCGGGTCGTGCTCGTCGTCGGCCGATTCGGCGCCGCGCGCGTCGCGCAACTGCGCCAGCTGCACCTCGACCTCGGCGAGGCGCCGCCGCGCATGATCGCGCGCGGCGCGGAGGGCGTCGAGAGGCGAATCCATAGGGCGCACGCTACCGACCGGGTCCGACATCGGCACCCTAGGCTCGGAGGGTGCGTCGGCGCCCGCCCGCACGGAGAGGCGGACACCGTGCGCGTCGTCGTCATCGGCGGAACCGGTCACATCGGCACCTTCCTCATCCCGCGGCTCGTCCGCGCCGGCCACGAGGTCGTCTCGCTGAGCCGCGGCGCCACGCCGCCGTACGTTCCCGCCCCGGAATGGTCCGCGGTGCGACAGGTCGTCGCCGACCGCGAGGCCGCCGATCGAGACGGCACCTTCGGCGACATCGTCCTCGCCCACACCCCCGACGCCGTGGTCGACCTCCTCGCCTTCACCCCCGATTCCGCCCGCTCCCTCGTCGAGGCGCTGCGCGGACGGGTGGGCCACCTCGTCCACTGCGGGACCCTCTGGCGGTACGGTCCGAGCGACCGCGTCCCGATCCGTGAGGGCCAGGGCACGCCGCCCTTCGACGAGTACGGCATCCTCAAGGCCGAGATCGCCGAGATGCTCGCCGCCGAGACCGCCGCCGGGGGCCTTGTCACCACGACCGTGGATCCCGGCCACATCGTCGGTCCGGGCTGGACGCCGGTGGGGCCGCTCGGCAACGGCGATCCCCGCGTGTGGTCCGACCTGTCGGCGGGCCGCACGCTCCGGGTTCCGGGGAGCGACGGCGCGCTGATGCACCATGTCCACGCCGACGACGTCGCGCAGGTGTTCGAGCTCGCCCTCGCGCACCGCGACGCGGCCGCGGGCGAGGACTTCCACGCCGTCGCCCCGTCGGCGTTGACCGTGCGCGGATACGCGGCGGCCGCGGCATCCTGGTTCGGAAAGCCCCTCTCTCTGGAAGGCATCACCTGGGAGCAGTTCCGCGCCGAGACGACCGCGCGATTCGCGAACGCGAGCTGGGGGCACCTGCACCGCAACCACTACCTCAGCATCGACAAGGCCCGCGACGTGCTCGGCTACCGCCCCCGCTACGAACCCGACAATGCGATCCTCGAGTCGGTGAGGTGGCTGATCGAGAACGACAGGATGGATGTCGCGGGGCCGCTCGTGCGCTGAGGAGCCGCCGTGGGGCACCGGCACACGGCGGTTTCGAAGCGAGGACCGATAACGTGGCCGGCATGCCGAAAACTGCGGACGGATCCGACTGTCATAGTCCCGGCGCCCGGGTGACCCCGGGCGCATCCCCGCGAGGGGAGGTGAACCGATGAACGGCGACCTCTTCCTCAACATCGCCCTCGTGGTGGTCTTCGTCCTCATCGGCGGGGTCTTCGCGGCCACCGAGATGGCGCTCGTGACCCTCCGCGACAGCCAGGTCAATGCCCTCGCCGCGCGCGGCAAGCGCGGCCAGAAGGTCGCAGACCTCGCTCGCAACCCCAACACCTTCCTCTCTGCGGTGCAGATCGGCGTGACGGTCGCCGGATTCGCCTCGGCCGCCTACGGCGCCTCGTCGATCGCCCCGAGCGTCGCACCGCTCTTCGTCTCCCTCGGTCTCGATGAGGGCTTGTCGCTCACGATCGCGACCGTGCTGCTGACGCTGATGATCGCCTATCTCTCGCTGGTGCTCGGAGAGCTCGTGCCCAAGCGCCTCGCGATCCAGCGCAACGCGCAGTTCGCCTACGGCGTCGCGCCGGTGCTGAACGGATTCGCCGTGCTCATGCGACCGGTGATCTGGCTGCTGTCGGTCTCGACGAACGCGGTCGTCCGCCTCCTCGGCGGCGACCCCCACAAGACGGGCGAGGAGCTCACGGAGGAGGAGCTGCGCGACATCGTCTCGAGCCACCAGGGGCTTCCCGAGGACGAGCGCCGCATCCTCGACGACGTGCTGTCACTGCGGGGTCGTCAGATCAGCGAGGTCATGCGTCCTCGACCCGAGGTGGTCGCCCTCGACCACGCCGAGGAGGTGGGAGAGGCCGCCGCGCGCGTGCGCGAGCTGCCGTACTCGCGCTACCCAGTGGTGGATCAGTCGATCGACGACATCACGGGATTCGTCCACGTCCGCGACCTGTTCGAGGCGGCGGCGGACGACCCGCGTCAGCCCATCGGGCCGCTCGTCCGCGCCATCCCGTACCTCCCGTCCACCGCCCGCGTGCTTCCGACGCTCACCGGCATGCGCGCGGCGGGCGATCAGATCGCCGTCGTGGTCGACGAGTACGGCGGCACCGACGGGATCGTTACGCTCGAGGACCTCGTCGAAGAGGTCGTGGGCGAGATCTTCGACGAGTACGACACCGATGCCGCGACGGGCGACCTCTCCGAGACCGGCGGAACCGTGGACGGACGCCTGAATCTGCAGGACTTCGAGGAGGCCACCGGCCTCACCCTTCCCCGGGGGTCCTCCGACACCATCGCCGGCTTCGTGCTGGAACGACTCGGACGTCTGGCCGTCGTCGGCGACACGGTGGAGGTCGACGGTGCGACGCTGCGCGTGACGGCCCTGGATCGCCGCCGCATCTCGGAGCTGGCGGTCACGCCGCACGCGGCCGCGACAGCGGTCGCGGGGGACGAGTGAACCGCCTCCTCCTCGCCCGGTCTACTCGGCGTCGCTGACGAGCTTCAGCCCGACGATGCATCCGACGAGGCCGATGATCAGCAGCATCCGGATCCAGGAGAAGTTCTCGTCGCCGGTGATCATCGCGTAGATCACCGTCAGCGACGCACCGATCCCGACCCAGACGGCGTAGGCGGTGCCGGTGGGGATCTCGCGCATCGCCCAGGCGAGCCCGCCCATGCTCGCCACGAGGGCGACGCCGAACACGATGCTCGGCCAGAGCTTGGTGAACCCCTCGCTCTTTCCGAGCGCCGTGGCCCAGACCGCCTCGAGGACGCCGGAGAGGAAGAGGATGATCCACGACATGACACTCGCCTCCATGGCCAGTCTTGTCGCTCTCCGGGTACTGATCCGTCGTCCGGGGATCCGGTCGGGATCCGTCGCCCACGCTACCGCCCTGTCCTGATCACCGCCTGGGCAGCGGGAGGCCGCGCCGCAAAGGCGAAAACCCCCGGATCTCCGGGGGTTTCTGTGTGTAGCAGGAGCGGGGCTCGAACCCGCGACCTCACGATTATGAGTCGTGCGCTCTCACCAACTGAGCTACCCTGCCGCGATACACCGGCAGCCAGATGCCGGATGCTGCGAGCCCCGAGTCAGGATTGAACTGACGACCCCTTCCTTACCATGGAAGTGCTCTGCCACTGAGCTATCGGGGCGTGCTGCCCTGCGCGGGCAACTCAACGAGAATACCAGAGCCAAGGCTCCTCGCTGAATCGACGGTCACCCTCCCGCGTGCTGCCGCAGCCACGGCAGCGGGTCGATCGGCGTGGTGCCGTTCATGAGCAGCTCGAAGTGGGTGTGAGCGCCGAACGAGCGACCCGTGTTCCCGGTTCGGCCGAGGATCGTGCCGACGGTCACCTGCTGACCCGGGACGACCTGCATCGAGTCGTACTCCATGTGCGCGTAATGGCTCGAGATCAACTGCCCGTCGATGACGTGGTCGATGATGACGTGCACGCCGTAGGCGCCGCCCGACTCACTGGCCACACGCACCGTGCCGTCCGCGATCGCCTGGATCGGCGCTCCGGCACCGGGGATGAAGTCCAGCCCCTCGTGCATCTTCCCCGATCGCATGCCGAAGCCGTAGCTGATCGGCACGCCGACCGCGAAGGGCCACTGAACGGCAGCGGTGGGGTCGTTGACGTAGAAGTTGGAGAAGTTCGTGATGCCCGACGCGGCGGCGAGGTCTGCCATCGTGACCGTCTCGTAGCTCTCACCACGGGCGATCTGCACGTTCTCCGTACCCGCGGGGGCGACGTACGCCTGGATCTCGTCCGGGTCGACGGAGAGGTCCGTCGATGCCGGCGCCATCGTCGACAGCGCTGCCGGTTCCGCACCGGTGGCGGCGGCCACCGCCTCGGCGGGAGTGGTGGTCGCGACGGCGAGGAGACCGACGATGCCCATGACGGTCACCGAGAACGATGCCGTGGCAGCGCGGCGGAATGCCGCCCCCCGCCCCGGACGACGACCACGGGATGCGGCGACGTGCGCGGCGATGTCGGGGGTCGCGGGCGCAGGGTCGTCGGCGGTCCGGCTCTGCTCGGCGGCCTCCTGCACCGGGGTTTCACCCGTGAAGCAGAACAGCCGCGCGGCGGCCTCGAACTCGTCATCCGTTCCGGGGGCCCGGTGGGGTGCGTCATCCGCGATGGGCAACGCCTCGTCGGCGACCGAGTGGCCCATCGGGGGCTCGAGGAGCCGGAACGGTCCGGTCGTGGCGGCAGCGTCGAGAAGGATCGCTCCGGTTCCCGCGGTGGAGGTCGCCGGGGACTCGGGATGCTCCGGGTCGGCCGCCTCGGCATCCGTCGACGACTCCTCGGCGGAGGCCTCCGGCACCTCGGTCACGCTCGCCCGGCCGGAGGTGAACGCGGTGGCGGTGGCGGTGACCGACGAGGCGGGCGAGTGCGCGATGTCAGCGGGGTCGCCGGTCGACGAGGCGGTCGCCGCGTCGGGCGGTGCCGTCGTCGCGAACACGGGGTTGACCAGGAACGGCTGCGCCGCGGCCCGGGCGCGCAGCGCGCGGCGCGTCAGCGCCGCCGGCGCGGCGGGCGGGTCGACGGGGGGCGCAGCGGTCGTGGTCTCCGCCGGGGTCAGAACGTCCGCGGTGGGGATTCGACTCGACCGGCGGGTGCGCGGGCGAAGAGCCGAGGATGAGTCGTGGGGCAAAACGGGGGCGTGCTTCCGAGTCGTTGCCGCGCATGGGGGTGCCCGGCAGGCGGTCGTTGGGGGATACTTCCGGTTCGGACACCGAAAAGTAACGAACGGATAAACACTACCCGGCGACGTCTGGGAATGCCATGTACGACACCGGGGCGCAAGCGCCCGCGCGGCGACTCAATCTGTGGTAAGGCTCAGCAGACGCTCGAAGACCCCCGGCCCGGCGGCCACGGTGAGGGGCCGAGCCGCGGCATCCGGCATCTCCACCCGCGCGAACCTGCCGCCCGCCTCGGTGACGAGCAACGCCCCCGCCGCGAAATCCCACGGCTGGAGGCCTCGCTCGAAATAGCCGTCGAGCCGCCCGGCGGCCACGAAGGCGAGATCCAGGGACGCCGCGCCGATGCGTCGGATGTCACGGGCGATCGTCATGGCGCGCCCCACGCGTGCCAGGTCGGAGGCGTGGGTGCTCGGGTCGTACCCGAAGCCGGTGGCCAGGAGCGCGCCGGCCGCCGCCGGCTCAGCGGTGACGGTGAGCCGGTCATCGTGCAGCCACGCGCCGTCGTCGCGGGTGGCGTGGAAGAGCTCACCGCTCGCGGGGTTGAAGACGGCCCCGGCGAGGGCGTCCCAGTGCTCGGGGTCGCTGCCGCCCGCGACAGCCGCCACGCTCACGGCATAGGACGGGATGCCGTAGGCGTAGTTCACCGTGCCGTCGATCGGGTCGATCACCCAGGTGACGTCGGAGTCGCCGCCGTGGGAGATCGGCTCGGCGCCCGACTCCTCTCCGAGGAATCCGTCCCCGGGTCGCTCGCGGCGAAGTCGATCGCGGATCAGCTGCTCCACCTCCCGGTCGGCCTCGGTGACGATGTCGGCGAGCGCGGATTTCGTCGCCGCAATCGCGACACCCTCGGTGCGGCGACGGCGGGCGAGCTCCCCCGCCTCCCTCGCGACGTCGACGGCCAGATCGTGCAGTTGCGCGGCGAGCGTCATGGCTCTCACGCTACCGCGAGGCTCCCTACGTGAGATCGGTGCGCCGCGGGGCGTGCGCCTCTACGGTGTAGTCATGTCTCTCCCCCGGGATGCCGCGACCCACGATGTCGTGATCGTCGGCGGCGGTCACAACGCCCTCGTCGCCGCCGCCTATCTCGCCGGCGCAGGTCACCGCGTCGTCGTCCTCGAACGCCTCGGCCACGTCGGCGGGGCCGCCGTCTCGGAGGAACCGTGGGAGGGCGTGGCCGCGCGTCTGTCGCGGTACTCGTACCTCGTGAGCCTTCTCCCCCGCGCGATCATCGACGATCTGGGGCTGCGCATCGAGCTGCGACGCCGGCGCCACTCCTTGTACACGCCCTCCCCCGCCGATCCCTCCCGCGGCATCCTCGTCGACCGAGGCGACGCGGCGGCCACGGCGCGCAGCTTCGCCCGCGCGACCGGCGACGCGGCGGAAGCCGACCGGTACGCCGCTTTCGGCGAGCGACTCCTCCCCCTCGCCCGCCGCGTCTTCCCGACGATGACCGAGCCCCTCCGCCGCCGCGCCGAGATGCGCTCGTTCCTCGGTGACGACGGGCTGTGGACGGATGTCGTCGACCGACCCCTGGGCGAGATGCTGCGTCATTCGCTCGAGACCGATCTCGCCCGCGGGATCGCCTTGACCGACGGGCTCATCGGCACGTTCGCCACCGCCGACGACGAGAGCCTCGCGCAGAACCGCTGCTTCCTCTACCACGTCATCGGCGGCGGGACCGGGGACTGGGATGTGCCCGTCGGCGGAATGGGGCGGGTGAGCGGAGAGCTGGCTCGCGCTGCGCGTGCGGCGGGTGCGGAGATCCGCACGTCCGCCGAGGTCACCGCGCTCGATCCCGACGGCGAGGTGAGGGTGACGGGGATCGGCGGGCGGAGCGAGACGCTCCGGGGCCGGCTGGTGCTGATGGGCGCCGGGCCCGCCGTGCTCGCCGACCTGCTGCGCGCCGGCGGCGCGGCGACCGAAGCGGCGCGGCCCACGCCCGAGGGCGCGCAGGTCAAGATCAACATGCTGCTGCGCCGACTCCCCCGCCTCCGCGACCCCGAGGTGTCGGCCGTCGCGGCCTTCTCGGGGACCTTCCACATCAACGAAACCCTGTCCCAGCTCGACCGAGCGCACGCCGCCGCCTCGGCGGGGGCGCTTCCCCATCCCCTGCCGGCGGAGATCTACTGCCATTCCCTCACCGACCCGTCGATCCTCGGCGAGCAGCTGCGCGCCGAGGGCGCCCAGACCCTGACGCTCTTCGGCCTCCAGGTGCCCCACCGGCTCGTCACCGGGCGCGACCCCGACGCCGCCCGGGCCGACGTGCTGGCTGCGGCGTCGGCGTCGCTGAACTCGGTCCTGGGCGAACCGGTCGAGGACTGCGTGTACACGGCCCCCGACGGCTCACCCTGCATCGAGGTGCGGACCACCGCCGATCTGGAGGAGTCGTTGCGGATGGTCGGCGGCGACATCTTCCACGGCGGACTCGATTGGCCCTGGGCGGATGACGACGCCGATCTGTCGGGCCCCGCGGCGCGATGGGGGGTGGACACCGGTCACGAGCGGATCCTGCTGTGCGGCTCGGGCGCCCGGCGGGGCGGTGCCGTCAGCGGGATCGGCGGACACAACGCGGCGATGGCCGCGCGAGAGCTCCTCGGCTAGTTGCGCGGCGGAAGCGGCGGCGGGGGCGGGAATCCCTCGTAGCCCTGCGCGCCCGGCGCCGGCGTCGGCGGGGGGAATGCCGGCGGGGCCGCGGAGTCGGGTGCGATCGGCACGAACGACTGCGCACCGGGCGAAGGACGACCGGTCTGGTAGGCCTGCCAGTCGGGGCTGCCGTCGGGAAGCATCGGCAGGGGCGTCCGACCGTCGGCGTACATCGGCCACGGGAGCAGTTCCTCCTCGGCCGGAGCGGGAGCGGCCGCCGTAGCGGGAGCCGGGGACGCGGACGGCGTCGGCGCATCGGCGACAGGAGCGTCGTCGGCTGCGGTCGCGTCGTCAGCGACGGAGGGAGCCGGAGCGGGTGCTACCGGCGCGTCGTGGGTCGGCGCCGTCGGACTCGGCGCGGCGGTGGCGGGCGCCGGGGGGAAGGGCGGGGATGCGCTCTGCGGCTGCCAGGCCGCCGGGGTCGGCGCAGGCGACGGCTGCGGCTGCCACGCCGGCTGCGCCGCCTCCGGCCAGGTCTGACCCTGGGGAGCGTGCGGGGCCCACGCGGGGATGACGCCGGTCGGCGAGCCGTCGCCGGCGGAATACCCGGGATACGAGGGGTACCCGGGGTGTCCGGCGTAGGAGGGCGCCACCGGCCGCGGCCGGCGCGGTGCGAAGAGCACGTTGATGAGCGGGAGGAGCGCGGTGCCCACCGCGGCGAGGATCGTGATCGACACGACGAAGCGCCAGTACAGGTCGCCCAGATCGGCGTACTCCGACAGCATCAGCGGGATCACCAGCATGATGGCCAGCGCGATCACGAGCACGATCGTCACGATCGCGATGACGCGGGTGAAGGTCGTGCGGTTCCGCGCGTACGCCTTGAGGAAGAGACGGATGTGCAGCAGCGCCAGCTGCAGGATCAGCACGATGAGGAGGAAGGACACGAAACGGCCGAATCCGGAGTAGGGGAAGCGCTCCGGCATCCAGATCATCACCGCCCCGATGAGAAGGGTCACGATCCACACGCCCATGCTGGCCAGCGCCAACCACACCGGACGGTTCGGTGCGAGGTTCGCATCGAGGATCGCGGCGCCTGCGAAACCGGCCAGCAGCAGCACGGTGAGGAACGCGCGGGCGACGATGCCGTTCTCCGGGCCGATCAGCACCCAGACGACGCACACGATCGCCGCGGCGATGAGCGCACCGATCGCGACCCAGATGGCCGCGCGGATGAGCGGCGACCGACCCGGCTCGTCCGCGTCCTGCGGAGCGGCGGGCGCGGACGTCTCGTGCGGCTGGGGCTGTGTCATCTCGGTCCTCTCGTCGACGCATGCCCATCCTGGCACGCGACGGCGGACGTGTCAGGCGGCCGAGACGCGCAGACGCCGAGAGCCCGGCCGAAGCCGGGCTCTGTGGGTGGCGAGTGAGGTGTGTGGGTTCACGACATAGGCGACAGGTGATCGGCGACACGTGAGTCGGGTCATAGGCGACAGACTCGGGCATGTCGTCGAAGCATCGGGTCGTGGTGTTGAAGATCGTCGCGGGGGGACTTAC
>NZ_JAKNUS010000006.1 GCF_023155745.1 Microbacterium kunmingense
ACGCTCGCACCGCGGCCCTTGACCCCTGGCTGGAGCACTACAACACTGGACGTCGCCACTCAGCACTCGGAGGCAAGCCCCCGATCAGCCGCCTGCAACCAACGTCCTGACCCGGTACATCTAGGGCAGCAGGGGGATGACCTCGCGGAGGTCAACCGGACCGATCACCAGGTCCGCCTCGGCGCGGACGAGGGGCTTGGCGTTGAACGCCAGGCCCAGACCCGCGAGGGACATCATCACGAGGTCGTTCGCCCCGTCGCCGATGGCGACGGTGCGCGCCCGGGGAATCCCGTGGTCCTCGGCCCACGCCGCCAGGGTGGCGGCCTTCCCCTCGGCGTCGACGATGGGACCGGAGACCTGGCCCGTCAGGGCGTCGCCGGAGACGGCGAGTCGGTTGGCCCGCCAGAGATCCACGCCGAGGGCCGGTGCGATGTCGTCGAGGATCTCGTGGAAGCCCCCGGAGACGACACCCACGACTCCGCCGCGTTCGTGCACCGCCGCAATGAGTTCGGCGGCGCCCGGGGTCGGCTCGACGCGCCCGCGCACGCGCTCGAGGGCCACCACGGGGACCCCGGCGAGCGTCTCGACCCGGGCGCGCAGGCTCGTGGCGAAGTCGACCTCGCCGCGCATCGCCGCCTCCGTCGCGGCGGCGACCTCCGGCCCCCGGCCGGCTTCCTCGGCGATGAGCTCGATCACCTCGTTGCGGATCAGGGTCGAATCGGCGTCGAGGACGACGAGGAATCGCGTGGGATCACTCACCCCTTCACCGTAGCGGCGGCGCGACGGGTCACCGATCGACGAAGACTCCCTTGCCGACCACGGTGATCCCGCTGTCGGTGACGGTGAACCCGCGGGCGATGTCGCGTTCGCGATCGACCCCCACCGTGGCGCCGTCGGCCATGACGACGTTCTTGTCGAGGATGGCGCGGTGGATCCTGGCCCCGGCACCGACCTGCACGTGGTCGAACAGCACGGCGTCGGTGATCGTCGAGCCGCCCGCGGCGAGTGTCCAGGGGCCCACGACGCTGCGCTCGAGATGCGTTCCGGACAGGACGGAACCGAGCGAGACGATCGAATCGATCGAGTTGCCGATCCGGCCCACCGAGTCGCGGACGAACTTCGCTGGCGGCGAGTTCACAGCCTGCGAGTGGATCGGCCACTGCATGTTGTACAGGTTGAAAACGGGCAGGGTGGAGATGAGGTCCTGGTGGGCCTCGAAGAACGAGTCGATCGTCCCGACGTCGCGCCAGTACGACCGGTCGCGATCGGTCGACCCCGGCACGTCGTTGCGGACCATGTCGTAGACGCCGGCCTCACCGCGACCGACGAAGTACGGGACGATGTCGCCGCCCATGTCGTGGTTGGAGGTGGGGATCTCCCCGTCGGCCTCGACCGCTTCGATCAGCGCGTCGGCATCGAAGATGTAGTTGCCCATGGAGGCCAGCACCTGGTCGGGCGCATCGGCGAGCCCCTCGGGGTGCTGCGGCTTCTCGAGGAAGTCGCGGATGCGACTGGGGTCGTCTGGGTCGACGTCGATCACCCCGAACTGATCGGCCAGCGAGATCGGCTGCCGGATGCCCGCCACGGTGGCTCGGGCGCCGGACTCGATGTGGGCGGCGAGCATCTGCCGGAAATCCATGCGGTACACGTGATCGGCGCCGATGACGATGACGATGTCGGGCTGTTCGTCGTTGATGAGGTTCAGGCTCTGCAAGATGGCGTCGGCGGACCCCGAGAACCACCGCTTCCCCAACCGCTGCTGCGCCGGCACCGAGGCGACGTAGGAGTCCAGCAGCGCCGACATCCGCCAGGTCTGCGACACGTGGCGGTCGAGGCTGTGCGACTTGTACTGGGTCAGCACGACGATCTGCCGCAGCCCCGAGTTGATGAGGTTCGATATCGCGAAGTCGATCAGCCGGTACTGGCCGCCGAACGGCACGGCCGGCTTGGCGCGATCGGCGGTCAGGGGCATGAGTCGCTTCCCCTCGCCGCCGGCGAGGATGATTCCGAAGACCTTCGGCGCTGCAGGCATGGCACCACCCTAGGCCCGCTTCCGCGCTGGTACCCAGCGTCTGTCCACAGTTGCCCGCGTGTACTAGGTTTCGACCCATGCGCGTGGACATGATCACCAAGGAATACCCGCCGGAGATCTACGGAGGCGCCGGCGTGCATGTGACCGAACTGGTCCGGGCGCTGCGCGAGGGCGGGGCCGGGGCGCCCGTCGACGTGAATGTGCGCGCCTTCGGCGCGGACCGCGACGAGCCGGGCACGACCTCGTATCGCGTGCCCGCCGAGCTCGCCGCGGCCAATGCCGCCGTGCAGACCCTGGGCACCGACCTCGAGATCGTGACGGATGTCGCCGGCGCCGACGTCGTGCACAGCCACACCTGGTACGCGAACTTCGCCGGCCACCTCTCCTCGCTCCTGCACGGCATCCCGCACGTGCTGACCGCGCACAGCCTCGAGCCGCTCCGCCCATGGAAGGCGGAGCAGCTCGGCGGCGGCTACGCGGTGTCGAGCTGGGTGGAGAAGGTGGCCTACGAGCACGCCGCCGCGATCGTGGCGGTCAGCGAAGGCATGCGTGCGGACATCCTCCGCAGCTACCCCGCCGTGGACCCCGGGAAGGTGCGGGTGATCTACAACGGCATCGACACCGACTCCTGGCATCCGGTGACCGACGATCCGCTCCTGGCGCGGCTGGGCGTCGACCCGGCACGGCCCTCGGTCGTCTTCGTCGGGCGCATCACCCGTCAGAAGGGCCTGCCGTACCTCCTGCGCGCCGCGGCACAGCTGCCTCCGGAGGTGCAGCTGGTGCTGTGCGCCGGAGCCCCCGACACCCCGCAGATCATGGCCGAGGTCGAAGAGCTCGTCCGAGGCCTGCAGGAGACGCGCGACGGGGTGGTGTGGCTCGACCGACTGCTCTCACGTCACGAGCTGTGCACGGTGCTCACCGCCGCGACCGCCTTCGTCTGCCCCTCGGTGTACGAGCCCCTCGGGATCGTGAATCTGGAGGCGATGGCGTGCGGCGCCGCCGTCGTCGGCACCGCCACCGGTGGCATCCCCGAGGTCGTCGTCGACGGGGTCACCGGCCGGCTCGTGCCGATCGAGCAGATGGATGACGGCACGGGGACCCCGCTCGATCCCGACCGGTTCGTCGACGACCTCGCCGCCGCCCTCATCGACGTCGTCGGCGATCCCACACGCGCCCGCGCCTGGGGGGAAGCCGGACGCCGTCGGGCGATCACCGACTTCAGCTGGCAGAGCATCGCCGCCCAGACCGCGGCGCTGTATCGGGAGGTCGTCGCGGCGCCGTGACGGGCGGGACCTGGCCGATAGGGTGGGGTCATGCCGCAGGTGCTGGAGTTCTCCGACGTCGTCGTCCGCAGGAACGCCCGTGACATCGTCGATCACCTCGACTGGGAGGTCAGCGACGATCAGCGGTGGGTGGTGCTGGGGCCCAACGGTGCCGGCAAGACCACGATCCTGCAGCTCGCGGACACTCTGATCCATCCCACGTCGGGCGCCGTGACCATCCTCGGGGAGAGACTGGGCCGAACGGATGTCTTCGAGCTGCGTCCCCGCATCGGCTTCGCCTCCAGCGCCATGGCGCGGCGCATCCCCGCAGAGGAGACCGTCCTCGACGTGGTCCTGACGGCGGCGTTCTCGGTGGTCGGGCGCTGGCGCGAGGACTACGAGGACATCGACGAACGCCGCGCCCTGCGCGTCCTGGCCGAATGGCGGTTGGACGATCTGGCCGACCGGACGTTCGGAACGCTGTCGGACGGCGAGCAGAAGCGGGTGCAGATCGCCCGCTCGATCATGACCGACCCCGAGCTGCTGCTCCTGGACGAACCGACCGCCAGCCTCGATCTCGGCGCCCGGGAGGATCTGCTGACCCTGCTCGGCGGATACGCCCAGGCGCCGACGACCCCGGCCATGGTGATGGTCACGCACCATGTCGAGGAGATCCCGGTCGGCTTCACGCACGTGCTGCTGCTGCGGGACGGGCGCGCCGTCGCTTCCGGCCCGATCGCCGAGGCGCTGACGGGGGAGTCGCTGACCGAGACCTTCGGCACGCCGATCACGCTCCGCGAGGAGGACGGTCGTTTCACCGCGCGCGCGGCGCGGTGACGAGGCCCTCGCCGCGGGGACGCGGTTCGGTGGTCCGGGCCGAGGCCTGGTAGACTCACTCGCTGGTGCTCTCGCACAACAGACTTTCCGTCGCTCCCGCAAGGATTCCCATGAAGACTGACATCCACCCCGACTACCGCGCTGTCGTGTTCCGCGACCTCGGCTCGGGCGAGACCTTCCTCACCCGTTCCACCGTCACCAGCGACAAGACGATCGAGCTCGACGGTGTCGAGTACCCCGTCATCGACGTCGAGATCTCGTCGGCCTCGCACCCGTTCTACACGGGCAAGCAGCGCATCCTGGACTCGGCCGGTCGCGTCGAGAAGTTCAACCAGCGCTTCAAGAACTTCGGCGGCCGCTGAGCCGCCCGAAAAGCCCCCGACCTCGGTCGGGGGCTTTTTCGCGCGTCATCTGACCGGCCACGTGCCGTCCACCGGCTCGGCCGGATCGATCCGACCGATCCTCACGAAGTACTCGGTGAGGCTCGCCGCCTGGTCGCGCGCCCAGGCGATCTGCTCGACGTGGACAGCACGCGCCGTCGAGGGGAGCGCGTCGCGATAACGCCGAGCGAGGGCGTGAGCGACGCGTCCCGCCGCCCGCGCATCCGCCGCCGCCTCATGCGCCTCCTCGAGCGGAACGGCGTAGTGCTCGGCCACCTTCGCGAGCGTCCGTTTCCCCCGTCTGAAGCGGTCGTAGTGCCGGTCGATCACGAGGGGATCGAACACCGGGTTCGGCTGGTCCAGGGGAGCGACGCCGTGCCGCAGCGCCTCGTGGTGCAGCAGGGAGAAGTCGTAGGCGGCGTTGTAGGCCACCACCGGGATGCCGGCATCGAGGATGCCGCGAAGGCACCCCACGATCTCCGCGACGACCTCGCCGGCGGGTCGGCCGGTGGCGCGCGCCTCGGCGGTGGAGATCCCGTGCACGGCGGTCGCCGCCGCCGGGATCACCACGCCCGGGTCTGCGCGCCATGACCGTCCGCAGATCGCCGCCCCCGAGGCATCCAGCAACCCGACGTGCGCGGTGACCACACGGTCGGCGCGCACATCGACGCCGGTGGTCTCGAGGTCGAAGACGCCGATGACGCGCAGCCAGGGGGGAGAGTCTGCGCGGAGGGGCACCGGTGCCGGTGCGCCGGGGTCGGGTACGGGGCGAGGGATCGTCATGGCTCCGGACCGTACGCGCCGGTCCCGACATCGACGGCCGGTTAGACTCGAGCGTGTCGATTCCCCACCCCGAGGTGCCCGCCCCGCGCGCCGTGGTCTCCGAGGGTGAGCGGGTCGAGATCCTGGGCGGCCGGACCGCCTACTGGACGTACGGGCCCGCCGATGCGGACGTCACGGTGCTGGCGGTGCACGGGTTCCGCGGCGACCACCACGGGCTGGCCGCCATCGTCGGACTCCTTCCGGAGATCCGCGTGATCGTTCCCGACCTCCCGGGTTTCGGCGATTCGACCCCGCTTCCCGGGCGGCGCCACGACATCGACACCTATCGGACGTGGCTGCGCGAGGTGCACGCCGTCCTGGCCCCGGAAGCGGTGGTGCTGGGACACTCCTTCGGCTCGATCGTGGCTGCCGCGGCGGTCGCGGGAGGGCTCCCCACCACGCGGCTCATCCTCATCAACCCCATCGGCGCGCCGGCGCTCGAGGGTCCGCGCGGCATCCTCACCCGTCTCGCCGTCCTGTACTACCGGGCGGGGGCGCGGCTCCCGCGACGCATCGGCGAGTGGATCCTCCGGCAGCGGACGATCGTGCGGGGGATGAGCGTGGCGATGGCCAAGACGCGGCGGCGCGACCTCCGTCGCTACATCCACGATCAGCACGACCGCTACTTCTCGCGCTTCGCCGACCGCGATGTGCTCCGGGAGGCGTTCGAGGCGTCCGTCGGCAACGACGTGCGGGCCTACGCCTCCGCGATCGAGCAGCCGACGCTGCTGATCGTCGCCGAGCGCGATGACATCACCCCCCTGGCGGCCCAGCGCCGACTGCAGGAGCTCTTCCCTCGCGCGGAGCTGGTGGAGATACCCGAGGTCGGGCATCTCATCCACTACGAGACCCCGGGTCCCGCCGCGGCGGCCATCACCCGTTTTCTCGCGCCTTCCGCTGCCGATACGCGTTGACGTTCATCCGATTGCCGCAGTTGCCGGTGTCGCAGTACCGCTTGGACTTGTTCTTGGAGAAGTCGACGTAGACGCCGTCGCAGTCGTCGGCTGCGCAGCGCCGCACGCGGTCGTACTCGCCGGCGCGGATGACGTCGACGAAGGCCATCGCCGCGTCGACGAGCACCCGCGTCGCGAGGGGTGCGTCATCTCTCGTGGCGTGGATGTGC
Organism: Microbacterium kunmingense; assembly: GCF_023155745.1. GTDB lineage: Bacteria > Actinomycetota > Actinomycetes > Actinomycetales > Microbacteriaceae > Microbacterium > Microbacterium kunmingense. The sequence continues at coordinate 6,457 of NZ_JAKNUS010000006.1, forward strand.
CAGTCCATCCCGTCGTGCTTCATCAGCCGAGGGAGGGCCTGACCGCGCCGGAGCATCTCGTTCACGAGCGGCACCGCCCCGTCGCGGTCGACGTCCCACAGCCCCTGCAGCTGGCGTCGCACTGCGCGAAGCGCCGCGAGCTCGGCATCGTCGCGGCGGATGACACCCGTGTACGGATTGATCCGCAGGTATTCGTCGAACTGCTCCGGGGTCGTCAGGGTGTCGACGGCTTCGACGCCGCCCACGCCGGGCAGGGTGTTGACCAGGTAGGCGGCGGCGCGCAGATTGCTCTCCGTGTCATGGATGAAGACCATGTTGACTCCTGACATTCTGCGCCACTAGTGTCACCAGTGTACCCATTGTTCACTCCTGACAGATGGATGATCCGATGACCGCGACCGCGCCGCTTCCCGTGCTCGTCGACGGCGTTTCCCGTCCCGCGCCGCGAGCGGCGACGACGGGCCTGGTGATGGCCTTGGCCTCCGCGCTGGCGTTCTCCTCGAGCGGGCCGTTCATGAAGCCGCTGCTGGAGGCCGGGTGGTCCCTCGGGGCTGCGCTCCTGGTGCGGATGGGACTGGCGGCCCTCGTCCTGTCTCCCGCGCTCGTGGCGACCCTCCTTCGTCAGCGGCGATTCGTCCGAGATCACTGGGCGCTGATCATCGGCTTCGGCCTCATGCCGGTGGTGGGCTGTCAGCTGCTGTTCTTCTCCGCGATGCAGCGGATGCCGGTGGCGGTGGCGCTGCTGATCCAATACCTCGCACCGGTGATCCTGGTCGTCGCCGTCTGGATCCGCAGTCGCCGGCGACCCTCGGGCCTGGTGCTGGCGGGATCGGTGGTGGCGGTGTCGGGACTCGTTCTCGTCGTGGATGTCTCGGGAGCGGCGTTCGACCTGTGGGGCGTGCTGTTCGCGCTCGGTGCCGCCGTCTGCGTCTGCGCGTACTTCGTGATCGCCGAGCGCGCGGGCGATGACCTCCCGCCCCTCGCCCTCGCCGCGGCCGGACTGCTGTTCGGCACCCTGGTGATGGCGGTCCTGGCCGTCACCGGAATCCTGCCGTTCCGGGCGGTGGATGTCACGGTGACCCTCGCCGGAGCCGAGGTCGCGTGGTGGATTCCGGTGCTGTGGGTCGGGGCGGTGGCGACCTCGGTGGGGTACGGGCTCGGAGTGATGGCCGTGCCGCGGATCGGTTCTCGCGTCGGGTCTTTCGTCGGACTCTCGGAGGTGCTGTTCGCTCTGGCCTTCGCCTGGATCTTCCTCGCCGAGGTGCCGGCTCCCATCCAGTTCGTCGGCGGAGCGCTCATCCTCGCTGGGGTCATCCTCGTCCGTCTCGACGCGACATCCTCGGTCGGTGGCCGGGGAGCGCCGGCTACGATTCCCGTCGTGCCAGCTCCATGAGCGGGCGCACGCGGTAACCGATGACCTCCCCCATGACGAGGGAGGTCTCGGTGCGCTCGACGCCCTCGATGGCGAGGATCCTGGCGTCGGTGTCGAACAGATGCTGGGTGTCGCGGCAGGCCACACGCACGAGCAGGTCGACCTGACCGCTGAGGCCGTGGACCTGCACGATCTCCGGCACTCGTCCGAGCTCCGCGGTGATGCGGGGGAGGTCGGCCTGGCGCACCGTCACGCTGAGGAACGCCTCGATCGGGAATCCCAGCGCCTCGGGCGAGATGGCGCGTTCGTAGGAGAGGAAGACGCCCGCGCGCTCCAGTCGCGACATCCGCGCCTGGACGGTGTTGCGCGACAGGCCCAGGCGCTCCGCGAGCGCGACGACCGTGGCGCGGGGATCGTCGGAGAGGGCGGCGAGGAGCTCGATGTCGACATGGTCGAGAGTGCTCATAGTGCGAAAGATTAGCAGGTCGATGCGCGACCGCCTGCGCATGTTGCTCAACAAGCAAGAAGATGGTTGAGCTAGGTGACAGAACGAGTAGCCTCGGGCTTGTCGGCGACGCTGCCGGCGACTCACGCGCGACGCTTCACGAGAGCGTCGCCTCGAGGAGGGATGACAATGGTGCACACCCTGAACCCCACGGCCGATCCGGTCACCGACGTGGACGACGTCGCTCGTCTGCTGACCCCCGCCGGTGAACGCGTCGCCGATCCCGATCTGCAGCAGTGGATCGAGGACGTCGACACCGCTGCCATCCAACGGCTCTATCGCGACATGGTGCTCCTGCGCCGCATCGACGCCGAGGGCGTCGCCCTTCAGCGGCAGGGGCAGGTCGGCCTGTGGCCGCCGTGCCAGGGGCAGGAGGCGACGCAGATCGGCACCGCCCGCGCCCTCCGCGCCGACGATTTCGCCTTCCCGAGCTATCGCGAGACCGGAGTGGTCTACGCACGGGGCGGAAAGCCCTCCGACTACGTCCTCGCGTGGCGGGGCGAGGGGCACTCCACCTACGACCCGTTCGAGCTGCACACCGCGACCCAGCAGATCATCATCGGCGCCCAGTCGCTGCACGCGGTCGGCTACGCCATGGGCGTCCAGCGCGACGGCGGCGATCAGGTGGCCGCCGCCTACTTCGGAGACGGGGCGACCAGCCAGGGCGACGTGAACGAGGCGATGGTATTCGCCTCGTCGTTCGGCGCCCCCGTGGTGTTCGTGTGCACGAACAACCAGTGGGCCATCTCCGAGCCCGTCACCGTTCAGGCTCGGTTCCCCATTGCGGGCCGCGCGCCGGGGTTCGGCATCCCGAGCATGCGCGTGGACGGCAACGACGTCCTCGCCTGCCTCGCCGCGATGCGCTGGGCGGTCGACCACGCGCGACAGGGCCGGGGGCCGGCCTTCCTCGAGGCGGTGACCTACCGGATGGGTCCGCACACCACCTCCGACGACCCCTCGCGCTACCGCGACAAGGATGAGGTCGACGCGTGGCGTCGGCGCGATCCGATCGACCGGGTCGAGGCGCTGCTGCGTGCGGAGGGCGCGTTCGACGAGGACTTCGCCGCTCAGGTCGCCGCCGACGCCGACGCACTCGCCGCGGAGGTGCGCGAGGCCGCGATGGGAGCGGTGACGCGTCCGGCGCTGTCGATCTTCGACGCCGTCTACGCCGAGCCGCACACCGGCATCGACGAGCAGCGCGCCGCCTACGCGGCGTATCTCGACGGCTTCGCCACGGAACGGGAGGGCTGATCATGGTCCAGTTGACGATGGCGAAGGCGATCAACGAGGGTCTTCGTCGCGCCATGGCGGATGACCCCAAGGTCCTGGTGATGGGGGAGGACATCGGCAAGCTCGGCGGAGTCTTCCGCGTCACCGATCGTCTGCAGGAGGAATTCGGCGCGCAGCGGGTCATCGACACGCCGCTGGCGGAATCGGGCATCGTCGGCACCGCGGTGGGCCTGGCCCTCCGCGGCTTCCGGCCCGTGGTCGAGATCCAGTTCGACGGCTTCGTCTATCCCGCCTTCGACCAGATCGTGTGCCAGGTGGCCAAGCTGCACTATCGGACCCGTGGGAATGTCCGGATGCCGCTGACGATCCGCATCCCGTGGGCCGGTGGCGTCGGCGCGGCCGAGCACCACTCCGAATCACCGGAGGCGTACTTCGTCCACACCTCGGGTCTGCGCGTGGTCGCGGTGTCCAATCCGCAGGATGCGTACGTCATGCTCCGTCAGGCGATCGCCTCGGACGATCCCGTCGTGTATTTCGAGCCCAAGCGTCTGTACCACGCCAAGGGCGAGGTCGAACTCGACGTCGATCCCGCCGATGCGCCCCCGATGGGGCTGGCGAGGGTCGCCCGGGAGGGCACCGATGTGACGGTGCTGACCTACGGTGCGCAGGTGGTCACGGCGCTGGATGCTGCGTCGGCTGCGGAGGAGGAGGGGATCTCGCTCGAGGTCATCGACCTGCGCTCGCTCTCGCCGGTGGACTACCGCACGGTCGCGGCGTCGGTGCGCAAGACCGGTCGCGTGGTGGTCACCCACGAGGCAGCCCGCGAGGCGGGGGTCGGTGCCGAACTCGTCGCGAGCGTCACCGAACGGTGCTTCCACTACCTCGAGTCACCGCCTGCCCGGGTCACCGGACACGACATCCCCTACCCCCCGGCGAAACTCGAGAAGCATCACGTGCCCGACCTCGACCGCATCCTCGACGCCGTCGACCGCGTCCTCGACCGACCGAACAGCCTCACGGGGGTGGAACTGTGATCCAGGAGTTCCGGCTCCCCGACCTCGGCGAGGGTCTCCCCGAGGCCGAACTCGTGCAGTGGCTCGTCGCCGAGGGCGATCGCGTGGCCCTGAACCAGACCATCGCCGAGGTCGAGACGGCCAAGGCCGTCGTGGAGCTTCCCTCGCCGCACGCCGGGGTCGTCCATGTGCTGCACGCCGCGGCCGGCGACGTGGTGGAGGTCGGTTCCCCACTCATCTCCTTCGACGTGGGCGCGGAGGTCGGCCCGAACGCACCCGGCTCGAAGACACCCGGCCCGGACCTCCCCGGCCCGGAGGCCCCCGCTCCCATGACCGCCTCGCCGACCGACGACGCGGCCGGACCCAACCTGGTGGGCTACGGCGCCGCGCCGCGCAGCGGATCGCGGCCTCGGCGTCGGCCGCGCGTGGCTGCGCCCGCGGCGCGGACGTCGACCGCCGACACGGCCGTCCTCGCCGCGGCGCCGCACGACGACATCCGGATCCTCGAGGCCCTCGAGACCGTGCACGAGCGGCCACGATCGACGCCGCCGGTCCGCAAGCTCGCCAAAGACCTCGGTGTCGACCTCGCGCTGATCACCGGCACCGGGGAGGGCGGTCTCATCACCCGCGAGGACGTCCGCCGCGTCGCGGAGTCGGCCGCTCCGGTCGCCGCAGCCCCGGGCGCCGCCACCGTCCGAGCGGCGTCGGCCGACCTCGAGGAGACGCGACTGCCCATCCGCGGCGTGCGCAAGCACACCGCCGACGCGATGGTGCGCAGCGCCTTCACGGCGCCGCACGTGACCGTGTTCCTCACGGTTGATGTCACGGCGACCTCCGAGCTGGTCTCCTCCCTCCGCGCGGACCGGACGACGGCCGAGCATCGCATCGGCATCCTCGCCGTCGCGGCCAAGGCCGTCTGCCTCGCGCTGCGTCACCATCCGACCCTCAATTCGCGATGGGACGAGGAGGGCGGCGAGATCGTCCAGTACCACGGGGTTCACCTCGGGATCGCGGCCGCGACCGAACGGGGTCTGGTCGTCCCGAACATCCGCAATGCCGACCGCCTGACGCTCCCCGACCTCGCCGACGCCATCCGCGAGCTGGCCACCACGGCCCGGGCCGGGAAGACCTCTCCCGAGGCGATGCGCGGCGGGACCTTCTCGATCACCAACGTCGGCGTCTTCGGCGTCGACGCGGGCACCCCGATCCTCAATCCCGGCGAAGCGGGGATCCTCGCCATCGGTGCGGTGCGTCGTCAGCCCTGGGAGCATCAGGGGCAGATCGCGCTGCGCGACGTCGTCACGCTCGCGCTGTCCTTCGACCACCGCCTCGTCGACGGTGAGCAAGGATCCCGCTTCCTGGCCGAGGTGGGGGCCGTCCTGCGAGAGCCCGGGCGGGCGATGCTGCTGGGGTGAGGGTCGATGCCGACGGCGACGGGATCTGACCGTCACGCCTGCGTGAACAGACCGCTCCCGCGGCGGCGCAGGTAGTCGTAGGCCTCCGCGTAGGTCTGCGGCTCGCCCTGGGATCCCTCGCCGTACCGCGCCTGGAGAAGGCCGAGGAGTCCGCGCCCGGGCGGGCTCAGCGGTTTGTCGCGGTGCGGAGACGACGTCGGATCGATCGGCTCCTCGGCCTGCGGGTTCGGCGGGTGGTACATCGGATGCACGGTGGGCCAGGTGGCCGGGTGACGGGGCCGGCTGAGGTTGAGCACCGAGAACAGCGTGTTCGCCCCCGCATCGCGGCGGTTGAGCGGCTGCAGGCCGTGGCGACGCGCGAGCGTCGCGATCACGGAGCCGTGATGCATCTCGTCGTTGATGACGGTCCCCGCCCGGGTGTAGGCGGACACCGCGATAGCCGGAACCCGACCCCCGAGTCGGTCGAAGGCGAAACCCATCTCGCCGGGTGCGGCACCCTCCACCGGCGGTACCGCTCGCGGCGGGGGCACATGGTCGTACGTGCCGCCGTGCTCGTCGAAGGTGATGAAGAGGAGGGTGTTCATCGCGTTGGATCCGGCGCTGCTCGCACTCGTCCGGATGGCGTCGTAGACGCTCGCCACGAGCTTCTCTCCCGCCCGGACGTCTGAGACGGCCGAGTCGATGACCAGGCGGCCGTCCACCTCACTCGAACGGTAGACGCCGAAGGGGGGATGGAAGTCGTTGTGGTTGTAGGCCAGGCGCGGTTCGATGAAGGCGTAGGCGGGGAGGGTCCCCTCCTTAGCGTCCTTGTAGAACTGGGGCATGAAGGCGAAGTGCTCGCTGCGCCAGTACTTCTCCAGAACGGGGGCGTGCAGGACACCGGTGAGCGAGACCAGCTGCATCTCGTCGAAGTAGATCTTCCACGACAGGCCGGCGTCCTCGAGCCGGTTGAAGATGGTCGGCGCCGCCGGGGCGTTCAGCCACTTGTCGTATCCACCGCCGTGCTTGTTCGTCACGAAGCCGTGCGAGGTCGAGGCGTGGAAGAACGAGCGGTTGCAGTACGTCTGGGACGGGACGCCGGCGAACCAGGCGTCGAAGACGGCGAACTCCCGCGCCAGCGCCGACAGGACGGGAAGCTGCTCGGGGGAGAAGCCCCCCATGATCTGCGACGCCTCCTCGAGGGTCGGCTCGGTGCCTCGGCGCAGACGCGTGAAGTTGTTCCAGTAGTCCTTCAGGAAGCCGTCCATCGTCGGCGCGGTGCCGGGCGGGGGAGCGTTGAACGGTGCGCGCATCTGACCGACCTGCGCGGTGGCGTTGTCCGCCGGATCCACCAGCCCGAACAACTGCGTGTTGACGTGGGGGAACTCCTCACCCGGATCGGGGTTGGGAAGACCCATCACGACGTCGGTCGCCCCGGAGTAGACGTGCGCGGCGACCCGATCGCCGCGGGGGGAGAGGTTGGCGTAGTCGCCGAACGCCAGGCCGTCGAACTGGGCACGCTCGGGCAGTGTGTCGGGGGTGTAGAGCCACCCGAGCATGTTGTCGAACGAGCGGTTCTCGCCCATCAGCACCACGATGTGATCGAACCCGGGCTCGGACCGTGCGGCGAGGGCGGGGAGGTCCTGCGTGCCCTCCCTCACTCCCGCGGCGTGACCGATCGCGGCGCCGCCGGCCGCGCCGGTGGCGCCCCCCACGGCGAAGCCCGCGGCAGCCAGGCCGCCGACCTTCAGGAAGTCGCGGCGGGAGCTCAGGGCCTCTTCTTCGGGGTTCTCGCGCATCTTTGAGCGAGGATATCGCTCAGACGGCCAGTGCGGCTTCGGCCATCGCGGTGAGGATGTCCCGGACGCTCGACTGGTCGGGGGCATCCGGACCCGTGCGGATGCTGTGCGGTGTGGAGTTGATGAGGCCGAAGCAGGCGTGCGCGCGCACCCGGAGGTCCGGCTCGGCGCGCCCGGGGTGCACGGCGGCGAGGACCTCTATCCACATCTCGACGTACTCGCGCTGCAAGCGCCGCACGGTACGACGATCCTCCTCGCTGAGACTTGCCAGGTCGCGGTCGTGGACGCGGATGACGTCGGCGTCGGTGAGAGCGAAATCGACGTGGAAGGCCACCAGCCTCCTCAGTCGCTCAGCCGCGTCATCCGACTGCTCGATCACCGATCGCCCGCCGTCGCGCAGTCTCTCGCTCACCCCGATGAGAATGGCCCCGAGCAGGGCCTGCTTGTTGGCGAAGTGGCGGTAGATCGCCGGCCCGCTCACGCCGACGGCGGCACCCAGGTCTTCGAGGCTGACGCCGGTGAATCCCCGCTCGGCGAACAGACGCGCCGCCTCGGCGAGGAGTGCGGAGTGTCTGTCCGCCTTGGCGCGTTCGCGACCCGTGGTGCTTGCCATTTCAGTTAATCCTCGCTAACGTGGAAGCTCGGTTAACGCACACTAACCGCCCCCGCCACGCCGCGACAACGGGCGTGACCGGATCGTGACGTCGACGGAGATGACATGACCAGGCTCACCACCGCCGTCCGTCGGGATGACGGCTTCCGTCGCACCGACGCGGCTCAGCGCGACCTCGCCGACGACCTGCGGCGCCGGCTGGCCGAGGCCGCCCTCGGTGGTTCCGAGGCCTCGCGAGAGCGTCACGTCGCACGGGGCAAGCTCCTCCCTCGCGACCGCGTCGACCGGCTCCTGGATCCCGGGAGCCCGTTCCTCGAGGTCGCCCCGCTCGCCGCGGACGGACTGTACGGCGGCGAGGCACCGGCGGCGGGCGTCGTCGCCGGCATCGGACTCGTCCACGGACGCCACGTCATGGTGGTCAGCAACGACGCGACGGTCAAGGGCGGCACGTACTTCCCCCTCACGGTGAAGAAGCACCTGCGCGCCCAGGAGATCGCCCTGGAGAACCGGCTCCCGTGCATCTACCTGGTGGACTCGGGTGGCGCGTTCCTCCCGATGCAGGATGAGGTCTTCCCGGACCGCGACCACTTCGGGCGCATCTTCTACAACCAGGCCCGCCTGTCGGCGGCGGGCATCTCCCAGATCGCAGCCGTTCTGGGCTCGTGCACCGCCGGGGGTGCATATGTGCCCGCCATGAGCGACGAGACCGTCATCGTGCGGGGGCAGGGGACGATCTTCCTCGGCGGTCCGCCGCTGGTCCAGGCGGCGATCGGCGAGATCGTCACCCCGGAGGAACTCGGGGGCGGCGAGCTGCACGCCCGCCGCTCCGGGGTCGTCGACCACCTCGCCGACGACGACGAGCACGCCCTGGAGATCGTCCGCGACATCGTCGCGACGCTCCCCGCCGAAGCCGATCCGGTCTGGCAGGTCGCGCCGAGCAGGGCTCCCGCGATCGACACCGAAGAGCTCTACGGCGTGGTTCCCGTCGACGTGAACCAGCCCTACGACGTCAGAGAGGTCATTGCGCGCCTCGTGGACGGGAGCGATCTCCACGAGTTCAAGCGGGAGTACGGCGACACGCTCGTCACCGGATTCGCGCGGATCCACGGTCATCCGGTGGGCATCGTCGCGAACAACGGCGTCCTCTTCTCCGAGTCCGCCCGGAAGGGCGCGCACTTCATCGAGCTGTGCGACCAGCGGGGAACGCCCCTGCTCTTCCTGCAGAACATCACCGGCTTCATGGTGGGGCGCGAGGCCGAAGCCGGCGGGATCGCCAAGGACGGCGCGAAGATGGTCACCGCCGTGGCGACCACCCGCGTCCCCAAGCTGACCGTCATCATCGGCGGATCGTTCGGGGCGGGCAACTACTCGATGTGCGGGCGGGCCTACTCGCCGCGTTTCCTGTGGAGCTGGCCGGCCAGTCGGATCTCGGTCATGGGCGGGCCCCAGGCCGCCGCCGTGCTCGGCACGGTCAAGCGCGACCAGCTCGACGCGCGCGGCGAGGACTGGACGCCCGCCGATCGGGAGGCCTTCGAAGCGCCCATCCGCGAGCGCTACGACGAGCAGGGGAGCCCCTACTACGCCACCGCCCGACTGTGGGACGACGGCGTCATCGATCCCGCCGACACCCGCGACATCCTGGGTCTGGCCCTCGATGTCATCAGCCGCACGCCGCTGCCGACGCCGCAGTTCGGCGTCTTCCGGATGTGATCGGCATGACCCTCGACCACCCCGCCCCCGTCTTCGGCACCGTCCTGGTGGCCAACCGCGGTGAGATCGCGCGCCGCGTCATCCGCACGCTCCGTGCCCTCGGGATCCGCGCCGTCGCCGTCTACAGCGACGCCGATGCCCAGGCGCCCCATGTGCGCGAAGCCGACGCCGCCGTCCGGATCGGTCCGGCGGCCGCGTCGGCGTCCTACCTCGACATCGACGCCGTCATCGGCGCCGCCCGGCAGACCGGTGCCGAGGCGATCCACCCGGGCTACGGATTTCTCTCCGAGAACGTCGCCTTCGCGCGAGCCTGCGCCGACGCGGGCATCGTCTTCATCGGACCCGGCGAGCGGGCCCTGGAGATCATGGGCGACAAGATCCGCGCGAAGGAGCACGTCGCCGGCTTCGGCGTTCCCACCGTCCCGGGATTCTCCGCGGCGGGGATGGATGCCGCCGAGATCGCCCGTGCCGCTCAGGACACCGGGTTCCCGCTCCTGGTGAAACCGTCGGCCGGCGGCGGCGGCAAAGGCATGCAGATCGTGCGCACCCCCGAGGACCTGCCCGCGGCGGTCGACAGCGCCCGGCGGGTGGCGCGCGCGGCGTTCGGCGATGACACGCTGCTGCTGGAGCGCCTTGTGGAGAACCCCCGGCACATCGAAGTGCAGGTGCTCGCCGACGACCACGGCACCGTGGTGCACCTGGGCGAGCGTGAATGCACGCTTCAGCGCCGCCACCAGAAGGTCATCGAGGAAGCCCCGTCCCCGGCCGTGGACGCGGCCACACGGGAGCGGCTGGGTCAGGCCGCCTGCGCCGCCGCGGCGAGCGTGGACTACCGGGGTGCCGGGACCGTCGAGTTCCTCGTCGCCGCGGCCCGCCCCGACGAGTTCTTCTTCATCGAGATGAACACCCGCCTGCAGGTCGAGCACCCCGTCACCGAGGAGGTCACCGGCATCGACCTCGTCGCCGAGCAGCTGCGCATCGCCGCCGGACGTGCTCTCTCGGTCGCGCAGCACGAGGTGCGCCTCAGCGGGCACGCCGTCGAGGCGCGCGTCTACGCCGAGAGCCCCGAACGCGGGTTCGTGCCGTCGGTGGGGGAGATCCTGGCGTGGCGGCCCGCTCCGGGCGTCCGCACCGACGCGGCCATCGAGGTCGGTTCGGTCGTGACCGCCGACTACGACCCGATGATCGCGAAGGTGATCGCCCACGCCGCCGACCGGTCTGCGGCGCTGCAGGCTCTCGACGCGGCACTGGCCGACACCGTGATCGCCGGCGTCGAGACGAACGTGGCGTTCCTTCGGACGCTCCTCGCCCGAGAGGATGTGAGGGCGGGCGATCTCGACACCGGCATCATCGATCGGATGCCGGGACTCGAGCCCTCGCCTCCGGAGGAGGTCGACCTCATCGCCGCGGCGGCGGTGAGCGGCGGGATGCGCGCAGAGTCTGTTCCCGGAGACGATCGCGGGGCGGGGCTCGTGTGGCGGAGCCTCCGCGGGTGGCGTGCCGGCCGGCCGCCGGCGCGCGAGACCGTGTCGTTCCTCGTGGACGGCGTCGGCGTCGTCTCCGCACCACTCACCGACGCGACGCCCGGGAGCGATGTCGTCGCCGTGTGCGCACGGGATGGAGCCGTGTGGACCTGGCGGAACGGCATCGTGCATCGGTTGACGCCGGTGGATCGCCGCGAGGCGATGACGCACCGCCTGGCCGCACGATCCCGGCACGTCTCCGCCGCAGCTCCCCAGGTGCGCGCCCCGATGACCGGGACGGTGGTCGCCGTGCACGTCGCGGACGGCACCCGAGTCGCCGCGGGCGACCGGCTCGTCAGCATCGAGGCGATGAAGATGGAGCACATCGCGACCGCGCCCCACGACGGCGTGGTCCGCATTCACGTCGCGATCGGCGACCAGGTGAACCGCGACCAGATCGTCGCGGAGGTCGAGGAGGACCAGGATGACCATTCCACTCAGTGACTACGCGCTCGAGGAGACCGAGCTCGAACTGGCGCAGCTGGTGCGCGAGTTCGCCGACGAGGTGGTGGCCCCGGTCTCGTACGAGGCCGACCGCACGCACACGCTGCCGCTGGACGTGGTGGCCCGGATGGGGGAGATGGGGCTGTTCGGGCTTCCCTTCCCCGAGGAGGTCGGGGGGCAGGGAGGGGATTACGTCGCCCTGTGCCTCGCGATCGAGGCGCTCGCGCGTGTCGACCAGTCGATCGCGATCACGCTGGAAGCAGGCGTGAGCCTCGGGGCCATGCCGATCCACCGCTTCGGCACCGACGCCCAGCGTGCGGAGTACCTCCCCGACCTCCTCGCCGGCCGCGCCCTCGCCGGATTCGGGCTGACCGAGCCAGAGGCGGGCTCGGACGCCGGTGCCACGCGCACGACGGCGCGCCGTGACGGGGAGGAGTGGGTGATCAACGGATCGAAGCAGTTCATCACCAACTCCGGAACCGACATCACCCGCTTCGTCACCGTCACCGCGGTCACGGGCGAGAGCGGGGGGCGCAAGCAGATCTCCACGATCATCGTCCCGAACGGCACGCCGGGCTTCACCGTCGAGCCCGGATACGACAAGGTCGGCTGGCGTGCGTCGGACACGCACCCGCTCAGCTTCACCGACGTGCGTGTCCCCGTCTCGCATCTCCTCGGCGAGGAAGGGCGGGGCTTCGCGAACTTCCTGCACATCCTCGACGAGGGGCGCATCGCCATCGCCGCGCTCTCCACCGGCGCCGCGGAAGGGTGCCTGGAAGCGGCCGTGGAGTACGCCTCGACGCGCACGGTGTTCGCCGCGCCGCTGTCGAGTCGCCAGGGGATCCAGTTCATGCTCGCGCGGATGCAGGCGCGGGTCCACAACGCCCGCCTCGCCTGGCTGCACGCGGCGCGACTGCGCGACGCCGGGAAGCCGTTCAAGACCGCGGCGGCCATCGCGAAGATCACCGCGAGCGACGCGGCGATGGACAATGCCCGCGACGCCACGCAGATCTTCGGCGGCAACGGCTTCATGAACGAGTACCCGGTGGCGCGCCACTATCGCGACTCGAAGATCCTCGAGGTGGGCGAGGGCACGACCGAGGTGCAGCTGCTGGTCATCTCGCGGGCGCTGGGTCTGGGCGGGTAGCGTGAGCGGCACGGTGAACCACACGACGAACGACACCACGACCGACGCTGCGGGCGAAGCCTCGGCGCCGCCGGTCGTCCAGCGCGGACTGTACTTCGACCAGATGGAGATCGGTGCCCGCTTTCTGCACCGGCCCGGACGCACGGCGACGGAGACCGACAACGTGCTGTTCTCGGCACTGACGATGAACACCCAGCCGCTTCACCTGGATGCGGCCTGGGCTGGGGGCAGCCCGTTCGGCGAACGGCTGGTCAACTCGATGTGGACCCTGTCGACGATGGTCGGAGCGTCGGTGTCGCAGCTGACGCTCGGAACCCTCGTCGCGCAGTTGGGTATGAGCGACATCAGCTTCCCGGCTCCGCTGCGCCACGGTGACACGCTGTACACGGAGACGGAGATCCTGGATGCGCGTCGCTCGGCCTCCCGCCCGGGGCAGGGCGTCGTCACCATGCGCCACATCGGGCGCAATCAGGACGGGGTGGTGGTCGCCACGGCCACACGGGTCGCGCTGATGTGGTGCGAGGACGCCGACCCCGCGCGGCAGGCGGCGGTCCCGGCTCCGGCGGCGGAGGAGTGAGGATGCTCCCCGCTCCGGCCCTGCTGTTCTGCCCGGCCGACCGTCCCGAGCGGTTCGCCAAGGCTCTCGAGCGCGCCGATGCCGTCATCCTGGATCTCGAGGATGCGGTCGGTCCCGACCGCAAGACCGCCGCCCGCGGCGCCGTCATCGATTCCGACCTCGATCCGTCCCGCGTCATCGTGCGGGTCAACCCGATCGGAACCGAGGCCTTCGCCGCGGATATGGCGACGCTGTCGCAGACCGACTATCGCACCGTGATGATCGCCAAGGCAGAGAGCGCCAAAGCCCTCCGCGCGGTCGATCGGCGATTCTCGATCATCGCGCTGTGCGAGACCGCCCGTGGCGTCGCCGCTGCCGACAAGCTCGCCGCCCACGATCAGGTGACGGGCCTGATGTGGGGAGCGGAGGACTTGGTCGCGAGCCTCGGCGGCACGTCCAGCCGCAAGCCCAACGGTCGCTACCGTGACATCGCCCGATACGCGCGGGCGCGCGTGCTGCTGGCGGCGGGGGCGCAGGGCAAGGACGCCATCGACGCGGTGCACCTCGACATCGGAGACGTGAAGGGTCTTCGGCGCGAGGCGGCGGACGCGGCGGCCTCGGGGTTCGCGGCGACCGCGTGCATCCACCCCTCTCAGGTGCCGGTGATCCGACAGGCGTACCGTCCCGACGAGGCGACGATCGCGTGGGCCCGGAGCGTCCTCGCGGCGGCGGAGGACCGACCCGGGGTGTTCACCCACGAGGGACGCATGATCGATGAGCCCGTGCTCCGTCATGCCCGCTCGGTGAGGGACCGCGCAGACCTCAGCGGGTGATCTCGACCGGGAGGACGAGTCGGAGCCTGCCGGTCTCGACCTCGAAGCGGTGGAGCGAGCCGTTGGGCAGTCGCACTCCCGGCTCGGGGAGCCTGTCGTCGGTGGCGTGTCCGATCACCTCGCGGATCAGTGCGCCGTGCGCGACAACGATGAGGGGCAGGGTGGTGCCCATGGGCGCGGCATCGTGCTGGGCACGGGCGAGCGCGGCCAGCGCTCGCCGGCGGAGGTCGGCGCGCGTCTCGGCTCCCGGCACGTCGGCGACGTGCCACGGGCCCCACCGCCGCTGGAACTCCGCGGTGAGGAGGCCTTCGGCGTCGCCGTAGGCGCGCTCGCGCAGTTCCGGGTATCGGCGCGGCGCGTCGAGCCCGAGCGCGCCGGCGATGATGTCGGCGGTCTCGGCGGCCCGCTGCAGGTCGCTGGAGACGATGACGGCGGCATCCGCAGCATCCGACGGGCTGATCGCGAGCTCACTGCGCAGCTCCTCGGCTGCGCGTCGCGCCTGCTCCCGACCGGCATCGTTGAGCGGGATGTCGGTGAGTCCCTGAATGCGTCCGACCCGGTTCCAGTCGGTTTCGCCGTGGCGGATGAGGATCAGGGAACACACCGCTCGAGCGTATCCGGGCCCGGCTGACGATTCGCTCTCAGCGGCCGGTGGGCGTCGGGAGATTGTCGGCGAGGAATCGCAGGACCGGTGAGGTTCCGGCATCGATCTTCACCGTGGCGCGCGCGTCGCCGCGTGTCTGGCCGCGATTGACGATGACGACAGGGAGCTTCCGCCGTCGCGCACGCTCCAGCAGGCGGATGCCGGAGTTGACGACGAGCGATGAGCCGGCGATCACGAGCGCGTCGGCACCGCGGACGATCTGCTCCGCCTCGCGGAACTTCTCCGCAGGGACGTACTCGCCGAAGAACACCACGTCGGGCTTGAGCATCCCGCCGCACACCGTGCAGTCGGGGAGGATGAACCCGTCGGTGGCCGAGGGCACGACGTCGCCGTCCGGACCGAGGGGGACGGCGTCGGGGACCTTCAGCCAAGGGTTGTCGCGTTCGACCCGGACGGCGAGGTCGCGACGGTCGAACACCTGACCGCAGTGGGTGCAGAAGACCCGGCGCATCGTGCCGTGCAGTTCGACGACCCGGCGGCTGCCCGCGCGCACGTGGAGACCATCGACGTTCTGGGTGATCACGCCGGCGGCGATGCCGCGGTGCTCGAGGTCGGCGATCGCGCCGTGACCGGCATTCGGGCTCGCCGCGGCGAACGCCTGCCACCCCAGATGCGAACCGACCCAGTAGCGGCGACGGGCGGCCGCGTCGCCCAGGAACTCCTGCGCCGTCATGGGCGTGCGCACCGGAGCACCCTCGCCGCGGTAGTCGGGGATGCCCGAGTCGGTCGACACACCGGCGCCGGTGAGGATGGCGAGCCGCCGGCCCCGCAGCACCTCCAACGCCTCGGCGACGGCCGGCGTCTGCGCACCCAGATCGGTCGTGACGGTCACGGGCACCCCCTTCGCCGAGTCAACGCCGCCTGCATCGCAGAGTCACGCCGCGTGCGGATCGCCGAGTCTAGGCCCGGCGCTTTTCGCTCATGTTACGCAGGGCCGGGTGGGAGAGTGGTCGGATGCGGCTTCACGAGATCGACGACCCGGACGACCCCCGACTGGCCGACTACCGCGACCTCACCGACGTGGCGCTGCGTCGCGTGCTCGAGCCGGACGAGGGGCTGTACATCGCGGAGTCGGCGAAGGTGATCGCTCGAGCCCTGGCCGCCGGGCATCGACCGCGGTCGGTGCTGGTGCAGTCGAAATGGATCGATGACGTCGCACCCCTCCTGACCCGGACGCCCGACGTCGAGGTGTTCGTCGTTCCGGTCGGCGTCGCGGAGCGGCTCACCGGCTACGCCGTGCACCGGGGTGCGCTCGCGGCGATGCATCGGCCCGCGCTGCGCAGCGTGGCCGAGACCGTGTCGGGCGCACGCACCGTCGTGGTTCTGGAGGACATCGTCGACCACACCAACGTCGGGGCCGTGTTCCGCAATGCCGCAGGGCTCGGCGCCGATGCCGTCCTGGTCTCGCCCCGCTGCGCGGATCCGCTCTATCGCCGCAGCGTCCGGGTCTCGATGGGGACGGTGTTCCAGGTCCCGTGGACCCGCCTGGTCGATCCCCGCTCCAGCGCGGTCGAGCTCGCCGAGGCGGGATTCCACGTCGCCGCCCTCGCTCTGGACGATGATGCCGTCGAGTTGGGCGACTTCGCCGACCGGCGGCCGGAACGGGTCGCTCTGCTCCTGGGTGGCGAGGGTCACGGACTGTCGCTGGGGAGTCTGACCGATGCCCACACGGTGGTCACCATCCCGATGTCCGGCGGTGTCGACTCGCTGAACGTGGCTGCGGCCAGCGCGGTCGCGCTGTGGGCACTCGCGCGCGGCGGACGCTGAGCCCGGTCAGTCCTCGCTCGACCGGATGATCGGCAGCGGCTCGGGGCGCTTGGGCGCGACCTTATCGCCCGAAGACTGATGCCGCAGTCGCCGGAGCACCCAGGGCACGAGGTATTCGCGGGCCCAGACGAGGTCGTTCGAGCGTGCCTGACGCCAGGTGCGCACCGGCAGGGGATCGGGGGCCATGGGCTGCAGGTCGTTGGGCACGGCGAGGGTGCGCAGCACCATCCGGGCCACCTCGTGATGCCCGAGGGAGTTGTAGTGGAGGCGATCGTCGTCGAAGAAGCGCATGTCCTGCACTTCCTTGAGGGCCCACTGGTCGGCGACGATGCAGTCGTACTGCTCGGCGATCGCTCGGATGTTCTCGTTGTAGATGGCGACCTTGCCACGGATCCCGCGGAACACCGGGGTGAAGTTCGTGTCGATGCCGGTGAAGACCACCAGCGTGGCGCCGGAGGTGGACAGGCGCACGACGGCGTCGTGGAAGATGTCGGCCACCACGTCCGGGTCCGAGCCCGGACGGATCACGTCGTTGCCGCCGGCGGAGAAGGTGACGAGATCGGGCTTGAGCTCGAGGGCCGGTTCGACCTGCTCGTCGACGATCTGACGGATCAGCCGCCCGCGGATCGCGAGGTTGGCGTAGGAGAAATCAGGTACCTGACGCGAGAGCACCTCTGCCACCCGGTCGGCCCAGCCACGGTGCCCGCCCGGCGATCCGGGCTCGGGGTCGCCGATGCCCTCGGTGAACGAGTCGCCGAGAGCGACGAACCGTCGCCAGGGGTGCAATTCGTGGTTCGCGGCGTAGGGGCTCGGGTGGTCGGGGGTAGTCGACATGGCGCTTCCTCGGCTCGTGGCTTGTGTCGAGGGTAGCGTCCGAGGCGTCGTCTATCGTGGTGACTCGTCGTGTTCGGGAAGGGGGAGCTGTGGACGAGGCCGCTCTGACCGACACCGCCGGCGAGACCGACATCCATCTCGGCAGCTTCGCCGCCGAGCATCTGTCGCCGACCTGGCCGCAGCGGGCGCCATGGGGAACCGCGCAGCGGCTGCGCGCCTGGCAGGCCGAGGCGCTGGACCTCTACTTCTCTCTCGACGGCCCCGACGGCCCGGGCGCGGGACCGCGCGACTTCCTTGCAGCGGCCACCCCCGGCGCGGGCAAGACGACCTTCGCGCTGCGACTGGCGACCGAGCTGCTTCGGCGCCATGTCGTCGACCGCGTGGTCGTCGTGGCCCCTACCGAGCACCTGAAGTCGCAGTGGGCCGACGCGGCGGGACGAGTCTCGCTCCGCCTGGATCCGGCCTTCAGCAACCGGTTCGTCGCACCGTCCCGGCAGTACCACGGGGTTGCCGTGACGTACGCGCAGGTCGCGGTGAAGCCCTCGGTGCATCAGCATCTGACCGACTCGGCGCGCACCCTCGTCATCCTCGACGAGGTCCACCACGGGGGTGACGCTCTGAGCTGGGGCGATGCGCTCCGAGAGGCCTACGGTCGGGCCAGCCGCCGGCTGCTGCTGTCGGGGACCCCTTTCCGCAGCGACACGGCGCCCATTCCCTTCGTGGAGTACCACCCCAACGACAAGGGCATCAGGATCTCCCGGACCGACTACGCCTACGGCTATCGCCGCGCGTTGGAGGACGGGGTCGTCCGTCCGGTGATCTTCCTCGTCTACGCCGGCCAGATGCGGTGGCGGACCAAGACCGGCGATGAGATGGAGGCCCAGCTCGGACAGGACAACACCAAGGACATCACCTCACAGGCGTGGCGCACCGCGCTCGACCCCGAGGGGGACTGGATCCCCGCGGTCCTGCGGTCGGCCGATCGCCGGCTCAGCGAAGTGCGCGAACAGGTGCACGATGCCGGGGGTCTCGTGATCGCGACCGATCAGACCGCCGCACGGGCCTACGCCGCGATCCTGGAGGGGATCAGCGGTGAGCGACCCACGGTCGTGCTCTCGGACGAGGCGGAGGCGTCGTCGCGGATCGAGGCGTTCTCGGCCGGGACGTCACGGTGGATGGTCGCGGTGCGGATGGTGTCCGAAGGCGTCGACGTTCCTCGACTGGCCGTGGGCGTCTACGCCACCTCCGCGTCCACACCGCTGTTCTTCGCCCAGGCGATCGGGCGTTTCGTGCGGGCTCGGCGGCGCGGCGAGACCGCGAGTGTGTTCCTCCCGAACGTGCCGCAGCTGCTGGCGCTCGCCCACGAGCTGGAGCGTCAGCGCGATCACGCCCTCGATCGCGACAGCGACGGTGACGACGAGTGGAACGCCGAAGAAGATCTCATGGATGCCGCCGAGCGGGACGAGAAGGCCTCGGATGCGCTCACGCAGGAGTTCACCTTCCAGGCGCTCGGGTCGGCCGCCCACTTCGACCGCGTCATGTTCGACGGCCGGGAATTCGGTCAGCTCGCCGTGCCCGGAACGCCGGAGGAGGAGGAGTTCCTGGGGCTTCCGGGCCTTCTCGAACCCGAGCACGTCCACGAGCTCCTGCTGCAGCGTCAGGCGCGGCAGAGCCGGCACCGGAAGGTCCGTGAGGCGGCCGCGGCCACAGGGTCCGAGCCTGTGACACCGGCCCCGCCGGCGCCGCTGCACCGCACCCTGAAGGAGCAGCGGCAGCTCCTGAACAGCCTGGTGGGGCTGTATGCACGACAGAGCGGCGAGCCGCACGGGGCCGTGCACGCCGAGCTGCGGCGGATCTGCGGCGGACCCGCCGTCTCCCACGCGACCGTAGCTCAGCTGCAGGCCCGGATCGACGTGCTGCGGGCGCGGGTCCGGTCCTGATGGCCGCGATCGTTCGGCGTTCCGAAATGCTGGCAATCGCCGTTCCGACAGCGATCGGAGCAAGGCCGATGACTAGCGTGGAGCCGTTCCCTCGCGCCTGAGAAGAGGTCGATCCCGCGTGCCCAGCGATCCTGCCCCCACCCCGCATCCCGCCGCCCGGGACCGTCGACGGTGGGCTCAGTACCTCGTCGACGAGCGCGCAGAGGCCCGGGTCTATCGCGAGCTGGCCGCCCGTCGCGAGGGGGAGGAGCGTGCCATCCTCCTCGCGCTGGCCGAGGCGGAGGGGCGGCACGAGGCGCATTGGCTCGAGATGCTCGGCGGCGAGCCCGAGCGACTGCCCCGCCCGGACGTGCGCACCCGTGTGCTCGCTCTCCTGGCTCGGCGCTTCGGCTCGATCTTCGTCCTCGCGCTCGCGCAGCGCGCGGAGGCCCGATCGCCCTATGACGCCGAACCGTTCGCCTCGGCCACGATGGCCGCCGACGAACGCATCCACCAGGAGGTCGTCCGCGGACTTGCCGCGCGGGGGCGTCGACGGCTGTCGGGCTCGTTCCGGGCGGCGGTGTTCGGGGCCAACGACGGGCTGGTGTCCAACATGGCCCTCGTCATGGGAATCGGAGCCACCGGCGTCGCCCCGTCCTTCGTCCTCTTCAGCGGGGTGGCGGGCCTGCTGGCCGGTGCCCTGTCGATGGGCGCGGGGGAGTTCGTCTCGGTGCGGTCGCAGCGTGAGCTCCTCGCGGCGACCGAGCCGAACAACGACGCCGACCACGTCCTTCCCGACCTCGACCTCGATGCCAATGAGCTGGCGCTGGTCTACCGCACCCGAGGGATGTCGGAGGCCGACGCCGAGGCGCGGGCGCGAGCGGTCGTCGGCGCGGCCCGTGACGCCGACCGGAGTGTTCCCTATCGGCTGGCCGACGAGCTCTCCGACGCGCACGACGTGGTCGGTCGCGACTGGGGTGCCGCGCTGTCGAGCTTCCTGTTCTTCGCCTCGGGCGCTGTCATCCCCCTTCTCCCCTGGCTGTTCGGGCTCGCGGGGACGGCGGCCATGGTCACCGCACTGGTCCTCGTGGGCGTCGCGCTCCTCGCGACCGGCGCCATGGTCGGCCTGCTCTCGGGCGGCCCGCCGCTGCGCCGCGCGCTGCGCCAGCTCGCCATCGGCTACGCCGCCGCGGCCGTCACCTACGTGCTCGGTCTGATCTTCGGTGTCGCGGTGGGCTGACCGCAGGCAAAGAAAAACCCCCGGATGACCGGGGGTTTTTCTCTCTGTGCGCGAGGGGGGACTTGAACCCCCACGCCCTATACGGGCACTAGCACCTCAAGCTAGCGCGTCTACCTATTCCGCCACCCGCGCATGGGTGTTTCGGTCGTGCAACCGAGGATCGACATTACCACGTTCACGGGGTCGCTCGTGCGCAGGGGTGGGGCGGCGTCCACGACGCGCGCGATTCGCCGACACCGCGGACGGGTAGGTTAGTCCGCATGCCGACGCCCGGATCCGATCTCCCCGAAGTCGCCCGCCTCGCCCGAGACCTCATCCGGTTCGACACCACCAACTTCGGCGGCGGCCGATCCCGCGGCGAGCGCGAGGCGGCGGAGTACGTCGGGGCATTCCTGGAGTCGCTGGGCCTGGAGCCCGAGTACTACGAACCCATCGACCGGCGCACCAACGTGATGGCCCGGGTGCCGGGTCGAAACCCCGATCGACCGGCCCTCGTGCTGCACGGACACCTCGACGTCGTCCCGGCGGTGGCGGAGGACTGGAGCGTGGATCCCTTCGCCGGCGAGGTGCGCGACGGCATGCTCTGGGGACGGGGAGCGGTGGACATGAAGGACATGGACGCGATGATCCTTGCCTCGGTCGCCGACCTGCTCCGCGCGGGAGAGCGACCAGAGCGTGACCTCGTCCTGGTGTTCTTCGCCGACGAGGAGAACGGCGGCATTGAAGGCTCGCAGCTCGTGGTGCGCGACCGCCCCGAGTGGTTCGCCGGTGCGACCGAGGCGATCAGCGAGGTCGGCGGATACTCCATCAGCGTCGACGACCGTCGCGCCTACCTGCTGCAGGTGGGGGAGAAGGCACTCGTCTGGATCCGGCTGGTGGCGCGCGGACGCGCGGCCCACGGCAGCAGCTTCCATCCCGACAACGCCGTCACGCGCCTCGCGGAGGCGGTGGCGGCCCTCGGCCGGACGGCCTGGCCGGTGACGCTGACCGACACGACGACGCAGCTGGTCGCCGCCCTCGGAGAGCTCTCCGGTCGCGCGGGCGCCGACCCCGACGAGCTCGCCGGTCACGCGGGGCCGGCCGCGGGATTCCTTCGCGCGACGCTGCGGACGACGACCAATCCCACGGGGCTGACCGCCGGGTACAAGCACAACGTGATCCCCGATCGTGCCGAGGCGCTCATCGACGTCCGGGTGCTTCCGGGCACCGAGGACGCGGCCATCGCCGACATCCGCCGGATCATCGGCGACGACGTCGAGGTGGAGATCGTCCACCGCGACATCGGTCTCGAGGTGCCGTTCTCGGGCGACCTCGTCGACGCGATGGTGCGGGCCCTCGGCCAGCATGATCCGGGCACCCCCGTCATCCCGTACCTCATGGGCGGCGGCACCGACAACAAGGCTCTCGCGGCGCTCGGGATCGCCGGCTACGGATTCGCTCCGCTGCGCCTTCCCGCCGACCTGGATTTCACCGGGATGTTCCACGGCGTCGACGAGCGCGTGCCGATCGCGGCGCTGGAGTTCGGGCAGCGGGTGCTCACCGATCTCCTGCGCACCTGCTGATCCGCCGGCTCCCTCCCCGCACACCGAAAGGCGCACATGCAGCTCATCGAGGCGATCTTCCTCGGCATCGTCCAAGGCCTCACCGAATTCCTCCCGGTCTCCTCCAGCGCGCACCTGCGCATCGTGGGGGAGTTCCTGCCTTCCGCAGAGGACCCGGGGGCGACCTTCACCGCCATCACCCAGATCGGCACCGAGGCGGCGGTCCTGCTCTATTTCTGGAAGACCATCGTGCGGATCATCTCCCGATGGGCGCAGTCCCTCGCGGGGCGGGTACCCCGCAACGACCCCGATGCCCGGATGGGCTGGCTGATCATCCTCGGAACCATCCCGATCGGCGTCCTCGGCTTCCTGCTGCAGGATGTCATCCGCGACACCTTCCGCAACCTGTGGCTCGTGGCGATCGTGCTCATCGTCTTCGGTCTCCTGCTCGGAGCCGCCGATCGCTGGGGCGCGCGGCGGCGGGAGCTGTCGGATCTGACCTATTCGCACGGCCTCGCCCTCGGCTTCGCCCAGGCACTCGCCCTCGTGCCGGGGGTGTCGCGCTCCGGGGCAACCACCACGCTCGGGCTCGCCCTCGGGTACACCCGCCCCGCTGCGGCGGAGTACGCGTTCCTCCTCGCCGTGCCCGCGGTGTTCGGCAG
Organism: Microbacterium kunmingense; assembly: GCF_023155745.1. Taxonomy (GTDB): domain Bacteria; phylum Actinomycetota; class Actinomycetes; order Actinomycetales; family Microbacteriaceae; genus Microbacterium; species Microbacterium kunmingense. The sequence continues at coordinate 29,223 of NZ_JAKNUS010000006.1, forward strand.
CGGCTTCTACGAGCTCCTGCAGAGCTTCGAGGAGCCCGGCGGCCCCTACAGCCAGCTCGACACGGCGGTCGCGACGATCGTGGCCTTCGCCGTGGGGCTCGCGGTCATCGCCTTCCTGATGCGCTACCTCAAGCGGGGCAGCTTCCTGCCCTTCGTCGTCTATCGCGTGGTGCTGGGCGTCGTGCTCATCGTGCTGCTGTCGGTGGGCGTGCTGCAGCCCTACTGACCTCCGACGCTCCGTGGCTCACGACCGACGCGGATCATCCCGTCCGGGCTTGGTCGGTCCGTCGCCTCGACGACGCAGGTACCGCTCGAACTCCTGCGCGATGGCGTCGCCGGAGGCTTCCGGCGAGTCCCATGTGTCGCGCGTGCGCTCGAGCTGCCGGATGTACTCGGTCATCTCCTCGTCGTCCGCCGCCGCCGCATCGATCGACGCCTCCCACGCCGCAGCCTCGGTGGACAGGTCGCCTCTCGGGACCTCGGCGCCGGTGAGATCCTCCAGCCGGTCCAGGAGCGCCAGAGTCGCCTTCGGCGAGGGCGTGTGCCCCGCAACGTAGTGGGGGACACTCGCCCACAGGCTCGCCGTCGGGATACCGGCGGTCTCGGCGGCGTGAGCCAGGACGCTGAGGATTCCCACCGGTCCCTCGTACGTGCTCTTCTCCAGGTCGAGGCTCTGGCGGAGCGTCTCATTGTCGCTGCCGGCGAAGACCGAGATCGGACGCGTGTGCGGGACATCCGACATCATCGAGCCGAGCGCGATGAATCCTGAGATGTCCTCTCGGAGGGCGGCGTCGATGATCTCCGAGGCGAACGCCTGCCACGCCCGTGCCGGTTCGACCCCCGTGAGGAGCCACAGCTGCGTGCCGCGGGTGCGCCGGGTCGGACGAAGCAGAACCGTGTCGGGCCAGGAGAGCTTCCGCCGCCCCTCGCCGTCGATCGAGACCTGAGGTCGGGTGTACTGGTAGTCGAAGTACAGCTCGGGGTCGACGGAGAAGACGGGTTCGTAACCGTCGGCGCCGCGGATCTGCGCCAGCGCCGACGACGCGGCCTCTCCCGCGTCGTTCCAGCCGTCGAACGCCGCGACGATCACCCTGCGTCCCAGACCCTCCACAGGACCTCCCTCGGCCCGCCGGCGCGGGTTGCTACCCAGGATAGGCGCCGTGCGGCGCGCGCGGGGGCGCCGGGTAGCCTTGACCGGTGCATTCCCCCTCCCTCGCCGCGGTCCTCTGGGACATGGACGGCACACTGGTCGACACCGAGCCCTACTGGATGGCGGCCGAGACCCCGCTCGTCGAACGATTCGGCGGGACGTGGTCGCATGAGCAGGCGCTGAGTCTCGTGGGGCTGGGGCTGGAGGATTCGGCCCGCATCTTCCAGGAGGCCGGTGTGCGGATGGGAATCCGCGAGATCATCGATCACCTCACCGACGAGGTGATGCGACAGCTGGCCGTCACGGGTGTGCCCTTCCGTCCCGGCGCGCGAGAACTGCTCCACGACCTCAAGCAGAGCGGCATCAAGACCGCGCTGGTCACCATGTCGATGCGTCGGATGGCGACCACCGTGGTCGACCTCATCGACTTCGACGCGTTCGACGTCGTCATCGCCGGCGACGACGCGACCCGGCCCAAGCCCTTCCCCGACCCGTACCTCCAGGCCTGCGAGCTTCTCGGCGTCGCTCCGAGCCAGACCGTCGCGATCGAGGATTCCCCCAACGGGCTGCGCTCGGCCGTCGCATCCGGGGCCTCGGTGATCGGCGTGCCGCTGATGGTCTCGCTCGCCGGTGCCGGCGCGCACACCACCTGGGACAGTCTGGAGGGACGCACCACGTCGGATCTGGAGCAGTTCCACGCCTCCCGCATCGCCCGTGAGGGGTCTCGCGCATGAGCGGCCGGTGGAGCGGACCGTTCCGCGTCGGGGAGCGGGTGCAGCTGACGGGCCCCAAAGGGCGTCTGCACACCGTCACCCTCCGCGAGGACGGAGAGCTGCACACCCACCACGGCGTCCTCGCCCACCGCGACATCATCGGCATCCCCGACGGATCCGTGGTCGTCGGCAGCGGCGGGCACGAATACCTCGCCCTGCGGCCGTTGCTGCGCGACTTCGTCATGTCCATGCCCCGGGGTGCGGCCATCGTTTACCCGAAGGACGCCGCGCAGATCGTCGCCGACGCCGACATCTTCCCCGGTGCGACCGTCGTCGAAGCCGGCGTCGGCTCGGGCGCGCTGGCGCTGTGGCTCCTGCGCGCGATCGGGCCGGAAGGGCGCCTGGTCTCCTTCGAACGACGCGAGGATTTCGCCGAGGTCGCGCGCGCGAACGTCGCCACCTTCCTCGGTGAGGAGCCGTCCACGTGGCGCGTGGTCGTCGGCGACCTCGTCGACGAGCTTCCACAGAACCTGGCGGACGGCACCGTGGACCGCGTCGTCCTCGACATGCTCGCGCCCTGGGACTGCATCGACGCGGTCGCCGACGCGCTCGTCCCCGGCGGCGTCGTCATCTGCTACGTCGCCACCGCCACCCAGCTGAGCCGCGTCGCGGAGTACATCCGCGGCACGGGCCTGTTCACCGACCCCGAGGCCAACGAGACGATGGTGCGCGGCTGGCATGTCGAAGGGCTCGCCGTGCGTCCCGATCATCGGATGGTCGCGCACACCGGCTTCCTCCTCACCGCCCGCCGCCTCGCACCGGGCGCCATCCTCCCCGAGCGCAAGCGTCGCGCGTCGAAGTCGAGCTACGGCGACGAAGACGTCGAGCTGTGGACGCCGGGCGCGGTGGGCGACCGGGAGATCACCGACAAGAATCTGCGCAAACGCGTCCGCGAGGCACAGCGTGCGGCCGATGCCCGCACAGGGGGCGCCCAGGGATCCGCCTAAACTAGCCGGGTGCGAAAACTCCCCGCTCTGCTCGCCGTCGTCGGCCTGTCCGCACTGACCCTGGTCGGGTGCACCACCGCCCCGGCCGCGGGATGCGACCGACCCGCGTCCTCCGGATCTTCTCTCGACGACCTCGTCACCGTCGACGGCGGCGTGGGAAGCGCCCCCGACGTGGAGCTGTACACGCCCTTCCAGGTCCGCTCCACCTCCCACACCGACCTCGAGGCCGGCGACGGAACGGCGCTGACCACCACCGAGCAGGCTGCCCTGCTGGATGTCACGATCGTCAGCGGCGAGACCGGCGAAGTGCTCATCCAGACCCCGTACGACGACGACATCGCCCGCGTGGCGCCGATGTCACAGTGGTACACCCCCATCCCGGCCCTGGAGGGCGCGCTGGAGTGCGCGACGGAGGGGTCGCGCGTGGTCGTCGGCCTCGCGCCCGGCGACATCCTGCCGGAGGCGGCGGCCAGCATCGGCCTGGCCGAGGACGAGTCGGCCGTGGCCGTCATCGACGTCCGCAAGGCGTATCTTCCCCGGGCCGCAGGCGCGCTGCAGTTCAACGCCGGCTTCAACCTCCCCTCCGTCGTGCGCGCCGCCGACGGCACGCCCGGCGTGATCGTTCCCGACGCCGCCCCGCCCCGCGACCTCGTCGTCGAGACGCTCATCCGCGGCGACGGGCCCGAGGTGACCGGCGACGTCCCGGTGCGCGTGGCGTACACGGGTGTGCTCTGGGACGACAAGACGGTGTTCGACTCGTCCTGGGGTGAGGCTCCCGTCTCGTTCGACCTCGAGGCGGTCGTCCCCGGCTTCGCCGCGGGCCTGGAGGGCCAGACGGTCGGGTCTCAGGTGATGATCGTCGTGCCGCCGGACCAGGGCTACGGGGACGAAGGGCAGGGCAGCATCCCCGGCGGAGCGACGCTGGTCTTCGTCGTCGACATCCTGGGCCTGGACGAGGTCTCCTGACCGACACGTCTTCCGGACCATCGCCCTCCCCGGCCTAGGATGAGGGGGTGCCGGCGAACACCCCTACGAAGAATCCGCCGGAGGAGCGCCTGGTGAACCTCGTGGTCGCCCTCATGGCCACCGAGCAGGGACTGACGAAGGACACCATCCTCCGGTCCGTTTCGGGTTATCGCGAGCACACCGAGTCCGGTGCATCCAAGGATGCGCTGGAGAAGATGTTCGAACGCGACAAGGAGAATCTGCGGGGTCTCGGCGTCCCGATCGAGACCATCGGCGACTTCGCCGATCCCGACGATCTGCGCGACGCGCGCTACCGCGTGCCGAAGTCGGAGTACGCGCTGCCCGAGGACATCGTCTTCACCCCCGCCGAGCTGGCGCTGCTGAACCTGGCGGGCGAGGTGTGGAGCGAGGGATCCCTGTCGGCCGAGGCGCGGAGCGGTCTGCGCAAGATCCGCGCTCTCGGGATCGACGTCGACGAACCGATCATCGGATACTCGCCGCGCATCAGCGCCCGCGAGCCCTCCTTCCCCGTGCTCCAGCGCGCCGTCGAGCAGAGCCGTGTCGTCACCTTCCCCTACCTGCGTCCGGGCGACGACAGCGAGCGTCTGCGACGGATCCGGCCCCTGGCCCTCATCGAGTACGAGGCCCGCTGGCACGTCTTCGGTCACGACCTCAATCTCGACGCCGATCGCACGTTCCTGCTCAGCCGCATCGTCGGCAACGTCTCCGTCACCCGTGACACCTTCGACCCGGCGCTGCGCGACGGTGCGGGGGAGCGGGCGCTCTCCGAGCTCGAGGATCTCGCCGAACGTCAACTCGCCCATCTCGAGGTGGACCCCGGAACCGAGGCGGCGCTGCGTCTGGCGCGTCGTGGCCGCGCGGCCGACCAGGGCATCCACGTGCCCTACGTCGACGCGCACGTGTTCGCCGACGAACTGGCCTCCTACGGGCCCGAGGTGCGGGTGGTCGCCCCCGAGACGCTTCGCGCCCTCGTCATCACCCGGCTCCGCGCGGCCCTCGCCCGTCACGACGGCGCGTCGGGGGGCTCGTCGTGAGCGCGCGACGTCCCCTGGTCGCCACCGATCGGGCCGCCCTCATCCTGCAGCTCGTGCCGTACCTCATCAGCAAGGGCGAGGTGTCGATCGCCGAGGCGGCGAGGGAGTTCGAGGTCACGCCTGACGAGATGCGCGAGATGGTGCAGAAGCTCACGGTCATCGGTCTTCCCGGTGAGCGCGGGTACTGGCAGATGGCCAACGACCTGTTCGACATCGACTGGGACCTTCTGGACACGCAGGACCTCATCGCCATCACCCACTCGGTCGGCCTCGAACGGTCTCCACGACTGACCGCCCGCGAGGTCGCTGCCCTTCTCGCGGGGCTCCAGCTGGCGCGCACCATCCCGGGGGTCGGTGACAGCGCGATCTACAGCGGCCTGCTCGCCAAACTCTCCCAGGGCGCGTCGGCCAAGCCCGCCGATGTCATCGTCGCACCGAGCCCGGTGGACGATGTGCGCGAAGCCGTCGCGATCGCGCTGCGCGAGCGCGTCGCCGTCACCTTCACCTACAAGGCGCCGGAAGCCGAGCCCACCGCACGCACGGTGGACCCCGTCAAGGTCCACATCGCCGACGGCCAGTGGTATCTGCAGGGGTGGTGCCACCTGCGCCAGGCGATGCGCACGTTCCACCTCGACCGCGTCAGCGATCTGCGGGTCACCGAGATCCCCAGCACCCACAGCGAAGACGCCGCGCCCGGCTGGTTCGATCCGTCGGACGGCGGGGGAGAGGTCATCGTCGACGTGCGCTACCGCGCCTCGCTGGCGCCGCTGCTGGGCGACTACCTCGATCGCGCGAGCGTCGTGCGCGACGGAGACGACGCGGTCGCCACTCTGCGCGTCGCGGACGAGACCACACTGCGCCGCCTCGCGGCCCGTCGCGGCGGCCTCGTCGAGATCGTCTCACCCGACGGGGCCCGCCGTGCTGCCGCCGAATGGGCCCGCGCGGGACTCGCTCAGTACACCGAACGCGCCGATGAGGCACCGGCCGGTTCGTAGAGACCGCGGGTTAGACTGGGATTCCTGACCCCTAGCGACGGAGCCCATCGTGTTCCAAAACCTCACCGGCTGGCACTTCCTCGTCGTGCTCCTGGTCATCCTCCTGCTGTTCGGGGCGGCCAAGCTCCCGGCCCTCGCCAAGAGCGTCGGTCAGTCCGCCCGCGTCTTCAAGGGCGAGATGAAGGCGATGAAGGAAGAGGATGCCCCTTCGGGCGACACCACGTCGTCGACGGCCTCGTCCACCACGCCGCCCGCCGCGTCGCGCGACGCGTCTCCGGGCAGGTCGTCCGAAACGACCTGATCGGCCGTGGCCACGGCCGAACGCGCACGCATCGACGACAGCGAACCCCGGCGCGACCGCCGCATGTCGCTCGGCGCGCACATCTTGGAGTTGCGCAAGCGGCTCATGATCGCGGTTCTCGCCCTCATCGTCGGGATGGTGGTGGCCTTCTTCATCACCGACCCGGTCATCCGTCTCATCACCCTCCCGATCCAGCAGGTCGCCGAGTCCCGGGGGGAGGAAGCGGCAGTCGAGCTGATGTTCACCACGGTGACCTCCGCCTTCGATCTCCGTCTCCGGATGTCCTTCGCGATCGGACTTCTGATCTCCGCACCGATCTGGCTGTGGCAGATCTGGGCGTTCATCATGCCCGGGCTCACGCGCAAGGAAGTCCGTTACACCATCGGCTTCGTCGCCGCCGCCGTTCCGCTGTTCTTCGCCGGAACCTACGTCGGCCTGCTGATCATGCCGCACATCGTCGAGCTGATGGCGACCTTCGTGCCCGAGGGGGCGGCATCGTTCTTCGACGCGACCTACTATTACGACTTCGTCTTCAAGCTCCTCATCATCGTGGGCATCTCCTTCGTCCTCCCGGTCTTCCTCGTGGCGCTGAACCTCGCGGGCGTCATGAGCGGACGTGCGATCCTGAAGGGCTGGCGCGTCGCGGTGCTCGTCGCGACGATCTTCGCCGCGCTGGCGACCCCCGCCGCCGACGTGGTCAGCATGCTGCTGCTGGCGGGCATCCTCGTCGTCCTCTTCTTCGCCGCCGCGGGGCTGTCCCTCCTCTTCGACCGCCGTCGCTCCCGTCGCGACGCCGCGCTTCTTCCGCCCGGGGCCGCCTGATGACACCGCCCGGGGCCGGCCGATGACGCAGCCGTCGCCGGCCGAGCGGTACGCCCGCGCGGCCGCGGCCTCGCGCGAGCAGCGCGGGCACCCAATCACCACGTCCTTCGCCGCGTCGCGGCCTTTCGAGCTCGACCCGTTCCAGATCGAGAGCTGCCGAGCCCTGGAGGAGGGGCGCAGCGTCCTCGTCGCAGCCCCCACCGGCGCCGGAAAGACGATCGTCGGCGAGTTCGCGATCCATCTCGCGATGCGCGAACCCGACGACAAGGCGTTCTACACCACGCCGATGAAGGCGCTGTCGAACCAGAAGTACCGCGAGCTCGTCGCCGAGTACGGTCCCGACGAGGTCGGCCTCCTCACCGGCGACACGAACATCAACGGCAACGCCCGGGTGGTGGTGATGACCACCGAGGTGCTCCGCAACATGCTCTACGCCGACTCCCCGGCGCTGCGGAGCCTGCGCTACGTCGTCATGGACGAGGTGCACTACCTCGCCGACCGCTTCCGGGGCGCGGTCTGGGAGGAGGTCATCATCCACCTCCCGCGGAGTGTCCGGCTGGTCTCCCTCTCGGCGACGGTCTCCAACGCCGAGGAGTTCGGCGACTGGCTCGACACGGTGCGTGGCGACACCGAAGTCATCGTCTCCGAGACCCGGCCCGTTCCCCTCGAGCAGCACGTCCTCGTCCGCGGCGACCTCCTGCCGCTCTTCGACGATCGAGCCGGGGTCGCGACCGCGCAGGTGAATCAGGAGCTGATGCGGCTGCGCTCGTTCAAGGGCGCGAGCTTCGAGAACAACCGCCGCGCCCAGCAGGTCCGCAGCGACCCGGGCCGGCGTCGGCCACCGCGGGGCGGGGTGCGACCGGTTCGGCCCTCGAACATCCGCACCATCGAGCGGATCGATCGCCCCGATGTGGTGCGACTTCTGGAGCGGAGCAACCTGCTGCCGGCGATCTTCTTCATCTTCAGCCGCGCCGGCTGCGACGCGGCGGTGCAGCAGGTGCGCCGCGCAGGGCTGCGTCTGACCACTCGCGAAGAGCGGGACACCATCCGCGAGGTGGTCGAGGAGCGCACCCGCACCCTTGGCGACGAGGATCTGGCGGTCCTCGGGTTCTGGGAGTGGCGCGAGAACCTCGAGCGGGGCGTGGCAGCCCACCACGCCGGCCTCCTTCCCGCCTTCAAAGAGGTCGTCGAGGAGCTGTTCCAGCGGAAGCTCGTCAAGGCGGTCTTCGCCACCGAGACCCTGGCCCTCGGGATCAACATGCCCGCCCGCACCGTCGTACTCGAGAAGCTGGAGAAGTTCAACGGCGAGGCGCGCGTGGCGATCACGGCGGGGGAGTACACGCAGCTGACCGGTCGTGCCGGGCGGCGGGGCATCGACGTGGAGGGTCACGCGGTCATCCAGTGGACCGAGCAGATGGACCCTCAGCAGGTCGCCGCACTGGCGTCGCGGCGGACCTATCCGCTGAACTCCAGCTTCCGCCCCACCTACAACATGGCCGTCAACCTCATCGACCAGTTCGGCCGGCCCCGGGCCCGCGAGGTGCTGGAGTCGTCGTTCGCGCAGTTCCAGGCCGACCGGTCGGTCGTGGGGCTCGCGCGGCAGGTGAAGGAGGCCGAGGACTCGCTGGCCGGATATGCGACGGCGATGGCCTGCGATCGCGGCGACTTCGTGGAGTACGCGGGCATCCGACGCGAGCTCAGCGACCTGGAGAAGATCAATCGGAGGGATGCCACGGCCCCGCGCGGCATCCGCGAGAGCCGCCAACGACAGCTCGCCTCCCTGCGCAAGCGCATGCAGCGGCATCCCTGTCACTCCTGCCCCGATCGCGAGCACCATGCCCGGTGGGGGGAGCGGTACCACCGCCTCGATCGCGAGGTGCAGCGGATGCGCCGACAGATCGAGGGGCGCACCGGCACCGTCGCCCGGGTCTTCGACCGTGTCGTGGACGTGCTCACCGCGCTGGACTACGTCGAGGTCGACGAGGCGGGCGACACCCGCCTCACGGCGGAGGGACGTCGCATGCGGCGGATCTACGGCGAGCGGGACCTGCTTGTCGCGGAGTCGCTGCGTCTGCGCCTGTGGGACCGGCTGGATGCGGCATCGCTGGCCGCGCTGGCGTGCTGTCTCGTCTTCGAGCCGCGGCGGGAGGACGGCCGGGAGAACGCCCTCCCCCGGGGTGCGTTCCGGCCCGTGTTCGCCGAGACGCTGACCCTCTGGCAGCGGCTCGACGACCTCGAGCGCGAGCATCATCTGCCGGGGTCGGAGCCCCCGTCCGGCGGACTCGCGCTGGCGATGCACACCTGGGCGCGCGGCGGGATGCTCGACCGCGTGCTCGACGAGGCCGATATGGCCGCCGGCGACTTCGTGCGCTGGGCGAAGCAGACGATCGATCTGCTGGACCAGCTCTCGCTCGTCGCCGACGGCGACGTGGGGCGGACCGCGCGCTCGGCGCTGGATGCGGTTCGGCGCGGCATCGTCGCGCACTCGTCGGTATGAGCACCGACTCGACGGCGAGCGCGTCGCGACGCCCGCTCCTGCCGCTGTGGGCCGCGGTGCTCGCCGCCGCCGTCGCGGGGCCGACCCTCGACCTCGCATTCCCCGACGTCGGGTGGTGGCCGTTCGCGTTCGTCGGCGTCGCTTTCGCCCTCGTGTCGCTCATCGGCCGGAGCATCGGCGGCGCGCTCCTGGTCGGATTCGTCTTCGGCGCCTCGTTCTACCTCATCCACATCATCTGGATCACCCGCTACCTCGGCCCGATTCCCTGGCTGGCGCTCTCGGGCCTGGAGGCGATCCTCATGGCCGCGGGCGCCGTGCCGATCGTGCTCGCCTACCGCTGGCTGCCCGCGCTCTCACCCGCGCGGGCGACCCGGCTCATCGCGCTGCCCGTCCTCATCGGGGGGCTCTGGACCGGGCGGGAACTGTTCATGGGCTCGTGGCCGTACACCGGCTTCCCCTGGGCGCGGATCGGCATGAGTCAGTCCGAGAGCCCGCTGGCCGACATCGCGTCGTGGACGGGCGTGGCGGGGCTGACCTTCCTGATGGTGACGGCGGTGGCCGCCGTCATCGAGTGGCTGCGGGCCGGTCGCGTCCGTGATCTCCGCACCGCGCTGCCCGCTGCCGTGGCCGCGCTGCTCCTGGTGGCCGTCCCCGCCTTCCCCACCACCCCTTCCGGTGAACTCCGAGTCGGCGCGGTGCAGGGCAACGGGCCCTCGGCCTACTTCGACCAACGCACCCCGTACGCGATCCTCAACGCGCAGCTCGAAGCGACGGCCCCGCTCGCGGGCGAAGACCTCGATCTCCTTGTCTGGCCGGAGGGGGGGATCGACTACGACCCGCTCCAGGATCCCACCACCGCTGCCGCCCTCGACGCGTTGGCCGCGGAGTTCGGGGCGCCGCTCCTCGTCAACGCCGCCACCGACCGGGGGGAACGGACCTTCAACACCTCGATGCTGTGGGAGGAGGGGGCGGAGAACCCCGTGGCGTTTCACGACAAGCGCAACCCGGTGCCGATGGGGGAGTACGTCCCCGACCGCTGGTTCTTCGAGCGCATCGTGCCCGACCTCGTGGGGCTCATCCAGCGGGAGTACACCCCCGGCGAGAACCGGCCCTTCATCGATGTCGACGGTGTCGGCGTCGGCCTGGCGATCTGCTTCGACGTCATCTACGACGCCGTCATCTGGGAGGGGGCGCGCGACGGGGCGGAGCTCTACGTCTTCCAGACCAACAATGCCGACTTCCGCGACACCGACGAGAACCTGCAGCAGCTGGCTTTCGCACGGATGAGGGCGATCGAAACCGGTCGCTCCGTGGTGAACCTCTCCACCGTGGGGACCAGCCAGGTGATCGGCCCGGACGGTGCGACGCTGGAGAGCCTCCCGGCGGGGACGGCGGGCCACATGCTCGCTGAGGTCCCCCTGCGCACCGGTCTCACGCCCGCGGTCATCGTCGGGCCTGCCGTGCAGGTGATCCTGGGATGGGGGAGCCTCCTGGGCCTGGTCGCCGTGGGGATCGCCCTTTGTGTGCGCGGGCGCCGCGGACAGACGACGACGCCGGCCTCCGAGGAGACCGGCGTCGACAGAGACGTCCCTGCCTGATCAGGCGCTGAGCTTCCCCTTCGAGGTGTTCTCAGCGGCACCGCGGCGCGCACGGACGAAGGCCAGACGCTCCTCCAGCAGCTCTTCGAGCTCGGGGATCGTGCGACGCTCCAGGAGCATGTCCCAGTGCGTGCGGGGTGCCTTCTCGTCGCTGTGGTCGACGGTCGCGGTTCCCTCGCCGATCCGCAGCAGCGCCTCGGCGCCGCAGGTGCGGCATTCCCAGGCCTGGGGAGTCTCGGCGTCGGCCGCGAAGGTCAACGTGGTGTCACGTCCGCAGGACGTGCAGGAATAGATGTGCTGTACGCGTTCATGGAACACGACGCCCTCTTCGCTCTGTAGGCTCTGGGCGCCGAGTCGGATGCCGCGAAGACTGCGGTCTGCCATTGTGTGGTCCTTCCGTCGCTGATCAGGTATAACGCCCTCGGCTGGGCGGATCATCCGAAGGCCTGGCCCGGAGCGGGCTTTCACAGCCGATGCTCAGGCCTCGGCCCCGTTGTTCTCGCGGGGACTCAGGACGCGTGGCGCGCGGCGAGCGGAAGGGCGATGTCGGCGCGATCGGTGACGAGTCCGTCCACGCCGGCGTCGAGGAGTCGCTGCATGTCGGCGGGGTCGTTGACCGTCCACACGTGCACCTCGACTCCGTGGCGGTGGGCGCTGTCGATGAGGCGGGGGGTGAGGACCCGGACACGGCCGTGCCGCTCGGGCACCTGGACGGCATCGACGTCGGAGAGCAGGCGCGTGACCGCTCGGTGAGCGCGGACCCCCGAGGCCAGGAGGAGCCGGGTGATGGTCCGGGTGCCCGCCGAGGTCGCCGGCCGGAGGGGCGCTCCCGCGTCGGCCGCCGCCTGCAGGGCGATGCGCCGACGCTCGTCGGAGAAGCTCGTCACGAGCACCCGGTCGGCGTAGGGGGCGATGCCTCGGCCCACGGCCTCCGCCGCAGCCGCGGCCTTGACATCGAGGTTGAAGCGCACGGTGGGGAACGACTCCAGCGCCTGCGCGAGGGTGAGCAGCCCGCCGCGCCCGGCCACGAGCTCCGCCAGCTCAGCGAGGGTCACGTCGGCGACCGCGCGGGGGTCGCCCGCCACGCGCTGCAGATCGTCGTCGTGGAACAGCACCACCTCTCCGTCGCGGGTGAGGTGGCAGTCCGACTCGACGTAGGTCGCGCCCGCGGCGTGCGCGGCCGCCACGGCGGCGAAGGAGTTCTCCACGAGATCTGCGGATCCCTCCGGAACGAGACCGCGGTGGGCGAGGATGCGCGGCGCATCCGACGCCTGGAACCAGGGATGCGTCGGTTCAGGCAGCGTCGCCCCCGGCCTCGGTCGGGGCGGGGCTGTCGGCGCGGACCGCGCCGGGTGTCGTGGACCGGGCCTCGTTGGCGATGGCGTCTGCGTCGGACGCGGCTTCGCGCGCGGCGGCCACCGCTGCATCGGACGCCGCCGAGTACTCGGCGCGGCGCGCTGCGGTGGAGGGCCGACGCGCGCCCGAGGCGGACGAGGATCCGCCGTCCTCGCGCCCGCCGAGCGCGTTGCCGATGCCCTTGAGCGCTTCGGTCAGCTCACTCGGGATGATCCAGAGTTTGTTCGACGGGCTCTCGCTGATCTTCGGAAGCGTCTGCAGGTACTGGTAGGCCAACAGTTTGTCGTCGGGTTCGCCGGCGTGGATGGCGCCGAACACCATCTCGATGGCTTCGGCCTCACCCTGCGCGCGAAGCACCGCGGCCTGCTTGTCGCCCTCGGCCCGAAGGATCTCGGCTTGACGCCGGCCCTCCGCCTCGAGGATCTGAGACTGCTTCGTGCCCTCGGCGGTCAGGATCGCGGCGCGGCGATCCCGCTCGGCGCGCATCTGCTTCTCCATCGAGTCCTGGATCGAGGTCGGCGGGTCGATCGCCTTCAGTTCGACGCGCGAGACCCGAAGGCCCCACTTGCCGGTGGCTTCGTCGAGCACCACGCGAAGCTGACCGTTGATGTTGTCGCGGCTGGTGAGCGCCTCTTCGAGGTTGAGCCCACCGACGACGTTGCGCAGCGTCGTGGTGGTCAGCTGCTCGACCGCGCTGAGGTAGTTGGCGATCTCGTAGGTCGCCGCACGGGCGTCGTTCACCTGGAAATAGACGACGGTGTCTATCGACACCACGAGATTGTCCTCGGTGATGACCGGCTGCGGCGGAAAGGACACCACCTGTTCGCGCATGTCGACAAGGGGGCGGAGCCGATCGACGAACGGGACGAGGATGTTCAGGCCGGGAGAGAGGGTCCGTTGGTAGCGGCCGAGTCGCTCGACGATGCCCGCGTAAGCCTGGGGGATGATGCGGATGGAACGGAAGAGCACCACCACCACGAAGATCGCCAGGACGACGAGGAGGACGATCACGAAGATCTGGCCGATGAAGGCACCGGGATCGATCACGGGGTGTTTCCTTCCGTTGGGGCGGGGGAAGCGGGTGCGGTGGGGGACACTTCGACGGTGGCACCCAGAACGCGGTCGACGGTGACGCGCACGCCGACACCGGCGGTCACGGCGCCGTCGGCCAGACGGGCGGTCCAGGTCTCGCCGTTGTCCAGGCGCACCGAGCCGCCCTCGCCGTCGACGAACGCCGCCACCACGCGCCCACCCATGCCGTAGAGGGCATCCACGTTGGTGCGCGCCGGTTCCCCGCGATGGAGCAGTTTCAGCAGCAGCGGGCGGATCGTGAAGAGAAGGAGCGCAGAGATGGCCGCGGCTGCCGCGATCTGCAGCCACCACGGGCCGCCGAGGAGGTTGACGCCGAGACCACCGATGAGGCTTCCGGCGCCGATCATGAGGAAGGTGAACTCGAGCGTGAGCAGCTCGATGATGATGAAGATCCCCGCCAGCACCAGCCACACGATCCAGAGATATTGCGTGAGATCCGGCAGCATCGCGGCTCCTCCTCGGCCTTGACGGCCACCCTAACACCGGAGTCGGACACGTCGGCGTTGATAGGGTTCAGGGGGCCGGACGGCCTTGCCGCGGCATCCGCGGCGCGTCATCACAGGAGTCGCCACACATGTCTCAGACCCTTGCTCCCGGATCGCTCGCCGGCAAGATCGCCCTCGTGACCGGATCCTCCCGCGGTATCGGTGCCGACACCGTCCGCTTCCTCGCCGAAGCGGGTGCCGACGTCGTCATCAACTACCGCAACAAGGCTCCCCGGGCGGAGAAGCTCGCCGGGCAGCTGCGTGAGCGGGGCGTCCGCGTCCTGGTCGTCGGGGCCGATCTGACCGATCCGGCGTCGGTGCAGGCCATGTTCGCCGAGGTGGAACGCGAGTTCGGCCGGCTCGACATCCTCGTCCTCAACGCCTCCGGCGGGATGGAGGCCGGAATGGCGGAGGACTACGCGCTGCGCCTGAACCGGGACGCGCAGGTGTCGGTCCTCGAGACCGCGCTGCCGCTGCTGGGCCCGGGATCCCGTGTGGTCTTCGTCACCAGTCACCAGGCCCATTTCATCCGCACGACGCCGACGATGCCCGAGTACGAGCCGGTCGCGCTGTCCAAGCGCGCGGGCGAGGACGCGCTGCGCGAGCGCATCCCGATGCTCGCCGAGCGCAGTGTGGGCTTCGTCGTCGTCTCCGGCGACATGATCGAAGGCACGATCACCGCGACGCTCCTCGAGCGTGCCAATCCCGGCGCGATCGCCTCGCGCCGCGAGTCGGCGGGGCGCCTCTACAACGTCTCGGAGTTCGCCGCCGAGGTGGCCCGGGCCGCGGTCGACCCGATCCCCGGCGACAACACCCGGCTGGTCGGCGACACCGGATCGTTCGCGGGGGAGTGAGACGTGGGTCCCACCGACATCCAGAAGCTCCTCGGGGTCGGCCGGCCCTCGCTCGCATCGCACGGCGGCTTCGCCGTCTTCTCGGTCACTCGCCCCGATCTTCCGGCCAACAGGATGGTCGGCCAGCTCTGGCGGATCGACCTTCCGAGTGGCGCTCCGCGCCGCCTCACCCGCGGAGTCCTCGACACCGCTCCGAGGCTCTCCCCCGATGACACCCGGCTCGCCTTCCTCCGCCCCGATGCGAAGGGCCGCGGGCAGGTCTTCGTCGTCGGCGTCGACGGCGGAGAGCCGGTGCAGGCGACCGACGCTCCGCTCGGGGTGGGAGAGGTCGTCTGGACTTCCGACGGACGCTCGCTGGTCTACACCGCCCGGATACCGGAGCACGGACGCTACGGCACGGTCGAAGGACTGGATGCCGCGGCCGAGGCGCCCCGCCGGATCACCGGCATCCGGTGGCATGCCAATGGTCTCGGCTACCTCGCCGATCGCCCGGCGCAGATCTTCGTGATCGCGGCGCCCGAGGTCGACAGCGAGCCGTTCTACGAGCCCGCACCCGCCGTGCGCGACGATGATGAGGCACCGCGCCGGACCGTGATCGGCGCGACCCCGCGCGCGCTCACCGAGGGCGACCTCAGCTGGTCGACCCTCGCCGTGTCCGGCGAGGAGGTACTGGCCGTTCCCGACCGGATCGAAGACGACAGACGAGACCTGCGCACCCCGGTCATCGCGCACCACCTCGACGGCTCCGGGCACCGCGAGGTCCTCGGAACCGGTGCGAACCTGTGGGTGACGGGCCTCGCCGTCGCAGACGACGGCGCGGTGGCCGCCCTGGCCGCAGACGTCGGGAGTACGGGAACCGACTTCGTGGCCCCTGGTACGGCGCTGTATGTGATCGCCGAGGGGGAGGCCCGCGTCCTCACCGATCCCGAGACCATCGACCTCGGCGAGGTCGGAAGCCACATCACCCCGATCGGCGACGACTTCCTCGTGCAGGACCGGCGCCGCGGACGCGTCCGTCTCCTGCGGGTCGCGCGCGACGGTTCGGCCGAGACGGTCATCGGAGGCGACCGCGAGGTGCTCGGTCACGCGGCATCCGGATCCGTCGTCGTCGCCGCGGTGGCGACGCCGGAATCGTTCGGCGAGCTGGTGCTCGCCGAAGGCGGCGAGGTGCGCGCGCTCACGGCGTTCGGCGCGGCGGCGGCAGCCTCGGGCGTCGTGGCACCGGAGGAGATCACCATCCGCGGTCGCGACGGGTATCCGGTGCACGGCTGGGTCGCCCGGCCGCCGGGCGACGGTCCTTTTCCCGTCATCCTGCAGATCCACGGCGGGCCCTATGCCAGCTACGGCATCCACCTGTTCGACGAGACCCAGGTCCTCGTCGATGCGGGCTACGCCGTGGTGTACTGCAACCCGCGGGGATCTGCCGGCTACGGTCGCGCGCACGGTCGGGCGATCCGGCAGGCCATGGGCACCGTCGACCACCACGACGTGATCGATTTCCTCGACGGCGTGCTGGAGTCCGACACCGCTCTCGATGCGGGACGACTGGGCATCATGGGCGGCTCCTACGGCGGGTACCTCACCGCGTGGATCATCGCGCACGACCACCGGTTCCGCGGCGCGATCGTCGAGCGCGGGTTCCTCGAGCCCACGTCCTTCCAGGGGACGAGCGACATCGGATCGTTCTTCGGTGACGAGTACGTCGGCGTGGACCCCGAGCAGATCGCTTCGCAGAGCCCGATGGAGGTCGTCGGGCAGGTGCGGACGCCGACCCTGGTGATGCACGCCGAAGCCGATCATCGGTGCCCGCTGGAGCAGGCGACGCGGTACTACTCAGCGCTCACCCGCGCGGGAGTTCCGAGCGAGATGCTGATCTTCCCCGGTGAGAACCACGAGCTGACCAGAAGCGGGCAGCCTCGTCACCGCATCGAGCGCTTCGATGCGGTGACGCAGTGGTGGGCGCGCCATCTGCCGGCCGGCTGAACCGACCGGACAGCCCCGGCGGGGTGTCTCAGATGCGTCCGAACCGCAGGGCTCGGACGATCTGGATGATCCCCAGGATCACCAGCGAGACGCCGAAGAAGAGCCACACGATGAGGGCGCCCCAGATCGGGGCGAACATCACCACGACGCCGGCGACGATGCTGATGATCGCGAAGAAGATCGTCCAGCCCTTCGACGACGTGTCCGAGAGCGTGGACAGCGAGACGATGCCTTCGACCACCCAGGTGATGCCGATCATCAGTCCGACGAGGAGAAGCAGGACGCTCGCGGCGCTGGCGATGTTGGCGATGGCGACGATGCCGGCGATGACGAACAGCACGCCGAGCACGATGTAGCCGATCCGCGACCACCCGCCCCGCTCCCGCGAGAACGCACCGAGGCCGATGTAGACCAGCCCGGCGATGATCGCGTAGACGGCGAGGATCCAAGTGATGACGCTGAAGGTCTTCTCGGGCCAGATGAGGATGAGCAGACCGAAGATGAGCGCGATCGCGCCGACGACGCCGAGGGCGACCCGGACGGTGTTGGTGAGGGACTTCTCCCCGGTACCGGTGGACATGACCGAACCCTTTCTGAGCGTTTCCTGAGAGACTGCGCTCTCACTGTAACCCCGGGCCGGGTTCGAGGGAACGGCGACAGGCCGTCGCGCGTCAGGCCAGTCCGGTCGCGGCCAGATACCGGGCCTTGTGGCCGGTGCGGATGCCGGTCACGCTCGGCTTGTTCTCGTAGACGCCGGCGCCCCAGTTCCCCTCGACGAGCACCGGACCGCCAGGAGTCACCACGATGTCCCACCCGACGTACTGCACCTGGGGAACGACGCGCGCGACGCGGTCCACGAACGCGACGACCTCGGCCATCATCGGCAGCTGGAAGTCGGCGATGCGGAAACCCGAGTCGGGGTGCGTGACGTGCACATGGCCGTGGGAGTCGTACCCCGGGCCCACGGCGCGACCGTCGTCGTCGAGCATCGTGTAGAAGCCGCCGAACGACATCTGGTCGCTCACCGCTCCGCGACCGAACTTCTGGGCGATCGCGAGGATGTGGGTGCGCTCACCGTCGAAGAACGCCGTCACACGCGTGGTGTTCACCGTTCCCGGACACACCGCGGCGAGGTCGGGATGCTGCTGGATGACCTCTTCGATGAGCAGTTCGCCGCGGTCGCGCAGCCCGCGGTGGAACGCCGCCCAGTCATCGACATCGGCGGCGTGGTAGCGGTGGACGCCCGTGCCTGCCTGCCCGATCGGCTCCTTCGTGACGATCGTGCCGTGCCGCTCCGCGAACGCGCGGACGGCGTCGGCGTTGTCGGACTCGACGACCATCCACTCGCGCTGCAGATGTTCGGAGAACGCCCGATCGAACTCGATCTTGTCCTGGAAGAGGTGACGGAAGTCGGGGTGGTCGAAGCGCTGCGACAGCTGATTGGAGAACGGGTGGGTCATGAACGTCGCCCGTTCCCGGCGAGTGAGGATCGCGAAGTCGTAGTCGACGTAGTCCTGGAAGCCGACCTGACGGAATCCGGCGGAGTAGAGCATGTCCACCACGACGGCCGGCGTCCACTTGCCGTGCTGCGCCGCCGCGTCCTTCGCCCGCTCCCACACCGAGCCGACGTTGATCCGACGTGCGCGATGGGCGAGGTAGCGGAGGCGGGTGGAGAAGCCGAGACCGGTCGAGGGCATGGGGACTTTCGAGTCGGGGACGACGGACCCGGATAGTCTAGAGGGGTGATGTCGGTGGATCCTCTGCGTCCGTCCACCGGCCGGCCGGCGGGGGCTTCCGGGGTTCGCGATGTCGCCGCAGAGCGCGATGTCGACCATCGCCCCGTGGCGCGGATCGCGATCGCGGCGATCGAGCACAACCTTCGCAGGGCTCGAGAGGCCGGCTTCCTCGCCGTGGACCGCGAGGTTCTGAACGCCGACGGGTGGGGGCACGGGACCGATCTCGTCGCCGGTGCCGTGGCGTCCTCGGGGCTCGGCTGGGCACCGGTCGGCGAGAAGGAGGAGCGCGGCGTGCTGGGCGGAAGCGGTGTGTTCGGCCTCCCCGGGTCATCCGCTCGCCCCGTCATGTCGCTCGTCGGCCGGGTGATCGCGACCAAGTCCCTCCGGGCGGGGGAGGGCGTCTCCTACGGCTACACGTTCCGCGCGGCGACCGACACCACGGCGGCCCTGGTCACCGGCGGGTACGGGCAGGGGGTGATCAGGGAGCTCGGCAGTCGCGTCACGGTGCGCGTCGCGGGGCGCGACGCGCTCGTCATCGGGCGTGTGGCGATGGATGTCTGCGTCATCGACCTCGGAGCGGACGGCGTCGTCGCGCCGGGCACCCCGGTGGCGTTCTTCGGCGATCCCGATCGTGGGGAGCCGTCGCTGGCCGCATGGACCTCGGCGACGGATCTCGGCGCCGACGAGATCGTCTCGATCGTGGGTGTCCGGGCCCGCCGGGAGACGACGTGACCGGGTCGGTGCTCGAGGTCGACCTCGATCTGCTGGCGGCCAACCTCGACCGCGTCCGCGCGGCGGTCGCGCCCGCCGAGCTCATGCTCGTGGTCAAGAACGACGCCTACGGGCACGGACTGGACCCGGTTGTCGAGCGTGCCGAGCGCGAGGGCGTCCGGTGGTTCGGAGCGTTCGACGTCCTGACGGGCGCGCGCGTGCGCCGGCTCGCGGGCGACGGGGCGCGCATCTTCGTCTGGATCGCCGACACCCCCGCGCAGGTGAGCGCGGCGTTGGCGTCGGATCTCGACATCGGGGTGGGCGACCGCCGCCTCCTGGAGGACATCGTCGCGCGAGGCGGCACCGGGCATCCCGCGCGGGTGCACCTCAAGATCGACACGGGGCTTCGCCGCAACGGGGTCCGCCCCGAGGAGTGGCCGGATTTCGTCGCGACCGCGGCCGCCGGCGAACGTGCCGGAGCGCTCGTGGTCGAGGGCATCTGGAGTCACATCGCCGAGGCCTCCGACGAGGAGGACGACCTCGCCCGGGCCCGGTTCGACGACGCGGTGCGCGTCGCCGAGGCCGCGGGGCTTCGTCCCCGCCTCCGCCACCTCGCCGCGAGCGCGGCCTCGTTCGCGCGCCCGGAGTTCCGCTACGACCTCGCTCGGGTCGGCGCGTTCTGCTACGGCATCCGACCGGCCGGTGGGCCTGACGAGGAGGCGCTCGGGATCCGGCCGATCGCTCGCTGGGAGGCCCCCGTCGTCGCGGTGGCGGGCGATGTGGCGCGCATCGCGGTCGGAGCCCGAGACGGGCTCTTCCGGACGCTCGCTTCACGCGTCGAGGTGGCCACACCGGGAGGGCGCCGTGGACTTCTCGCGGTGCACGGGTCGACGTCGGAAATCCGCGCCTGGCCCGGGGCCGCCGCGGGAGACCGGGTCGTCATCTTCGGGGATGCCCGGAATGACGAGGAGACCGCGACCTCCCTCGCCGAATCGATCGGGACGATCGGCGAAGAGGTCGCGGTCCGGGTGTCGCCGCTGGTGCCCCGGCGGTACCGGGGCGGGCGGTGATGTCAGTCGTCGCTGCTGAGGCGCGCGGTCTCGTCGTGCCAGGACGTGGCGACGGCGCGCAGCTTCTCTTCGTACTTCCGACCGTGGTGTGCGCAGAACAGCAGCTCGCTGCCGTTCACCTCGGCGGCGATGTAGGCCTGAGCTCCGCAGGAATCGCAGCGGTCCACCGCCGTCAAGCGGTATTCGAGGACGGCCGTCTCAGAGGGTGTCGAAAGTGTCATCGCGGTGCCTCCTCGGGGATGTGACTCTCGGCGTGGTCCACACATACAACCACGGCATTGTTACGGTCATGCCGCGATCCGGTGACCGTTCGCTGAGCGCGTACGGCGGCGCCCGGGGGTCGTGTCTGTGCAAGGTCGGGTCGGTGCCCCCGGTTAGCCTTGGAGATTGTGACCGCCGCTGAGTATTCCGCCCACCACCTGCAGGTGCTCGAGGGGCTCGAGGCCGTCCGCAAACGTCCGGGCATGTACATCGGGTCGACCGATGCGCGCGGTCTCATGCACTGCCTGTGGGAGATCATCGACAACGCCGTCGACGAGGCGCTGGGCGGTCACGGTGATCGCATCGAGGTCGTCCTCCACAGCGACGGCAGCGTCGAGGTGCGCGACCGCGCCCGGGGTATCCCCGTCGACGTCGAGCCCCGCACCGGTCTGACGGGCGTCGAGGTCGTCTTCACGAAGCTCCATGCGGGCGGCAAGTTCGGCGGCGGCTCCTACGCGGCATCCGGAGGTCTTCACGGCGTCGGTGCGTCCGTCGTCAACGCGCTGTCCGAGCGACTGGACGTCGAGGTCGACCGCGGCGGCAAGACCTATGCCATGTCCTTCCACCGCGGGGAGCCCGGCGTCTTCGCCGGTCCCGGGCCAGACTCGCCGTTCACGCCCTTTGAGGACAGCAGCGAGCTGAGGGTGATCGGTAAGGCGCCGCGCGGCGCGACGGGCACGCGCATCCGCTACTGGGCCGACCGGCAGATCTTCACCCGCGATGCGGCGTTCTCCTTCGACGAGCTGGAGCAGCGGGTGCGTCAGACGGCGTTCCTCGTGCCCGGTCTGCAGATCGTCGTCCGGGACGAGCGCACAGCGGAGCCGGTCGAGACGTCCTATCGGTTCGAGGGCGGCATCTCGGAGTTCGTGGAGTTCCTGGCCCCCGACGCGGCAGTCACGGATGTGTGGCGCCTGACCGGCACGGGTGTGTTCACCGAGACCGTTCCCGTGCTGCAGCCCACCGGCGCCATGATCCCGACCGAGGTCGAACGCACCTGCGAGGTGGACATCGCGCTGCGGTGGGGAACCGGCTACGACACCGTCGCGCGCTCCTTCGTCAACATCATCGCGACCCCCAAGGGCGGCACGCATCAGCAGGGGTTCGAACAGGGCCTGATGAAGGTGCTGCGCGCACAGGTGGAGCAGAACGCCCGTCGGCTGAAGGTCGGCAACGACAAGCTCGAGAAGGATGACATCCTCGCGGGCCTCACCACCGTCATGACCGTCCGGCTGCCCGAGCCGCAGTTCGAGGGGCAGACGAAGGAGGTCCTCGGTACCCCGGCGGTCCGGCAGATCGTGGCCCAGGTGGTGACGCGCGAGCTGACGGCGCGATTCGCCTCTCCCAAGCGCGACGACAAGGCGCAGACCTCGCTGCTGCTGGACAAGGTCGTCTCGGAGATGAAGGCGCGCATCTCAGCCCGGACGCACAAGGAGACGCAGCGCCGGAAGAACGCCCTCGAGTCCTCGTCCCTGCCGGCGAAGCTGGCCGACTGCCGCACGAACGATGTCGCTGAATCGGAGCTGTTCATCGTCGAGGGCGACTCGGCACTGGGGACGGCGAAGCTGGCACGCAACAGCGAGTACCAGGCGCTGCTGCCGATCCGGGGGAAGATCCTCAACGTGCAGAAGGCATCCATCAGCGACATGCTGTCCAATGCCGAGTGCGCGTCGATCATCCAGGTCATCGGTGCGGGCTCCGGACGCTCGTTCGATCTCGACGCGGCGCGCTACGGCAAGGTCATCCTCATGAGCGATGCGGATGTCGACGGCGCACACATCCGCACCCTGCTGCTGACGCTCTTCTTCCGCTACATGCGTCCCCTCGTCGAAGCGGGCCGGGTGTTCGCCGCGGTTCCCCCGCTTCATCGCGTGATCGTGATGAACCCGGGGACCAAGCCGAACGAGACCATCTACACCTTCAGCGAGCAGGAGCTGCACACGCTGCTGACCAAGCTCACGAAGGCGGGCAAACGCTGGCAGGAGCCGGTGCAGCGCTACAAGGGTCTCGGCGAGATGGACGCCGACCAGCTCGCGACCACGACGATGGACCGCGGCGGACGCACCCTCCGCCGTGTGCGCGTGCAGGACGCCGAGGCGGCCTCGAGCGTGTTCGAGCTGCTGATGGGCACTGACGTCGGGCCCCGGCGCGAGTTCATCGTCGACTCCAGCGACCGGCTGTCGCGCGAGCGCATCGACGCCTGATACGCCGCTGCGCGGCATCCGCCGTCACCTGCGTTCCCGCCGTCACCCGCGTTCTCAACCGCGGGTCAGCGCACGACGGTGCCGAGCGCTCCGACGACCCCGTCCAGCGGCGTCCCCGACGCGTCACGCCGCGCGCCCGAGGCCGGAAGCGGGCGGACGGCGCCGTCGGTCCCCACGGCGCGGGGATCCGACCCGACCCAGGCCAGGGTCACGGTGTCTTCGCCCTTGAGGAAGCGGTGCGCGCGCACCCCTCCGGTGCCGCGACCCTTTGCGGGGTACTCGGTGAATGCCGACACCTTCGCCGACCCGGCGTCGGTGCCGGCAAGTGCGGTGGAGGCACCCGCGACCGTCACCACGACCGCGTCGAAGGCCGAACCGCCGACGACGAAGAAGCCGATCGCCTCCACGCCCGGCGTCAGTCTGATGCCGGCCATCCCGCCGGCGGCGCGACCCTGAGGCCGGACCGATGCGGCGTCGAAGCGCAGGAGCTGCGCGTCTGCCGCAATGAACACCAGCTCCGCGCCGTCGGGCGCGGGAGCGGCCCCGATCACCCTGTCGCCCTCCTTCAAGGCGATGATCGCGACGTCGTGCTTGCCCGCAGCGAGCTCGGAGGCGGCGACGCGCTTGACCACGCCCTGCGCGGTGCCGAGGGCGATCGGCGGGTCGGCGGCCAGGGGCACGAGCGCCACGACGTGTTCGCCGCCGGTGAGGCCCAGGTACTGATCGGCGCGACTGCCCGCGGCGAGCTGAACCGAGTTGCCGGGAACGGAGGGAAGGTCGACAGGGGAGAACCGGATGAGACGCCCCGCCGACGTGATCGCGCCCACGTCGCCGCGTGTGGTGGTGTCGACGGCGGAACGCACCGCGTCGTGCTTCGCGCGTCGCGACGGGGGGACGATGCCGCCGCCCGGTGCATCCGGGCTCCGCTCGGCCCGGACCATCCGTCCCGTCGCGGAGAGGAACACGCGGCAGGGTGCATCGGCAATCTGGAGGTCGACCGGACCGGCCGACTTCGACGACCGTGGTGCGACCGGTCCGCCGTTGAGGAGAAGGGTCCGCCGAGGAGTGCCGAGGGCCTCGGCCGTCGCCTCCAGCTCCGCCGCCACCTGGGCACGGAGCAGGGCGGGGTCGCCGAGCAGTTCCACGAGGGCGTCGATCTCGGCCTTCAGCGCGTCGCGCTCGGCCTCCAACTCGATGCGGGAGAACTTCGTCAGGCGGCGCAGGCGCAGTTCGAGGATGTATTCGGCCTGCACCTGGGTGAGATCGAAGACGTCCATGAGGCGCCCCCGCGCCTGCTCACCGTCATCGGAAGTGCGGATCACCTGGATGACCTCGTCGATGTCGAGGATGGCGATGAGGAGGCCCTCGACGAGGTGGAGGCGCTCGCGCCGACGCGCGAGGCGGTACTCGCTCCGCCGGGTGATGACCCTGATGCGGTGGTCGAGATACACCCGCAGCATCTCCCGGAGCCCGAGGGTCTTGGGTTGGCCGTCGACGAGGGCGACGTTGTTGATCCCGAAGGAGTCCTCCAGCGGCGTCAGGCGGTAGAGCTGCTCGAGGACGGCGTTCGGATCGAACCCCGTCTTCACACCGATGACCAGGCGCAGTCCCTTGGTGCGGTCGCTGAGGTCGGTGACGTCGGAGATGCCGGTGAGCTTCTTGCTGGTGACGGCGTCCTTGATCTTCTCGATGACCCGCTCCGGACCCACCAGATACGGCAGCTCGGTGACGACCAGGCCCGTCCGGCGCGGACCGAGGCTCTCGATCGAGACCTTCGCCCGGGTGCGGAACGAACCCCGCCCCGCGGCGTAGGCGTCGCGGATGCCGTCCAGTCCGACGATGATCCCGCCCGAGGGCAGGTCGGGACCCGGTACGAACTCCATCAGCTCCTCGAGGGTCGCCTCGGGGTTCTCGAGCAGGTGCACGGCCGCGGCGACCACCTCGATGAGGTTGTGCGGCGCCATGTTCGTGGCCATTCCGACCGCGATGCCCGACGCGCCGTTGACGAGCAGGTTGGGGAACGCGGCGGGCAGCACCTCGGGCTGCTGGAACTGGCCGTCGTAGTTCGGGATGAAATCGACGACGTCTTCGTCGAGGTCGGCGGTCATCGCCAGCGCCGGGGGAGCCAAGCGCGCCTCGGTGTACCGCGGCGCGGCCGGACCGTCGTCGAGCGATCCGAAGTTGCCGTGTCCGTCGACGAGGGGAACGCGCAGGGAGAACGGCTGGGCCAGACGCACGAGCGCGTCGTAGATGGGAGCGTCACCGTGCGGATGGAGCTTCCCCATCACCTCGCCGACCACCCGGGCGCTCTTGACGTGCCCGCGGTCGGGGCGCAGCCCCATGTCGGCCATCTGATAGAGGATGCGTCGCTGCACCGGCTTCAATCCGTCCCGCGCGTCGGGGAGCGCGCGCGAGTAGATGACGGAGTAGGCGTATTCGAGGAAGGAGCCCTGCATCTCGACGGAGACGTCGACGTCCTCGATGCGTTCGGCGGGCGTGGTGTCAGCAGGTGATGCGGGCATGGCGATGGGGTTCCAAGACGGAGCGGGGGAGCCGCCGGCGGCGTGTGCCAGACTGGCCCGGGTGACCGTCAGCCTACCGCCGGACCCGCCCGGAGCCCTGCGCCTCACCGGGGTCGTGCCCGAGTTGATCGCGGCGCTCGCAGGTTCCTCCGACCGGTTCGCTCCCGCGCGGAGCGCGATCATTTGCGTGGTCGACGGACTCGGTGCGCACAACCTACGAGCCCGTGCCGGTCACGCCAGATACCTCACGGCGGCGATGTCGAAGCGGGATGTCGCGCGCACCGTGTTCCCCTCCACCACCGCCGCGGCGCTGACGAGCCTCCTGACCGGGACCGAGCCCGGCATCCACGGCATCGTCGGCTACCGGGCGCTGGTGCCCGACACCGGCGAGGTGCTCAACCAGCTGCGGGGATGGGACACCCACGGACTGCCGGTGAGCTGGCAGCGCGCGGCGCCTCTGTTCGGGCGCGAAGCCGACGCCGGCCGGCCGACGTTCTTCGTCTCCAAGCCCGAGTACACCGGCACGGGCTTCACCGAGGCGACGATGCGCGGTGCCGCGGCGGTGCCGGCCGAGGACTTCGTCGACCGGGTCGACCTCGCCGTCGACCTTGCGACCCGGCACGCAGGCGCCCTCATCTACCTCTACACGCCCGAACTCGACGGGATCGGGCATCGTCGTGGCTGGGAGTCCGACGAGTGGACGGTCGGGCTGGAGGACGTCGACGCCGCCCTCGCCCGGCTGGGCGGGGCGCTGCCGGTCGGTGTGGGGGCGGTCGTCACCGCCGACCACGGGATGGTCGACGTCCCCCGGCACCGGCATCGCCTGCTGGGGGAGGGGAGCCCGCTGATCGAGCGCGTGGCGCAGATCGGCGGTGAGCCGCGGATGCTGCATCTGTACACCGATCCGGGGGCAGCCGGCGTCGTCGCCGAGGCGTGGCGAGCGGCCGAGTCCTCCCACGCGTGGATCCTCACGAGAGACGAGGCCGTCGCGAGCGGCCTGTTCGGCGAGGTCGATCGCGCGGTGCTGCCGCGGATCGGTGACGTCCTCATCGCCGCGCGCGGAGCCACCGCCTACTACGACGACCGCGACCCCGAACGCACGGGACAGCAGATGGTCGGACAGCACGGCTCTCTCACCGACGCCGAGCGGATCGTTCCCCTGATCCGACTGGGCGCCTTCGCGTGAGCGGTGCGGTGAGCTCAGTCCTCGCCGCGTGCGCCGAAGACGATCTCGTCCCAGGAGGGCATGGAGGTCCGCCCCTTTCGGCGGCCCGCCGCCTCGGCCAGATGGGGCGATGACGCACCCCTGTCGGTAGGCGCATCGTCGTCGGACGGCTCGGGCGTCTCGGCGTACCCCGGCTCGAGAGCATCGAAGAGCGCGACCGGCTGCGAAGCGGCGACGCGTTCCCGCGCCTCGTCGGCGCCGGGGAGCGGTTCGCGCTGACCGCGGCGGCGCCGCAATGCCTCGAGCAGGTCGGCGGTCTCGGCAGAGGTCACAGCCGGTTCGGTCGCGCGCTTGATCGCGGCCTGCTGGACGGCGGGGGCGACGGGCGCCGGGATCTCCGGCTGCTCGAGATCGGCCTCGGGGGGACGGCGCGGCCCGAATGCGCCGCTGTCGAAGCGGGAGTCGTCCTTGGCCGGGGCGGTGTCCAGCGCGCGCAGCCGCGGGATCAGTCCCTCGGGCAGAGAGCCCTGTCGTGACAGCTGGATCGCGTCGGCGTTGAGCGGCGACAGGGTGCTGCGGCGCGGGTCGAAGCTCCATCGCGCGTCATGGTCGACGCTGTTCGCGGTGAATTCGAGCTTGACGATCCAGCCCGACGGCTCCTTCCAGCTCGTCCAGCGCTCGCCGATCGCACCCGCTTCGTGCAGCTTGCCGCGCACCGCCGCGCCGAAGGTGGGGTGAGCGTCGTGCTCGAGCTGGCCGCCCAGCAGGACCGGCACGGCCAGTGCCTGCCCGACCACGTGGTCGCGTTCAGCGAGCACCGGGCCCTCGAAGCGGGTCACGTCTTCCACGCGGCATCCCAGCAGCGTCGCCACCTCGGTCGCCGACAGCCCGGCACGGATGTGCGACTGGATCTCGCGGGGACTGGGGCGGACGGTCTGGCCGTCGGGGTCGCGATCACGCCGCGTGCGGCGCAGCTCGTTGCGCAGCACCTCATCGACGGGCAGCGAGAACCGGTCGCCCGATTCGGTCGCGAGGACGAGTCTGTCGTCCTCGGTTCCGATCACCTTGAGCTGTTCCATGCGAACGCCTCTCCGACTCAGCAGTGCCGCCATGGTGTCACAGCGAGGCCTCGGGGCCGGGAATATCGTGCGCGTGGCGCATGTTCCGGTGGGTGATCGTCGCCCCCACGCGCCTGGGGCGGCATCCGATCACCCGCAGGCGCGCTCGTGGGCGTCCGAACCGGCCGCTGCAGGTCCTGGGACGGCATTTGCGAAATGCCCCCCGGTCATGCAAACTATGGCCGCCTGTTCAGGCCAGGTGCACCCGAGAATCACCGGAAGTAGAGATCCCCCCGCATGGCAACCGACTACGACGCCCCCCGCAAGACCGAAGACGACAGCGAGTCGATCGAGGCGCTCAAGGAGCGTGTCCCCGACAAGATGTCCGGTTCGGTGGACGTCGAGGACGCCGACAACCCCTCGGGCTTCGAGCTGCCCGGCGCCGACCTGTCCGACCTCGAGCTGGATGTCGTCGTGCTCCCTCCGCAGGAGGACGAGTTCACCTGCATGAACTGCTTCCTCGTCAAGCACCGCTCCCAGCTGGACCACGAGGGCGGCGACGGACCGATCTGCCGGGAGTGCGCGGCGTAACCGGCTCGGCATCTCCCCGTCGTGCCCGATCGATGGCGGCGATCAAGCGGTCAGGCGTGCGGGTCGAGATGACCCACGACGGCACCGGATCATCAGGATCTTCGAGCGGGATGACCACGACAGGGTCGATCCCGCCGCGGATGAGGTGCCACGCACGAGGGTGAAGGTCCACCCCGCGTTTGCGGCGGGCCTCGTCGCCGGTGAACCCCTGGGCATCGCCCAGGTGGCGCACCTCGATGCGGGCACGGCCGGCCCGCAGCATCCCGTCGCCACCGACCTCCACCACCGGCGAGGCGGCCACCAGCAAGACGACGACGAGGGCCGCCACGCCGGCCCCCACCGCCAGGGCGACCGTGGCATCGACAGGGGTGAACACCAGTGCGGCCATCGGTCCGCACAGGGCGGCGGCGACCAGCAGCCACAGGCTCGGACCCAGTCTTTCCCGGTAGAGCACGGCCTGCTCGCCGCTGCGGCGTGGCTCGGACATGTGCATTACCCTCGTTGCGTGACTGAAACCGTGGACGTCCTCATTATCGCCCCCGACGTTCCGGCCTACTCCCACCCCGGTGATGCGGGAGCGGATCTGGTGTCCGCCGAGGCCGTCCGGCTCGAGCCCGGACAGCGCGCCCTCGTGGGGACCGGCGTGCGCATCGCCCTCCCCGACGGCTACGCCGCCTTCGTCGTCCCGCGCAGCGGTCTGGCCGCGAAGCACGGGATCACCATCGTCAACGCACCGGGCACCGTCGACGCCGGCTATCGCGGCGAGATCAAGGTCGCCCTGCTGAACACCGACCGTGAGCACGCCTTCGACATCGCCCCGGGCGACCGGATCGCCCAGCTCATCGTCATGCCCGTCACCCGGGCGGCATTCATCCCGGTCGACGACCTCCCCGACAGCGTCCGCGGCGCGGGGGGATTCGGTTCGACCGGCTACCAGAAGGATGGAGCGACGGCATGACCGACGCCACACCGCAGAACTCCCCGAAGAGCGCGCCCGCCGATCGGGCCACGGAGGGCCCGTTCGACGAGGCCGAGGCCAACCCGGTCCGCCCGTACATCGATCTCGGCGGCATCAAGGTGCTCCCCCGGGAGGGCCTGAATCTGCGCCTGGAGGTCGAGGAGCAGACCAAGCGCATCGTGGCGGTCGGGCTGGACTACGCCGACTCGACCCTTCAGATCCAGCCCTTCGCGGCGCCCCGTTCCGCGGGTCTCTGGGAGGAGACGCGGGAGCAGATCCGACAGCAGATCCGACAGCAGGGCGGCCGGGTGGAAGAGCGCGAGGGGCCGCTCGGGCCGGAGCTGCTCGCCGAGGTGCCCGTGGTCGCCGGACCCGACGGCGGCGCGGGCAAACGCATCGCGCGTTTCGTCGGGGTCGACGGACCCCGCTGGTTCCTCCGGGGTGTGATCGGCGGAGCGGCCGCGGCCGACGTCGAGGCGGCCGCCAAGGTCGAAGACCTCTTCCGCTCCATCGTGGTGGTGCGAGGCACGTCGCCGATGCCCCCGCGCGATCTGATCCCGCTTCGCATGCCGGCGACGCCGGGTACCGCGTGAGCGACGCCACCTCGGGGAACGGCGGGCCCGACCCCGAACCGGCGCCCGCCACCGGCGAACCGCGCGCGTCGGACCTGCTCGGTGCGGCGCTCGGCGGAGCGGCCAAGCGGGCGGGCCTGGACCCCGCGCAGCAGGGAAGTACAGGCCGGGTCGTCTGGTCGGCGATGGGTGGCTGGCGCGGCGTTCTGGAGTCGGTGCTTCCGAGTTTGACGTTCATCCTGACCTACACGCTCGTTCCCGGCGACACCCGGGAGAAGCTCCTTCCCGCCCTCGCGGTCTCGGTGGGGATCGCGGCGGTGTTCACGATCGTGCGTCTCATCCAGAAGTCGCCGCCCTCCGCAGCGATCGGGGGCCTGGTCGCGGCAGGAGTGGCTGCGGGGCTGGCGCTCATCACCGGAAACCCCTCGGACAACTTCGTCCCCGGCTTCATCACCAACGCCCTGTACGGCACGGCGCTCCTGGTCTCCGCCCTCGTCGGATGGCCGATCATCGGTCTCGCCGTCGGCTTCCTCGTGGGCGAGGGAACACGGTGGCGGATGGACCGACGCAAGCGCCGGGCCTTCTTCTGGCTGACGATCGCCTGGGCTGCCCTGTTCGCCGCGCGTCTGGCCGTGCAGTTCCCCATCTATCTGACCTCGCTGGATGAAAGTCAGCGCGACAGTGCGGTCGCGCTCCTGGGCACGCTCAAGCTCGTGATGGGCATCCCGTTGTTCGCTCCGCTGCTGGCGGTCACCTGGCTGGTGGTGCGCGCCCTCTATCCCCCCGCCCCCAAGTGATACATTTATCTTGACGTCGAGATAAATTGTGCGTTGCGGGCTAAGGCTCGCCTTGCTAGCCGCCACACCGACGGCCAGCGAAGATGGGGATGCGGGGACTGCTCGCGTCCTCGCGGCCGACGAAGGAGACAGACGTGTCCACAGTTGACAGCTTCGGTGCCAAGAGCACCCTGACGGTCGGCAGCACCGACTACGAGATCTTCCGCATCGACGCGGTCCCGGGATACGAGAAGCTGCCGTTCAGCCTCAAGGTCCTGCTGGAGAACCTGCTGCGCACCGAAGACGGCGCGAACGTGACCAAGCAGCAGATCGAAGCGCTCGGCTCGTGGGACCCCACCGCCGAGCCCGACACCGAGATCCAGTTCACCCCCGCTCGCGTGGTCATGCAGGACTTCACCGGCGTCCCCTGCATCGTCGACCTCGCCACGATGCGCGAGGCGGTGGCCGATCTCGGCGGCGATCCCACCCGGATCAACCCCCTCGCCCCCGCCGAGCTGGTCATCGACCACTCGGTCATCGCCGACCTCTTCGGTCGCCCCGACGCCTTCGAGCGCAACGTCGAGATCGAATACGAGCGCAACGGCGAGCGCTATCAGTTCCTCCGTTGGGGCCAGACGGCGTTCGACGACTTCAAGGTCGTCCCTCCCGGCACCGGAATCGTGCACCAGGTGAACATCGAGCACCTCGCCAAGGTCACCTACACCCGTACCGTCGGGGGGAGCCTGCGCGCGTACCCCGACACCTGCGTCGGCACCGACTCGCACACCACCATGGTCAACGGTCTGGGCGTGCTCGGCTGGGGTGTGGGAGGTATCGAGGCCGAGGCTGCCATGCTCGGCCAGCCCGTCTCGATGCTCATTCCCAAGGTGGTCGGGTTCAAGCTGACCGGCACCATCCCGGCCGGCGTCACCGCGACCGACGTCGTGCTGACCATCACGGACATGCTCCGCAAGCACGGCGTGGTCGGCAAGTTCGTCGAGTTCTACGGCGACGGCGTGGCCTCCGTGCCGCTGGCCAACCGCGCCACCATCGGCAACATGAGCCCCGAGTTCGGCTCCACCGCCGCCATCTTCCCCATCGACGCCGTCACGGTGGACTACCTGCGCCTGACCGGCCGCTCCGAGGAGCAGCTGGCGCTGGTGGAGGAGTACTCCAAGACCCAGACCCTCTGGCACGACCCGTCGCGCGAGCCGGTCTTCAGCGAGTACCTCGAGCTGGACCTCGGCACGGTGGTCCCCTCCATCGCGGGCCCCAAGCGTCCTCAGGATCGCATCGAGCTGACCGCGGCGAAGACCCAGTTCGAGAAGGACCTCCTCGACTACGCCGAGGCCGGACCCGAGACCCGGGTGGACGAAGCGGTGGAGGGCACCTTCCCGGCATCCGATCCCGTCGGTTTCACCCCCGACGACGAGAACCTCTCCGACCGCGTCGTCGCGGCCGACCACCGCAGCCACGCTCCCGCCGCGGTGTCGAAGCCGACGCCGGTGACCACGGCCGACGGCACCTCCTACACGCTGGACCACGGCGCGGTCACGATCGCCGCGATCACCTCCTGCACGAACACCTCGAACCCCTCGGTGATGCTCGCGGCGGGCCTCCTGGCTCGAAACGCCGCGCAGAAGGGCCTGAAGGCCAAGCCGTGGGTGAAGACCACGATGGCCCCGGGCTCCAAGGTGGTGACCGACTACTACGAGAAGGCGGGGCTGACCGACGACCTCGAGGCGCTGGGCTTCTACACCGTCGGCTACGGCTGCACCACCTGCATCGGAAACTCCGGACCTCTGATCGAGGAGGTCTCGGCCGCGGTCAACGACAACGACCTCGCCGTGACGGCCGTCCTCTCGGGCAACCGCAACTTCGAGGGCCGGATCAATCCCGACGTGAAGATGAACTACCTCGCGAGCCCGCCGCTCGTCATCGCCTACGCGCTGGCGGGGTCGATGAACTTCGACTTCGAGACCGATCCGCTCGGCAAGGACGATCAGGGCAACGACGTCTTCCTCAAGGACATCTGGCCGAGCCCCGCCGAGGTGCAGCAGACGATCGACTCGTCGATCTCGACCGACATGTTCGAGAAGCAGTACGGCGCGGTGTTCGAGGGCGATGAGCGCTGGCGGTCGCTGCCGACGCCCACCGGGGCGACCTTCGAGTGGGACGACGCCTCGACCTACGTGCGCAAGCCCCCGTACTTCGAGGGCATGGCGCTCCAGCCCGACCCGGTCAGCGACATCGCCGGGGCCCGTGTGCTCGCCAAGCTCGGCGACTCGGTCACCACCGACCACATCTCGCCGGCCGGCTCGATCAAGGCCGACAGCCCGGCGGGGCAGTACCTGCAGTCGCACGGCGTGGACAAGAAGGACTTCAACTCCTACGGCTCGCGCCGTGGCAACCACGAGGTCATGATCCGCGGCACGTTCGCCAACATCCGGCTGCGCAACCAGCTCCTGGACGGCGTCGAGGGCGGCTTCACGCGTGACTTCACCCAGGATGGTGGGCCGCAGTCCTTCATCTACGACGCGTCGGAGAACTACCAGGCCGCCGGGGTGCCGCTGGTGATCCTCGCCGGCAAGGAGTACGGGTCGGGGTCGTCGCGCGACTGGGCGGCCAAGGGCACGCGCCTGCTGGGCGTGCGGGCCGTGATCGCGGAGAGCTACGAGCGTATCCACCGCTCCAACCTCATCGGCATGGGCGTCATCCCGCTGCAGTTCCCGGTCGGGGAATCGGCGTCCTCCCTGGGCCTGGACGGCACCGAGCAGTTCACCATCACCGGCATCGAGGAGCTCAACAGCGGATCCACGCCCAAGACGGTGCGCGTCACCGCAGAGCCGACCGACGCCTCCCCGGCGGGCAAGACCCCAGTGGAGTTCGACGCCGTCGTGCGCATCGACACCCCCGGTGAGGCGGACTACTACCGCAACGGCGGCATCCTGCAGTACGTGCTCCGCTCGCTGGTCTGAGCATCACCGACGAGGCGCCCGGCCGGGGTCGAAACCGGCCGGGCGCTTCCGCGTCGCCCGGTCCCGGGCGGCGTTAGACTCGCACCACGCGCATCCGTCACCTCGACCCGGGGACGACGGATCGCCCGGCGAAAGGAGACCGGTGGCGATTCTCGACACGATCTCGAACCCTCGTGACCTCGACGGGCTCAGCATCGAGCAGCTCAACGAACTGGCCGCGGAGATCCGCGCGTTCCTGGTCGACAACGTCTCCCGCACCGGCGGGCATCTCGGCCCGAATCTCGGAGCGGTGGAGCTCACCATCGCGCTGCACCGGGTCTTCGACTCACCCGATGACCCGGTGATCTTCGACACCGGGCATCAGTCCTACGTGCACAAGCTCCTGACGGGCCGTCAGGACTTCTCGCTCCTCAGGTCTCGGGGGGGACTTGCGGGCTACCCCCAGCGTTCGGAGAGCATCCACGACGTCGTGGAGTCCTCGCATGCGTCCAGTTCCCTCAGCTGGGCGGACGGGGTCTCGCGGGCGCTCAGTCGCACCGGACGCCGCGATCGTCACGTGGTGGCCGTCGTCGGCGACGGCTCCCTCACGGGCGGCATGACGTGGGAGGCCCTGAACAACATCACCGACGACAACGACCGGAACCTCGTCATCATCGTCAACGACAACGGACGGTCGTATGCACCGACGATCGGCGGCATGGCGCGGTTCCTCAACCGCGTTCGCACGACCGAGGGGTACGAGACGCTGGCGCGGGGATCGGCCGACCTCTTCCGCCGCCTCGGCCCGGCCGCCCGCGCTCTGTACCGCGGGGTCCGCGGCGGGACGCACGGGTTCCTGGCGCGCTTCATCAACAACGAGGCGCTGTATTCCAATCTCGACATCAAGTATCTCGGTCCCGTCGACGGTCATGACCTCGAGGCCATGATCGAGACGCTGGAACTGGCGAAGGCGCACGGCGCGCCGGTCATCGTCCACGCCATCACCGAGAAGGGGCGCGGCTACGAGCCCGCCCGCAACGACGAGGCCGATCAGTTCCATGCCGTCGGACGCATCGATCCGGTCACCGGCGAGCCGCTGGGCGGCGGGTCGGGGATGGCGTGGACCGATGTCTTCGCCGCGGAACTCGTCGCGGTCGGTGAGGAGCGACCGGAGATCATCGGGATGACGGCGGCGATGCTCCGTCCGACCGGCATGCTGCCCTTCGCCCAGCGGTTCCCCGACCGTGTCTACGACGTCGGCATCGCCGAGCAGCACGCCGCCGCGTCCGCTGCCGGGTTGGCGTTCGGCGGCCTGCATCCGGTCGTCGCGATCTACGCGACCTTCATGAACCGCGCGTTCGACCAGGTGATGATGGATGTCGCGCTGCACCGCGCCGGCGTCACCTTCGTCCTCGACCGCGCCGGCGTGACGGGCCCCGACGGTCCCAGCCATCACGGCATGTGGGACCTGGCGATGCTGCAGATCGTGCCGCACATCCGCATCGCCGCGCCGCGTGACGCTGAGCGTCTGCGCGAGGAATTCCGCGAAGCTGTCGCCGTGGAGGACGCTCCGACGGTAATCCGGTTCCCCAAGGGCACGGTCAGCCCCGACCTGCCCGCGATCGAACGTCTCGGCGACGGCGTCGACGTCCTGTCGCGTTCGGATGCGCAGGACGTCCTCATCATCGGGATCGGGCCGATGGCGCACCTGGCGATGGAGGTCGCCGATCGTCTTCGCGCCCAGGGGATCGGCGCGACCGTCATCGACCCGCGATGGGTGATCCCGGTGCAGCCCTCCATCGTCGACCTCGCCGCGTCGCATCGCCTCGTCATCACCATCGAGGACGGTATCCGCGTGGGCGGGATCGGCACCCGCGTGCGGCAGGTGCTGCGCGAGTCGGGCGTGGACACCGCGGTCGACGAACTGGGGCTCCCCGACGAGTTCATCGATCACGCCAGCCGCGAGCAGATCCTCGAGGACGCCGGGCTCACGGCGGCCAAGATCGCCCAGGACGTCGTCTCGCAGGTGCTCGGAACCCGCGTCCCGGTCGCCCGGCAGAGCGGCGAGGACCCATCCCTGTGGCTCGCCGAGCCCGCACGCCTCTCCGACGCCGAGAGCTGATTCCCGAAAGACTCGAAAGGAGGCCCCCAGCGTTAGCTGGGGGCCTCCTTTCGAGTCCGGTCGATCAGCGGCGTGAGGCGACACCGCGAATCGGCGGGTGGTGGAAGGTGTCTCCGAAGACGCGCTCCGACGCGCCCTCGCGGTCGAGATAGGGAGATGCGCCGCCGTCGATGAACGGCCAGCCCGCACCGAGGATCAGGCAGAGGTCGATGTCCTCGACGGCCGGCACGACCTTCTCGTCGAGCATGAGGCGGATCTCCTGAGCGAGACCGTCCTGCACTCGGGCGAGGATGGTCTCGGCCGAGGCGGGGCTGTCGCCGACGTGGCCCTTCAGAACCTTCTCGGCAGCCTTGGTGAAGCCGGTCACCCGACCCGCCTTGTCCTTCTCCACGACCTCGGGAAGCTCGGCCAGCGCGTGGAAGTTCTCGTTGGCGTAGAAGCGATCGGGGAAGGCGTGCACCATCGTGTCCTGTACGTGCGCCGCCACCTTCCACCCCACGAGATCGATCAGCTGGAACGGACCCATGGGGAGTCCCAGCGGAGCGAAGGCCTTCTCGACCTCGGCGACGGGTGTTCCCTCGTACACGGCGCGCGCGGCCTCACCCATGACCTTGGCGAGAAGGCGGTTGACGACGAAACCGGGGGCATCCGCGGTGAGCACGGCGTTCTTCCCGAGACCCTTGGCGACGACGAAGGCGGTGGACAGGGCCGCATCCGATGTTCTCGGGGTCGTGACGACCTCGATCAGCGGCATGACGGCCACCGGGTTGAAGAAGTGGAATCCGACGAGTCGCTCGGGGTGCGCGAGCTTCGCGCCGATCTCCTCGACCGACAGGGACGACGTGTTCGTGGCGAGGATGGCGTCCTCCGCGACGATCGCCTCGATCTCGGCGAAGACGGCCTGCTTGACCCCGACCTCTTCGAAGACCGCCTCGATGACGAAGTCGCAGTCGGCGTACAGGCTCTTGTCCGTCGTTCCCGTCACGAGCGCGCGCAGGCGGTTGGCGGTGTCGGCGTCCAGACGCCCCTTGGCCTCGAGCTTGCCGATCTCGTCGTGGATGTGGGCGACGCCCTTGTCGACGCGCGCCTGATCCAGGTCGGTGATGAGGACCGGAACCTGGAGCTTGCGCACGAACAGCAGCGCGAACTGACTGGCCATCAGCCCCGCGCCGATGATCCCGACCTTGGTCACCTTCTTCGCCAGAGCCTTGTCGGGAGCCCCGACGGGCCGCTTCGCGCGCTTCTGCACCAGGTCGAAGGCGTACATCGACGCGGCGAACTGATCCCCGACGACGAGGTCGGCAAGCGCCTCGTCCTCACGGGCGAAGCCCTCGGCCTTCGTTCCGGACCGGGCCTTGTCGAGCAGATCCAGCGCGACGTAGGGCGAGCGCGGCACGGTGCCGATCTTCGACTCGAGCATGCCGCGGGCCATCTTGATCGCGATCGGCCACTTGGTGAGGCGCTCGATCTTGCCCGGCTCGTTCTTGCGCTCGACCTTGCGACCGCCCAGGACCGCATCGGCCCAGCGCAGCGAATCCTCGAGGAAATTCGCCGCCGGGAAGATCGCGTCGACGACGCCGTAGTCGTACGCCTGCTGGGGCTTGAGCATCCGATTCTGCTTGAGCGGGTTGGAGATCACGACCTCGAGGGCGTTCTCGATGCCGATGAGGTTCGGCAGCAGGTATGCGCCGCCCCACCCGGGGATGATGCCGAGGAAGACCTCGGGGAGAGCGATCGCGGCGGCCGACGCATCCACGGTGCGGTAGGTCGAGTTCAGGGCGATCTCGAGCCCGCCTCCGAGCGCGAGGCCGTTGACGAAGGCGAACGAGGGGACGCCGAGCTCTGAGAGCTGCCCGAGGACGCGGTGACCGAGCTGAGCCACCAGGCGCGCGGTGTCGCGCGAGTCGACCTTCGTGATGTCGCTGAGGTCCGCACCGGCGGCGAGGATGTACTGCTTGCCCGTGATGCCGACGGCGGCGATCTCACCCGCATCCGCCCGCTTCTTCAGGGATGCAAGCGTCTCACCGAGCTCGGTGAGCGTGGCCGGTCCGAGGGTGTTCGGACGGGTGTGATCGCGCCCGTTGTCCAGGGTGATGAGGGCGAGCACCTTGCCCGAGGGCAGGCGGACATCGCTCACGGGGGAGTGGGTGACGACCTCGTCGCCGGTGAGGGCGGACAGGGGGGAGAAGTCGATCTCTGCGTACTGATCGGTCGTGTTCGTCATCGCTGCGATGCCCTTACTTGCGCTTCTTGCCGTCGTAGTGGGGGTTCTCCCAGATGACCGATCCGCCCTGCCCGAGCCCGACGCACATCGCGGTCAGGCCGTAGCGGACGTCGGGACGCTCGGCGAACTGGGCGGCGAGCTGGATCATCAGCCGCACTCCGGACGCGGCCAGCGGATGACCGAAGGCGATCGCGCCGCCCCAGGGGTTGACCCGCGGATCGTCGTCGGCGATGTCGAAGTGGTCGAGGAACGAGATCACCTGGATGGCGAACGCCTCGTTCAGTTCGAACAGGCCGATGTCATCGATCTTGAGGCCCGCGCGCTTCAGCGCCTTCTCGGTCGAGGGGATCGGGCCGATGCCCATGATCTCGGGTTGGACGCCGGCGAAGCCGAACGAGACCATCCGCATCTTCGGGCGGAGACCGAGTTCCTTCACGGCGGCGCCGCCGGCCAGCAGCGACATCGTCGCGCCGTCGGTGAGCGGCGAGGAGGTCCCGGCGGTCACACGTCCGTGCGCGCGGAACGGCGTCTTGAGCCCCGCGAGATCCTCCATGGTGGTCTGCGGACGCCGGCCCTCGTCCTCGGTGGCCAGCCCCCAGGCGCCGTCGGCGCCCTTGATGGCCACCGGGACCAGGTCGGACTGGATCTTGCCGGCGTCGTACGCGGCCTGCACCTTGTGCTGGCTGAGCATGCCGTACCGATCGGAGCGCTCTTTGGTGAGGTGCGGGAAGCGGTCGAAGATGCGCTCGGCCGTGACACCCATGTTCAGGGCGCCGGGGTCGACCATCTTCTCCGCGACGAAGCGCGGGTTCGGGTCGGCGTTGCCGCCGATGGGGTGGTGCCCCATGTGCTCGACGCCGCCCGCGAGCGCGAGGTCGTACATCCCCACGCCGATGGAGGCGCCCATGGTGGTGACGCTCGTCATCGCGCCGGCGCACATCCGGTCGATCGCCAGACCCGGGACGGTCTGGGGGAGCCCCGCGAGGAGGGCGACGCTGCGACCCAGCGTGAGACCCTGATCGCCGGTCTGGGACGTCGCCGCGATGGCGACGTCGTCGATGCGATCCTTCGGCACCGAAGGGTTGCGTTCCATGAGCCCGATGGTCGCCTTCACGGCGAGATCATCAGCCCGGGTGTTCCAGTACATGCCCTTCTCGCCGGCGCGCCCGAAGGGTGTGCGCATACCGTCGACGAAGAAGACGTCCGAAAGCTCGGCCATGAAGCCTCCAAAGATCAGGGATGTCTGCGAGCGTAGGTGGGGCCGGGAAACGGCGAGGAATCGGTTGGGCGCAACCTACGAAGCGCCGTCCGCGGCCGTCGAACCGCTTTGCACGGATTCCACAAAGGCATCGGCGATGATCTGTGCAGTCTGGTCAATCTGCCACGCTCTCGCTCCCAAGGACTCCAGCGAACGGCCGATGGCCGACGCGGTGATCTCCTCGGGTGGGGCCCATGCGACGCGGCGGAGCAGCTCGGGCGTGAGGAGGTTCTCCGTCGGCATCGACAGCTCGGCGGCGCGCGCTTCCACAGCGGGTCGGGCGGCCTTCAGCCGGGCATCGGCCGCGGGATTGCGGTCCGGCCACGCGCGCGGGGGAGGGATGGTGTCGGTGCTGGGCAGCCGGTCCGGCGGGAGGTCGGTCGCGGCCCGGCCCTCCTGGATCGCATTCCACCAGCGGTCCAGCTGACTGCGGCTGGCCCGGCCGGTGAACTCCTTCACCCCGGCGAGCGCGTGCTTGGACGCCGGGTCGGCGCGGATGGCCGCGACGAGCGCCCGGTCAGGGACCAGGCGCCCGGGGGCGACATCCTGCTCGCGGGCGTACTCCTCCCGGGCCGTCCACAGCGCGCGGGCGACGGCGAGTGCGCGGCGCCCCCGCACGGTGTGCAGACCGCTGAGACGCCGCCACGGGTCTTCGCGCGTCGCCTTGGGCTCGCGGGCGAGCACCGCGGCGAACTCCTGCCGAGCGAATTCGGTCTTGCCCTGTTCGGCGAGTTCGGCCGCGAGCGCGTCGCGGACGTCGATGAGGTGGACCACGTCCAGTGCGGCGTACTCCAGCCAGGAATCGGGGAGAGGTCTGGTCGACCAGTCGGCGGCGGAATGCGCCTTGGCAAGGGTGATCCCGAGGGTGTCCTCCACGACCGCGCCGAGGCCGACCCGTTCGTGACCGAGGAGCCGCGCGGCGAGCTCGGTGTCGAACATCTCGGTCGGCTCCAGTCCCACCTCGCGCAGCGACGGCAGATCCTGGCTGGCGGCATGCAGCACCCACTCCGCGTCGCCGATCGCCTGCTGCAGGGGTGCGAAGTCGGAGAGGACCGGGGGATCGAAAAGGTGCACCCCGGCACCGCG
The DNA here is from genome assembly GCF_023155745.1 of Microbacterium kunmingense. GTDB lineage: Bacteria > Actinomycetota > Actinomycetes > Actinomycetales > Microbacteriaceae > Microbacterium > Microbacterium kunmingense. The sequence goes on from NZ_JAKNUS010000006.1 coordinate 69,365, forward strand.
GCGGAACACCTGGATGAGGTACGCCCGCTGGGAGTAGCGGAAGCCCGAGGCCCGTTCGACATCGACGGCGACCGGGCCCTCCGCCTCACGGAGAGCCGAGACGGCGCGCGCGAACGACGCCGCGTCGGCGATCACGGTGTATTCAGCCACGCATCGTCCTCCGAGGACCGAAGACGGCGATGCCCTCCGACCCCGGTGGGAGTCCGGCGAGCATGCAGACAAGCTCGCTCCAGGCTTCCACATGTCCGGTCATGTCGCCGTCCGGCGACCACGAGGCCCGAAGCTCGATCTGCGCTCCGTCGCCCTCCTCGGCGAGCGACCCGAATCCCTTCGACAGGGTCTTGGTCGCCGTGCCGGACGCCGAGTGATAGGCGGCGTGGCGTGACTCGAGGGCATCGATCAGCCACGACCAGGCCACGTCGGCGAGCAGCGGATCGATGCCGATGTCGGGTTCGAGCGGCGCCTGAGCGAAGCAGACGATCCGCCACGGTCCTCCCCACGCTGCCGGCTCCGACTCGTCGTGGAGCAGGATGAAACGGCCCGTTCCGTACGGGGAGTCCACGCCGTCGTCTTCCGGGCGCACGTCGCCGGCCAGCGCGATCGCGTCGGGTGCGAGACCCGACGGCGCAGGGATCTCGCGCACCGCGAAGTCCTCTCGGAACGTCGTCGCCCGCACGGCTTCCGCGGCGAGGGCGAACGCCGTCGTCGCCGGGGATCCTTGGTCAGCCACGCGGACAGACTAGAGTGATCGCTCGATGGTCGACTCCAGGCGCGCCGCACCCTCCGGGGCCACACCCGGCTTCGTGGGCGGTGTGAGGGCGGCTGTCGCGATCCTCGGCGCCGCCGTCGCCGCCGCGGCCGGCGTGCTCGGCGTTGTCTCGGTGCGGGTCGCGCGGCGCGTCGTCACACCCGCCGTCCGGGTCGCGGACACCCGCATCCTCGCCGTGGATCCGGTGGCGCAGACCATCACCCTCTCGCGCACCGACGACACGGTGCTGCCGGGCCGCTACGGACTGTTCACCGCCGGCGACACGGGTTATCTGAAGCTCGGCTCCGTGTTGGACGAAGACGCCGTCAGCGTGCGCCGGAAGCTTCTGACCCACGTGCCTCCCGGTGCAGGGGTCGCCCCCGACGCCGCCTTCAGCGGGTGGTACTACGAGCGTCCCGACGAACTGCACCTCCCCTTCTCGTCCGAGCTCATCGGCTCGGGTGTCGGTCCGTGCCCGGCCTGGCTCTTCCCGGCGGAGCCGTCCGCGCAGATGCCCGAGACCTGGGTCATCCAGATCCACGGGCGCGGCACCACCCGCTCGGAGTGCCTTCGCGCCGTGCCGGTGTTCCACGCCCTCGGTATCACCTCCCTCGTGGTGTCCTACCGCAACGACGGTGAGGCTCCCCGGAGTCGCACGGGCACCTACGCGCTCGGTGCGACCGAGTGGCGCGACGTCGACGCCGCCGTCGGCTTCGCCCGACGCCGGGGTGCACAGCGCATCGTGCTCATGGGATGGTCCATGGGTGGGGCCATCGCCCTGCAGGTCTCGCTGAACTCGCCCCATCGCCAGGTCATCGCCGGCCTCATCCTGGAATCCCCCGTGGTCGACTGGCGGATCGTCCTGAACTATCAGGCCAGGATGATGGGCCTCCCGGCCCCCGTGACCGGTCTCGCCCTCGGGGCACTCGCCAGCGAGTGGACCACACCCCTCACCCGCACGGGCGGACCGATCCCCTTCGATCAACTCGATGTGGTCGCGCGCGCGGGCGAGCTGCGGCATCCGATCCTCATCCTCCACAGCGACGACGACGGATTCGTGCCCTCCGACGCCTCGCACGACCTCGTCGTGGCGCGGCCGGACCTCGTCGACCTCATCGTCTTCGACATCGCGCGGCACACCAAGCTCTGGAACTACGACCAGGAGCGGTGGAGCACGGCCATCCGATCCTGGCTCGGACGGCACGGCCTCAGCCGCGACCTCGACGACGCCGGTCCCGATGACACGGCCGGAGCGTCGGGCGTCAGCGGCGGATCGTCAGACGGCGATAGCTGAAGCCGGCGTCATCGACGAGCATCCCGGTCACCTCCGTCGCCACCGAGGCGGTGAGGGAGAGGAAGGGATGGTGCACCGGCTCGAGCAGCGGCGACACCGTCACGCAGACCTCGTCGACGACGCCGGCGCCCACGAACTGGGTCGCGAGCCCGGCGCCGCCCTCGCAGACGATGCGATCGAGACCGCGCGCGCCGAGCGCGTGGACGATGTCGGCCGGATGCAGCCGTGCGTCACCGTGCGGGGTCTCCCCCCGATCGTGCGCCCGTGGCGACCCGGGAACGACGACCGTCTCGGCAGGGGCGTCGCCGATCGCCGCTTCCACCCGCGCCGCATCCTCGGGACGGCAGAGGATCAGCGCGGGCGGGGCGTCCCGGCCGTCGCGGCGGCGCAGCGACCCCTCGCCGAGGTCGCCCGATGATGTCACGATGGCCATGCGCGCCGTTTTCGGCAGCATCGAGCCCTCGGCGCGGACGGTTTCGGCGCCCACGACGACCACGTCGGCTTCGCGCCGGATGGTCCCGAGGATGAGGCGATCCACGCGAGAACTGATCGATGCGCTCGATCCGTCCGCGCCTGCCGATGACCCGGTGAGGGTGGTGACCATGTTGAGCCGGACGAAGGCCCCCTCCGGGCGACGGTAGCGCTGCGTCATCCATTCCGCGGCGTCATCGTCGGTCGTGTCGACCCGCTCGAAGGATGTCGGGATGACCTCGGTGACCCATCGTCCGGCGGGCGCGGAGACGTCGCGCGCGCCCGGGGTCGTCATCCCGCGTCCCCGCCGCGCTTGGCGCGCACCTGTCGTTTGGCCCGGCCGAGCATGCCGGTCATGCCGGCGATGCGCAGCGGTGAGACCGCACGGGTCAGCCCGATGCTCTGCGGGTAGTCGTCGGGAACGGCAAGGACCTCCTCGGCCGTGAGGCCGGTGAGCCCCTGGACGAGGATGCTCGCGAAGCCTCGCGTGGTGGGAGCCTCGGCGGGCGCGGTCGCGTGCATCGTCACCACGTCGTCATCGTCGACCTGGATGATGATGAAGACGGGGGACTGGCACTCCGCCACCCGTTCGAGCAGCTCGGGGTGATCGGCGAGCTCTGCCGGGATCGCCGGGAGCTCCTGCGAGAACTCCAGGAGGAGCTGCAGCCGTTCGGGCTCGGGAAGCTCGAGGAACTCGTCGCGGATCTCCGCCAGCGCGGTGGGGACGGCCGAGGGCAGGTCGGGGGAGGTCATCCCCGCCATCCTCGCACGCTCACGCCTCGCCGGACCGGGCGCTCAGGAACGCGCGGGCACCTCGCCCGGCTCGTCACCGGCGACGATCGGGACGCGCACGGCCGACCCCCACTCCGTCCAGGACCCGTCGTAGTTGCGGACGTCGGGGAACCCGAGGAGGTGGCGCAGGACGAACCAGGTGTGGCTCGACCGCTCCCCGATACGGCAGTACGCCACGACCGGCTCGGCGCCGGTGAGCCCGACCTCGTCGCGGTAGATCTGCTCGAGCTCGGCACGGGGCTTGAATCCGCCGTCCTCGGCAACCGCCCGCGCCCAGGGGACGTTCCGCGCACTCGGAATGTGTCCGGCGCGAAGGGCTCCCTCCTCGGGGTAGGCCGGAGCCGTCGTGCGGGTGCCGTTGTACTCCTCGGGGGAGCGGACGTCGATCAGCGGGTGCCCGAGGTGCGCCAGCACGTCCTCCTTGTACGCCCGCAGCGTCGTGTCGTCGCGGGCCACGACCGGATAGTCGGTCGGCGCGGGGGAGGGGGCGTCGGTGGTGAGGGGCCGGCCCTCGGCGATCCAGCCGTCGCGGCCGCCGTCGAGGAGACGGACGTCCTCGTGGCCGAAGAGGGAGAAGACCCACAGCGCGTACGCGGCCCACCAGTTGTTCTTGTCGCCGTAGATCACGACCGTGTCGTCGCGGGAGATCCCCTTGCGGCTGAGGAGCGCGGCGAAGCCCTCGCCGTCGACGTAGTCGCGCACCACCGGGTCGTTCAGCTCGGTGTGCCAGTCGACCTTGACCGCGCCCGGGATGTGGCCCGTCTCGTACAGCAGGACATCTTCGTCGGACTCGACCACCACCAGTCCCGGGGTGCCCAGACGCTCCTGCAGCCACGCACCGGTGACAAGGCGCCCCGGGTCGGCATACTCGGCGAACTTGGGCGATGACGTGTCGAACTCCACGGGCACGGGGCACACTCCTCGGGTGTCGGGGGAGACGGATGGACGGCGTAGGGTGTAACCGTCCCCTCGAGCCTAGGATCCGCCGCGCCGTGCCGCACCCTCAGGCCCGACATCCGTAAGACGGCGACACAGGACGTTCATGACCGCAACCCGCACCGGAACCGGTGTCATCCACCTCACCTCGCGCGATTCGCAGATCTCCGGTGCCGACATGGTAGCCGCGCTGACGCCGCCGCCGCAGTTCGCAACGGCGACGTTCGACTCCTACCGCGCCGACCCCGAGTATCCGTCGCAGCAGGGCGCCAAGGACTACCTCATGACCTTCGTCGGGGGCGGCCCCGCGCCTGAGCGCGGCGGCTTCTTCCGGAGGGCCAAGAAGCAGCCCGAGACCAAGCCCGGCGTCTATCTCGACGGCGGCTTCGGCGTGGGGAAGACCCACCTGCTGGCCGCGGTGTACCACGCCATGCCGGCCCGTCGGAAATACTTCGGCTCGTTCATCGAGTACACGGCGCTCGTGGGCGCGCTGGGCTACCAGAAGACGGTCGAGCTCTTCCGCGGCACCGACCTGATGTGCATCGACGAGTTCGAGCTCGACGACCCCGGCGACACGATGGTGATGACCCGTCTCCTCGGCGAACTGGTCGCCGGCGGCACGAAGCTGGCCGCGACCTCCAACACCCCGCCGAACGCCCTCGGCGAGGGCCGGTTCGCCGCACAGGACTTCCTCCGCGAGATCCACGCCATGGCGGCGAACTTCGAGACCATCCGGATCGACGGCACCGACTACCGGCACCGGTCGCTCGACGGTCACGCCGTCACCCTCGACGACGCCGCCTACGCGGCGGCCGTCGCCGACGCGGCGACGCAGACCGTCGTCTCCGACGATGCGTTCGACGACCTCGTCGCCCACCTCGCGCGCGTCCACCCCTCTCGGTACATCCGCCTCATCGACGGGGTGGGGATGATCGGGATGCGGGATGTGCACGCGTTCGAGGACCAGTCCGCCGCGCTGCGCTTCGTCGCGTTCATCGACCGGGTCTACGACGCCCAACTGCCGATCCGCGCGACCGGCCTCTCCCTGGATCAGGTCTTCCCGGCCGAGATGCTCAGCGGCGGCTACCGGAAGAAGTACCTGCGCGCGACGTCGCGCCTCATCGCCTCCACCCTCGCCTGACCCTCGCCTGACGACGGCGCCGCGCCGCTCCGCCACGCCTGCGGGGCCGTTTCATAGAGCGGTCGGGGCTGCTTCGCGGCATCCGGAAATCTGATGTTTACCTGCACGGCCCTCGCGTAACCGACTCGAAACACGGTGCGCACGGCGGGCGAAACCGCGGATCGCGAAACTGTGATCGCCCGGAACGCCGCTACCCGACCTGCGGCTCCTCGGCATCCGAGTAACACGACATGGATGAGGATTCTCATGGATAGCGGAAATTTCGCGTGGTCGATCACCGCAACGGCGCTGGTTTTGTTCATGACCCCCGGCGTTGCCTTCTTCTACGGTGGGTTGGTCAAGGCCAAGAGCGTCATCAGCATGATGATGATGAGCTTCGGCGCGCTCGGCCTGGTCAGCGTGCTGTGGATCCTCTACGGGTTCAACATGAGCCTTGGTGGGGGGACCTTCGCCTTCGCCGGCAACCCGTTCGCCGACTTCGGTCTCGCTTCGGCGGACAGCGCGACCCTGGTCGGCGCGACCTTCGGCGCCACCTTCGCGATCATCACCGTCGCGCTGATCTCGGGGTCGATCGCCGACCGCGCAAAGTTCGGTGCGTGGATGGTGTTCGCCGGAATCTGGGTCACGGTGGTCTACTTCCCCGTCGCCGCGTGGGTCTGGGGTGACGGCTGGATCTTCAACTGGGGTGACAACACCGGCCTGCCGTCCGTCATCGACTACGCCGGCGGTACGGCTGTCCACATCAACGCGGGCGCGGCCGCCCTCGCTCTCGCGCTGGTCCTCGGCAAGCGCATCGGCTTCCAGAAGGGCATCCACAAGCCCCACAACGTGCCACTGACGCTGCTGGGCGCCTCGATCCTGTGGTTCGGATGGTTCGGCTTCAACGCCGGTGCCGAGGGCACCTTCGGCCTCCTCGGCGAGGAGAACACCGGCGCCGGCCTCATCGTCGTCAACACCCTCGGTGCGACGGCCGCGGCGATCCTCGCCTGGATGATCGTGGAGAAGCTGAAGGACGGGAAGGCAACCTCCGTCGGTGCCGCCTCGGGTGCCGTCGCCGGCCTGGTCGCCATCACCCCCGCCTGCGCCAACCTGACCCCCGGCTGGGCGCTCCTGCTCGGCGTCGTCTCCGGTGCCGTCTGCGCCCTCGCGGTGGAGCTGAAGTGGAAGCTCGGCTACGACGACTCGCTCGACGTCGTCGGCATCCACCTCGTCGGTGGACTCATCGGAACCCTGTACCTCGGCTTCTTCGCCACCGAGACGGGCCTGTTCCTCGGCGGTGGCGCCGGCCAGCTGGTCTCGCAGGCGATCGCGGCCCTCGCGGTGCTGATCTACTCCTTCGTGGCCGCCTGGGTCATCGGCTTCGCGATCGAGAAGACGATCGGCTTCCGCATCAAGAACGAGGACGAGCTCGCCGGTGTGGACACCACCGTGCACGGCGAGGAGGGCTACCTCCTCGACGCCCGGCCCTGAGCCCCGCCGTCACGTCACGGAGGGCGTCGCGCGAAGCGCGGCGCCCTCCCCGCGTATTGTGGCGGGATGGTGCGAATGCGCGGACTGCTCGGTGCCGTCTCTGCCCTCCTCGGCACGGGTCGCGCGCGTCGTCGAACGCGTCCGCGCGCCACCGACTCCCGGGGCGCCGCGCAGGATCCGGAGGCTGCCACCCGCACCGTGGCCCGCCCGCCCCGAGACCTCGTCATCGAGTATCGCCCCGACGCGGACGGGACCGCAGATGCGGGCGAGATCGTCTGGACGTGGGTGCCGTACGTCGAGAACGACGGCCGCGGGAAGGACCGTCCGGTCCTCGTCATCGGCCGGGCATCGGCCGACCGGGTCTATGCGGTGCGCTTGACCAGCAAGGCGCACGACGGTGACCGCGACTTCCTGCCGCTGGGTACCGGGGAGTGGGACAGCCGCGGCCGCGCCTCGTGGGTCGACATCGAGCAGCTCTACACCGTGCACGATCGGGGGATGCGGCGGGAAGCGGCAGCACTCGACCTTCCGCGCTTCACGATGGTGGCCGAGGCGCTCCAGAAGAGGTACGGCTGGCGGTTCTCCGCACCGAGGTGAGGACCGGATGTGGTGGGCGATACCAGACTCGAACTGATGACCTCTTCCGTGTGAAGGAAGCGCGCTACCAACTGCGCCAATCGCCCGTCGGCCCGGGGGCCGGGTACCGATGTTACCGGATGCCGGGGCCCGGTCCGAACCGGATGCCGCGGCGACACGCGGCGGCGAGGCTGGTTTGGAACCGGGCGCGGGATCGGCTAAAGTCGGTGAAGCGCCCGGGAAGCCGGGAGCACGCGGATGTAGCGCAGTTGGTAGCGCATCACCTTGCCAAGGTGAGGGTCGCGAGTTCGAGTCTCGTCATCCGCTCGAGTGCTGGGTCTGCCCCTCGGGGCGGGCACGACGCGTGGGTCGAACCACACACGGTGGCGTGGCCGAGCGGCTAGGCACCGGCCTGCAAAGCCGTTTACACGGGTTCGAATCCCGTCGCCACCTCCACTCCACAACGAAACAGCCCCTTGGGCGCGATTGGCGCAGCGGTAGCGCGCTTCCCTGACACGGAAGAGGTCACTGGTTCGATCCCAGTATCGCGCACAGACGAAAACCCCCGGATTTCCGGGGGTTTTCTGGTTTCGAGGGGCGCCCGCAGCATGCGGTTCGCGGAACCCGTGTTCCCCGTCGAAACCGATCGCGTCGCCGTGGGTATCAACGGGCTGGGTGGGTCTCGCTGGACGAGCGGGTTGTCCGCCGAACGACGTTCCCCTGGCCGCAGCCGGAGGGTCTACATTCTCGACATGACCTCGCCGCACGTCGCATCGCTGCACACCGCGCCGCCCGCCTTCGAAGGCGACGCGGGGGAGATCCGCCGCCTCACGCGCGCAGACTTCCCGACGCTGAGGCGTCTCTCGATCCAGCGGATCGTCCTCGCACCCGGCGGCGTGCGCGAGCCGCAGTGGAACGTCAACGCCGATCAACTCGCCTACGTCACGCGCGGTCGCGTCCTGGTGTCGGTGCTCGGCAACGCCGACTCGTTCGCCACGTTCGTCGTCGAGGCGGGGCAGATGTTCCACGTCGAGTCGGGCGCCGTCGCCCATATGGAGAACGTCGGTGAGGGATCCGCCGAGGTCATCGCGGCGCTCCGGTCGGGTCACCCCGAGCACTTCTCCTTCGCCGGCAGCGCGAACGCGATGACGGATGCGGTGCTCGGGAACACCTACGACCTCGAAGCCGGAGCCTTCGAGATCCTGCCCCGCCGGGACCCGACCCCGATCTTCCGACGGCAGGGCCCGGTGCGCATTCCCGAGACCGCCGGGCTCCCGAACGCCCGGCTGTTCGATGCCGAGGGACAGCAGGCGCCGCTGTCGTACGCCTACGGGTTCGCCAAACTCGCACGCCGGCAGTACTGGGCGGCGTTGGAGAACATGTCGATGTACCACCTCCACATCGCCGGGAACGGCATGCGCGAGCCCCACTGGCATCCTGTCACCGCCGAGCTCGGCTACGTCTGGAGGGGCAGAGGACGGATGCGGGTGCTGAGCCCCGACGGCACGCTCGACGCATACGAGCTCGAGCCCGGGCAGGTCTACTTCATCCCGAGGGCCTACCCGCATCACATCGAAACGCTCGGAGAGGAGGGCCTGGACTTCCTCATCTTCTTCGATCAGCCCACCCCAGGTGACGTCGGGTATCGGGCGACCGGCTCGGCGTTCTCGCGCGAGGTGCTCGCCGGTTCCTTCGGCATCCCGGCGCGGGACCTGCCGCGACTTCCGTACACACCCGTCGATCCGCTCATCGTCGAGCGGCGGAACCCCCGGGATCCGTGAGCGACTCCGCCGCGGAGTCGGCGCTCGTCGGCGAGATGAGGGCGGCCCTTCGAACGGTCGCCGACCCCTCGCGCGCGGCGGGCCAGCAGGCTTACATGAAGTCGGCCATGCCGTTCCTCGGGATCCGGGTGCCCGAGGTGCGCCGACTGGTCGCGGATGCCGCCGGCAGCGCCGACCCGGTGACGAGGCTCTCGGCCGCACGCCGGCTCTGGGACGGCGCCACCCACCGCGAGGAGCGGTACGCCGCGATGGCGCTCCTGCGCGCCCGCTCCCTCCGGGGCGATCCGCGCCTGGTCCCGCTCGTCGAGCACATGGTGCGCACCGGCGCGTGGTGGGACATCACCGATGAGCTGGCGCACCGCCTCGGGGATCTGCTCGACGCCCGACCCGACGAGACCGCCGCCGTGGTGCGCGACTGGGCGCACGATGCCGACCAATGGATACGGCGCATCGCCATCCTCTCCCAGCTGGGACGCCGGACGAGGGTCGATCAGGGTCTCCTGGCCGACGCCATCCGTCCGAACACGGCCGATCCCGAGTTCTTCATCGCCAAGGCGATCGGGTGGGCACTGCGCGACCACGCCCGCACCGACCCCGCGTGGGTGAGGGCATTCGTCGCGGCTCACGACCTGCGTCCGCTGTCCGTCCGCGAGGCGCTCAAGCATCTGTGAGCCGGCTCGCTACGCTCGCGCCCACGACCACCGCTTCGAGCCCCCGTGCGGGGGCGACGCCGCAGAAGACACCCGTGTTCATCGGATTGCTGCCCTTCGCGGGGGTGATCCTGTTCGTCATCGCCGAGATCGTGGGATTCGTCGTCACCGGCGGTGCGGATGCGCTGCGGTGGACGACGATGAACGCCGTCCTCTTCCTCATCGGTTCGTCGAGCGTCGGCAACGGCATCGCCCACCTGTTCTTCGGGCCGGTGATCGCCCGATCCATCGGCTGGGAGCCCGGGCCCTTCCAGTTCGAAGTGGGGGCCGCCAATCTGGGCATCGGCGTCGCGGCGATCGTGGCGGCCGCGGCGTTCGATACCGATGCGTGGCTCGCGCCCATCCTCGCCGCGCTCATCTTCCTCGTCCTCGCCGGCATCGGACACATCCGAGCGATCGTGGTCGAGCGCAACCTCTCGATCAACAACGAGGGCCCCATCCTGGTGCTCGACTTCGTCATCCCGGCCGTCACCCTGGCGCTGTGGATCTGGCTTACCGTGTCGTAAGGGCCTGCGCGGGCGTCTAAATAGTGGTCGCGGCCAGTGCCAGTACCGCCCCGCCGACGATGAGCGGTGCGCTGACCAGTCCGAGGACCGCATAGCGCCCCCACGACAGCGTCACCCCCGCCGCGACGATCCGGGCGTGCCACAGCAGGGTCGCCAGCGACGCCCAGGGGGTGATGAGGGGGCCGGCGTTCACGCCGATCAACAGGGCGGCGAGGCGCACCGGATCGTCGGAGGCGGATTCGAGCAGCAGGTAGGCGGGGAGGTTGTTGGCGAGATTCGCCGCCACGGCTCCGGTCCCGGCGATCCCGGCCAGTGACAGCGCCGAGTCGCCGGGGCCGATGAGCGCCTCAAGCGGCTCGAGCGCTCCGAGCGCCTCCAGCGCTGCGACCGCGACGAACAGGCCGGAGACGAAGACCAGCAGCGACCACGGCACGAGCGAGATCTGCAACCGCCGGGGCGACCGCCAGGCGAAAAGCGCCACCAGCGCGAGGGCGGCCACGCTCGCTGGCATCCAGGGCGGGATGCCGCTGACGAGGAACGGCAGCAGCACGATGACGATGATCGCCGCCACCCGGAGTTGCACGCGATCGGTGACCACCGGTGGCGTCGAGGCATCATGGCGCCCACGGAGTCGTCGACGGAACACGAGGAAGAGCAGCGCCACCGAGAGGGCGATCGACACGAGCGCCGCCGGCCACAACAGGCTTACGAAGCCCAGGATGTCGCCGCCGGAGATCCCGTCGACCGCGAGCAGGTTCGTGAGGTTGGAGATCGGCAGGAGCAGCGACGCGGTGTTGGCCAGCCACACCGTCGCCACCGCGAAGGGGAGCGGGTCGAGGCGATGCGAACGCGCGACCGCGAGGATGACCGGCGTCAGCAGCACTGCGGTGGTGTCGAGGGAGAGGAAGACCGTGACTGCGGTCGCGAGGCTCACCACCAGCATCCACAGCAGCAGGGTGCTGCCCCGGGCGAGCCGGGAGAGCGCGCCGGCGGCGACATCGAAGACCCCGGCTGTCGCGGCGAGCTCGGCCACCACGGTGATGGCCACGACGAAGAGCAGGATGCTCCAGACCCGGTCGCCGACGGCGAGAAGATCGGATGCCGGGAGGACACCGGTCACCAGCGCCACCGCACCCGCGGCGAGGAGCCCGAGTCCCAGCATCCAGGTCTTCACTGCACCATCATGGTGCCCCGATCCGCGCCCACCGACCTGACTAGACTGTCGGCATGGAATCCCGGCCCAGCATCGCGGCTCTCGCCGCCCTGGTCGGCACGCGAACGCTCGACGCCTGAGCGGGCGGGGCGCCCGTGCGCCCGAAGCTGAGAACGTGACCGACCACCCGTGACCGAGACCCAGGAGTACTTCCGTGACTGACGCCCTCTCGTCGGACGAATCCGCCCGCGCCGACGGCTTCGCGCTGTTCCCCGACAAATCCGTGATCGCCATGCGCGTGAACGGCGAACCGCGCGACCTCGCCACCCTCGTCGCCGATGGCGACGACGTCGAACCCATCACCATCGACAGCCCCGAGGGCCTGTCGATCCTGCGGCACTCGACGGCACATGTGCTGGCGCAGGCCGTGCAGCGCATCGTTCCGCAGGCGAACCTCGGGATCGGGCCTCCCATCACCGACGGGTTCTACTACGACTTCGGCGTGGCGCAGCCCTTCACCCCCGAAGACCTGAAGGCCATCGAGAAGGAGATGCAGCGCATCATCCGCGAAGGTCAGCGATTCGTCCGCCGCGTCGTCACCGACGAGGAGGCGCGGGTCGAGCTCGCGTCCGAGCCGTTCAAGCTCGAGCTCATCGGGCTCAAGGGCGGCGCCGACAAGACCGAGGGCGCATCGGTCGAGGTGGGAGCCGGCGAGCTCACCATCTACGACAACGTCGATCGCGACGGGGAGACCGTGTGGAAGGACCTCTGCCGCGGACCCCACGTGCCCAACACCCGGACGATCGGCAACGGCTGGGCCCTGCAGCGGGTCGCCGGCGCCTACTGGCGGGGAAGCGAGAAGAACCCTCAGCTGCAGCGGATCTACGGCACCGCCTGGGCGTCGAAGGACGACCTGCGGGCCTACCAGCACCGCCTCGAGGAGGCTGCCAAGCGCGACCACCGCAAGCTCGGCCGCGAGCTGGACCTGTTCTCCTTCCCCGAGGAGATCGGGTCGGGACTGTCGGTGTGGCACCCCCGCGGCGGAATCGTGCGCGGCGAGATGGAGCAGCACGCCCGTCGACGTCACATCGACGGCGGCTACACCTACGTCTACACCCCTCACATCTCCAAGGAGGACCTCTTCCTCCAGTCCAATCACCTGGTGACCTACCGGGAGGGGATGTTCCCGCCGATCACCCTGGACGAGGAGCGGGACGCCGAGGGGGTCGTCACCAAGGCGGGGCAGGACTACTACCTCAAGCCCATGAACTGCCCGATGCACATCCTGATCTTCAAGGAGCGCGCGCGCAGCTATCGCGACCTGCCGATGCGTCTCGCCGAGAACGGGACCGTGTACCGCAACGAGCTCTCGGGGGCGCTTCACGGACTGACCCGCGTGCGCGGATTCACCCAGGACGACTCGCACCTGTTCGTCACGCCCGAGCAGCTGGAGGGGGAGGCCACCCGCGTCCTGGAGTTCGTCATCTCGATGCTGCGCGACTTCGGTCTCGACGACTTCGAGCTCGAGCTGTCGATGCGCGACGACGAGAAGGAGAAGTGGATCGGCTCCGACGAGTTCTGGGAGTACTCCACCGATGCCCTTCGCAACGTCGCGGTCGCCAGTGGACTGAAGCTCACCGAGGTCCCCGGTGAAGCGGCGTTCTACGGACCGAAGATCGACCTGAAGACCCGCGACGCCATCGGCCGCACCTGGCAGCTCTCAACCGTCCAGGTCGATCCCAACCTTCCGGAGCGGTTCGAGCTCGAATACACCGACCGGGACGGGCAGAAGAAGCGCCCGATCATGATCCACCGCGCGCTCTTCGGATCCATCGAGCGGTTCTTCGCCATCCTCCTGGAGCACTACGCCGGGGCCTTCCCGGTGTGGCTCTCGCCCGTGCAGGTCATCGGGGTGCCTGTGGCGGAGGAGTACGCCGACTACCTGGACGGGATCGTCGGCCGGTTGCGTGCCGAGGGCGTGCGCGCGGAGGTCGACCACAGCGACGACCGCATGCAGAAGAAGATCCGCACCCACACCACGCAGAAGGTGCCGCTGATCCTCATCGCCGGCGAGCAGGACCGGTCGGCGGGCACGGTGTCGTTCCGGTTCCGTGACGGCACCCAGGAGAACGGGATCGCCGTGGATGACGCGGTCCGGCGCATCCGCGCCGCCGTCGACGGCCACCTGCTGGTGAACACCGCCGAGGACTTCCGTGTCTGACGCAGAGCTCCGCGGCGACGACGACCTCGTCGCCGCCGCGGAGCTCGCCGGCGTGCCGGACGAGTTCCAGCGGCTGTGGACGCCGCATCGGATGGCGTACATCCAGGCCGGCCCCGAGCCGCTGCGCGAGGTGTGCCCCTTCGACGAAGCCCCGCAGAAGTCCGATGAGGATGGCCTCATCGTCTTCCGCGGGGAGACGTCGTATGTGCTGCTGAACCTCTTCCCCTACAACTCCGGTCATCTCCTCGTCTGCCCCTACCGGCACATCGGCATGTACGACGAGGCGACGCCGGAAGAGGTCGCCGAGATCGGCGCTCTCACTCAGACCGCGATGCGGGTGCTCCGACAGGTCTCGCGCTGCGATGGATTCAACATCGGCATGAATCAGGGCGCCGTCGCCGGCGCCGGGGTCGCCGCGCACCTTCACCAGCACATCGTGCCGCGATGGGCCACCGACGCGAACTTCTTCCCGATCATCGCCAAGACCAAGGCGCTGCCGCAGCTGCTGGGCGATGTGCGTGCCGCCATCGCCGAGGCCTGGCCCGCCTGATACCGCTGACCCGGGGTGTGGACAACCCCCGGCGCACCGCTGCGCGGACCGATACGGTGGCGGGCATGCCTTCACGCTCGACCGCCGCAGCCGCTTCCCTCGTCGTCGTCGCCCTGAGCCTCGCCGGCTGCTCCTTCTCCATCCCCGTCGAGGTCGAAGCGTCGTCGAGCCCCACGGCCTCCTCGTCGGCTGCCACGCCGTCGCCGACCGACGTCGACGACGGCGACGCCGACGACCCGATGGCCGACGCCCTCGCCGAGCGCGACCAGTTCCTCGCCGACCAGCAGCTTCCTCTCGACGGCTCGCCGCTCGTGGCGGTGACCCCCGCCCAGCAGGAGTTCATCGCGCAGCAGCGCGCCTTCATCGAGTCGCAGGGCGGCACCTGGGACGCCCAGACCGAGAGCATCTCGCTGGCGCTCGCCGCGGACGCGTGCGAGACGGCGATCCTGAACTACCACGAGGTCGACGCGCCCCTCCTTCAGGCGCACGTCGCCTCGTCGCCGGTCTTCGCCCAGCTCATCCCCGCCGACTTCCCCGAGGATCAGCGGGCGGCCGCAGAGCGCAACGTCGCGAGCGTCATGGTCTTCGGCGCGGGATTCCTCTGCCCCGAGGACGGACCGCAGTGGGAGGCCGCCTTCACCGAGGTCTACGGCTGAGCCGCACGCCTCCGGGGTTCAGCGCACCTGCGCGACCGGGAACTGCATCCGCGGGTGGGCGTAGAACTCCTGCGCCTCGATGAGCTGCAGCTCGCGCTGCCCCGACTCGAGGGTGAGGGCGAGGAGGTCGAACACGCTCGACACGGTGCGTGCCAGCGCCTCGGCGGCGCTGCGGGTGCGGAGGTAATGCGCGGTGAAGAGTGCGGCGGTGACGTCTCCCGAGCCGTTGGCCTTCATCGGCAGCTGGGGTGTCTGCACGATCCAGGCTCCGGCGTCGTCGACCGCCAGCATCTCCAGGGTGCCCTCCTCGCGCTCGGGTCGCTCGACGCTGGTCACCAGCACCGTGCGGGGTCCCATCGCGCGTGCCGCGTCGACCGATTCCAGCGTGGACTCCAGCGAGAGCGGCTCGGTGTCGGTGAGGAAGCCGAGCTCGAACTGGTTCGGGGTGATGATGTCGGCCACGGGGACGACCCGCTCCCGCAACAGCACGGGAATGGCGGGGGCCACGAAGCATCCGGATCTGGCGTTCCCCATCACCGGGTCGCACGCGTAGAGCGCGGCGGGGTTCGCCGCTTTCACGCGGCGCACCGCATCGACGATCACATCGCCGATCCCCTCACTGCCCTGGTAGCCGGACAGGACCGCGTCGATCTGGCCGAACACGCCGCGTTCCTCGACGCCGGTGAGGACCTCGGCGACATCGGTGGGTGGGATGAGCGGGCCGCGCCACGCGCCGTAGCCGGTGTGGTTGGAGAAATTCACGGTGTAGACCGGGAGCACCTCGACGCCGATGCGTTGCAGCGGGAAGACCGCCGCGGAGTTGCCGACGTGGCCGTGAGCGACGGCCGACTGGATCGAGAGAATCTTCACGGGAGCATCATCCTTCGGTGAGGGCGGCCGCGCGTGCGGCAGCGGACAGGTCGCGGGCGAACGCCTGGGCATCGGCGTCGTCGAGATCATGGACGGTGAGGCGGAGGTGCGTGCTCGGCTCGTCGGCGCGGAGGGAGAACTCATCGCCGGTGCGCGCGAGCCACCCGCGGCGCATCAGCTGCGCCGATACGGCCCGCGCCGGAGCGCCGGCGTCGACCCACAGGTTCAGCCCGTCGCGCGCCGTGGCCTCCAGGCCCGCCTCGCGGAGCAGACCGGCGACCCGGGCGTTGCGCTCGGCGTAGTGAGCGGCGGCACGATCGATCGTCGCGCGCGCCGCCGGATCGGTCAGCTGTGCCAGCGCGAGACGCTGCAGAAGGTGACTGACCCAGGTCGTCCCCGGGCTCAGGCGCGTGGCCAGACGCTCGGCCGTGTCGGGGTCGGTGGCGGCGAGGGCGAGGCACATGTCAGGCCCCAGGAACTTCGACACCGATCTCACGAGCGCCCAGCGGCGATGCCCTCGCGGGATGAGCGAGAGATAGGGGCGCCGTGAGAGCAGCGAGTAGTGGTCGTCTTCGACGACCAGGACATACGGATGCTGGGCCAGAACGCCCCGCAGAGCCTCGGCGCGCTCCGCGGTCATGCCCGCCCCGGTCGGATTCTGGGCGCGCGGCGTGCAGACGATCGCCCGCGCTCCCGCGGCGAGCGCGGCGGACAGGCCCGCCACCGTCATCCCCTCGTCGTCGACGGGGACGGCGAGCGGCCGGTATCCGCCTACCCGCACCGTGTGGAGTGCGGAGAGGAAGCAGGGGTCTTCCAGGGCGACCGCGTCGTCGCGGGTGAGGGCCTGGGCGAGCAGGCGCTCGAGGGCGTCGACGGCGCCGTTGGTCACGGTGATGCGCATCTCGTCGGCGAGGACGTCGGGCGCGAACCACGCCGCCGCCCACGCCGCCAGCTCGGCGTCGACGACCGGCTCGCCGTAGAGCACCGGGCGCGACGCGATGCGGCCGAGGGCCGGAGCGAGCTCGGGGATGAGGGCGGGGTCGGGGTTGCCGGTGCCGACATCGCGCAGCACGGTGTCGGGGGCGAAGCCCTCCTGGGCGACGGGCGCCCGGTCGGCGACCCGCGTTCCGCCCCGGCCGCGCGAGACGACGAGGGCCGCCTGCGCGAGCTGCCGATAGGCCGCCACGACGGTGTTGCGGTTCACGCCGAGGGCTGCGGCGAGATCCCGCACCGGGGGCAGACCGTCACCGGGGGAGAGAACGCCCTCCTCGATCGAGGACCGGATGCTGCGGGCGATCTCGGCCGCAGTGGTGCCGCGGATCGCCTGCTGCAGGTCGGTTGTCGTCATCCTGATCAGCCTACGCCGTAGGTCATGGTATTTTCTGGCCTAGGTCAAAACTGCACCACGTCTGAAGGGACCCCCGATGAGCACACCGACGACCGGATCCGACCGCGTCAAGCGCGGCCTGGCCGAGATGCTGAAGGGTGGCGTCATCATGGACGTCGTCACCGCGGAGCAGGCGCGGATCGCCGAGGACGCCGGCGCGGTCGCTGTGATGGCCCTGGAGCGGGTACCCGCCGACATCCGCGCGCAGGGGGGTGTGTCGCGCATGAGCGACCCCGACATGATCGACAGCATCATCGACGCGGTGTCGATCCCCGTCATGGCGAAGGCTCGGATCGGGCACTTCGTCGAGGCCCAGGTCCTGCAGGAGCTCGGCGTCGACTACATCGACGAGTCCGAGGTGCTCTCACCCGCGGACTACGTCAACCACATCGACAAGTGGTCCTTCACCGTGCCCTTCGTGTGCGGCGCGACCAACCTCGGCGAGGCGCTGCGGCGCATCACGGAGGGTGCGGCGATGATCCGCTCGAAGGGCGAGGCCGGCACCGGGGACGTGTCGGAGGCGATGAAGCACATCCGCAAGATCCGCGGTGAGATCGCCGCGCTGACGGCGCTGTCGAAGGACGAGCTGTACGTCGCGGCGAAGGAGCTGCAGGCTCCGTACGAGCTGGTGGCCGAGGTCGCCGAGACCGGCGCTCTCCCGGTGGTGCTGTTCGTCGCCGGCGGCGTCGCGACGCCGGCCGACGCCGCGATGATGATGCAGCTGGGCGCCGACGGCGTGTTCGTCGGCTCGGGCATCTTCAAATCGGGGAACCCGGCTCAGCGCGCGGCGGCCATCGTCAAGGCCACGACGTTCCACGACGACCCGAAGGTCATCGCCGAGGTGTCCCGCGGTCTCGGTGAAGCCATGGTCGGCATCAACGTCTCCGACCTGCCGGCTCCCCACCGCCTCGCCGAGCGTGGCTGGTAGGCCGCGGGTCGGCATCCTTTCCCTTCAGGGGGACGTGCGAGAGCACGGCCGCGTGCTGTCGGAGCTCGGTGCCGAGGTGCTCCTCGTCCGAAGGCCCGCCGAGTTGGCGGGCGTGGACGGACTGGTGATCCCCGGTGGGGAGTCCACCACGATCGACAAGCTCGCGCGGGCGTTCGGGATGCAGGAGCCCATCCGCCGGGTGATCGCAGGCGGGATGCCGGTCTTCGGCACGTGTGCGGGGCTCATCCTCCTCGCCGATCGCCTGGAGGACGGGATCGCGGGCCAGCAGACCTTCGGCGGGCTCGACGTCACGGTGAAGCGGAACGCCTTCGGCGGGCAGGTCGAGTCTTTCGAGACCGAGATCGCCGTCGAAGGTTTCGCCGGCCCGCCGGTGCATGCGACGTTCATCCGAGCCCCTGCCGTGACCGAGGTCGGTCCGGGCGCCCGCGCGCTCGCCGCACTCGATGACGGTCGCGTCGTCGCCGTCGAGCAGGGCGTGCTGCTGGGGATCGCGTTCCACCCCGAGGTCTCGGGGGAGTCGAGGTTTCACCGCCGTTTCCTCGACCACGTCGCCGCGCGGGCCTGACGCCCCGCCCTCGGCCTGCCCCGCTCCCGCGCTCCGCCACCCGCCCCGGCCCACCGCCCCGGCCCACCGCCTCCGGCGAGAATCCAACGGGGCGCCGAGAATGCGGGTGAACCCCGAATCCTCGGCGCGCCGTTGCACTCTCGTGGGCGCGGAGGGGCGCGGGGACGCGGGAGGGCGCGGGGACGCGGGGAGAGCGCGGGTGACGCGTCAGACCACGGCGGGGGAGGTCAGGCGGGCGATTGCGGCGAGGGTCAGGTCGATGTCGTCATCGGTGGTCACCCACGACGACACCGAGCAGCGCAGCACCGCCCGCCCCCGCCAGTGCGCTCCGGTGAGAGCGGCTGTGCCCTCCCGGAGGATGGCGCGCCCGAGCTCCTGGGTCGCGTCGTCGTCATCCAGACGGAACATGACCTGGGTGAAGTCGGGCGCGCAGACCACCGTCACCCCGGGGATGGCGCGAAGCCCGCGCTCCAACCGCCGCGCATTCCGGTGCAGCCGATCGACGAGAGCCTCGACGCCCTCCCTGCCGAGGGAGGCCAGCGCCGCCCATACGGGCACCCCGCGGGCGCGCCGGGACAGTTCAGGTGTGACATCCCAGGGGTCGAGACCCGTGTACATCAGATAGTCGCCGCCGGCACGGAACATCGCGATCGAGTCGGCTGGATCCCGCACGATCGCCATGCCGCAGTCGTACGGGACGTTCAAGGTCTTGTGGGCGTCCGTCGTCCATGAGTCGGCGGCGTCGACACCCCAGGTGAGGGCGTGAAGGCGCGGCGATGCGGCGGCCCACAGGCCGAAGGCGCCGTCGACGTGCACCCACGCCCCGTGCGATTTCGCGATCGGAATGAGCTCGGCGAAGGGGTCGAAGGCCCCGGTGTGCACCTCGCCCGCCTGCAGGCAGACGATCGTGGCGGCGTCGGGGAGATCCGGCAGCGTCCGCGCAAGAGCGTCGGGCCGCATTCTGCCGTCGTCGTCGGAATCGATCACCACCATGTCGGCCTCGCCGAGACCCAGGAAGCGCGCTGCACGGTCGATGGATCCGTGGCGGTCGCGACCGACGACCAGCCTCACCGCTGGCGCCCCGGTCAGACCTTTGAGGGTGAAGTCCCAGCCGCATCGGCGCAACAGCGCGTGCCGCGCGACCGAGAGGCAGACGAAGTTCGACACCTGCGCCCCCGTGACGAAACCCACCGAGGCGCCGCGGGGGAGATCGAGGATCTCCAGCAGCCACTCGCCCGCGATGCGCTCCAGAGCGACGGTGGCGGTCGTCATGGCGCTCGACCCGGAGTTCTGATCCCAGGCCGACACGAGCCAGTCGGCCGCGAGGGCCGCCGGCAGGGTACCGCCGATCACGAAGCCGAAGAATCGTCCCCCCGGGATCGCGACCAGGCCCGGGTCCGCGCGCGCCGCGAGATCCCGGATGACGTCGGGCGCGGGGCGGCCGATCTGGGGGAGCGGGCCGCCGAGCGCGGTCGTCATCTCCTCCACGCTCGCCCGTGGCCAGACGGGTCGGTCGGGCAGCGTCGCCAGGAAGTCCCGAGCCGCCTGGTGGGCGGCGTCCAGCGCCGCGTCGCGCTCATCCATAGCCACAGTGTCCCGCCGCTCCCCGCGAGAGTGCAACGGGGCGCCGAGGAGGCGGTTTCGCCCCGCTCCCTCGGCGCGCAGATGCACTCTCGCGGGGGAGGCGGGTGCGCTCTCGCGGGGAGGAGGGACGGGCGCGGCTAGAATCGTCAGCATGTCCGGCCACTCCAAGTGGGCGACCACCAAGCACAAGAAGGCCGTCATCGACGCCCGCCGTGCGAAGTCGTTCGCCAAGCTCATCAAGAACATCGAGGTCGCCGCCAAGATCGGCGGTGCCGACCTCTCCGGCAACCCCACCCTGTACGACGCCGTGCAGAAGGCGAAGAAGACCTCCGTCCCGAACGACAACATCGACCGCGCCATCAAGCGCGGTGCGGGGATCGGCGGCGAAGCGGTCGAATACACCTCGATCATGTACGAGGGCTACGGTCCGAACGGCGTGGCGCTGATGATCGAGTGTCTGACCGACAACCGCAACCGCGCGGCGGCCGAAGTGCGCACGGCGCTCTCCCGCAACGGCGGCACCCTCGCCGACCCCGGAAGCGTCGCCTACAACTTCACGCGCAAGGGCGTGATCGTCGTTCCGGGCGAGGGAACGACGGAGGACGACGTGATGATGGCGGTCCTGGATGCCGGCGCCGAAGAGGTCGAGCCGCACGGTCAGGGATTCGCGGTCATCACCGAGGCCAGCGAGCTGGTGTCGGTACGCACGGCTCTGCAGGATGCCGGGATCGACTACGACTCCGCCGACGTCGAATTCGTCCCCAACCTCAAGGTCGAGGTCGACGCCGACACCGCCCGCAAGGTGTTCCGGCTGATCGATGCCCTCGAGGACAGCGACGACGTGCAGAACGTCTTCAGCAACCTCGACCTCACCCCCGAGGTTCAGGCAGAGCTCGAAGCAGAGGACTGAGCACCCGGCCGGCCGATCACGGCGGCGGGGTTCGCGGGCGACACGCCGACGTCGGGAACCGACGGCCGGCGTGTCATGGCCGAACCCCCGCGGTTGCGTGCGCCCACCCCGCGGTTGCGTGCGCCCACCCCGCGTTCTGATACCCCGACACCGCGCTGTGACGGTCGGATGACGCGCGAGAACGCCCCTGGCATGCGCGACCGGGCGGCGCGCCGCCGGGCGCGCCTGCGGCGCGGTGGGCGGCGCCGCGCCTACCGTTGCGGGGTGGCCACCCTTCGCGTTCTCGGCGTCGATCCCGGTCTGACCCGGTGCGGCATCGGCGTGGTCGACGTCGCGGCCGACCGCAGCGCGCGTCTGGTTCACGTGGGGGTCATCCGCACCGATGCCGGAACCCCGATCGAGCACCGGCTCGCCGCACTGGCGGCAGGGCTCCGCGAGGTCGTGCGGGCCCACGGGCCGGCCGTCGTGGCCGTCGAGCGGGTGTTCGCTCAGCACAACCGCCAGACCGTGATGGGTACGGCGCAGGCCAGCGGCATCGCTCTGCTCGTCGCGGGCGAGGCGGGGCTGCCCGCAGCCACGCACACCCCGACCGAGGTCAAGGCAGCGGTCACCGGATACGGTGCCGCCGACAAGCGCCAGGTGCAGACGATGGTGGCGCGCGTGCTGCGCCTGGATGAGCTGCCGCAGCCCGCCGATGCCGCGGACGCCCTGGCGCTCGCGCTGTGCCACGCGTGGCGGCGCGGACCGGCGTCCGCGTCCGTCGCCGCCGGAGCACTCACGCCGGCGCAGCAGCGCTGGGCCGACTCCGAACGGCTCGCGAGACGCTGACGACCGCGGGGCCGGAGTGTCGCTAGAACATATGTCCGAACCGTGTCCTAGGCTGGAGACATGATCTCCTCCCTCCACGGCACCGTGCTGCACGTCGAGGCCGACAGTGTCATCGTCGAGGTGGGTGGCGTCGGTTTCTCCGTCGCCGTCACGCCGCAGGTCTCGCGCGGTGCACCCGTGGGGGAGCGGCTCCTGCTGCACACCGCCCTCATCGTCCGCGAGGACGCGCTGTCGCTGTTCGGTTTCCCCACCCGCGAGGAGCTCGCTGTCTTCTCCGTGCTGCTCGGCGTCACCGGCGTCGGGCCGAAGTCGGCGCTCGGGGTTCTGGCCACCCTCACGGTCCCGCAGATCGCCGACGCCGTCGCAGCCGATGACGACGCGCCGTTCCGGCGTGTCTCGGGGATCGGGCCTAAGACCGCCAAGCTCATCGTCGTCCAGCTCGCCGGGAAGCTCGCTCCGGCCCGCCCCGCGGGGGCGACCGCTGCGACCGCGCCGGTACCCGACCTCGCGGCCCAGGTGGTGCAGGCGCTCGTCGGTCTCGGATGGTCCGAGCGGACCGCCGCCGAGGCCGTGGCCACCGTCTCCGAGACCGCAACCGATGCCGACCGCTCCTCCGTGGGGGCGCTCCTGCGTCGCACCCTCGCCGAGCTCGGTCCGGCCCGGGAGTCGCTGCGTGGGTGAGGCACTGGATCCCACCGAGCCCGCCGACGAGTCCGAACTCGCGATCGAGGGCGCCCTTCGCCCCACCTCCCTGGCCGATTTCGTCGGGCAGCAGAAGGTCCGCGGGCAGCTGCAGCTGCTGCTTCAGGCCGCGCGCATCCAGCAGCGCCCGGCCGATCACATCCTGCTGTCAGGCCCTCCCGGACTCGGCAAGACGACGCTGGCGATGATCGTCGCGCACGAGAGCGAGCGGATGCTCCGGATGTCCAGTGGTCCGGCTATCCAGCACGCCGGTGATCTCGCCGCGCTGCTGTCGAGTCTGGTCCCCGGCGAGGTGCTGTTCATCGACGAGATCCACCGGATGGCGCGCTCGGCCGAGGAGATGCTGTACCTCGCCATGGAGGATTTCCGCATCGACATCATGGTGGGAAAGGGGGCCGGTGCGACCAGCATCCCGCTGGATCTCGCGCCCTTCACCCTCGTCGGTGCGACGACGCGCTCGGGGATGCTCCCCAATCCGCTCCGCGACCGCTTCGGGTTCACCGCGCACCTGGAGTATTACGAGCCGGAGGAGCTGGAACAGGTCATCCGTCGGTCGGCCGAGAAGCTGGGCGTGCAGATCCCGGCGTCATCGCGGTCCGAGATCGCGCGACGTTCACGGGGAACGCCCCGGATCGCGAACCGGCTGCTGCGGCGGGTGCGCGACTACCTCATCGTCCACCGCGGTGGCGGTGCCGCCGACGCCGAATCGGTGGATGCCGCGCTGGAGCTCTACGACGTGGATCGCATCGGACTGGATCGCCTCGACCGGGCCGTTCTCGATGCACTCATCCGACGCTTCCATGGCGGTCCGGTGGGCCTGGGCACCCTGGCGGTGGCCGTCGGCGAAGAGCCCGACACCATCGAATCCGTCGTCGAGCCCTATCTCGTGCGCATCGGGTTCATGGGCAGAACACCCCGCGGCAGGGTCGCCACGCCCGAGGCGTACGCCCACCTGAGAGCCCCCCATCGCGATGGGGCCCTCAGATTCGATGACCTATAATCGCTCAAGGCTTCTCGCCGCCTCCCCTCCCTGCACGGCAGCGCCGCCCCAGGCGCGCCGAAACCGAAAGGTGCCCTTCACCTCATGGACTTCGCGAACTTCTTCGCCAACTACGGCCTCATCCTCCTGCTGGCCGCCCTGTTGGTCTTCATGTTCTGGAGCTCGCGCCGTCGCCTGCAGAAGCAGAAGGCCGAGCAGGAGGAGCGCGCGCGTCAGACCGTGCCGGGTGCCGAGGTGCTCCTGCAGGGCGGCCTCTACGGCACGATCGTCTCCTACGACCCCGACAACCTCGACCAGCCCGCAGTCGTGGAGATCGCGCCCGGCGTGAGCATCAAGGTGCACAGCCAGGCGATCCTCCGGGTAGTGAACCCCACCGACGTGCTGTCGGAGGAGGAGTTCATCGAGGCGGAGGTCAGCAAAGAGGAGTACCTCGAGGGCGTGGCGACCGGTGACATCACCTCGATCAGCGACGACCGACGCGCCGCCGCGTCCTCCGAGACCATCGACGACGCCGACGCGGACAAGCGCACCAAGCCCGACGCCTGACCCGTCGTCCGACGGCTCGAAGAAAGCTGACCCCTCGTGGCCACATCCACCCCCGTCCGCCGCGCCTGGCGGGCCCTGATCGGCCTGCTGGCGATCACCGCCGCTCTGTTCGGCATCAACGCGCTCGGCGTCTATGCGTTCGGTCAGAGCTCGTGGGTTCCCGAGCTCGCGCTCGACCTGCAGGGCGGCACCCAGATCGTCCTGGAGGCGCAGACCGAGAACGCCGAACCGCCGTCGACCGAGCAGCTCGAGCAGGCGGTGACGATCATTCGCCAGCGCGTGGATGCCTCCGGCGTCGGCGAGGCCGACGTCGCCACCCAGGCCGGCAACCAGATCGTCGTGCAGATCCCCGGCGAGGCCGACGAGGAGACTCGTCAGCGCATCGAGCAGTCGGCGCAGCTGCAACTGCGCGCGGTGCTCGCCACCAGCAACGAGACGACCGGCGCCTTCATCGGTCAGGACGGCAACCAGACGCCGTACCCCACCCCCGACCCGTCGCTGCCGTCCACGCCCTCGCCCTCGCCGTCCGACGGCAGCGACCCGGCGTGGATCACCCCGGCCCTTCAGGCGCAGTACGACGCCTACAACTGCTCCGACCCCGCGAACGACCCCGCCAATGCGCCGGCCGACCAGCCGCTCATCACGTGTGACCCGACGGGCACCGTGAAGTATCTCCTCGGTCCGGTCGAGCTCGACGGGTCCGCCATCGACGACGCCACCTTCGGGCTCCAGCAGACCGACGGCCGGTGGGCGGTGAACCTCGTCTTCGACGGCGAGGGCACCCAGATCTTCGGCGAGATCAGCCAGCGGCTCTTCGGCGCCGCACCGCCGCTGGACCAGTTCGCCTTCGTGCTCGACGGCTCGGTGCTCTCCGCGCCGCAGATGAACGGGGTGATCCTCGACGGTCGCCCCAGCATCACCGGCAGCTTCACGCAGGAATCCGCGCAGGTCCTGGCCGACCAGCTGCGGTACGGTGCCCTGCCGCTGAGCTTCGAAGTCGTCAGCTCCGACACCATCTCGGCCACGCTCGGGTCGCAGCAGCTGCAGATCGGTCTCATCGCCGGCCTCATCGGCCTGATCCTCGTCGCCCTGTACTCGCTGGCCGTCTATCGCGCGCTCGGGTTCGTCATCATCGCCTCGCTCATCGTGATGGGGGTCCTCACCTACATCACCCTCTGCATCCTCGCCTGGCGCATCGGCTACCGCCTGTCGCTGGCGGGTGTCGCGGGTGTCATCGTCTCCATCGGTTTCACCGCCGACAGCTTCATCGTCTACTTCGAACGAATACGAGACGAGTTGCGCGACGGCAAGTCGATCACGGGGGCTGTCGAGGACGGCTGGGCTCGAGCCCGTCGCACCATCTACATCTCCAAGTCGATCAACGTGCTCGCCGCCGTGGTGCTCTACATCCTGGCCGACGCCACCGTGAAGGGCTTCGCGTTCACGCTCGGTCTCACGACCGTCATCGACGTGCTGATCTTCATCCTCTTCACCCATCCGGTGCTCCAGCTCCTGGCGCGCACACGGTTCTTCGGGTCCGGCCATCCGCTCTCGGGCCTGGATCCCGAGGCGCTCGGTGCCGTCTACCGGGGGCGCGCACAGTTCCGCGCGCCGGTGTCGGCGGGGAAGACCCCTGCCGCGCGGCGCGCGGCCAAAGCCCGGGGGGAGGCCGAGCGACGGCAGACGATCGCCGAGCGCAAGCAGGCCGAGCTCGCCGCCACCGAGTCCGGCAAGTCCGCAACGAAGGTCAAGGACGGAGACCACTGATGCGGTCCATGAGCCAGCTCGGCAACGATCTCTACACCGGCAAGACCAGCTTCCCGTTCGTCGGGCGTCGGCGGCTGTGGTTCATCATCGCCGCGGTCCTCGTGATCGGTTCGGCGCTGGTGCCGCTGTTCCGCCCGATCCAGCTGTCCATCGAGTTCACCGGTGGTTCGCAGTTCACCGTTTCGGGCGTGACCACCACCGATCAGGCCCTTGCCACCGACGCCGTGCAGTCCGTCGTCCCGGGTGCGGTCACGCGCGTCGTGACGGTCGGGTCGGACGCCATCCGGGTGCAGACCGACCAGGTGACCAACGACGAGAGCCAGCAGATCTCGACCGCTCTCGCGGAGGAGTACCAGGTCCCCGCCGCCGACGTCAGCTACTCGTTCATCGGACCCAGCTGGGGTGCGGATGTCACGAGGCAGTCGCTGTGGGGTCTGGCGATCTTCCTCGCGCTGACCTTCCTGATCCTCGCGATCTACTTCCGCACGTGGAAGATGTCGACGGCGGCCATCATCGGCCTGGTCGACGTGCTCATCATCACCGTCGGGGTCTACGCACTGTTCGGGTTCGAGATCTCGCCGGCGGCCGTCATCGGATTCCTCACGATCCTGTCGTACGCGTTGTACGACACCACCGTGGTCTTCGACAAGATCAGGGAGAACACCAGTGAAGACGGCGAAGTGTCGGGTCGCACCTTCGGGGAGTCGGTGAACCTCGCGGTCAACCAGACCCTCGTGCGCTCGATCAACACCACCGTCGTGGCTGCCCTCCCGACCGGGGCGATCCTCTTCATCGGCGCCCTGTGGCTCGGGGCCCGGACGCTCACCGACATCTCGCTGTCGATCTTCGTAGGGACCATCGTCGCGGCGTACTCGACGATCTTCGTCGCCGCTCCGCTCTACGCACTCTTCCGTGAGAAGGAGCCCGCGGTGCGGGCGCGCGACGAGCGCGTGCTCGCTGCGCGGGAGCTCGCCGGCACCCCCGTCTGAGCCGAAGAAGCGGCAGGGATGCCGCGGTGCAGCGGCGCGGAGTGACCACTCCCGCGGCGTAGGATGAGGTGTCCAGCGGAGGGAGGGCCTGATGACCGAGACCGTCCCGTCCGCCCCGGCGCCCCCTTCGCCGCAGACGACGTCGTCGCTGCGCAGACTCGTGCCTCGCATCTTCTCGCGCTCCGCGCGCCGCGACGACGTCGAACGTCTGCTGCGCACGGTGCGCACCCACCATCCCAAGGGCGACCTGACGATCATCGAGCGCGCCTACACCGTCGCCGACCAGGCGCACGCGGGTCAGACGCGTCAAAGCGGCGAGCCCTACATCACCCATCCTCTGGCCGTCGCGCAGATCCTCGCGGATCTCGGCCTCGGACCGCGCGCGATCGCGGCAGCGCTGCTCCACGACACCGTCGAGGACACCGGCTATCCGTTGGACACGCTCACCGCGGAGTTCGGCGACGAAGTCGCGATGCTGGTCGACGGCGTCACCAAGCTCGACAAGGTCAAATACGGCGAGAGCGCGCAGGCCGAGACCGTCCGGAAGATGATCGTGGCGATGTCCCGCGACATCCGGGTCCTCATCATCAAGCTCGCCGACCGTCTCCACAACGCACGCACGTGGGGATTCGTGCCGCCCGAGAAGGCGAAGAAGAAGGCGACCGAGACGCTGGAGATCTACGCTCCGCTCGCGCATCGGCTGGGTATCCAGACGATCAAGTCCGAGCTCGAAGACCTCTCCTTCGCCGTGCTTCATCCGAAGCTGTACGCCGAGATCGACAGTCTTGTCAAGCAGCGCACCCCCCAGCGCGAGCAGTACGTGCAGAGCGTCATCGAGGCCGTCGAGGGAGACCTCCGCGATCTGCGCGTGCGCGGACGGGTGATGGGGCGCCCCAAGCAGCTCTACTCGGTCTACCAGAAGATGATCGTCCGAGGCCGCGAGTTCGACGACATCTACGACCTCATCGGCATCCGGGTCCTCGTCGGCAGCGTCCGCGACTGCTACGCGGTCCTCGGCGCGATCCACGCGCGCTGGACGCCGCTGTCGGGGCGTTTCAAGGACTACATCGCCACGCCGAAGTTCAACCTCTACCAGTCGCTGCACACCACGGTCATCGGTCCCGCGGGGCGCACGGTCGAGATCCAGATCCGCACCAACGAGATGCACCAGCAGGCCGAGTACGGTGTGGCGGCGCACTGGAAGTACAAGGAGCGGATGAACGGCGGGAAGGCCTACGCCAAGGCGGTGGACGCCGACATGGCCTGGCTCGCCCACATCTCCGACTGGCAGGCCGAGACAGCCGACCCCGGCGAGTTCCTGGACTCGCTGCGTTTCGAGATCGGCGCCAAAGAGGTCTACGTCTTCACACCGAAGGGACGGGTCATCGGACTGCCGTCGGGTGCGACGCCGGTGGATTTCGCCTATGCCGTTCACACCGAGATCGGTCACCGCACGATGGGCGCCAAGGTCAACGGCCGCCTCGTCCCGCTCGAATCCGAGCTCAACAGCGGTGACGTGGTCGAGGTGTTCACCTCGAAGAACCCCGACGCCGGGCCCAGCCAGGACTGGCTCGGCTTCGTCAAGAGCACGCGCGCCCGCAACAAGATCCGGGGCTGGTTCACCAAGGAGCGGCGCGAGGAAGCCGTCGAACAGGGGAAGGACGCCATCGCCCGGGCGATGCGGCGGCAGAACCTGCCGCTCCAGCGTCTGATGAACCAGGACTCCTTCACCGAGGTCGCCCGGCAGCTGCGCTACGAGGACGTCTCGGCGCTGTACGCCGCGGTCGGCGAGGGGCATGTCTCCACCCAGTCGGTGATCGAGAAGGTGACCGCGCTCGTCAGCGCCGCGGAAGACACCTCGACGGGTCCGATCGATCTGCCGGCGGTGGGCCGATCACGCGCACCCCGCGGCGGCGAATCCGGCGTGCTGGTGCGCGGCGCGCCCGACATCCTCGTCAAGCTGGCCAAGTGCTGCACCCCGGTTCCGGGCGACGAGATCGTGGGCTTCGTCACCCGTGGCAGCGGTGTCTCGGTGCACCGTGCGGACTGCACGAACGTCCGGTCGCTCCGGGAAGATCCCGAGCGCCTCATCGAGGTCGAGTGGGCACCGACCACCAAGAGCGTCTTCCTCGTCCAGATCCAGGTCGAAGCGCTGGATCGCTCGGGACTCCTCAGCGACGTCACGCGCGTGCTGAGCGAGCACCACGTCAACATCCTGTCGGCCACCGTCTCGACCTCCAACGACCGTCTGGCGATCAGCCGCTTCGTGTTCGAGATGGGCGACACCGTGCACCTGGATCGCGTCCTGAACGCCGTGCGACGGATCGACGCGGTCTACGACGTCTACCGGGTGACGTCCTCCTGACCCGGCGCCCGCGTGGCGAGGTCGGCGAGGAGGGCGAGCGCGCGCCGCTTGTGCGGCAGCTTCCCCTGGCCGCTCAGCCGCGCGTGCGTGCGTGCCGCGAGCCCGGGAGCGCGGCGCACGAACTCCTCGGCAGCGGCGCGGTGGGCGATGTCATCGACGCGGCACAGATCGGCGAGGGTGCGGGTGGGTGTGGTCACGAGCGCTCCGCCGATGCTCTCGACGTCGCCGGCTGCCAGCGGCGTGTCGCGAACGATGATGCGGCGATCGTGCACGGCCGTGACGCGTCTCGGCACGGCGCGCTGCACGCTGTGCCGTGAGGGGGGTTCGTCGATCCCGCCATGGATCCACGCGGCGCTGAGATGGGTGGCCGCGTACAGGTCGAGGAGGATGCCGCTGAGCGACCCCGCGCGCAGCGCCGCGGTCTCCACGGCGTCGGCGGGCATGTAGCCGTCGCCGACCTCGACGACGTCGCCGTCCAGGCGAGCAGCGGACAGCTCGGCCGTCGACAACCGGTCGCCGGGGAGGTAGAGGAAACGCGACGCGCCCATGATCGGGAGTCTGCCGCGGATGGGCCCGCGGTGGGTCGCCCTGTGGAGAACCCGCCGGTGGTCAGCCGCCGAGCGCCCGCAACCAGGCCCGCCGGGCCTCGAGGGCCTCCTTGGCCGTCGCCACGGCCCGGGCGTCGCCCGACGCCTCCGCCGTCGCCACCTCGGCCTCGAGCTTCGCGATCGCGTCGGTCAGCTGCCGTGTCATGTCGTCAGCGCGTGCCTGCGTCTCGGGGTCGTTGCGCTTCCACTCGACCTCTTCGCGCGAGCGCACGGCCTGCTCGATCTTGCGGAGTTCATCATCGAGTGACCGCTCCGCCTCGCGCGGGAAGATGCGACCGATCTCGTCCCATCTGCGCTGGATGCCGGTCAGCAGGGAACGCGCCTTGGCGAGGTCCTTCTCGTCCGGGATCGGACGCGCCTCGGCCAGCAGGGCCTTCTTCGCCTCGATCTTCTCCTTCGACGCCTCGGCGTCCGCGGCCTCCCGTTCGCCACGGGCCGCGTAGAGGGCATCGCCGGCGGCCTTGAAGCGGGCCCAGAGCGCGTCATCCGCCTTCTTGCCGGCTCGGCCGGCGGACTTCCACTCGTCCAGCAGTTCGCGGTACGCGCCGATGCCGTCCTCGCCGCGCGGGGCGAGGGCCTCGGCACGCTCGATCAGACGCGTCTTGCGGTCGCGGACGGCTTTGTGGGCCTCGTCGAGTTCGGCGTAGAAGGCGCGACGGTGCCTGTCGATCGTCGCCCGGGCGTCGCGGAATCGCTTCCACAGCTGCTGAGCGGTGGAGCGGGGGAGGCGGGGGCCGTTCTGCTGCTGCGACTGCCACTGGTCGAACAGTGCCGACAGCTCGGTCGAGACCTGCTTCCACTGCACCGACCGCGGATCGCGGGCGGCCAGCTCCTCAGCCCGCTCGACGAGGGCAGTGCGCTCCTTCACCGCGGCATCCACCGCCTCGCGGGCGGCGGCGGCCTCGGTGGCCGACGCCTCGGCCAGCGACGCTGTGAGGGCGGCGACCCGCGCTTCGAGAGCCGCGAGGTCTCCCACGGCGGCGGCGCCGGAGATCTTCGCCTGGAGGGAGGTCGCGGTCGAGCGCAGGTCGCTCGCGGAGGCACCGCCGCGGCGGTGCCGGACCTCCAGCAGGGTCACTTCGGCAGCGAGGTCGCTGAACTTGCGCTGGAAGTACGCCAGGGCCTCGTCGGGCGAGCCGTCGGGGAATTGGCCGACGACGCGCCATCCGTCCGACTCTCGCACCGATACGGTGCCGTCCTCTTCGACGCGGCCCCAGGGCTGGTCGTCGGTGGGGGTTTCCGGGCTGGTGGGGTCTGCTGCGGCAGTCACGGGATGCACCTCATCGCGGCCGAGGCCGGGTGTGGGGGATGGACGCGCCCCAGCCTAGTACGCCGCTGCCTCCCGGCGAGGGGGATTGCGTCGCGGTGCGACTACTGCTCGGCCGGGGCGGAGGGCTCCGCCGTCGGCTCGACCGTCGGGGCCGGGGCCGTCTCCAGCGGAGTCGGCTCGGGGGACGGAGCGTCGGTCGGGCTCGGCACCGATGTCTGGGTCGGTGTCGGTGCCGGCTCGGGCGTTCCGGGGCCGACGGTGAAGTACGCGGTCTGGGCGGCGACGATGCCGACGATCAGCAGTCCTCCGGCGACACCGGCGACCAGGTCGTCGCGACGTCGGCGACGCTGCTGTGCCTCGTGGAAGCTCTGGCGGGCCTGGTAGAGCCGAGCGCGCTCGCGTTCCGCGCGGGACGCACGATCCTTGCTTCCGGTGGCCACCGATCCTCCTTCGTCCCGGCGGTCCCGGGCGTGATGATCCTATGCACTGCGTCCGGGGGCGGCCAAACGCAGGACGGCTGATGTCGGCGCCCGCCGTTAGCCTTGGGGAGTGAGTGATACGGCGGGTCTCGTGCGCAGCCACACGCCTCTCGCCGTGCGGATGCGACCGGGCTCGCTGAGCGAGGTCGCGGGGCAGGGGCACCTGCTGCGGAAGGGGTCTCCGCTGGTGACCCTCGCCGATCCCGAGGCGACGGGGACGACCGCGACGTCGGTGATTCTGTGGGGTCCGCCGGGCACCGGCAAGACGACGCTCGCGCAGGCCATCGCCCGCTCATCGGGGCGGCGCTTCGTGGAGCTGTCGGCGGTGACCGCCGGCGTGAAGGACGTGCGCGAGGTGATGCAGGACTCCCTCACCCAGCGCGACCTCTACGGGCAATCGACGATCCTCTTCCTGGACGAGATCCACCGCTTCACCAAGGCCCAGCAGGACGCCCTGCTGCCGGGCGTGGAGAACGGCTGGGTGGTGCTCATCGCCGCCACCACCGAGAACCCCTCGTTCTCTGTCATCTCCCCGCTGCTGTCGCGGTCGCTGCTCCTCACGCTCCGCCCGCTCACCGACGCCGATCTGGGACTGCTGGTCGATCGCGCCGTGGACGACCCGCGGGGGTTGGCGGGGCGGCTGGTCCTCGACACCGACGCCCGTGAGGCGCTGGTGAGGCTGGCCTCCGGCGACGCGCGGCGTGCTCTCACCGCGCTCGAGGCGGCCGCGTCGCTGGCCGAGCGCGACGCCGTCGACGGCGACGATGCGGACGAGGAGGAGGATGCGGATGCGACGGCGCCGACCATCACCGTCGACCACGTCTCCCAGGCCGTCGATCGGGCGCTGCTGCGCTACGACCGCCAGGGAGACGAGCACTACGACGTCATCAGCGCCTTCATCAAATCCATCCGCGGATCAGACGTCGATGCGGCGATCCACTACCTCGCCCGCATGATCGAGGCGGGGGAGGACCCACGGTTCATCGCGCGCCGGCTGATCATCTCCGCATCCGAAGACATCGGCCTCGCCGATCCGCAGGCCCTCGTCATCGCGGTCGCGGCGGCCGATGCGGTGCAGCTCATCGGCATGCCGGAGGGTCGCATTCCGCTCGCCGAGGCGACGGCGTACCTGGCGACGACGGCGAAGTCCAACGCGGCCTACCTCGCGGTCGACGCCGCCATCGCCGACGTCCGCGCAGGCGGCTTCGGCCGCGTGCCCGTCCATCTGCGCGATGCCCACTACCCGGGAGCCAAGCGACTGGGCCACGGCAAGGGCTACCGCTACCCGCACGACAGCGACGTGGGGGTCGTGGCGCAGCAGTACCTCCCCGACGAGCTGCGGGGGAAGCAGTACTACCGGCCGACGAACCACGGCCAGGAGCGGGACGTGCAGGCGAGGCTCGAAAAGATCAGGAAGCTGCTGGAAGGATGAATCCCAACGAGACCCTCGAGGCTCGGCTGGAGCGGTTCTGGGCGGAGGCCGACGAGGAGTCCGAGACGGAGCCGTCGGCGACGCTGGAGCGGATCCTCTCCGAAGGGGCCGCGTCACCCGAGCGTGCCCTGTTCGAGCGAGCCTCGCTCCACGACTTCCTCGGCCAAGAGAACGCAGCGATCCCGCTCTATCGCGCAGCGCTGGATTCCGGGCTCGCGCCCCCGCACCGCACCGCCGCGATCATCCAGCTGGCCAGTTCACTGCGCAACGTCGGCGACGCCGCGTCGGCGATCGCGTTACTGCGCGCCGTCGATGAGGGCGACCCGCTCTCCGCCGCCGCGCAGGCCTTTCTCGCCCTGGCGCTGTACGACCACGGTGCGTCGGCGCACGCCCTGAGCACCGCGCTGGGCGCGCTCACGCCGAGCCTGCCGGCGTACCAGCGGTCGGTGTCGTCCTACGCGAGCGCGCTCGTGTCCGGTGGAAACGACCTCCCTCAGGGGTAGAACAATATCCCTCTGAGGGATATCCTTGTCGCGAGGTGATGTCGTGCGCTACGTGATCCTGGGTCTGCTCCTCGGCGGCCCGCTGTCGCTCTATGACCTGCAGAAGCGCTTCGCGTCGGGGATCTCCCTCTTCTACAGCGCGAGCTCCGGAAGCATCCAGCGCGCGCTGCACCACCTCACCGCCGAGGGCGCGGTAATCGTCGGCGATGCCGATGATCGTCGGCGCGGGCGGAAGGTCTACCGCGTCACTGCGACGGGTCGTGAGTTGTGGCGGGCCTGGATGACCGAGGAGACCGCACCGGGAGCCGACGCCGAGACGACGATCCTCGCGAAGATCTTCTTCCTCGGCCGGCTCGAACCCCAGTCCCGGCCGGAGGTGATCCGCCGCATCCGTCGGGCGGTCGAGGAACAGGCGGCCGCTCTGCAGACCCTCGCCGGCGAGATCGATCGCGACGCACGAGAGCTGGACGATGAAGCCCGGCAGATCTTCGTCTTCCACCGCGCGACCCTGGATTACGGACTTCGGGCGCAGGGGCTGCTGGCGGACTGGATCGACGAGGTGGGGGAGATGGCCCGATGACCGAACCGCATTCGGGCCGCAGCCGCGTGAGGACGATGTACGGGATCGCGGCCGCCGTCGCCCTCCTCGTCACGGTGATCTTCGCCACTCTCGGCGACGGCGTGGATGTCCGCGAGGCGTCAGGCCTCCGGGGCGTCATCGTGGACGGCGGGCACACCCTCGTCTGGGTGCTTCTGACGGTGGCATTCGCCATCGCCACCGTTCGCGCGCGGTGGACCCGGCTGGCGGGCGCGGTCGCCGTGGCGGCGGGGATCGTGTACGCCGTCTTCCTGGTGGCGGTGTTCCTCTGGCGCTGAAGGCCGATCTGGTAGGCTAGACCGGCTCGAAACACCGTTTTCGGGCATCCCCTCTCTTCTTCACCGACCTTCCGGCATGCCCCGGCGTGCAGTCCGGAAGGGCGAAGAGGGGCGATACGTCCGCGAGCCGTGAAAGACACGGCAGCGTCATCGAAAGGAACACTTCGTGGCTACGAAGTCCCAGGACCGCCGCAAGGTCCGCCTGTCCCGCGCCCTCGGCGTGGCCCTCACCCCGAAGGCCGCCCGCTACCTCGAGAAGCGTCCCTACGCTCCGGGCGAGCACGGACGCACGAAGCGCAAGGCCGACAGCGACTACGCCGTCCGCCTGCGCGAGAAGCAGCGTCTGCGCGAGCAGTACGGCATCCGCGAGAAGCAGATGCGCAACACCTTCAACGAGGCCCGTCGCACCCAGGGGCTGACGGGTGAGAACCTCGTCGAGCTGCTCGAGATGCGTCTGGACGCCCTCGTACTGCGCTCGGGCTTCGCCCGCACCACCGCGCAGGCCCGTCAGATGGTCGTGCACCGTCACATCCTCGTCGACGGCCAGACCGTCGACCGTCCGTCGTTCCGTGTGAAGCCGGGCCAGACGATCCACGTCAAGGCCAAGAGCGAGGGCACCGAGCCCTTCCAGGTCGCCGCCGCCGGCGGGCACGCCGAGGTGCTGCCCCCCGTTCCGGGCTACCTGCAGGTCGAGCTCGACAAGCTGCAGGCCCAGCTCGTGCGTCGCCCCAAGCGCGCCGAGGTGCCGGTCGTCTGCGACGTCCAGCTCGTCGTCGAGTACTACGCCGCGCGCTGACGTTCCGTCGGCAGCGTGCCTTCCGGAAGGCGTCGGGTCACCCCGGCGCCTTCCGGCGTTTCCGCCTACGATGAGACAGTGCCGCGCCCGCGGCGGAGGAAGTGGTGTGATGAGAAGTCTCCTGTGGTTCTTGCTCGGGATCATCGGCGGGTTCGTCGCCGCCCATGTGGTGAACAAGAACCCCCGCGGAGCCGAACTCCTCGCCGAGGTCGATGCCCGCATCTCGGAGTTCACCGATCGGATGGGCGACGCCTACCGCGACCAGCAGGGGCGCTTCGCCGACACCCTGGACGACCTCGGCGACGCCGCCGAGAAGGCGGTCGACGCGGCCGCGGATGCCGCCGGCGAGGCCTTGGCCAAAGCCAAGGCCGCCACCGCGTCGTCATCCGACTGATCCGCCGACCGACCGTGATCCGCCCGCTCTCCGGGAGGATCACCCCTGTCTTTGAGGACTTCTCATGAGAACCGCTGAGATCGCCCAGCGCTACCTCGACTATTTCGAGCGCAACGGCCACACCATCGTCCCGTCGGCGTCGCTGGTCAGCGATGACCCGTCGCTGCTGTTCACCGTCGCCGGCATGGTGCCTTTCATCCCGTACCTCACCGGCGTGGTGCCCGCGCCCTACCCGCGGGCCGCGGACGTGCAGAAGTGCATCCGCACCAACGACATCGAAGAGGTCGGCAAGACGCCTCGGCACGGCACCTTCTTCCAGATGCTCGGCAACTGGTCGTTCGGCGACTACTTCAAGGAGGGCGCGATCCGCTATGCGTGGGATCTGCTGCTCTCCTCCGAGGCCGACGGTGGTCTCGGCTTCGACGAGAAGGACCTCTGGGTCACCGTCTACGAGGACGACGACGAGGCCGAGTCGCTCTGGCGCACCGTGGCCGGTATCTCGCCCGAGCGCATCCAGCGTCTGGGGCGCGACTCGAACTACTGGAGCACCGGACAGCCCGGCCCCGCGGGGCCCTGCTCGGAGATCTTCTTCGACCGCGGTCCGGCGTACGGCATCGACGGCGGGCCCGCCACCGACGACGACCGGTACGTCGAGATCTGGAACCTCGTGTTCATGCAGTACGCGATCACGAACGTCCGATCCAAGGTCGACTTCGACATCATCGGCGAGCTGCCGCAGAAGAACATCGACACCGGCATGGGCCTGGAGCGCGTCGCGTTCTTGAAGCAGGGCGTGGAGAACATGTACGAGACCGACCAGGTGCGGCCGGTGCTCGATCGCGCCGTCGAGCTGTCGGGCCGCCGCTACGGCGCGGTGCACGACGACGATGTGCGGTTCCGCGTCGTCGCCGACCACGTCCGCTCCTCGCTCATGCTCCTCGCCGACGGCGTGACCCCCTCCAACGAGGGACGCGGCTACATCCTCCGGCGCCTCATGCGTCGCGCGATCCGCGCGATGCGCCTGCTGGGGGTGGACGCCCCGACCTTCCCCGAGCTGTTCGCCGCGTCGCGCGATGCGATGAAGGCGGCCTATCCGAACCTCGAGACGGAGTACTCCCGACTGTCGGCGTACGCCGTCGCGGAGGAGGAGACGTTCCTTCGCACCCTCGCGTCGGGATCGACGATCCTGGATCTCGCGGTGGCGACGACGAAGGATGCCGGCGGCACCCGCATCGCGGGCGCCGACGCGTTCCTGCTGCACGACACCTACGGTTTCCCGATCGACCTCACGCTCGAGATCGCTGAGGAGGCGGGACTGAGCGTGGACCGTGAGGCGTTCGACACGCTCATGCAGGAGCAGCGCTCCCGCGCGAAGGCCGACGCCAAGGCGCGCAAACGCGCGATCGCCGACCACAGTGTCTATCGCGAGTTCCGCGCGCGCGGCGAGACGGCCTTCACCGGATACACCGACCTGGAGACGGAGTCCACGGTGCTCGGCGTCCTCGTCGACGGTGTGTCGGTGGACCGCGCCCGACAGGGGGACGTCGCCGAGGTCATCCTCGCCCAAACGGCTCTGTACGCCGAGTCGGGCGGCCAGGTCGCCGACAAGGGCGTGATCGTCGGGCCGGGGTACGAGCTCGACGTGCTCGACGTGCAGCGTCCCGTCCCCGGGCTGATCAGCCACACCGTCGAGGTGCGCACCGGTGAGGTCGGGGTCGGGCAGCCGGCCACCTCGGTCGTCGATGCCGCGAACCGTCGGGCGGCGATGCAGGCGCATTCGGCGACCCACCTGGTGCACGCGGCACTGCGCGACACGCTCGGGAAGTCCGCGACCCAGGCCGGCTCTCTCAACCGCGCCGGTTATCTGCGTTTCGACTTCACCTGGGGTCAGGCGCTGTCCGGAGAGACGAAGTCCGAGATCGAGGAGATCGCCAACAACGCCGTCCGCGACAATCTCGAGGTCACCACCCGGGTGCTCTCCCTCGATGAGGCCAAGGAACTCGGAGCCCTGGCGCTGTTCGGCGAGAAGTACGGCGACACCGTGCGGATGGTCGACATCGGCGGACCCTGGTCGCGCGAGCTCTGCGGCGGCACCCACGTGGGCCGCAGTGCCGAGGTCGGGATCATCAACCTCGTCGGCGAGTCGTCGGTGGGTGCGTCCAACCGTCGCGTCGAGGCCCTCGTCGGTGCCGATGCGTTCCGCGAGCTCGCCGCCGAACGTGCCATCGTCTCGCAGCTGACCTCCGCCCTGAAGACCCCGCGCGACCAGCTGCCCGCTCGCATCGCCGATCTCGCGGCGAGCCTGAAGGCCGCCGAGAAGAAGATCGCGCAGTTGGAGTCCAAGGCGCTCGGCGAGCGTCTCCCGCAGCTCGTGGGCGCCGCCTCGCGTCACGGCGCCTACGCGGTCGTGGCCGAGAACCTGGGCACCGCCTCGAGCGCCGACGATGTGCGGGCCCTGGCCCTGCAGGTGCGGGAACGGCTCGGCGCGGATGCCGCCGTCGTCGCCCTCGGCGCGGTCGTGGGGGAGCGGCCGGTGGTCATCGTCGCCACGAACGACGCCGCCCGCAGCGCCGGTGCGCGCGCCGGCGCGCTCGCGAAGGCCGCTGCCGGCGTGCTCGGCGGCGGTGGCGGTGGCCGCGACGACCTCGCTCAGGGTGGCGGGACGGATGCCGCGGCACTGCCGGCCGCCATGGACGCCGTCACGCGCGTGCTCGCGGGGGCATGACCGGTTTCCGGCGGGGCGCCCGGCTCGGAATCGATGTCGGGAAGGCGCGCGTGGGGGTCGCCCGCTCGGATCCCGACGGGCTCCTCGCAACGCCGGTGGAGACCGTCGCTCGCGATGAACGCGCTGTCGCGCGGGTGATGGAGCTCGCGGCGGAGTACTCCGCGGTGGAGCTCGTCGTCGGTCTGCCCCTGAACCTCCGTGGCGACTCCACCCCGTCGACCGATGATGCGAAGGCCTTCGCGGGGGAGCTCGCGAGGGCTTCCGCGGTGCCCGTCCGCCTCGTCGACGAGCGCCTGACCACCGTCTCCGCGCACGCGGTTCTGCGCGATTCGGGCAGATCGCAGCGTTCTTCTCGTAGGATTGTGGACCAGGCCGCGGCCGTCGTTCTGCTTCAGCACGCCCTCGATGTGGAGAAGCGGCAGGGACGACCGCCCGGAACCCCCGTCCCCCAGGAGCCCGCCTGATGCCCGATCACCCGTCATTCGAGGATCCCTTCGCGGATCTGTTCGGGAAGCTGCCCGACCCCCGCACGCGCGATGCCCGCCGGTCGGGGAGCACGCCCGACACCCCGGAACGGGCGGAGGCGGCCAACCCCGGTCCGGCGTCCGCCGACCCCTCCCGCAGCGACGCGGTCAGCCCGCCGCCGTCGCGCCGGGCAGCGCGGGAAGCCGCATCGCGCTCCGGCGACGCCCCGCCCCCACCGGTGCCCGCGCCCCGGAGCGAGCAGGCGCCACCCGTAACGGCCCCGCGCGCCGCGGAGGCCTCGCCGTCGTCCGGCGCCGCGCCTGTCGACGCGACCACGCGAGACCGCGGCGCCACCCGCACGGCGACCCGACCCGCCGGCACCGCCACCCTCGAGGACCTCTTCACGGGCGAAGCCACCACCGAGGCCCTCGGCTCTCCGCCGCCGAAGCCGAATCGGCGGCGTCGTCGCATCGGCGCGGCGATCGCGATCGGGCTGGTCCTCGCGATCGTCGGCGGCGTCACCCTCGGCGGTCTGTACGTCTGGAACACCTACGAGTCGCAGATCCGCGAGGTGATGGGCTGGGAGGAGCCGGCCGACTTCGAGGACGGACTCGCGAACGGCGAAGCGCTCATCACCATCGTCTCGGGCGACACCGGCCAGTCGATCTCGCAGACCCTCTTCGACGCCGGGGTGACCAAGACCTCCGACGCCTTCTACGACTACCTGATCGACAACGGCCGAAGCCCCACCTTCATGCCGGGCGTGTACCGACTGCAGCTGCAGATGACCTCCGAGGCGGCCCTCGCGGCGATCGAGAACCCCGAGAACAAGCTGGAGAACTCCGCACTCATCCCCGAGGGACAGACGGTGGAGGCGACGCTGGAGATCGTCTCGGAGAGCCTCGGGATGCCGCTGGAGGAGCTGCAGGCGGCAACAGCCGACCCCGCCGCGTACGGCGTCCCCGCCCAGAGTCTGGAGGGGTGGCTCTTCCCGGCGATGTACACCTTCGACCCGGGCGTGACGGCGACCGACGTCATCCAGACCATGGTCAACCGCACCGTGCAGTCTCTGGATGCCGCGGGCGTGCCCGCTGACGACAGGCAGCGCATCCTCATCATCGCCTCGATCATCCAGCGGGAAGCCCGCTACGAGGCCGACATGCAGAAGGTCTCGCGCGTCATCCAGAACCGACTCGACCCGAACAACCAGGAGACCTTCGGAAAGCTCCAGATGGACTCCACGGCCCAGTACGGGGTGGGTGAGAGCCGCGAGGGCGTCGTGAGTTCCAGCGAGGAAGCCCTGACCGACCCGAACCCCTGGAACACCTACGTGCAAGTGGGGCTTCCGATCGGCCCGATCGCCAACCCCGGCGACGTCGCCATCAACGCGGCGATGAATCCGGCGGACGGTCCATGGCTGTACTTCGTGACCGTCAACCTCAACACCGGCGAAACGATCTTCACCGAGACCTACACCGAGCACCTGCGGTACGTCGAGCAGTGGCGGGAGTGGTGCAGCCAGAACCCCGACGCCGGATGCTGAGGGCCGACGCCGAACGCCTGGCGGTGTGGGGCGACCCGATCGCCCACAGTCGATCCCCGCAGCTGCACGCCGCGGCGTACGCGATCCTCGGTCTGCCGTGGACCTACGAGCGGCGGCGCGTCTCGGAGGCGGAGTTCGCCGAAGCCCTCGCCGATCCCTCGGAGACGTGGCGCGGGCTGTCGCTGACGATGCCGTTGAAGCACGTCGCCGCCGAGGCCGCGACGACCCTCGACCGGGCCGCGCGGCTCAGTGGTGCGGCGAATACGCTCGTCCCCGGCGAGGAGGGTCCGCGGGGGTTCAACACCGATGTGGCCGGGCTCGTCGCAGCCATCCGGGAACAGGGGATCGAGGACGCCGGGCGCGCGAGGATCCTCGGCGCGGGAGCCACCGCGACGTCCGCGCTGCTGGCCCTGGAAGCCCTGGGAGCGCGGGAGATCGACATCCGCGCCCGCCGGCCGGAGCAGGCCCGTCCTCTCGTCGCCCTCGGCGGGCAGCT
Source organism: Microbacterium kunmingense (assembly GCF_023155745.1). Classification (GTDB taxonomy): domain Bacteria; phylum Actinomycetota; class Actinomycetes; order Actinomycetales; family Microbacteriaceae; genus Microbacterium; species Microbacterium kunmingense. Next base: position 110,419 of record NZ_JAKNUS010000006.1, read on the forward strand.
CGGCCTCCGAGTCACGGCGGCACCCCTCGACGCACCGCACACCCGCTCCTCGCCCGGAGCGGATCCCGCTCTGACCATCGCCACCCTTCCGGGAGACGCCGAGCCGGCGGCATCCGTCCTCGAGGAGATCGTCGTGCCGGGCGGCCTGCTCGTCGACGTCGTCTACGGCACGTGGCCGACACCTCTCGCCCGGGCATGGGAGAGCGCGGGCGGTCGGGCCGTCTCCGGGTTGCCCATGCTCCTGCACCAGGCGGTGCGGCAGGTGCGGATCTTCACCAGCGGGGATGTCGATGAGCCGCTGCCGTCGGAGTCCGACGTCATCGCGTCGATGCGCCGAGCCCTCATGGAAGACTAGGACCCATGCTTCGCGTGCTCACCGCCGGGGAATCCCACGGCCCCGAACTCGTCGCCATCATGGAGGGACTTCCCGCCGGCGTCCCGGTATCCCGCTCCGCCATCCAGGCCGATCTGGCCCGCCGCCGCCTCGGGTACGGTCGCGGATCGCGGATGAAGTTCGAGGCCGACGCTCTGGAGATCTCCGCGGGCGTCCGCCACGGGTACAGTCTCGGCAGCCCCATCGCGCTGCGCATCGCCAACACCGAGTGGCCCAAGTGGACCGAGGTCATGAGCCCCGAGCCGGTGGAGCTCACCGAGATGTCGCGGGGACGCGGCGCGGCCCTGACCCGGCCGCGTCCGGGTCACGCCGACCTCGTCGGCATGCAGAAGTACGGATTCGACGAGGCTCGTCCGATCCTCGAGCGTGCCAGCGCGCGGGAGACCGCCGCTCGGGTCGCACTGGGCGCCCTCGCGCGCGGGTTCCTCGCCGAGCTCGGCATCCAGCTCGTCAGCCACACTCTCTCGATCGGCCCCGTCCGCACCCCCGACGAAGCGCCGCTGCCCACGCCCGAAGATCTCGAGATCCTCGACGCCGATCCGCTGCGCTGCTTCCACCCCGCCACCTCGGAGCGGATGGTCGCCGAGATCGACGCGGCGCGCAAGGACGGCGACACGCTCGGCGGCATCGTCGAGGTGCTGGCCTACGGGCTCCCGCCGGGTCTCGGCTCTCACGTCCACTGGGACCGGCGACTGGACGGCAAGCTCGCCCAGGCGCTGATGAGCATCCAGGCGATCAAGGGCGTCGAGGTCGGCGACGGCTTCGAGACCACCCGACGTCGGGGTTCGCAGGCGCACGACGAACTGTTCGCCGGCCGGGCAGGCATCACGCGCAGCACCGATCGCGCGGGCGGCACCGAGGGGGGCATGTCCACGGGCACCGTGCTGCGCGTGCGGGCCGGGATGAAACCCATCGCCACGGTCCCGCACGCCCTTCGGACCATCGATGTGAGCACCGGTGAGGCCGCCGCGGCGCATCACCAGCGCTCGGACGTCTGTGCGGTGCCGGCGGCCGGTGTCGTCGCCGAGGCCATGGTCGCCATCGTCCTCGCAGAGGTGGTCCTGGAGAAGTTCGGCGGCGACAGCGTCGCCGAGACGCTCCGCAACCTCGAGAGCTACGTCGCCGGCATCCCCGACACGCTGCGGACGGTCGGCGAGAGCGATCCGACGATCGCCGCCCACGATGACCGCGCCGTCTGACGCGATCGTCCTCATCGGCCCGATGGGGGCGGGGAAGACGAGCCTCGGCCGGCGCGTCGCGCGTCGCCTGGGCGTGCCCTTCACCGACACCGACGCCGCCGTCATCCGCGAGCACGGCCCCATCGAGCGGATCTTCGCCGAGCGCGGAGAGGCGGAGTTCCGCAGGCTCGAGCGCGCCGCCGTCCGCGCGGCCCTCGACGCCGGCGGCGTGGTCTCGCTCGGCGGGGGAGCGGTGCTCGATCCCGACACGCAGCGCGACCTCGGCGCGCACCGCGTGGTGCTCCTCACGGTCGCACCGCGCGTCGTCGCGCATCGCCTCCGCGACACCGCGCGCCCCCTGCTGCAGGACGAAGACCCCATGACCCGGTGGACCGCGATCCTGTCCGAGCGGCTGCCCCTCTACCGGCGGCTGGCCGATGCGACGTTCGACACGTCATCCGGACCGCTGCACGAGGTCGTCGACGCCATCGTCGCGTGGGCCGCGCCCACGCAGGAGGAGAGAGCATGACCGACGTCACACGGATCACGGTCGCAGGTGCGAGCCCCTACGACGTCACGGTCGGACGCGGCATCCTGCCCGGTCTGTCCGACGCGCTGCCGGCCGACGCGCAGAAAGTGCTGATCGTGCATCCGCCGACCCTGTCGGCGCAGGCCGAACAGCTGCGCGGGGCGATCGGCGGCGGGCGCCAGGTGCTCCTGGCCGAGATCCCCGACGCCGAGCAGGGCAAGCGCATCGAGGTGGCGGCCTTCTGCTGGCAGATCATGGGTCAGGCCGACTTCACCCGCACCGACGCGGTCGTCGGATTCGGCGGCGGGGCGGTCACCGATCTCGCCGGGTTCGTCGCCGCCACATGGCTGCGCGGCGTGCCGATCGTGCAGGTGCCCACGACGGTGCTCGGCATGGTCGACGCCGCGGTCGGGGGGAAGACCGGGGTCAACACCGCCGAGGGTAAGAACCTCGTCGGAGCGTTCTGGCCGCCGCGGGCGGTGCTGTGCGATCTCGACCTGCTCTCCACCCTCTCGCGGAACGAAGCGGTCGCAGGATTCGCCGAGGTCGTCAAGGCGGGATTCATCTGGTACCCCGAGATCCTCGATCTCATCGAGGCCGATCCCGAGGGCGTCGTCGACCCGTCGACATCCGGATTCCGCCGCTCGATCGAGCTGGCCATCGAGATGAAGGCCCGGGTCGTCGGGGAAGACCTCCGCGAGGCGGGGCTTCGCGAGGTGCTGAACTACGGGCATACTCTCGGCCACGCCATCGAGCACGCCGAGCGCTACCGCTGGCGTCACGGCGCGGCCATCTCGGTCGGCATGGTGTTCGCCGCCGAGCTGTCCCGCCTGGCGGGGCGTCTGTCCGATGACGCGGTGCAGCGTCATCGCGACATCCTGGGCGCGCTCGGGCTTCCCCTGACCTACCGTGCGGGGGCGTGGCAGCAGCTGCTGGCCACGATGCAGCGCGACAAGAAGAGCCGGGGCGGGATGCTGCGCTTCATCGTGCTGGATGACATCGCCCGCCCCACCGTCCTCCAGGCTCCGGACGAGTCGCTGCTGTTCGCGGCCTACCAGGAGGTCGCGGGGTGACGACCCGAGCGGAGGTGCGGCGGGTCCGCCTGCATGAGTGGGCCGAGATCCGCGACCTCCGCATGGCGGCGGTGAGCGACCCCGATGCGGCGCTGGCCTTCCTCACCACCCTCGACGAGGAACGGGCGCGCGACGACACGGCGTGGCGCGAGCGCGCCGCGGGGGCAGCCCTCGGCGAGGACGCGGCGCAGTTCGTCGCCGTCGACGGCGACACCTGGGTCGGTTCGGTCAGCGTGCTGCTTCGCACGTCGGGACAGCGCGACCATCTCGATCGCGCCGTGGAGGCGCCGCGAGCCGACGTCGTGGGGGTCTTCATCGCGCCGGCGGCGCGCGGCGCGGGGCTCCTCGACCGCCTGATCGACGCCGCGGCCGCGTGGGCCGCCGAGCACGGCGCCGACGCCCTCACCCTGGACGTGCACCGCGACAACGCGCGCGCCCGGGCGGCGTACCGCCGGATCGGCTTCGTCCCGACCGGTGTGGAATTCGAAAGCGTCATCGGTCCGGAGATCGAGATGCGCATGGCCTTGGGAGGCACGAGATGACGACGACCCGACGCATCCTGCTCATCAACGGACCGAACCTCAATCTCCTGGGAGTGCGGGAGCCCTCCGTCTACGGGACGCAGACCCTCGCCGATGTCGAGGATCTCGTGACCCGCACCGCGGCGGAGCGCGGGTTCGAGGTGCGCGCCGTGCAGAGCAACCACGAGGGGGTGCTGCTCGATGCCGTCCATGCGGCGCGGGAGGACTGCGCCGGCATCGTCATCAATCCCGGTGGACTCACCCACACCTCCGTGGTGCTGCGGGACGCGCTCTCCGGTGTCGCGCTGCCGGTCGCCGAGATCCACATCTCCGACATCCGGACCCGTGAGCCGTTCCGCCACTACTCCTATGTCGCCGACGTCGCCGCCGTCCACGTCATGGGGGAGGGCGTCGAGGGCTACCGCACCGCGACGCGGCTTCTCATCGACCTGCTCACCGGCCAGGCCGAGGGCTGATCGCCGATCGTCACGTAGAATCGGTGGTCGGCCGTTCGGCCGCAACGCCTCCGGGGCACATCGCCCGCACTTCGAAGGATCCGATCAGCGCAATGGCATCGACCGCAGACATCAAGAACGGCGTCGTCCTCAACATCGACGGACAGCTCTGGAGCGTCGTGGAGTTCCAGCACGTCAAGCCCGGCAAGGGCGGGGCGTTCGTCCGCACCAAGCTCAAGAACGTCGTGACCGGCAAGGTCGTCGACCGTACCTACAACGCCGGTGCCAAGGTGGAGATCGAGAACGTCGACCGCCGCGACTTCACCTACCTGTACAACGACGGCGACAGCTTCGTGTTCATGGACATGACCGACTACGACCAGGTCAACGTCCCCGCCGCCACCGTCGGCGACGCGAAGAACTTCCTGCTCGAGAACCAGCAGGTCACCATCGCGCTGAACAACGGCAACCCGCTCTACATCGATCTGCCGGCCTCGGTCGTGCTGGAGATCACCTACACCGAGCCGGGTCTGCAGGGCGACCGCTCGTCGGCCGGCACCAAGGCCGCCACGGTCGAGACCGGCTACGAGATCCAGGTGCCGCTGTTCCTGGAGACCGGAACCAAAGTGAAGGTCGACACCCGCACCGGTGACTACCTCGGTCGCGTGAACTGAGCGGGGACGCCACCCGATGAGTGCCCGCACGAAAGCACGCAAGCGCGCGCTCGACCTCCTCTTCCAGGCCGACGTCCGCGGCGAAGACCTCGGGGTGATCCTCGCCGCCGAGGCCAAGCGCGCCGCGAGCGAGCCCGCCCGCGAAGCCTCGTGGCTGTACGCCCGGGAGATCGTCGACGGCATCATCGACCAGCGCGACGAGATCGACGAGCAGATCACGACGTTCGCCAAGGACTGGTCGCTCGCGCGGATGCCCGCGGTCGACCGTGCTCTCCTTCGCATCGGCGCCTGGGAGATCCTCTACAACGACGCCGTCCCCGCCGCGGTCGCCATCGACGAGGCCGTCGAGCTCGCCAAGGAGTTCTCCACCGACGACTCCGGGGCCTTCGTCCACGGCGTCCTCGGGCGGATCTCACGCGCGTCGTAGAGCCCAGGACCGAGTCCACCGTGCGCGCGATCAGAGGGGCCTTCCTCGACTTCGTCGATGACCCGTGGCGCCACGTCGGCAACGAGCGGGCGGCGGCGCGGTTCCTCCCCGACGGGATGCTCGTCGTGGACGATCAGGGCATCATCCTCGACCGCGGACCCGCCGACGAGGTCGCCCCGCGGCATCCGGGGGTCGAGATCGTCCCCATCGCGGACCGGCTCATCCTGCCGGGCTTCATCGACGGCCACGTCCACGTGCCGCAGACCCGCATCCTCGGGTCGTACGGAGAACAGCTGCTGCCGTGGCTGGAGAAGTGGGTGTTCCCCGAGGAACGCCGGTACTTCGAGCGTCCCTATGCCGAGGCGGGGGTGCGACGGTTCTTCGACAACCTGCTCGCGTCGGGGACGACGACGTGCCAGGCCTTCACCACGGCACAGCCGGTGACCACCGAGGTGGTCTTCGAGGAGGCCGCGCGCCGGAACATGCGCATCATCACCGGGATCACTGCGATCGACCGGAACGCACCCGACTGGTTCACCACGAGCGCGGAGGAGTTCACCGCGGCGGCGACGACGCTCATCGAGAAGTACCACGGTGTCGGCAGGAGCTCCTACGCCATCACACCGCGCTTCGCGTACGGGGCCAGCGACGAGCTGCTCGCAGCGTGCGGCCGGCTGAAGGCCGCGCACCCCGACCTGTGGGTGCACACCCACATCTCCGAGAATCCGTCGGAGATCAGGGGCGTTCTCGAGCTGCACGGCGACTGCGCCGACTACCTCGGCGTCTACGAGAAGTACGGCCTGGTCGGACCGAAGTTCACCGGCGGGCACGGCGTCTGGCTGACCGACAGCGAGTTCCGGCGGCTGTCCGAGGCCGGGGCCGCGGTCACCTTCTGCCCCTGCTCGAACCTGTTCCTTGGAAGCGGGCTGTTCCGTCTGGGCCGCGCGACCGATCCCGAGCACCGTGTGCGACTGTCCTTCGGAAGCGACGTCGGCGGCGGCAACCGGTTCAGCATGCTCAGCGTGCTCGAAGACGCCTACAAGGTGGGGATGCTCAACAACACCCAGCTGGACGGCAGCGTCGATCCGTCGAAGAAGGATGCCGCTGAGGCGGAGCGCAACAAGCTGTCGCCGTACCGCGCGTTCTACTCGGTGACCCTCGGCGGGGCCGAGGCGCTGCGGCTGGAGGACCGGGTGGGGAGCTTCGACATCGGCAAGGAGGCCGACTTCGTCGTCCTCGACGCCCGCGGCGGTCCTTCGGCCATGGCGTGGCGCACCGGTCTTCCCGCCGGGGGAGGGGCGCCTGCCACCGTCGAGGAGGCCGCCGAGCTCCTCTTCGCGATCATGATGGTGGGGGATGACCGGGCGGTCGCCGAGACCTGGGTGATGGGCGAACGGGCCTACGCCCGCGACGCCTCCGGGGGTCTCGTCGGCAGCACGCGCGGCGCACCGTAAGCGGCGCGGCCGGTCGGGCACACGGCCGATACGGAGGCGACCCGCGTAGAATCGCTGCGGTTCGAACGAAGGAGACGCATGCGGATCACGGGCCTCGGGCACGCGGGGATGTTCATCGAGACGCGCGGTGGCAGCATCCTCTGCGACCCCGTCATGGGACCGACCTTCTTCGGTTCGTGGTTCCCCTTCCCCGACAACCGGGGCCTGGACTGGGAGCGCTTCGGCCGCGCCGACTTCCTCTACATCTCCCACCGGCACCGCGACCACTTCGACCCTGCGCTGCTGGAGCGCTACGTCCCGAAGGACATCCGCGTCCTCCTGCCCGAGTACCCCACCGACGACCTCGAGCAGGATCTGCGGCGTCTGGGCTACGACAACATCATCTTCACGCAGGCCGGCGTCCCGCTGGAGTTCGGGCCGCTCACGCTCATGGTCACGCCGCTGCGCGCGCCCAGCGACGGCCCGATCGGAGACTCGTCGCTGTCGGTGGACGACGGCACCGCCAGCATCCTCAATCAGAACGATTCCCACCCGCTCGACCTCGACAAGCTGATGGCCTTCTCCAAGCCCGAGGCGTACTTCACCCAGGTCTCCGGCGCGATCTGGTGGCCGATGGTCTACGACCTGCCTCAGGAGTCCAAGCGGAACTTCGCGGCGCTCAAGCGCGACGCGCAGAACAAGCGCGCGATGTACTACATCGAGAAGGTCGACGCCGAGCATGTGTTCCCGATGGCCGGGCCGCCGATGTTCCTGCGCGAAGCGCTGTTCAAGTACAACGGCCAAGGCCTGGACGGCGACGCCATCTTCACCGATCAGCGCGAGTTCCTGCGGCACATGGCCGAGGTGCGTCCGGATCAGAAGGGGTACGAGTTCGTGCCCGGGACCGTGGTGGAGTTGAACGACGGCGCGCTCTCGGTCACCCAGACGCTGTACACCGAGGCCGAGATCGACCGCATCTTCGACGACAAGTGGGCCTACCTCGCCGAGCAGCGCGACGCGCGGCAGGACGAGATCGCCGCGGAAGAGGCGACCCGTGCACCGGTGCTCCCGCCCGCGGATATGCTCGCGGCCATCAAGGAGTGGTGGGAGCCGCTGCTGCGTCGCGCACGCACGATCCGCAACGGTGTGGGCGGCAACGTGCGCTTCCGGATCGGCGAGCTCGACATGGTCGTCGACTTCCCGCGCGCGAGGGTGCGGGAGTACGCCGGGGAGGAGTGCATCTACTGGTACACGATCCCCGCCGACCTGGTGTCGACGAACATCCGCGATCACGAGATCGACTGGTCGAACTCGATCTTCCTGTCGATGCAGTTCGAGGTCGGCCGATCGGGCAAGTTCAACGAGTTCCTCACGACGTTCCTGAAGTGCCTTTCGCGAGACCGGATCGAGTACGTGGAGAACTGGTACGCCGAGCAGTCGGATGTCTCCGAAGACATCCGTCTGGCCGACTGGGTCGTGCAGCGGCGATGCCCGCACCTGCGCGCCGATCTGTCCAAGACCGGGAAGATCGAGGACGGCGTACTCACCTGCAGCCTGCACGACTGGAAGTGGGACCTGACGTCGGGCAAGTGTCTGACCTCGCAGGGGCATGAAATCCGGGCGAGCCAGGCGGACGAGACCGCCGACCGCGCCGCGGCGCCCGCCGCCTGAGACGCCGCGCGCCGCGCTGCGGCGCGTCGCAGCATCCTCCATCTGCCCTTCGTTCGTCGCAGATGTACGTCCTGGAGGCTCGCAGGCGTACATCTGCGACGAACGAAGGGGGCCTGTGGACAACGCGGAAGGGTACGAGCGCGCGGCGGGCACCCTGGTCGCATGGATGCAGGTGCGCAACGCTCATCGGACGGAGCCTTCACCGTGGCCGACGCGCGAAGGGAAGGCAGGTCGCGCCGCTGGGTCGACCGTCGTGGATTCGACAGGCCGTTCCACGGCGTCCGCGCTGAGCCACGACGCCTCGAACCGCTCGCGCATCCCGCCGCCGAGGAGCGCGCCGCCATCCTCGAGGCGGCGCTGCGGTTCGGCATCCGGATGAACTTCCGCGGCTGCTTCAGTCACACCACTGCCGCGCTCCTCTGGGATCTGCCGCTGCCGTTCCTGTCCGATACCCGCATCCACGTCTCGACGCCGGGGCGCGCGCCCCGGGCCGCTGGGACCGTCGGTCATCAGGTCCGCCCCGACCTCGTCCGGATCGTGCCGCATCCGCGGTTCGGGGTGCCCGTCTCCGACCCGGCGACGACGTGGGCGATGCTGGCGCCGATGATCGGCGCGTACGACCTCGTCGCCGTCGGTGACGCGATCGTGCGTGCGCCGCGCGTCGCGGGACCGTACGGCTACCTCCTGCGTCCACCCTTGGCCGACCTCGACGATCTGCGGCGCGCCGCGGAGGCCGGTCGCAGGCTCGGTGCGACCGCCCTTCGCGAGGCGCTCGCACGCATCCGCCCCGGGGTGGCGTCGCGCACCGAGACCTGGGCGCGGCTGCTGCTCGTCGACGCCGGGCTCCCGGAGCCGGTGATCGACCACGAGGTGTACGGGCCCTCGGGCGACTTCCTCAGCTGCGTGGACCTGGCGTATCCGGAGCTGCGGATCGCGATCGAGTACGAGGGCGACCAGCACCGCACCGACGGGTCGCAGTGGCAGCGCGATCTCGAGAAGCACGAGCGACTCACCGATGCCGGCTGGCGGGTCATCAGGGTCGCTCGGACGCAGCTCTTCCACCACCCCCTGCCGTACATCGACCGCGTCGCTGCCGCTCTGCGTGCACGGCGCTGACATCGCCGCCCGCCCGAAGAGGGGATCGCCGCGGCATCCGGCTTTTCGTTCGTCGCATGTGCACGGTCTGGACCGAACGCGGCGTACATCTGTGACGGATGAACGCGGGGGCGAGGGTGGAGGGTGAAGGGCGAGGGCGAGGGCGGGGGCGGGGGCGGGGGGCAGGGGAAGGGATGCCGCGGGGAAGCGCCATGCGCGAGGGGAGCGTGGAATCGCCGCGTCCGGTAGTCTGAGGCGCGGTAACCGGCAACCTTTAAATCCGTCCCGTGAGGCGGAGAAGGGAGCGGCGGATGACCGTGCGCACCGTGCTGCACGACGCCGACATCACTCGGGCATTGACTCGGATCTCGCACGAGATCCTTGAGTCCAACAAGGGAACCGACGGACTCGTCATCCTCGGCATCCCGACGCGCGGCGTCCCCCTGGCTGAACGCATCGCCGCGTTCGTGACCGAGTTCGGCGGCGCTCCCGTTCCCGTCGGGGCGCTGGATGTCACGATGTATCGCGACGACCTGCATCGCCATCCGACGCGGGCGCCCCACCCCACGCAGATCCCCCCGGGCGGCATCGACGGCGCCGTGGTCGTCCTGGTCGACGATGTGCTGTTCTCCGGCCGCAGCATCCGTGCCGCCCTCGACGCGCTCCAGGACATCGGCCGCCCCTCGGCGGTGCGCCTGGCGGCCCTCGTCGATCGCGGACATCGCGAACTGCCCATCCGCCCCGACTTCGTCGGCAAGAACCTCCCCAGTGCCCGCGAGGAACGGGTCAATGTGCGCCTGCGCGAGATCGACGGCGAAGACTCCGTCTCAATCGAGGGAGGAGCGGAATGAGGCACCTGCTCGACACCAAGACCCTCGACCGGCAGCGCGCCATCGCCATCCTCGACGTCGCCGAGGACATGGCCGGCACGCAGCGGCGCGAGGTGAAGAAGCTGCCGACGCTGCGCGGCAAGACCGTGGTCAACCTCTTCTTCGAAGACTCCACCCGCACCCGCATCTCGTTCGAGGCGGCGGCCAAGCGTCTTTCCGCCGACGTCATCAACTTCTCGGCCAAGGGCTCCAGCGTGTCGAAGGGCGAGTCGCTGCAGGACACCGCCCAGACGCTGCAGGCCATGGGAGCCGATGCGGTCGTCATCCGTCACGGCGCGTCGGGGGCACCGCGCACCCTCGCCACGAGCGGCTGGATCACCGCGGGCGTGGTCAACGCCGGGGACGGCACCCACGAGCATCCCACGCAGGCGCTCCTGGACGCCTTCACGATCCGCAAGCGCCGCTTCGGTGACGACAGCCGCGGCCGCGGACTCGACGGCGTCCGCGTCACGATCGTCGGCGACATCCTCCACTCGCGGGTCGCCCGCTCCAACGTCTGGCTCCTCACCACCCTCGGTGCGGACGTCACCCTCGTCGCTCCGCCGACGCTCATCCCGCAGGATGTCTCGAACTGGCCGGTCACGGTCGACTACGACCTCGACCACGCGATCGCCGCGGGCCCCGATGCGGTGATGATGCTGCGGATACAGCTCGAACGGATGCGCGCCGCCTACTTCCCCACCGAGCGGGAGTACGCCCGCGTCTGGGGGCTGTCACGGCAACGGGTCGCGGCCCTTCCGCCCGATACGATGGTGATGCACCCCGGCCCGATGAACAGAGGGCTGGAGATCGCCCCCGAAGCCGCGGATTCCGAGCGGTCGACGGTGCTCGAGCAGGTGACCAACGGTGTGTCCGTGCGGATGGCCGTGCTGTATCTTCTGCTGGCCGGCGAGCGCGACGACGAGAGAGAGGACGGATGATGAGCGCCCCTCACCCCGTCACCCCGGCCCCCCTGCTGATCCGTGGCGCCGCGCCGCTGGCCGGCGAACGTGTCGACATGCTCATCGAGGATGGTGTGATCGCCGAGATCGGCTCGGGCCTCCGCCGCCCCGGTGCCACTGTGATCGATGCGGACGGGCTCATCGCCCTCCCGGGTCTGGTGGATCTGCACACGCACCTGCGCGAACCCGGGTTCGAGCACGCCGAGACGGTGCTCACGGGCTCGCGGGCCGCGGCGGCCGGCGGCTACACGACGGTCTTCGCCATGCCGAACACCTCGCCCGTCGCCGACACCGCCGGGGTCGTCGAGCAGGAGCTGGCGCTGGGCGAGGCGGCGGGCTACGTGACCGTGCAGCCCATCGGCGCCGTCACCGTCGGGCAGCGGGGCGAGAGCCTGGCGGAGCTCGGCGCGATGGCGCACTCCCGCGCGAAGGTCCGCGTCTTCAGCGACGACGGCTTCTGCGTCTGGGATCCGCTGATCATGCGCCGGGCGCTGGAGTACGTCAAGGCGTTCGACGGCGTCATCGCCCAGCACGCGCAGGACCCCCGGCTCACCGAGGGTGCGCAGATGAACGAGGGAGCGGTGTCGGCGGAGCTGGGGCTGGCGGGCTGGCCCGCGGTCGCGGAGGAGTCGATCGTCGCGCGCGATGTGCTCCTGGCCGAGCACGTCGGCTCGCGTCTGCACGTCTGCCACCTCTCCACAGCCGGATCGGTCGACATCATCCGCTGGGCCAAGCGCCGCGGGGTGGCGGTGACCGCCGAGGTGACCCCTCACCACCTGCTCTTGACCGACGAGCTGGTCCGCGGCTACGACGCGCGGTACAAGGTCAATCCGCCGCTGCGGCGGGACGAGGACGTGCAGGCCGTGAGGGAGGGGCTCGCCGAAGGCACGATCGACATCGTCGCGACCGACCACGCCCCCCACCCCGCCGAGGCGAAGGCCTGCGAGTGGCAGGCCGCGGCGAACGGCATGGTCGGTCTCGAAAGCGCCCTCCGCGTCGTTCACGAGGCGATGGTGGACACCGGGATGCTGGGATGGGACGACGTCGCCCGGGTGATGTCCGCGGCCCCGGCCCGCATCGGCCGCCTCGCCGGCGCCGGCACGCCCCTGTCCGAGGGCGAGCCCGCGTCGTTGACCCTCTACGACCCGACTGCGCCGCGCCCGTTCACCACGGCCGACCTCCGGGGGCGGAGCGAGAACTCGCCCTACCTCGGCCGTGCCCTGCCCGGAGAGGTGCGTGTCACGCTGCACCGAGGCGTGCTCACCGTCATCGACGGGGACGTGCTCGAGACGCCGGGGGTGCACGCGTGACGCGCGAGGGTGCACTCATCGTCACCCTGCTCGGGGTCGTCGTCGTGCTCCTCCTCCTCGTCTGGGCCTGGCGCCGACGATCTCGCCGTGACGCGGGCCTTGCCGCACCGGTGGGCGCGCCCCCCGACGGGGCGGCGGAGCTCGCGCGCTTCGGCGTGCTCTACGTCGCCACGACCCGTCACGACGAGCCGCTCGAGCGCCTCGCGATCCGGCACCTGGGATTCCGAGCTCGCGGTGAGGTGACCGTCACCGACGGCGGCGTCGCGGTGGACCTCGACGGCGCGCCACGGCTCTTCCTCGCCACCGCCCGCCTCGCCGCTGTGGATCAGGCCACCGTCGCCATCGACCGTGTGGTCGAGTCCGGCGGCCTCACCCGCCTCGTGTGGCGGCTCGACGACGGCACACCCGTCGATTCCTTCTTCCGGCCGCAGGAAGCTTCGGCGCAGGCTCTCGCGACCGCCATCCGACCCCTCGTTCCTCAGACTGGAGACGACGCATGACCCGGCTCCCCACCACCACTGGGCTCTCCACCAGAGAGCTCCTGACCACCGACCCCGCCGTCCTCGTCCTGGAGGACGGCACCCGCTACACCGGGCGCGCCTACGGCGCGCGCGGCACGACCCTCGGCGAGGTCGTCTTCTCCACCGGCATGACCGGCTACCAGGAGACCCTGACCGATCCGTCGTACGCGGGACAGATCGTGCTGCAGACCGCCCCGCACATCGGAAACACCGGGATGAACTCCGAGGACGTCGAGTCGCGGCGCATCTGGGTGGCCGGCTACATCGTCCGCGACCCCGCGCGCGTGGTGTCCAACTGGCGCTCCGAGCAGTCGCTCGACGAGGCCCTGGATGCCGACGGGATCGTCGGCATCAGCGGGATCGACACCCGGGCCGTCACCCGACACATCCGCTCGGCCGGCAGCATGCGCGGGGGGATCTTCTCCGGCGACGCCGCCGGCTGGGACGCCGACGAGCAGCTCCACGTGGTGCGGGAGGCCCCGGAGATGACGGGGCAGAATCTCTCCTCGACGGTCTCGGTCGCAGCCGTGCAGGTCACGCCCGCCCGGGGCGAGAGGCTCGGCAACCTCGCGGTGCTCGATCTCGGCGTCAAGCAGGCCACGATCGAGAACCTCGCCGACCGGGGGTTCGACGTGCACGTCCTGCCCCAGAACGCCACGATCGACGACATCCGCGCCATCGACCCGGTCGCGGTGTTCTACTCCAACGGGCCCGGCGACCCCGCCGCGTCGGCCGATCACGTCGAGCTGCTGCGCGCCGTGCTCGATGACCGGCTGCCCTTCTTCGGCATCTGCTTCGGCAACCAGCTGCTCGGCCGCGCTCTCGGCCTCGACACCTACAAGCTGCCCTTCGGTCACCGCGGCATCAATCAGCCGGTGCTCGACAAGGTCACCGGCCGGGTCGAGATCACCGCCCACAATCACGGCTTCGCCGTGGAGGCCCCGCTCGACGGTCCCTTCGACAGCCCGCACGGCTACGGCCGGGTCGAGGTCAGCCATGTCGGCCTGAACGACCAGGTGGTCGAGGGCCTCCGCGCCCTCGACATCCCCGCCTTTTCGGTGCAGTACCACCCCGAGGCCGCCGCGGGTCCGCATGACGCCAACTACCTGTTCGACCGGTTCCGCGACATGGTGCGCGCGCACCATGACTCCCGACCCGGCACCGCGAACTCCCAGGAGAGCAACGACTGATGCCCAAGCGCGACGACATCCACAGCGTCCTCGTCATCGGGTCCGGCCCGATCGTCATCGGCCAGGCCGCCGAGTTCGACTACTCCGGTACCCAGGCGTGCCGCGTTCTGCGCGCCGAAGGCGTGCGCGTCATCCTCGTCAACCCCAACCCGGCCACGATCATGACCGATCCCGACTTCGCCGATGCGACCTACATCGAACCGATCACCGCCGAGGTGCTCGAGACGATCATCGCCAAGGAGAAGCCGGATGCGATCCTGCCGACGCTCGGCGGCCAGACCGCGCTGAACGCCGCCATCTCGCTGCACGAGAAGGGGATTCTCGAGAAGTACGGCGTGGAGCTGATCGGAGCGAAGGTCGATGCCATCCGCAAGGGCGAGGACCGCCAGGTCTTCAAGGAGCTCGTGATCGAGGCGGGAGCGGATGTCGCGGCGAGCCGGATCTGCCACACGATGGACGAGGTGCTCGCCGGCGCTGCCGAACTCGGCTACCCCCTCGTCGTGCGCCCGTCGTTCACGATGGGAGGCCTCGGGTCCGGTTTCGCCTTCGACGAGGCCGACCTCCGCCGCATCGCCGGCGCGGGCCTGCACGACTCGCCCACCCACGAGGTGCTCCTGGAGGAGTCGATCCTCGGGTGGAAGGAGTACGAGCTCGAGCTCATGCGCGACACCGCCGACAACACCGTCGTGGTCTGCACGATCGAGAACGTCGATCCGGTCGGGGTGCACACGGGGGATTCGATCACCGTCGCCCCGTCGCTGACCCTCACCGACCGCGAGTACCAGAAGCTCCGCGACATCGGCATCGACATCATCCGCGCCGTGGGCGTGGACACCGGCGGCTGCAACATCCAGTTCGCGGTGAACCCCGACGACGGGCGGATCATCGTCATCGAGATGAACCCGCGGGTGTCGCGCTCCTCGGCGCTGGCGTCCAAGGCCACCGGCTTCCCGATCGCGAAGATCGCTGCGAAGCTCGCGATCGGCTACCGCCTGGATGAGATCCCGAACGACATCACCCGCGTGACACCGGCGAGCTTCGAGCCGACGCTGGACTACGTCGTGGTGAAGGTGCCGCGGTTCAACTTCGAGAAGTTCCCGGCCGCCGACACCACGCTCACCACCACCATGAAGTCGGTGGGCGAGGCGATGGCGATCGGCCGCAACTTCACCACCGCCCTGCAGAAGGCCCTCCGCTCGCTGGAGAAGCGCGGCTCGAGCTTCCACTGGGGCGAGGAGTCGCGCTCGGTCGAGGAGCTGCTCGAGGCGGCGAAGACACCGACCGACGGACGGATCGTCCTGGTCCAGCAGGCCCTCCGCCTGGGTGCCACCCCCGCGCAGGCGTTCGACGCCACCGCCATCGATCCCTGGTTCCTCGATCAGATCGTGCTCATCAACGAGGTGGCGGACGCCATCCGCAACGCCGACGAGCTGGATGACGCGGCCCTGCGTCTGGCGAAGGACCACGGCTTCAGCGACGCGCAGATCGCGCAGCTCCGGGGGATCACCGAGGCCGAGGCGCGCGAGGTGCGCCACGGCCTCGGCATCCGCCCGGTGTACAAGACCGTCGACACCTGTGCGGGGGAGTTCCCGGCGCTGACGCCGTACCACTACTCCAGTTACGACAGCGAGACGGAGATCGCCGCGTCCGAGCGCACCAAGGTGGTCATCATCGGCTCGGGCCCCAACCGCATCGGCCAGGGCGTGGAGTTCGACTACTCCTGCGTCCACGCTTCCTTCGCCCTCGCCGACGCCGGGTTCGAGACGATCATGGTCAACTGCAATCCGGAGACCGTCTCCACCGACTACGACACCTCCGACCGGCTGTACTTCGAGCCGCTGACGCTGGAGGACGTGCTGGAGGTCCTGCACGCCGAGTCGCAGTCGGGGGAGATCCTGGGTGTGATCTGCCAGCTGGGCGGGCAGACGCCGCTTGGCCTCGCGCAGGGGATCGAGGACGCCGGCTACCGGATCCTCGGCACGAGCCCCGCCGCCATCGAGCTGGCCGAGGAGCGGGAGCTGTTCTCGCGCCTGCTCGACGACGCCGGCCTCATCGCGCCGCGCAACGGCACGGCCGTCGACGTCGAGCAGGCCGTGACGATCGCAGAGGAGATCGGGTACCCCGTGCTCGTGCGTCCGAGCTTCGTGCTCGGCGGTCGGGGCATGGAGATCGTCTACGACACCGCGAGCCTGCGCGACTACTTCGTGCGCATCGCCGATCAGGCGATCATCGGACCGGGGATGCCGCTGCTGGTCGACCGGTTCCTCGACGACGCGATCGAGATCGACGTCGACGCCCTCTACGACGGCGATCAGCTGTACGTCGGCGGCATCATGGAGCACCTCGAGGAGGCCGGCATCCACTCCGGCGATTCCAGCTGTGCGCTGCCGCCGATGTCGCTCGGACGCACCGACATCGACCGCGTGCGCGAGGCCACGCTGGCGATCGCCCACCGCGTGGGCGTGCGAGGACTGCTGAACGTGCAGTTCGCGATCAGCGCCGGCGTGCTCTACGTCATCGAGGCCAACCCGCGGGCCAGCCGCACGGTGCCGTTCGTCTCCAAGGCGCTCGGGATTCCGCTCGCCAAGGCCGCCAGCCGCATCATGGCGGGCTCCAGCGTCGCGGAACTCGTGTCGGAGGGACTGCTCCCCGAAGCCGACGGCTCGCGCGTGCCCCTGGGCGCCCCCGTCGCCGTGAAGGAGGCGGTGCTCCCGTTCAAGCGCTTCCGCACCCGCGACGGGCAGATCGTCGACTCGGTGCTCGGACCCGAGATGCGCTCGACGGGTGAGGTCATGGGCATCGACCGCGACTTCCCGACCGCCTTCGCCAAGAGCCAGGAGGCCGCGTACGGGGGGATGCCGCTGACGGGAACCGTCTTCATCTCCGTCGCCGACGGCGACAAGCGTGCAGTGATCCTCCCCGCCCACCGCCTGCAGGAGCTCGGGTTCGACCTCGTGGCCACCGAGGGGACGGCCGAGATCCTGGGCCGCAACGGCATCGACGTGCGGGTGGTGAACAAGTACTCCGCGACCCAGGCGACGGGGAAGACGAACATCGTCGACCTCATCAACGCCGGAGACATCGACATCGTCGTGAACACCCCGAGCGGCGGTCTCGCCCGGGCCGACGGCTACGAGATCCGTGCCGCTGCGGTCGCGGCGGACAAGGCGCTGTTCACCACCATGGCGGTGCTCGGCGCCGCGGTGAGCGCCCTCCCCGTGCTGCGTGAGGGCTTCGCGGTGCGGAGCCTGCAGGAGTACGCCGCCGACCGGGCGGAGGCCCGGTGATCGGGTTCGCCGAGCGCCTGCGCGCCGCTCTCGACGCCCGCGGCCCGCTCTGCGTCGGGATCGACCCGCACGCGCACCTCCTCGCGGAGTGGGGTCTGGACGACACCGCGGCCGGGGCGCGCGACTTCGCCCTGCGAACCGTCGAGGCTGCGAGCGGGCGGGTCGGGGTGGTCAAGCCGCAGGTCGCCTTCTTCGAGCGGTTCGGGGCGGCCGGCTACGCCGCCCTCGAGGAGACGCTCGCCGCCGCACGGGCGGCGGACCTGCTCGTCATCGCCGACGCCAAGCGCGGCGACATCGGCAGCACGATGGCCGCGTACGCCGCGGCCTGGCTGACCCCTGGATCCGCCCTGGAGGCCGACGCGCTCACCGTCAGCCCCTATCTCGGGCCCGACTCGCTGCGCGACACCCTCACCGGCGCGGTCCGGGCGGGGAAGGGCGTGTTCGTCCTCGCGGGGACGAGCAACCCCGAGGCCGCGGCGCTGCAGACCGCGCACCCGGTCGACGTGGCGGCCGAGGACGGGCAGACGGTCGCCGCCCGCATCGCGCGCGATGTCACGTGGGTGAACGGCTCGGCCGCCTTCACCGGCGACCTCGGGCCCATCGGCCTGGTGGTGGGTGCGACGGTGGACCGATCAGAGCTCGGCCTCACCGACGAGCTCCTGCGAGGCGCCCCGATCCTGGCGCCCGGATTCGGCACGCAGGGAGCCGAACCGGCCGATCTGCCCCGCCTGTTCGGCGCCCTCTCGCAGAACGTGCTCGCAAGCGAGAGCCGGAGCATCCTCTCCGCCGGCCCGAGCGATCTGGTCTCGCGTATCCGGGAGCGGCAGGCCCTGTACCGCCGGGAGGTGTCGTGACCGCGCCCCGTCGTCCGCCGGAGGTCGACCGCGCTGCCGCATCCCGGCGCGCCGTGGCCGCCCGGCGAGCCCGCGCCGCGCTCAAGCGCGATCTTTCCACCCGTGTCATCTCACCCCAGGAGCTCACCCGGCGGGCCTTTGCCGCTCCGGAGTCACCCGCGGGAACCCTGCGCGTGACCGAGTTCCTCACGGCGCTGCCGGCGATCGGCGAGGGCAAGCGCGACCGCATCCTCGAATCGCTGGCGATCTCACCGGTCAAGCGTCTCGGCGGGCTGGGCGCGCGACAGCGCCGCGACCTGGCGGCGTTCCTCGACGCACGGTGGCCCGAGCCCGCTCCGCGCACCGACCGGAGCCGACTCATCGTGCTGGCGGGCCCCACAGCGGTCGGCAAGGGCACCGTCGCCGCGCACATCAAGGCGCATCATCCCGAGATCCTCCTGTCGATCTCGGCGACGACGCGCGCGCCCCGACCCGGAGAGCGGGACGGCGAGCACTACTACTTCGTCGACGACGCCGAGTTCGACCGGCTCATCGCCGACGGGCAGCTGCTCGAGTGGGCGACCGTGCACAACTCCCACCGCTACGGCACCCCCCGCCGTCCGATCGAGGACGCGCTGGCGGCGGGTCGCACGGTCCTCCTCGAGATCGACCTCCAGGGGGCCCGGCAGGTCCGGGCGGCCGAGCCGTCGGCGACGCTCGTCTTCCTCCTGCCGCCCAGCTGGGACGAGCTGGTGAACCGGCTGGTGGGACGCGGCACCGAGGATGCCGAGGAGCGCGCGCGGCGACTGCGCACCGCCCGAGTGGAGCTGGCCGCGCAGGCGGAGTTCGACTACCACGTGGTCAACGACGACGTCGCACGCGCGGCCGCGGAGGTCGTGTCGCTCGCCGCGCACTGAGCCCCGCCCCCTCGGACGTTTCAGAACGTTACGCCCGAGATGTCATCGAGGCCCGGCATCGGCAGTCTGGGTACATGCCCACCCCGAACTCCCGCGTCATCGACGTGCCCGCCGTCGGCGAACGTCGCGGTGCGGTGCGGGTCGCCGGGGTGGCGCGGACCTTCGTCACCCTCGCGCCGCTCCCCGTGCTGCGCGGAGTGGACCTGACGCTCGCGCCGGGGGAGATCGTCGCGGTGGTGGGCCCGTCCGGATGCGGCAAATCGACCCTCCTGCGCCTGCTCGCGGGCCTGGACACCCCGACCGCCGGTGTCATCGACCTCGACGCCGCGCCCGTCCGCGACACCGATGACCGGACCGCGGTGGCCTTCCAGGAGCCGCGGCTGCTTCCCTGGCGCACCATCGCCGACAACGTCGCCCTCGGTCTTCCCCGCGGGCTCCGCGGGACCGAGCGTCGTGACCGCGTCGCCGAGCTCCTCGACCTCGTCGGGCTCGGCCATGCCGCCGACCGCCGGCCGCGGGAGATCTCCGGCGGAATGGCGCAGCGCACGTCGCTCGCCCGCGCGCTCGCGCGCGGCCCCGAGGTCCTGCTCCTGGACGAGCCCTTCGGGGCGCTGGACGCGCTCACACGCCTGCGCATGCAGGACCTTCTCCTGCAGATCCACGCCGCGCGGCCGACCACGGTGCTCCTCGTCACCCACGACGTCGAAGAGGCGCTGTACCTCGCCGATCGCGTGCTGCTGCTGCGCTCGCTCGGCGACGACCCGGCGGCATCCTCCATCGCCCGCATCGTCGAGGTGCCCGGAACCCGTCCGCGCGACCGCGCCGCCCACGATTTCACCGCCCTGCGCGCCGAGCTCCTCGAAGGGCTCGGCGTCGACACCCACCACAGCACACCCGAACCCCGCACCGCCGAGGAGACCCGATGAGCACCATCGTCCGCCGCACCGTTCCCGCCCTCGCGATCGCCGGGACGATCATGCTCGCCACCACCGGCTGCCTCGCCGGTGAGAGCGCCGATGCCTCGAATGCGGATGCCGCCGGCTCGGCCGGTTCGGAGAGCACCGAGTGGTCCACCGACACGCTGTCGATCGACTTCGCCACCTACAACCCGCTGAGCCTGATCGTGCGCGACCAGGGCCTGCTTGAAGAAGCCCTCGGCGACGACGTCACCGTCGAGTGGGTGCAGTCGGCGGGCTCGAACAAGGCCAACGAGTTCCTGCGCTCCGGTTCGATCGACGTCGGCTCGACCGCCGGCTCGGCGGCGCTGCTCGCGCGGGCCAACGGCTCGCCGATCAAGGTCATCGACATCTACTCCCAGCCGGAGTGGTCGGCCCTCGTCGTGCCCGAGGGCAGCGACATCGCCTCCGTCGCCGACCTCGCCGGAAAGTCCGTCGCCGCCACCCCCGGCACCGACCCCTACTTCTTCCTGCTGCAGGCGCTGGAGACGGAAGGTCTGACGATCTCCGACATCCAGCTGCAGAACCTCCAGCACGCCGACGGGCGCGCCGCGCTCGACGCGGGCTCGGTCGACGCGTGGGCGGGCCTCGATCCCATCATGGCCGCCGCCGAGGCGGAGTCGGGCGCGCAGCTGGTCTACCGCAACGTCGACTTCAACTCCTACGGCTTCCTCAACGCCACCGAGCAGTTCCTCACCGATCACCCCGATGTCGCCCAGGTCGTCGTCGACGCCTACGAGGAGGCTCGCGCGTGGGCTCTGGAGAACCCGGAGGAGACCGCGGCGCTGCTGGCGGAGGTCGCCGGGATCGACCCGGCGGTGGCCGAGACGGTCATCACCGAGCGCTCCAACCTCGATGTCAGCGGCGTCCCCGGCGACGACCAGCTCGCGGTGCTGGAGAAGATCGGCCCCGTGCTCGTCGAGTCCGGCTCCATCCAGGGCGGCCAGGCCGCCGTGGACGACGCTCTGGCGACCCTCATCGACGACAGCTTCGCCCGCACCGCGACGGAGGACCAGTGAGCATCGACATCCGACCGGGCCGCGCCGCGACCCTCGATCACGAACCCGACCGGGGTGCGCCGTCCGTGACAGCCGCCCCGGCCACCGCCCCCGTCGCTTCCGCGGCGGGGGCACCCGCGCGTCGGGATCTGTGGGCTCGGCCCGCAGTCCGCGTCGTCGGCGGTCTCCTCGTCCCCGCCCTCCTCCTCCTGGCCTGGCAGATCGCCTCGACTACGGGTGCGATCCCCGCCTACCGGCTTCCGGCGCCGGCGACGGTCCTGACCGCCGCGGCGGAGATGGCCCAGACGGGCGAGCTGTGGCTGAACATCGCCATCTCGGTGCAGCGCGTGCTCCTCGGGTTCGCCCTGGGCTCGCTCATCGGGATCGGCGCGGCAGCCATCGTCGGGCTCAGCCGCATCGGCGACGTCCTGCTGAGCCCTTCGCTCGCGGCGCTGCGCGCCATCCCGTCGCTCGCTCTCGTTCCGCTTCTGCTGCTGTGGATGGGGATCGGCGAGGAGTCCAAGGTCACCCTCATCGCGATCGGGGCCTTCTTCCCCGTGTTCACCACCGTGGCCGGTGCCCTCCGCCATGTCGACGCTCACCTGGTGGAGATGGGGCGGTCCTTCAGCCTGCGCGGATGGGACCTGTTCCGCACCGTCCAGCTTCCCGCCGTCCTCCCGGCCCTCGTGTCGGGCCTGCGTCTGGGGATGGCGCAGGCATGGCTGTTCCTCGTCGCCTCGGAGCTTCTGGGAGCGGCGATGGGCCTCGGGTTCCTTCTCACGATCTCGCAGCAGACCGGACGGGTGGATCGCATCCTCCTCACCATCGTGCTGCTGGCACTCCTCGGCGCGCTCTCCAACGCCATCCTGAGCGTGGTGCAGAAGCGGCTGCTGCGGCGGTGGGCGTGACCCCCGCGCAGACCCTCGACCGCTCCTCGCTGCGCTTCGCCCCGCCGGCGGAGCTGGCAGCGCGCGCCAACGTCACCGCCGAGGCGTACGAGCGCGGCGCCATCGATCCGCTGGGTTTCTGGGACGAGGCTGCGCGGCGCCTTCACTGGACGACCCCCTGGCAGCGCACCCTGGAGTGGACGCCGCCCGATGCCGACGACCCCGCGGTGATCCCCACGGCGCAGTGGTTCGGCGGCGGGCGACTGAATGTCGCGGTCAACTGCGTCGACCGGCACGTCGCGGCCGGTCGCGGCGACACGGTGGCGCTGTACTTCGAGGGAGAGCCGGGAGATCGCCGTCGGGTCACCTACGCCGACCTCCAGCGCGACGTCGCACGCGCCGCTCACGCCCTGAGCGCGCTCGGCGTCGGGCCCGGCGACCGGGTCGTGGTCTACCTGCCCGTGCTCGTCGAGACCGTCGTCGTCGCGCTCGCCTGCGCGCGGATCGGGGCGGTGCACTCCCTGGTGTTCGGGGGCTTCTCCGCCGAGGCGCTCCGCTTCCGCCTCGAAGACACCGGCGCGAAGGTGCTCGTCACCTCCGACGGGCAGTTCCGACGCGGAGCCGCGATCGAGGTCAAATCCACCGCGGATGCCGCGGCTGCGGGCCTGGCGCACCTCGAGCACGTCCTGGTGGTGCGCCGCACCGGTCACGAGGTGCCGTGGACCGCCGGGCGCGACCTCTGGTGGCACGAGATCACCGCCGCACAGCCCGACGTGCACGAGGCGAGCGATGTCGATGCGGAGCATCCGCTCTTCATCATCTACACCTCGGGGACCACCGGCCGCCCCAAGGGACTCGTGCACACCTCGGGTGGGTACCTCACGCAGGCGTCCTGGGCCCACTGGGCGCACTTCGACGCCAAGCCCGAGGACGTGCACTGGTGCACCGCCGACCTCGCCTGGGTGACCGCGCACACGTACGAGCTGTACGGGCCGCTCTCCAACGGCCTCACGCAGGTGATCTACGAGGGCACCCCCGACGCCCCCGACCGCACGCGGCACCTGGAGATCATCGAGCGCTACGGCGTGACGGTGTACTACACCGCGCCCACCCTCATCCGCACCTTCATGGCGTGGTTCGGTGAGGCGCTGCCGGAGGAATTCGACCTGTCGAGCCTGCGCCTGCTCGGCACGGTGGGGGAGGCCATCAACCCCGCCGCCTGGCTGTGGTTCCGCGACACGTTCGGCAGAGGCGAGCTTCCCGTCGTCGACACCTGGTGGCAGTCCGAGACCGGTGCGGCCATGGTCGCCCCGCTCCCCGGCGCCACCACCCTCGCACCCGGCTCGCCCACGCGTCCGCTTCCCGGCATCGACGTCGCCGTGGTCGACGACGACGGAGCCGAGATCCCCGCGGGCGGCACGGGCACCCTCGTGGTCCGTCGACCCTGGCCGGGAATGGCCCGCACCGTGTGGGGCAACCCGGCGCGCTACCGGAGCGCGTACTGGTCGAGCTTCGCCGGTCTCGGCGAGTGGGGTGGGTACTACGTCGCCGGCGACGGCGCGACCCGCGATGAGGACGGGAACATCCGCATCCTCGGCCGCCTGGACGACGTCGTGAACGTCTCGGGCCATCGCCTGTCGACCATCGAGATCGAGTCGGCCCTCGTCGCCCGCGCCGATATCGCCGAGGCGGGGGCCACCGGCGTGGCCGACCCGGTGACCGGACAGCGCGTGGTGGTCTTCGCCGTCACCGCCGGTGACGCCCGTCCCGACGAGCAGGACCTGCGCGACGAGGTGGCCCGCGCGATCGGACCGGTGGCGCGCCCGCACCGCGTCGTCTGCGTGCCGGAGCTTCCCAAGACCCGGTCGGGCAAGATCCTCCGGCGCCTCCTCGCCCAGCTCTGGGAGGCGGACCTGGATCGTCGCGCCGGGCGGGTCCCTGCACCGCTCGGCGACACCACCTCGCTGCAGAACCCCGATGCCGTCGCCGCGATCGCCCAGGCCCTCGCCGCCCACTGACCCCCGCCCTTCGGAAAAGGACCCATGACCAACGACCATCGCTTCGGCTTCCGCACCCGCGCCCTGCATGCCGGCGGTACTCCCGACGCCGCCACCGGCGCCCGCGCCGTGCCGATCTACCAGAGCACCTCCTTCGTCTTCGAGGGCGCGAAGGATGCCGCGAACCTCTTCGCCCTGCAGAAGTACGGCAACATCTACTCGCGCATCGGCAACCCCACCGTCGCGGCCCTCGAGGAGCGGCTCGCGTCGCTGGAGGGGGGCATCGGCGCGGTGGCGACCGCGTCCGGCATGAGCGCGGAGTTCATCACCTTCGCCGCCCTCGTCGGCGCCGGTGACCACGTCGTGGCTTCCGCGCAGCTCTACGGCGGGACGGTGACGCAGCTGGATGTCACCCTGCGTCGTTTCGGGGTGGAGACGACCTTCGTCGCCTCGACCGAACCCGCCGACTACGCCGCCGCGATCCGGCCCGAGACCAAGGTCCTCTACGTCGAAACGATCGGGAACCCCTCCGGCGCGATCGCCGACATCGAGGGGCTCGCCGACGTCGCCCACGCTGCGGGCATCCCGCTCGTGGTGGACTCCACCCTCGCGACGCCCTACCTCGCCCGCCCCCTCGAGCACGGCGCCGACATCGTCATCCACTCCGTCACGAAGTTCCTCGGCGGTCACGGCACGACCCTCGGCGGCGTGGTCATCGAGAAGGGCACCTTCGACTGGGGGAACGGCAAGTTCCCCCAGATGACCGAGCCGGTGGCCTCGTACGGCGGCATCCGGTGGTGGGACAACTTCGGCGAATACGGATTCCTGACCAAGCTGCGCAGCGAACAGCTGCGCGACATCGGGCCGGCCCTGAGCCCCCAGTCGGCCTTCCAGCTCCTCCAGGGGGTCGAGACGCTGCCGCAGCGCATCGACGCGCACCTCGCCGGCGCCAGGATCGTCGCAGAGTGGCTGGATGAGGACCCCCGGGTCTCGTACGTCACCTGGGCGGGGCTCCCTGACCACCCTCACCACGCGCGCGCGCAGCAATATCTGCCGCTCGGACCCGGCTCGGTGTTCGCCTTCGGCATCCGGCCGGAGGGATCCGGCGACGAGATCGATCCGGATGCCGCCCGCGCGGCGGGAGAGCGCTTCATCGACGCGCTGCAGCTGGCCTCGCACCTCGCCAACATCGGCGACGCGCGCACCCTCGTCATCCACCCCGCCTCCACCACCCACCAGCAGCTGAGCGCCGAACAGCTCAGTGCCGCCGGCGTCCCCGCCGACCTGGTGCGCATCTCGGTGGGGCTGGAAGACCCCGAAGACATCCTGTGGGACCTCGACCAGGCCCTCACTGCCGCGACGGGAGCCACCCGATGACCGACCTGTCCTGCGCCCTGCCCACCGCCGGGGATGCGGTCGCGCCCGTGGACCCGCCCGTCACGGCGGACGGTGCCGCGTGCGCGCTGCCGTCCGCGCCGGCGCCGGGCCGCACCTGGCAGGGCCCGGGCCCGCAGGAGCGCTTCGAGATCCTCCGCCGCACCCGGTCGATCGCGATCGTCGGCGCCTCGGACAACCCGACGCGGGCGAGCTACTTCGTCGCGACCTATCTCCTCGGAAGCGCGCCCTACGACGTGTACTTCGTCAATCCCCGGGCCGACACGATCCTCGGCCGGCCGGCGTATGCGTCGCTGGCGGATCTGCCGGTCGCCCCCGACCTGGTCGACGTCTTCCGGCGCCACGACGACCTTCCGGGCGTGGCCGCCGAGGCGGTGGCCGCGGGGGCGAAGACCCTGTGGCTGCAGCTCGGGTCGTGGCACGAGGGCGCCGCCGCCGTCGCCGAGGGGGCCGGGCTGTCGGTGGTCATGGATCGGTGCGTGAAGATCGAGCATGCGCGCTTCCACGGCGGGCTCCACCTCGCCGGATTCGACACCGGTGTGATCAGCTCCCGCCGGCAACTGCTCAGCAGACGCGCGGACCTGTAGAATGGTCGGATGGCGCGGCTCGGCCGACCGCCCCGCGCCCGACGACTTCTCCGCCGACATCCTTTCGAACCAGGAGGTTCAGCCATGGCCGGAACCAACCAGGGCATCATCGAGCCCCCCATCGACAGCCTTCTCGAGAAGGTCGACTCGAAGTACCAGCTCGTCATCTACGCCGCCCGTCGCGCGCGTCAGATCAACGACTACTACTCCGACCTGCACGAGGGGAACCTCTTCGACAACGTCGGTCCCCTCGTGGACTCGACTGTCGAGGACAAGCCGCTGACGATCGCCCTTCACGAAATCAACGAGGACAAGCTCCGCCTGCGGGCCGCCGAGTAAGTCCCTCACGTCCCTGCCCGGGGTGGCTGTCGGCCACCCCGGGCATACTTGTGCCCGTCCCCGCGAGATCTGGAGCACCGATGACCGCATTGCGTCTGTTCACGTCCGAATCCGTCACAGAGGGCCACCCCGACAAGATCTGCGACCAGATCTCGGACAGCATCCTCGACGCGATCCTCGCCGAGGATCCGCACGGGCGGGTGGCGGTCGAGACGCTCGTCACCACCGGTCTCGTCCACGTCGCGGGCGAGGTCTCCACCGCGGCGTACGTCGAGATCCCCGCGATCGTGCGCTCCGTGGTCAACCGCATCGGCTACACCTCCAGCGACACCGGATTCGACGGCGACTCGTGCGGAGTGAGCGTGTCGATCGGCGCGCAGTCCTCCGACATCGCCGCCGGGGTCGACAAGGCGTTCGAGCGGCGCGAAGGCGGCTCGGTCGACCCCAACGACGAGCAGGGTGCGGGGGACCAGGGCATCATGTTCGGCTACGCCACCACCGAGACGCCGCAGCTCATGCCCATGGCCGCGTGGACGGCGCACCGGATGGCAGAGCGCCTCGCCGCGGTCCGCCGCGACGGGAGCCTGCCTTTCCTGCGTCCCGACGGCAAGACGCAGGTGACCCTCGGCTACGACGGCGTGGTGCCGCGCACCGTCGAGTCGGTGGTGCTCTCCACCCAGCACCACCCCGACATCTCGCAGAAGGCCCTTCGCGGCGCCGTGCGCGACGAGGTGATCGAGCCGGTCCTCGAAGCGACCGGACTCGACGCGTCCGGGGTGAAGTTCTACATCAACCCCGCCGGTCCCTTCGTCGTCGGGGGTCCGAAGGGCGATGCGGGCCTGACCGGCCGCAAGATCATCATCGACACCTACGGCGGCGCCGCCCGCCACGGCGGCGGGGCCTTCAGCGGGAAGGATCCCTCGAAGGTCGACCGTTCCGCCGCGTACGCCATGCGATGGGTGGCGAAGAACGCCGTCGCGGCGGGGCTCGCCGACAGGCTCGAAGTGCAGGTGGCCTACGCGATCGGGAAGGCCAAGCCGGTCGGCCTGTACGTCGAGACCTTCGGCACGGGTCACGTGGCCGACGAGGTGATCACCGCCGCCATCCGCGAGGTGTTCGACCTGCGCCCGCGCGCCATCATCGAGCAGCTCGACCTCCTCCGCCCGATCTACGCCCAGACGGCGGCCTACGGCCATTTCGGTCGTGAACTCCCCGACTTCACGTGGGAGCGCACCGACCGGGTCGACGAGCTGCGCGCGGCCGCAGGCCTGTGACCGCGTCCCTCACGGGAGGGGAGCGCCGCGGGTGAGCGCGGCGAGGGTGGCGCGGGTCCTCATCGATTCCCCGCTCCCGCAGCTGGACCGGCTGTTCGACTACGCCGTGCCGCCCGCCCTCGCGGGCGAGGTCTCCCCGGGGGTGCGCGTCAAGGTTCCGCTCCGCAGCGCGGGGCGGGTCGTCGACGCCTATGTCGTCGAGGTCGATGAGGAACCGGATGTCGGTGAGCGGCCGCTCTCCGACATCGATGCCGTCGTCTCCCCGGTCCCGGTTCTGCCGGAGAGTCTCTACACGCTCGCCCGTCGTGCGGCCGACCGTGCGGCGGGGTCGGCCGCCGACATCCTGCGCCTGGTGATCCCCAAGCGGATGGTGCGGGCCGAGAAGGCATGGCTCGCGGCGGAGCCGGCGGAAGCGTCGGTGATCCCGCCCGACGCGCTCGGGGCGGCCCACGCGACGCTGGGAGCATTCCCGGGGCTCCAGGCGGCCCTCTCCGAGGGTGGGCGCCTGGCCGTCGACGCTCCGCCGCACCCGATCTCCACCCCGGTCGGCGACGTCGGTGCGTGGGCGGATCTCCTGGCCGCCGCCGCGGTGAGCACGCTCGCGACCGGCAGAAGCGCGGTCCTCGTCGTCCCCGACCACCGCGACCAGGCGCAGCTCGAGCGTGCGCTCGCCTCGCGCGTCGACGGCGCGGCGGTGGTCCGTGACGACGCGAGGCAGTCGGGCCCCGCTCGCTACGCCGGCTTCCTGCGGATGCTGGCCTCCACCCCCTGCATCGTCGTCGGCAACAGGTCGGCCGTCTACGCCCCGGTCCACCGCGTCGGTCTCGTCGCGGTCTGGGACGACGGCGATCCGCTGCTCGCCGAGCCCCTCTCCCCGGGGGTCCACGCGCGGGACGCCGCGCTCATCCGGCAGGAGCTCGACGGGTGCGCGCTGCTCTTCGCGGGCCATACGCGCACAACGGATGTGGAGCGACTCGTGCAGCTCGGCTTCGTGCGGGAGATCCCGGCTGCGCGCCGGAGCTCACCGCGGGTCGTCCTCAGCGCCACGCAGGATGCGGAGGGTCGCGGTGTGCGCATCCCGTCGAGCGCATTCCGGGCGGCACGGGAGGCCCTCGCCGAAGGGCCCGTCCTCGTGCAGGTCGCCCGCCCCGGCTATGCGCCGGTGCTGGTGTGCGCCGAGTGCCGTCGTCCCGCACGGTGTCGGCACTGCGAGGGACCCCTCCACGCCGCGGGTGTGGGGGTCGTGCCCGAGTGCTCCTGGTGCGCGCGTGCGGCCCGGGCGTGGACGTGCGTGCACTGCGGCGCGGACAAGGTGCGTCTGGCCTCCTCGGGAAGCGAGCGGACCGCCGAGGAACTCGGTCGCGCCTTCCCCGGCGTGCGCATCGTCATCTCCGACGGCCGCCACACCGTGGAGGGCGTGCCTGCGACGCCGGCGCTCGTGATCGCCACGCGCGGCGCCGAGCCCCCGGCCGACGGCGGATACCGCGCCGTGGTGCTGCTCGACGGTGAGCGGATGCTGCTGTCCGACGATCTTCGGATCGGCGAGGCGGCCCTTCGCTGGTGGTCCAACGCCGCCGCCCTGGCGGCCCCCGGCGCCCCGGTGCACCTCGTCGGCGTGACCGGCGCGGTCGCCCGGGCCCTGGCGACGTGGTCGCAGGCGGCGTACGCGCGCGGCGAGCTCGCCGCGCGCGCGCCGCTGCGCATGCCGCCGGCGGTGCGGGTGGCCGCGGTGGAGGGCGACGCGCCGAGCGTCGAGACGGCGATCTCGACCCTGCGGCAGGCCGTGCCCGCGCTCGATGACGACAGCGTCCTCGGGCCCGCCCCCCGCGCGGACGGCGCGGTGCGCGCCCTCGTCCGCTTCGACTACCGCTCGGGCGCGGATGTCGCCGAGTCGTTGCGCTCCTCCGTCGTGGCGGCGGCCCTGCGGGCGCGCCGCGGCCGCGGCAGGGCTCCGGCGTCCGCCGGTACCCCGCCTACACTCAGAGTGCGGGTGGATCTGCCCGACCTCGACCTGTGAGAGCCCCTATGCGTCTCGTCTTCGCCGGCACCCCCGCACCGGCCGTTCCGTCGCTGCGCGCCCTGCACGCGTCATCCCACGACATCGTCACCGTGGTGACCCGCGATGACGCACCCCTGGGACGAAAGCGCGTCCTGACCCCGTCTCCGGTCGCCGCCGCCGCCGCCGAGCTCGACCTGCCGATCCTCAAGACCGGTCGCCTCGATGACGCGGCGACGACCGCAATCCAGGACGTCGGTCCCGACCTCGGGGTGATCGTCGCCTACGGCGGTCTCGTGCGCGAGCCTCTGCTCTCCCTCCCGCGCCACGGCTGGATCAACCTCCACTTCTCCCGGCTGCCGCAGTGGCGGGGCGCGGCTCCGGTGCAGCACGCGCTCATCGCAGGCGACTCCGAGATCGCCGCCAGCGTCTTCCGGCTCGTCGCCGAGCTCGACGCCGGCGACGTCTACGAAGAGGTGGTCCTCCCCACCCCGGACGACGCCACGGCGGGGGAGGTGCTGGCTCTCCTCGCCGAACGCGGGGCCGCGCTCGTGCGCGAGGTGGTCGACGCGATCGCCGACGGGTCAGCTCGGCCGCGGCCCCAGCACGGCCGGCCGACGTTCGCGCCCAAGCTCGGCGACGACGACGGACGCCTGGACTGGACCAGGACACGAGACGAGGTGCTCCACCGATTCCGCGGCGTGACGCCCGAACCCGGTGCCCACACCACCCTCGACGGCGCCCGGGTGAAGGTGCTGCGAGCGCGAGCCGCAGACCCGGCGGCTCCACTGCTGCCGCCCGGTCGTCTCGGCACGCACGGCCGCTCCGTCATCGCCGGAACGGCGACGGAGCCGGTCGCGCTGGAGAGCGTGCAACCTGCCGGACGCGGGCCCATGAATGCCGCGGATTGGCTTCGCGGGCTGCGACAGAGCGATCCGGTGCTCGGCTCATGAGCACGCTCGCCCCGGCCCGCCTGGTGGCGTTCGAGACGATCCGCGCCGTCCACGACTCCGACGCCTACGCGAACCTCCTCCTTCCGACGGCGATCCGCCGCGCCGGGCTCGACGCCGCCGACGCGGGGCTCGCGACCGAGCTCACCTACGGGACCCTCCGCCGGGAGAACACCTACGACGCGGTCATCTCCCTCGCCGCAGGTCGCGCGGTCGACCTCATCGACCCACCCGTCCTCGACGCCATCCGACTCGGGGTGCATCAGCTGCTGTCGACCCGCGTCGCCTCCCACGCGGCGGTCAACGAGTCGGTCGAGCTCGCCCGCCGCGCCGCAGGCCGCAGCGCGGGCGGGTTCGCCAACGCGGTGCTGCGCAGGATCTCCCGTGACACTCCGGGGGAGTGGATGACGCGGATCGGCGAGACCGCACGCTCCGACGACGAGCGGATCGGTCTTCTCACTGCCCACCCGGTCTGGGTTGTCCGTGCGTTCCGTCGGGCCCTGGCCGCCGAGGGGCGCGTGGAAGAGCTGGACGACCTCCTCCAGGCGGACAATGTCTCCCCACGGGTGACGTTCGCGGCCCTGCCGGGACTCGCCGAGGTGCCGGAAGATGCCGCGCGCACCCGCTTCTCGCCCCTCGGCTTCCGCTCGCCCGGAGGCGACCCCGAGACTCAGGTCACCGCCTCCGGCGGACGCATCCGCGTACAGGACGAAGGATCTCAGATCGCCGCCCTCGCGCTCACCCGGGCGCGTCCCGCGCAGCCGGGGGAGCGGTGGCTCGATCTGTGCGCGGGACCCGGGGGCAAGACGGCGATCCTCGCGGCCGAAGCGCTCGCTGCGGGCGCCCGACTCGACGCAAACGAGCTCAACCCCGCACGGGCGGGACTGGTGCGGCGATCGGTGGCGGGGGTGCCGCTGGAGGTGCCCGTCAGCGAGGAGGACGGTCGTACCCGGGCACGCGGCGGCGGGTACGACCGCATCCTCGTCGATGCACCGTGCACGGGGCTCGGGGCTCTGCGGCGGCGCCCGGAGGCGAGGTGGCGGAAGACCCCCGCCGACGTCGCCGGCCTCGTCGATCTGCAGCGAGGGCTGCTCGACGCCGCCATCGACGGTCTGACGCCCGGGGGTGTGGTGGCCTACGTCACCTGCTCACCCCATCTCGCCGAAACCGCGGGTGTCGTGGCCGATGTGCTGCGCGAGCGTGGGGGAGAGGTCGAGGAACTCGATGCCCGCGCGGTCATCACCGCCTTCAGCGCGACCGATCCGGGCCTCGTCCCCCAGACCGACGGATCGGGGCGGGCCCAGCTGTGGCCGCACCGGCACGGTACCGACGCCATGTCGATCTCGCTGCTCCGGCGCCGCTGACGGCGGATCGCGGGGCGGCGACCCGCCGGGCCGACATAATGGTCCGGTGCACGCCGACCACGACGCCACCGCAGAGGTGCGGATCAATCCCAGCATCCTCGCCGCCGACTTCGTCCACATGGCCGACGAGCTCGCACGCATCGCCGCGGCCGATTTCGTGCACGTCGACGTCATGGACAACCACTTCGTCCCGAATCTCACCTTCGGTCCGCAGATGGTGCAGCGCATCTTCGACACCAGCCCTGTTCCCTTGGACGTGCACCTGATGATCGACGACCCCGAGCGATGGGCGCCGGGCTACGCCGAGATCGGGGCGGCGTCGGTGACCTTCCACCTGGAAGCGGCGACCGAACCGGTCGCGATCGCCCGGCGGCTGCGGGCCATCGGCGCTCGCGCCGGGGTGGCCGTCAAGCCTGCGACCCCGGTCGAGTCGCTCTTCGATGTGCTCGACGAGTTCGATCAGATCCTGGTGATGACCGTGGAACCGGGATTCGGCGGCCAGTCGTTCATGCCCGAGACGATGCCGAAGCTCCGCACCCTCGCCGCGGAGGCGAGGCGTCGCGGATCCGAGGTGTGGCTCCAGGTCGACGGCGGGATCGGGGAGTCCACGATCGCCCAGGCCGCCGAGGCCGGCGCCGACACCTTCGTCGCCGGCTCCGCCGTCTTCGGCGCCGACGATCCCGAGCGCGCGATCGTGGCGCTGCGGGACCGTGCCCGACACCACCACCACCGCCACCCTCGCGGCTGATCGGAGAATGCCATGACCGACCGCTCCGAGAACGAGCCGCCGCCGGGGACGGGCCTCGATGCCGACGAGCCGGTGACGTCCGCGCCGGCGAGCACCGCCGCGCTCCGGGTGGCCGGATCCCGCGGGGCGAAGTGGCTGCTGTCGGCCTACAGCGGCGAGCACGGCATCTACGGCGTCGTCCTCGTGACGGCGCTCATCGGCGCGGAGATCGAAGCGCCCACCGATCTCGACGTCATCTGGTTCGTCGCCGGAACCGTCGGCGTGTTCTGGCTCGCCCACATCTACGCCGCCGTCGTCGCAAGCCGCTCGCGTCGGCCGGTGCCGCCCCTGCACGTGGGCATCCGCGACGGTGTGCGCCATTCCGGCGGCATGGCCCTGGCGATGCTGATCCCCGTCTTCCTGCTCGCGACGGGGACCTGGGGGGTGCTGGACGAGTGGACGGCGTACTTCCTCGCCCTCGGCAGCGGCGTGGTCATCCTGGGGCTCATCGGCTATCTCAACGCCAGACGCAACGGCGCGACCTGGCCCTGGCGCGTTCTGGGCGTCGTCGCGACGACGCTGCTGGGGCTTCTCGTCATCGGCCTGAGCATCCTCGTCCACTGACCCACCGGCGCCGGGCCGGCCCACGCGTTCGCTACCCTGGAGCGGTGAAGACTTTCGACGCGCTGTTCGCCGAGCTCACGGCGAAGGCCGCCGAACGCCCCGCCGGATCGGGGACCGTCGCCGAGCTCGATGCCGGTGTCCACGCGATCGGCAAGAAGATCGTCGAAGAGGCCGCCGAGGTCTGGATGGCCGCCGAGTACGAATCGGACGATCGCACCGCCGAGGAGATCTCCCAGCTGCTCTACCACCTGCAGGTCCTGCTGGTGGCCAAGGGGCTGACCCTCGAGGACGTCTACCGACATCTCTGAGCGGTCCTGCGTCCGACTTCCCTCCCGAAAGCCTCCGCCATGCTCAGAATCGCCGTGCCCAACAAGGGCTCGCTCGCCGACACCGCCTCCGCCATGCTCCAGGAGGCCGGATACACCGGCCGGCGTGACCCGAAGGACCTTCACGTCATCGACCCCGAGAACGAGGTCGAGTTCTTCTACCTGCGCCCGAAGGACATCGCCACCTACGTCGGTTCCGGCGCGTTGGATGTGGGCATCACCGGCCGCGACCTGCTGCTGGATGCCCGCATGCCGGGCGCCCGCGAGATCGAAGCGCTCGGCTTCGGCGACTCCACGTTCCGCTTCGCGGGGCCGCCCGGACGTTTCAGCGATGTCGACGACCTCGAAGGCGTGCGGGTCGCCACGGCGTACCCCGGCCTCGTCGACGGCTTCCTCGACGAGCGCGGTGTGGCCGTCGACCTCGTCCCCCTGGACGGTGCGGTCGAGTCGGCCGTGCGCCTCGGGGTGGCCGACGCCGTGGCCGACGTCGTCTCGACGGGCACGACGCTGCGTCAGGCGGGTCTGGAGATCTTCGGACCGGCGATCCTGCAGTCCGAGGCCGTGCTCATCGGAG
The DNA here is from genome assembly GCF_023155745.1 of Microbacterium kunmingense. Lineage (GTDB taxonomy): Bacteria > Actinomycetota > Actinomycetes > Actinomycetales > Microbacteriaceae > Microbacterium > Microbacterium kunmingense. The sequence goes on from NZ_JAKNUS010000006.1 coordinate 144,752, forward strand.
CACCCGTCGAGGCGGAGGGGACGGAGACGCTCCTTCGCCGCCTGCGGGGAGTGATGGTCGCCCGCCGCTACGTGCTCATCGACTACGACCTCCCCGCCCGACTCGTCGATGACGCCGTCGCGGTGGCACCCGGCATCGAGTCGCCGACCATCTCGCCGCTGCGCGACCCCGAGTGGGTCGCGGTGCGCGTGATGAGTCCGCGAAAAGGGGTGAATCAGGTCATGGACGCCCTGTACGCGATCGGCGCACGGGCGATCCTCGTCACCGAGATCCACGCGGCGAGGCTGTGACATGACGCTGGCCACTCGCGTCATCCCGTGTCTCGACGTCGCCGGCGGTCGCGTCGTGAAGGGTGTGAACTTCCTCGATCTGCGCGATATGGGCGACCCGGTCGAGCTCGCCAAGGCGTACTTCGACCAGGGCGCCGACGAGGTCACGTTCCTCGACGTCACCGCCACCGTCGATGAGCGCGCGACGACCTACGACGTCGTGCAGCGCACCGCCGAGCAGGTCTTCATCCCGCTGACGGTGGGAGGCGGGGTGCGCTCGACCGATGACGTCGCACGCCTGCTCTCCGTCGGGGCGGACAAGATCGGCGTGAATTCCGCCGCGATCGCGCGTCCCGACCTCCTCGACGAGATCGCCGACCGTTTCGGAGCCCAGGTGCTCGTCCTCTCGCTCGATGTCAAGCGGGTCTCTCCGGAGCGTCGCGAAGCGTCGGCGTCGGGATTCGTGGTGACCACCCACGGAGGGCGCACCGAGACCGATCTGGACGCCCTCGTCTGGGCGCGCGAGGCGGCGGAGCGGGGCGCGGGGGAGTTGCTGGTGAACTCCATCGACGCCGACGGGACCAAGCGGGGCTTCGATCTGGAGCTCATCAGCGCGATGCGGGACGTCGCGCGCGTTCCGATCATCGCCTCCGGCGGCGCAGGCGCTGTGGAGCACTTCGCGCCGGCCATCGCCGCGGGAGCGGACGCCGTGCTGGCCGCCTCGGTGTTCCACACCGGCCAGTTGCGCGTCGGCGAGGTCAAGGACGCGTTGGCCCGCGAAGGCATTCCGGTGCGTCGGACGGAGGCGGGCGGATGACGCCCGCGGACCCTGCTGACATCGACGACCGCATCGCGCGCGTGCGGTTCACCGACGACGGTCTCGTGGCGGCGATCATCCAGCAGTGGGACACCCGGGAGGTGCTCATGCTCGGCTGGATGGACGCCGAGGCGCTGCGTCGCACCCTCACCGAGGGGCGGGTGACGTTCTGGTCACGCTCCCGACAGGAGTACTGGCGCAAGGGCGACACCTCCGGACACGCGCAGTACGTCCGCGGCGCGCGCCTGGACTGCGACGGCGACGCGATCCTCGTCGAGGTCGAGCAGGTGGGCGTGGCCTGCCACACCGGAACGCGCACCTGCTTCGACTCCGACGATCTGGATCCGGCGGTGGGCGCGCAGCCGGAGGGCGATCCGTCGTGAACCTCCCTGACGGGCCGAGCGGAAAATCGACCGTGCGTGCCCGCTCGCTCGCGGTCATCCTGATCCTCGCCGCCGGCGCGCTCGGTGTCATCGCCTCGACGCAGACCTGGCTCTCGGTGACGATCGAGGACGGCGCCCGCGACCTGCTGCCGGTCAGCGGAGCAGCGGCGCTTCCCGTCCTGGCACCGCTCAGTCTCACCGCCCTGGCCCTGGGTGCGGCCCTGGCCATCGCCGGCACGGTGCTGCGATACATCTTCGGCGTCCTCACCGTGGTGATCGCCGTCGTCCTCGGGATCGCCACGGGCACGATCGTCTTCACGGCACCGGTGTCCGCGGTCGTGTCGGCTGTCACGGAGGCCACGGGCATCGCGGGTCTCGAGGCCGTCGGCGACCTCGTCACCGCGGTATCCATGACACCATGGCCGCCCATCACCCTCGCGGCATGCGTCGTCCTGCTCGGGGCCGGAGCGCTCATCCTCGCCACCGCCCACCGCTGGCCCGGTGCCGGACGGAAGTACCGCACCGATGCGCGCGACGCGCCAGAGGGTGAGTCGTCGCGGCGCGCCGCCGCGATCGACTCCTGGGACGACCTGTCGCGCGGACAGGATCCGACGGTCTGACCGATAGACTGGCGATGGTGTGTCCCGGCGTTTCGGAGGATATTCATGAGCAACCACATCGGTGATCCCGGCCACGGCAACTCGCCGGCAGCGTGGACGGCTGTCGTCATCATGCTCGTCGGCTTCACCGTCGGCACTGTCGCGTTCTTCTTCGACGTGCCGTGGGTGGTGTGGGCCTCCGCGGGGCTGGTCGTCGTGGGTCTGCTCGTGGGCTGGGGCATGTCGAAGGCCGGGTACGGCGTCGGCGGTGCCAAGACAACGGCGAAAGAGCATTGAGCGCGGGCGCTGAGCGGACGTCGGCGGGCATCGACCTGCTTGCCGAACTGACTGCCGGCGCCGTCGCGGACGCCGAACGTCGCGCGGCGGAACGCTCCCTCGCCGACGTCGAGCGCGCCGCGCTGGCGCGCCCTGCGGCGAAGGACGCGCGCGCGGCGCTGGCGCCCGCCGATCGGGTGAAGATCATCGCCGAGGTCAAGCGCGCCAGCCCGTCGCGCGGCTCGCTCGCCGAGATCCCCGATCCCGCGGCCCAGGCGCTGCGCTATCAGCGCGGGGGCGCGGCGGCCATCTCGGTCCTCACGGAGGAGCGCCGCTTCTCAGGACGTCTTGCCGACCTGGAGGCCGTGGTCGCCGCGGTCGACGTCCCGGTGCTGCGGAAGGACTTCATCGCCACCGAGTATCAGGTCGCAGAAGCCCGTGCCGCCGGAGCCGACCTCGTGCTCCTCATCGTCGCCGCCCTCGAGCAGGATCTGCTCGTGCGGCTCCACCGCCTCATCGGCGAATGGGGCATGACCGCCCTCGTCGAGACCCACAGCGCCGAGGAGGTGTCGAGGGCCATCGATCTCGGCGCCTCGGTGATCGGCGTCAACGCGCGCGACCTGTCGACGTTCCAGCTGGATCGTGACCTGTTCGGGCGCCTGGAACCCCTCATCCCCGAAGGAACCGTCCGCATCGCGGAATCCGCGGTGTCGTCCCCCGACGACGTCGCGCACTACCGCGACCACGGTGCCGACGTCGTCCTCATCGGCGAAGCCCTCGTGACGGGCGATCCGGTGGCGACCCTCGGCCGGTTCCTCGCGGCGGGAGATCGTCCCGCCGGCCGAAACCGGAAGGAGCAGGTATGAGTCTGCGTGAAGCCGCAGGTCCGTTCTTCGGCGAATTCGGCGGTCGGTTCATGCCCGAATCGCTCATCGCCGCCATCGACGAGCTGAGCGCGGAATACGACCGTGCCAAGGCCGATCCGGCCTTCCACGAGGAGTTCCTCCAGTTGCTGCGCAGCTACGCCGGGCGCCCCTCGATCATCACGGAGGTACCGCGTTTCGCCGCGCACGCCGGAGGTGGGCGGGTCTTCCTCAAGCGCGAGGACCTCAATCACACCGGTTCGCACAAGATCAACAACGTCCTTGGGCAGGCGCTCCTCACGCGCCGCCTGGGCAAGAAGCGCGTCATCGCCGAGACCGGCGCCGGCCAGCACGGCGTGGCCACCGCGACGGCGGCAGCGCTGTTCGGTCTGGAATGCACCATCTACATGGGCGAGGTCGACACGGAGCGTCAGGCTCTCAACGTCGCGCGGATGCGTCTGCTGGGAGCCGAGGTCGTCCCGGTGACCACGGGCTCGCGCACGCTGAAGGACGCCATCAACGAGGCCTATCGCGACTGGGTCGCCAGCGTCGAGACGACGAACTACATCTTCGGCACGGCCGCGGGGCCCCACCCGTTCCCCGCGATGGTCCGCGACTTCCAGAAGGTGATCGGCGAGGAGGCGCGCCAGCAGCTTCTCGACGAGGTGGGACGCCTCCCCGACGCGGTCTTCGCCTGCGTAGGCGGTGGATCCAACGCCATCGGCATGTTCGATGCCTTCCTGGATGACGCCGATGTGCGCCTCTACGGGGTCGAAGCCGCCGGTGACGGTGTGGACACGGTGCGGCACGCGGCGTCGATCGAGCGGGGTCGCCCCGGGGTCCTTCACGGAGCCAAGACCTTCGTCCTCCAGGATGAGGACGGCCAGACCGTGGAGTCCCACTCGATCTCGGCGGGTCTGGACTACCCGGGGGTCGGCCCCGAGCACGCCTGGCTCGCCTCGATCGGCCGAGCCGAGTACATCCCCGCGACGGACGCCGAGTCCATGGCGGCGCTGCGGCTGCTGTCCGAGACCGAGGGGATCATCCCCGCGATCGAGTCCGCCCATGCCCTCGCCGGCGCGATGCGCATCGGCGAGCAGCTCGGTCCCGACGCGGTCATCGCGATCTGCCTCTCCGGCCGCGGCGACAAGGACATGGACACCGCGGCGCGCTACTTCGAGCTCTACGACGCGGGGATCGATCTGGCGGCGGCGGCAGCCGAACCGGTCGTGGACGCCGCCAAGGGTGAGGGCGTGAAGCTGTGACCTCACCCGTCGCCGCGGCGATCGACACCGCCCGCGCCGAGGGACGTGGCGCCCTCGTCGGGTACCTGCCGCTCGGTTTCCCCGACCTGGCGACGAGCATCGATGCCGCCGTGGCACTCGCGGAGGCCGGGGCGGACGTGCTCGAGCTCGGACCGCCGTACTCCGATCCGGTCATGGACGGCACCGTCATCCAGGAGGCGACGCAGACGGCGCTGGCCGCCGGATTCCGCCTGCGTGACACCTTCACCGCGGTCGCCGAGATCACACGGCAGACCGACACCCCGGCGCTCGTCATGACCTACTGGAACCCCGTCATGCAGTACGGGGTCGATCGGTTCGCCGACGACCTGCGGGCCGCCGGCGGAGCAGGCCTCATCACCCCCGACGTCACGCCCGATGCCGCCGGCGACTGGATCGCGGCGTCTCGGCGCACCGATCTGGACCGTGTCTTCCTCGCCGCACCGACGTCCACCGATGAGCGTCTCGACCTCATCTCCGCGAACTCGACGGGCTTCGTCTACACGGTCTCGACGATGGGTATCACCGGCGTGCGCGAAGATCTCGACGCCGCGGCCCGGGGCCTGGTCGCCCGGTTGCGTGCGCACGGTGCCGAGCGGGCGTGCGTCGGCATCGGGATCTCCAATGCCGCGCACGTGGCGGGCGTCCTGGAGTACGCCGACGGTGCGATCGTCGGCACCGCCCTGGTGCGCGCGTTGCGCGACGGCGGCGTCTCCGCTCTCCGAGACCTCGCCGCGGAGCTGCACGAGGGCACGATGTCCGCAGGCGCCGGGCGCCCGGCCTAGACTCGAACCCATGTCGTTCGCCCTCTCGAGCGCGGGAACGTCCGTGCTCGCCAGCATCCCGAGCCCCGAGATCAGCTTCATCCAGCTGGGTCCTCTCCGCGTCTACTTCTACGCGCTGTGCATCATCGCCGGCATCGTGGTCGCGGTTCTGCTCACGAACCATCGCCTGACCAAGCGCGGAGCAGAGCCCTGGGTCGTGATCGACATCGCGCTGCTCGCCGTGCCGCTGGCGATCGTCGGTGCCCGGATCTTCCACGTCCTCACCCACCTGGGCTTCTACTTCTACGAGGGTTCGAACCCCTGGAACCCCTTCCAGCCCGGCTCGGTCTGGGCGATCTGGGAGGGTGGCATCGCGATCTACGGTGCGTTGCTCGGCGGCGCGGTGGGTGCGTGGCTCGGCTGCCGCTGGACCGGGATCCGCTTCTGGTCCTTCGCTGACGCGCTGGCCCCCGGCATCCTTCTCGCGCAGGCCATCGGACGGTTCGGGAACTGGTTCAATCAGGAGCTGTTCGGCCTCCCGACCGATCTGCCGTGGGGCCTGGAGATCGACTCGGACAACGCCGCCTTCCCCCCGGGACTTCCCGCTGACACGTTGTTCCACCCGACCTTCCTCTACGAGGTGATCTGGAACACCGCGGGCGTGCTCGTCCTGCTGTGGGCCGGAAGGCGCCTGCGGATGCAGTGGGGCCGGCTGTTCGGCCTCTACCTGGTCTGGTACAGCGCCGGTCGCATCGTGTGGGAATCCATCCGCATCGACCCCAGTGACATCTACCTGGGTCTTCGCACCAACGTCTGGGCGGCGATCTTCGGCGTCGTCGTGGGCCTGGCCATCATCATCGTGCAGCGCCGACGGCACCCCGGCACCGAGCCGTCGCCCTATGTGCCCGGTCGGGAGTGGAAGGGTCGCGGCACGGTACAATCGCAGGACACCAACGACTTCGTCGACCTCAGCGAACCACCGGCGAACGAGGTCGCCGAGAGCGATGCCACAAGCACAGCCGCCAAGAAGTAGGGGTGTTCATCAGCTGATTCGGGCCGACGTCGTCCCATCTTGAGCATCAATGTGAGGACGGTACGCATGGCCGCGAGTTCCGGCAGCAGCACCTCCACGTCGGTCGTGGGCGGTGGCTTCCCCGCCCGCCAGGGCATGTACAACCCGGCATTCGAGAAGGATGCCTGCGGGCTGGCGATGGTCGCCACGCTCCGCGGCGAACCGGGGCACGACATCATCGATCTCGCCCTGACGGCGCTGCGCAATCTCGAGCACCGCGGGGCGATCGGCTCCGACGCGGGCACCGGAGACGGAGCGGGCATCCTGACCCAGATGCCCGACGCGTTCTTCCGCTCCGTCGTCGACTTCGATCTGCCGCCGATGGGGGAGTACGCCGCGGGGATGGTCTTCCTCCCGCGCGACGACGAGGCCCGGGCGACGCAGAAGGCCGGGATCGAGCGGATCGCCGCGCGCGAGAACCTCGTCGTGCTCGGGTGGCGCGAGGTTCCGGTCGCCGAGGAGCACCTCGGCAAGCTCGCCTTCGAGGCCCGTCCCGCCTTCGAGCAGATCTTCGTCTCCCGTCCCGGCGAGGGCGGCGCTCCGGCGCTGTCGGGCATCGACCTCGATCGCCGCACCTATCGGATGCGCAAGCGTGCCCGGCACGAACTGGACGCGTACTTCGTCTCGCTGTCGGCGCGCACCATCGGCTACAAGGGCATGGTCACGACCCTCCAGCTCGAGCCGTTCTATCCCGACCTGCAGGACGAGCGGTTCGCCTCCGAGCTCGCGGTCGTGCATTCCCGGTACTCCACGAACACCTTCCCGTCGTGGCCGCTCGCGCAGCCGCTGCGGATGCTCGCTCACAACGGCGAGATCAACACCGTCAACGGCAACCGCAACTGGATGCGGGCGCGCCAGTCCCAGCTGGAGTCGGAGCTCCTCGGCGACATCCGCCCGCTGCTGCCGATCTGCACCGTCGGGTCCAGCGACTCGGCGTCGTTCGACGAGGTTCTGGAGCTGCTGACACTGACGGGTCGCAGCCTCCCGCACGCGGTGATGATGATGGTGCCGGAGGCGTACGAGAAGCAGGCCGACATCGCCCCCGACCTCCGGGCGTTCTACGACTACCACGCCAACCAGATGGAGCCGTGGGACGGGCCGGCGGCGCTGATCTTCACCGACGGGACGCTCGTGGGCGCGACCCTGGACCGCAATGGCCTGCGTCCCGGGCGCTGGACCGAGACCACCGACGGCTTCGTCGTGATCGGCAGCGAGACCGGTGTGCTCGACATCGCCCCCGAGCGCATCAAGCGGCGCGGTCGGCTGCGTCCGGGACGGATGTTCCTGGTCGACACCGCGGCGGGGCGCATCATCGAGGACGACGAGATCAAGCGCGACCTCGCGTCCCTGCATCCCTGGCAGGAATGGCTGGATGCCGGGCGTGTGCGTCTTGCCGACCTGCCCGAGCGCGAGCACATCGTGCACCCCATCGCCTCGATCACGCGTCGTCAGCGCACCTTCGGCTACACCGAGGAGGAAGTGCGCATCCTCCTCACGCCGATGGGGCAGAACGGCGCCGAGCCGCTGGGCGCGATGGGAAGCGACACTCCGGTCGCGGTCCTCAGCGACCGACCGCGCCTGCTCTTCGACTACTTCGTGCAGCAGTTCGCCCAGGTCACCAATCCGCCGCTGGACTCGATCCGCGAAGAGGTCGTCACCTCGCTCTCACTCGGGCTCGGCCCCGAGCGGAATCTGCTGGCATGGGGGCCGGATCACACCCGCACCGTGATGCTCGACTTCCCGGTGATCGACAACGACGAGCTCGCGAAGATCCAGCACATCGACACCGCGCTGCCGGGTCGATCGTCCGTGACGATCCGCGGCCTGTACCGCGTCGAGGCCGGCCACAAGGGCATGCGCAAGCGGCTCGAGCAGATGTGCACCGAGGTCGACCAGGCGATCGAGGACGGCGCGGAGTTCATCGTGCTCAGCGACCGCGACTCCAACAAGGACCTCGCACCCATCCCGTCGCTGCTCATGCTCGCCGCGGTGCATCACCATCTGATCCGTCGCGAGACCCGCATGAAGGTCGGCCTCGTGGTCGAAGCCGGCGACGTGCGCGAGGTGCATCACATCGCCACGCTCATCGGGTACGGCGCTTCGGCGGTGAATCCCTACCTGGCGATGGAGACCGTCGAGTATCTCGTCCGGGCCGGCTACATCACCGGCGTCAGCCCCGAGAAGGCGGTGAAGAACCTCATCTACGCCCTCGGCAAGGGCGTGCTGAAGATCATGTCGAAGATGGGCATCTCGACGGTCTCGTCGTACGCCGGTGCCCAGGTCTTCGAGGCCGTCGGCCTGTCGCAGGAACTCGTCGACACGTATTTCACGGGCACCGAGACCAAGCTCGGAGGGATCGGTCTCGACGTCATCGCCGCGGAGAACGCCGCGCGTCACGCCTACGCCTACCCCGAGGACGCGGCCGTGCGCGCCCATGAGCGCCTGTGGACCGGCGGGGAGTACCAGTGGCGCCGCGACGGCTCACCGCACCTGTTCAACCCCGACACCGTGTTCCGCCTGCAGCATGCGACCCGGACGCGCAGGTACGACATCTTCCGCGAGTACACCAAGCTGGTCGACGACCAGGCCGCCGAGCTGAAGACCCTGCGCGGCCTCTTCCAGTTGCGCGCGGGCGTGCGCCCGCCGGTGCCCATCGACGAGGTCGAACCCGTGTCGTCGATCGTGAAGCGGTTCCAGACCGGGGCGATGAGCTACGGCTCGATCTCCCAGGAGGCTCACGAGACCCTCGCGATCGCCATGAACCGCATCGGGGGCAGGTCCAACACCGGCGAGGGCGGCGAGGACGTCGAGCGCCTGCTCGACCCCGAGCGGCGGAGCTCGATCAAGCAGGTCGCCTCCGGACGGTTCGGGGTGACGAGCCTCTACCTCACCGAGGCCGACGACATCCAGATCAAGCTGGCGCAGGGCGCCAAGCCCGGCGAGGGCGGGCAGCTGCCGCCGGCGAAGGTGTACCCCTGGGTCGCGCGCACGCGCCACGCCACCGCCGGTGTCGGGCTCATCTCGCCGCCGCCCCACCACGACATCTACTCGATCGAGGACCTCAAGCAGCTCATCTTCGATCTCAAGCGCGCCAACCCCGGCGCCCGGATCCACGTCAAGCTCGTGAGCCAGTCGGGCATCGGCGCGGTCGCGGCGGGCACCGCCAAGGCGCTGGCCGATGTCATCCTGGTCTCCGGACACGACGGGGGAACCGGGGCCAGTCCGCTCAACTCCCTCAAGCACGCCGGCACGCCGTGGGAGCTGGGACTCGCGGAGACCCAGCAGACGCTGATGCTCAACGGCATGCGCGACCGGGTCGTAGTGCAGGTCGACGGTCAGCTCAAGACCGGTCGCGACGTGATCATCGGTGCGCTGCTGGGCGCCGAGGAGTTCGGTTTCGCCACCGCGCCGCTGGTGGTCTCGGGGTGCATCATGATGCGCGTCTGCCACCTCGACACCTGTCCTGTCGGCGTCGCGACGCAGAACCCGACCCTCCGGGCGCGCTTCAACGGCAAGCCCGAGTTCGTCGTCAACTTCATGGAGTTCGTCGCGCAGGAGGTGCGCGAGTACCTCGCCGAGCTCGGATTCCGGTCTCTGGACGAGGCGATCGGGCACACCGAGATGCTCGATGTGAACGGCGCGATCGAGCACTGGAAGGCCAGCAGCCTGGACCTCGGTCCCGTGCTGCACGGGCCGCGCTTCGCCGAGGACGAACCGCGCCGTCATCAGCGCGCCCAGCTGCACGAGCTCGAGGAGCACTTCGACACCGTCCTCATCGAGCGGTCCCGCGACGTGATCGAGCGCGGCGGATCGGTGACGATCGACCTTCCCATCCGCAACACCGAGCGCGCCGTCGGCACGCTTCTCGGTCATCACGTGACCCGGGCGCGCGGCGAGAACGGCCTGCCGTCCGGATCGATCACGGTGAACCTCACGGGCTCGGCGGGGCAGTCGTTCGGAGCATTCATGCCGGCGGGAATCACGCTGCGCCTCGAGGGCGACTCCAACGACTACGTCGGCAAGGGTCTGTCGGGCGGTCAGATCGTCGTCCGCCCGCCGCGGGGCGCGTCCTTCGATGCGTCGAAGAACGTCATCGCCGGCAATGTCATCGGGTACGGCGCGACCCAGGGCACCATGTTCCTCCGCGGGGTGGTGGGGGAGAGGTTCCTCGTCCGCAACTCCGGTGCGACGGCCGTCGTCGAGGGCGTCGGAGATCACGCTCTGGAGTACATGACGGGCGGACTGGCGGTCATCCTCGGCGAGACGGGCCGCAACCTCGGCGCCGGGATGTCGGGCGGGACGGCCTACATCTATCGACTCGACGAGAAGCTGGTCAATCGCGAGGCGATCGCCTCCGGCGAGCTCGTCCTGGGCGAGCTCGGTTCGGGCGACGTCGAGATGCTCCGCGACCTGCTCGAACAGCACGTGGCCGAGACCGATTCCGAACTGGCGCAGCGACTCCTCGACGACTTCGAGGTCGAGGCCCAGAACTTCGTCCGTGTCGTCCCGCGCGATTACGCCGCCGTCCTGCAGACGAGGCAGGAGGCGCTCGAGCAGGGACTTGATCCCGACGGCGACGTCGTGTGGAGCCGCATCCTGGAGGTGACGGGTGGCTGACCCCAAAGGCTTTCTGAAGGTGACCGAGCGGGAGCTGCCGCCTCGGCGCCCCGTTCCCGTGCGGATCATGGACTGGAAAGAGGTCTACGAGCCGGGAGACTCCGCCGTGCTCCGGCGCCAGGCCGGTCGCTGTATGGACTGCGGCGTTCCGTTCTGTCACAAGGGATGCCCGCTCGGCAACCTGATCCCCGAGTGGAACGACCTGGTGTGGCGGGGTGAGGGGCGCGCGGCGATCGAGCGCCTGCACGCGACCAACAACTTCCCCGAGTTCACCGGGAGGCTCTGTCCGGCGCCGTGTGAGAGCTCCTGCGTGCTGGGCATCAATCAGCCCCCCGTGACCATCAAGCAGGTCGAGGTCTCGATCATCGATGAGGCGTTCTCGCAGGGCTGGGTCGAACCCGAGCCGCCGGCACGCCTGACGGGCAAGACGGTCGCCGTCGTCGGGTCCGGACCCGCCGGGCTCGCCGCGGCGCAGCAGCTCACCCGGGCCGGTCACACCGTGGCCGTCTACGAGCGGGACGACCGTATCGGCGGACTCCTCCGATACGGCATCCCCGACTTCAAGATGGAGAAGCGACACCTTGAAGCCCGGCTGCGTCAGATGCGAGACGAGGGCACCCGGTTCCGCGCCGGCGTCGAGATCGGCGTCGACATCACCTGGAGCGACCTGCGCGCCCGATACGACGCCGTGGTCATCGCCACCGGCGCGACCGTGCCCCGCGATCTCGCCATCCCCGGCCGCGACCACGCGGGCATCCATTTCGCGATGGAGTACCTCGTCGAATCCAACAAGGCCGTCGCGGGCGACGCGGTCGCCAACCAGATCACCGCCGAGGGCAAGCACGTCGTCGTCATCGGCGGCGGTGACACCGGCGCGGACTGCATCGGCACCGCTCACCGTCAGGGCGCGCTGAGCGTCACGAATCTGGCGATCGGGAAGCAGCCCCCGGAGGAGCGTCCCGAGGATCAGCCCTGGCCGATGATGCCGAACCTCTTCGAGATCGCCTCGGCGCACGAGGAGGGCGGTGAGCGGCACTATCTCGCCTCGACCGTCGAGTTCCTCGCGAATGGCGTGGGAGAGGTCCGCGCCCTCCGCGTCGCCGAAACCGAGTACCGCGACGGACGCCGCGTTCCCAAGTCGGGCACCGAGCGCGAGATCCCGGCCGACCTCGTTCTCATCGCCATGGGCTTCACCGGGCCCGAGCACACCCATCTGGCCGACCAGCTGGGCACGCAGTTCGGACCGAGGGGCAGCGTCGAGCGCGACGCCGTCTACCAGACGTCCGCACCCGGTGTCTTCGTCGCGGGTGACGCCGGACGCGGTCAGTCACTCATCGTCTGGGCGATCGCGGAGGGCCGCGCGGCTGCCGCGGCGGTCGACGAATACCTCATGGGCAGCACCGACCTGCCGGCACCCGTTCACCCGAACGATGTCGCCATCGGGCTGCAGCCCGCGTAGGCTGGCCCCGGCCCTTCGCCACTTCCCCCACCACTCGGAGTTCATACACGGATGAGACGCGCCAAGATCGTCGCCACTTTGGGTCCCGCCACTTCCTCCTATGACATGGTCCGCGCGATCATCGACGCCGGGGTGGACATCGCCCGGCTGAACCTCAGCCACGGCGACTACTCCGTGCACGAGGCGAATTTCGCCAACGTCCGCAAGGCGGCCGACGACGCGGGGCGGCCCGTGGCGGTGCTGGTCGACCTCCAGGGTCCGAAGATCCGGCTCGGCCGCTTTGCCGACGGCCCTCACGAGCTGGCCGAGGGTGACATCTTCAAGATCACCACCGACGACGTCCCCGGTACCAAGGAGCTCGTCTCGACGACGTTCAAGGGTCTGCCGGGCGACGTCAAGCCCGGCGATTTCCTCCTGATCGACGACGGCAAGGTCCGCGTCGAGGTCGTCGAGGTCGAGGGGTCCGTCGTCACGACCCGGGTCGTCGTCGCCGGCACCGTGTCCAACAACAAGGGCATCAATCTCCCGGGCGTCGCCGTCAACGTCCCCGCGCTGTCGGAGAAGGACGAGGCCGACCTCCGCTGGGGCCTGCGGATCGGGGCGGATTTCATCGCCCTGTCGTTCGTGCGCAACGCCAAGGACATCCAGCGCGTCCACGTCATCATGGCCGAAGAGGGGCGTCACGTCCCCGTGATCGCGAAGATCGAGAAGCCGCAGGCCGTGGACAATCTCGAGGAGATCATCGACGCCTTCGACGGCATCATGGTCGCCCGCGGAGACCTCGGCGTCGAGCTGCCGCTGGAGGCGGTGCCGATCGTGCAGAAGCGCGCGGTCGAACTCTGCCGGCGGATGGCCAAGCCCGTCATCGTCGCCACGCAGATGCTCGAGTCGATGATCAACAACCCGGTGCCCACCCGCGCCGAGACCAGCGACGTCGCCAACGCGGTCCTCGACGGTGCGGACGCCGTCATGCTCTCGGGCGAGACCAGCGTCGGGGACTATCCGGTGAAGGTCGTCGAGACGATGGCCCGCATCGTCGAGTCGACCGAGGACCACGGCCTCGAGCGCATCGCACCGCTGACGACCAAGCCGCGCACCCAGGGCGGCGCGATCACCCTCGCCGCGATGGAGGTCGCCGAGTTCGTCGAGGCGAAGTTCCTCTGCATCTTCACCGAGTCCGGTGACACGGCGCGCCGCATGTCGCGCCTCCGGCCGAAGATCCCCATGATCGGGTTCACGCCGGAGCCCGCGATCCGTCGGCGCATGGCGATCACCTGGGGCATCCGCTCGACACTGGTCGAGCACGTCCCGCACACCGATCGCATGTTCATCCAGGTGGACGACTACCTCCTCGCGAACGACCTCGCGAAGGTCGGTGACAAGGTCGTCGTGATCTCCGGTTCGCCTCCCGGAATCGTCGGATCGACCAACGACATCCGCATCCACAAGGTCGGTGACGCCGTCCACGGCGCGGCGCCGATCTACCAGACGCGCGACTGAGCGTCGCTGCGGAACCTCCTCACGCGACGCGCGTGAGGAGGTTCCGTTCTTCCACGGCCGCCCGCTGCAGGACCTTGTACCCCTGCTCGCCGAAGAAGACGGTGAGTCGATCGTCCTCGACCTCCACCACGCTCCCGCGTCCCCACTCGACGTGTTCGACCTCGGCGCCCGCGGGGAACGGTGTGTCCGCGCTCGGCTCTGCGGCCTCCTCGGCGGTGCCGTCACGGCACGTGTCGCAATTGCGACAGGACGCCGATCCGTCGTCTCCGAAGTAGCCCCGCAGAACTTTCCGGCGGCAGTCCCGGGTCTCGGCGTACCGGCGCATGACATCGAGACGCGACCGCTCGATGCGCTCCCGACGTTCGGCGGCTTCCCGGGCGAGCGCCGCAGCCTCCTTCGGCCGCCGCACCGCGATGATCGTCGCGCCCTTCTGATCCACCACGACCACTCCCGCTTCGACGAGGAGGTTGACCAGGCCTGTGACGCGACGCGTCGGAAGTCCGAGCTTGTCGGCGAGCGCGCGGATCCGCAGGGGCGTGCCGGCCTTCACCAGCGTGCGGTAGACCCGGCTCACGGCCTCGGTGTCGACGGTGCGCGCCGTGAAGTACTTCCGTATTCCGAGATCCTCGGATCGGTAGAAGAGCACGGCTCGCGCCGGTTCGCCGTCTCTGCCCGCACGTCCGGTCTCCTGCGTGTAGGCGTCCAGCGATTCCGGAACCGCGGCATGCACGACGAAGCGCACATCGGGTTTGTCGATGCCCATGCCGAAGGCATTCGTCGCGACGACGACGTCGACCTCGTCGCCGAGGAACTTCTCGTGCGTGCGTCGTCGCTCGGCCGCGGAGAGGCCGGCGTGGTAGGTCTCGGCGCGAACGCCGTCGGCGCGCAGGATCGCGGTGAGGTTCTCGGCGGCACGCCGGGTCGAGGTGTAGACCAGTCCCGGGCGGGGGAGCGTCGGAATGAGCTGCCGCAGCTCGCGATCCTTGTCGGCCTCTTCTGAGAATCGGCGCACATCGAGGTCGATGTTCGGTCTGTCGACCCCCCGTACGACCAGGAGCGGATCGGTCAGGCGCAGACGTGCGCCGATCTCCTCGCGCACGGGTGCGGCGGCGGTGGCCGTGAGCGCCACCGCCGGCGGGCGGCCGAGACGATCCCGAACGTCGCCCAGGCCGAGGTAATCGGGCCGGAAGTCGTGTCCCCAACTCGCGACGCAGTGCGCTTCATCCACCACGAACAGGCCGACGCTCTGACGCGACAGCCTGTCGATCACGTCGTCCTTGGCGAGCTGTTCCGGCGCAAGGAACAGGAACTCGACGTCGCCCGCCGAGACCGCCTCCCACAGCTCCTCCTCGGCCCGCTCGCCGATCGTGGAGTTCAGCATCGCGCCGCGCGGAGCGCGCGGTGCGTCCGCGAGGCCGGCCAATTGATCGGCCTGGAGGGCGATGAGCGGGGAGACCACGATCGTCATGCCGTCACGCAATACTCCGGCGAGCTGGTAGACCGCGGACTTCCCCGCGCCGGTGGGAAGCACGGCGATGACATCTCGATCATCGAGAAGGGCGGAGATCGCCTCCTCCTGGCCGTCTCGCAGCTCGTCCCACCCGAAGAGCTCGCGGGCGGCCCGGACGATCCTCGATGTCGGCATACCGATCCTCTCCTCGGGAAACGAGGATCATCCTGACACCCCGACCCTCGGAGGGTTTCCGGGCTTGACACGAGGGGAGTGACCCTTCAGAAGAAGGGGTGCCGGCCAGAGGAAGGGGTGCCGGTGGTGGGAGTCGAACCCACACGCCCTTTCGGGCAACCGAGTTTGAGTCGGTCGCGTCTGCCATTCCGCCACACCGGCACGCGGCGGCCGGCCGCGTCCGCCCTCGACCCTATCGCAGCGAACGCCCCTCGATTGCGGGGCCGCGTGGGGGAAGCCGTAGGATTGCGGGGTGACTGAGTCAGAGCAGGCCGGACAAGAGCAGGCCGCCGCATCCGCCCCCCGCCGGGTCGTCGTCGCCGAGGATGAGTCGCTCATCCGTCTCGACATCGTCGAGATCCTCCGCGACAACGGATTCGACGTCGTCGGAGAGGCCGGCGACGGCGAGACCGCTGTGCAGCTGGCCACCGAGCTGCGGCCCGATCTGGTCATCATGGACGTCAAGATGCCGCAGCTGGACGGCATCAGCGCCGCCGAGAAGCTGAGCAAGAACCACATCGCCCCCGTGGTGCTCCTCACCGCCTTCAGCCAGAAGGAGCTCGTCGAGCGCGCGAGCGAGGCCGGTGCCCTGGCCTACGTGGTCAAGCCGTTCACGCCCAACGACCTCCTCCCCGCGATCGAGATCGCTCTGGCCCGGCACGAGCAGATCATCACGCTCGAGGCCGAGGTCGCCGACATGGTCGAGCGCTTCGAGACCCGCAAGCTCGTCGACCGGGCGAAGGGCCTCCTGAACGAGAAGATGGGCCTCACAGAGCCCGAGGCGTTCCGCTGGATCCAGAAGGCGTCGATGGATCGCCGCCTGACGATGCAGGATGTCGCCAAGGCGATCATCGAGCAGCTCGCCCCCAAGAAGTGACCGCCGACCCTCCCTCGGGTGCCCCCGTCCCACACGCGGACGGAGTGGAGATCACCTGGGAGGACGCGCGCGCGGTCAATCTCGCCAACTGGCAGGACCGGGCCGCACTTCACGAGGAGGCCTACGGGCTCGAGGCCTTCGACGACCCGGAACATGTGTCCGAGGTCGTCAGCGATGATCTGGCGGCGCTCCTGCCGTTCGTCGGAACGTTGCGCGGGAAGGATGTCTGTCACCTGCAGTGCCACATCGGCACGGACACCGTCTCGCTCGCCCGAGCCGGTGCGCGGGTGACCGGGCTGGATTTCAGCGACCGTGCCCTCGAGGTCGCGGCGCGGCTGGCGGAACGCGCCGGTGTCGACGTGACCTGGGTCCTCGGCGACGTGCTCGACGCCCGAGCACACGTGGACGGCGATTTCGACATCGTCTACACCAGCGTGGGAACGATCGGCTGGCTTCGCGATCTCGATCGCTGGGCCATGCAGATAACGGCCCTCCTGCGGCCAGGAGGACTGTTCTACATCCGGGACGGGCATCCGATGCTGTACACGATCGACGAGGATGCCGACGACGATCTCGTGCGGCACCGCTACTTCGCAGACGGCACGGCGCAGATGTGGGACGACGATTCCACCTACGCCGGTGACGGCCGGGTCGCACATTCGCGAACCTACGAATGGCCCCATCCGCTCTCCGAGACGATGAACGCCCTCATCTCCGCCGGATTGCGGATCGAGAAGCTCGACGAGGGACGAGTGCTCCCGTGGCGGTTCAGTGGGCGGATGGTTCCCGTTGACCACGGATGGATGTGGCCCGAGGGTGTCCGCGATCGCATCCCCGCGACCTTCACGATCATCGCGCGGAAACCTGCCTGACGGCGCGCTCAGCGGTCAGCGACCACATCCTTGATGTGGTTGGTGATCCGCACCGTCGAGCAGCGGCGTCCCTGATCGTCGCGCACGATGATCTCGTGCACCGTGACATTCCGACCGAGGTGGAGGGGCGTGCAGACGCCGGTCACGAAGCCGGAGGTTGCCGATCGGGTGTGCGTGGCGTTGATGTCGACACCGACGGCGAGCCGCCCGGGTCCGGCATGGAAATTGGCGTGCATCGACCCGAGCGACTCACCGAGGACGACGTACGCGCCGCCGTGGAAAAGGCCTACGGGCTGGGTGTTGCCGGCCACCGGCATCCGCGCTGCGCACCGCTCGGCGGTGAACTCCAGCCACTGGAAACCCATCTTCTCGGCGAGAGCCCCGATGCCCCGGGCCTCGGCCCAGGCGAGCTGATCGGGGGCGGTGTCGACAGTGTCGGTCATCGGCGGGTTCCTGGCTCAGGGGGTGTCTCACCCCGCGTCTAGGCTGTCAGGGTGACGGACTCCGCAAAGCCTACCCTCCTCGTCGTGGACGGCCACTCGCTGGCCTATCGGGCGTTCTACGCCCTCCCGGTCGACAACTTCTCGACCAAGGACGGGCAGCACACCAACGGGATCTACGGGTTCCTGGCGATGCTCATCAACCTCATCAAGGCCGAGAAGCCCACGCATCTCGCTGTCGCCTTCGACACCTCGCGTCAGTCCTTCCGCACGCGCCAGTACGCCGAGTACAAGGCCAACCGCTCCGAGACCCCGAAAGAGTTCCAGGGGCAGATCCCGCTGCTGAAGGAGTGCCTGGCGGCCATGAGCATCCCGGTGCTCGAGCAGGAGGACATCGAAGCCGACGACATCCTCGCCACCCTCGCCACGCGGGGAGCGGCCGAGGGCTTCCATGTCCTCGTGTGCTCCGGCGACCGCGACACCATCCAATTGGTCACCGACGACATCACGCTGCTCTATCCCAACGTCCAGGGCGTTTCGCAGCTCAAGCGGTATGACACCGACGCCGTGCGCGAGCGCTACGGCGTGGAGCCGGCGATGTACCCCGATGTCGCGGCCCTCGTGGGCGAGACCAGTGACAACCTGCCCGGGGTGCCGAAGGTCGGCGAGAAGACGGCGGTGAAGTGGCTGAACCAGTTCGGTTCGCTCGACGACCTCCTGGCGCAGGCCGACAAAGTGACCGGCGTCGTCGGGAACAATCTCCGCGAGCATCTCGATGACGTGCGGCGGAATCGCCGGCTGAACGCCCTCCTCACCGACGTCGATCTCCCGGTCGGCCCCGCCGACCTCGCGGTCAGGCCGATCGATGCCCAAGCTGTGCGCGAGATCTTCGCCCAGCTGGAGTTCCGAACGCTGCTGCCGCGCGTGTTCGAGGCCGCGGGCGTCGACCAGGCCATGTCCGCGCAGGCCGCCGTCCCCACCGCGACGGCGCCGGCACCCGCCGAGCCCGACGCCTCCGGCCTCGCAGCATGGGTCGATCACGCCTCCGGCGACGTCGCCGTCACGATCACCGTCGAAGGCGGACGCCCGGGTCGGATCGGGCTCGCGACCGCTGATGCAGCCGTCGAGGCGACCTGGTCCGAGGAGATCGCCGCCGCGCTCACCCCGTGGCTGCTCTCGGAATCACCCAAGGTCTTCACCGATGCCAAGCCCCAGGTCAAGGCGCTCCGACGCGAGGGGATCCGGCTGGGAGGACTGGCCTTCGACACGATCCTGGCGGGCTGGCTCCTGCGACCGAGCTTCCCCGACAAGTCGCTCGCCGACCTCACCGATCGGTTCCTCGGCGAGAAGCTCCCCGAGGCGGACCCCGCCCAGCTCGTACCCGAGACCGAGGGAGCAACCCCCGGTCAGCTGTCGTGGTTCACGCTGCGCGTCGCCGAGGCGCAGCGGTCGCAGCTCGCGGCATCCGTCCTCTCCGTCCTCACCGACATCGAACTCCCGACGCTGCAGACCCTCGCCGATATGGAGCTCGCCGGCGTGGCGGTCTCGCATGAGAAGCTGTCGGCCTTCTCCGGGGAGCTGGGCGACCGCGCCGACCGGATCGCGCAGGAGGCCTACGCCGCGATCGGCCGCGAGGTCAATCTCGGGTCGCCCAAGCAGTTGCAGGAGGTGCTCTTCGAGGAACTGCAGCTGCCGAAGACCCGGAAGACCAAGACGGGGTACTCCACGGATGCCGCGGTGCTCGCCGATCTGCAGGAATCGCACCCCCATCCGTTCCTCAACCTGCTGCTCCAGCATCGTGAGGCCACGAAGCTGCGTCAGATCATCGAGTCGCTCGACAGTGCGATCGGCGGCGACGGGCGCATCCGCACCACCTACCTCCAGACCGGATCCCAGACGGGACGTCTGTCGAGCACCGATCCGAACCTGCAGAACATCCCGATCCGCACGGAGGAGAGCCGCCGCATCCGGTCGGCCTTCGAGGTTGGCGAAGGCTACGAGGCGCTGCTGACGGCCGACTACTCGCAGATCGAGATGCGCATCATGGCGCATCTGTCAGAGGATCCGGGCCTGATCGAGGCGTTCAACTCCGGCGAGGACACCCACCGGTTCGTGGGTGCCCGGGTCTTCGGCGTCGCCCCCGAGGATGTCACGCCGGCGATGCGGACCAAGGTCAAGGCGATGTCCTACGGGCTGGTCTACGGGCTCTCGGCCTTCGGGCTGTCCAAGCAGCTGCGGATCGAGCAGTCCGAGGCTCGGGAGCTGATGCTCGAGTACTTCGCTCGGTTCGGCGCCGTGCGCGACTATCTGCGGACCTCCGTCGAGAAGGCGCGCATCGACGGGTACACCGAGACCATCTTCGGTCGTCGGCGGCCCTTCCCCGATCTGAACAGCCCCAACCGCGTACTGCGCGAGAACGCCGAGCGCGCGGCACTGAACGCGCCGATCCAGGGCAGCGCCGCCGACATCATGAAGGTCGCGCTCTTCCGCATCCACGACGAACTGACCCGTCAGGGGCTGGGCTCCCGGATCCTCCTGCAGATCCACGACGAACTCGTCGTCGAGGTCGCGCCGGGGGAGTGGGACGCGACCGAGAGGATCGTTCGGGAGCGGATGGCGGATGCGGCGGAACTGACGGTCCCGCTCGACGTGCAGATCGGCCGCGGCGCGGACTGGAACGCGGCCGGCCACTGAGCGATCCGATTTCCGGCCGGTAGGTCGACATCACGGCGGCGACGGTGATCGTGACGTTGGCGTTCGGGGGACAGGGATGCCTAGGCTCAGAGGTATGACAGACGCATCCCGCACCCCCACGCCGATCGACACGATCGCCGAGGCGTGGGTCGACACCCTGGCCGAACTCGACCCGTCGCTGGCGACGTACATCGGCCGCTCCGAGCACAACCACCGCTACGGCGACTACTCTCCCGAGGGTCAGGCCCGGGTGATCGACGAGGCGAAGAAGGTCCGTGCGGCGCTGACCGCGGCGACCCCCGTGGATGACATCGACGCGGTCACGAAGGAGGACCTGACCCGCGAGCTCGACCTCCAGATCGAACTCGACGAGGCGCGGTGGCATCTGCGCGATCTGAATGTCATCGCCTCGCCCGCCCAGGACATCCGCGCGGTGTTCGATCTCATGCCCACGGACACCGCCGAGGATTGGTCGGTCGTCAGCGAGCGGATGGCGGCTCTCCCCGCCGCTGTGCACGGGTACATCGCGTCCCTCCGGGAGGGCATCGCGCAGGGGGTGGTGCCCGCACGCCGACAGGTCGTCGAGGTCGCCACCCAGATCGCGCGCTACACCGCCGACGCGGGCTTCTTCACCACGTTCGTCGGCAACGCCGCTCCCGCTGAGGGGCAGCTTCCGGCATCGCTGGCGCGAGAGCTCTCCGATCGCGCCGGTGCCGCCCGCGTCGCCTACGACGAGTTGGCCTCCTTCCTCTCCGGCGAACTCGCACCGGCTGCGACGGAGAAGGACGCGGTGGGGCGGGATGTCTACGCACTCATGTCGCGCCGTTTCCTCGGTGCGACGATCGACCTCGACGAGACGTACGAGTGGGGTGTGGAAGAGCTCGCGCGCATGGTCGCCGAGCAGGAGCAGATCGCCGATGAGATCAGCCCCGGCGCATCGGTGGAGGAGGCCGTGGCCTTCCTGGAGAAGGATCCGTCTCGCAAGCTCCACGGCACCGAGGCGCTGCAGAAGTGGATGCAGGAGACCAGCGACCGCGCGGTGGCCGAGCTCGGAAAGACCCACTTCGACATCGCCGAGCCGATCCGTCGCCTGGAGTGCATGATCGCCCCGACGAACGAGGGCGGGATCTACTACACCGGGCCCACGGACGATTTCTCCCGTCCCGGCCGCATGTGGTGGTCGGTGCCCGAGGGCGTCACCGAGTTCGACACCTGGCGCGAGCTCACCACGGTGTACCACGAGGGTGTGCCGGGTCACCACCTGCAGATCGCGCAGGCGGTGTACAACCGCGCCCAGTTGAACTCGTGGCGGCGGTTGCTGGCCGGCCCGTCGGGCCACGCCGAGGGGTGGGCGCTGTACGCCGAGCGCCTCATGGAGCAGCTGGGGTACCTCGATGATCCGGCCGATCGCCTGGGGATGCTCGATGGCCAGCGGATGCGGGCCGCCCGCGTCGTGCTCGACATCGGCGTGCACCTCGAGAAGCAGCGGCCCGACGGGGAGGGAGTGTGGGATGCTCCCTTCGCGCTGGAGTTCATGCGGCGCAACGTCAACATGCCGGATGAGTTCGTGCAGTTCGAGGTGAACCGGTATCTCGGCTGGCCGGGGCAGGCGCCGTCGTACAAGGTCGGCCAGCGCATCTGGGAGCAGCTGCGCGATGACTATCGCGAGGCCAACGGCGCCGACGCCGATCTGAAGGCCTTCCACAAGAAGGCGCTCGACATCGGAGGCGTGGGCCTGGACACGCTTCGCACGGCGCTCGCGCGCTGACGGGCGGAGACGTCCCCGAGGGAATAGTCTGAGAGTCGCAGCGTTTCATTCGTCTGAATAGGTCCGTCGGGCCGGAGAGAAAGGGCGACCATGATCCAGTTCGGACTCCACACCTTCGGGGACGTCACCGTCGATGCCGACGGCCGCGAGCTGTCGCAGGCGCAGACCCTCCGCAACCTCGTCGATCAGGCAGTGCTCGCCGACGAGGTCGGCCTCTCCTTCTTCGGCGTGGGGGAGCATCACCGCCGGGAATATGCGGTGTCGAGCCCGGAGGTCGTGCTCGCCGCGATCGCGTCGCGGACACGCGACATCCGTCTCGGAACCGCCGTGACCGTACTGTCCTCCGACGAGCCGGTGCGGGTCTTCCAGCGATTCGCCACCCTTGACGCCCTCTCGAACGGTCGCGCGGAGCCCATCCTCGGACGGGGGTCGTTCACCGAGTCATTCCCGCTGTTCGGCTACGAACTGAAGGATTACGAGGTCCTCTTCGAGGAGAAGCTGGAGCTGTTCGCCGAGCTTCTGACCGAGAAGCCGGTCACCTGGGAGGGGACGACCCGTCGGGGACTGTCGAACGTCGAGGTCTTCCCCAAGACCGAGGGCGGAATGCCCGCCTGGGTCGGGGTGGGCGGCTCGCCCGAGTCGGTCGTCCGTACGGCCCGCTACGGCTTCGGCCTGATGCTCGCCATCATCGGCGGCCCCGCTGCCCGCTTCGCGCCGTATGCGGACCTGTTCCGCCGGTCGCTGGCATCCTTCGGCCACGACGCACGCCCCATCGGGGTGCACTCGCCCGGCCACATCGCCGACACCGACGAGCAGGCGTGGGAGGAAGCCTATCCGGCCTTCGACGTCATGTTCTCGACGATCGGACGCGAGCGGGGCTGGCCCCCGTACAACCGTCTGCGCTTCCAGCAGGACGTCGGCGAAGGCGCGATCTACGCCGGCTCGCCCGAGCGCGTCGCGCGGAAGATCGCCGACACCGTGCTGACCCTGGGGCTCGATCGCTTCGACCTGAAGTACTCCAACGGCACGCTCGGACACGAGAAGCTCATGCGCTCGATCGAGCTGTTCGGCACCCAGGTGATCCCGCGGGTGCGCGAGTTGGTGGCTGAGGCACAGGCGCGGGATGCCGCGGCGGAGCCTGCGACGACGGCAGCGCCCTAACATGACTGCGTGAGCATCCGAACGACGCCCGGCTCGGTCAGCGACCGTCTCGACGGCCTGCCCTTCACCCGTCGGCACCTCCGCGTCCTGACCGGATCGGGGGTGGGCTGGGCGCTGGATGCGATGGACGTCGGACTCATCTCCTTCGTGATCGCGGTCCTCGCCCAGCAGTGGAGTCTGACCGGCACGGAGACCTCGCTCATCGCGTCCGCAGGTTTCCTCGGGATGGCGGTGGGGGCGAGTCTCGGTGGGTTGCTCGCCGACCGCATCGGCCGCCGCTCGGTCTTCGCCGTCACCCTCCTCGTCTACGGACTGGCCACCGGGGCCAGTGCGCTGGCGGGGGCGGTGGCGGCGCTCCTCGTTCTGCGATTCGTCGTCGGGCTGGGGCTCGGCGCCGAGCTCCCCGTCGCCTCGACCTACGTCAGCGAACTCGCGCCCGCCCGGATCCGTGGCCGGGTCATCGTGATCCTCGAAGCGTTCTGGGCGGTCGGGTGGACCGCAGCGGCGTTGATCGGATTCTTCGTGATCCCCGCGTCCGAAGACGGCTGGCGGTGGGCTTTCGCCCTCGGCGCCATCCCGGCCGTCTATGCGCTCGTGGTGCGCTGGGGTCTGCCCGAGTCGGCGCGGTGGCTGGAGCGACGGGGCCGCGCGCGCGAGGCCGATGAGGTGCTGCGGTCGTTCGAGACCTCGCCGGCGCTCTTCTCACGGGGGTCGGTGCCCGAGGCCGCCGCACCGTCGCCGGTCTCCAGCGGCGAGACCACGCACGTGCGTACGGGGGTCGGAGCGCTCTGGAGCGCCGAGTTCCGTCTTCGCACCCTGTGCCTCTGGCTGGTGTGGTTCTGTGTGAACTTCAGCTATTACGGCGCGTTCATCTGGATCCCCTCGATCCTGGTCTCGCAGGGGTACGACCTCGTCCGCTCCTTCGGATTCACCCTGATCATCACCCTCGCGCAGCTGCCGGGGTACGCCGCGGCGGCGTGGCTGATCGAGGTCTGGGGCCGGCGCGCGACCCTGTCGGTGTTCCTCGTCGGCTCCGCCGTCTCGGCAATGCTGTTCGGAACGGCCACGAGCGAGGCGACCGTGATCGCCACGGGCATGGCGCTGTCGTTCTTCAATCTCGGCGCGTGGGGCGCGCTGTACGCGATCACGCCCGAGACCTATCCCACCTCGGTTCGGGCGACGGGGGCCGGTTGGGCGGCGGGTGTCGGAAGGATCGCGTCGATCATCGCGCCGCTCGCGGTACCGCCGCTGCTGGGTCTGGGCGGTGCGCCGCTGCTGTTCGTCGTCTTCGCGGTCTTCTTCGCCGTCGCGGCGACCGGTGCCTGGGGTCTGTCCGACCGGCGGGGCCGGGCTCTGGATGACCGCTGAGCGTTTGTAGGCTGGTCCGATGGGTGCAGTGCGCTACGTCGCCATCGGGGATTCGTTCACGGAGGGCGTCGGCGACGAACGTCCCGACGGCCGCACCCGCGGGTGGGCGGATCTGGTCGCGCAGGGATGGGCCGATGCGAGCGGCGAGCCGGTCCAGTACGCCAATCTCGCCATCCGGGGGAAGCTGGTCTGGCCTATCGTCGAGGAGCAGCTCGAACCCGCGCTGGCCCTGAAGCCCACGCACCTGTCCTTCAACGGCGGCGGCAACGACATGCTTCGCCCCCGCACCTCGATCCGCCGGATCGCGGACGCGTTCAGCCAGGTGCTGCGCCGATGCGACGAGGAGGGGGTGCGTCTGATCCTCCTCTCCGGAGCCAATCCCTCGCCGCAGCTTCCACTCAGCCGCGTCATCCAGCGCCGGGGCGACCTTCTCTCCCGTGCCGTGGTCGGGCGCGTCGAAGACCGCCCCGACGTCATCCGCGCCCTCAACTGGCCGGATCGCCAGCTCTCTGCGCCACCGTTCTGGTCGGCCGACCGGCTCCACATGAACAGCCGCGGCCATCATCGGGTCGCGGCCCGCGTCCTGACCGCACTGGGCTTCGCACCGCCCGACGACTGGTGGTCGCTGCCCGAGCTCGACCTCGCTCAGCTCGGCCGCAGAGAGTACTACCGCGAGCACCTCGGACCGTGGGTGCGCCGACGATTGACCGGCACCTCATCCGGAGACGGCAGGGCGCCCAAGTACGCGAAGTGGGTCACGCTCGCACCGTCGACGTCCTGACCCCCTCGCGGCAACGTCGACACTCAAACGGGGCGCACCGCGTAGCGGAGCTCGGCGAACTGCCCCGCCCGTGTCATCGATTCGAGCCGAAGTCGGTCGGGTCCGATGCGCCGGGGGAGGAGCGGGCGCCCGGCCGGCAGGGTGGCCGGGGCCACGGAGAGCCGGATCTCGGAGAGGAGCCCTGCATCGGCGAATTGGCCCGCGAGGTCGCCGCCACCGACGATCCAGACCACGCGCTCGGCGGCGGTACGGCGGATCTCCGGCCACTGCGCTGCCACATCGCCCCGCGCGAATCGGACATCCGCCCCCTCGATCCGGGGCAGATCACGCGAGGTGAAGACCCACGTCGGCCGGTCGCCGTAGATCTCCGTCCACTTCTGCGGGTGCGAGAGGAATTCTTCGTGATCGACGACCCATTCGTACGTCGTCGACCCCATCACCAGGACGCCGACCGTGTCGAGGAACGTCGAGAAGTCACTCTCGGCCTCCGCGGCACCGGGTGTCGCGAACAGCCAGTCCAGGGAATCCTGGTCGTCAGCAAGGAAACCGTTGAGGGTCGTCGCCGTGTGGAAGATCACCGCAGTCATGGCCGAAGCCTAGAACCGACGTCCGACATGCCGCATCCGACCCCTGCATGTCAAGTGGGTGCGCGGGGGGTCCGCGGCGCGCCACAGTAAAGGCGGGTACCGCCCTCGCATACCCGGAAAGGGGAGACCCATGAGTATTGGTGCCGGCATCGCGCTCTTCGCCATCGGAGCGATCCTCGCGTTCGCGGTCAACGTTCAGGTCGAGTGGGTGAACCTCGACCTCATCGGCTACATCCTGATGGGCGCCGGAGCGGTCGTCTTCCTCCTCGGCATCGTGCTGCTCGCCCGTCGCCGGAGTACCGAGTCGGTCAGTCGGACGACGGTCGACCCCGCGACCAACGAGCGGGTCACGCGTCAGTCGACCAGCCGTCCCGACGACGCCGCCGGACTCTGACGCGCGCCCGGCGGACCGTAGGCTCGAGGGATGAGCCCCACGACTCCGCCGGGTACCGCCCTGATCACCGGGGTCGGACGACGTCGGTCAATCGGTGCCGCGCTCGCGCTCGGTCTCGCCCGCGATGGGTGGGACCTGGTCCTCAGCCACTGGGAGGCGTACGACGAGCGCGTCGGACTGGATCGCGGTGCGTCCGACCCGGACGATATCGCGGACGCGTGCCGCGCAGAGGGCGCGGCGGTGACGGTCGTCAGCGGGGATCTGTCCGACCCTGCCGTGCCGGAGCAGCTCGTCTCCGCAGCATCCGTGAGAGGCGACCTCCGAGCGCTGGTGATGTCTCACTGCGAGTCCGTGGACAGTTCCGTTCTCACCACCGACGTCGAGAGCTTCGACCGCCACTTCGCCGTCAACGCACGGGCGACGTGGCTTCTCATCAAGGCCTTCGCCGAACGGCTTCGTCCGGATGCGACGGAGGGACAGGCGACGGGATCGATAGTCGCCCTGACGAGTGATCACACCGCGCACAACCTGCCCTACGGCGCCAGCAAAGGCGCGCTGGATCGGATCGTCATCGCAGCGGCCGTCGAACTGGGGGAGCGCGGGCTGCGTGCGAACGTCATCAACCCCGGGCCGATCGATACGGGCTGGATGGATGACGACACCCGGCGATGGACGCGGGACGCCACCCCCGCAGGCCGTCTCGGCACGCCCGACGACATCGCGAACACCGTCCGGTTCCTGTTGTCCCCGGCGGGCTCGTGGGTCAACGGACAGCTGCTGAAGGTCAACGGCGGATTCGCCGCCGGCTAGACGCGACAGCTGCGGCGCCCCGCCCGCACGGGGAGGTCGATGCCTCCCGGGCTAGACTTCCGGCGTGATCGGACCGCTCGTGATCGACTTCGACGGAGTCCTCCGGGTCTGGGACGCAGCGATCATCTCGGATGCCGAGGCAGCGCACGGTCTTCCGGCGGGTCGACTCCGTAAGGCTGTGTTCGACGATGTCGCCCGCCTGCACCGCGCCGTCACCGGTGAGATCACCGACGACGAGTGGCGCGAGCAGATCGCCCTCGAGCTCGAAGCATCGTTCGGACCCGGTGGCCGTCGCGCCGTCGCGCAGTGGTCGCTGCCGGCCGGTCGCGTCGATGAGGAAGTGCTGCACCTTCTTCGGCGGGAACGAGGACGCCGCACCATCGCCCTCTTCAGCAACGCCACGACGCGGCTGGATGCGGATCTCGACCGCCTGGGATTGTCCGACGAGTTCGACGTCGTCTTCAACTCCAGCACGCTGGGTGTGGCCAAGCCGGCCCGCGCGGCCTTCGTCGCCGTCGCGGAGTCTTTGGATTCCGACCCCGCCGAGTGCTTCTTCGTCGACGATGCCGAGCCCAACATCCGTGCGGCGGCGCGCATCGGCTTCCGGACGCATCTGTACGTCGATCCTCGCCACCTGGAGTCTGCGCTGACCGGGTGAGGCAGGCGACGGCGCACCGGTTACAGCGCGCCCGGACGACGCAGCGCTCCGCGTGCCGACGCGCACCCGGCGACGGCGGATCCGGCGGGGTCCTCACCGCGAAGAGCAGCGACGATATAGCCGGCGGCGAAGGCGTCGCCGGCTCCGGTGGTGTCGATCACATCCGCGACGCGGTCGACGGCGACAAGGGTGACGTCGTCGTCCTGACGGATCTGCACCGGGTCACCGCCGCGCTTGACGACGAACACCGTCCCTGCCGGGAGGCCGACCCGCAACTCGTCGAGGAACACCGCCTCCTCGGCGTTGGCGAACACCACGGCGGGGGAGAGGTCGACGAGGAGGGTGCGCACCCTCTCGCTCCCGAGCGCCCGCATCGTCGCGACGCTGGAGAGATCGACGCTCACGGGCACCGCGCGTTCGCGCGCCCACGCGGCTGCCGAGAGCAGGGCGACACGCGAGAGCGCATCGGCGAACCCGTACAGCGGGAGGTGCAGCCAGCGGGTGCCCTCGAGCCATGCGGGATCGATCGCTTCCAGCTCCGCGGCGGCGCCGCGGTCGGTGAGCATCGTCCGTTCGCCGAGCTCATCGACGAGGATCACGATCGACCCGGTTCGTCCCGCGCGTTGCACGAAGACCTCGGCCCCGGAGCGCTCGAGCTCGTGGACGAGCGCCTCGCCCTCGGCATCCGATCCGACCCTGCCGATGAATCGGACGGCTGCCGCGGGCGCCGCGACCGCGGCGACATTGGCGGCGCTGCCGCCCCGGGTGTGGGTGATCGTCACCGGGTTGTCGGTGCCGCGCTCCAGGGAAGAGGCCCCGAGGACCACGATGTCGGCCAGGAGATCTCCGATGACGGTCAGCATCCGTCGCCGCCGGCGAGAGCGGCGGCGATCTCGGCGCCGAGGGCGACATTGCCCCGGTACACCTCGACGTTGACATCGAGGCTTCGTCCCCCGGTCTCGCGCTGCATCTGGTCCAGAAGGAACGGCGTGGTGTCGTGACCGGAGATCCCGGCCGCCGCGGCGGCCTGCAGGGCGCGGGCGAGCACCTCATCGTGAAGAGCGGGCGGGAGCTGCACCTCGGGGTCGACGGGACGAGCGACGAGGAGCGTCGAGGCGATGCCGAGCGCGTCGCGGGCACGGGCGATGTCGGCGATCTCGGTGGCGGACTCGGCGGAGTAGTCGATGTCGAGCCCCGAGTCGGCGATGTAGAAGCCTGGGTAGTCCGTGGTGCGGTAGCCCACGACAGTGAGATTCAGGGTCTCCATGCGCTCCAGCGTCAGGGGGATGTCGAGGATCGACTTGACCCCTGCGCTGACGACGACGAGGGGGAGAGCCGCGAGCGTCGGCAGGTCGGCCGACTCGTCGAAGGTCTGCTGCGCATCACGGTGGACGCCGCCGAGACCACCCGTGGCGAACACGCGGATTCCGGCCCGGTGCGCGAGGAATGCCGTTGCCGCCACCGTCGTTCCACCGCTCAAACCCTTTGCCGCGGCGACCGGCAGATCGCGCAGGCTCAGCTTGACGACCGCGTCGTCGTTCGAGAGGCGTTCGATCTGCGCGGGGGAGAGGCCGACGGTCGGACGCCCGTCCACGACGCCGATCGTCGCGGGGACGACGCCGCTGTCGCGGAGCCGGTCTTCCGCTTCCCGCGCGACCTCGAGGTTACGGGGCCGGGGGAGTCCGTGGGTGAAGATCGTCGACTCCAGCGCGAGGACGGGGATGCCGCGGTCCAGGGCGTCCTGCACGTCCGGCGCGACGACGAGTCCGCCGAGGGTGTGTCGGGGTGAGGTCATCGGGTCTCCGTCCGGTTGTCGGGATCAGTCAATCAGGACGGCGGCTGATGTCTGAGACCTTTCTCATCTCGGCCCTTCCCTCTCGGAACCGCTCATAGGCTCTGGCCATGACGCGCCGACGCTTCGCCCTCGCCCTCCCCGCCCTCGCTGTCGCGGGTCTCCTCGCAGCGCTGCCGACGACCGGAGCCGCCGCAGCACCACCGGCAGCACGGGGCGCGTCGGTCGATCAGATCCGCCTCCCGGACGGTTTCCAGCCCGAGGGGATCGCGGTCGACAACCGGGGGACCGCCTACTTCGGTTCGCTCGTGGACGGCGACATCTACGCCGCAGACGTGCGCAGCGGCGAGGGATCGATCATCAGTGACGGGCCGGGCGTCCCCGCTGCGGGGCTCAAGGTCGACCAGCGCGGGAGGCTCTTCATCGCGGGCGGACCCACGGGTGTCGCCCGCGTCGTCGACGCGGCCACCGGCGAGGAGCTCGCACGCTACCAGCTGACGGCGCCCGGCGGATTCATCAACGACGTCGTCCTGACCCGCGATGGCGCGTGGTTCACGAATTCCTCGGCCGCAGAGCTGTACTTCCTGCCCGTCCCGCGCTCAGGCGATCTGCCCGATCCGTCCGAGATCGTCACGCTGCCGCTCACGGGGGAGTGGGTGCAGCGGGAAGGCTTCAACGCCAACGGCATCGCGCTCACGACCAACCGTCAGGCGCTGCTGGTGGTCCAGTCGGCCACGGGCATCCTCTTCCGCGTCGACCCCGAAACCGGTGTCGCCACGGCCGTGGACCTGGGCGGCTACTCACTCGTGAACGGCGACGGCCTTCTGGTGGTCAATCGCACGCTCTACGTGGTGCAGAACCGGCTGAACCAGGTGGCGGCGTTCCGCCTCGACGTGCAGGGAACCGCGGGGACGCTCGAGGAGATCATCACGAGTGCGGCGTTCCGTGTGCCGACGACGGTGGCCGCGTATCGACAGGATCTCTACCTGCCGAACGCCCGATTCGGAACCCCGCCGACGCCCACGACCGACTACGACGCGGTGCGTGTGGATCGCTGACCCGCTGCAGGGGAGGACTCCCTGCGTGACATCGTCCCACGTCACCGACGTGAGTGCTGTCCCGGCGGATTCGCGACCGGCTAATGCAAGGGACGCGGCCTCCCTCTTACGATGGGCAAATGAGGGCCCTCGACGAACGACGTTCCTCCGCCCGGCCGACGACGGTCATGCTGATCGGAGTATTGGTCGTGACTCTGGTCGCGCTCGTCGCGGTCGGCTTGATCTGGTGGGTCGCCGTGCCGGTTGGGCCAGAGGCTTGTTCTCTCGTGTTGCCAGGCCCGGGAAACTGCTTCATTCATGATCGGCTGGCCGCTGCAACCGTTTGGACTGTGGTCATCGCACTCGCGTATCTCGCCGCGATCGTTGCGACTGTGCTTCTCTCCCGGCGGTGGCCCAGGGTCGTCGGCGCGGGGATCGTTGTGCTGCTGGTGTTGGGTGTCGCAGGGTTCGTTGCTGCAGCCTGGATCCCTGCACTCGCGTGAGAGACGGGCCCAACTGCAAGGGGTCAACGGGTTCGTCTTGAGGTGTAGTCAAGGAAAGTGGCGCCGGCGTTGCGGCGGTGTTTGTCGGTGACGTTGTAGCTGTAGTTGAGCGAGTCGGCGACGACGGGCGCGGGTAGCTCGAGCACGAGGGCGCGCATCGCGGCGTTTCGTGCACCGCGGAGGTCGATTCCGGCGTCGCGGAGCTTGTTCATCAGCGTGGTCTGGTTCAGGTGCTTGCCGGGGCGGCGGCCGGGGAAGAGCCAAGGGGTGTCGCGATGGGCGGCGGTGTTCCTATTCGGTAGCGCCGCAAGGTGGTTCCGGATGATCTGCGCGAACGGGCCGGGAATGGTGAGCGCGTCGTCGGTGAACGACACGGTGAGCGCGTTGTGCTCGTCGCGGACTTGGACGAGCTGCATGCCGACGATGCGGGTGAGTGGTTGCGCGTAGAGGAGGAGCAGGAGGGCTGCCGCGCGTTCGTCGGTTGTGAGTTTGTCGCCTGGTTCGATCAGACGGGCGATGTGCTCGAGTCGTTGCTGTTGGGTGATGACGGGTTCGGTCTTGGCCACCCGGTAGGGGAATGTCAGCGACGGGATGTGTCGGTGCGCGATCGCCCAGCGGACGAATGTGCGTGCCAGGCTGCGCGTGGTGGGGCCGGTGGCGAGCCAGTCGTCGACGCAGGACTGGGTGCAGGTAGCGGGGGCGAGTCCTGCGCCGCGGACGTGCGCGAGAAAGTCGAGTGCGACGGTGGTGGATTGCTTCGCGGCGAGAAAGCTGCCCTTCTTCAAGTCGCCGGCGTCGGCGAGACGCTGCAGCCTGTTGAGGTGAACCCAGCGGGCGTATTGCTTGATCAGGCGGGCGTCCGCGGGGTGCGCGGCGGGGAGTTTGGCGTCAAGCCAGGTGGCGAATCGTTCGACGTCGAGGTGGACTGGGGGGAGCAGTCGGTGTTCGATGCAGAGCTCTCGGAGGAAGGCGACTTTCGTGGGCTCGGGGTGGTCGGTGAACGTCGCATGCTCCATGGGGACGACGTCGTGGGCGAGGTCTCGGAGCAGTCTGGTGGCGTCGGGGTTGACGGTCAGCCAGGTGCGGGCGCTGCGGGCGCGGGTCTGCTGGGTCAGCGCGGTGAAGAGCGGCATCACGGTGGGGTTGATCGCGCCGGTTGGGTCGGCGAGGAGTGCCGTGAGGTCGTCGGTGAGGCAGCAGTGGGCGCAGAGGCCGACGCGGACGGGTTCGTCTTCGCGGCCGCAGCGGGTGCAGTGGAAGTCTTTCGGGATGCCGGCGCAGTCGACGCAGACCGGGGTCTCGTCCAGGAGGCCGGGCAGCAGGCGGTGCTGACCGCAGGGGCGGCAGGTGCCGTGGATGCGGGTGGCGCGTTGGTAGCAGCGGCGGCAGATCGATCCCTCTGGCCAAGTCGTCGCGAACCTGACATCGCTGCGCGCGCAGCGCGCGCACTCCCGCAGCGCCCTTCCAGGGGTCACTGCGGTTTGCGGATTCGCGCGCGGGCGGGCCGGAACGCGCCCTGTGCGGGGGCGGCGTCGGCGGTTCCGGTGGCGCGATCGGGCGCGGCCTGGACCGTGATGGGGCAGAGCTCCTCGAAGCTGCAGTCCAGCGTGTCGAGGATCGCGCCCAGCAGGTTCAGG
Source organism: Microbacterium kunmingense (assembly GCF_023155745.1). Taxonomy (GTDB): domain Bacteria; phylum Actinomycetota; class Actinomycetes; order Actinomycetales; family Microbacteriaceae; genus Microbacterium; species Microbacterium kunmingense. The sequence continues at coordinate 177,717 of NZ_JAKNUS010000006.1, forward strand.
TTCATGCGCTCCGGGGTGCCGCCCACGAGGCGATAGATCTGCGAGTCCGAGAGGTGGATGCCGCGATCGCTGAGGTGCGGGATCAGGTCGGAGATGGTGTTCATCCCGCGGGCGGCCATCAGTTCCCGCAGCCGCCAGCCGTGCTCGATTCGACGTTGCATGCTCAGTGCTCCTTCGTGATTGCTTGTGCGGCCATCCGGGCGATCGCGTCGTCGACGACGCGGGCCCGGTAGTCCGGGGAGAGGCCGGTGTAGATCGAGGTGGTCGAGGCGTGCTCGTGGCCGACCTGCTGCTGGATGAAGAACGCGTCGTAACCGTCCTCGACCAGGTGGGTGACGTAGGAGCGGCGCAGCGAGTGGAAGTCGAGATCGTCGTCGAGGCCGGCCTCGCGTTTGACCTCGTTGAAGGCGCGGGAGAGGGAGTCAGCGGCGAGCATGCCGCTGCGTTCGCTGGGCCAGAGTGCGGTGGACTTCGGCGGGGCCACCAGCGGGCGGACCTGCTCCCGCCACTCGCCGAGGCATTCGACGATCCAGTCGAACTCGGGCAGGGTGAGCACGGTGCGGCGTTTCGGGGGAGAGCCGCGCATCGCCTTCCCATATCGGACATAAAGGATCCCGACGTCACCGAACTGGCGGGCGCGAGGATTCGCGGCCAGATCGACCAGATCCAGCTGCCGAACCTCGTTGCGGCGCAATCCCCAGGCGTAGGCGGTCTTCATGATCGTCGCGATCCGGAACGCGGCGACCCAGCCCTTCGCGCCGGCGCGGCGGATCCGCATCACCCGGTCGTCGGCGCAGTCGAACAGGTCCTGGATCTCGTCCCGGGTGTAGGGGCGCTTGCCAGGGCCGGCCATCGCGTCCTGGGAGTGGCGGGCGGTGTTCCACTCGTGCAGCAGCTGCGTCGGGTGATCGCCGAAGCGGTCCCAGCAGTGCTGCACCCAGCCGTAGGCGGGGTCGGTCAGGTACTCCAGGAAGAGTCGCAGCGCGTTCTGATAGCCCAGCACGGTGGAGTGGGACGCGCCGCGCAGTGCGCGCAGCTCGAGGAAGAACTCGTCCACCATCGGCGTGGACCACGACCACGGATAGCTGTCCGCGAACAGCCGGAACCGGGTCACGATCGTGCGGCGCTTGTCCACCGTCGACGCCGACAGGTTGCGGGCGAGCTGCTGCGCCGCCCAGCCGTCCAGCATTGCCAGCCATACGCCTTCCTCGGCGTTGAACAGCGGGATCGCGGCCCGCAGATGCGCGGGAACCGCACCCGGGGCCACAGGAGGAGAGGTTCGCATATTACGCGAAACATTCGCAGAAAACGCGAACGCCTGTCAAGTGCACACAACGACACCCAGGTCAGCGGCATTTTCGATCCCGAGCTGGAGCCGTCCGCAGCGACCACACCTTGCGGGAGTAGCCACCGATGTGTCGGCTCATCCGGCGCCACACAAGGGAGGTCGAGGGGAGAGGCCAATTCGCATCAGCCGCGAAGATGTCGTGGTCAAGCTGACATAATGTGCATTATCGGTGATCGTAGGGATGTCGCAGGTACGCCCTAAGGTTGCGGGATGCCGGAGGGTGACAGCGTCTATCGACTCGCCCGGCGCCTCGAAGGCGCATCGGTCGATCGGACGATCGTGTCCGGTGAACTCCGCTCCGGTGCGCATGCCGGCGCCAAGCTCGACGGGCGACGCATCCTCTCGTATGACACGCACGGCAAGCATCTGTTCACGCGGTTCGACGACGGATGGTCGCTGCACACGCACCTGAAGATGCAGGGATCGTGGTCGGTGACGAGACGTCCGCTGCCGCGCGCCGAGCTGCACCGCGTGCGCTGCCGATTCGCCCTCGGCGACGGCGCGACGCTCTGGGGCGTCGATGTGCCGGTCATGGAGTACGCGCCGACCGCCGACGAGCAACGGGTGCGGGAACGGCTCGGCCCTGATCCGCTTCGACGAGACTGGGATGCCGCCGAAGCGGTCCGACGGCTGAGGAGACGACCTGATCGACCGACCGTCGCTGCGCTCCTCGATCAGGGAAACCTCGCCGGGCTCGGAAACCTCTGGGTGAACGAGCTCGCGTTCCTCCGCGGCATCCATCCGTTCGTTCCGATCGGCGCGACCGACATCACGGCGATCGTCGGCCTCGCGGCGCGCTGCCTGCTCCTGTCCGCCACCGTGCCCGGCATGTACCAGGTGACCACGGGAAATCGGTCCCGCGGTTCGACCCACTGGGTCGTCGGTCGGGCAGGCCGACCCTGTCTTCGATGCGGGACGACGATCCACGTCGCGGCCGAGGTGCCCGACGATCCGGGCCGCCGTCGGACGTGGTGGTGCCCCCGGTGCCAGCCGGAGACAGGCGTGAGCGATACGATGCGAACGTCGTGATCCCCGATGATGTGGAGCGCCATGTCCCGTCTCAGTCCTGATTCCGGGCTCGACCTCGACGCCGCCACCGCAGCGGCCCGGACGGCGCTCGGCGTCCCCGATCCGGGCTTCAGCGAGCGCCTGGCCGAGGTCCTTCCCGAGTTGCACCGGCTCTTCCTCCAGCTGTACGGCGACCGTGACGACGGACGCGAAGCTCTTGCCGAGGTGGTCGCCGCCGCCGCCGTGGGATGGCGCGATCGACCGGCGGGACTGAAAGCCCTCGACGCAGAGCGCATTGCCCACCCCGACTGGTTCCTGTCGGAGCGCATGCTGGGCGGGGTCTGCTACGTCGACCGCTACGCCGACACCCTCGCCGGCATCCGCGCGCAGATCCCCTACTTCCAGGAGCTGGGGTTGACCTACCTGCACCTCATGCCCCTGTTCGACTCGCCGGAGGGGAACAACGACGGCGGCTACGCGGTGTCGAGCTACCGGAAAGTCGACCCGCCCCTCGGCACCATGGCCGACCTCGCCGCCCTGTCGGCCGACCTCCGCGAGGCGGGCATCTCGCTGGTGCTCGACTTCATCTTCAACCACACCAGCAACGAGCACGAGTGGGCGCGCAAGGCCGTCGCCGGCGACCCCGACTACGAGGACTTCTACCTCATCTTCCCCGACCGCACCATGCCCGACCGGTACGAGGAGACGGTGCGGGAGATCTTCCCCGACGACCACCCGGGCGCCTTCGTGCAGCTGCCGGACGGTCGCTGGATCTGGGCGACGTTCTACCACTTCCAGTGGGATCTGAACTACGCCAACCCCCGAGTGTTCCGCGCGATGGCGCAGGAGATGATGTTCCTCGCCAATCAGGGCGTTGAGGTGCTCCGCATGGACGCGGTCGCGTTCATCTGGAAGCGCCTGGGCACCCCGTGCGAATCGCTCCCGGAGGCGCACCTTCTCCTGCGCGCCTTCAACCTCGTGCTCCGACTGGCCGCGCCCTCCGTGCTGTTCAAGTCCGAGGCGATCGTCCACCCCGACGAGGTCATCACGTACATCTCGCCGGATGAGTGCCAGCTGTCGTACAACCCGCTGCAGATGGCGCTCGGGTGGGAAGCCCTCGCCACCCGCGATGCCCGGCTGCTGCAGAAGGCCCTTGACGAGCGCCACGCCTTGCCGGCGGGAACGTCCTGGGTGAACTACGTCCGCAGTCACGATGACATCGGATGGACATTCGCCGACGAGGATGCCGCAGAGCTCGGCATCGCCGGCTATCCGCACCGCCGGTTCCTCAATGACTTCTACGTCGGCCGCTTCGAGGGGACCTTCTCGCGCGGTGAGCCGTTCCAGGAGAACCCGAAGACGGGCGACGCCCGGATCGCCGGCACGACGGCTTCGCTCGCGGGCGTCGAGGCCGGAGACCCCGGCGGTGAGGACCGCGTCATCCTCGCTCATGCCCTGGCCCTGTCCACCGGAGGGATCCCGCTGATCTACCTCGGTGACGAGGTCGGCCAGCTCAACGACTACGGCTACCGGGACGACCCCGCCCACGCCGACGACAGTCGGTGGGTGCACCGGCCGCACCGCGACGAGCGCGCCTACGCCTCCCGCCACGATCTGTCGACCGTCGCAGGACGCATCGCCACCCGGCTCCAGGCCCTCATCCACGCCCGGCAGCGCTCCCCCGAGTTCGCTGCGAGCAATCCGCTCGTGCCGTTCCACACGCCCTTCCCGCAGGTCGTCGGCTTCCAGCGCGTGGCCTCCGCATCGACGATCCTCGTCTTGGGCAATGTCGCCGACTCGGAGGTGCTCATCGAGCCGGTCACCTTCTCGGGCTTCCGATCGGATGCCACGGAGATCGTCTCCGACTCCCCCGTCGCGCTGCAGGGTGGTCTCATGCTGCCGGCGCACGGCGTGGTCTGGCTGCGCGTGAGGCCGGTCTGAGGGTCGGGCCGCACTAGCCTTGAGGGATGCTCTCGGCTCTCACCGGCTTCGTCGTGGTGGGTGTCGCGATCCTCATCGGCTACATCCTCGGACGCGTCAATCTGCTGGGAGAACACGCCCGCCCCGTGCTGGCGAGGCTCACCTTCTTCGTCCTGTCGCCGTTCCTGCTCTTCGTCGTCCTGGCCGAGGCCGATGTGAGAACCCTGTTCTCCTCGCTGCTGCCGGTATCGGCCATCGCGGCGGTGACGGTCATCGCGCTCTACGCCGTCGTCGCCCGTCTGCTGTGGCGTCGCTCGGTCGCCGAGACGACGATCGGGAGCCTCAGCGCCGGCCAGGTGAACTCCAACAACATCGGCATCCCGCTGTCGCTGTACCTTCTGGGCGATGCGGCCTTTCCGGCGCCGGTGATCCTCCTGCAGCTTCTGGTCTTCACTCCGATCACAATGGCGATCCTCGACGCCGTGACATCCGGTCGGTCATCACTTGCCAAGACGATCGGCCGCGTGGTGACCAACCCCATCGTCCTCGGATCGGCTCTCGGGGCGGCGGTCTCCATCAGCGGCATCGAGCTCCCCGAGGTCGTGATGGCGCCGGCCGAACTCGTGGCGAACGCCTGCGTGCCGGTGCTGCTCATCAGCTACGGTCTGTCGCTGTACGGTCAGCGCGTGCTCGGAGCGCACGGACGGCGACGTGACGTCATCCTCGCCACGACGCTGAAACTCGTGGTCATGCCCGCCGTCGCCTGGGCGGTGGCTGCTCTCGTCTTCGCACTCCCCCGCGCCGACGTGCTCGTGATCGTCGTCCTTGCCGCGCTTCCCACGGCGCAGAACGTCTTCAACTACGCCCAACGCTTCGACGTCGGCGAGGCGATTGCACGGGATAGCGTATTCCTCACCACGATCGGGTGCATCCCCGTCCTTCTCGCGGTGACCGCGATCCTCAGCTGAGGGTCACCGGTCAGGCTGCGCGGATGATCCCCAGCGGCGTCGACTGGTGGCCCTGGCCGAGCGGATTGTCCTTCAGGATCGTGACGAGCTGGTTCTCGCGGGCTCTGCTCACCGTGGATCCCAGGATGTTGCCACCGAGGTCGTTGATGTCGACCACCGCAACCTCGGGAACGCCGTTGAGAAGGTCCTTGAGTCGTCGGGCCACCTCACGAGGGCGATCGGGGCCCAGGACGACGGCCTTGTTGTACGGCGGGATCGTGCCGCTGGTGGGTCCGTCGATCGCGCGTGCCTTGTCGCCGGCGATCCGGTAGAAGTCGCCCTTGCGTCCGAACAGCTTGGTCACGGCCGACACCGCGGCGGCGAGAAGGATCCGGGGGGTTCCGCACTCGCGCAGCGCCATCTCCATCGTCTCGGGCATGCCGAGTCCGATGCCGTGCGGGGTACGGGTGACGTACCGCGAGAGGAAGCGTGCGAGGCGTCGCGGCTGGATGTCCTCCAGGGGGTAGGACCGGCCCTGCGTGATCGCGACGATCTTCTCGGTCACGAACAGCAGGTCGCCGGGCCGCACGAGGCTCGTCGCGTACTCGCGCACGAACTCCTCGAGATCATCGCCCGGCATCACGACCCGCGTGCGGATCGGGATGCGGGCGAACGACTCGCCGTCGACGGTGACCGTGAGGGCCTTGCCGTCGTTCGCTTCACCGGTCATGCGACGGACCGCTTACTCAAGGTAGTCCCGCAGCGACTGCGACCGGCTGGGGTGGCGGAGCTTGGCCATCGTCTTCGACTCGATCTGACGGATGCGCTCGCGGGTCACCCCGAACGTGTCGCCGATCTGGTCGAGGGTCTTGGGCTGACCGTCACCAAGGCCGAAGCGCATGCGGATCACGCCCGCCTCGCGCTCGGACAGGGAGTCCAGGAGCGACTCCAGCTGACGCTGCAGCATGGTGAAGCCGACAGCGTCCGCCGGAACGACGGCCTCGGTGTCCTCGATGAGGTCGCCGAACTCGCTGTCGCCGTCCTCGCCGAGGGGCGTGTGCAGCGAGATCGGCTCGCGACCGTACTTCTGGACCTCGATGACCTTCTCGGGGGTCATGTCCAGTTCGCGGCTGAGCTCCTCGGGGGTGGGTTCGCGACCGAGATCCTGCAGCATCTGCCGCTGCACACGCGCGAGCTTGTTGATGACCTCGACCATGTGCACCGGGATGCGGATGGTGCGGGCCTGGTCGGCCATGGCGCGTGTGATCGCCTGACGGATCCACCAGGTGGCGTAGGTCGAGAACTTGAAGCCCTTGGTGTAGTCGAACTTCTCGACGGCGCGGATGAGACCGAGGTTGCCCTCCTGGATGAGATCCAGGAACTGCATTCCGCGACCGGTGTAGCGCTTGGCGAGCGAGACCACGAGGCGGAGGTTGGCGCCGAGGAGGTGGCTCTTGGCGCGCTGACCGTCGCGGGCGACCCACTGCAGGTCCAAGCCCAGCTGCGACGCCTTCTCGGCCGCCGACATGTGCGACAGCTTCTCCTCGGCGAACAGACCCGCCTCGATCCGCATCGCCAGCTCGACCTCTTCGGCCGCGTTCAGCAGCGGCACCTTACCGATCTGCTTGAGGTAGTCCTTGACCGGGTCGGCGGTGGCGCCGGTGATCTGCGTCGAGTAGACGGGGATGTCGTCCTCGTCGTTGGAGATGACGATGGCGCCCGTCGGGAGCGGCTCGGCGAAGACCGGCTTGGGGGTCTCGTCTTCGTCGTCCTCCGACTCGCCCTCGGTCGTCGTCGCCGCGGCGCCGGACTTGGATGCCGGAGCGTCGGCATCGCCCTCGGAGTCGTCGGCCTCATCGACCTCGTCGCCGGCGATCTCCTCGTCGGCGTCGATTTCGACGTCGTCCATCTCCTCGTCGACGTCGTCGGCGTCGGCCTTCTTCTTGCCGCCCTTGACCGGTGCCTTGGCGGGCTTCTTCGCGGGAGCCTTCTTCGCCGCGGGCCGCTTCTTCGCGGGAGCCTCGGCGGCGGTCTCGACCTCCTCGACCGTGTCGGCGGTGTCGGTGTCCTTCGTGGTGCGGTTCGTCGTCTTCGTGCCTGCGGTCACGGTTCGCCTTTCACCGTCACGAACGCGGAGCGCCGCGGCGGTATCTTTCGGACACTAGTAAGACCCTTGTCAAGTCCCGTTCCCGTACGCAGGGCAGCGGACGGGGGACGACAATGGGTCAGAACATCCATTGTCTCACATCTGTCCGGGCGGTTCGTATCCGCGCTCCCCCGCGAATCCTCGACCCACCCTCACAGCACAACGTCTCGGCGAGCCGCGGAATTCCCCCGACGCCGGGCTCAGGGACGCTTGTCCTCGTCGCTGCTCGGACGTGAGGCGAGGAACCGCTCCAGCTCCGCGGCCAGCTCGTCGGCACTCGGCAGGTCGCCGGTGTGCAGGATGGGGGTCGCGTTGGTCGCGCCGGCCATGTACGCGTCGTACCGCTCCTCCAGGCCCTGCAGCATCCGCGACAGCTCGTCGCTTCCGGCGACCTGCTCCTCGACCTTCGTCAGGTACTCGCGGTTCTCCTCCCGCAGGTTGTCTCCGTCGAAGACGAGTCCGGTCGCCACCGTGATGCTGTCCAAGCCCGCGAGGGCTGCCGCGGGGTACTCGGTGTCGGCGAGGTAGTGCGGTACGAGCAGGACGAACCCCGCCACCGCGGCACCCCGCTCGGTGAAGCGGTACTCCAGCAGGTGCGCGACGGTCGCGGGTACCTGCGTGTGGGGCTGCCAGACCGAATGCGCCTCTGTCAGCTCGGCCCGGGTCCCGCTCACCGTCGTGCCGATGGGGCGCGTGTGGGGCACCGGCATCGGAATCGCGTGGACCCAGGTGACCGAGGAGACGGCGAAGCTCGAGGCCAGCTCGAGGACGGCCTCCGACACGCCGTCCCAGGCGAAATCGGGTTCGTAGCCTGCGAGGACGAGGAACGGGGCGCCGAGCGCGTCGTGCGCGAGCGAGAGCTCGAGTCGCGGCGGGCGGTAATCGGTGAGGTGATCCGCCTCGAAGGTCACGATCGGCCGGCGCGCGCGGTAGTCGAGCAGGATGTCGTTGGAGAAGACGGCCAGTGGGATCGGGTCGAGGTCGTCGCGGATGTACTCGATGAGACGAGCCACCGCTCCCCCGGCATCGGTGAAGCCGGTGAGGGCGATCACGAGCGGGAGGCCTGCCGGCACAGCCGGAGCGGAGACCGAGCGCTCGTAGAGAGGACCGGCGTAAGGCATGGCTCCATGCTACGAGTCGCTGCGACGTCGAGAGTCGGGCCGCTGCCGCTGACAGCGAACACCGCTCCATAGGATGGAGCCCATGTCGTTCCCCGACCTCGAATACCGTTCCGCTCCCCTCGCCGATATCGACGCCGACGCCGTCGTCGTGGCTCTTCCCCCCGTCGACGGGGACGCCGCGCCGTCCCTGGACGCCTGGCCCGGGCTGAAGGAGGCGCTCGTCGCGACAGGCTTCAGCGGGTCGCCCGGCTCGTTCCAACGGATCTACGCGCCGGAGGTCACGTCTGGACCGCTCGCCGTCGTCGGAACGGGCGCCGAGCCGGATGCCGCGGCGGTGCGCGACGCGGTCGGCGCGGCCCTTCGCGCCCTGACGGGCTTCGAGACCGTGACCGTCACGGTGCCGTTCTCCCCGGCGCACACCCTCGCCGCCGCGGAGGGCGCCGCGCTGGGCGGCTACCGGTTCGACGGGTACAAGGCGGATGGCCCCAAACGTCGTGCCAGCCGCGTGATCGTGCACGGGACCGACGACCTCGACCCGGCGGCCCTCGACGCGGTGCGTGCCACGGCATCGGCGGTCGCCCTGGTCAAGGATCTCGTGTCGATCCCCGCGGAGTGGCTCGGTCCTGCGGATCTCGCCGATCGCGCCGTGAAGGAGGTCGACGACCTGCCCGTCGAGGTGACCGTGTGGGACGAATCCGCTCTCCGCGACGGCGGCTTCGGCGGCATCCTGGGTGTCGGTCAGGGCTCGGAGCGGCCCCCGCGCCTGGTGCGACTGGACTACGCCCCCGCGGGCGCGACGCGTCACGTCGCCCTCGTCGGCAAGGGCATCACCTTCGACACCGGCGGGCTCTCCCTCAAGCCCGCGGCCTCCATGGTCGGGATGAAGTACGACATGTGCGGCGCCGCCACGGTTCTGGCCGTCGTCCGCGCGGCCGCGGCCCAGGCTCTTCCCGTGCGCGTCACCGGGTGGCTCGCCGTCGCCGACAACATGCCCTCCGGGCGCGCCACCCGACCGGGCGATGTCGTGCGCATCGCCGACGGCACCACGGTGGAGGTGCTGAACACCGACGCCGAAGGACGACTCGTCCTCGCGGACGGGCTCGTCGCCGCCAGCCGCGAGCATCCCGACCTCCTCATCGACGTGGCGACCCTCACGGGGGCCATCACCATCGCCCTCGGCACTCGCCACACCGGAGTCATGGGAGATGACGACGCCGTCTCCCGCTACCTGGCGGCCGCCGAGGATGTCGCCGAGCTCGCCTGGCAGCTGCCGCTGCCGGCCCACATGGTCGACGAGCTCGAGTCTCCGATCGCCGACCTGCAGAACGCCAAGATCGGCGACCCCGCCGGCGGCTCGCTGTTCGCAGGACTGTTCCTGCGCCACTTCGTCGGCCGCACCGCCGACGACGACGCGGCGCGCATCCCGTGGATCCACCTCGACATCGCCGGGGTGGGGATGAACAAGGGTGGCGGGTTCGGCTTCACCGACAAGGGGCCGACCGGGGCGACCGTGCGAAGCCTTCTCCGCCTGCTGCAGACCGAGGCCGTCCGATGACCCCCGACGCCTCCTCGCAGACCTCCGCCGACGTTGTCATCCTCGGCGGAGGAAGCGGCGGCTACGCGGCCGCACTCCGCGCCGCCGAGCTCGGCCGATCCGTCATCGTGGTCGAGAAGGACAAGGTGGGCGGCACCTGCCTCCATCGCGGCTGCATACCGACGAAGGCCCTCCTCCACGCCGGCGAGGTGGCCGACGCGGTGCGGGATGCGGGCGAGATCGGGGTCGAGGCGGAGTTCCGCGGGATCGACCCGGCCCGGGTGCGCTCCTACCGGGAGGGCATCGTCGAGAAGAAGTACCGCGGGCTGCAGAGCCTGCTGAAGGCCCGCGGCATCCGCGTGGTCGAGGGCGAAGGTCGGCTCGAGGCCGGGCCCGCGGTGCGGGTCGGCGACACCGTCTATCGCGGCACCGACGTGGTCCTCGCGACCGGGTCGTACAGTCGCACTCTGCCAGGTCTGGAGATCGGCGGCCGTATCCTCACCAGCGATCAGGCCCTGCAGCTGGAGGAGATCCCCGACCGCGTCATCATCCTCGGCGGCGGTGTGATCGGCGTCGAGTTCGCCAGCGTCTGGCGGTCCTTCGGTGTCGACGTCACCATCGTCGAGGGCCTGGACCACCTCGTTCCCGCCGAGGACGTCGCGATGAGCAAAACCCTCGAGCGCGCCTTCCGCCGCCGGGGAATCGGCTTCACCCTCGGGGTCCGATTCGCCGAGGCCGCCCAGACCGCCGACGGCGTCACCGTCTCGCTCGAAGACGGCTCGCAGCTGCAGGCGGACTACCTGCTCGTCGCCGTCGGTCGAGGTCCCGCCACCGCCGGTCTCGGGCTGGAGGAAGCGGGGGTGAGTCTGGATCGCGGCTTCGTGGTCGCCGACGAGCGGCTGCAGACCTCGGTGCCGCACGTCTACGCCGTGGGTGACATCGTCCCCGGCCTCCAGCTCGCTCACCGCAGCTTCCAGCAGGGCATCTTCGTCGCCGAGACGATCGCCGGGGAGAACCCCGTCATCATCCCCGAGCAGCTCATCCCCCGCGTGGCGTACTCGCACCCCGAGGTCGCGTCGGTCGGTCTGACCGAGGCGCGGGCTGCGGAGGTCCACGGTGCGGACGCGGTGCAGGCCTACGAGTACAACCTCGCGGGCAACGCCAAGAGCGAGATCATCGGAACAGGAGGCCTCGTCAAGGTCGTCCGCCTCAAGGACGGGCCCGTGATCGGCGTGCACCTCGTGGGTGATCGTGTCGGGGAGCTCATCACCGAGGGGCAGCTCGTCGTCGGCTGGGAGGCTCACCCCGAAGACATCGCCCCGTTCATCCATGCCCACCCGACGCAGAGCGAGGCTCTGGGCGAGGCCTTCCTCGCTCTTGCAGGCAAACCGCTGCACGCCCTGTGAGCCGTCGCACCTCGCGCCGGCGCGGACCTGACACGGGCCTGCGGGCGCATCACTAAGCTAGACAAGACATCGGCAACCCCGAAGGAGACAAGCCCATGAGCACATCCGTGGTCCTCCCCGCGCTCGGCGAGAGCGTCACAGAGGGAACGGTCACCCGCTGGCTCAAGAAGGTCGGTGACACCGTGCAGGCCGACGAGGGGCTCCTCGAGATCTCCACGGACAAGGTCGACACGGAGATCCCCTCCCCGATCAGCGGCGTGATCGAGGAGATCCTGGTCGATGAGGACGAGACCGTCGAGGTCGGCGCCGTCCTGGCGAAGATCGGCGACGGCTCCGGAGGCGGCGAGGCGCCCGCCCCCGCTGATGTCCAGGAGGCGCCCGAGCCCGCGCAGCCCGCCGAGAGCGAGGCGCCCGCCCAGGAGGCCGCGCCCGCCGACGGTCCCGCCGATGACGGACCGGCCGCGCCGGCGCAGGCCGCGCCCGCGGACGCGACGTCCAGCGGTGGCACCGAGGTCGTGCTCCCCGAGCTCGGCGAGAGCGTGACCGAGGGAACGGTCACCCGCTGGCTGAAGCAGGTCGGCGACTCTGTGGAGGTCGACGAACCGCTGCTCGAGATCTCCACCGACAAGGTCGACACCGAGATCCCGTCCCCGGTCAAGGGCGTCCTTCAGGAGATCCTGGTCCAGGAGGACGAGACGATCGCCGTCGGTTCCGCACTCGCCCGGATCGGCGACGGTGCCGCGGCCGCCGCGCCCGCACCGGCCCAGGAGGCGCCCGCCGCGGAGGAGAAGCCGGCCGAATCCGCTCCCGCCGCGGAGGAGACGCCCGCCGACCAGAAGCCGGCGGATGACAAGCCTGCCGCAGAGGTTGCGCCCGTTCCGGAGAAGGTCGTCGCGCACGCGCCGGTCTCGACGGGGGTCGCCACCGAGCAGGAGCCGTCGCCTTCGAGCGCCCCGTCCTCGGCCGCGCCGGCCGCCTCGTCGGACGACGAGGTGGCCTATGTCACCCCGCTTGTGCGCCGCCTCGCCCAGCAGCAGGGCGTCGACCTCGGTTCGGTCAAGGGCACCGGCGTCGGTGGACGCATCCGCAAGGAGGACGTGCTGAAGGCCGCCGAAGCCGCGAAGGCTCCGGCGCCCGCCGTTGCCGCGCCTGCGCCCGCCGTTCCGGCGCGCACTCCGCTGGAGGTCTCGCCGCTGCGCGGGACGACCCAGCCGATGTCGCGCCTGCGCAAGGTCCTGGCCGAGCGAGCGGTGGCGTCGATGCAGGCGACCGCGCAGCTCACCACGGTCGTGGAGGTGGATGTCACCAAGCTCTCCAGTTTCCGCGACCGGGTGAAGGGCGACTTCCAGACCAAGACCGGCGACAAGCTCTCCTTCCTGCCGTTCTTCGCGCTCGCTGCCGCGGAGGCTCTCCAGGCCTTCCCGGTCATCAACAGCACGGTGGACGGCACGAACATCGTCTACCCGCCCACCGAGAACCTCTCGATCGCGGTCGACACCGAGCGCGGTCTCCTCACCCCGGTGCTCCGAGACGCGGCCTCGAAGAACCTGGCGCAGATCGCGCACGAGATCGCCGACCTCGCCGCCCGCACCCGTGACAACAAGCTGAAGCCCGACGAGCTGGCCGGCGGCACCTTCACGCTGACCAACACCGGGTCCCGTGGTGCGCTGTTCGACACGCCGGTCGTGTTCCTTCCCCAGTCGGCGATCCTCGGCACGGGCATCGTGGTCAAGCGCCCGGGTGTGGTGTCGGTCGACGGTCGCGACGCGATCTCGGTGCGGTCCTACGTCTACCTCGCCCTGTCGTACGACCACCGGGTCATCGACGGAGCCGACGCCGCGCGGTTCCTCGGCGCGGTCAAGGCACGTCTGGAGGAGGCGGACTTCGAGGGCGACCTCGGAATCTGACCGCACGGACATTCCACGCCGCGGGGGCGACATCGTGATCACGGTGTCGCCCCCGCGTCGTGGATGTCGCGGATGACCCAGGTCTCGCCGATGCGGACGATGACCACGAGCTGAGACGCGCGGGATGAGGAAGATCCGCCGGCTGGCTCCGCGGCTTCCCGGGCATCCACGCGGAGCACGGCCGCGCCCCCGAGATCGTCGAGGAAGGTGACCGACCGCGCCTCGGGCGGAAGGTCGGAGGCCCCCGCGGGGAGTGCTCGGGTGGGGTCCTCCACCACCGCACCGAGGCACCCCTGATCGTTCTCGCAGGCCGCCCGGGCGATCAGCAGCTCTTCGGTGACCGCGGCCAGGTCGGGCGAGGCGTCCGCCGCGGCGGGTGCCGAGGCCGAGGTATCGACGGCTGCCCCGCCCGGTTCGTCGCCTGCGGCCGCCGTCGCCCCCGGCGTCGGAGCGGCGAGCTCCTGCTCCGCCGCCGCCGGCTGTTCGGTGTCGGTCGGCCACGCCAGGCCGACGGCCAGCACGATCGCGGCCGCCCCCGCGGCGAGAAGGAGCGTCCGCCGACGCGAGCGCGGCCGCGCGGGGCCGGCGGCACGCCACAGGCTCGTCGTCGCGCGAGAGACCACGTCGGCCAGATCGCGGTCCATCACCGCCGAGATGCGGGTGAGCCACCCCACTCCGCGCGGGTCGCCGGCTGCGGCGGCACGAGCCGCCGCACGCGTCCCCGAGCGCGTGGCCGCCGGGCGTCCGGTCGTCGACGTCGCGACGTCCATCGCCGTTGCCGTCGCCCGCCCGGCCCGCGGCGCGAGACGCAGGGGCTGCGGGGTCGCCAGCGCGAAGAGCCGCTCCTCCAGGGCCTGCGCATCGCGCGCGTGAAGCCGGTCCTGTTCCATCGCACCGAGCACATCGCCGAGCACCTCCGCCCACGCGGGGAATCCGGTCGCGAGAAGACGGAGGATGTCCGGGGAATCGGCGCGTCCGCTCGTCTGCATCGCCAGTACGGGTCGTCCCTCGTCGGTGAGCCACCACACGCCCGTGCTCGCCGCCGACAACGCTGCGGCCTCCATGTGTCCGCGCAGCACGCTGACGGCCACCGTGAGAGCCTCCCCCGTCGACAGGGGGTCGCGATCCTCGAAGCGTCGCGTCACGAGCTCGGTGAGCCGCGCGGCGCAGACCTCGAAGAGGGCGGCGTGTCCCGACGGCGTCCTCACGAGGTCGCGGGGGGTGAGGAGGTGCTCCGACTCCGCCGCGTGCCATCCGCTCCACCCGTCGCCGAGCTCCTCGGCATCCACGAGGAGCCACGCGGCCCCGTCCGGATCGCGCACGACCTCCCCCGGCCACGGGGCACTCGTGGCATCCACGCGCCGCACCGGCCGGTAGGACCGCAGGAGCGGAATCGCGGGATCGACCACCATCGACCCAGACTGGCCGCTGACCTGCCGCCTCCCTTGCGACCGCCCGGGAACTGTGGACGATCGGTCCGCGGTCCCGGGTTGTGCAGGAGAGGTCGCCGGGGCCGGAAAGGTAGTCTGGGAACATGGCCGCACGCAGTACCGCCCCCGAGAAGCGTCCCGGGTTCTTCGCCCAGATCCGCACCCTGTACACCTTCACGGTCCAGGCCTACCGCTGGCTCCCGTGGGCGCTCGTGGGCATCCTGATCGGCGGCACGCTGCTCGGTGTCGCGATCGGCGCGCTCATCCCGCCGGGTGCCATCTGGAGCATCATCCTGTGGGGTGTCACGGGATTCATGTTCGGCATCCTCGCTGCGTTGATGACGATGACGCGACTGTCGACGAAGGCGATGTACCGCAAGATCGACGGAATGCCCGGGGCGACGGGCTACGTGCTCTCCAGCGCCCTGGGCCGCCGCTGGCGCGCGTCGGAGATGCCGGTGGGCATCAACCCGAAGACGCAGGAAGCGGTCTACCGCGCCATCGGGCGTGGCGGGATCGTCATCGTCGGCGAGGGGGCGCGTGGACGGCTCACCCGCCTCGTCAACGAAGAGCGGGGCAAGGCCCAGCGCGTGGCATCCGGTGTTCCGGTCACGGTGCTGTACGTCGGCCACGGTGAGGACGAGGTGCCGATCGGGAAGCTCGCCCCGGCCATCAAGTCCCTGCCGAAGAAGATCGACCGCGCGACGATGGCCGCCGTCATCAAGCGGATGGACTCGGTGTCGCAGACGGTCGCGTCGCTGCCGATCCCGAAGGGCATCGACCCGCAGCGCGTGCGGGCTCCGCGGCCGCGCTGAGCGATCAGTCGCGGATGAGGACGGTGCCCGCCGCCTTGTCGTGCAGGCCCCGCTGATCGGCGTCCCAGATCACGGCGGGGATGACGAGGATGAGCAGGATGGTGCGCAGCACGGGTCGCCACAGGCCCACCCATCCGCCGTCCAGGCGCACGAGTCGCATCCCGAAGATCCGGTGTCCGGGGCTTCCCTGCAGCGTCGGGAGGAAGACGATCTGGATGGCGCCGAAGATCAGCAGGATCGCCAGGGCATCCCAGCCGAAGAAGCCCGAGATCAGGTACGCGGCACCGTAGTCGATGAACAGTGCTCCCACTCGACGACCGAGCCGGCCGATCGATCCGGCCCCCTCGCGGGGACGTCCCAGTCGCTCACCGGGATAGTCCTGTGCGCTGGCGACCACGATTCCACCCTACCCGCGCTCGGCGCGTAACATGCCGGAAACAAAGGTGTCACGGTCGGGCAATCCCCCGCCGATACGGTGCCTCAAGGCCCGCTCGACGGGCGGCAGTTCCCGATGCCCTACCTCTGGAGTCTCCATGTTCAGTGATTCATCCGAGGTGCTGCGGTTCATCAAGGACGAGGACGTTAAATTCCTCGACATCCGTTTCACGGATCTTCCTGGTGTGCAGCAGCACTTCAACATTCCGGCCGCCACCGTCGATGAGGAGTTCTTCACCGTCGGGCAGCTCTTCGACGGCTCCTCGATCCGTGGGTTCGCGAACATCCACGAATCCGACATGCAGCTCATCCCCGATGTGTCGACCGCCTACCTCGATCCCTTCCGCGAGGCCAAGACGCTCGTGATGGTGTTCGACATCTACAACCCGCGCAACGGCGAGATCTACGCCAAGGACCCCCGTCAGGTCGCCAAGAAGGCGGAGAAGTACCTCGCCTCCACCGGCATCGCAGACACCGCGTTCTTCGCGCCCGAGGCCGAGTTCTACATCTTCGACGACGTCCGGTACGAGGTGAAGCAGAACTCCAGCTTCTACTCCGTCGACTCCGAAGAGGGCGCCTGGAACACCGGTCGTGTCGAAGAGGGCGGCAACCTCGCCAACAAGACCCCCTACAAGGGCGGCTACTTCCCCGTCTCCCCCGTCGATAAGACCGCCGATCTGCGCGACGACATCAGCCTGAAGCTCATCGAGTCGGGCCTGCAGCTCGAGCGCGCGCACCACGAGGTGGGCACCGGTGGTCAGCAGGAAATCAACTACCGCTTCGACACCATGGTGCACGCGGCCGATGACATCCTGAAGTTCAAGTACATCGTCAAGAACACCGCCGAGCAGTGGGGCAAGGTCGCGACCTTCATGCCCAAGCCCCTGTTCGGCGACAACGGCTCGGGGATGCACACCCACCAGTCGCTGTGGAACGACGGCAAGCCGCTCTTCTACGACGAGAAGGGCTATGGCGGACTGTCCGACATCGCGCGCTGGTACATCGGCGGCATCCTCGCTCACGCCCCCGCGGTGCTCGCCTTCACCAACCCGACGCTGAACAGCTACCACCGTCTGGTGAAGGGCTTCGAGGCGCCGGTCAACCTGGTGTACTCGGCGGGCAACCGCTCGGCGGCCATCCGCATCCCGATCACGGGCTCCAACCCCAAGGCCAAGCGCATCGAGTTCCGCGCGCCCGACGCCTCGGGCAACCCCTACCTCGCCTTCGCCGCGCAGCTCATGGCCGGGATCGACGGCATCAAGAACCGCATCGAGCCGCACGAGCCGGTCGACAAGGACCTCTACGAGCTCCCGCCCGAGGAGGCCAAGGGAATCCCCCAGGTGCCGAACTCCCTGCAGGACTCGCTGGACGCGCTGGCCGCCGACCACCAGTTCCTGCTCGAGGGTGGCGTGTTCACGCCGGAGCTCATCGAGACCTGGATCGAGTACAAGATCGAGAACGAGATCCGGCCGATGGCTCAGCGCCCGCACCCGTTCGAGTTCGAGCTGTACTTCGGGGTCTGAACACCGTCTGACTCCCACTCCCCCGAGCGCCTGCCCACCGTGGGCGCTCGGGGGAGTTTCCCTTTCCCGGGTATCACGCCGCCGGCGCGGCGTCTCTCCCCGGTGTGCGCACGAGTGCACGCCCACCGCAGGGGAAGGGGACATCATGGCTATCGAGGACGCGACGCACAACACGGGCGAGAATCCGTCGGGGCCTCTCGTGATGCTGGTCAACGCCGACGGCACACCGTTCACGGGCTACGCCGAGGACGGCGGAGGGATCGGCGGGCACCTCCTGGGGCAGGTCTGTCACAACCACGTCCTGACCGAGGTCTACTCCGACTTCGACGGTGAAGGCCACCTCGCGGGCATGCACACCCACGACGTCGGCAGCTGCTGAACCACTGCTCCCGCACCGCTACGGTGTAACGGTGCGGGAGATCATGCGGATGGGGCTTCGGCTTCTCGTCGCCCACTGGCCCGCGTTGCTGGCGTGGTACCTCGCGGGGTCCCTCGGCCGGTACCTGTCCATCCAGCTCGCCGGTCTCGTCGGCGGCTACTCCGCGCTCGGCGGCATCCTGCTCCTCCCGCTGGCGATCCTCGCGAAGCTCGTCAGCGTCGTGGCGATGTTCCTCGTCCTCAGGGACGGGATGCTGCGCCTCAGCGCCATCGCTCCGAGCCCCCTCGATCCTGACGGGCGCCTCCGGTCGTTCCGGGACGCGCTGCTGTCGGCGGTGCTGCCGTTCATCGCGGTCTACGCGGTGCTGGGGTTCCTCGTCGACGATGTCGCCGCCTATCTCCGGGTGGCCCTCGCGGTGCAGACCGATCGGCAGTGGGCTGCCATCGTCGAGCAGACCTCGGTCGACACCTCCGGCGCGGTGGACAGCCTCACCTGGGAGCCGTGGACGATCGCCGTCGTCGTGCTCGCCTTCGCCGGGCGTTGGGCGTGGAAGCGGTGGCAGCAGGCGCTTCCGCGATGGACCGCGCTCGGGGCGACGTACCTCGAAGCACTGTGGATCTTCCTCGTCGCATACTTCCTCGGTGAGGCGCTCGGACAGGTGACCGCCTGGGTCGACACCCGTCAGGCGATGGTCTGGCTCGCCGATCTCCGGCAGGCGGTCGGTGACCTCTTCGCGCCCCTCGGGTGGGTCTGGGATGCGGCCGAGTGGCTTCTCGGCCAGGCCGGAGCGGTGCTCTTCGTTCCGCTCGCCTGGCTGACGATCGCCGGCGTCATCTACGGTCGCACCGTCTCCCCCCAGGGCGTGCAGCTGCGTGGAACCCTCGTCGATCGCGCCCGAGCCCGCTACGGGTCGCTCCCCCAGCGGCTCCGCCGGCGCCTGGTCGATCTCGGCTCGGAGGTCGGCGGCCGGTTCCGACCGATCTGGCAGGCGATCCTGCTGATGTGGCGGGGCGGACCCCTCCTCATCGGCGGGTACGTGCTGCTCTACACCGTCATCCTCTTCGCCGGGGAAGGGCTGCGGGTGCTCCTCACGCGACTGGTCGGGCCGCACGACCTCTACGACTTCTGGGTGATCGCCGCCACACCGCTCTTCCTCCTCGTCCCCCTGGTCGTCGAGCCGCTGCGGACGGTGCTCATCGCCGCGACCTACGACGCGACGGTCGGCGCGCTCATCGGCGCGCCCGTGGTGACGTCAGGGGACGACCTCGAGTCGAAGGAAGCCCGGCAGCTCGTCCGGGACAGTGAGCTCGATGCCGAACGGACCGATGGCGTCGTCGGGGACGAGGTAGGGCACCGAGACGGTGAACGGAGCGCGTGAACCCGTCTCGCACGAGCTCGGCTGCTCATAGCGCCAGTCCACCTCGTTCAGCGCCGCACCCCACTCCCGCCCCGCACCGGCGAGTTCCCGGAGGACCGGAGTGGTGCAACCGGGGGTCTCATCGACGGGGTCGACCGGGATCTCGACGACGAGCACGCGGGTTCCGGCCGGTGCGTCGGCGGCGAACGCGCCGGTCTCGTCCTCGACCGTGACCGGGCCCCACGACGCGCCCGCCCAGTCGATGCGCTCGCCTGCGGCGGCCGTGGTGGGGAACACCGCGTCGCTCTGACTCCAGCGCCACCATTCGACGCCGGCCGGAACGAGGACTCCCACCGGCAGCAGCACCGCGACCGCACCCAGCGCCAGCGCGTTGCGTCGCCACCACCCACGTGACCGCGGGGCCGGTGTGGATCGAACCATGATCGACGGCTCCGGAGTCATCGCTGCGCCCACCCGGTGGCGAGAAGCTCGACCTCGTCTGCGGGTTCGAGCGCGCGGAGGTCGATCGGGAGGGTCACGAGGCTGTCGAGTCGGGGATCGTCGCTCACTCCGAGCTCGAGTGTCGCGGTGCCGCGGACGACGTCGGGCGGAAGCTCGAAGGCGAGGCTCCCTTCGCGCGGAATGCCCGGGGTGAGACCCGTGCGCAGGAGCGACGCGGGTCGCTCGCTTGCGCGGTAGGCGGCATCGTCGAAGACGAGCTCGGCGTGCGCGAGGAGGGTGCCCGTCTCCTCCTGGGTCGCCTCGGCCTCGAGGTCGACGACCAGCCAGGTGCCCTCGGCGGACCACGCGCCTGCGACCGCTCGCGACCCGAGTCGGACATCGGTGACGGTCACGGCGAAGCCGCGGGCGGTCGCCGTCTGATCGATCTCCGCAACCAGCGGGAACGGCGCCTCTGCGTCATCCTGCGTGGGGGTCACCTGGATGACGCCCCAGGCTCCCCCCACGAGCGCAAGACCGATCGCCCAGGTCATCCAGCGCCTCATCCTTGCTGCCCCTCGGCATCGGCTTCCGCCTCGGCGTCGGCACCGGCACCGACATCGGTCACATCGAGCCGCATGGTCGCTGCCGTGATCGGCGTCTCCCAGTACTCCCCCGCGACGACGAGCTCGCCCTTTCGCAGGGTGAGGTCGCGGAGCACGACCTCGATCTCGTCACCGTCCGCGAGGACACCGCGGTCGATTGCCCAGGTGAGGACCAACTCCGCGGGGACCCGCGGCTGCAGGTAGGGAGAGAACGTGGTGTCGTCGAACCGCGCGATCGCGGCCGCGGGTTCGTCGCCCAATTCGGCGATGCGCACCCCGGCGCGCAGTCCGCTGGTGCCCTCGGAGGGCAGTGCCCGGTTCCAGACGTTCTCTGCGGTCAGGACGATCGCGAGCACCCGCTGACCGGGCTCGGTGGTGATCCCCGCCTCGGGAAGCTCGTCGATGAGCACGGCCCGCTCGACCGTGAGGGCGAACTGATCGTTGACGTGGGTGTCGCCCGGCTCGAGCTCGGGGATCGGGGGGACGGCGGCCTGCGCGAGGCCCCCGAAGGCGGCGGTCACCGCGAGGAAGACCGCCGTGAGCATGCCGGCGAACCAGCCGGTGGGAATGCGATCCCAGGTGCGGGCGATCCAGGCGGTGCGCGAGGGTCGCGGCGCGTCGGGGCGGGGAGCCTCGGGTGGGACCGTCACGCCCGACACCCTATCCCGGAAGAGGGTCACCCCGATGACGCCGACCGGTCGAGGTGCGCCCGCGCCTCGCGCTCGACCAGGACGGGCACGAAGTCGCGCACCTTCGCGTCGTGGAAGTGCTCTCGGGCGCGGCCGAGCGCCGCATCGATGTCAGCCGCCGAGGCCTGCGGGTATCGGTCCCGCAGGCGATCGGCGATCTCGGCGAACACGACGTCCTCGTCGGGGATCTCACGGGTCATGTCTGAAGGATGCGCCGGACTCGCCGACCGGCGCAAGCCGGACACCGGCGGACTCAGCCGTAGAAGAGCCGCTCGAAGCTCCGACGTGCGCGGCGCGCGGTACGCAGCCAGTCCTCCTCGACCTGCGTCGCCGATCGGGGGGGATACTCCAGCAGTCGCCCGATGCCGTCCAAGCGCTTCCGATCGGTGGGAAGCACGTCGCTCGTCTGCCCCGACAGGAGGGTGTTGGCCGAGCGGAGGCGACTGGCCAGCCGCCATGCCTCGAACAACCGGGCGGCGTCGGCCTCGGGCACGATGCCCGCATCCTTGGCCGCGGTGAGCGCGATCGTGGTCGAGGTGGTGCGCAGCGACGGAACGGTGTGCGCGTACTGCAGCTGCAGAAGCTGGACCAGCCACTCGACATCGCTGAGGCCGCCGGGTCCGAGCTTCAGATGCCGGGCCGGATCAGCCCCCTGCGGCAGCCGCTCGTTCTCCACCCGGGCCTTGATGCGCTTGATCTCGCGGAGACCGGCGGCGTCGGGTGAAGCGGGATAGCGCACCTCGTTGGCGAGCGCGGTGAAGGCGGTGATCAGTTTGACGCTTCCCGCCACGCCGCGGGCGCGCAGGAGCGCCTGCGCCTCCCACGACAGCGACCACCGGCGGTAGTACTCCTCGAACGCGTCCAGCGAGCGAGCCAGCGGCCCGTTGCGTCCCTCAGGGCGAAGGCCCGCGTCGAGGTCGAGCGGCGCGCGATGATCCTCCGAATACTGCCGGAGGGCTCCCACGAGCTGCAGGGCTTTGCGCGCGGCGCGCTCCGGGTCCAGCCCATTGGCCCGGTAGACGTACATCACGTCGGCATCCGATCCGAACCCGAGCTCGGCGCCGCCGAAACGTCCCATCGCGATCACCGAGAAGTCCAGGGCGGCGTCCTCCGGCTCCAGGACGTCGCGCCGCACGGCCCGCAGGGTCGCCTGGATCGTCACCTCGGTGATCGTGGTGAGGGCGTCGGCGAGTTCCTCGATCGTGAGGGTGCCGACGATCGCCGCCATCGCGGTGCGCAGAAGCTCGCGGCGTCGGAGCGCGCGCACGGCGCGCATCGCCTCGTCCACGGTGTCATGGCGGGTCTGGATGGCACGCGCCTCCTCCTGCAGTGCCAGCCCGCTGCGGGGTCGGAGCAGATCGGGGTCGTCCAACCACGCCGCAGACTCGGGGATCCATTCCATGAGCTCGCCGACGTAGCGGGAGCCCGACAGCACGCGGGTCAGGCTCTCGGCGGCACCCGAGGAATCGCGCAGCATGCGCAGGAACCACGGGGTGTCCCCCAGCCGCTCGCTGATGCGTCGGAAGGCGAGCAGCCCGTAGTCGGGGTCGACGCCGTCGGCGAACCACCGGATCATCACCGGCATGAGGTGTCGTTGGATCGTGGCCTTGCGGCTGAGGCCGCTCGTCAGTGCGCCGATGTGGCGGAGCGCTCCCGCAGGATCCGTGAATCCGATCGCCGCCAGTCGGTCGTGCGCCTGCGCAGGGGAAAGCGACCTCTCCGCCTCCGGGAGACTCGCCACCGCGGAAAGGAGCGGGCGGTAGAAGAGCCGGACGTGGATGTCGCGGACCTCGCGCTTGATCGCCTCCCACGTCTGCCACACCCGCTCCCCGGTCTCGGCGAGTCCGGTCGCGCGCGCCAGCACCCTCAACTCTTCCGGTGTCTGCGGCATGAGGTGCGTGCGCCGGAGGTTTCGCAGCTGCATCCGGTGTTCCAGAAGCCGGAGCGTGCGGTAATCGCGGGAGAAGGCGGATGCTTCGGCGCGGCCGATATAGCCCTCGGAGGCGAGGGCATCGAGGGCCGGAAGGGTTCCGCGCTGCCGGATGCGGTCGTCGCTGAGGCCGTGGACGAGTTGGAGGAGCTGAACGGTGAACTCCACGTCCCGGATTCCGCCCGGACCCAGTTTGATCTGCACGCCGACCTCGTCGGCGGGGATGTGCTCGGTGACCCGTTCCCGCATGCGCTGGACGCTGTCGACGAAGTTCTCCCGGGCCGCGCTCGTCCACACCTTCGGCGCGAGAGCGGCGACGTACTCCTCGCCGAGGGCGACGTCCCCGGCCAACGGGCGCGCCTTCAGCAGCGCCTGGAATTCCCAGCTCTTGGCCCATCGCTCGTAGTACGACAGGTGCGAGGCGAGAGTGCGCACGAGCGCGCCCTGTTTGCCCTCGGGGCGGAGATTGGCGTCGACCTCCCAGAGCGGGGGCTCGATCTCGGCGCCCGAGATGCCGCGCATGGTCTGGACGGCGAGCCGGGTGGCGATGTCGACGACGCGGCTCTCGCCGATCTCTTCCAGGGTGTCGTCGTCGGCGCCTGCCACGAAGATGACGTCGACGTCGCTGACGTAGTTCAGCTCTCGTGCCCCGGCCTTGCCCATTCCGATGACGGCCAGGTGGGTGCGTGCCACCTGATCCGCAGGGAACAGCCCCGCACCCGCGGCGCCGCGCGAGACACGGGTGCGCGCGACCGCCAGCGATGCCTCCAGAGCCGCCCCTGCGGCATCGGCCAGTCGCGCGGCCACCTCGGGCATCACCTCGAGCGGGTCGGGGTGGAGAAGGTCGAACGCGGCGATCCGTGCGAGAAGACGTCGGTAGCGCACGCGAAGGCCCACCCACGCCTCTTCGCCGCCCTCGGCGGCGAAGCCGTCGTCGGCGCCGACGGCCTCGAGCATCTCCCGGCGGAGCGATTCGGGGCTGGGGAGGTCGACGCCGACGCCGGTGAGGTGGACAAGCTCGGCGGGGCGGCGCAGGAAGAACTCGGCGAACCCCGTCGAGGCGCCCAGGAGCGCCCACAGGGCGCGCCATGCCTGTGGATCTCGGTACACCGTGCGCACGGGCTCGGCGTTGCGTCGCGCGATCCGGGTGAGAGCCAGAAGCGCGCCGTCGGGATCGGCCGCGGCCGCGGCGGCTCGCAGCAGGTCGGCGCGGGGCACGTCGATGGCGATCGACAGCTCCTCCAGCAGCGCCGCACTCTCGGAGAGGTCGCTGAAGCCCAGCCGAGCGAGCTCGGTGAGAGACGACGTGCGCTCGCCCGTGCTCATGTCCCGGTCAGAGCATCTCGAGATTGCTCTTCAGCTCGAAGGGCGTCACCTGCGAGCGGTACTCCTGCCATTCGCGCCGCTTGTTCAGCAGGACGTACGTGAAGACCTGTTCGCCGAGGGTCTCGGCGACCAGTTCGGACTCCTCCATGTACTCCAGCGCGTGGTCCAGGCTCGCCGGGAGCGGCGCGTACCCGAGGGCGCGGCGTTCGGCGTCGGTGAGCGACCAGACGTTGTCCTCCGCCTCGGGCGGGAGCTCGTAGCCCTCCTCTATCCCCTTCAGCCCGGCGGCGAGCATGAGGGCGTAGGCCAGGTAGGGGTTCGCGGCCGAGTCCAGCGCACGGTACTCCACGCGCGAGGACTGGCCCTTGTTCGGCTTGTAGAGGGGCACGCGCACCAGCGCGGAGCGGTTGTTGTGGCCCCACGTGATGAAGCTCGGCGCCTCGTCGCCGCCCCACAGTCGCTTGTAGGAGTTGACGAACTGGTTCGTCACGGCGGAGATCTCGTTCGCGTGGCGCAGGAGCCCGGCGATGAACTGACGCCCGATCTTGGACAGCTGGTACTGCGCGCCCTCCTCGTAGAAGGCGTTGACGTCGCCCTCGAACAGGGACATGTGGGTGTGCATGCCGCTTCCGGGCTTCCCGCCCAGGGGCTTGGGCATGAACGTGGCGTACACCCCCTGCTCGATCGCCACCTCCTTGACCACGGTGCGGAAGGTCATGATGTTGTCAGCCGTGGCGAGGGCGTCGGCGTAGCGCAGATCGATCTCGTTCTGACCCGGACCGCCCTCGTGGTGGCTGAACTCGACCGAGATCCCGAGATCCTCCAGCATCCGCACCGAGCGGCGCCGGAAGTCATGGGCGGTGCCGCCGGGGACGTTGTCGAAGTACCCGGCCGAGTCGACCGGCTCGGGGCCCTCGGTGCCGAAGGACGACGACTTCAGCAGGTAGAACTCGATCTCAGGATGGGTGTAGAAGGTGAAGCCCGCGTCGGCGGCCTTGGCCAGCGCGCGCTTGAGCACGTGGCGGGGGTCTGCCACGGCGGGCTGGCCGTCCGGCGTCGTGATGTCGCAGAACATGCGGGCCGTCGGATCGATCTCGCCGCGCCAGGGCAGGATCTGGAAGGTGCTCGGGTCGGGGTGGGCGAGCAGGTCCGACTCGTACGACCGGGTGAGACCTTCGATGGCGGAGCCGTCGAAGCCGAGGCCCTCCGCGAACGCTCCCTCCACCTCGGCCGGTGCGATCGCCACCGACTTCAGCGTCCCGATGACGTCGGTGAACCACAGGCGCACGAACTTCACGCCGCGTTCCTCGATCGTGCGCAGTACGAAGTCCCGCTGCTTGTCCATGGCTTCCTTTCCGCCGGGTATCGCCGGCGCGGGGTCGAACGCCCCACGCCGAGGTCAGACTAGTTGGCGCTGTCGCTGCCGGCGGGGCGGCTCTCCCAGCCGTCCTCGCGTGCCTCGTCCTCAGCCCAGGCCCGGGAGCGCTCGCGCAGCACCTCGGGCGCCATCGCTGCTTCCTCGGCGGTGTCGAACGGACCCGCACGGTCGATGGCGGGCGATTCGAAGCCCTTCTCGACCTCGCCGGTGGTCAGGTTGTACCAGTACTTCTCGCTGTCGTGTGCCACGATGACTCCTCGGCTCGCCACGGATCGTCCGCTGGGTCGATCCTACTGATCGACGGGGGCGTCGATAGGCTTGGGGCATGGCTTCTGACGCGACGCGCGCCGTCGGCATCGACATCGGCGGCACCGGCATCAAGGGTGCGGTGGTGGATCTGAAGGACGGCACCCTCCTCACCGACCGGGTGAAGGTGTCCACCCCGAAGGGTGCGGAGCCGCCGGACGTCCTCGAGGCGGTCAAGGAGGTGCTCTCCCGGCTGGAGATCACCCAGGATGCCATTCCGCTCGGCGTCGCGTTCCCCGCCATCGTCAAGAACGGCACGACCCTCTCCGCCGCGAACGTGTCGGACAAGTGGATCGGATTCGAAGCCGAGAAGTTCTTCGAGGACGGGCTCGGTCGCGACATCTACTTCGCCAACGACGCGGATGTCGCCGGTGTCGCTGAGATGCGATACGGCGCCGCCCGCGACCAGGACGGGCTGGTGATCCTCACCACGCTCGGCACGGGCATCGGCTCGGCCGTGATGTACCGCGGGGTGCTGATCCCCAACACCGAACTGGGGCACCTGCAGCGCGCCAAGCACGGCAAGGATGCCGAGGCGTTCGCCGCCTACTCGGCGATGGAGCGCGAGGAGCTCTCCTGGGAGGAGTGGGCCGAGCGCCTGCAGTGGTACTACGACTACGTGCAGTTCCTCTTCAGCCCGGATCTGTTCATCGTCGGTGGCGGGGTCAGCAAGCACGCGGACAAGTTCCTGCATCTGCTGTCCCTGAAGACGCCGATCGTGCCCGCGACACACCGCAACAACGCCGGCATCATCGGCGCGGCGGCGCTGTCACTGGGTGCGGCTCCGCAGCTCTCCGACGTCACCGCCGCCGACTGACAGAGGGGCGAATGGGCCGGCCTGTACGCCGGGTTCTGTCCGGGGGCGTGAGCCCCGTGGACGGTCATCTCTCTCGGCGACACGTTGCCGTGCCGCTCCAGCGGCCTACCCGAGGACTCGGCGAGCCGCGTCAGCATCCTCTGTCTGGCCTTGCTCCGGGCGAGGTTTGCCGTGCGGGCCGTGTCACCACGACCCCGGTGGTCTCTTACACCGCCGTTTCACCCTTACCGGGGTCGCCCCCGGCGGTCTGTTCTCTGTGGCACTGTCTCGCGGATTACTCCGGGTGGGTGTTACCCACCGCCCTGCCCTGTGGAGCCCGGACGTTCCTCGGCGCGGATTACCCGCGACGCGACCGTCCAGCCGACCCATTCGCGTTTCGAGTGTACCGCCGGGCTGCGGCGCACCCGGGTCGGTCAGGCCTTCGCCGCGGTCTCGGCGATCCGCAGATCCAAGGGGAAATCCAGGGGGAAGTCGCCGAAGAGCAGGCGGGTCGCCGAGACGGATGCCGCGCGCACGGCCTCGGCGACGTCCTCTGCCTGCGAGAGCGGGGCGTGGACGATGATCTCGTCGTGCAGGAAGAACGCCAGGTGCGGGCGGCGGGAGAAGACCGGCCCTGACGCCGGCGCCGGCGGTCCGACCTCGACCTCGGCGAGCGCGTGGAGTCGCCCGCGCAGGTCGGCGATCCAGGCCAGCGCCCATTCGGCGGCCGTGCCCTGGACGACGAAGTTGCGCGTGAACCGGCCTCGGTCGCGGGCGCTGCGTCGGGCTCGTTCCTGCTCGGATGAGGTCGCGTCCGAGCGGCCGGCGGCGTCCTGGACCGCACGCCAGTGCGGCCCCGGCGGCGGGGAGGTGCGCCCCCACCGCGTGTGGACGACTCCGCCCTCCTCGCCGATCCGGGCGGCCTCGTCGACGAGGGCCATCGACCGGGGGAAGGAGCGTCGAAGTCGCGGCACCAGTCGCCCGCTCTCCCCCGTCGTCGCTCCGTACATCGCCCCGAGAAGCGCCGTCTTGGCGTCGTCGCGGCGGGAGACGGCACCCGTCTCGACCACCCCCTCGTACAGGTCTCGCCCGCGCGCCGCCGCCGCGAGCGACAGGTCTCCGGCCATTGCGGCGAGCACCCGGGGTTCGAGCTGGGCGACGTCGGCGATGACGAGGCACCACCCGGGGTCGGCGCGAACCGCTTCTCGCAGGACCCGCGGGATCTGCAGGGCGCCTCCGCCCGACGACGCCCATCGGCCGGTCACCACTCCGCCCGGCACGAAGACCGGCCGGAAGCGACCGTCGGTCACCCATTCGTCGAGCCAGGTCCAGCCGTTCGCCGTGAGAAGTCGCGACATCCGCTTGTACTCCACCAGCGGTGCGATCGCAGGGTGGGTGTGACGCTCCAGCTCCCACCGACTCGTCGTCTGGACGTGGATGCCCACCCGGTGCAGCGCGCGCAGCAGCTTCGGGGGTGAATCCAGCGACACCGCCGGGTCCCCGAGTGCGGCGCGCACCTGGTCGGCACGACGCCGCATCCGGTCGGGGAGAGTGTCGCCGCGGGGGCGGGGTCCGAGGATGCGCGCCAGCACCTGATCGTGGGCGCCGGCGTCCCACGGCAGGCCGGCCTCGGTCATCTCCACCGCGGCGAGGGCGCCCGCCGACTCCGCGGCGATGAGGAGGTGCAGCGCTCCGGGCGCGGCCGTCGCCGCGACGGCCTGGCGCTGCCAGGCGAACTCCCGCCGGACGGCTCCGATCGCCTGCGGCAGCGATGCGGTGTGGGCATCGGCGTCGAGGGAGAAGAGCGCGTCACCCCGCCCTGGCTCGATCACGGTCGGCCGTGCCTCCCACCACGGCTCGCTTCGCGCGAGGACATCTGCGGGCAGGTCGGGGCGTGATCGCAGGATCGCGTGCGCGAGGCGCAGATCTCGGCAGCGCGCGACGCGAACTCCGGCGGCGAGGAGGCTGCGGTAGGTCCCGGCGGTGTCGGACCACACCCAGCGGGGTGCGTGCTGCTCCTCCACGGCGGTCACCCAGGGTGCGAGCTCGTCGGCCGCGAGGAGCTGGGTTCGATGCTCGGCACCGTCGCCGTCCATGAGCACGGCCGCCCACCCGTCATCCGCTCTTCCCAGGGCGACGAACGCGACCTCGGCCGAGGGCATGGTCATCCGGCGGCCTCCGCTCGCGCGGCCTCGGGTGGACTCAGAGGCCGGACTCCTCGGTGCGGACGAGGATGCCGCCGCATTCCGGGCAGGTCACCACCGTGTCATCCGGGGTCTGCCTGATCCTCTGCACATCGGTACCCGAGAGCATCATGTGACACCCCTCGCAGGTCTGACGGCGCAGCAGACCCGCTCCGACGCCGCGCGCGGCGAGGCGTTCGTACATCGCCAGCAGGTCGGCGGCGATCGACCCGGCGACCGCCTCGCGGTCGCGCCGGGCCGCGGTGAGCGAGGCCTCGGCCTCGGCCACCGCGCGCTTGGCCTCGGCGCTGAGCTGCGCACCCTCGTCGTTGGTGGCGCGAATGAGCTTCTCCTGCTCGACCACGGCCGCTTCGGCCGACTCGAGCTTCTCCATCACTTCCAGCTCGGCGTCCTCCAGATCGCGCTTCCGACGAGCGAGGGAGGCGAGCTCGCTTTCGAATCCCTGGGCCTCGCGGGAGTTGGAGCTGGCCGCCAGGCGCTCCTCGTCGCGGGCGCGGCGTGCGTCGACGATCGCGACATCGGATTCGATGCGCGCCATCTCCGCGCGGAGGTCGTCCCGCACGCCCGCACGGCGGCTCAGCTCCTGCGTGAGCCCGGTGCGCCGAGCCAGGAGCTCCTTCACGCGTTCGGCCTGGGGAGGATGACGTCGTGCGTGATCTGCCTGGCGGATGCGGGTGTCGAGGTCGGCGATCTCGAGCAGGCGGCGCTGATCGGCAGGGGTGGCGTTCACGCCTCCAACCTACCCGCCGCATCCCCCACCCCGCCGGAGCGCTCCTGCCTCATCATCGGCGCGAGCGCAAGGCCTGGGT
The DNA here is from genome assembly GCF_023155745.1 of Microbacterium kunmingense. GTDB lineage: Bacteria > Actinomycetota > Actinomycetes > Actinomycetales > Microbacteriaceae > Microbacterium > Microbacterium kunmingense. Next base: position 207,474 of record NZ_JAKNUS010000006.1, read on the forward strand.
CGATGACGACCGGGCTCCGTAGCGTGGGCGCCACCAGATCTGAGGAGCACCCATGACGAGCTTCGGCTACACCCTGATGACCGAGCAGAGCGGCCCGAAGGAGCTCGTGCGCCACGCCCGCCAGGCCGAGGACGTCGGCTTCGACTTCGAAGTCTCCAGCGACCACTACTCCCCGTGGCTGACCACGCAGGGGCACGCCCCCTACGCGTGGTCGGTGCTCGGCGCGGTGGCGGCCGTGACCGAGCGGGTCGAACTCATGACCTACGTGACCTGCCCGACCGTGCGCTACCACCCCGCGGTCGTCGCGCAGAAGGCCGCGACACTCCAGGTGCTCTCCGACGGGCGGTTCACGCTGGGGCTCGGATCGGGCGAGAGCCTGAATGAGCACGTGGTCGGGGAGGGATGGCCCGGGGTCGATGTGCGCCAGGACATGCTGATCGAGGCGATAGAGATCATCCGCGCTCTCCACACGGGCGATCTCGTGACCTACGACGGACAGTACTTCCGGGTCGACTCGGCGCGTGTCTGGGACGCGCCCGAGGCGGGCGTTCCCCTGGCGACGGCCGTGTCGGGTCCGAAATCGATCGAGCGCTTCTCGGCCCTGGTCGATCACATGATCGCCGTCGAGCCCGAGGCGGACCTGGTGTCGGGGTGGGAGGAGGCGCACGGGGGCGGTTCGCGCAGGATCGGTCAGATCCCGATCTCCTGGGATCCCGATGAGGATGCCGCGATCGCCCGTGCCCACGAGCAGTTCCGGTGGTTCGGCCTCGGCTGGCCGGTCAATTCCGAACTGCCGACGCCCGCGAGCTTCGCCTCGGCCACGCAGTTCGTCAGGCCCGAGGACGTCGCCGAGGGGATCGCCTGCGGACCCGATCTCGACAAGATCGCCGAGAGCGTGCGGCCCTACCTGGAGGCGGGATTCACCGACGTCGCGCTGGTGCAGATCGGCGGCGACACCCAGGACCGGTTCCTCGCCGAGGCCGCAGAGCCTCTGCTCGAACGCCTCCGCGCGATGTGACCCCGACGCCGTCCTCCTACACTGGGCGGAGGGGCCTTTAGCTCAGCTGGTAGAGCGCCACGTTTACACCGTGGATGTCGTCGGTTCGATCCCGGCAGGGCCCACCGAGGACTCGATAGGCTTGTCGATGGTGTGTTGTGCGGAGCGAACAAAGCGATCCGCACGTCCATGGTGAATGTCTGGCATGATCTGCCAGCCGAAGAAAGGTCTCGTGTGACTGTTCACGACCAGGATCCGTACTCTCAGGGCCCGCAGGACAGCGACCCGGAAGAGACCTCGGAGTGGCAGGAATCGCTCCAGCAGCTGGTGCAGGCCAAGGGCCCGCAGCGCGGACGCGAGATCATGCTCAGCCTGCTGAAGGCGTCGAAGGAACTCCACCTCGGCGTGCCGATGGTTCCCACCACCGATTACATCAACACCATCGCGGCCGAGAACGAGCCCGATTTCCCCGGTGACGAGGAGGTCGAGCGACGCTACCGCGCGTGGATCCGGTGGAACGCCGCGATCACGGTTCACCGCGCTCAGCGCCCGGGCATTTCCGTCGGCGGTCACATCTCGACCTACGCCTCGTCGGCCGCCCTCTACGAGGTCGGCTTCAACCACTTCTTCCGCGGTCAGGACCATCCCTCCGGCGGCGACCAGATCTTCATCCAGGGCCACGCGTCGCCCGGCACCTACGCGCGCGCGTTCCTCGAGGGTCGGCTCACCGAAGCCCAGCTCGACGGCTTCCGGCAGGAGAAGTCCGCTGCCCCGAACGGCATCCCCTCCTACCCTCACCCTCGTCTGATGCCGGAGTTCTGGCAGTTCCCGACGGTGTCGATGGGGCTCGGCCCGATCAACGCCATCTATCAGGCGATGACGAACAAGTACCTGACCAACCGCGGGATCAAGGACGTCTCCGACAGCCACGTCTGGGCGTTCCTCGGCGACGGCGAGATGGACGAGGTCGAGAGCCGCGGCCAGCTGCAGGTCGCTGCGAACGAGGGCCTGGACAACCTCACCTTCGTCATCAACTGCAACCTGCAGCGCCTGGACGGTCCCGTCCGCGGCAACGGCAAGATCATCCAGGAGCTCGAGAGCTTCTTCCGCGGCGCCGGCTGGAACGTCATCAAGGTCATCTGGGGCCGTGAGTGGGACGACCTCCTCGCCCGCGACAGCGAGGGTGCGCTGCTGAATCTCATGAACGTCACCCCCGACGGCGACTACCAGACGTACAAGGCCGAGAACGGTGCGTACGTCCGCGAGCACTTCTTCGGGCGCGACGAGCGTGCTGCCGCTCTGGTGAAGGACTACAGCGACGAGCAGATCTGGAACCTCAAGCGAGGCGGGCACGACTACCGCAAGGTCTACGCCGCGTTCAAGGCGGCCGCCGAGCACAAGGGCCAGCCGACCGTCATCCTCGCCAAGACCATCAAGGGTTACGGCCTCGGTCCGCACTTCGAGGGTCGCAACGCCACGCACCAGATGAAGAAGATGACGCTGGACGACCTCAAGCTCTTCCGCGACGCGATGCACATCCCCGTCAGCGACGCGCAGCTCGAGGAGAACCCGTACCTGCCGCCGTACTACAACCCCGGACCGGACGACGAGACGATCCAGTACCTGCACGAGCGTCGCCGTGCCCTCGGCGGATACCTGCCCGAGCGGCGCACCCACCACGTCGGTCTGGAACTGCCGGGAGACCAGGCCTACGCCCTTCCCAAGAAGGGATCGGGGACGCAGGAGGTCGCCACCACGATGGCCTTCGTGCGCCTTCTGAAGGACCTGCTCCGGGTGAAGGACTTCGGCCACCGGATCGTGCCGATCATCCCCGACGAGGCACGCACGTTCGGTATGGACGCCTACTTCCCGACGGCGAAGATCTACAACCCCAACGGCCAGCACTACACCTCGGTCGACCGCGAGCTGCTCCTGGCCTACAAGGAGAGCCCGCAGGGCCAGATCGTCCATGTCGGCATCAACGAGGCGGGCGCCCTGGCGGCGTTCACCGGCACCGGCACGACGTACTCCACGCACGGCGAGCCGCTGATCCCGGTCTACGTCTTCTACTCGATGTTCGGCTTCCAGCGCACCGGCGACGCCCTGTGGGCGGCAGGCGACCAGATGGCGCGCGGATTCCTCATCGGCGCCACCGCGGGGCGCACCACCCTGACGGGCGAGGGCCTCCAGCACGCCGACGGGCACTCGCCGCTCCTGGCCTCCACCAACCCGGCGGTCGTCAGCTACGACCCGGCCTACGGCTACGAGATCGCCCACATCGTGCGGGCGGGCATCGAGCGGATGTACGGCGGGAACCACCCCGACCCGAACGTCATGTACTACCTCACGGTGTACAACGAGCCGATGGTCCAGCCCGCCGAGCCCGAGGGAGTCGACGTGGAGGGCATCGTCCGCGGCCTCCACCGGATCGCCCCCGCCACGGGCGACGGCGCACGGGCGCAGATCCTCGCTTCGGGCGTGGGCGTGCCCTGGGCCCTCGAGGCGCAGCAGCTGCTGCGCGACGACTGGGGCGTCCAGGCCGACGTGTGGTCGGTGACCTCGTGGGGCGAGCTTCGTCGCGACGGGCTCGCCGCCGACGAGCACAACTTCCTCCACCCCGAGGGCGAGCAGCGCAGCGCCTACGTCACCGAGAAGCTCGCAGGCACGCCCGGCCCCGTCATCGCGGTCAGCGACTTCGAGCACGCCGTGCAGGATCAGATCCGTCCCTGGGTGCAGCACAACTTCCACACCCTGGGCGCCGATGGTTTCGGCTTCTCCGACACCCGCCCGGCCGCACGCCGGTGGTTCAAGATCGACGGACCCTCGATCGTCGTGAAGACCCTGCAGGCGCTTGCCGCCGAGGGCACGGTGGATCGCTCGCTGTCGGCCCAGGCGATCGAGAAGTACCGTCTGTACGATGTCAGCGCGGGCACGAGCGGGAACGCGGGCGGCGAGAGCTGATCGGGTACGGCTCCGACGATGGACAAGGCCGAAACCCTCGCCTGGCTCCGGCGCATCGCGGGTGACCTCGCCACGGCCACGATCCAGCGTCTGGAAGACTCGCTGCCCTGGTACGCGGAGATGCCGCCGGCCCGCCGGTCGGCGGTGGGCCTGGTCGCCCAGGCGGGGATCAGCTCCTTCATCCAGTGGTACGACGATCCGGGATCGACGCCGTGGATCGCGGCGGACATCTTCGCCGCCGCACCCCGCGAGCTCCTGCGCAGCGTCTCGCTGACGCAGACGCTGCAGCTCATCCGCGTCACCGTCGAGGTGACCGAGGAGCGGGTGGCCGGGAAGGATGAGAACCTCCGCGAGGCGATCCTGCTCTACTCGCGCGAGGTGGCCTTCGCCGCGGCCGACGTCTACGCCCGGGCCGCGGAGGCGCGGGGCCTGTGGGATGCGCGGCTGGAAGCGCTCGTGGTGGACTCCATCCTCACCGGCGAGGCCGACGAAGAGCTGCCGAGCCGTATCGCCGCCCTCGGCTGGCACGGCCACGGCGAGGTGGCGGTTCTCGTGGGCACCACTCCCCCGCAGTTCGACGTCGATCAGCTGCGGCGGACGGCACGCAAGCTGGGCGTCGACGTGCTGATCGGGGTGCAGGGTTCGCGACTCGTCCTGGTCGTCGGTCGCGCCGACTCCCCGCGCGGTGAGGACACCCCGACGGATCTGCCCTTCGATGAGATCGCCCGACGCCTCGAACCCGGGTTCGGAGCGGGGTACCTCGTGCTGGGGCCCGCCGTCCCCGCCCTCGTCGACGCCAGTCAGAGCGCCCGGGCCGCGCTCGCCGGCTTCGCCGTCGCGCGCGCATGGCGCCACGCCCCGCGACCCGTGGAAGCCGACGACCTGCTTCCCGAGCGCGCCCTCGCGGGCGACCCGCTCGCCAAGCAGACCCTGGTCGAGCGGATCTACCGCCCGCTGCAGGGCCACAGCTCCGATCTCGTGACGACGCTGTGGAGCTACCTGGACAACGGCCGGTCGCTCGAGGCGACCGCGCGAGAGCTCTTCGTCCACCCGAACACCGTGCGGTACCGGCTCAAGCGCGTCTCCGAGGTGATCGGCTGGGATGCGACCGGGCCGCGCGAAGCGCTCATTCTGCAGACGGCGCTCATCCTCGGATCGATCGGTACGGATGCCACCCGCCGGCGTTCCCCGGGGCCCCGCCGGGTCGGATGACACCCTCGCGACTGTGCGAATCGCACAAAGCCTCTGGCCGTTTCTGTGCCGCCACCTCCAGCAGGTGCGGCGGGATCGTTGAAAGGATGGAACCGTGATCATCGCCGTCTTCCCCGGGCAGGGTTCGCAGACACCGGGCTTCCTGGCCCCGTGGTTGGACATCCCGGGAGCCCGAGAGACGATCGAGGTGTACTCCGACGCCGCCGGAGTCGACCTCGTCGCGGCCGGGACGCAGTGGGATGCCGATCGCATCCGCGACACCCAGGTCGCGCAGCCGCTCATCGTCGCCGCCGGCCTTCTGGCCTGGGGCGAGCTCGGCAGGCCTCGCCAGGTGTCCGGGGTCGCGGGGCACTCCGTCGGCGAGTTCACCGCCGCCGCGGCGGCGGCGATCCTCCCCGACGCCGAGGTGCTGAGACTCGTGGGTGTGCGCGGGCGGGCGATGGCGGATGCCGCGGCCCAGGCCGACACGGGGATGAGCGCCGTCATCGGCGGTGACGAGGCCGCCGTCCTCGAGAAACTCTCCGTCCTCGGGCTGACCCCGGCCAACCACAACGGCGCCGGCCAGATCGTGGCCGCCGGCGCCCGAGCCGACCTCGAGCGGCTCTCTGCCGAGCCCGTCCCCGGCACCCGCGTCATCCCCCTGCAGGTCGCAGGGGCGTTCCACACCGAGTACATGGCGCCTGCGGTGGCCGCGCTCCGCGAGGCGGCGTCGCGGACGGTCGGCGCCGATCCGCTCCGCACGATCTGGACCAACCGCGACGGCTCGGCGGTGACGACCGGCCGGGCCTTCATCGACCTTCTCGTCGAGCAGGTGGCCTCGCCCGTCCGGTGGGACCTCTGCATGACGAGCTTCGCCGCCGCCGGGGTCACCGGCCTCATCGAGCTCACCCCCGCGGGGACCCTCACCGGGCTCGCCAAGAGGGCGCTCCGCGGCATCCCGACCGTCGCCGTGAAGACCCCGGACGATCTCGCCGCCGCCGTCGAGCTCTGGGAAGGATCCGCCGCATGACCGTCTCCCTGCGTCAGCCCACCGGCGTCGCCCACACCCGCATCTACTCCTACGGCGCCGCGCGCGGTGAGCTCGCGGTGCCCAACGACGACCTCGTCGGGCCCATCGACTCCAGCGACGAATGGATCCGCCAGCGCACGGGCATCGTGACGCGAATGCGGGCCGAACCCGGAACCGACGCGATCGACCTGGCCACCGAGGCCACTCGGGAGGCGATCGAGCGCTCCGGCATCGATCCGTCGGATGTCGACCTGGTGATCTGCGCGACCATCAGCAACCCGAAGCAGACGCCCTCGGTGTCGGCCATCGTCGCCGACCGCGTGGGGGCCAATCCGGCCGCTGCCTACGACGTGAACGCCGCGTGCGCGGGCTTCGCCTACGGGGTCGCCCAGGCCGACGCCCTGATCCGGGCCGGAGCTGCGCACTACGCCGTCGTCGTCGGCACCGAGAAGCTCAGCGACGTCGTCGATCCGACCGACCGCAGCATCTCGTTCCTGCTCGGCGACGGTGCCGGCGCGGTCGTCGTGGGGCCGAGCGACACCCCCGGGATCGGCCCGACCGTCTGGGGATCGGACGGCTCCAAGTCCGACGCCGTCGGGATGAACCACACCCTGACGGATTTCCGCGACGGGAAGGCACCCTGGCCGACCCTCCGCCAGGAGGGTCCCACCGTCTTCCGGTGGGCCGTGTGGGAGATGGTCAAGGTCGCGCGCGAAGCCCTCGAGGCCGCCGGTGTCGCGGCATCCGACCTCGCCGCCTTCATCCCGCACCAGGCGAACATGCGCATCATCGATGAGTTCGCCAAGCAGTTGAAGCTCCCCGAGACGGTCGTCGTCGGCCGCGACATCGAGACCACCGGCAACACCTCGGCCGCATCGATACCCCTCGCCACGCACCGACTGCTGGAGGAACACCCCGAACTCAGTGGCGGATTGGCCCTGCAGATCGGATTCGGCGCAGGACTCGTCTTCGGCGCGCAGGTGATCGTCCTCCCGTGAGCGCGGGAGCGACGACCCTAAACTGAACGGGGCCCGACCGGGCTTCCCCCGAGAAAACAGGAGAAACCATGGCATTCACCAACGACGAGGTCCTCGCCGGGCTCGCAGAGCTCATCACCGACGAGACCGGCATCTCGGCCGACGAGGTCGCCCTGGAGAAGTCGTTCACCGACGACCTCGACATCGACTCGATCTCGATGATGACGATCGTCGTCAACGCCGAGGAGAAGTTCGGCGTGACGATTCCCGACGACGAGGTGAAGAACCTCAAGACCGTCGGCGACGCCGTCACCTACATCACGTCGAACCAGGCGTAGCGCCCTCCGGTGGGGGCTTTGCGCCCCCACCGGCACGACCCACCGAGGAAACACCTTCGTATGAGCACCTCTCGCATCGTCGTCACCGGTATCGGTGCCTCCTCCCCCATCGGCGCGACCGCGCCGGAGAGCTGGGAGGCACTGCTGGGCGGAGCGTCCGGAACGCGGACGCTCGAGCACGAATGGGTCGAGCAGTACCAGCTGCCCGTCACCTTCGCCGCACAGGCCAAGGTGCGTCCCGACACCGTCCTGGAGCGACCGGTGGCCAAGCGACTCGACCCCGCGTCGCAATTCGCCATGGTCGCCGCCATGGAGGCGTGGGAGGACGCGGGGAAGCCCGACGTCGATCCTGAGCGGCTGGGCATCGACTTCGCCACCGGAATCGGCGGCGTGTGGACGCTGCTGGACGCCTGGGACACCCTGCGGGAGAAGGGGCCCCGCCGGGTCATGCCCATGACCGTGCCGATGCTCATGCCGAATGCCGCGGCGGGGAACCTTTCGCTCCACTTCGGTGCCCGAGCCTTCGCGCGCACCGTCGCCAGCGCGTGCGCGTCGAGCACGGAGTCGATCGTCAACGCCGTCGAGCACCTGCGCGCGGGGCTCGCGGACGTCGTGATCGCCGGCGGTACGGAGTCGGCGATCCATCCGATCACGATCGCGTCGTTCGCCTCGATGCAGGCCCTGTCGCGGCGCAACGACGATCCTGCGACCGCGTCGCGGCCCTGCAGCGTCGACCGCGACGGCTTCGTCATGGGCGAGGGCGCGGGAGTGCTCATCCTCGAGACCGAGGAGCACGCGCGTGCACGCGGTGCGAAGATCTACGCCGCGGTCGTCGGCGGCGGCGTCACGGCCGATTCGTACCACATCACCGCGAACGACCCCGAGGGCGTCGGTGCCGCCCGGGCCGTGCGGATGGCCCTGGAGATGGCCGATGCCTCCCCCGACGACGTCACGCACGTCAACGCCCACGCCACCTCGACACCGGTCGGCGACCCGAACGAGTACACCGCCCTGAGAACCGTGTTCGGCGAACGGATCGACGAGGTGCCGGTGTCGGCCACCAAGGCGTCCACGGGGCACCTCCTCGGCGGCACCGGTGCCCTCGAGGCGATCTTCACGGTGCTGGCGCTCCGCGACCGCGTCGCCCCGCCCACGATCAACATCACCACGCAGGATCCCGAGGTGCCGTTCCGCATCTCGGGGAAGCCGGTCGAGCTCGGTCAGGGCGATCAGCTCGCGATCAGCAACTCCTTCGGTTTCGGCGGACACAACGCCGTGGCGGCCTTCGCCAGCGTCTGAACCCCGCCCCGGCACGGCAGAGGCCCCCGACTCCGGTCGGGGGCCTCACCTGTCTCCGTGCGTCGATTCGCGGTCCCGATCCCCGGGAGTGATCACCGATCCACCGGTAGTGGCGCCTCGCGCACGGGATTCCCGTCTCACCTCATCCGAGGCGTCATCCCACCTTGTGCAACCAAACGACGGATGCCTCGTCGCCGGCGTGACGGAACGGTTCCAGCTCGTCGTCCCAGGCGGCGCCCAGCGCGACGTGGAGTTCTCGCTGCAGCTCCTGAGCGTCACCGGCGGCGATCTCCATCGCATAGCGGAGGCGATCCTCCCCGATGACGATGTTGCCGGCGGCATCCGTCTGGGCGTAGTGGATTCCAAGACCCGGGGTGTGGAGCCACCGACCGCCGTCGCTGCGCGGTGTGGGGTCTTCCGAGACCTCGAATCGCAGGTGCTCCCAACCGCGGATCGCGGTGGCCAGGGCGGCGCCTGTCCCGGCAGGGCCCTCCCAGTAGAACTCCGCGCGACGGCTTCCGGACAGCACCGGCTGGTCGGCCCACTCGAAGGTGACGGGCCGACCCAAAGCACGTCCCACCGCCCACTCCAGGTGGGGGCACAACGCGCGTGGCGCGGAGTGGATGTAGATCACTCCACGCGCAGTGGTTGTCGCCATGATGTCTCCGTTTCCTCAGGTACGTCTTCCCCTACGACCTGCGAAACGACAGCTCCGGCATGTTCGGTTGTGCGGCCATTATCACCTGCGGACCGGGGAATCACAAGCGTGTGATTCCCCGACACGCCGAAGGCTCCGGCGCGGGCGCGCGCGGAGCCTCCGGTGCAGAGCGTCAGGCTGCTCAGGCCTCGCTCATCGCGAGCTTCTCCTGCTGGCCCTTGGCCGCGTAGTACGCGGCGCGGGCCGCGTCGCGACGTGCCTGCTCGACCTGCCCGGCCTCGAGCACGTCCTGCGCGACCTCGACGTTCTGCGCGTGGGGAACGCCGTGGTACTTCTCGATGTAGGCGTCCAGCTCCGGGCCGGACTCCCACGAGGTGATCAGGCAGTAGCGCGGCTCGCTGCCGAGGTGCGTGGCGGCGTGCCAGAGGCGCTGGGTGTCGATGATCAGCTGCGCGCCCGCCGGCAGTGCGATGCGCACTTCGCCCTGCGGGTCGGTGCGGTTCTCACGGAGGACGAAGAAGCTGTCCTTGTCGTCGGTGAGGTTGAAGAATCCGCGCACCACCCAGCCGGTGCCGTCGGGGTTCAGGCGGTTGTTGTCGTCCTGGTGGAGGTTGTAGAGGCAGTCGGCGTAGGAGTTCGGCTGCAACTCGATGATGCGGCAGCGTCCCACGTTCGCACCGGGCTCGAGGGCGCGCTCGGTGAGGGTCGGCGCGATCGCCGTCTGAGAGTCGATCCAGACGCCGTCCTTGTCGGTCCGCGGTGGCTTGTGGTTCCAGAAGCCGTTGCACTCGATCTCGCCCTTCGCCGACGCGAGCGGCGCGAAGCGGGTGTCACCCGAGGACTTCCAGTCCACGTACTCCAGATCGAGCCACTCCTTGGGGTCGATCTCCTTGCCGTAGCTGTCCAGCACCACGTAGCCGGTCTCTTCGAGAGCGGCTGACTTGATGTAACCCATAGCGTTATGCCCTTTCGTAGGTGGCCAGCACGTTTTAACAGGCCAACTAAGGCAAGCCTACCTCCGGCGGGCGCGGGAGCCCGGGGGGCTGAGACGCGTTCATTAGACTCGACGCGGCCTGCCCGTGTCATCCTGAGGAGAGAACCGCGCCGATGGTCACCGCCACGAACGTCGATGCCACCGCCGTCAACACCCTGCGGTGGCTCGCCACCGGAGACCGCACGATCGTCGTCCCGGTCTATCAGCGGCAGTATCGATGGGACATCGGCAACTGCGAACAGCTGCTCACCGACATCCGCGCGGTCGCCGATCTCGACGACCGGCATATGCACTTCCTCGGCTCGGTCCTCTCGGCGGTCTCCGACGAGGAGCTCGTGCTGATCGACGGGCAGCAGCGCATCACGACGCTGATGCTGCTCGTGGCAGCCCTGCATCACACGGTCGGAGACACCGATCCCGCGCTCTCGGCAGAACTCGAGGGTGTCCTGCTCCGCGGCGGCGAGCCGGGGGCCGAACCCCGGACCACGCTGCGCCCCCACCGCGCCTGGGCGGACGTCTTCCGGTCTGTGATCCTCGGTGACGACGCCGATCCCGCGGTGCGCGAATCCCGTTTCGCCGACAACTACTCCTTCTTCCGCAGCCAGGTCTCCCCCGATGAGGTGCCTCGTATCTGGCGAGGCCTGAAGAAGCTCGAGCACGTCGCGATCAGCCTGGGTGCGGGCGCCAACGCTCAGCAGATCTTCGAGAGTCTCAACTCCACGGGAGAGCCGCTGCGCGATCACGAGCTCATCCACAATCACGTCCTCATGGGCCTGTCCCATTCCGAGCAGATCAGGATCGAGGACGAGTACTGGCTTCCGATCGAGCAGGCGACCGGCGAGAGCATCGCCGCGTTCTGGGAGCAGTACCTGGTGATGCGGACGGGACGCGAGAACGAGGATGCCGCGGGTCGCGGGGTGTACGACGTCTTCCGTCACGAGTTCCCCCGACTGGAGGCGGACACCCTCGAGACGCACGCCTCGGAGTGGCGGGAGTACGCGGAGATCCATCGCGTCCTCCGCGAACCCGAGCGCGAACCCGACGATGAGATCTCCCGGCGTCTGGCCGGCATCGGTGTCTTCGGCCCCGTCGCCTTCCCGCTCGTGATGAGGGCCTATCGGCGCTTCCGGGCCGGCGATCTCGGGCGGGAGCCTCTGCTCGCACTGCTCCGGCAGGTCGAGTCGATGCTCCTTCGCCGGACGATCGTGGGGATCGGCACGACCCGGATCGTCGCTCGACTCTGCCGCGCCGAGCACGAGGGCGCCGACGCGCTCAGCCGGGCGATGGACCGCATCACGCCAAGTGACGAGCGGGTGTCGGTGGCGCTGAAGTACTCCGACCTCCCCCACCCGGCATACGTGCTCACCCGTCTTTTCGGGGTCGATCCCGGAGCCGGCTGGGACGTCGACCACATCGTGCCCCTCTCCCCCGCCGAGACGTGGACCGGCGACGGGGTGCGTAGCTGGGCGGAGTACTCCGAAGATGAGCAGAACAGCCACCGGGCTCTCGCGCGCACCCTCGGCAATCTCGCGCTGATCGAGGAGGAACGCGGGATGCAGGTGTTCGACGCACCGTTCCCGGCGAAGCGCGCCGCCTATGCACGTTCCGCGGTGGGCGGGACTGCGGCGCTGGCAGATCAGGAGCGTTGGGGCACGCGGGAGATCTCCGCGCGGTCCGCCGCGCTGACCGCGCGGTTCGTGCAGGTATGGCCGCGGGCGGCCGTCACGGGGATCGACGACGACGGCTTGACACCGGTGCTCGACGCCGTCCGCCGGCGCGGCTGGCCGCGGGGATGGGAGCGCGAGTGGGACTACGTCGAGTACCGCGGCGAGCACTGGGAGGTCAAAGACGTCCGCTACCTCTTCCACCGCGTCTTCGCGCGGCTCTGGGCGGACGCGCGTGACGCGGTCGTCGCCTACAGTGCGCGTCGGGGCGGTCCGATCTACCCCGAGCGGGCGTGGACCGGTCAGTGGGACGCGCTGGATGCCGATCACCACCTGTATCTGGGGTGGGATTCCAGCTACATGCTCAGCGCCGTCCAGGGCGTGCTCGCGGAGGCGGGGATCGCGGAGGAGGTCTTCGTGAAGTACTCCTACATCGGAGCGGTGATGTCCACCGGCGTGCGACGCTGAGGAGCAGGTTCCCGGGCCGCTAGGCTCGGATGCGAGGGGCGGTGGCCAAGCTGGTCAAGGCAGCGGGCTCATAACCCGACGATCGTGGGTTCAAGTCCCACCCGCCCTACCAGCAGTGCCGGTGCCGATCAGCGGCGCGGGTCGTCGCGGTCGCGCACCGGCGGTTCCGGCCAGACCTTCGCGACGGCCTCGGTGACGCGGATGGAGCCGGTGCTCGGACCGGCGACCGTACCGGCGCCGTCCGAACCCCGCGGGATCGGGATCTCCTTGCTGTCGCTGACGATCTGCGGGTGGTAGCGGGCCAGTTGGAACACGCCCCACACCGCGATGACGCCGGCGATCAAGAAGCCGATGTTCGCCCAGAGCGGCGCGGTGGCGGCCTCACCGAGGACGATGAGGCCGATGAGGATCGCCACGATCGGGTCGATCACGGTCAGACCGGCGATGACCAGGTCGGGCGGCCCGGACGAGTACGCGGTCTGCACGAAGTAGGCGCCCACCCCGGTTCCCACCAGCAGCGCGACGAGGCAGAGGAGGGTGAGCCACTCGAAGTTCTGGTTCTGGATGCGCACGATGATCACCTTCGCCAGCGTCGCGACGAATCCGTAGATGACCCCGGCGCCCATGATGTAGAAGAGCGCACCCATGCGCTTGCGCAGCCACACCCAGAGGCCTGCGAAGGCGACGGTGACCACGGCCAGGATGAGGAGGATCGTGATCAGCTGACCGTCGGAGATCGGCGACTCCGTGGCGAACAGCGCCGCGATCGTGACGAAGATGAAGATCCCCCCCACGCATGCGCCGATCGCGATCAGAGAGCGCCTGGTGGGCTTGTGACCGCTGATGCGGGCGTTGAGCAACGTGGTGATGACCAGGGCGATGGCCCCGAGCGGTTGCACCACGATCAGTGGGGCGAAGGACAGGGCGGCGAGCTGGCAGACGATCGCGAGCCCCAGCATCATCGTGCCGATCACCCACGACGGGCGAGACAGCAGACGCAGAAGCTGACCGCCGCTGAGCCCGCCTGCTCCCCCGGCGCCGCTGATCTGTTCGACCTTGGCGACGCCTCGGTGCTGATACTGCGCGCCGAACGACATGAACACCGCGCCCAGAAGCGCCAGGGGGATGCCGATCAGCAGGCCCGGATTCTGGAAGACACCGACGAGAACTTCGCCGACATCCTCCAGTTGTACGTCTGCGCTCAGCACCCCTCGACCATACCTGGCGAGTCCCGTCGATAGGCTCGGGACATGGCCGTTCGACCGATTCGCATCATGGGAGACCCGGTGCTCCACGCCCCCGCTTCGCCCGTGGAGGACGTCACCGACGAGATCCGCTCGCTCGTCGCGGACATGTTCGAAACCATGGACGCAGCACCCGGCGTCGGTCTCGCCGCACCCCAGGTCGGCGTGCCGCTGCGCATCTTCACCTACTCGTATGAGGACGACGAGGGTCTTCGCTGGCGCGGGGTGATCATCAACCCCGACCTGTGGATGCTGCCGACGGTTCCGGGCGACCCCGACCCGGACGAGGAGTCGGAGGGGTGCCTGTCGTTCCCGGGGGAACGGTTCCCGCTGCGGCGCTCGGAGCGGGTGCGTGTCACGGGCCACGACCTCGACGGCCGGCCCGTCTCCCTGGATGTGGACGGATGGCGCGCCCGGATCCTGCAGCACGAGTTCGACCATCTCGACGGCGTCCTCTACATCGACCGGTTGGATGCCGGGGACGCCAGGATCGTGCAGAAGATCGCGCGCAAGCGCGGCTGGGGCCGCCCGGGCTCGTCGTGGATGCCGGGCGTGGACGACCTGGACGCCTGACACCGACGTCACGGGGTCGGCAGTGCTGCGCGCGACCCCTCGGACCTTTTCGATCCGTCAGAAAGTGTCGTCCGGGGTGTCTCCGGGCGACATCGATCGACGGGTCGCGTCCGACTCCGCGGCATCCATCGACGGGTCGTGGCCGACCACGAGCGAGCGGAACCGCATCTGCCGCGGCGAGGCTGCGCACGAAGAAGCGGCCCGGGGGTGGAGCCCCGAGCCGCTTGCGCTCCCCCACTTGGACTCGAACCAAGAACCTATCGGTTAACAGCCGATTGCTCTGCCAATTGAGCTATGGAGGAATGCTCCCCCGCCGAAGCGCGGGCAACCCGACCATGCTAGCAAACGTGCGAGGGTGCCCGTGACATCAGGAGGCGGCGCGCCGCCGATCGTCTGCACCGCCGGGCGTCCACAGCAGATCATCCAGGTGTGCGCCTGCGGCGACGGGGTGCCCCCCGCGCAGCACGAGAACCTGCGCACCCAGGTCGCGCGCGACCTCGTCCTCGTTGGTGACGATGACACTCGCCATCCCGACGTCGTCCCGGCGCCGGGCGATGGCCTCGTGCGCTGCCCGACGAACCTCGACGTCCATGTTGGCGAACGGCTCGTCGGCGAGGAGGACGGTGGGCTGCAGCATGAGGGCGCGCGCGAAGGCGACGCGCTGGCGCATGCCCGCGCTGAGCTCGTAGGGGTACTTCGCCGCCGCGCCGAGGGGGAGCATCATCTCGTCCAGGAGCGCCGCGACGCGGATCGACAGCGCGCGCTGGTTCACGCGACGATCGCGGCTGGTCACCGGTTCGGCGATCGTCTCCGACACCGTCAGCCGCGCGGGCAGCTTCGCGCCCGCGCTCTGCGGCAGGAAGCCGGCGACGTAGGTGAGCACGCGGTGCTTGCGACCCGGGCGCCGTACCGAGATGCCCTCCACGAGCGCATCTCCGCCCACCACGCCCAGATCGGCCGGCGCATGCCCGGCGAGCATCGCCAGCAGACTGGACTTGCCCGCCCCGGTCGGCCCCATCACCGCCAGAGTGCCCGCGCGCGGCAGCCGGAACGACACTCCCTCGACGACGCGCAGAGCGCCGGGGCGGGGATTCCATGCCAGCGAGAGGTCGCGGCTGTCGATCGCGACGTCATCGTCTCGCGGCGGGGCCATAGCCCCATCATGCCTCGTCGACGGCGTGGCGGCGACCGCCGCGTCAGCTCTCGGCCGTCACGGCCTGACGATCGTGATCGAGCTCACGCAGTCGCAGGCGCACCGCGCGACCCTCGTCGGACTCGGGGGCCACGCGCTGGATGGCACGGAGCAGCTCGCGCTTCTCATCCTCAATCCCCCGCAGCACGACGCGGCGGGCGAGATCGGCGGTCGAGGCGACGGCGGCGTCGTCGGTCAGCGCCGGAAAGGCGCGGGTGAGGAGCTCGGCGGCGAGCGAGCGGTAGGGCTCGCGCACCGCCGACACCGCATCCGCCGCCCACCCCACGCGATCGAGATCGGGGACGGCGGCGAGCGTCTGCCGGACGGCCTCGAGCGCGGGTACCCGGAACGGCTGTCCGAGGGCGCGGGTGCGCAGCGCGTCGTCGATGCGATGTCCGAACTGCAGGAACCCTGTCAGAGCGTCGCGCTCCAGCGCGGCGTCGGCGGTGCGAGGGAGGGTGGCGACACTCGGCCGGACGAGGTCGGCATCCCCCGCTCTCGGCTCCCCCTCGGCGGTTCGGTCGGGGCTGGGGCGCTCCCGATCACGCTCGCGCGAGGTCCGGCCCTGGGCTTCGACGTCGGGACCGCGGCTGGCGCCGCGTGCCGCTCGTTCGACCGCGGCGGAGACCTCCGCGAGGTCGAGGCCCAGCCGCCGCGCCAGCACGCGCGTGTACCCGGGGCGAAGCGCCGGGTCGCGGATCTCCGCCACGATGGGCGCCGCCGCGCGGAGCGCTCCGGCCCGCCCCTCCACCGTCGCCAGGTCGAATCCCGCCAGCCGCTGGTCGATCACGAACTCGAACATGGGGGCCTTGTGGTCCATGAGCGCGCGCACCGCGGCATCCCCCTTGGCCATGCGCAGGTCGCAGGGATCCAGCCCCTCGGGCGCCACCGCGACGTAGGTCTGCGCGGCGAAGCGCTTCTCGTCGCCGAAGGCGCGCAGCGCCGCCTTCTGCCCCGCCGCATCGGGGTCGAAGGTGAAGACGACCTCGCCCGCCGCGCTGTCGTCGCCCATGACCCGCCGGAGCACGGTGATGTGGTCGGACCCGAACGCGGTGCCGCACGTGGCGACCGCGGTGGTCACCCCGGCGAGGTGGCAGGCCATGACGTCGGTATAGCCCTCGACGACCACCACGCGGTGATCGCGGGAGATGTCGCGCTTGGCGAGGTCGAGTCCGTAGAGCACCTGCGCCTTCCGGTAGATCGGCGTCTCCGGGGTGTTGAGGTACTTCGGGCCGCCGTCGTCCTCGTACAGCTTGCGCGCGCCGAACCCGATCACCTGCCCCGTGACATCCCGGATCGGCCACACGAGGCGGCCGCGGAAACGATCGTAGACACCCCGCTGCCCCTGGGAGATCAGCCCGGCCGTCGTCAGCTCCTCCCGGGTGAATCCCCGGCCGGTGAGGTGATCCATCAGGTGGGACCACCCTCGCGGCGCGTAGCCCACGCCGAAGTGCGCGGCAGCGCCGGCGTCGAAACCGCGTTCGCCGAGGAACATGCGCGCCGCCGCGGCGTCGGGGGTGACGAGCTGGGAGCGGAAGTACTCCGCCGCCGCGGCGTTCGCCGCGTACAGCCGGCTGCGGCCGGTCGTCTCGGGCGCGGCGCCGCCGTCCTCGTAGTGGAGCGCGTAGCCGATCCGTCCGGCGAGACGCTCGACGGCCTCGGTGAACGACACGTGATCCATCTTCCGGAGGAAGGTGTACACGTCGCCGGACTCCCCGCACCCGAAGCAGTGGTAGAAACCGACCTGGGGGCGGACGTGGAAGCTCGGACTGCGCTCGTCGTGGAACGGGCAGAGCCCCTTCAGCGACCCCACCCCCGCGGATTTCAAGGCCACACGCTCGCCGATGACGTCGCCGATGTTGGTGCGGGCCTTGACCTCCTCGACGTCGGCCTGGCGGATGCGGCCGGCCATCAGTCCGCCGCCCTGTCCGGCGTCGCTCGATGCGATCCGGGAGCCCAGATGCCGAGGGCGGCCGCGTCGATCTCGCCCACCAGGCGCGTGTGCCAGGCCAGGGCGAGCTGATCGGTGAGGCTCGCCACCTGATCCACGATGACCCGGCGCCGGGCGGTCTCGGTCTCGGCGGCGGCGAAGTCCTCGGCATGCATGGCGTCGAGGTGCGCCGGATCGTCCCACAGGGCCGTCGCAAGCCGCTTGAGCGCGCGGCGCTGCTCCTTGTAAAGGGCCTTCCGGCCGTCGATCGAGACCACGGTGGCACCGATGATCCCCTTGAGGACCGCCATCTCGGCCTCGATGACACGCGGGACCACGACGTGGGCGCGGTAGCGCGTGAGGACGGAGGTCTCGTACGCCTCCCGGGTGGCGGTCGTCGCCGCTCGGGCGAAACGGCCGATGAGGTCGGACGTGAGGTTCTTCAGCCGCGCGAGATCGTGGCGGGTGCCTCGGAACTCGGCGATCCACTCCGGGAGGCGCATGAGGCGGTACAGGGCGTCGGCGAGCTCGTCGCGGGCGAAGTCGAAGCCCACCCACGCCTGGATCGCGGTGAGAAGACCCTCGTGCTCGGCGCGGTCGGCGAGCCGGGCCGGGTCGAGGTAGCCGTTGACGACGGCGTCTTCGAAGTCGTGGACCGAATACGCGATGTCGTCGGAGAGGTCCATGACCTCCGCCTCGATGCATCGCACGCGTCCCGGCGCGCCCTCGCGCATCCACCGGAAGACCGGCTCGTCGTCGGGATACACGCCGAACTTCAGCCGGCCCCCCGGGTCGGGCACCGGATGATCGGCGGTCCACGGGTATTTGCAGGTCGCATCGAGACTCGCGCGCGTGAGATTCAGTCCGACGCTCCGCCCGGCGGTGTCGAAGACCTTAGGCTCGAGCCGCGAGAGGATCCGAAGGGTCTGGGCATTGCCCTCGAAACCGCCGATGCTCTCGGCCCAGTCGTTGAGCGCGCGCTCGCCGTTGTGACCGAACGGCGGATGCCCCAGGTCGTGGCTGAGGCACGCGGTGTCGACGACGTCGGGCGAGAGCCGAAGGGCGGTGGCGAGCTCGCGCCCGACCTGGGCGACCTCGAGCGAATGCGTCAGCCGGTTGCGAGCGAAATCGGCGGGGCTCGCCGGGCTCAGCACCTGCGTCTTGGCCGCCAGTCGTCGCAGCGCCGCCGAATGCAGCACGCGTGCGCGGTCGCGGGCGAAGTCGTCCCGCTGGGAGCGGTGGGTCTCAGTGTGGAAGCGCTCCGCGTCCACATCGGAGTACCCGGTCGGTCGGCCGGGGGCGACGCCGAGCCCCGCCCCGCCGTTCCAGGTCGCGGGCCCGCCGTGGCCGACCACGGCACCAGCCCCCACCGGGTCAGCCACCACTGTGATCGAGCTCGGCCTCGGCAAGGCGGGAAGAGGCCTCGGCCCCGATGTCGCGGCTGTCCAGCCACCCGTCGGGGAGGGCCGGTCGCTTCGGCGTGCCGGCGCGGCCGCGCTGCCCCTCCGCGGCGGCACCCGGGTAGGGTGCGTCGAGGTCGAGGGTCTCCAGCAGAGCGTCGATCTCCGCGAGCGTGGACACCGTCGCCAGCCGAGCCCGGGTGTCGCCGCCGACCGGGTAACCCTTGAAGTACCAGGCGACGTGCTTGCGGATGTCACGACACCCGCGGCCCTCGTCGTCGAAGAACTCCACGAGGAGCTCCGCGTGACGTCGGAATGCCCGCGCGACGAAGGCGAGGGTCGCATCCACCGGCTCGCCGGCGGCGCTGCCGTCCCGGCCGAGCGCGCGCGCGAGGTCGCCGAAGAGCCACGGGCGACCGAGGCATCCGCGGCCGACGACGACTCCGTCGCATCCGGTCTCCGCCATCATGCGCACGGCGTCATCGGCAGACCAGATGTCGCCGTTTCCGAGGACCGGGATGCTGGTGACCGCCTCCTTCAACGCGGTGATGGCCGCCCAGTCGGCGGTGCCGGAGTAGAACTGCGAGGCCGTCCGGGCGTGGAGGGCGACCGCGGCGATACCGGCGTCCTCGGCGATCCGGCCCGCCTCGAGATAGGTCAGGTGGTCGTCGTCGATGCCCTTTCGCATCTTCACCGTGACCGGGATGGCACCACCGGCACGGGCGGCACGGGTGACGATGTCGCGGAAGAGATCGCGCTTCCACGGCAGGGCCGCTCCCCCGCCTTTGCGCGTGACCTTGGGCACCGGGCAACCGAAGTTGAGGTCGATGTGGTCGGCGCGGTCCTCCTCCACCAGGAGCCTCACGGCGGCTTCGACGGTGGCGGGGTCGACGCCGTACAGCTGGATGGAGCGCGGGACCTCGGACTCGTGGTGGGTGATCAGTCGCATCGTGGTGGCGTTGCGCTCCACCAGCGCGCGCGAGGTGATCATCTCGCTCACGTACAGACCGGCCCCGTACTCTCGGCACAGCCGCCGGAAAGCGGTGTTGGTGATGCCGGCCATCGGGGCGAGCACGACCGGTGCGTCCAGGGTCAGCGGACCGATCCGAAGGGTCGGGGCTGGGGCGACGGCAAGTGACACCTCTGTATTCTCCCATCCTCGCGGCCAGGGTCGCGAAAGTGGATTTAGCCTGGGGATATGACCTCCGAAGCCACCCTCAGCGATCTGCGTTCCATCCCGTTCACGACCGCCGACGGCGGCACCGCGACGCTCGGCGACTACGCCGACAGGGTCGTGCTGGTCGTCAACGTCGCCTCGCGCTGCGGCCTCGCCCCCCAGTACGAGCAGCTCGAGGAATTGCAGCGCACCTACGGCGACCGCGGCTTCATCGTCCTCGGCTTCCCCTGCAACCAGTTCATGGGGCAGGAGCCGGGTTCCATGGACGAGATCCTCGAGTACTGCTCCACCACCTGGGGGGTGACCTTCCCGATCCAGGAGAAGGTCAAGGTCAACGGCAACGGCGCAGCGCCCGTCTACAAGGCTCTCAAGCGGGCGAAAGATCTCGAGGGAAAGAAGGGGCCGATCATCTGGAACTTCGAGAAGTTCCTCCTCACCCCCTCGGGAGAGGTGCACCGCTTCCGCCCGAACATCACGCCCGACGACCCCGCGATCATCGCGATCATCGAGGCCAACCTCCCCCGCTGAGTCAGACCGGAACCGGACTCAGCCCGCGGTCGCGGCGGATTCCCTCTGGGTGGGCGATCGGCGCTCCGACCAGACTTGACGGAGGATCTGCGCGAACGCCTCCGCGGGCTGCGCTCCCGAGACGCCGTAGGTGCCGTCGATCACGTAGAACGGCACACCGGTGATCCCGTAGGCCTGCGCCTGCGCCTGATCCCGTCGCACATCCGTGGTGTACCGATCGGTCGTCACGATCTCGCGCGCCGCGTCCTCGTCGAGACCGGCGTCGACCGCGAGGCGAACGAGCTCGTCGTCCTCGCCGACATGGCGACCCTCCGTGAAGTACGCCGACATCAGCCGTTCGACCAGCTCGAGCTGTCGGCCCTGCTCCTTGGCGAAGTGGAGCAGACGGTGGGCCTTGCCCGTGTTCGCGTGGTGCAGCAGGTCGTAGCGGTACGCCAGGCCCGATCCCTTGGCGACCTCGGTGACCCGGTCGATCATCTGCTGTGCCCGCTCGGGGCTCACGCCCTTCCGCTCGGCGAGGTAGTCGACCTCGCTCCCGTCGTAGTCGGGTGGGGTGTCGGGGGCGAGCTCGTAGGAGTGGTACACGATCTCGACCTCGGGGGCGTCGTCATCAGCCCGGGTCTGGGCCAGACCCGCTTCGAGGTTGCGCTTGCCGATGTAGCACCACGGGCAGGCGATGTCGCTCCATACGTCGAGCCGGAGGGGTTCAGTCATATCGACCACAACCATCCCCCGCGGCGTCGCTATTCCTGCGAATCGTGATCTGCGATGTCGGATGTCGGCTGATCGACCGCTCCTCCGAAGCGGCGGTCGCGGTCGAGATAGAGATCGATCGCCTGCCACAGGTGTTCCCGCGAGAAATCGGGCCACAGCGTGTCGAGGAAGACGAACTCGGCGTACGCAGACTCCCAGAGCAGGAAGTTGGAGGTCCGCTGCTCGCCGCTGGAACGGATGAACAGGTCCACATCCGGCATGTCGGGCTGATACAGATGGCGTCGGATGACCTTCTCGTTGATCGCCGAGGGGCGCATCCGCCCGGCGGCGACCTCGCCGGCGATGGCGCGCATCGCGTCGACGAGCTCGATGCGCCCACCGTAGTTGATGCACATCGTGAGGGTCAGGACGTCGTTGCCGGCGGTCAGCCTCTCGGCGAACTGCAGCTCCTTGATCACCGAGGTCCACAGTCTCGGCTTCCGGCCGGCCCAGCGGATCCGCACGCCCCATTCGTTGAGCTGATCGCGGCGGCGGTGCAGCACGTCGCGGTTGTAGCCCATCAGGAAGCGGACCTCGTCGGGCGAGCGTGCCCAGTTCTCCGTCGAGAAGGCGTACACGCTCAGGTGCCGCACCCCGGCCTGGATGGCGCCGGCGACGACGTCGAGGAGCACCTCCTCGCCCGCCTTGTGGCCCTCGACACGGGTCAGACCCCGCCGGTTGGCCCACCGGCCGTTGCCGTCCATGACGATCGCGACATGACGCGGCACGGCCCCCGGGAACGACGGCGGCTGGACGCCGGTCCAGTCCAGCGGGCGGTAGGGCACCGCGTCGCGGTGGGTGTACGGCTTGGGTGTCATCGTGCGGCCTCGACGTGTTGGAGCGAGCGGATGCCGCGCTCGAGATGCCATTGCGCGTAGGCGGCGATGAGGCCGGATGCGGCGCCGGACGAGTGCGCCGAGGCGGCATCGACGATGTCCCACTCCCCGGCCATGAGGGCGGTCAGCAGGCCGATCGTGGCGGGATCGATGCGCGCTGCGCCGGTGGGAGCGCAGGCGGCGCACACCACGCCGCCCAGCTGCGCGACGAACTGCTCGTGCGGTGCCGGTGCGCCGCAGCGGGCGCACTCGCCCAGACCCGGCGCCCATCCCGCGAGCGCCATCGCCCGGAGGAGGTAGGAATCGAGGATGCTGCGGGCGTCGTGGTCGCCGCGCGCGAGGGCGCGCAACCCACCGACCAGCAGGAGGTAGTGCGGGGCGGCGGCGTCGGGGTCGTTCAGCCTGTCGGCGGCCTCGACCATCGCGTGGGCGGCGGTGTAGCGGTCGTAGTGCTGTGAGATGTCGGCGCCGTACGAACCGAGGGACTCGGCCTGCTGCACGATGTCGAGCGAGCGACCCCGGGAGAACTGCACGTCCGCCACCATGAACGGTTCGAGGCGGGCGCCCAGTCGCGACGAGGTGCGACGCACGCCCTTGGCGACGGCGCGGATCTTGCCGCTGCGGCGGCCGAGGGCGGTGACGATGCGATCCGCCTCCCCCAGCTTGTGGGTGCGCAGGACCACGACCTCGTCGCGATAGGTGGGCACACTCGATTATCGCGTCCGTCGGGTCAGAATGGACGCGTGGACGAGCCGCTCTTCGTGATTCCGCTGTGGGCAGACCTGACGGCGGTGGGACTCGGCGGCATCCAGGGGGCACTGTTCGCCTCGGGGTTCCGCGGCCAGCGTCGCCTGGACTTTCTCGGGGTGGCGATCATCGGCGTCGTGCTCGGAATGGGCGGCGGTCTCATCCGCGATCTGTTGCTGAACACCACCCCGGTCACCCTGCAGAGCAACTGGTACCTCATCACCGCGACGGTCGCGGCACTGGTCGGGATGCTGCTGTCGGGCGTGTTCGCGCGTCTGAACGCGCTGATCGTGGGGCTGGACGCGCTGTCGATGGGGCTGTTCGGCGCCTTCGGGACCAGCAAGGCGCTCGCGCTCGGCCTGCCCGTCGTCCCCGCCGTGTTCGTGGGCGTCTGCGCGGCGGTGGGAGGCGGGATCCTGCGGGACATGCTCATGGGCGTGCCGATCGCCATCATGCACGTCGGGTCTCTCTACGCCGTCGCCGCGGGGGTCGGATGCTCCGTGCTTGCCACTGCGCACGCCTTCGGCGCCCCCCTCGCGGTGGCGGCGATCATCGGGATCGGCGTGACCGCGGTCATCCGGCTCCTCGCCGTCATCTTCGACATCTCCCTGCCCGAGCAGCGCGCGCTCTACCGCCGGAAGGTGGCGGTGGAGACGACGGGGATCCCGATCATCAAGCCGTGAGCACCGCTCACACGCCGGCGAGGACGCCCGCCTGCTCGCGGGTGCGGATCGACCGGTTCACCCCCGACACGATCGCCTTGAGCGACGCCGTCGAGATGTCGCCGTCGATGCCCACCCCCCACAGTCGCTGACCGTCGACCTGCAGCTCGATGTAGGCAGCCGCCTGCGCGTCGCCGCCCGAGCTCAGCGCGTGCTCAACGTAGTCGTAGAGGGTCACGTCGAAGCCCTGGGCGCGGATGACCTCCAGGAAGGCGGCGACGGGGCCGTTGCCGTGGCCGGAGGCCGCGACACGGTCCTCCCCGTCGCGCAGCGACACCTCGAGGGTCACATCGCCCGACATGTCGCTCTCGGTGCGGGTGCTGAGCAGCTCGAACCGGCCCCAGCGCTCCTCGGGGTCGGCGGAGGGCAGATACTCGTCGGTGAAGATGCGCCAGATCTCGTCGCTGGTGACCTCCCCGCCCTCGGCATCGGTCTTGGCCTGCACGACACCGGAGAATTCGATCTGCAGACGACGCGGCAGATCGATGGCGTGGTCGCTCTTGAGCAGGTACGCCACTCCGCCCTTGCCGGACTGGGAGTTGACGCGGATGACCGCTTCGTACGACCTGCCCAGATCCTTCGGGTCGATCGGCAGGTAGGGCACGGCCCACTCGAGCTCGTCGACCGAGACGCCCTCGGCGGCAGCCCGGGCGTCCATCGCCTCGAAGCCCTTCTTGATCGCGTCCTGGTGCGAGCCGCTGAACGCGGTGAACACGAGGTCGCCGGCCCAGGGGCTGCGCTCGTGCACCGGCAGCTGATTGCAGTACTCGGCGGTCCGCTTGATCTGGTCGACGTCGCTGAAGTCGATCATCGGGTCGATGCCCTGGGTCAGCAGGTTGATGCCGAGCGCGACCAGATCGACGTTGCCCGTCCGCTCGCCGTTGCCGAACAGGCATCCCTCGATCCGGTCGGCGCCGGCCATGTACCCGAGTTCCGCCGCGGCGATCGCCGTGCCGCGGTCGTTGTGGGGGTGAAGCGACAGGATGACGTTCTCGCGGTGCGCCAGGTGGCGGCTCATCCATTCGATCGAATCGGCGTACACGTTCGGCGTCGCCATCTCGACGGTGGCCGGCAGGTTGATGATGACCTTGCGGTCGGGTGTGGGCTCGAACACCTCGATCACCTGGTTGCACACGTCCACCGCGAACTCCAGCTCGGTGCCGGTGTAGCTCTCGGGCGAGTACTCGTAGAAGACCTTCGTCTCGGGGATGCGCTTCTCGAACTCCCGGCACAGCCGCGCGCCCTCGAGCGCGATGTCGATGATGCCCTGCTTGTCGGTGCGGAAGACGACCTCGCGCTGCAGGACGCTCGTGGAGTTGTAGAGGTGCACGATGGCCTGCTTCGCCCCGGCGATCGACTCGTACGTGCGCTCGATCAGGTGCTCCCGCGCCTGGGTCAGGACCTGAATCGTGACGTCGTCGGGGATGACATCCTCTTCGATGAGGTGGCGGACGAAGTCGAAGTCGGTCTGGCTGGCGGAGGGGAAGCCGACCTCGATCTCCTTGTACCCCATGCCGACCAGGAGGTCGAACATGATGCGCTTGCGCTCGGGGCTCATCGGGTCGATGAGAGCCTGGTTGCCGTCGCGCAGATCGACCGCGCACCAGCGGGGCGCCTGCGTGATGCGGGCATCGGGCCAGGTGCGGTCGGGCAGATCGACGCGGATCTGCTCGTGATACGGCCGATACTTGTGGATCGGCATGCCCGAGGGGCGCTGGGTGTTCTTCATGTCGCTTCTTCTCTTCCACGTCTGAGGGACGGGCCGACGCCGAGCTCCGCGACGAGGGTGGCCCTAGATCGAGGCCTCGCCGCGGCGGCTAAGGAGAAGAAGCAGGCCGGCGCGCATGCCGCCATGGTAGCAGGCTCAGAAACCGAGACGTCTCAGCTGTTTCGGGTCGCGCTGCCACTCCTTGGCGATCCGCACATGCAGCGCCAGGTAGACGCGCGTTCCGAGGAGCGGTTCGATCTGCGCTCGGGCGCGTGCTCCGACGTCGCGCAGTCGTGAGCCGCGGTGACCGATGATGATGGCCTTCTGGCTGTCGCGCTCGACGACGATGTCGGCGAAGACGTCGGTCAGGTCGCTGTCCTCCCGCGGCGCGATGTCCTGCACGACCACGGCGATCGAGTGCGGCAGTTCGTCACGCACCCCCTCCAGCGCCGCCTCGCGGATGATCTCCGCCACGCGGTCGTCCACCGACTCATCGGTGACGAGGTCGTCGGGGTAGAGTGCGGGGCCCTCCGGCATCAGGGCGAGGACCTCGTCGCTGAGCACGTCGAGCTGGGTGCGGGTCAACGCGGAGAGGGGGATGACGGCGGCCCAGTCCTCCCGCAGTGCGTCGACCTCCATGAGCCGCTGGGTGACCTGCTCCCGCGGCGCGGCGTCGATCTTGGTGACGATGGCGATCTTCTTCGCGCGGGGGTATCCCGACAGCGTTGCCGCGATCCGGCGATCGCCCGGGCCCACCGCGTCCGTGGCGGGAACGCAGAACCCGATCACGTCGACATCGCCGAGCACGTCTTCGACGAGGTCGTTCAGGCGCTGGCCGAGGAGGGTGCGGGGCTTGTGGATGCCCGGGGTGTCGACGATCACGAGCTGACCGCCCGGGCGATTGACGATCCCCCGGATCGCGCGACGGGTCGTCTGGGGCTTCTCGCTCGTGATGGCGATCTTCTCACCGACCAGCGCGTTCATGAGGGTGGACTTGCCGACGTTCGGTCGGCCGACGAAGGTCACGAATCCCGAGCGCGAGGCGCCCGAGGTCGCGGTGGAATCGGCGGTCATCGTGCTCCTGCTTCCCGTTCCCTGTGCTCCCGCTCCCGAGTGGCAACGCTGTCCTCCGACCGTTCGACGAAGACGGTCGCGAGGCCCCGCCCCCGCCCCCGCGAGGTGCCGCCGGTCATCACCAGGCCCAGGTACTCGGCGGTGGCGCCGGGCTGCGGCACCTGGCCGAGGGCTTTGCCGAGGAGGCCGCCGATGGAGTCGACGTCTTCGTCCTCCAGCTCGATGCCGAAGAGATCCCCGACCGCGTCCAGACCGAGTCGCGCGCTGACCCGATAGCGGCCGGGGTCGACCTCGACGACCTCATCGGCCCGCGGATCGTACTCGTCGGAGATCTCCCCGACGAGTTCCTCGATGATGTCCTCGAGCGTGATCAGGCCTGAGACCCCGCCGTACTCGTCCACGACGAGACAGACGTGCACCGCATCCCGCTTCATCTGCTGGAGCAGCGTCTCGGCGCGCATCGACTCGGGGACGAACACGGCCTTGCGCGCGATGCGGGTGACCGGGGCATCGCGCCAGCCGGATTCGTCGCGGAAGCCGAACTGCACGAGGTCCTTGAGGTAGAGCACTCCCACGACGTCATCGGCGTCCTCGTCGATGAGCGGAACGCGGGAGACCCCCTTGTCGAGGAAGACCTGCATCGCCTCGCGCGTGGAGGTGGTGGCCTCGACGGTGACCATGTCGGTGCGCGGCACCATCACCGCCCGCACGAAGGTGTCAGTGAAGTCGAACACGGAATGGATGAGGTCCCGGTCGTCCTGCTCGATGAGGTCGTGCGATGCCGCCTCGTCCACGATGCTGAGCAGCTGCTCCTCGGAGGCGAAGGAGGCGCCGCGCGGCGCGCCGGGGGTGACGCGATTGCCGAGCACGACCAGGCCGTGGGCGAGGGGTCCGAGCACCAGACGCGCGGCACGGATGACCGGCGCCGCGCCCCGGAGGAGACCCCGAGCGTGACGGCGGCCCACACCGCGGGGGCTTGCCCCCACGAGCACGAAGGAGATCCCCGTCATCAGCACGATCGCCGCGACGATCGCCCAGGGGATGCTGTCGAACAGGATCACGAACGACACCGTCACCAGCACGGCGGCGCCGGTCTCCGCGAGCACGCGGATGAAGACCACGGCGATGGCGTGAGCGTCGGGATCGGCCGCGATCCGTCGGAGGGAGGTGGCGTTGCGCGGCGACTGCTCGGCGAGCTCGGTGAGGTCGCCTCGGGACGTGACCCCGAGGGCGGCGTCGATGGACGCCATGAGCGCACCGAAGGCGATCAGGACGAGCGCAAGGAGAAGGAGGAGGACGGGGGTCATGACCGCGCGCGACGGCGCTCGCTCATCTGGAACGACACGATGAGGTCGCGCTGGAGCCCGAACATCTCCTTCTCCTCCTCAGGTTCGGCGTGGTCGAAGCCGAGGAGGTGCAGCAGGCCGTGCGTGGTCAGCATGACCAGCTCGTCCATCGTCGAGTGGCGAGCAGCGGCCGCCTGCGTCTCGGCCACCTGGGGGCACAGCACGATGTCGCCGAGGAGTCCCGCCGGCGTCGGCGACTCCTCGGTGCCCGGCCGCAGCTCGTCCATCGGGAAGCTCAGCACGTCGGTCGGCCCCGGCTCGTCCATCCACTGCAGGTGCAGGGACTCCATCGCTCCTTCATCGACGAGGAGGATCGCGACATCCGCCTCGGCGCTGACGTGCAGCTCGCCGAAATTGTGCTCCATGAGACGCAGGAGCACGGTCTCGTCGATCGGCATGCCGGACTCGTTGGTGATCTCGATCGTCACTGGCGTCCCCGTTTCGGCAGGCGGTCTCGGGGACCGGTGGTGCGCGCCGCGCTGCGGCGCTCCGCGCGGCTTGCCAGCTCGGCCGCCTCGTCACGCTCGCGCCGCGCGGCCAGCCTCCGCTCATCGAACTCGCTGTACGCGTCGACGATGCGACCCACCAGGGTGTGGCGGACCACGTCCTCGCTCGTGAGGTAGGCGAAGTGGATGTCGTCGATGCGGTCCAGCACGCGGGTCACCAGGCGCAGCCCCGACGTGCCCTGAGGCAGATCCAGCTGGGTGATATCACCGGTGACGACCATCTTCGTCCCGAACCCGAGCCGGGTGAGGAACATCTTCATCTGCTCGGGCGTGGTGTTCTGGGCCTCGTCGAGCACGACGAACGAGTCGTTGAGCGTCCGCCCCCGCATGTAGGCCAGCGGGGCGACCTCGATGGTGCCGCTGGCCATGAGCTTGGGCACGACCTCGGGATCCATCATCTCGTTGAGGGCGTCGTACAGCGGGCGCAGGTAGGGGTCGATCTTGTCGGTGAGGGTGCCGGGGAGGAACCCGAGACGCTCCCCCGCTTCCACCGCCGGCCGGGTGAGGATGATGCGGTTGACCTCTTTGCGCTGCAGCGCCTGCACCGCCTTGGCCATGGCGAGGTAGGTCTTCCCGGTGCCTGCCGGACCGATCCCGAAGACGATGGTGTGGTCGTCGATCGCGTCGACATAGGCCTTCTGCCCGAGCGTCTTCGGACGGATGACGCGGCCCCGCGTGGACAGCAGCGGCTCGCCCAGCACCTCGGAAGGGCGCGGACCGCCGTCGCTGCGGAGGATCCGATCGGCCGATGCGACATCGGCAGGACCGAGGCTCTGACCCCTCCGGGTCATCTCGACGAGCTCGTCGACGAGCACGCGGGCGGCCGCGACGGCGTCCGCCTCGCCCGTCAGGGTGATCTCGTTCCCGCGCACGTGGACGTCGACCTCGGGATGCTCCTTCTCGACCATGCGCAGCAGCCGGTCTTGGGGGCCGAGCAGCTGGACCATGGCGACGCCGTCCGCGAGGACGCGCTGGACGGCAGGTGGGGTGTCAGGCACGGAGCTCCTTCTCTTCCAGGCCCCCGGCGAGGACGTGCGCGTGCACGTGGAAGACGGTCTGTCCGGCGTTCGCGCCGGTGTTGAAGACGAGGCGGTAGTCGCCGTCGGCGTGCTCGGCCGCGAGCGACCCGGCCATCGCGATCATCTCGCCCAGCAGTCCCGGGTCGGCTGCGGCCAGCTCTCCGACGTTTCGATACCGCTCGGTCTTGGGGATGACGAGCAGGTGCACCGGGGCCTGCGGGGCGATGTCGCGGATGGCGAAGACGTTCTCGGTCTCGCTGATGATCTCACCCGGGATGTCGCCGGTGCGGATGCGGGTGAAGACCGACGGTTCGCTCATGGATGAAGTCTACCGACGGGTCGTCACCATCGACCGAGGGCGGTGCTCACGACCGCGATGGCGGCGGGGCCCGCGGTCGAGGTGCGCAGGACCGATTCGCCGAGGCGTCGAAGGGTCGCGCCTGCGTGCTCAAGGGTCGTGAGCTCTTCCGGCGCGATGCCCCCCTCGGGACCGACGACGAGGAGGAGATCGCGTTTCGACGGCGTGAGGGCCGACAGCGGCTCGAGCGCGGTCGGCTCGAGGACGACGACGAGCTCGGTTCCCGCTCGACCGGCGATCGCGGCGGTCGAGACCGGATCCGAGACGACGGGCACCCAGGGCCGGTGGGCCTGCTTGGCCGCCTCCCGGGCGATCGTCTGCCAGCGCTCACGCCCTCGGGCCGCCTTCGCCGCGTCCCACCGGGAGATGCTTCGCGCTGCCTGCCAGGGAATGATCTCGTCGACCCCGAGCTCGGTCGCGGCTTGCACGGCGAGCTCGTCGCGGTCTCCCTTCGCGAGAGCCTGCGCGAGGATGACGCGGGGAGTCGCTGCGGCCACATGGCTGCGCGCTGTCACGCGCACGACCACCGCCGCGGGCGACACCTCCGCGCAGGTCCCCTCGAGCCACACCCCCGCGCCGTCGCCGACGGTCACCGCCTCCCCCGTGCGCACCCGACGGACGGTTGCGGCGTGTTTCGCCTCGGATCCGGTGAGGGTGACGGTGCCCCCGACGTCCGCGCTGGTCGCCTCCGGGGCGACGAAGTGCAGTGGCACGGCTCACCCGTTCCGGAAGCGGTCCCGGAGCTTGGCGAAAAGGCCCTGATGGAACTCGGACAGGTGGGGCGGTGCCGGCTTGGTGCGCTTGGCGAGCTCCTCGATCAGCGCGCGCTCGCGATGGTCGAGCCGCGTGGGCGTGACCACCTGCACCCCGACCCGGAGGTCACCGCGCTGCGAGCCGCGCAGGGGCGTGATGCCGCGACCCTTGATGGTCAGCACGTCGCCCGACTGCACGCCGGCACGCAGCTCCAGGTCCACCGGTCCGTCCAGGGACTCGATCGTGGTGTGCGTTCCGAGGATCGCATCGGGCATCGAGACCTCCAGCGTCGCCAGGAGGTCGTCACCGTCCCGCGAGAACACCGGGTCGGGTGCGATGTTGACCTCCAGATAGAGGTCGCCGTTCGGGCCGCCGGCGGGGCCGACCTCACCCGACCCGGGCAGCTGCAGTCGCAGGCCGCTCTCGACACCGGCCGGAACGTCGATCGACACGGTGCGGCGGGAGCGGACACGCCCCTGACCCTGGCAGGTGGCGCAGGGATAGGGGATCGTCGTGCCGTAGCCCTGGCATACCGAGCACGGCTGCGAGGTGACCACATTGCCGAGGAGGCTTCGCACCTGGCGCTGAACGTGCCCGGTGCCGTGGCAGATGTCGCAGGTGACGGGTGACGTGCCGGGCCGGCAGCACGAGCCGCTGCACGTCTCGCACACCACCGCGGTGTCGACCTCGATGTCCCGGTGGACGCCGAAGACGACGTCCTTGAGTTCGAGGGTGATCCGCACGAGCGCATCCTGACCCCGCTCACGACGAGAGCGTGGCCGGGCACCGCGCGGGCCCCCACCCGCTCCCCCGCCGAAGAACGTCTCGAAGATGTCGCTGAAGCCGCCGAACCCGCCGGCCGCGGCGCCGAAGGCGTTGTCGCCCCCCATGTCGTAACGGGCCCGCTGATCCGGGTCGCTCAGCACGTCGTAGGCGTGGGTGACGAGCTTGAACCTCTCCGCCGCGTCCTCGCCGGGATTGACGTCGGGGTGCAGCTCTCTGGCGAGCCGTCGGTAGGCGCGCTTGATGTCGTCGGAACTGGCGTCACGCGCCACACCGAGTACTTCGTAGTGGTCAGCCACTTTCACCTTCCTGCCGCGTCGGGCGCGGGGAGTCTTTCGGGATGCTGTCGTCAGCGGGCGCTGTCGTCCTCGTCGAGGAGACGAGTGAGGTAACGGGCCACGGCCCGGACGGCCGCGAGGTTGGTGGGGTAGTCCATCCGGGTGGGGCCGAGCACGCCGACCCGGGCGCGGGACCCCGTCGCGTCGTACTCGCTCGCCACGACGGACGCTTCGCTGAGGCCGAAGGGCTCGTTCTCGCGACCGATGCTGGCGGCCAGGCCCTGATCGTCCGCGACCATCTCGCTCATCAGCTTCAGCAGCGTCACCTGCTCCTCGATGGCCTCAAGGAGCGGGTAGATGCTGCCGCGGAAATCGGCCTCGCTGCGGGCGAGGTTCGCGCTGCCGGCGAGGACGAGGCGGTCCTGGCGGAAGTCCTCCAGTTCCTCTCCGATCACCCGGAGGATGGCCTGCAGTGCGGGTCCGTCGGGATCGCCCGGTGTTGCGCCGTCCGACACCGCGGTCGCCACCCCTGCGACCCCCTCGCGGACGGGAACACCGACGACGAGGTCGGAGACCCGGCCGCGGATCCGCTGCATCCGCTCCTCATCGATCTCCACGCCGGGGAAGGCGAGACGCTGCGAGACCCGACCGGTGTCGGTGACGACGATGACCAGCACCTTGAAGGGGTCCAGTCGCACGAGTTCCACGTGCGAGACCGTCGCGCGGGCGAAGGACGGGTACTGCACGATCGCGACATGTCCGGTGAGGACCGTCAGTGCGCGCACCGTGCGGGCGAGCACCTCGTCGAGATCGGAGGGGCCCTCCAGGAACGAGGAGATCGCCGTCCGCTGGGCAGGGCTGAGGGGGCGCACCTGTGCCAGGTGGTCGACGAAGACGCGGTAGCCCTTGTCCGTCGGCACCCGGCCCGAGGACGTGTGAGGGGCGACGATGAGCTCCTCGTCCTCGAGCAGCGCCATGTCGTTGCGGATGGTCGCGGCTGAGACGCCGAAGGCGTGACGTTCGACGATCGCCTTGCTGCCGACGGGTTCACGCGTGTCGACGTAGTCCTGGACGATGGCGCGGAGCACCTGCAATCCTCGTTCGCTGACCATGACACCCCCTCCGGCGGCCTGCCGCTTCCCCTGGCACTCGTGGGATCCGAGTGCCAATTCTAACGGAACACCCTCCAGCTCGGACGGTCGAGTCGCGGCATGTCAGGCCGTGAGCGTCCGCACGACGCGATCGGCCAGAAGTCGTCCGCGCCGAGTGAGGCGCACGCGGTCGTCGGGTCGCGGCTCCACGAGGCCGTCCGCGACGAGCTCGGGCAGCGCGGCGGAGGCCCCCGGTGGCAGGGAGGCGATGCCGAGCCCCTCGCGGGTCCGGACCCCGAGGAGCACGGTCTCCAGCAGACGTGACGACGCGGTCAGCACTTCCCGTCCGGCCGCCGGCGACAGCCCGTGCGCCAGTCGCTGGGCGTAGGCGGCCGGGTGGCGGACGTTCCAGAACCGGGTGCCGGCGATGTGACCGTGGGCTCCGGGCCCGAAGCCCCACCAGTCGCCCCCCTGCCAGTACGCGGCGTTGTGCCGGCACCGGTCGGCGGAGGTCCGGGCCCAATTCGACACCTCGTACCAGGACAGCCCGGCCTCGGTGAGCAGATCGTCAGCGAGTTCGTACATCTCCGCCTGGAGATCGTCATCGGGCAGGCTCAGCTCGCCCCGACGGATGCGGCGGGCCAGGGCGGTGCCGTCCTCGACGATCAGCGCGTACGCGGACAGATGGTCCGGGCCCAGGGCCAGCGCCGTCTCGAGCGACGTGCGCCAGTCGGAAAGGGATTCGCCGGGCGTGCCGTAGATGAGGTCGAGGCTGACGCCGAGGCCGGCATCACGCGCGACCGCGACGGCGGTGGCGACCGCGTCACGGCCGTGCGATCGGTCCAGGGTGTCCAGCACGTGACCGACAGCGGACTGCATCCCGATCGACAGCCGCGTCACTCCCGCGTCTGCCAGCCGCCCGGCCACCACGGCGTCGACGGTGTCGGGGTTCGCCTCGACGGTGACCTCCACGTCGTCGGCGCCGGGGAACGCCGCGCGCACGCCGTCGAGCATGCGCACGAGGTCGTCGGCGGGGAGGAGCGTGGGCGTTCCCCCGCCGAAGAAGACCGTCTGGACGGGGCGCGGCGGTCCGAGGTCGGACAGCACGCGGCGGGCCAGCGTCACTTCGCGCAACAGCGTGTCGGCGTAGTCGTACTGTCGGGCTCCACGCAACTCGGTGGCGGTGTAGGTGTTGAAATCGCAGTACCCGCACCGCACCCGGCAGAAGGGGATGTGCAGGTACGCGCCGAACGGGGCCGACGGATCTATCACCCTGCCGGATGGCAACGACCCGTCGGTCGGTACGGGCTCACCGACGGGGAGCGCGGCACCCACGCTCAGGCGGGGGTGGCGTACAACGGTGAGATCGCACGCAGGTAGCGGGTGAACAGCTCCCGGCGTCGACGGCGGGTCAGGGCCGGGAAGAGCCGGTAGACGAGCGCCTGCGGCGCATCGAAGGCCCGCACCGTGAACCAGACCTCGTCGTTGTCCCGCCAGTCGAGCATGAACGACTCCTCACCGCTGACGACGGATCCCTGCACGGTTCCGAGGGCGAAGCCGATGCGACGAGGCTCCTCAACGGCGAAGATCACCCGCAGTTCTCCGTCGGCGCGCATGCCGGCGACCCGGCCGCCGAGGTGGACGGTCGCTCCGGGGGTGACGAACGGCGTGCCGTCGGAGTCGTAGCGCTGCTCGACCTCGAGCTTGCTGGGTGCGATCGGAGCGCCGTTCTCATCGAAGCTCACCCCCGCGTACATGGGTCCGGCAGCGGGGCGGACATCCGTGAGCTCCAAGCCGGCGCCGCGCTGGGCGCTCCATGACAGCAGGGACTCCCCCGCCGCCCGGAACCGCTCCTCACCGCTGCCGATACGCCACGACTCCTCGGCCGGGATGCTGCGCTCCGGCGGGAAATGCATGAGATCTGCTGCCTGGGTCGCTCCCACGGCGGCGTAGTCGACCGTGTCATCCCTGAAGGTTCCGCGGCGCATGGCTGACAGCCTACTTCTGCTTCCCCTCCACGTCCCCCGAGAGCGCGGCGATGAAGGCTTCCTGCGGCACCTCGACGCGGCCCACCATCTTCATGCGCTTCTTGCCCTCCTTCTGCTTCTCCAGGAGTTTGCGCTTCCGGGTGATGTCACCGCCGTAGCACTTGGCCAGGACGTCCTTGCGGATGGCGCGGATGTTCTCGCGGGCGATGATCCGAGCGCCGATGGCAGCCTGGATCGGCACTTCGAACTGCTGACGCGGGATGAGCTTGCGCAGCCGCTCGGTCATCATGGTGCCGTAGGCGTACGCCTTCTCCCGATGCACGATGGAGCTGAAAGCATCCACCTTCTCCCCCTGGAGCAGGATGTCGACTTTGACCAGATCGGCGGTCTGCGAACCGGCGGGTTCGTAATCCAGGCTCGCGTAGCCCTGCGTGCGGCTCTTCAGATGATCGAAGAAGTCGAACACGATCTCACCGAGCGGCATGTTGTAGCGCAGCTCCACCCGGTCTTCGCTGAGGTAGTCCATGCCCAGGAGCGAGCCGCGGCGGGACTGGCAGAGTTCCATGACGGTGCCGACGTAGTCCTTGGGCAGCAGGATCCCGACCTTGACGATGGGTTCGGAGACCTCGGCGACCCGGCCGTCGGGATACTCGCTGGGGTTCGTGACGGAGATCGTCTCACCGGTGTCGGTGTGCACCTCGTAGGTCACGGACGGTGCCGTGGTGATGAGGTCCAGCCCGAACTCCCGCGACAGCCGCTCCGTGATGATCTCCAGGTGCAGCAGGCCGAGGAAGCCGCACCGGAAGCCGAAGCCCAGCGCGACGGAGGTCTCGGGCTCGTACTGGAGGGAGGCGTCGGAGAGCTTCAGCTTGTCCAG
The DNA here is from genome assembly GCF_023155745.1 of Microbacterium kunmingense. GTDB lineage: Bacteria > Actinomycetota > Actinomycetes > Actinomycetales > Microbacteriaceae > Microbacterium > Microbacterium kunmingense. Next base: position 242,934 of record NZ_JAKNUS010000006.1, read on the forward strand.
CGCTTCGCGCAGCTCCGCGTAGTCGCTGCCGTCGATCGGGTAGATCCCGGAGAACACCATCGGCTTGGGATCGGTGTAGCCGGGCAGGGCCTCTGCGGCGGGCTTCCGCTGATTCGTGATCGTGTCGCCGACCTTGGATTGGCGGACGTCCTTCACGCCGGTGATGAGGTACCCCACCTCGCCCACGCCGAGTCCGCGCGTCGGGATCGGCTCGGGGCTGGACACACCGATCTCGAGCAGTTCGTGGGTGGCCTTGGTCGACATCATCTGGATGCGCTCGCGGGGCTCGAGCTTGCCGTCGATCATCCGGACATAGGTGACCACGCCCCGGTAGGCGTCGTACACGGAGTCGAAGATCATCGCGCGAGCGGGCGCATCGGCGTTCCCCCGGGGCGCCGGGATCTGCTCGACGATGCGGTCGAGGAGCTCCTCGACACCCATGCCGGTCTTGCCGCTGACCCGCAGCACGTCCTCCGGGTCGCCGCCGATCAGTCCCGCGAGCTCCGCGGCGTACTTCTCGGGGTCGGCGGCGGGAAGATCGATCTTGTTAAGGACGGGGATGATGTGGAGGTCGTTCTCCAGGGCGAGGTAGAGGTTGGCGAGTGTCTGCGCCTCGATCCCCTGTGCGGCGTCGACGAGGAGAATCGCGCCCTCGCAGGCCGCGAGCGACCTGCTCACCTCGTAGGTGAAGTCGACGTGGCCGGGCGTGTCGATCATGTTCAGTGCGAATGTGCCCGCATCGGTGGCCCACGGCATCCGGACGGCTTGACTCTTGATCGTGATGCCGCGCTCGCGCTCGATGTCCATGCGGTCCAGGTACTGAGCGCGCATGTCGCGATCGGCGACGACGCCGGTGATCTGCAGCATGCGGTCGGCCAGGGTCGATTTCCCGTGGTCGATGTGGGCGATGATGCAGAAGTTCCGGATGAGCTCGGGCGGGGTCGCACTGGGCTCGAGGGGCTGGGGGGCGCGCGGGGACATATTCCCTCGATTCTACGGGCGCGGGGGCGTCCGCCCGCGCCGCCGAGGAAGAGAGCGGATGCCGGTGTGAGCGGCCTGTCGCGACATGTCACGCGGAGTTTCCACAGGCGTCATCCACGCGACCGCGAATTCGGTAAGGATCGAACGGCGTGCCCCCGGACGATGGTCCCGTCGTGCTCGGGACGCCGTTCGTCTGTGCATACGAAACCAGGAGAGTGTCTGTGACCGTGACATCCGGTGCCCCATCCCCCACTCCACGCCGATCGAGACGGAGGGCCCGGACGCTCGGCGTCGGCCTCCTCTCGGGCGCCCTCGCGCTGAGCGGCGTGGGTCTCGCCCTTCCCGCTCAGGCGGCGGTCAGCATCGACGCCACCGTCCTCATCAACGAGGTGTACGGCGGCGGCGGCAATGGCGGTGCGGCGTTCAGCCGCGACTTCGTCGAGCTCGTGAACACCGGTGACACCGCGGTCGACCTCGGGTCGTGGAGCGTGCAGTACGCGTCCGCCACGGGCACATCCTGGCAGGTCACCCCGCTCACGGGGATGACGATCCAGCCGGGCGGGAAGCTGCTCGTCGGTCAGGCGACGGGAGGCAACACGACGCTCCCCGGTTTCGACGCCGATGTCGAGGGGCGCATCCCGATGTCGGGGACCGAGGGCAAGGTCGCGCTCGTCGACTCGGCCGAGGCACTGTCGGGTGGGACGAACATGGCCGCCCTCGACCAGGTCGTGGACTACCTCGGCTGGGGCAGCGCCACCGATTCGGCCGGGAGCCCGGCGCCCGCGACGACGAACGGCACGAGCGTCTCGCGCGATGCCGACAGCTCGCACACCGCCATCAACTCCGCCGACTTCACCGCGGGCACGCCGACACCCGAGGGCGCGGCGGGCGCTGTGGACCCGGAGCCGACGCCGGACCCCGAGCCGACCCCTGATCCGGAACCGACGGGACCGACCACCGTCACGATCGCCGAGATCCAGGGCACCGGCGCCTCGACGCCCCTGAACGGCCAGACCGTCGTCACCGAGGGCGTCGTGACCGCGCACTACCCGACCGGCGGCCTCGCGGGCTTCGTCATTCAGACGCCCGGTACCGGAGCCGCCGCAGGCACCGCGTCCGACGCGGTCTTCGTGTACGCGCCGAGCACCGTGGGTCAGGTCGCCCTCGGGCAGACCGTCCGGGTGACAGGCCTGGCGACCGAGTTCAACGGACTGACCCAGGTCGACATCCGCACCGGATCCGTCGAGGTCATCGCTGACGGCGCACCGGTCACGCCCCTCGCCACCGGCTGGCCGGCCGACGAGACGGGTCGTGAAGCGCTCGAGTCGATGCTGATCCAGCCCGAGGGTGCGTTCACCGTCACCGACACCTACGGCACGAACCAATACGGCGAGGTTCCGCTCGCCTTCGGCGACGGTCCGCTCCTGCAGCCGACCGAGGTCGCGCTCCCGGGCTCGTCGGAGGCCGCCGCGGTGGCCGCTGAGAACGCCGCACGTCGCGTCGTCCTCGACGACGGAGCGAGCACGAACTTCCTCTCCGCCGCGAACGCCGCCCTGACCCCGCCGTACGTCTCGCTCACCGAGCCGGTCGTGGTGGGGGCCTCCGTCACCTTCACCGAGCCGGTGATCGTCGACTATCGCAACAACGCCTTCAAGCTCAACCCGACCTCGCCGCTCACCGGTGACGGATCGGGTGCCGCCGACGGCGTGGAGTTCGAGGACGTCCGCACCGCCGCCCCCGAAGAGGTCGGCGGCGACATCAGCGTGGCATCCTTCAACGTCCTGAACTACTTCACCACCCTTGGCGCCGACAGCGCCTCGTGCACGGCGTTTCAGAGCCCCGACGGCTCGGAGCTGAACAACGTCCGCGACGGATGCGACCAGCGCGGAGCCTGGGATTCGGCGGACTTCGCGCGTCAGGAAGCCAAGATCGTCTCCGCGATCAACGCCCTCGACGCCTCGGTCGTGGGTCTCATGGAGATCGAGAACTCGGCGGCGCTGGGTGAGGAGACCGACGAGGCGCTGTCGAGCCTCGTCGACGCCCTCAACGACGCCGCGGGAGCGGATCGCTGGGCTTTCGTCCCCTCGTCCGACGAGCTTCCGGATGCCTCCGGTCTGGACGTGATCACCAACGCGATCATCTACCAGCCCGCCGAGGTGGTCACCGTCGGCGACGCCCGTGCGCTCGGAGACGAATCGGGTGCGGACGGCGCGTTCCAGAACGCCCGCGAACCCATCGGTCAGGTCTTCGCCCCGGCCGACGGCGGCGAGGAGTTCCTCTTCGTCGTGAACCACTTCAAGTCCAAGGGCTCGGTCGGACCGTGGCCGGGCGACGTCGACTCCGGTGACGGACAGGGCACCTCGAACGAGTCGCGCGTGCGACAGGCGACGGCTCTGGCGGAGTGGGTCGAGGAGGTTCAGGGCGACACCGCGTCGGTGATCCTCGCCGGTGACTTCAACTCGTACGGACAGGAGGACCCGATGCGGGTGCTCTACGAGGCCGGCTACGCCGACGCCGAACAGGGCGACGAGTACAGCTACGTGTTCCAGGGGCTTTCGGGCTCGCTCGACCACATCCTCGTGAACGAGGCGGCGTCGGCCCGCCAGACCGGCGCCGACGTCTGGAACGTCAACGCGGGCGAGGCGCTTGCGCTGGAGTACTCCCGCTTCGGGTACCACGGCACCGAGTTCCACGCCGACGACCCGTACCGCTCGAGCGACCACGATCCGGTCAAGGTGGGCCTCAGCGCGAGCGCCCAGGCGCCCGTCGAGGTCGACATCCTCACGATCAACGACTTCCACGGTCGTCTGGAGGCCAACCCCTCCGGTCCCGAGGCGGGCGCTGCCGTGATCGCCGGCGCGGTCGAGGCGAAGAAGGCCGAGAACCCGAACACCCTGTTCGTCTCCGCCGGAGACAACATCGGCGCCTCTACCTTCACGTCGTTCATCCAGCAGGACAACCCCACCATCGACACGCTCGTGGCCTCGGGTCTGGACCTCTCAGTCGTGGGCAACCACGAGTTCGACCGCGGTTTCGACGACCTGCTGAACCGGGTGCTCCCCCGCTACGGCGGCAACACCGACCCCGATGGCGTGACGGACGAGCAGCGACGGGCCGGTCAGGACTTCGGGCTGGGCGCCAACGTCTACGCCGCGGGCACCACCGATCCGGTGCTCCCGGAGTACGCGCTGCGCGAGATCGACGGGGTGAGCGTCGCCTTCATCGGCACCGTCACCCCCGACACCGCGACGATGGTCGACCCCTCCGGCATCGCCGACATCGAGTTCGGCGACCAGCTGGAGGCGGCGAACCGGGTGGCGGACGATCTGGCCGAGACCGTCGACCCCGACGTCATCGTGCTGCTGACCCACTCGGGTGCGGCGACGAGCGACTGCGCACAGCTCGCCGCGGATGCGGACGGGTTCGGCGACCTGGCGACCGGTGCCTCACCGCTCATCGACGCCATCGTCTCGGCGCACACGCACCAGACGTACGCGTGCGAGGTGCCGGTGGACGGCATCGACCGGACTCGCCCGGTCATCCAGGCCTCGGAGTACGGCAAGGCGATGGGTCAGCTGTCGCTCAGCTACGACGTCGAGACCGACGAGCTGATCTCGATCGAGGGGACGACCTTCCCGCTGAAGGACGCCTTCCCCGCTGACGCCGAGGTCGCCGCTCAGGTCGCCGGCTACGTGGCCACGGCCGACGAGCTGGGGTCCGCCCCGATCGGGTCGATCACGGGCGACATTCTGCGGGGTGGCACGCCCCCGGGCGCCGACCGCGGCGTGGAGTCGTCGATGGGCAACTGGGTCGCCGACGTCTACCTCTGGGCCACCAGCGAGAATCCGGCGTTCGGCGGAACGCCGGCGCAGATCGCGCTGATGAACCCCGGTGGTCTGCGCGCCGACCTGCTGGTCGGCGAGGACGGTGTCGTCACGTACAAGGAGGCGGCGGACGTGCAGCCGTTCGCGAACACGCTCGTCACGGTGACGCTCACCGGTGCCCAGCTGGAGGAGATCCTCACGCAGCAGTGGAAGGCGACGGGCGATCGTCCGAAGCTTCACCTCGGGGTGTCGGAGGGCTTCAGCTACGAGTACGTCGAAGGTGAGCCGCCCGCAGGTCAGACGGTCGCCCGCTCGGGGTCCGTCGTTTCGATGAGCTATCAGGGCGAGCCGATCGCGCCGACCGACACCTTCACCGTCGTGACGAACTCCTTCCTCGCCAACGGCGGGGACGGGTTCCCGACGTTCACCGAGGGGACGGACCGGACCGACACCGGCCAGATCGATCTGGATGCCACCCTGGCCTACTTCCAGGCGCTCGAGACCGTGGACCCGGCACCGCTCGGCCGCGCCATCCTGGCGACCGACGTCCCGACCGAGCCGGGTGAAGGCGGAACTCCCGGCACTCCCGGTCAGCCCGGCACCCCCGGCACCCCCGGTGCGCCCGGTGGGTCCGCGGGTCCGGGCACGGGAAGCCCGGCGGGCGACCCGCTCGCCGTGACCGGTGCACAGCTGCCGCTCGGACTCGCCCTCGGCGGCGCGCTGCTGCTCGTCGCCGGTGGGGTGTTCCTCGCCCTGCGACGTCGCACCCTGCCCACCGAGCAGTGAGCTGACGCCGCACCTCACAAGCGACGGCCCCCGCCCTTCCGGCGGGGGCCGTCGCCGTCGTCGATGCGCCGACCGTATCGTGGAGCCCATGGGGGTCCAGGTCGTGCTCGTCCACGGCATTCGCACGTCGGCCACCATGTGGCGATCACAGGTCGAGTACCTCCGGTCCCGGAACGTGGCCGCAACAGCGGTCGACCTCCCTGGGCACGGCACCCGGCGCGGCGAGCTGTTCACGCTCGACGGCGCGCTCGAGACGATCGACCGCGCGGTCCGCGAGGCAGCCTCACGCGGACCCGTGCTCCTCGTCGCGCACTCGATGGGAGGCCTCATCAGCACCGACTACGTCGGCCAGGAGGACCCGCCCCCGGTCGCCGGATTCGTCGCCGCGTCCTGCACGGCCCTTCCGCGGGGCGTGGGGCTTGCCACCTACCGGTTCCTCGCCCGACGATTCGACTCCCTCCCCGACCGTGGGATGTGGCTGACGAACTACGTGCTGGATCGCACTCTCCCCCACGAGACCCGCCCGGACTTCGGCGCGGGCGGCTATGCCTTCGATGCTCAGGACGTCGCGCTTCGAAGTCTGTCGGTCCTGGACCTCCTGACCGCCCTCGGCCGCATCGAGGTGCCGCTGTGGTTCATCAACGGCCAGTACGACCAGCTTCGTGTGAACGAGCGGCTCTTCCTGCGCGTCGCGCCCCACGCCGAACTCGTCGTGGTGCCGCGAACCAGTCATCTCGTCACGGCGATGCGCCCCCGTGTGTTCAATGCGCTGTTGGGCGTCGCCGTGGCCACGCTGGAGCGAGACGGCGGACCGGGACCTGGGCACGGGACGCGCACCTGACCTGGTAGGCTCCTTGTTTGGCTTGCGTGTGGGTTCGCCCTCACGACCGCCTCGCGACGGCCCTCTCCTGTCGCCGGGCATCTCATCCAACCTCCGAACGAAAGAACGTCGACACGTGGCGAACATCAAGTCGCAGATCAAGCGCAACAAGACCAACGAGAAGGCGCGCGAGCGCAACAAGGCCGTGAAGAGCGAGCTGCGGACCGAGGTCCGTCGCACGCGCGAGGCCGTTGCCGCCGGCGACAAGGCCGCCGCCGAGAAGGCGCTGGCCAAGGCGACCAAGAAGCTCGACAAGGCCGTCAGCAAGGGTGTCATCCACCAGAACCAGGCCGCAAACCGCAAGTCCGCGATCGCGAAGCAGGTCGCGTCGCTCTGACGCTCTCGCTTCGAAACGGCCCGCCTCCCTGGAGGCGGGCCGTTTCGTTATCCCGGAGGGCGCGCAGGAGCGACGTCGGCGCCGCTCAGCGCGGCGCGCCGGCGAACGGTTCGCGCGTGGCGATGACCGTGACGAGGCGCTCGAGGGCGAACACCGGGTCGCGAGAGGCTCCCTTCACCTCCGCGTCGGCGCGTGCCGCGGCCTGAATCGCCATCCCCAGCGTCGATTCCGTCCAGCCCGACAGATCGCGTCGAGCGCGATCCACCTGCCAATCCTTCAGACCCAGCCGCGCCGCCAGAGCCGACGACGGTTCGCGGTGGCCTGCCACGCGCGCCATGGTGCGGAGCTTGGAAGCGATGGCGGCGACGAGGGGCACGGGATCGGCGCCGGAGGCGAGGGCGTGACGCAGCGCGATCAGCGCGTCGCCGTATCGACCCGCGATGGCGGTGTCGGCGACGGTGAACGCGGACGTCTCGACCCGGCCGCCGTAGTAGCGGACGACGGTCTGCTCGGTGATGTCGTCCGAGACATCGGAGATGAGCTGCTGGCACGCGGCGGCCAACTCGGTGAGATCGTCGGCGAACGCGGACACCAGGGCACGCAGCGCGCCGGGCGCGATCCGCTTTCTCGCCTGGGTGAACTCCGCTGCGGCGAAATCGAACCGGTCCGAATCCCGCTTGAGCGCGGGACAGGCGATCTCGACGCCACCTCCCTGACCGGCCCGGATGGCGTCCAGCAGCTTCTTGCCGCGGACGCTCGCGCCGGTGTGGCGGAGAAGCACCGTGGCCCCCTCCTGCGGATGCGAGAGGTAGGCCAGGGCCTCGGTGAGGAACGCGTCGGAGCACTTCTCAACCCCGAGGACGCGCACCAGCCGCGGCTCGCCGAACAGGGACGGGGAGGTGAGGGCGAGGAGACTTCCGGTGGCGTAGTCGTCCGCCCGGATGTCGGACACCTCGAGGCTGGCGTCCTCGGCGCGCAGATAGTCGCGGATTCCGGCGATGGCCCGTTCGGCGCAGACCTCCTCGGGCCCCGAGACGAGAACGATCGGCGCCGGCTGCGGTTCGCGCCAGGAAAGCTGCGGGATGGCGCTGCGCGGCGTTCCTGCGCGCCCCGCCGATCGGGACGAAGAACGGGCCGGCATGCGTCCCAGCCTAGCGAGCACCGCCGACAGACCCGTCCGAATCGGCGGCTCCGCCGTCGCGGAAGATCCGCAGCCGATCGCCCTCGAGCGACAGCGCGATCAGACCGTCCTGATCCGTGCGGGTGATCACCGTTCCTGTAGCGGTGAGTGCGTCCAGCACCTCCTCTCGAGGATGCCCGTGGGGGTTGTGCAACCCGACGGTGATGAGCGCGGCGGCAGCGCCGACCTGCGCGTAGAGCGGGAGGTGCTGATCTGCACTGCCGTGGTGGGCGACCTTCACCACGTCGTATCGATCGGCCAGCACCTCATCGGCGATCAGGGCGCGCTGCGGCGCAGCGGAGAGGTCGCCGAGCAGCAGCATCCGGGGAAGTCGCGCACCCGCGACGTCGATGACGACGCTGGCGTCGTTGCCGGCGGGAAAGGCCGGCGAATCCCTCCGGGGCCACAGGGTGCGCCAGGTGGCCGTCCCGAGGCGGCCCGAGGTGCCCTGATGGACTTCTCGGACGCTCGCGCCGCCGGCGACGAGGGTGTCCTGCACCCGCGCGGCGGAGGCGCCGTCGAGCGGACCGTGGATGACCGTGTCGACGTGACCCACGACGGCGTCGATGCCGCCGGTGTGGTCGATGTCGAAGTGGGTCAGGACGAGCAGATCGATGCGCTCCACGCCGACGCGGTCGAGACACGCGCGAAGGACGGCCGGGTCGGGCCCGGTGTCCACGAGGGCGACCGCCCCAGCCGAGCGGATGAGAACGGCGTCCCCCTGACCGATGTCGCAGGCCAGGACACTCCAGTCGGTCGGGAGGGTGAGGGGGCCCGCGACCGTCCGCAGCGCCGTCGTCCCGCAGATCACGCCGATCCCGACGGCCAGTGCCAGCCCCGAGACCAGACGGAGGACTCGGACCCTCCCCCGCCGCCGCGGCCGGACCGCGATGATGATCCAGACCCCGCCCCCGGCAACGGCCAGCGCCACGAGGCCCGGCAGTCCGTCGACCCACGGCGACTGCGCCCCGGGGAGGAGCGACGCCGTGTCGGCGACCCCGGCGATCCACGCGGCGGGAACCCAGGCGAAAGCGGCGAGACCCGACTGCACGAGGGGGAACATCGGGGTCAGGCACGCCGCGAGCCCGACGATCGTCGCGACGGGCGCTGCCGGGGCGGCGAGCACGTTCGCGAGCACCCCGTAGATCGGGACGGTCGGCTCGATGAGCACCAGGAGCGGGCCGCAGGCGATTTGTGCGGCGATAGGCACCGAGAGGAGCAGAGCGAGGGACGCCGGCAGTGCGCGGGCGAGCCCGGCCGCCAGCGGCGGCGCGAGCACGAGCAGCGAGGCGGTGGCCACGACCGAGAGCGCGAAGCCGAGCGACGTCGACAGCCAGGGGTCGAGGGCGAGGAGGATCACCACGGCGAGGCTCAGCACCGCCAGTCCGATCCCGGAGCGACCGAGGACGACGGCGAGCATCGCCACCGCGGCCATGAGGCCGGCGCGGACGACGCTCGGCTCCGGAGTGACGAGGAGGACGAAGCCACCGAGGCAGACCAGGGCTGCGCCCGTGCGCGCTCCGCGCCCGAACCCGACCGCTCCGGCGAGAAGGTAGGCCGCGCCGACCACGAGAGCGCAGTTGGCGCCCGACACCGCGGTGAGGTGCGACAGAGAGGACGCGGTCATCGACGCCTCGAGATCGTCCGTGACCAGGCGCGTGTCCCCGACGGCCAGTCCCGGGATCAAGGCCCGGCCGGGATCCGGGAGCCCCGCGACCGCGGCAACGAGACCGGTCCGGAGCTCGGACGCGACCCCCAGTACCCCCGTCGGCGGCCGGATCATCACGGGCGGACGGCTGACACGCAGGACGAGCGCCGCGCGATCGCCGGCGCGCGGCGCGGCGGCGACGGCGGCGAGAGCGACGCGGGCGCCGACGTCGAGCGCCGGGAGGGCGGTGCGGTCGGCATCCCCGATGACGACCTGCGTGGCGACGGCCTCGGTGGCGACCGATTCGCCGTCGCCACCTGTCAGCGAGAGCGCGACGGCGTCGAACGCCCAGTCCGAGGAGCCCCGCCGCTCGACCTTCCCGGTGACGAGGACCTCGGCCACCACCTGCCGGCCCGGTGGCAGTCGCTCCTGGACCTGGTGCACAGTCGGCGCCGTCACGGCGACGTTCGTGGATGCGACGGCACCCGCTGCCAGTCCGAGCGCGAGGACACTCAGCCAGAGGCGTCCATAACTCCGGGCCGGGCGGCGGCTCCTCGACACTCCTCTTCGCAGAGCCGCCGTCAGGAGAGCGAGGACGGCGGCCGCCCACGTGCATCCCGCGATCGCCGGTGCCAGATGCGGATGGAGCGTGCTCACCCCGGCGGCGATCCAGACCAGGACCACAGCCACCGGCATCCGGGATCGTCGCAGCGCCTCGCTCCCGGTCACCAGACCACCAGATCCCGAAGCGACTCGACCATCTTCTCGCCGAACCCGGACACCGCCAGCAGGTCGTCGACGCTGGTGAACGGGCCGTTCTCCTCGCGCCAGTCGATGATGCGCTGGGCCAGCGCGGGCCCGATCCGCGGCAGGGTGTCCAGTGCCGCCTCATCGGCGGTGTTGAGGTTCACCCGACCGTCGGCCGTCTCGGGCGGTGCCCCGGGCGTCGCGGCGGAGGACTGTTCTGGGGGATCTTCTCCGATCTCGGCGATGATCAGCTGTTCGCCGTCGGACAGCGGGCGGGCGAGGTTGACCGAGCCGGGTTCGGCCGTCTCGGTCAGTCCTCCGGCGGCCGCGACCGCGTCGAGGACGCGCGCCCCCTCCGGCAGGATGTAGACGCCTGGATCAGCGACGGCTCCGGTGATGTGCACGACGAGTTCCAACGCCGGTGCCGCGGGGGCGCCCTCGCCCTCCGTCGGGATCGGAAAGCCCGTCTCCGCCGGCAGCGGAATCGCATCCACCGGCGCGAGGGCGCTGCGCAGCACGCCGACCCCGACGGTGACGGCGACGGCCACCAGCACGATCACCACCGCCGCGCCGAACCCCAGGCGCCGTGCGGTGTGGCGATCCTCCTCGCCGTCTGCCGTCACGGTCACACGCTAGGCGCGGGGTCGCGTGCGACAGCCGGCACGGCCACGATCCGTGGAGGGATCGCAGCCGTGACGGGGTGTGCAGGAGAGGTGGGGTGAGGTGCCTCAGTGGGTGCTGAAGCTCACGACCTTGGGCGGTCGAACGATCGCGCGTGTGATCGCGCGACCGGCCAGTGCGCGCTGGACCTTCTCGTCCGCCCGTGCCTGGGCCTCCAGCGCCGCGGAATCGATCCGCGCCGAGACCTCCAGCGTCGCCCGCACCTTCCCGTCGATCTGGACGACGGCGGTGACCGTCTCGTCCACGAGGAGCGTCGGATCCGGATGCCGCCAGGGCACCAATCCCACGAAGGGGGCGTACCCCAGCATCTCCCACATCTCCTCGGCGGTGTGAGGGGCGAACAGATCCAGGATCATCGCGGTCGCCTCGGCGGCTTCCCGAACGGCGGGATCGGCCGGTCCCGCACCCGAGTCGATCACCTTGCGGGTGGCGTTGACGAGCTCCATCAGACGGGCGACGGCCACGTTGAACTTCGTCTGCTCGATGAGTCCCGGCGCATCGGCCAGGAGGCGGTGCGTGACGCGGCGGAGCGCGACATCGCCTTCGGCCCAGACCACATCCGGTTCGCTCGTGACGTCCTTCGCGACGCGCCAGGCGCGGGCGAGGAACTTCTGGGCGCCCGTGGTGGACACATCCTCCCAGTTGATGTCGTCCTCCGCCGGACCGCTGAAAGCGATCGCGACCCGGACCGCGTCGGCACCGGGATCGCGCATGCTCGCGGCGAACTCGACCAGGTTGCCCTTGCTCTTGGACATCTTCGAGCCGCCGAGCAGCACCATCCCCTGGTTCACCAGGCTCGTGAACGGCTCGGTGAAGTCGACGAGCCCCATGTCGAAGAGCACCTTGGTGATGAACCGTGCGTACAGCAGGTGCAGGATGGCGTGCTCGACGCCGCCGATGTAGGCGTCGACCGGAGCCCATCGATCGGCTTCCCGCGGCGAGAAGGCCTGCGTGGCGTCGTTCGGCGCCAGGAACCTCAGGAAGTACCACGAGCTGTCGACGAAGGTGTCCATCGTGTCGGGGTCGCGGCGGGCAGGTCGACCCGTCTCGGGATCGGTCGTGTGGATCCACTCCTCCGCGCCCCCCAGCGGCGAGGTGCCGCGCGGTGCCAGGTCGAGTCCCTGCGCATCGGGGAGACGCAGCGGCAGCTCCGAGGCGGGGACCGGCACGATCCGCCCGTCCTCCGTGTGGATCATCGGAATGGGGGTCCCCCAGAAGCGCTGGCGCGAGATCAGCCAGTCGCGCAGCCGGTAGGACTTCGCCGCGCGACCCGTGCCGGCTGCTTCGAGCTCCTCGATGATGCGGGCGATCGCGGTGCGCTTGGACAGGCCGTCCAGGCTCCCCGAGTGGATCATTCGTCCGTCGCCCGTCAACGCGACGCCGGTGCGAGCCGGGTCGATGTCGGCCAGGCTCGGCCCGGCGTCTTCCGGCATGATCGGCTCGCCGTCGTCATCGAGCTCGATCACCGGGATCGCCCCGGTGATCGGCGCCGTGGTGTCGACGACGACCTTGATCGGCAGATCGAAGGCGCGCGCGAAATCGAGGTCGCGCTGGTCATGGGCGGGGACGGCCATCACCGCACCGTGACCGTAATCGGCGAGCACGTAGTCCGCGGCCCAGATGGGCAGCCGCTCGCCGTTGATGGGGTTGATCGCATAGCGCTCGAGGAAGACGCCCGTCTTGGGACGCTCGGTGTTCTGGCGGTCGATCTCGCTCTCGCGGGCGACGGAGTCGACGTAGTCCTGGAAGCGCATCCGCACCTCGGCGGAGGCCCCCGCGGCGAGCTCGGCCGCAAGGTCGCTCTCGGGGGCCACGACCATGAAGGTCGCGCCGTGCAGAGTGTCCGGACGCGTGGAGAAGACGGTGACCTTCTCGGTGCGGCCTTCGATCTCGAAGTCGATGTCGGCCCCGACCGAGCGGCCGATCCAGTTCCGCTGCATCCGGATGACCTTCTGCGGCCAGAAGCCCTCGAGCTGGTTCAGATCGTCCAGCAGCCGGTCGGCGTAGGCGGTGATCTTGAAGTACCACTGGGTGAGCTTCTTCTTGATGACCTCCGCGCCGCATCGCTCGCAGTGCCCGTCGACGACCTGCTCGTTGGCGAGCACGGTCTGGTCGTTGGGGCACCAGTTGACCGGGCTCTCCTTGCGGTAGGCGAGGTCGCGCTCGTAGAGCTGCTGGAACAGCCACTGATTCCAGTGGTAGTACTCCGGATCGCTGGTGTGGAGGATGCGGCTCCAGTCGTAGGAGGAGCCGTACTCGCGGAAGCTCTTCTTGTGCTGCGCGATGTTGGCGTAGGTCCACTCCCGCGGGTCGGCGCCCCGCTGGATGGCGGCGTTCTCGGCAGGGAGGCCGAAGGAGTCCCAGCCGATCGGGTTCAGCACGTTGTAGCCGCGGTGGCGCCAGAAGCGCGCGACGATGTCCACGTAGGCATAGCTCTCGGCGTGCCCCATGTGCAGGTCGCCCGAGGGGTAGGGGAACATGCCGAGCACGTACTTCCTTGGGCGGGTGTCGCCCTCGTCGCCGGCGCGGAACGGGTCGGCGGACTCCCATCGCTGCTGCCACTTCTGCTGGATGGCGTAGGGGTCGTAGCCGTTGCCGTCGCTGGGCACGGTGGTGTCGCGGGGAGGAGTCTGACTCACGGAGAGATGCCAATCGTGGTGCTCGAACGGGACATCGAGCGCGCGGAGCGCGAGATTCCCAGGGTAGCCGAGCCGCGGGGTGGGGCGGGGACGGGAGTGCGTCACCAGCCGTCGGGCAGGACGGCGCTGAGCGCGGCGAGGGGTCCACGCGCCTTGAGTGCGACCTCGGCGACCTCTGACGTTGCCACGGAACGCCAGGTGATCCCGCCCCCGGCGCCGACGTAGGCACCGCCGGGATGCGTCACGATCGACCGGATGATCATCGCCAGGTCCAGCCCTCCGTCATCGCCGATCCACCCGAGGCACCCGGAGAAGATTCCGCGCGGCGCACCCTCGAGCCGGTGAAGGATCGTCATCGCCGACAGCTTCGGCGCCCCGGTCATGCTCCCGGCAGGGAACGTCGCCGCAAGGAGATCGGCGACCCGGATGCCGGGGCGAAGCGTCCCCGACACCGTGCTGACCAGCTGGTGGACCTGCCGATAGGAGTGGACGGCGAACAGGTCGTCCACGCCGATGGAACCCGGTTCGCACACCCGCGAGAGGTCGTTGCGCATCAGATCGACGATCATCAGGTTCTCCGCCCGCTCCTTCTGGTCACCGACGAGTTCCGCGGCCAGCGCGGTGTCCTCCTCGGGGTCGGGCGAGCGCCGCCTCGTGCCCTTGATGGGGCTGGTGCGCACGCGCCGCCCGTCGACGTCGAGGAAGCGCTCGGGGCTGGCGCTGAGGAGCGCGACCTCCCCCGATCGGACGAGGGCGCCGAAGGGCGCCGGTGATCCGTCGCGCAGACGCAGGTAGACGGCGAGCGGGTCGACCGGCGGGCCGATGACCGAGAAACGCGTGGTGAGGCACAGCTGGTAGGCGTCTCCCTCACGGATGTGGGCCCGGCACTGCTCGATGAGCCCCGCGTACTCGTCAGCCCCGTGGCGGGCTGTGGCGGTCATGACCCCCGGCGGGTCGGCATGCTGCATTCCGTCGAGAGCCGACGGCCGGCCGAGGTCCTTCATCGGATGACGCGGAAAGGCCCCTCCGGCGTCGGCGCCGGCGGCGTCGGTGACGAAGAACGTGCGTTGTTGCACGTGATCGAAGGCGTACCACTGGGACGCCCGGATCCACACGGCAGCGGGTGCCTCCGCGGCATCCCTGTGCACGGGAGCGCCGGCAACGGCTGCTCCCGCCTCGTAGCCGAGCCATCCGACCCACCCGCCCCGGAATCGCCCCGCTCGCCAGTCCGGGGATGCGCGCGGCTCCAGGGGCACGGCCAGGACATCCGCGGGGTCGGCGGGGCTGCCGATCCCCACCCAGCTCCAGCCGCCGGACTCGGTGGCCTCGCCGTCGAGCCAGAAGCAGTGCTCGTACCGCCCCGCCCACTGCAGGAATGCCTGGCTCGGGTCGATCCACGCATCGAGCTCGACGGCCACGGGGTGCACCGACATGTTCTCAGGCTAGAGGACACGCCGGACCCGTAGGCTCGAGGCGTGAACGAGATCCTCTCCGGGATCCTCGACGCCGTCCAGAGCGTGGACCCCGTCGTACGGACGGTGCTGGCGGGGATCGCCATCATGCTCGAGACGAGCGTCCTGGTCGGTCTGGTCGTTCCGGGCGACACGATCGTCATCGTCGCGGCCACGGCGGTCTCCACGCTGTGGGAGGGCATGATCCTGGCTATCGTCGTCGTCCTCGGGGCCCTCGCCGGCGAGACCGTCGGGTTCTTCCTCGGGCGATTCCTCGGCCCGTGGATCCGACGCTCGCGGCTCGGGCGATGGATCGGCGAGGAGAAGTGGGCGCGGTCCGAGCGTTATCTGCGGCGGCGCGGCGGGCCTGCGATCTTCCTCTCCCGGTTCCTCCCCGTCCTGCACTCCCTCGTTCCGCTCACGGTCGGAATGAGCGGATTCGCCTACCGCCGGTTCCTCGCCTGGACGGCGCCCGCCTGCATCCTGTGGGCGGCCCTCTACGTCAGCGTCGCGTCCGCGGCCGCCGGGACCTACCGGGAACTGGCTGACCGACTCCACTTCGCGGGGTACCTCTTCGTGGGCGCCATCGTCATCTTCCTCGTGATCGTCTTCGTCGCGAAGAAGATCATCGAACGCGTCGAGCGCCGGCACTTCGAATCCGATCCGGTTGCGGATTCGACGGGCGAGGTCGACACCGTGAAAGACTGAGGCGATGTCTGAGACCACTGCGTCGCCCGGTGCGAAGGTGTTGTGGCTCGCTCGCCTGGAGTACCGCTTCCACGCGTGGCGGGAACGACGCGCCCGCCGCCGTGGTCAGCGACCCACCGTGGCGCCGTTCCCCGGCTACGGGGGCGTCGACTGGGTGCGTGTGCTCGGCCGCGTACTGATCGTCCCTCCCGCTCGCACCACCGAGTCCGGCGAGTACGCCGGTGTGCGGGGGTGGCGCAGCTTCGCCTCGGTGCCGGTGGGCTATGCCCAGGTGCGGGTGCGGATCGCCGACACCGAGCACGAAGTCGTCGCCGATCGCGGCGGTGTCATCGACACCGTGCTTCCCGCGGCGCTCGAGCCCGGATGGCAGACCGTGACGATGTCTGTCGAGGGTGGCGAACCCGTCGAGACCCGCCTGTTCATCGTCGCCCCCGACGTGCGCTTCGGCGTCATCTCCGATGTCGATGACACGGTGATGGTCACGGCGCTTCCGCGCCCGCTGCTCGCGGCGTGGAACTCCTTCGTGGTGGATGAGCACGCGCGCCAGCCGGTTCCGGGGATGGCGGTGCTCGCCGAGCGGCTGGTGCGGGACAACCCCGGCTCGCCCTTCGTCTACCTCTCCACCGGTGCCTGGAACATCGCACCGACGTTGATGCGGTTCCTGCGCCGGCACGTGTATCCCGCCGGCGCCATTCTCCTCACCGACTGGGGCCCCACGCACGATCGCTGGTTCCGCAGCGGCAAGGATCACAAGCTCGAGAACCTGCGGCGCCTGGGGCGCGAGTTCCCCGACGTGAAGTGGCTCCTCATCGGCGACGACGGTCAGCACGACGACGAGATCTACACCACGTTCACCAGCGAGAACCCCGAGAACGTGATCGCTGTCGCCATCCGACGCCTCTCCCCCGCCGAGGCGGTGCTCGCCGGCGGGCGCACCGCCGTGAACGACCACTCCGCGGCGGGGGTGCCGTGGGTGACCGGTCGCGATGGAGCCGAGCTCCTCGATCGTCTCCAGGCGGTCGGCGTCGTCGCCTGCTGAGGATGCGCTCGGACGTCGGACCTCGGTCGTAGGCTGAGCGCATGTGCGGTCGCTTCGTCGTGGCAAACGTCGGGTCAGAGCTGGTCGGCGCGCTGCGCGTCGACGTCGAGAGCGATGACCTGCCGGCGCCGTCGTACAACATCGCGCCGACGGCGTCGGTGGCCATCGTGCTCGACTCGGCGAAGACCGAACCCCCCACCCGCCGCCTCGAGCCCGCCCGCTGGGGGCTGGTGCCCGGGTGGGCGAAGGACGTCAAGGTCGGCGCCCGCGCGTTCAACGCCCGGTCGGAGGAACTGGAGGGAAAGCCGATGTTCCGGCAGGCGCTGGCCAAGCGCCGCGCCATCATCCCGGCGACCGGCTACTACGAGTGGAAGCAGGTGGACGGCGCGAAGATCCCCCACTACATCCATCCGGCCGGCGGCGATCCTCTCTTCTTCGGCGGACTCTACGAGTGGTGGAAAGACCCGTCGAAGAAGGACGATGATCCGGCGCGCTGGTTGCTCTCCTTCACGATCCTGACGCGTGATTCGATCGGCCGGCTCGGTTCGATCCACGACCGGATGCCGCTGTTCATGGATCCCGATCACGCCGACGCGTGGCTGGACCCGACGACCGAGAATGTCCGCGATGTGCTCGACGCGGCGATCGATGCAGCCCCCGCCGTCGCCGAAACGCTGGAGGATCACGTCGTCGACCGCGCGGTGGGGAACGTCCGCAACAACGGTCCTCACCTCATCGAACCCGCCGACGGCACGGCGTCGTCCGAACATGCTCCTTGAGCGCTCCGATTGGTCCGCGCGCGAGGACGCGCACCGCGAGAGGGCGGAGGGCCTGACGGCCGGGCACCGGGCGCGTGCACGCCGGGGCGAGAAGCATCCCGTCGAAGACTTCCTGTTCACCTACTACTCCTACAAACCCGCGCTGCTGTCGCGGTGGCACCCCGGTGCGGCCATCGAACTCGCCGATGCAGCCAGCGGACGACGAGCGGGCTGGCGCTGGTACGTGCCGGGGGCACACCCCGGGTCGCTCACCGTGGATGACGTCGGCTTCCGGCAGTCGCGGGCGGGGCTCCTCCGCGGGATCCAGGGGCTCCTGCGCAGCACCCAGGGAAGGACGCCGATGTTCGGCTGCTTCGGCCTGCACGAGTGGGCCATGGTCTACCGCTCGCCTGACCGGCGTCACCCGCTTCCGCTGCGACTGGGGTCGCGGGGGACGGATGAGGTGGTCGAGGCGCATGAGCTCCGCTGCACCCACTTCGACGCGTTCCGCTTCTTCACCCCCGACGCGGTCCCCCGCAATCGCGAGCAGCTCGAACGGGCCACGCAGCGCGATGTCGAGCAGCCTGGATGCCTGCACGCCGGGATGGACCTCTACAAGTGGGCGATGAAAGCCGGTCCTGTCGTGCCCGGCGAGCTGCTCTTGGACTGCTTCGCGCTGGCGCGTGAGACCCGCGCCCTCGACATGGCCGCCTCGCCGTACGACCTCCGGGACTGGGGGTACGCTGCGGTCGCCATCGAGACGCCGGCCGGGAAGGCGGAGTACGTCAGCCGACAGCGCGACCTGAGCGAGAGGGCCCAGCGACTGCGGCGACGGCTGAGAGTCGCCCTCGAGGCGGGAGCTCAGGAGACGGGCTCGCACGACGGGCACGCAGACATGCCCCGGCCCTCCGCGGCCAGCAGCAGTCGTGCCTCGGCGACGCGGGTCGCCGCCTCGTCGAGTCGTTCCTCCGAGAGCTGACCCGACTCGACGGCCGCAACGATTCCGTCCACCACGGCGGGGGCGGTGTCGGCCGTCGACGACACCACCGTCAGGACCATGTCGTTGCCGGCGACCAGCGCGGAAACGGCGTTGGCGACCGGGTCGAGATATGCAGGATCCCCCGCCGCTTGGAGCATGCCGAGGTCATCGGTGATGGCGATGCCGTCGAAGCCGAGCTCTTCGCGGGCGATGCGATGCCACTCGGCGGACAGCGAGGCCGGAAGCGGATCCACCGCGGTGTAGGACAGGTGCCCGAACATCAGGAGGTCCGCGCCGGTTTCGATCCCCGACAGGAACGGTCGCGCATCGGCCGCGATCCATGCCGTTTTCGGCATATCCGTGGCGGGAATCGTCGCGTGCGAATCACCCGGTGCCGCCCCGTGTCCGGGGAAGTGCTTGATGGTCGACAGGACAGACCCGGTCTCGCCGGTGACGGCCGCGCCGACCCGCTCGGCCGCACTCGTGGCATCCGTCCCCAGTGCCCGGCGGAAGATGAACTCCCCCGGTGCGGGTGCCACATCTGCCACGATCCCGAAGTTGACGCCGATGCCGACCCGCTGGAGCAGCGCGGCACGAGCAGCGAAGGCGTCCCTCGTCTCGGAGGCGGGTGCGTTCTTCAGCGTCAGTGCCGCCGGCAGTCCATCCCACGTCAGTCGCGAGACGTCGCCGCCCTCTTGATCGACGGCGATGAGCGGGGGGAACGCGGCATCCGTCGTCAGCGCGGCGGTCACCTCGGCCAGGCGTGCCTCATCTGCGGGGATGTTCGCACCCATCAGGATGAAGCCGCCGATTCCGGTCTGCGACATGTAGGTGCCGAGCGTCGGAGGATCCGTCCCGGGAACGTGCCCCATCACCACGCCGGCCGCCTTCTCGCGGACGGTCATGGCGGCGACGCGCTGCGCCGCGAGCCGCGCCAGGGTATCCGGAGGCGCCGGCTCGACCGACACGGCCCCGGAGTTCCCCGCCCGCTCTTCGGATTCAGCGCGGATGTCGTCCTCGGCGACGGCCGGACCCCCCGCGGCGACGATCGGACCGAGGCCCAGCGCGAGGACGAGCATGGCACGCACACCCACCGCTCCGCGCCGATCCGTCACGCGTCCAGCCTACGTCGCAGGAAACCGCCGGTCGGCGTCAGTCGATCCGGCCCAGAGGCACCTGCAGCAGCAGGTCGTCGCCCTCTCGTGGATCACCGCGTCCGTCGGTGTTGTTGGTGAGCACCCAGAGACCTCCGTCTCCCGTCGCGACGGCGTCGCGCAACCGCCCGTAGCCGTCGAGCACGACGACGGGTTCTCCCACCGCCGCGTCCGCTGCCGATACGTCGATCGCCCACAGGCGCTCTCCGCGGAGTCCGGTCATGAAGACCGTCTCCCCGACCGCCGCGATCCCGCTCGGGCTCGCCTCCGCGGTCGGCCACACGGCGACCGGATCGCGGAACCGTTCGTCGCCGGCGAGGCCTTCGACTGCGGGCCACCCGTAGTTGCCGCCGGCGTCGATGCGATTGAGCTCGTCCCAGGAGTTCTGACCGAATTCGCTCGCCCACATCGTGCCGTCCGCCGTCCAGGCCAGCCCCTGCACGTTCCGATGGCCGAGCGAGTACACGGCGTTGCCGAAGGGATTGCCCGGTGCGGGCCGGCCGTCCGGGGTGAGGCGCAGGATCTTGCCGCCGAGCTGCTCGGGGTCCTGTGCAGCCCCGACGTTCTGGGCGTCCCCGGTGGCGACGTAGAGCAGCCCATCAGGACCGAAGGCGATCCGGCCGCCGTTGTGCGTCCTCGCTCGCGGAATGCCGGAGAAGACCTCCTCGACCTCGCCCCACCGCCAACCGTCGTCGCTCGAGGTCAGCGGCACGCGGACGACGCGGTTGTCCGCGGCCGCGCCGTGGTAGGCGTACAGCCACTGCCGATCGCCTTCGTCGAGTACCGCAAGACCGTGAAGGCCGGACTCTCCTCCCGACACCACGTCATCCAGGCGGCCGAGTTCGTCGACCACGCCGCCGGCGGTGATCACGCGGACGATCCCGCTGTCGCGCTCCGACACCGCGATCGAACCATCGGGCAGCGCGACCACCGCCCAGGGCGCGGCGAGGCCCCCCGCGATCGCCCCGACGCCCTCGACGACCCTCCAGCGGCCGGTGGCGGCCGCAGGCCCCGGTGCGGGCGTCGACGGGGCCGCGCTCGGCGGCGCGGGCCGGACGGTTCGCGGGTCGCTCGTGGGAGCTGCCGCCGGTTCGGCTGCACATCCCGCCAGACCGGACAAGAGAGTGACGACGACGACCGCACTCGCGCCGCGCCGTCCGAACCCGAACGCGTGGACCGTGCGGCGGGATCGATCAGCTGACATCATGCAGCGCCTACCGATCTAGCCGCTGCCGATCCCACCCGACCCGCCGTCCCGGCGCTGGTCGAGCGGAGACGCGTTGATCGCACCGGGGTCAGCGCCACCGGGGCGTGCACGGCGGGTCTCGTAGGTCTCGGGCTCGGGCCGCAGCGCGCTGAGCAGTCGTCTCCACAGAGATCGCCTCGCCGTCGCCATCGTCACTCCGCTCGTATGACCCGGAACACCTCCCGTCTGGAGTCTAAGCGGCTCCTGCGCGTCGCGGCCCGATCGGAGCCGACGATCGCGGTACCGTCGGAGGGGCGGAAGGGGGCCTAATGGGCGAGCGAAGACAGCGCACGAAGTCGACGGTGCGGGTGCCTCGGCATGGGTACGCGTTCGTCACGATCACCGCCCGCGACGCGAACGGGTTCGTCCACCATTTCGACGAGATCGAAACGCCCCTGGCCTCGCTGCGGGAGGCCGTCGCGGTCATGCAGCTGCAGTCCACCGCGACCGAGACCGCTCACGACGCGGTGCGAGGCGCCTGACGCTCGAGCGCCTCCTGCGCGACGACCGCGTCCACGGCGTCGACGAGGTCGGGGTGCGAGAAGGTGTACCCCGCGTCGTCGAGGACGCCGGGGATCACCCACCGGCTCTTCAGAACCAGTTCCGGCTCGGTCCGCAGGAGCCACATGGCGGGCTCCAGCATCCACCTCCAGGACGGTATGCCGATCGGCATGCGGACGGCGCGGCGCAGCGTGCGCATGAGTTCGGCGTTGTCGCTCGGGCGGGGACTGGCGAGGTTGACCGGTCCGTCGATGTCGTCACGCTCGATGAGGAATCGGATGGCGCCGACGACGTCGTCGAGGTGGATCCAGCTGAACTTCTGGTGCCCGCGCGTGCGATGCACCGGTGGCCCGACCTCCGGGCCGGAGGGATCCGGTCCGATACCGCGGTAGCGTCGGTGCGGGAACCACGGCCCATCGTGCTGCGGTCCACCCAGTCCCCCTCTGGCAAGGGTGAGCAACAGCCTCGTGGCCGGTCCCTCGCCCAGCACGATGGCCATGCGCAGTGCCACCCGGCGCGTCCGAGGCAGGTCGCCGGCGAAGAGCTCCCGCTCCCAGTTCCGTGCGACATCGACGGAGAATCCCTCGCCGATCCGGCCGCCGGCTTCGGTGTGCGGCTCATCCATGGCATGGGCATAGATGGTCGCGGTGGACGCATTGAGCCACACGCGAGGCGGTTCGGCAGCGGCGCTGATGGCCCGACGGAGAGTGGCGGTGGTCTCGACGCGAGACCGCAGGATCTCGTCGCGGTTCGCGTCGGTGTACCGGCAGTTGACGCTCTTTCCGGAGAAGTTCACCACGACGTCGGCGCCGTCCACGGCGGCGGCGATACCGCCGGGATCGTTCCACGTGATCGCTTCGCGGCGCCCGATGCGGACCACGTCGAAACCGTCCGTCTCCAGTGCCACGCAGACCGCGACACCGAGGAAGCCGCTCGCTCCGGCGACGACAGCCCGCGGCATCCGATCTCCTCCCTGTGCCGGCGAAGCCCTGATACGACGAGGCCCTCGATCTCTCGGGGGCTTGTTCGGTGGACCTGAGGGTGTGTGGGTTCACGACATAGGCGACAGGTGATTGGCGACACGTGAGTCGGGTCATAGGCGACAGACTCGGGCATGTCGTCGAAGCATCGGGTCGTGGTGTTGAAGATCGTCGCGGGGGGACTTACTGTGAGCGCGGCCGCGGCCGAGTACGGGATGAGCC
>NZ_JAKNUS010000007.1 GCF_023155745.1 Microbacterium kunmingense
CAACCACGTCCGACCACACGAAGCGATCGCTTGGAACCGGCCCGCCGACGTCTACGCCGGCACCGCCGACCCCACCACCCCCAACTTCGAAATCGAAGAAACCCTGCCAACTACTTGACGCGGGACATCCTGTCGCGTCACCGTTCAAGACTCACCCACCGAGGAGCGGAACCTCTTGATCAACACGCCCTAGTAAGCCTGATCTGCACCCTCGCCAGCTTCATCCCCGTTGAGAGCTTCCTAGCTCGCTCCATGCTCGTCATCGTGCCCTATCTGCTCGTGCCCGCCGGCCTCGCCGCCACGGCGTTCGCGGTCGTCGCCGCGGTGCTCACGCACAGGTTCCGCCGGGCGAGCCGAAGCTGACGCTTACAGCTGTAAACCGGGGCCCCGCAGTGGCTCGGCCGAAGAGAACCGGGAAGGGGCTCCGACGCCCGCTCGCCAGCAGGGATGTGTCGGCATCTGAGTGCTCTTTGGTGTGCACTGTAGGCTGTGGGGGATGGTCTCTTCAGCCCGGATTCCGCGTTCCGCGACGCTGAACGAGCAGTGGTTGATAATGAGGCTCATTACTAGCATCGGTCTGGCGTTGCTACTGATGCTCGGTCTGGCAGCAACGGCGCATTCGGAATCGAGTGAGGCGACGTCTATTCCGCTCGTGGTATCCGGGCTGATGGACCCGCACGTGGAACCGGTGGCCGACGCCCCCGCAGAGCACGAGGAAGTCGGCAGCGGCGCATGGTCCGGATCGAACGCGCTGGCCGGTGCGGCGTTGTGTGTCTTCGGTGTTCTGTGTGGCCTCACATTCATGGTGGCTTTGCGAAGGCTATGGCACCGACGGATGCCGCCCGTTCTCCGTGAGGCACCTCGGGTGCCTTCGCTGTTTCCTGCGCCGGCCCTGAGCGCGCACCCGGTCGTGTTGTCGTTGACTCAGCTGGGTCTTTCTCGAACCTGACATCTGGCACGCCGCCCCGTGGTGGTGGTGTTTCGTCCCGGGCTGTGTGTGCTCGGGTGCTGTCCTGTGTTGTGTCTTGGTTTGGAGTACCCGATGAAAACGTCAGTAAAGGCGACGTTGATCAGTATTGCCGTTGTGGTGGTGCTGATTGGGGCCGCGTTGATCTATGTCCTTATCAATCAGAGCAAAGCCGCTCTGCCCTCATCCGGGAACGGCTCCTCGTCGTCGCAGCTGGTGCGGCAGAACTCGCACATTCTCGATGGCGGAGGTGAGGGAGCGGTCACGGTGGTGGAGTTCCTGGATTTCGAATGCGAGGCATGTGGGGCGTTCTACCCGATTGTGGAGGATCTGCGGGAGCAATTCGACGGGGAGATCACGTATGTGGTCCGCTACTTCCCTCTGCCGGGTCATTTCAACTCAAAGAACGCCGCGGTAGCTGCGGAAGCGGCCGCGCAGCAGGACCGGTTCGAGGACATGTACCACCGGTTGTTTGAGACTCAGGCGGAGTGGGGCGAGGCGCAGGAGTCGCGTGCCGATTTGTTCCGCGGCTTCGCGGAAGAGCTCGGCCTGGACATGGCGGCCTATGACGCCGCGGTGGCGGACCCAGCGACGACCGAGCGTGTCGAGTTTGACTTCGAGGAGGGGCGCGCTCTGGGGGTAAGGAGCACACCTACGTTCTTCATCGACGGGAAACTCGCCGAGCTGCAGGAGTGGGATGACCTGGAGAATGCCGTCCAGGCTGCGGTGAGCGGTGGGCAGTGATGCGGACGGGGTTGTCGCATCGTCGGGTGATCGTCGTCGGCGCCGGGCAGGCCGGTCTCGCGGTCGCTGTGGCGCTGAGCGCTGTAGGTCTTCGACCGCAACAGGATTTCGTGGTGATCGACGCGGCCCCGCCTGGGCACCGTTCCTGGGCGTCGCGGTGGCATTCGATGAAGCTGCTCAGCGACGCCCGCCACAGCGCGCTGCCTTCCCGACGGCTGCTGGGTGATCAACACCGGCATCCGCGCGCGGATGAGATGGCTGACTATCTCACTTTCGTAGAAGCAGGCTTTGGTGTGGAGACGGTCTGGGGCGTCCGCGCGACCAGGGTGGAGCATCGGGGAGATGGCTCGACATTGTTGTTGTCGACGACAGCGGGTGAGGTGCAGACCCGCAACGTGGTCTGCGCGACCGGTGCGCACACTCACCCCCGGGTTCCCGATTGGGCGAGCGGGCTGACGGTGCCAGGGGTAGTGATGCACAGCAGCGAGTACTTGTACCCAAAAGAGATCCCCGCTGGCGACGTGCTGATCGTCGGCGGCGGAAACAGCGGTGTGCAGCTGGCCCGCGAATTATCTGCCTCGCACACCGTCACGCTGTCCGTGCGCACTCCGCGGCAGCATCGGCCTGAGAGAAGCTACCCCGCCGCAGCAGGTGAAAGCGTGTCGCTGTTGTCGCGGAAGAGGCGACCCGAGCCTGTCTTTGGCGACAGCTACGAGCGGCTTCGCCGTGCGGGCGTTACGATCACCCCCGCAGTGGAAGCCGCTAGCGGCGCGGTAGTGACCTTCGCCGACAGCACCCACTTCTCCCCCCGATCGGTGATTCTCGCAACCGGCTACGACCCTGGTGATCGTTGGCTGCCGCAACCGCCCAGTTCTCCTCGGCCTCGGCGCACCATGACCGGTCTTCCCGGGTTGTTCGTGGCGGGGATGCCGCAGTACGGCGGTCGCGGGTCCGACACCGTGGCAGGGGTTCGGAGAGACGCGACGACGATCGCCCAGCACATCATCAACCGGCCCTGAAAGGACCGAGACCATGACCTCTATACCCGTTGCCGTCCGCGCATCCCGGCGCCGATCACCTACCCCCGGGGTCCGTCGACGCTCCGTTCTGCCCGGGCTGGCGGCGCTGCTGCTGACCGCCGGTCTGCTGTTCGCCGTTGCAGCTCCCGCGGCCGCGCACGATGAGATCGTCTCGTCCTCCCCGGAACCCGGTTCCACGATCACCGTGGTCCCGGAGGAGATCTCGCTGACCTTCAGCGGGGAGATTCTCACCGATTTCAGCGCGGTGATCATCGAGGTCGTCGCGGCAGACGGGCAGAACCTCGCGTCCGGAGACCCCATCATTGACGGGACCACCGTCACCCAGGCTGTGCGGCCGGGTCAGACTGGGGTCTTCACGGTGCGGTGGCGGGTCGTCTCCAGCGACGGGCACCCGATCAGCAATGAGTACCAGTACACCGTCGAAGCCGTCGCGGTGCCCACCAGTACCCCCATCTCCGAAGCGACCGAGCAACAGACACCCGAACCGTCTGCGACGACCCCGGCCGCGACCTCCGCAGAGGTTCACAACGGCCCCTCCGGAGGGGGGGAGCTTCTACCCGTCTTCGCGGTCGTGA
This sequence comes from Microbacterium kunmingense, assembly GCF_023155745.1. Lineage (GTDB taxonomy): Bacteria > Actinomycetota > Actinomycetes > Actinomycetales > Microbacteriaceae > Microbacterium > Microbacterium kunmingense. Next base: position 3,327 of record NZ_JAKNUS010000007.1, read on the forward strand.
GCGGTGTAATCGTTGTCGGCGGCGCTCTGATTGTCGTACTCATGGTGGCTCGAGAGCGCCGCCGTCGCGACAGAGCAGCCGCAGCTGCTGCGTCCGGTCAGGGCAGCGGAGACACGAGGAAGGACGGTCCCGCTGATGAATCGTGAGCAGTCCCGACGATTCGCGATCGCCTGTCTGGCCGCCGGCGTGGTGGTCCTGATCGACCAGGCGACGAAAGCGGCCGCACTCAGCGGGTTGAGCCAGGACGAGCGCCTCCCGCTGCTGGGAGATCTGCTCGGGCTGCAGCTCGCATTCAATCCGGGCGCGATCCTCTCTCTCGGCGCCGGGTTCACGGGGCTACTCACTCTCCTCGGCGTCGGCGCGGTGGTGGTGTTGATCGTCGCCGCGGCGCGGGCACGGACGGGATGGTGGGCGGTGGGGATCGGGCTGATCCTGGGCGGCGCGATCGGCAACGTGATCGACCGGCTGTTCTCCCCGCCTGGCTTCGGGGTCGGGCACGTCACCGACTTCCTCGCCTACGGAACCCTCTTCATCGGAAACCTCGCCGATGTCGCCCTCGGCGCGGGCGTGATCGTGCTCGGCCTGAACATCTGGGTCCGAGACCGGCGCGCCCGCACGGACACAACGAATGACGGGGTGACCGGCGGGGCAGCGCCGGCGGGATCGGCGGTGAGCGGGTCATGATGGCTAAGCAGCGCACCCCGTCTGTGTATCAGCGCAACGCGTTCGCCCCGGGGCTGCTTGCGGCCGCGGTGTTGTTCCTCGCGCCGGTTCTGATGGGCGGGGACTGGTTCACGCTGGTGCTGTTCGTCACCGCGATCTTCGCGGTCATCGTCGGCTGGTTCGCGATTCAGGCGCGGCAGTGGTGGTGGGTGCCGGTGTTCGCAGCGATCGTGGTGATCTGGAACCCGGTGTTCCCGTTTCCGTTCACTGGCCCGGTGTGGACGGCCGCGCAACCGGTCGCCGCGGTCGTGTTCCTGGTGGCCGGCGCACTGATCAAGGTCAAGCGACCATGAACCACCGCCCTCTGATCGCCACCGCCTCGGTTCTGCTTGTGGTTGGGCTGCTCGCCGGGTGCGGATCCAGCGACTCGCTCGCGCAGCAGTACCGGGACGGGAACGAGAAAGGCTACATCTCCGGCGACTTCCAGATCGTCGAGATCCCCGACGCCGATCGTGGAGAGCCGGTGGTGTTCGAAGGCGTCACCGAGACCGGCGAGACGGTGTCCAGCGACGACTACCGCGGCGGGGTGCTGGTGGTGAACTTCTGGTACGCCGCCTGCGGGCCATGCATCGTCGAGGCGCCGCTGCTCGAGGAGGTCTGGCAGGAGTACCAGGAGCAGGGTGTCGCGTTCCTCGGGGTCAACACCTACGACCAGCCCGCGACCGCACTGTCTTTCGCCCGCGACAACAACGTCACCTACCCGAGCGTGATCGACGTGAACGACGGCAAAGTGAAACTCGCATTCGCGCAGGTCACCCCAATCCAGGCCACCCCCACCACCCTGGTTATCGACCAGGAAGGGCGGGTCGCCGCGCGGATCATCGGGCAATTGGCCAGCGCATCGATCCTGTCCACCCTGGTCGCCGACACCCTCGCAGAGGACAGCTCGTGAACCCGGGAGCGGTCATCGTCGACGGTGCCCTGTGGGTCGCGATCCCGGTCGCGATCCTCGCCGGGCTGGTCTCCTTCGTGTCCCCGTGCGTTCTCCCACTGGTGCCCGGTTACCTCGGCTACCTCGGCAGCACCACCACCACCACAACATCTCCCACCGTGAACGGCGGGCGCACCGCCACTGCGGAGCGCGCCCGGCTGCTGCTTGGCGTAACACTATTCATCGCCGGGTTCACGATCGTCTTCGTCGCCGTAACGATCCTCGGGGGCACCTTCGGATACCTGCTGCTGCAATACGCGGGCATCCTCACCCGTGTGTTCGGGATCATCATCATCGCCCTCGGGCTGGTGTTCCTCGGCTTCTTCGGCATCGCGCAGCGCACCCTCCGCCCCCGCACCCAGGGCAGGGCCGGGCTGATCGGCGCGCCGCTCTTGGGGTTCGCGCTCGGCGTCGGCTGGACCCCCTGCATCGGCCCGACACTCGCGGCGATCATCTCGATGTCGTGGAACCTCGGCGACCCCGCCCGCGCCGGCCTGCTCGGGCTGGCGTACTCGCTGGGCCTAGGCATCCCGTTCCTGATCCTCGCGGCCGGGTGGGGCTGGGCGTCCCGATCGGTCACGTTCCTGCGCCGCCACATCCGGGCGCTGAACATCATCGGCGGGGCCATGCTCATCGCCCTCGGCCTGCTGATGGTCACGGGACTGTGGACGGCGCTGATGTCGCAGCTGCAACAGGTGGTGATCAATGTCCCCCTCCCGCTCTGACACCGGCACCGACGTCACAGCCGACCCGCTGCGGCCCCGTGACCACGCCGACACCGACGTCGATACCGCAACCGAGATCACCCAGCCGGCACTCGGCATCACGGGCTGGCTGCGGTGGGCGTGGCGGCAACTGACCAGCATGCGCACCGCGCTGGTGCTGCTGCTGTTCCTCGCCATCGCCGCCGTGCCCGGGTCGCTGTTCCCGCAACGCAGCGCCGACCCCAACGGGGTCATCCAGTGGGAGCGAAACAACCCCGACGTGTTCCCGCTAGCGGACGCGGTTGGGCTGTTCGACGTGTACCTGTCGCCGTGGTTCTCCGCGATTTACCTGCTGCTGTTCACTTCCCTGATCGGTTGCGTGATTCCACGCGCCAAGCATCATTACAAGGCGCTGCGCACTCGCCCGCCGCGCACCCCGGCGCGGCTATCACGCCTGTCCGAGTACCGAGAGGCCACCATCCCGGTAGGGGACGCGCAGCCCGACGTCGCCGCGCACGCGGTTGACGTCGCGGCAGAGCAGCTGCGTAAGTCCGGGTACCGGGTGGAACGCTACGACGCCCGCGGCGCCGCGTCGGTGTCTGCCGAGCGCGGATACCTGCGGGAAACCGGCAACCTCATCTTCCACGTCGCCCTCGTCGGGGTGCTGGTCTCGGTGGGAATCGGCGGGTCGTTCGCGTACACGGGGCAACGAGTGGTGGTGGAAGGCACCACGTTCGTGAACGCGCTCAGCGACTACTCCTCGTTCAACCCCGGCCGGTTCGTCGACGGCACAGGTCTTGCCCCCTACTCGCTCACCCTCGATGACTTCCAGGTCTCCTACCGGCTCCCTGGCACCCCGGGCGCAGGCCAGGCCGGCGACTTTTCCGCGGACGTCACCATCCGCCAGCCTGGGCAGGATGACCGGCCGCAGAACGTGATCGTGAATTACCCGATCACCGTCGAGGGTGACCGGATCTACCTGCTCGGCAACGGCTACGCCCCCACCCTCACGATCCGCGACGCCGCCGGCGAGGTGGTGTACAGCGAGTCGCAGCCGTTCCTGCCGCAGGACGGCAACATGACCTCGCTAGGGATCATCAAGATCCCGGATGGGCTACCCGAACAGGTCGGGTTGGTCGGGTTCTTCTACCCCACCCAGGGCGTCTTGCCCTCCGGCGCGTTTACCTCGATCTACCCCGACGTCATCAATCCCGTGATGACGCTCAATGTGTTCAGTGGTGATCTGGGCATCGACGACGGCACTCCGAGATCGGTGTACACGCTCGAAGTGGACGGGCTGACCCAGCACACCGGCGGCGACACCGCGGTCGATTCGCTCGAGCTCACTCCCGGCGCCACAGTGGACCTGCCGAACGGGTGGGGCACTATTACGTGGGAGGAGGTCACGGCGGAGGAGCCGGTGAAGCGGTTCGCGTCGTTGCAGATCCAACGGGACCCCAGCAGCGGCTGGGTGCTCGCGTTCTCGGTCCTTGCCACCCTGGGCCTGTTCGCCGGCCTGTTCGTGCCCCGCCGGCGGCTCTGGGTGAAAGCGCACACCACCCCGGGTGGCGTGCACGTCGAATACGCGGGGCTGGCCCGCGGCGAAGACCCTGCGTTGGCACGCGCCGTCGACGAGTTCGCGGCCCGCCACGCGCAGATCCTCGGCGTAGACCAGCCGGCGAAGGGTACGCTGTGACGACCGTGTGGATTCCGGACGCCCCGCCGACCCTGGGCGGGTTCCTCACCCCGGCCCCGCTTCCGGCCCCGGTGTTGCCGATCCTCGCGGGACTCCTCGCGGTCGTCTATCTTGCTGGCGCGATCCGCATGTGGGCGCGCGGCCGGGGCTGGCCGGTGTGGCGGACGATCAGCTTCCTGCTCGGCTGCGTCGCCCTTGCCGCCGTGACTGGGCTGGCGGTGGAGAACTATGGGTATGCCCTGTTCTCGGTGTTCATGTTCCAGCAGCTCACCTTGATGATGGCGATCCCGCCGCTGCTGGTTCTCGGCTCTCCCGGCACCCTGCTGTTGCGCGCTACTCCGCACCACGGCCCGGGTCTCCTGGTGCTGCGTGCCGCGCATGCTGGGCTGCGCAGTCGCACCGCGCGGTGGTTGCTCAGCCCGTGGCTGGCGGTGCCGCTGTACCTGGCCGCGTTCTATGGTCTGTACCTGGCGAACTTCGCCGACCCGATCCTGTCCACTATCACCGGGCACACCCTCCTCGAGGTCGGGTTCCTGGTCGCGGGGATGCTGTTCACCATCCCGATCCTGTCGTCTGACCCGCTGCCGGTGCGGATGAGTCACGGCGGCCGCGCCCTGGACGTGTTCGCCGAAGCCGCCCTGCACGCGTTCTTCGGCGTCTTCCTGATGATGGCCACCACCACCCTCATCGATGGGTTCGCCGGCCCGACGAGCGCGCTGGGCATCGACCCAATCGAAGACCAGGGCCTCGCCGGTGGGCTGGCCTGGTCCTACGGCGAGGCCCCCACCTTGCTGATGCTCATCTACGTCATGCACCGCTGGTTCCGCGACGACACCGCCCAGGCGGTCGCCGCCGACCGTCGCGCCGACGTCCACGGAGATCCCGAGCTCGACGCCTACAACGACTACCTCGCCCGCCTCCACCAGAAAGACACCTGAACCATGCGCACGACCCTGCCCACCCCTGCGTCGGCCGCCGCGCCGGAGCTGGAGGCGCCGCGCCGCACCGTTGCGGCGTGGTCGCTGCCGGTGTGGGCGGCGGTGCTGGCATCCGGGGCCGCCGGCCTGCTGCTGGATCTCGCCTCCGCGCCGGTGGGGTGGTGGCCGTTGACGTTCGTGAGCGTCACGGTCGCCCTAGTGGCGCTGATCGGCCGCAGCACCGGCGGAGCGTTGCTGGTCGGCACGGTCTTCGGCGCCGTGTTCTACATGACACATCTGGTGTGGGTGGGGGAGTTCCTCGGCCCGGTGCCGTGGCTTGCCCTCGCCGGGCTGGAAGCGGTCCTGTTCGGCGCCGGTGCGGTGCCGATCACCCTCGCCTACCGGTGGACCGCCCGATATCCGGCCCGCGGGGCCGTGCAGCTGCTCGTGGTGCCGCCGCTGATCGCGGTTCTGTGGACAGCCCGGGAGGTGGTGATGGGCGCGTGGCCGTATTCCGGATTCCCGTGGGCGCGCCTCGGCATGACCCAGGTGGGCGGGCCGCTCGCGGAGGTCGCGTCGTGGACCAGCGTGAACGGCCTCTCCTTGCTGATTGTCGTGGTGTGCGCCTCTGTGGTGCAGTGGGTCCGCGCTGGCGGCCTCCGGTTCATGCTGGGGCTGCACCCTGCCGTGAGCGTCGCTGTTCTCCTGGTCGTGACACCGCAGTTCCCCACCGCGCCGGCCGGGGAGTTCCGCGTGGGATGGGTGCAGGGAAACGGCCCGACCGGGTACTTCGACGACAAGGCGCCTGGCGACGTCCTGGCCGCGCAGACCGCCGCCACTGTGCCGCTGTACGGGCAGCCGATGGATCTGCTGGCCTGGCCGGAGGGCGGCGTCGACGCCGACCCGCTCAGTGATCCCGCCGCCGCCGAGGCGTTGAACCGGGTCGTGCGCTCGGCCGAGGCCCCGCTACTGATGAACGCCGCCACCACCCGCGGCGACGATGTCTTCAACACCTCCCTGCTGTGGACTGCGGATCCCACGGACCGGCAGTGGCACGACAAGGTCAATCCGGTCCCGTTCGGGGAGTACGTGCCCGACCGGTGGTTCTACGAGCTGATCGTCCCCGACTTGGTGGGACTGATCCAGCGGGAGTACACCCCAGGCACCAATTCGCCGATTGTGCGGGTCGGCGATGTCGGGGTGGGGTTGGCGATCTGCTTCGACGTGATCTACGACGCTGTGATCTGGGAGGGCGCCCGCGCCGGCGCGGAGGTGTTCGTGTTCCAGACCAACAACGCCGACTTCCGTGGGACCGACGAGAATCTGCAGCAGCTCGCGTTCGCCCGGATGCGCGCCATCGAAACCGCTCGCGCCGTGGTCAACGTCTCGACGGTGGGCACCAGTCAGGTGATCGCCCCTGACGGCACCACCCTCGACAGTATCGGCGTCGACACCGCAGGCGCGTCGATCGGCGCCGTCCCACTGCGCACCGGACTCACCCCCGCGGTGATCCTCGGTCCCTGGCTCACGGCTCTCATCATCCTCGCCGCCGTCGGCGCTCTCACAGCGGCGGGGGTCTCCCACCGTGCTCGCACGTGTGCGGACGGCGCAGATCGTTCGACTAATCCGGGGAGGCAGTCATGAACACGCCACGGGAGAGGCCTGCCGGAGGTCGACTTGCCGGGTCGCGGCGAATGCTGGCGACGGGCAGTGATCTCACCCTTCCTGATGATTTGATGGCGGAGGAGTGTGGGTGCGCGCCCACGCCCGCGGAGAGCCGCGCATTCCGGGCTGGTGTGGGCCGGCGCACTCTGCTGACCGCGGGAATATTGAGCTCGGTCGCCGTCCTGGTCGGCGGCCCGCTGCTGCCGCCAGCGTTCGCGGCGACCTATCCGTCCTGGGAGGACGTGCAAGCCGCGAAAGCAAAGGAGGCCACCAAAGCCGCTGAGGTGCAGCGGATCCAGGGCCTTATCCAGAGCCTGAACGGTGAGGTGGCGCGCACCCGCACCGCCGCCGAGCAGGCCGCTGGTGCGTTCTACACCGCCCAGCAGGAGTATTTCGACGCCTCCTTCCGGGCCGACACGTTGGAGTCCCAAGCCGACGTGGAAGCGCAAAACGCGGCCGATGCGGCGAACAAGGCCGGCCGCATCGCCGCGCAGCTATACCGCGATGGGGGCGACACAGCCTCCCTTGAACTGTTCTTTTCCGGGTCGGCAGCGACCGCGGACGATCTCCTGTCCCGGCTGGGCGTGATGGACAAGCTGCTGGAACGCAACCAGGGAGCGTATGCGGCCGCGATCACCGCCCGCGATGCTGCGCAGAGCCTCACCGATCAGGCCGTGGTCGCCCGAAACGAACGGGACCGGCTGCAGCAGGTCGCCGAGCAGAAGATGCTCGAGTCGCAGCAGGCCGCGGATGCCGCACAGGCCGCGGTGGACGCGCAGACTCTCCATCTCGGCGAGTTGCAGGCCCAGCTCGCCGCCCTCGAGGACACCACCGCGAAAACCATCGCCGATTATCAGGCTGGAATCGAGGCTGCCCGCATCGCCGAGGAGCAGCGGCGAGCGGCGGAGCGTGCCGAAGCAGAACGGCTCGCCGCCTCGGGCGGCGGCGGGGGTGTGGTCAGCTCCGGATGGGCACGGCCGACATCAGGGAATCGCACGTCGGGGTTCGGGCCGCGCAGCTCCCAGTGCGGAAACGGGTACTGCTCGACCAGCTATCACTACGGCGTGGATCTCAGCGGCGGCTGCGGCGCGGGGATCTATGCCGTCGCGGCGGGCACCGTCGTCTACGCCGGGTACAACGGTGGCTACGGCAACTACATCAAGATCGACCACGGCGAGGGGATCGGCACCGGGTACGCCCACATCCGCAACGGCGGCTTCTACGTCGGGTACGGGCAACGCGTGAATGCTGGCGACCTGATCGCCCGTGAGGGAGAGACCGGCAACGCGTTCGGCTGCAACCTCCACTTCGAAGTGTACGTGGGCGGCTCCCCGGTCAACCCCGCCACTTTCCTCGCCGCTCGCGGCGTCTCCATCTGACCGGAAATGAAGGAGGACACCATGGCTGAACGGACCACCCCAACGGGGGATCACCTCCAGTCGGTCCCGACACGACGCAGTCTTCGAGGGCTCGCGACACCGCCTCCCGCTTCGTGCGCATCCGTGACGTCGCGCGCGCCCAGTGCAGCAAGTGCTCTGCGTAGGCCGACGTCGTTGCGCCCAGCACGGACGCTGGTAGTCCTTGCGATGGTTGCTGGTCTCGTTGCCACTTTTGCTCTCCCGGCGTACGGGGCTTGGCAGCCCGCGGACTTGGAAACCCGCTCACTGCAGCAGGTCGCTTTGGAGGACGCGCAGTCATTGGTCGTCGCGTCCGATGCGGGCGCAGCGCAGCTCACCCGCGACAGCTACGCTGCCACCAGTCAGGAGGAGATTGATCAGAAAAAGGCGCGAGAAGCAGCGGCACAAGCAGCCGCTGAGCGTGCGCGGGCGTCCGCGCAGGTCGCGTCGGTACCGTTCGACTACGGCATGGTGCCCCCTGGCAGCGGAGCCGTGCGGTGGCCGGTCGGTGGCCCGTTCACTGTGACAGACAGGTTTGGAGCTCGCGGCGGCGCGCACATGGGGACCGACATGGTCGCTGCCGGCGGCACCCCCGTCTACGCCTCCGTCGACGGTGTCGTGCGGATTTCACAGGACAGCTACGGCGCATACGGGGTCACCGTCGTCGTGGAATCCGTTCTGAACGGGCAACAGGTGAGGACGGTGTACCCCCACATGCAAACCGGCAGCCGACAGGTCGCCGCCGGTCAGACCGTCACGGCCGGGCAGACCGTCGGACTCGTGGGCAGCACGGGCCGCTCCACCGCGAACCATCTGCACTTTGAGGTCTACCTCGACGGAACCGCCGTGGACTCGCTGGCCTGGCTGGAAGCGAACGCGGGCTGACCCATGTGCCGCACGGATCTTCCGCACCACCCCGCTCGCGGGCACTCCCTGACCGAGATAACGAAGAGGACGACCCTGCCATGACCGGAACCGACCCGCTCTCCCTCGACGGCATCTCACTGCTGCTGGTGTGGACGTCGATCGGCACCTACCTGCTTGCGTTCATCGCGTACACCATCGACCTGGCTCAACGCTCCGTCCCCGCCGGCGTCCCACAGCAAGAGCCGGTCCTGGCCGGCGCTACCGCCCGGGCGAGCCAGCAGACGGAAAAGGCCCAGAGTGGGGCGGTGGATAGCGTTCGCACGCCGCCTCCACAGCGGCAACGGCTGCTGTGGGCACGGATCGGAACGTCGCTGACGGTCCTCGCGTTCCTGTTCCACCTGGCCGGCACCATCCTGCGCGGGATCGCCGCAGAGCGGGTGCCATGGGCGAACATGTACGAGTTTGCGCTAACCGGCACCGTCTTGATCGTCGCCGTCTACCTGCTGGTGCTGCGCCGCTACGACCTCCGCTTCCTGGGTGCGTTTCTCATCGGCATGGTGGTGCTGCTGCTCGGCGGGGCGACAATCTCGTTCTACGTCGAAGTTGTGCCGCTGATGGATCCGCTCAAGAGCGTGTGGCTGGTCATCCACGTCTTCGTCGCCTCCCTGGCCACCGCCCTGTTCGCGATCGCCTGCGGCATCTCCATCACCCAGCTCCTGCAGGCCCGCCGTGAGCGCCGCGCCCGAGCATCCTCGGATACTGCCCACCCCGCCGGTCCCGGGTTCTTGCGCACTCTGCCCACCGCCGACGTGCTCGAGTCCCTCGCCTACCGGTTCGCGATCGTGGGGTTCGTGTTTTGGACCTTCACCCTGATTGCCGGTGCGATCTGGGCCAACGACTCCTGGGGTCGCTACTGGGGCTTCGACGTCAAGGAAGTGTGGACGTTCGTGATCTGGGTGGTCTATGCCGGGTACATCCACGCCCGCGCGACCCGGGGGTGGCGTGGCACCCGCTCCGCCTGGCTGTCCATCATCGGGTTCGTCGCGGTGTTGTTCAATTTCACAATCGTGAACATGTTCTTCCAGGGCCTCCACTCCTACTCCGGCCTCACTTGATCCTCTTCCGCAACTCCTCACATGAACTGGAAGCACACCTATGCCTTCGAACCGCTCGAACTCGACCAACAGGTCTCAACATGGGCCGGTGACCGTCAAACAACAGCGTGAGCAAAAGCGCCAACAAAAGTTGGCCAAGTATCAGAAGCAGCTCGCCAAACGCCGTCGCAGCAAACTGGTCTGGTGGGTTGTCGGGTCAACGGCGGCTGTGGTGATCATCGGCCTCGTCGTTGCGTCCGTCGTGCTCGCACCGTTACCGCCAAGACAGTACGAAGCCGGCAGCGAAGGGGCAACCATTGAAGGAGTCCAGACCTTCGAGAACACGGCTGAGCACGTCGCCGGTGCTGTCCAGTACGAGCAAAGCCCTCCAGCGGGCGGCCCGCACAACGCCGTCTGGTTGAACTGCGGCATTTATGACCAACCGGTCCCGAATGAGAACGCGGTCCACTCCATGGAGCACAGCGCTGTGTGGGTGACCTACAACCCCGACGAGGTCGCCGGTGAACAACTCGGAACCCTCAAGAGCCTTCTGCCCGCAACCTACGTCGTTCTCTCGCCTTATGAGGGACTGGATGCGCCGATCGTGATGTCCAACTGGAACCAGCAGCTGAAGGTTGATTCGGCGAACGACGAGCGTATCGGCGCCTTTTTCGAAGAGTACTGGCGCAGCCAGAACGCGCCTGAGCCGAACGCCGCCTGCACTGGCGCATACGACGCACCGGGAAAACAATGAGCCGCAGTGAAACCAGCGACGCGTCCCCATCCCGAGGGTGGCCGCGGTGGTGGATCGTCGTCCTTATCCTGCTCGCGGTCGGCGCGCTGACCTTCGCTGCGGGGCGCTTCTCAACTTTCGGGTCGCAGGGCGCGGGCACACCGGGTACCGACTCTCCCGAGGCGGGGTTCTCACGCGACATGCAGGTGCATCACGCGCAGGCCATCCAGATGGCCATGGAGATCTACCGCAAGACATCCGACGAGGAACTGAGGATCTTCGCGTACGACATCGCCACCGGGCAGGCGGGCCAGCGCGGCGAGATGTACGACTGGCTCGTGCAGTGGGGGCTGTCGCAGTCCGGTGGCCCGATGATGCAGTGGATGGATGCCTCTCCGGGTGGGAGCGACCATGCGATGTCTGACGGTGCGGCAATGACGGAGGAAGAGGCGCGCATCGCGATGGGCATGGCCTCCAGCGAAGAGATCTCCGCTTTGGAGGGCGCGACCGGGCAGCAAGCCGATTGTCTCTTCCTCGGGCTGCTCACTCGCCACCACGAAGGAGCCATCCCCATGGCGGAAGCGCTCATCGAACTCGGCACAGATCCACGTGCCCTGACCGTCGCAGAGAACATCAAGAACGGACAGACCGCCGAGATTAGCGCCATGAAATCCATGCAGGCGCGGATCGGCTGCGAATAACACCCGACTGCACCTCCGCGGCGGGTGCCGCAAACCTGCTCCGCCTGGCTGCGAATGATCCCGACCCGAGGGAACCACCGTGACCCCAACGCCCAGAAAACGTCTCGCAGGCGACCGCGCGGCGAGCAACCCGATTCACACCGTGCACGAATGATGTCGCGCAGCAGAGAGATCAATTACCGCACGTTGCGGGTACTCGGGCCGACGATCCTCGTTGGGGTGGCACTCGCTGTGCTGGTCGGCGCACTGGCATTCGGTGGCGGCGCTGCACAGCTCCCCCTCGGTGATGCCGGCCCGGTCGTACGCTGGGGGCTTCCGGCCGCGAAGCTGATCGTGAACCTCGCCGCGGCGGGAATGGTCGGTGTGCTCGTGACGGCGTTGTTCACGTTGCGGACGGGTGAGCGCGAGTTCGATATCGCCCTCGATACCGCCTCGATCTCCGCCGCCGTGTTCACCGTGGCGGCCGGTACGACCGGGTTCCTCACGTTTCTCAGCGTCTTCAACCCCGCGATCGACGTCGGACCGCAGTTCGGTGCCCAGCTCGGACGGTTTCTCGTCGAACTCGAGGTGGGCCGGACGTGGCTGATCACAACGGTCGCGGGCGCAGCACTCACCGTTCTGACATTCGCGGTGCGGTCCTGGGTTGGAACGCTTCTGGTCGCCCTGCTGGCGGTCTCCTCGCTCGTGCCGATGGGCACGCAAGGGCACTCCGGTGATGACGCCCTTCACCGCGAGGCGATGATGGCGCTCATCCTGCACATCATCGGCGCCGCGGTGTGGCTCGGCGGTCTCCTCTTGCTCGTCGCCATCCGTCCAGTCCTCCAGCGGCAGCGCATCGCCGATGTCGTCGCCCGCTACTCAAGCATCGCCTTGGCCGCGTTCGTGCTCGTCGCCATATCCGGCATGGTGCGCGCGGCGATCGGCCTGCAGCAGTGGTCGGACCTGCTCTCCCCTTATGGCGCAATCTTGGCCGTGAAGGTTGTCGCGCTGGTCGGTCTCGGACTGTTCGGCGCGTGGTACCGCATGCGGCTGATCGGCAAGATGCGCGGTTCTGACGGGGCATCCCGCCCCTTCTGGATCTTGATTGTGTTCGAGTTGGCGTTGATGGGCGTCGCCAGCGGTGCCGCTGCAGCGCTGGCCCGCACCCCTCCCCCGAACCCGGCCCCGCTTCCTGCGACCCCGACGCCAGCGGAACGCCTCACCGGCGCACCGCTGCCCGCGGAGCTCACGATCGAACGGTGGGTCACCGCATGGAACATCGATCTGCTGTGGGCGGTGATCGCCGGATTTGCGATCTTCTTCTACCTTGCCGGGGTATGGCGACTGCGCCGCCGCGGCGACCCCTGGCCGGTACACCGCACGATCATGTGGGTCACCGGCATGATGCTGCTGGTGTGGGTCACCGGCGGAGTCATCAACGTCTACCAGGACTACCTGTTCAGCATGCACATGCTCGGCCACATGCTGCTCACGATGGCGATCCCCGTGCTGCTGGTCGCTGGTGCCCCCGTGACCCTGGCGGCCCGGGCGATCCACAAGCGCGATGACGGCACGCGCGGCGGCCGCGAGTGGATCCTCTGGGCGGTGCACACCCCCATCGCCCGCGTACTGACGAACCCCTTCGTCGCTGCGGGGCTGTTCATCGGGTCGCTCTGGGCGTTCTACTACACCGATCTCTTCCGCTGGTCGCTCTACGACCACCTCGGACACGAGTGGATGATCGCCCACTTCCTCATCACCGGATACCTCTTCGCCCTCACCCTGATCGGCATCGACCCGGTGCCCTGGCGCCTCCCGTACGCGGGCCGGCTGCTGCTGCTCATCGGCGTCATGGCGATGCACGCCTTCTTCGGGGTGGCGATGATGATGCAGACCGGGCTCATGGTCGCCGAGTGGTTCGGGTCGATGGGACGTACATGGGGCCCCTCTCCGCTCGAGGACCAGTACATCGGCGGCGGTCTCGCGTGGTCGGTCGGCGAGATACCGACGCTCATTCTCGCCATTACGGTGGCGATTCAGTGGAGCCGCAGCGACGCCCGCGACCAGAAGCGCAGCGACCGCCACGCCGACCGCACCGACGACGCCGAGCTCGAGGCGTACAACGCGCACCTCACCGCGCTGGCGAAGAAGGACGCCCGTGACCGAAGATGACACCCGCGGATTGAATCGGCCTGACTTTCGTTCCGTTCTTCAAGCAAGGATGGAACTCGATGAACAGGAAGTACTCGCCGGAGATGCGTGAGCGTGCGTTGCGGATGCTCGCGGAGGCGCGGCCGGAGCACCCGAACATGATGAGCGCGGTCCGTCACGTCGCCGGCCTGCTCGGGATGAGCCCGGAGACGCTGCGGCTCTGGCAGCGCCGCTACGAGGTCGACGCCGGCACCAAGCCCGGCGTCACCACCGACGCCGCCGCCAGGATCAAGCAGCTCGAGAAGGAGGTCTCGGAGTTGCGGAAGGCGAACGAGATCCTCAAGGCTGCGAGCGTGTTTTTCGCGAAGGAGCTCGACCGTCCCTGACCGAGATGATCCGGTTCATCGACGAACACCGGGATCGTTTCGGGGTCGAGCTCATCTGCCGGGTCCTCCGACCGGCAGTGCAGGGCTTCCTCACCTCCCGCGGCTACCGCTCCGCCGTCGGCCGCGCACCGTCCGCCCGGCAGCTGCGGGACGACCTTCTCGTCCCGGAGGTCGCCAGGCTGCATGCGGAGAACTACGGCGTGTACGGGCGCCGGAAGATGCACGCGCTGATGCGCCGACAAGGCTGGGAGATCGGCCGTGACCAGACCGAACGGCTCATGCGGCTTGCCGGCGTGCGCGGGGTGAGGAAGTCGAAGCGGGTGTTCACCACGCGCTCCGACAAGACGGCGGCGCTACCGAGCGATCTCGTCAATCGCCGCTTCACCGCCCCGGCGCCGCGACGGCTCTGGGTCTGCGACGTGACCTATGTCGCGACGTGGTCCGGGTTCGCCTATGTCGCGTTCGTCACCGACGTCTACTCGAGACGCATCGTCGGATGGAACGTCGCCGCGACGCTGCGGTCCGAGATCCTGCCGATGCAGGCGCTCGACATGGCGGCGTGGGGCGCCGGCGGCCGGCTCGACGGGCTGATCCATCACGCCGACCACGGGTCGAACTACACCGCGATGGTCTACACCGAGCGGATCGTCGAGCTCGGCGCGGTCCCTTCCACCGGGACCGTCGGCGACAGCTTTGATAACGCGATGGCGGAAGCGGTGAACAACCTCTACAAGACCGAGCTGATCCGTCAGCAAGGACCATGGCGGACCGTCGAACAGGTCGAGTTGGCGACGCTCGAATGGGTGTGGTGGTGGAACAACCAGCGCCTCCACGGCGAGCTCGACATGCGCACCCCGGTCGAGGTCGAGACCGCGTATTACGCTGACCTGGAATCAGCCCAATCGGCGCCTGCCGGGCAAGGCTCCCGATAGGAACGAAAGTCAGGCCGATTCAGATGGTGGTCGAGGGTAACCAGGAGGAAGCTTGTCGGGACGCAGACACCAAGGCCTGCCGTACCGTGCCCCGGCGCACCGTAGCGGCGGGCGAGTGCTCAGATACTGAGCTCCTCGCTCGCGCGTCACGGCGAATGTTCGCGAATAGCCTCGACCCTGTTCCCCATCCCGACCACCGCCCTCCCCGCCCTCGGCGAGCAGGCCAAATCTCCAGGTAGGTCGGAATCAGACCGTCACCCTGGTCTCAGAACAAGCGGTCACAGACACTCACGCCCCGGTGAGCACGAGCCATACCAGGACACCGTTAAGGATGATGAGAAAGACGGCTGCGGCGATTCCCGCTACCGTCGTCGCTACATGGTTGCGGAAGGGGCCGAGCACCTCAAACTTTGCCGTAACCACGATCAACGGCACAAGCGCAAACGGGATGCCGAACGAAAGCAACACCTGGCTCAGCACGAGCGCGAGAGTAGGATCGACGCCGAACCCAAGAAGAACAAGCGCGGGCACAAGCGTCACCAGCCGACGCGCGAGCAACGGTACGCGGAGGCGCAGCAAGCCTCGCATGATCTCCGCACCCGCATACGCTCCGACTGACGTACTCGCCAGACCGCTGGCGAGTAGTCCGATGGCGAAAAGGGTCGCGACGACAGGACCAATGTCGTCGTAGAGAGCCGAGTATGCACCCTCGAGGGTGTCCGTGCCGGGCATTCCAGCGAGATTGGCTGCAGCCAGTAGAAGGATGCAGAGGTTGACGGTGCCGGCGATCAGCATCGCGAGCGTGACGTCCCAGCGCGTCGCGCGCAGTAGACGGGATGTCGAGATCCCGCGAACGTCATCGAGCATGACGCCTCGCGGTATGGCACCCGCTGTCGCCAGGTTCTTTGGCGCAGGCGGCGTGAACCGATCACGCGCGAGGGCGCCGTGCGCATAGATTGCGTGCGGCATGATTGTCGCACCGAGGATCGATGCAGCCAGGAGCACGGAGCCAGTGCTGTCGAAACGCGGAAGTAGTCCGCCGACCACCCGGGCCGGGTCAGGCGCTCCGACGAACACGCCGTAGGTAAAGCCGATCGCGATGATGACCGTAAGAACGATCACGGCAAACTCGAACGGCCTCGCCCCGCCGCGCGACTGCACGAGGAGCAAAGTGAGCGAGACGCCTCCGGTAATGATCCCACCCCACAAAAGCGGGATGTCAAATAGCAAGTACAGCGCAACCGCTCCACCTATGACCTCGGCGATGTCGGTCGCCATTGCGACGAGCTCGGCCTGGAACCAGTACGCCCGACGCGCCCAGGAGTTGTGAATACGGTCGCCCATGGTTTCTGGGAGGCTCCGCCCTGTGACGATACCGAGTTTCGCCGACAGGTATTGAATAAGCCAAGCCATGACATTGGCGAGCACAATGACCCACACGAGCAGGTAGCCGTACCGAGCGCCCGCCGTCATATTGCTCGCCACGTTGCCCGGGTCAAGGTAGGCCACTCCAGCGACAATCGCCGGACCTATCAGCCAAGCCCTGCGGTTCGTGGACACGCGACGCGCCGCGCGGGAGCTCCGAGATCCCGGCCAAAAGGGAGTCGGCACCCAAGAAGGCTAATTTTTCGGTGTGCCGAAAACAAGGGGGACGCTCGGTGACCGCAGTAGACAGGCTTATTCTCGCGGTCGATCCCACGACGCTCCCCGCCTTGCACGAAAAACAGGCGCATGAGGTCCGCCGTAGTAGCTCGAAGAGGGCTACGCGTCATGGCGGCTGTCGCCTCGGCGCCCTCCCACACATTCGTCAGATGACGTTGGCATAGATGCGTTGTCCAAAAAACGATATCATCGCATTATGACGATGAAGGTCGCGGTTGGATCCCCGCTGGATGAAGGTGCCACCGAAGTGTATGCCCACCTGTTCGACGCACTCGGGGACCCAACCCGATTGGCGGTCCTACAGCACCTCGCCTCCGGCGAGCATCGAGTACGAGATCTGGTTGAGCACATCGGTCTTGCACAGTCCACCGTGAGTAAACACCTGAGCTTCTTGCTCGACTGTCGCCTGATTACGGTCCGTCCGGAAGGTCGCTCCTCGTGGTATTCGCTGACCGAGCCAAACGCAACCGCCGCGCTCATCAACGCGGCTCAATCGCTCCTCAGCGCCACCGGAACCCACGCCCAACTGCACACACACCTGCGTGACCCCCACCTTGCCCACAAGGAGAGAACGGAGATCCGCTAATGGGCGCTGGGCACAATCACGGTTCCACCCCGGGCGCCGCAGGCCAACCGGGGGACCACCGCAAGAGGCTTTGGATCGCTTTTGGCCTTACCGGGATAATTGTCGTCGCCCAAGCAATCGGATCAATTGTCACGGGCAGTCTCGCGCTACTCACCGACACCGCACATGCGATCACGGACGCTTCTGGCCTCCTGGTTGCCCTGATCGCTGCAACCCTCGTATTGCGGCCGGCCAGCGCGAAGCGCACGTGGGGTTTCCGTCGCATCGAGGTCATCGCCGCAATGGGGCAAGCGACCCTGCTCCTCCTCGTTGGCGCCTACACCGCGATCGAGGGAATTCGCCGCTTGTTCGAACCGCCCGAGGTGCCGGGAACCGAGCTCCTGGTGTTCGGCATCATCGGCCTCACAGCCAACATCGCCGCAATAGTCCTTCTGTCCTCAACTCGCGAAGCAAACTTCAACATGCGCGCCGCGTTCCTTGAAGTACTCAACGATGCACTGGGATCGCTTGGCGTCATTACGGCAGCGATTGTGATCGCAACCACAGGTTTCATGCAGGCTGACGCGATCGCCGGCTTGTTGATCGCCGCGCTCATCGTGCCGCGCGCCTTCAAGCTCCTACGCGAGACCACTAGCGTTCTAATGGAATTCACGCCTCCCGGCTTAGACCTCGACCAAGTTCGTGCCCACATTCTCAAGCTCGACCACGTCAAAGACGTCCATGATCTGCACGCTTCCATCGTCGCAACCGGGCTGCCCACCATCAGCGCTCACGTGGTCGTTGAAGATCGGTGCTTCTCAGACGGTCACGCTGCGAGAGTGCTGGAGGAGGTGAAGGAATGCGTCGCCAACCACTTCGAGGTCTCTGTTCTCCACTCCACCTTTCAGATAGAAACAGCTCATATCCAAGAGGAGGAGGCGACCGTGACCCACGCTTGAGGCTCTCGAACAGCCAGATGATTCGTGACCAATCGACGTAGGTGAGCTAGATAGGCGCAGTTCTCGCTACTGTTCATGCGCCGTTGGTTCGTTGAAATGGTCGTCCGAGGATTCAGATAAGGCGGGATCCGCCGCGCCTCATCGGTCGATGACCGGCTGTACGGGCCGATCTCCCACCCAAATAGTTCATTGTCCAGTGTATAGTCATCGCATGCTGACTCATGCCGATCGACTCGACATAATGAACCGGCTGGGGCGCGCCATGGCCGACCCGACCCGCTCACGCATCCTCCTGACGCTTTTGGCCGGCCCGAGTTACCCCGCGGTGCTGTCTCGCGATCTGGGGCTTTCCCGCTCGAACGTGTCGAACCATCTGACGTGTTTACGGGGGTGCGGGATCGTGGTGGCCGAGCCCGAGGGGCGGCAGACCCGCTACGAGGTCGCAGACCCGCACCTTGCCCGCGCCCTGACGGCGCTGGTTGATGTGACGCTCGCGGTCGACGAGAGCGTGCCGTGCATGGACCCAAACTGCGGGGTCGAGGGCTGCGTGCCGGGGGAGGTTCGGGCATGAGCGCGGTCACGAGTTCGCAAGTCGAACACGTCGACCTCGACGACGACGACGATGACGATGACCGGCCGTGGTATCGGAGCCCGAGCGTTCTGATCCCGATTGCCTCCGGCGTCGCGTTCGCCGCCGGCCTGGTGTGCGACTGGACCGGCGCGGAGACCGCGGGCCTGGTGCTGTTCTGGATCGGTCTGCTGCTGGGCGCGTACACATTCGTGCCGGGCGCACTGCGCAAGCTGTTCACCAAGGGCAAGCTCGGCATCGGGCTCCTGATGACGATCAGCGCCACCGGCGCCGTGATCCTCGGCTACGTCGAGGAGGCCGCCGCACTGGCGTTCCTGTACTCCATCGCGGAGGCGCTGGAAGACAAAGCGATGGACCGCGCCCGCGCAGGGCTAAGGGCGCTGTTGAAGCTCGTGCCCGACACCGCACTCGTCAAGCGCGGCGACGCCACAACGGAGGTTGAGGCGAAGGAGCTGCGTGTCGGCGATGTGCTCACGGTCCGGCCTGGTGAACGGATCGCGACAGATGGTATCGTGCGTGCCGGGCGGAGCAGCCTGGACACGTCCGCGATCACAGGCGAGTCGATCCCGGTCGAGGTCGAGCCCGGCACCGACGTGTCGGCCGGGTCGATCAACACCACCGGTGTCCTCGAAGTCGAAGCCACCGCCGCCGGCACCGACAACTCGCTCACCACGATTGTGGAACTGGTCGAGCAGGCGCAGGCGGAGAAGGGCGACCGCGCCCGCCTGGCCGACCGAATCGCCCGACCCCTCGTGCCCGGGGTGATGATCCTCGCCGTGCTGGTCGGCGTGCTCGGGTCGCTGCTGAGCGGCGACCCCGAGCTGTGGATCACCCGCGCCCTGGTCGTGCTGGTCGCAGCGTCGCCGTGTGCTCTGGCGATCGCGGTCCCGGTCACCGTCGTATCTGCCATCGGCGCCGCCTCTAAGTTCGGTGTGGTCGTGAAGTCCGGTGCCGCGTTCGAGCGGTTCGGTGGCATCCGCCACCTCGCCGTCGACAAGACCGGCACCCTGACTCGCAATGAGCCCACGGTCACCCATGTCGTCACCACCGGCGCGACAAAGGATGATGTGCTGGCATGGGCAGCGAGCCTGGAAGGTCACAGCACGCATCCCCTCGCCGCAGCGATCACCAACGCGGTTCCCGACGCTCCGGCCGCTACCGGCGTTGGCGAGACCGCGGGCCACGGCATCGTCGGCACGCTCGACGGTGCTCATCTCGCCGTAGGGAGTCCACGCTGGCTGGACGCTGGCACGCTGGCCGACGAGGTGCAGGCGATGGAGTCCGAGGGGATGACCGTTGTCATCGTCCACCGCAACGACCAGCCAGTCGGCGCGATCGGGGTGCGGGACGAGCTGCGTCCTGAGGTTCCTGAGGTCATAGCGACATTGAACCGGCGCGGGATCGGGGTGACGATGCTCACCGGCGACAACGCCCGCACCGCCGCGGCCCTCGCCGCGCAGGCCGGCATCAGCGACGTGCGCGCCGAACTGCGTCCCGAGGACAAGGCCACCGCCGTCGCGGAACTGTCGAAGTCGCAGCCCACCGCGATGATCGGGGATGGCATCAACGACGCCCCCGCTCTCGCGGCTGCCGACCTGGGAATCGCGATGGGAGCCAAGGGCGCGGATGCCGCGATCGAGTCCGCCGACGTCGCATTCACAGGCCACGACCTGCGCCTCATCCCGCAGGCCCTCGCTCACGCCCGTCGCGGCCGCAACATCATCAACCAAAACGTCGTACTGTCCATCGCGATCATCGCTGTCCTCCTGCCGTTGGCGATCACCGGAATCCTCGGACTTGCCGCCGTGGTGCTCGTCCACGAAGTCGCGGAAGTCATCGTCATCCTCAACGGCCTCCGCGCGGCGCGGCGCGCACAAGCATGACCGGGTCCGCTGACAGCCGTGCGCCCGGAAGTGGGGGTACCGTAGTCAATGCCGCCGATCATATTGGTGCGCGCGTGCGACCCCGACTGTTTCTGCTCGCGTTCGCCGTTGCCGTCAGTGCCGTGCTGATCGACCAAGGCACCAAAGCACTCGCCCTTTCACGGCTCAGCGAACAAGCCCGCATCCCACTCCTCGGAGACTGGCTCGGCCTGCAACTCGCGTTCAATCCCGGCACCGTCATGTCCCTCGGATCCGGCTCAACCTGGTTGATCACCCTTATTGCTGCGGCGGCATCCGTGGGTCTACTGATCGCCTCCGCCCGCGCCCGCACCGCGGGGTGGGCCGTCGTGATCGGGCTAATCTGGGGCGGCGCGGTCGGCAACCTCCTAGACCGGCTGTTTGCTCCACCCGGATTCGGAGTGGGTCACGTCACAGACTTTCTCGCCTACGGCAACCTCTTCATCGGTAACCTCGCCGACGTCATCATCGGCATCGGCGTCGGACTCGGCCTCCTGCTATACCTCCGTCAGGGAAAGACCCGAGCATGATCTTCTCCTCCGTTCTGCAGGCGATCGGGCTGTTCCTCGCGACGAACATCGACGACATCATCGTGCTCTCCCTGTTCTTCGCCCGCGGCGCCGGGCAACGGGGAACGACACCTCGGATCCTCGTCGGTCAGTATGTGGGGTTCGCAGGTATTCTCGGCGCCGCCGTACTCGTATCCCTCGGCGCTGGGGCGTTTCTGCCTCCAGAGGTGATTCCCTACTTCGGGCTCATCCCGCTGGGGCTGGGGCTATGGGCGGCTTGGCAAGCCTGGCGCCGCCGACACGACGACGATGACGACGAAAGCAAGATTGAAGGCACGAAAGTCGCTGTCTGGGCCGTGGCCGGAGTCACTTTCGCTAACGGTGGGGACAACATCGGCGTCTACGTCCCCGTCTTCCTCAACGTGGGATCTGCCGCCGTCGTCGCCTACTGCGTGGTCTTTCTCGCGCTCGTCGCGGTTCTGGTGATAGTGGCCAAGTTCATCGCCACACGACGTCCGATCGCGGAAATCCTGGAACATTGGGAGCACATATTGTTCCCGCTTGTTCTTATCGGACTTGGCATCTTCATCTTGATCAGCGGGGGAGCATTCGGGCTCTGACATAAACGTCATTGCAGGGTGATTCAGACAGCTATGCGTCTCAACGTCATGGTCGTCGCCGCCCTCAGCTACTCGACAACGCCGCGCAGCTACCCAGCTGACCACACAATCATGGCGCCGCGAGCCGAGCGGTTGTTCCACCGAACGCAATCGACAAGGCTGCCCTACATCGAGCACCCGCCAAGCGGGCCGCACGTGACGAGGTGAACTATGAAAGTCGACATTCTTCATATTGCCGACTGCCCGACCTGGCAAGCGGCGGTCGAAGAACTGCGCGCCGCACTCGACGCGACGAGCCACGGTGGAGTCAACATCAATCCCATCCTCGTCGAGTCTGCTGATCAGGCTACGCAACTCCCATTCGCTGGTTCACCCACGATCGTTATCGACGGGATAGACCTCTTCCCGTCCGACGACCGCTCAGACGACATGGCGTGTCGCATCTACTGGACAACGAGCGGTCTGAAAGGTCACCCGAAAAGGGGCTCTTCACGAACGAGGGTGTAGTCGGTTGAGCGCGTCGATGGCCGGGTAGGGGTCGAGGTCTCCCGGATGATGGAAGTTCTTCACGCTTGCCATCCCGAAAGACCTCGACTTGCTCCACCCTACGTTCGCGACCCCTGACCTGACCACGTTCTGCCGCCTCGACGAGCTCGGGCTGGTCGCCGTGGGCCAGCTGCTCGACCCGGGTCGGGCGACGATCGAGTGCCGCGTCGTCGACGATGACCCGTGGTGCCGGAAATGCGGCGCCGAGGGCGCGCCGCGGGACACGGTGACGCGCCGGCTCGCGCACGAGCCGTTCGGCCACCGGCCGACGACTCTGCTGGTGCGGGTGCGCCGGTATCGGTGCGCGCACTGCCGGCGCACATGGCGGCAGGACGCCAGCAAGGCGGCGACGCCGAGGACGAAGATCTCCCGCGGTGGTCTGGAGTGGGCGCTGCGGGGCATCGTCGTCGACCATCTCACCGTGTCCCGCGTCGCCGCCGGTCTCGGAGTGTCCTGGAGCGCCGCGAACGCCGCCGTCCTCGCCGAAGGCAAGCGGCGACTGATCGACGACCCCACCCGGTTCGATGGGGTGACCACGATCGGTGTCGACGAGCATGTCTGGCGTCACACCCGGCTCGGCGACAAGTACGTGACCGTGATCATCGACCTCACCCCAGCCCGCGAGAAGACGGGCCCGGCACGGCTGTTGGACATGGTCGAGGGCCGCTCGAAGGCGGTGTTCAAGCAGTGGCTCGCCGGACGGCCCAAGGAGTGGAGCAAGCGGATCGAGGTGGTCGCGATGGACGGGTTCGCCGGCTTCAAGACCGCCGCCGCCGAAGAGCTCCCCGACGCCGTCCCCGTCATGGATCCTTTCCACGTGGTCCGGCTGGCCGGTGATGCGCTCGATGTCTGCCGTCGCCGCGTCCAGCAGGACACCACCGGTCACCGCGGGCTCAAGGGCGACCCGCTCTACGATCTCCTGTCGCGTCACCGTTCAAGACTCACCCACCGAGGAGCGGAACCTCTTGATCAACACGCCCTAGGGCTCGACCTCCGCGCGACGCGGGTCGGCGATGTCGCGTTGTGCGTCGTGATGGAGGATGTAACGAATCGGGAGGGTGTGGACAGTACAGGGTATGGATGTGCCGGATCGGTCGGAGCGGGCGCTGTGGGAGCGTGGTGCTGCCGGTGATGGTGGCGCGTTCGGTCTGATCTTTGATCTGCACCGCGACCGTGTGTTCCGTCACGCGTACCGGATCCTGCAGGACGTCCACGATGCCGAGGATGCGTCCGCGGTGGCGTTCCTCGAGTTGTGGCGCCGACGACGGCAGGTGCGGCTGGTCGAGGGGTCGCCGTTGCCGTGGCTGCTGGCGACGACGACGAACACGTGCTGGAACCTCGACCGCGCCAAGCGCCGCTACCGGACCCTGCTCGACACGTTGCCGCACAGCACCATTGCACCGTCGGCGGAGGATGCCGCCCTCGACGGGCTTGTCGCCGACGGCGAGCTCGCGGCCGCGATGGGCACGCTGAGCCGGGCGGATGCGGAGCTGTTCGCCCTGGTCGCGGCGGAGGGCTACTCGATCACGGATGCCGCCGTCGTGGTTGGAGTGTCGCCGGGGGCGGCGCGGACGCGGATGCACCGGATCAGGAACAACCTGCAGCAACGTTTGGGGCACCACACCCTTGCCGGGTACCTCTCGAAGGAGGCGACATGAACACCACCCAGATGAGTCCCGAGTTCGCGACCGCGTTCCGGGCCCGACTCGTGGAACACGTGAACACCACCGCCCGGCCGAAGCGGCGCCGCGCGCTCCTCGCCGGCGGGATCACGCTGACCCTGGTCCTGGGCGGCACGGCCGCGGCCGCCGCGACCGGACTGATCCCCCTCCCCGGCGGAACCGAGATCACCGAACTGGCCGAGACCACCTCCGGCACCTTCACCGGGACCGGCGCGCTCGAACTCGGCGAGCGGCCGGCAGATACGACCGGGGTCGCGGTGTCACTGACCTGCCTCACCCCTGGGACGTTCAGGTTCGACGACGGCGCATCCGTCACCTGCAGCACCGCGTCCGACAGTGCAAACCCGTCCACGTACGTCGTCCCGGCCGATGCGGTCACCGGCAACCAGGTCGGCATCGTCACCGGTCCGGATGCGGTGTGGTCGATGACCGCGACCTGGGTGCTGGCGGAGACGACCGAGTGGGCGGTCAACGCCGACGGGTACACCTACGGGGTCATCAACGAGAACGGCGAACCCGACCTGATCGCGGTCATGACCACCGACAACCAGCCGGGGTACGTCTGGCGGACAGACCTCAACGACGCCAACGGCACCACCGCCGCGGAATCGTTCACATCACCCGAAGACGCCCTCCGCTGGCAGGAAGCCAACGCCGGCGTCGTCCGCCACATCCCCGTCTACGAATCCGACGGCACCACACAGATCGGCGCATTCCAGGTCGGCGGCAACTAGAGGTCACCCGCGCGACGGCGAACGGGGGAGCCCGTCAGCCGGTCCTTCATCGCTCAGCGCGTTGCGCCGTTATTGGGCGTGCTCAGCTCGCAGGAGCGGGAGGGGGCTCGACCGCCACGTCCGTGTCATAACGCGGCGCAGTTCCGGCCTCGTCGGTCCGGGGGAGCATGTAGCTCGGCACCGGCTGTCCAATCGAATGAATCCGCCACCCGTGCAGTTCCGGCCGCCACACCAGGTTGACGTACCCGAGCACGTCATCGCGCGGCACCTCGGACAGATAGACGCCCGTGTCGGGAACAACCTTCACGTACGCGATGTCGATTGCGTCGATGGGCCGCAGCGCGCGCGTTGAGACCGCGATCACCTGGTCCAGGAAGAACTGGCTGGCGATTGAGAAGTCACCCCAATCTTCCCGCGCCTCAGGCGTAACGAACAGCTCCAGCAGCGCGATCGCACGCTCCTCCTCGTGGAACAAGTCGTTGAACGCGGTCACCACCTTGGACGGGTGGTCTGCCGCAAGCGCCCGGAACCGACCGCGCGCCTCTTCGAGTCCTTCGCCCCAGCCATCGTCGACCATGTTGCGATCCTTCCAGAGAGCGCCGACATCACAGCGCGGCGGCCCCATCTGACCAGGCGATGACTCGGCGGTAGGCGAACTGTCCGCGAGCGGTCCAGCGCATTCGAGACGATGACGCGATGCCTGAAGCAACGCACGGCAGCGGAGCTGCCTTAGGATTGGACCCACCCACCTTGAGGGCCGGCCGGATGCACAGCAGCGAGCGTAGACCGGTCCGCATACGCCCACGAGAGTCCGGCGGTTCGGGCATGGTCACGTCGGTAGGTTGGGCGAGAATCGCTGCGTGAGCTTCAGAACGGCAGACGGCGCCTCGTACCAAGGTCGAGACTCTTCCGGTCACGAGCGCTTTAGCATCTCGATTCCGTACGACGAGCATGGCTACTTCGGGCGCGAGTGCCCGGCTTGCCATCAGATCTTTCGCATGCGCGGTGAGGACTACGACGCGCTCCCCGACGACCTGAATCTGACCTGCCCTTACTGCGGTCATCGAGAAG
Source organism: Microbacterium kunmingense (assembly GCF_023155745.1). Taxonomy (GTDB): domain Bacteria; phylum Actinomycetota; class Actinomycetes; order Actinomycetales; family Microbacteriaceae; genus Microbacterium; species Microbacterium kunmingense. Next base: position 29,041 of record NZ_JAKNUS010000007.1, read on the forward strand.
GGCACAGCGAGTTCATGACCGCCCAGCAACGCGACCGTGTGATGCGCGTCGCGCAGGACGCGGCGATGCAGTTGCTATCAGACGCCCTCAGCAAGAGCTTCGGCTCCATGGCACGGTCAACCAGGAGTAACCGCTTTGTGAAAGTCACCTATCGATCGAAGCCGTTCTACCCCCAGCCCCTACCCGGTATCGACGAAGAGCGACTCGTGCGGGAGCGGACGTGTCTCGAGTGCGGTGTGCGCTACGCCGTCTTCGGGGAGCACCGGTTCTGCCCGGTCAGTGGCGCGCTCAGCGCATCCGTCGTGGCAGAGGACGCCTTTGCTGCCGAGCGGGTGAAGCTGGCTGCGCTCGACGACATTCCTACGGAGCAGCGAGCTGTGCTTCGCGAACAGGGCGTCTATGACCGGATCGCGGTTGACACGCTTGGACGTGTGGTCGGGACCGTGGAGGCATTCGCGGATTCCGAGTATCGCCGGCGCGTGCCGGATGCCGCCGCGTCATTGAAGGGCAGGGGTAACGTCTTCCAGCGGCTCGACGACCTGGCTGATCTGTTCGGTCCGCTCGGCACCGACCCGCGCGACGTCCCGGGTATCGATTGGGCGGCGCTCAAGCGCCTCTGGGCTGCGCGCCACGCGCACGTTCATGCGGACGGCCGCGTGGATGACAAGTATCTTCGCGCTGTTCCCAACTCACCGCTCAAGCTCGGCCAGCGAATCTTCGTCTCACCGAAGGATGCGCGGAGCGCGATCGAACTGGCCGCGACGCTCTGCGCCGCGATCGACGGTCGGGGTGACGACTGAACGCTGTCGTGATGCTCTGCGCAGGCTCAGACCGCCGCGAACCTCACGCTGATGCCCTCGCGCACGAACAACGGTCCCCTCGCGGACGGATCCTTCGCGAAGTGCTCGGCCGGCTCGCGGACTACCGGTCCGGGATGCATCGGCCTGCCGAAACTGGGGCGGCGCACAGATCGACCCCGATCGGCCGAGGGCTATCGTCGGAGTGGTGACCAGAGTCGTTCTGATGTGCGGGCCAGCGGGTTCTGGCAAGTCGACCGTCGCCAGGCGGCTTGAAGCGGAGGGCTTGGTGCGCCTTTCATTCGATCAGGAAGCCTGGCGACGTGGGATTCAAACCATGCCCCTATCCAACGAGGTGCACGACGAGATCGAGCAGGAACTCCGCGCTCGCCTCATCGCGCTCGTCGCGGCCGGCACAGACGTGGTGCTCGACTACTCGTTCTGGTCCAAGCGTGCCCGCCTCGCGTATCGGGAGTTGCTGAGCCCGCTTGGTGTGGTGCCGGAGACGATCTATCTAGCGACGCCGCGATCAGTCGCATTGGAACGGCTGGGCGCACGCAGCCACGAGCACGCTGACGACTACGCGCTTCCCTACAACGTCGCTGCGGAGTACTTCGACCATTTCGAGCCCCCGAGCGCCGACGAAGGTCCCTTGACGGTCCTCGGCGCGCCGCCGACGCAATAAGGGGTCCGCGAGCGGGCGTGGTGGCCTCAGTCGTATCGCGTTCGCGGAAAATGCCGGCCGCGCGGGTGGCGTCGCCGAATCGGAATTCCGACGTCCAGACGTGAGCGCACCGGGAGAATCACCGATTCGCGTATGACCCGCCCGACGAAGTGCCCGACGATGGTGCCCCATCCGCGACGAACAGGGGCACGCGGTCAGCCGCTGTCCCCGAGCCGATCAGGCCACCGCCCGGGCACGTACCGCCGCAGTCAGCGCGCGGATGCCGAGGTCGACGTCGGAGGCCGACACCGCCTCGTCGGGGTGGTGGCTGATGCCGTCGGGGTTCCGGAGGAAGAGCATCCCGACGCCCGTCACCGCCGCGAAGGCCATGCCGTCGTGGCCCGCCCGACTGAAGAGCGTCGGCGCCTCCCCCGTCCGACCAGGTAACGCCAACCGGATTCCGTCGCTGACGACGTCCTTCAGCAGCGGGTCGCAGAACACCGCTGACGCCTCGTGCACCTCGCGCGCCGACCACGTCAGACCCCGGCGCGCGGTGACAGCGGCCACCTCGTCCTGGATCACCCGCCACACCCGGTCGCGGTCACCGTCGAACTCGCCGCGGAGATCGAGCGACAGGTACGCGTCGCCGGGCACCACGTTGATGGCCCCCGGGTGGATCTGCAGCTCGCCGACCGTGCCGACGATATGGTGCTCGGCGCGGCACACGCGCTCCACGGCGAGCGCGATCTCGGCCGCCCCGAGCAGCGCGTCGCGCCGACGGTCGTAGGGAGTTCCCCCCGCGTGCCGAGCCTCGCCGGCGATGTCGAGCCGGAACCGCCGCGCCGACGCGATTGACGACACCACGGCCAACGGTTCGTCGCCCTCGTCGAGCTCGGGGCCCTGCTCGATGTGCGCCTCGAGGTACCCGACGAGGTCGTCCGGCCGACGCGCCGCATCGCCGATGCGCCCGGGGTCGAGACCGAAGTCGAGGAAGGCTTCGCGCAGAGTCGTGCCCGCGGCATCCCGCAGCTCCCACCACGTCGGGTCCCACACGCCCGCAGCCGCCGACGACCCGAGCAGCGCCCGGCCGAATCGGATGCCCTCCTCGTCCCAGAACGCCACGACCTCGAGCGCGAACGGCAGCGCCTCCGCGCGCAGCGCGCGGACCACCTCGATCGCCATGAGCACCCCGGCGATGCCGTCGTACCGGCCCGCGTCGGGCACGGTGTCGAGGTGCGATCCGAGCACCAGCGCCGCCGCTTCGCCGGCGGCCGCGCCGAGCCGGCCGATGAGGTTGCCCGCGGCATCCTGTCTCGTGGTCATCCCCGCTTCGCGCATCCACTCCGCCACCAGCCGGTTCACCCGCGCGTGCTCGGGCGAGAGGTACACCCGCTCGATGCCGCCCTCGGCGCCGCTGATGCGCGCGAGCTCGTCACAGCGCGCCATCACCCGCTCGGCGGCCGTCATCGCCCCCGCGCGCGTCACGCGTGCGCGGTCCACACGGTCTCCCCCGCGCCCCGGAACACATCGGTCGCCGCCTCGACCCCGCCGCCGGCGGGCACCGCCACCCCATGCCGGCGCAGCACGGCCTCGAGCGCCGCCAGCGTCACCAGCACCGCGTCCTCACGGGCGTTGTACCCCATCGTGCCGATCCGCCACACCCGTCCGTGCAGCGGCCCGAACGACGTGCCGATCTCGATGCCGAAGTCCTCGAGCAGGTCGCTGCGCACCGCGTCGCCGACCACCCCGTCGGGGATCTCGACGGCCACGACGTTGGTCATCTTGTGCGCGACGTCGCCGAACACGACCAGCCCGAGGCCCTGCACGCCGGCGAGCATCGCCGCGCCGGCGCGCGCGTGCCGCGCGAGCACATTGTCGGCGCCCTCTTCGAGCAGCAGCCGGGCGCACTCGCGCGCGCCGTAGAGCATCGAGGTCGCCTCGGTGTGGTGGTTCAGGCGCCTGGGCCCCCAGTAGTCGAGGATCATGCCGAGGTCGAAGTAGTTCGAGCGGATGAAATCGGATGCCGCCTCGTCGCCCTCCTCGCGGATGCCGGCCTCGATGCGCTTCCGCGACCGGATGATCTCCACCGCGCGGTCGGACAGTGTCACCGGCGCCGACCCCGAGGGGCCGCCGAGGCACTTCTGCAGGCCCGCGGTCGCGGCATCCAGTCCCCACCCGTCGGCCTCGAACGGGTTGCCGCCGAGCGACGCGGTGGCATCGGTGTAGAACAGCACGCCATGCCGGGCGCAGATCTCGCCGACCCCGGCGAGCGGCTGGTTCATCGTCGTGGAGGTGTCGCCCTGCACGAGCGCGAGGAGGGTCGGGCGCACCCGCACGACGGCCTCCTCGATCACCGAGTCGGGGAACACCTGCCCCCACTCGGTCTCGATCGTGTGCACCTCGGCGAGCGCACGCTCGGCGATCTCGGCGAGGAGGTGCCCGAACCGCCCGAAGATCGGGACGAGCACACGGTCACCGGGCCGGATGAGCGAGACGAGCACCGCCTCGATCCCTGCCCGTGAGGTGCCGTCGACGAGCACGGTCGCCTCGTTGCGGGTGCGCCACACCTGCCGGTAAAGGGCCTGCGTCTCGGTCATCGTCGCGGTCATGAAGGGGTCGTACTGGCCGACGAGCGGCGCCGACATCGCCGTGAGCACGCTCGGGTACGCCGAGATCGGACCCGGGCCCATGAGCAGGCGCGGGGGCGGGGCGATAGGTCCGGGGAGGTGGGTCATGGCGCGTCCTGAGTCAGTGGGCCGGGGGTTGGTCATTCCTGAACCGCCTCGGCGAGACGGCGGGCGAGCCGGACAAGCGCGACGTCGGTGCCGGCGCGCGAGGTTACGCAGACCCCGACGGGCGCGGGGGCGCTTCCCACGGCGGGCACTCGGAGGAGCGGCACCGACAGCGACGGCAGGCCTGCGACCGCGGCGGGTGTCGTCATGCGGAGGGTCGCGGTGCGCGCCGCGTCGATGTCGGCGCCCGCGGCGGTGCGTCGCGGCGCGGGCCCGGGCGCGGTCGGCATGAGCAGCACCGCATCGGCGGTGAGCGCCTGCAGGCGCGCGGCGAGAGGAGCGAGGGCGCGGCGGGCGTCGCGCTCTTCCGCCGCGGTGATTCCGGATGCCGCGCGGAAGCGCTCCGCGACGGCCGGCCCGAGCGCGCCCGGATGCTTCTCGATCCACTCCCCGTGGTTCCGCCACGCTTCGGCGCCCTGCACCGTGCGGAAGGGGACGAGGTATTCGTCGAGGTCGCCGATCGAGACGGTGTCGACGTCTGCGGCATCCGACTCCAGCAGGCGTGCGACGAGCGCGTTGAAAGCCGCGCGCGTCTCGGGCGCGGCGGCGGCGAGCATCTCGTCGGGGACGACGAAGCGCCAGGGGAGGTCGTCGTCGGAGGCGCCGAAGACGTTCTCGGTCGACTCGGACGAGTCGTAGCTCAGGCACCAGTCGGCGACCCGTTGCAGGGTCTCGCCGTCGCGGGCGAGCCACCCGACGGTGTCGAACGACTGCGCGAGGGGTACGAGGCCCTGGCGGGGGACGAGGCCGTGGGTGGTGCGCAGGCCCCAGAGCCCCTGGTACGACGCGGGCACGCGGATCGACCCGGCCGTGTCGGTGGCCAGGCCCACCTCGGCGTGGCCGAGGGCGACCGCGGCGGCGGGTCCGCTCGACGAGCCTCCGGGGAGCGCGTCGGGGGCCGCCGGGTTCGGCGGGGTGCCGTAGTGGGCGTTGTCGCCGGCGATGCTGTACGCGAACTCGTCGGTGCGGGCGATGCCCCGCAGCGACGCTCCGCCGCGGAGCAGGTCGGCGACCGCCGGCGCGGTGGTCTTCTCGGGGCGGGCCTCGTCGAGGAAAGCGGGGTTTCCCGCACCGATCCGGTACCCGGCGATGGCGAAGAGGTCTTTGACGGCGACGGTGAGTCCTGCGAGGGGTCCCTCCCACGCGCCCTGCCACAGCGGATCGCCGACGGTGCGCCAGACGGTGCGGTCGAAGGGGCCGTCTCCGGCCGCGGGGGCGGCGATCTCGTGCGGCGCCGGGCCCGCGGCATCCGTCCGTCCTTCGAAATCCGACACCCGGATGCGCGCGTGCACACCGCAGACGATGTCGACCACCTGCGAGATGTCGAAGTCGGTCGCGGCGCTGAGGTAGGCGTAGGCGAGGTGCTCGGCCATGCCGTACCGCGCTTCGAGGAGGGTGAGCGCCGCGCGCACGCACCGGCGCATCGCCTCGTTCAGGTCGGGGTGAAGGCCCGTGGGCACGAGGTACTCGGGCGTCCGCACGAGCGGGCCCGCGAGCTCGCCGAACTCGGCGAGCGCCTGCGCGCGCGGGATCACGTCGAAGCGCAGCGTCGCGCGCAGCGACGCCTCGAGCGCCGTCAGCGCGACCTCGCCGTCACCCTGCGCGAAGTGCGGGTCGCCGACGTAGGCGAGGGCCCCCTCCACCTGGACGGGAAGGTACAGCGCCGTCCCCTCGACGAGGAGGTTGATGTCGATGTTGCCGCCGTGCGGTCCGGGCGGCACCGAGTGGGGGCGCTCCGACCCCGCGACGGCGACGCCCATGGTTCCGAGGAACGGCGCGAGGGGGAAGGACACCACCCGCTCGCCGTCGTCGACGATCGGCAGCAGCCCGAAGAGCCGGCCGTCGCGCTCCTCGACCGGGGTGAAGACGCTCACGTGCCAGTCCCCGCGGGGAAGCTCTCCGACCAGCGCGCCCTTGCCGTGCCGGTTCGAGATCACGCCGTACGGCACGCGCGGCGCGAGCTTGTCGACCGTGATGCGCAGCACGTCGCCGGGCTGGGCACCCTCGACGAAGACCGGCCCGGTCACCACGTGCGGCCCGTCGTTCGCGGGGTCGCGCGACAGCTGCGCGGCGATCGCGATCGCGTCTTCGAGCACGGCGTCGGGCGCGACGCCGTGACCGGTGAAGTAGCCGAGGGGGTCTTTGCCGTGGTCTTCGAGGATGCCCTCGTGGCTGACGGTGTCGATCGTGACCGACTCCCCCGAGCGGATCCGCAGCACCGGCGCATCCGTCTCGCAGGGAAGGCGCCCCCACCGCACCGTCTCGGGGGTCGCGCGCAGGTAGTGGTCGCCGGGGATCGCGCCGACGCCCGGCTGCAGGATGGGCGTCACCGGGGGCATGCTCTCATCCCACCCCATCAGCCCGCCTCCCGCGAGAGCAGGCGACCGCCGGGTGCCCCGCGGAACTCCGGCGCCTCGCCCGGGCCGCCCTCGGTCACATCGAACACCGACCGGCCGTGCAGCCACGTTCGTCGTACCCGACCGCGCAGCACGCGGTTCTCGTACGCGGTGATGGGGTTCTTGTGCAGCAGCTGCGCCGCTCTGATCGGGTACGGGTCGTCGGTGCCGAAGACCGTCAGGTGCGCCGGCGCGCCGGGTGCGATGACGCCCGCCTCGAGTCCTGCGACACGCGCCGGCCCGGTCGTGAAGAGCGGCACGAGGGCCGGAAGAGGGATGCTGCGCCGCCGCGCCTCGGTCCACACCGCCGAGAGCCCCACCTGCAGGCCCGAGATCCCGCCCCAGGCGAGCCCGAAGTCGCCGCCGCCGCTGCGCTTGAGGTCGAGCGTGGAGGGCGAGTGGTCGCTGACGATCGCGTCGATCGTGCCGTCGACGATCCCCTCCCACAGCCGGTCGCGATTCGCGGCGTCACGGATCGGCGGGCAGCACTTGAACTCCGCCGACCCGGCGGGGATCTCCTCGGCCGCGATCGTGAGGTAGTGCGGGCAGGTCTCGACCGTCAGGTCGACGCCCTCGGCCTTCGCGCGGCGGATCGCGGGAAGGGAGCCGGCGTCGCTCAGGTGCAGGATATGCGCGCGGGCGCCCGAGCGACGCGCCTCGGCGATGACCCCGTCGATCGCCGAGGCCTCGCTCTCGGCGGGGCGCGAGGCGAGGAACGCGGCGTAGTCGCGACCGAGCGGGCCGTCGTCGCGCAGCAGCGCGGGGTCTTCAGCGTGGACGATCAGGCGCGAGCCGAGAGCGGCGATCTCGTCCATCGCCGCCGCGAGCTGGGCACGGTCGAGGTGTCCGAACTCGGGCACCCCCGACGGGGAGAGGAAGCACTTGAATCCGTACACGCCCGCGTCGTGGAGCGGGCCGAGCCGCCCCAGGTTCTCGGGCACCGCCCCTCCCCAGAACCCCACGTCGATGTACGCCGAGGGCGCGGCTGCCGCCTGCTTCACCGCGAGCGCCTCGGCGGTCGTCGTCGGCGGGAGGGAGTTGAGCGGCATGTCGATGATCGTCGTCACCCCGCCGGCCGCGGCGGCGAGGGTCGCCGAGCGGAACCCCTCCCACTCGGTGCGGCCGGGTTCGTTCACATGCACATGGGAATCGACGAGACCCGGCAGCAGCACCGCGTCATCCGGAACGATCTGCGCCCCCCGGGCGCTCCCCGACGGGTCGTCGACACGCGTGATCACCCCGTCGGCGAACTCGACGTCGGCGGGAACGAACCGGCCGCCGACCCACGCGTGCGCCGCGCGGATCACGCCGCTGCCGGCGCTTCGCGGGTAGGCCATCGGCGCTCCTTCGTCGGTTCCGCCGAGCGGCGGATGCCCCATCCTCCCTCCGCCGCGTTTCGGCGGTGTGAACGGCGGCGCGGCAACGCGATGTTTACACGAGGGAAACCGAAACGTGCCGACGCGCTTCGTAGCGTGGGCCCCCAGCAGCACCCCCGCGGGAGGACCGTCATGCGCATCGGCGACTTCAACGCCCTCGACGAGGGCGAAGCGCGTGATCTGGTGAGCCTGTGGGCGGCGATCCCGCGGTGGGTGTCTGCGGTGGTCGGGGGGCGTCCGTACCCGACCCGTGAGGCGCTGGAAGAGACGGCCGCCGCCGAGGCCGCGACGTGGGACGCCGCCGATCTCGACCAGGCGCTGGCGCAGCATCCGCGTATCGGGGAGCGCGCGACCGGCGATGACCCCTCCGCGACCGCGTCGCGCCGCGAGCAGGCCGCGATGACGGATGCCGCCTCCGACGTCGCCCAGCGGATCGCCACCGGCAACACCCGCTACGAGGCGCGGTTCGGGCGGGTGTTCCTCATCCGGGCCCGCGGGCGGTCCGCCGAGGAGATGCTCGCCGAGCTCGAGCGGCGCCTGGCGAACACCGCCGAGTCGGAGGTCGCCGAGGCGGCAGGAGAGCTCTACGAGATCGCGCTGCTGCGTCTGCGCGAGACCGTGACGGCGGATCGCGTGGCGGCAGGATGAGGCCATGACCAGCCAGCTCACCACCCACATCCTCGATGCCTCCACCGGGTTCCCCGCGAGCGGAGTCGCCGTCGTCCTGTCGAAGATGGGCGACGAACCTCGCATCGTGCAGGTCGCGTCGGGCGAGACCGACCTCGACGGGCGCCTCAGCCTCGGGCCCGAGTTCCTCGACCACGGCACCCACATGCTGACCTTCGCCACCGGCGCGTATTTCGCGGGGCTCGGCGTGGAGACGTTCTACCCGTCGGTGACGGTGACCTTCCGCGTCACCGACGACACCCACCTGCATGTGCCGCTGCTGCTGAGCCCCTTCTCCTATTCCACCTACCGAGGGAGCTGATCCGTGAAGGTCGTGATCATCGGAGCCGGTATCGGGGGCACGAGCGCGGGGATCGCGCTCGCCCGGCACGGCCATGATGTGGTGATCTACGACCGGATGCGACAGAACCGACCCGTCGGCGCCGCCCTGTCGCTGTGGTCGAACAGCGTGAAGGTGCTCAACTGGCTGGGCCTCGGCGCCGAGGTCGCGCGCCTGGGCGGCCGGATGGACCACATGGCCTATCACGACGGGCACACCGGCGATCAGCTGTGCCGCTTCAGCCTCGAACCGGTGACCGCGCACACCGGCCAGCGGCCGTACCCGGTGTCGCGCTCCGAGCTGCAGGCGCTCCTCATGGACACGTTCGGGCTCGACCGGATCCACCTCGGGCGCGAGCTCGTCGGCATCCGCGAGGAGGGCGAGAAGGTCACCGCGGTCTTCGCCGACGGGTCGACCGACACCGCCGACCTGCTGATCGGCGCCGACGGGGCCCGCTCGATCACCCGCGACTGGATCACCCGCGCCGACGAGGGCGGCTTCCGGGTCGAGCGGCGGTACTCGGGGTACACGAACTTCAACGGGCTGGTGGACGCGTCGCCGGCGATCGCGCCGCTCGACCAGTGGACGACGTGGGTCGCCGAGGGAAAACGCGCCGCGGTGATGCCCGTCGCCGACGACCGCTTCTACTTCTGGTTCGACATCCCGCAGCCGTCGGGGCTCCCCTACGACCGGGGCGACGGCGTGGCACCCCTCGAGGCCGCGTTCGGGCACTGGTCGCCCGAGGTGCGGCGGCTGATCAGCGGCATCCGTCCTTCGGAGTCTTTGAACCGGGTGGAGATCTGGGACATCGACCCCCTGCACACGTGGACCCGCGGGCGCGTGGCGATCCTCGGCGACGCCGCGCACAACACCGCGCCCGACATCGGGCAGGGCGCGTGCTCGGCGCTGGAGGACAGCTTCGCGCTCGCGATCAGCCTCACCACCCACACCGTCGGGGTGGAGGACTCGCTGCGGCGCTACGAGAAGATGCGCACCGAGCGGGCGGGCGAGCTGGTGCTGCGGGCGCGCAAGCGCGGCGAGGAGACGCACGGATACGACCCGTCGATCACCGCCGCCTGGTACGAGAGCCTGCGGGGCACCGACGGGACGGCGATCATCCGCGGCATCATCGGCAACATCGAGGGGAGCCCCATCAACCTCGGGGTGGGGCTGCTGTAGGGCGGGTCAGCGGGCCGGTGACTCCGGCGGCATCCGTCCCGAGCCCTCCTCGGGCATCGCGTCGCCGGGAACGGCGGCATCCGTCTCCGCGGCGGCGCGGCGGTCGGCGTCGAGCACCTTCGTCGGGATGAGGCCGGTCCCCTGGGCCTCGGGGTGCACGAGGGCGGCAGCGGCCGGGCCGCGGACGGCGTCGTGGGCGGAGAACGCGGGTTCCCCGGTTCGGCTCGCCCGCATCTCCTCGGTGTTCAGGAGCAGGTTCAACAGGATCGCCGTGATCGCACCCGCGCTGATCCCCGAATCGAAGATGAGCGTGAACCACTGCGGGAACTGGTCGTAGATCGTCGGGGCGACCGTGGGAAGGAGCGCCACGCCGACCGAGATCGCCACGATGAGGACGTTCTTGTTGTCGAAGCGCACCTTCGCCAGCGTGCGGATGCCCGACGCCGCGACCATCCCGAAAAGGGCGATCCCCGCACCGCCGAGCACCGCGCGCGGCACCCCCTCGACCACCGCCGAGATCTTCGGGATGAGCCCGAGGACCACGAGGATGACGCCCGCCGCCGTCGCCACCCACCGCGATCGCACGCCGGTGAGCGAGACGAGACCGACGTTCTGCGCGAAGGCGGTGTATGGGAAGGTGTTGAACACGCCGCCGATGACGGTGCCGAGGCCGTCGGCGCGCAGGCCGTCGGCGAGGCGCCGGCGAGTCACGGGCTTGTCGACGATCTCGCCGACGGCGATCATGTCGCCGGTCGTCTCGGTCATGATGACGATGCCGACGATGATCAGCGACACCACCGAGGCAACCTGGAAGGTCGGCAGCCCGAAGTGGAACGGGGTGATGAGGGCGAACCAGCCCGCCTCGCCGACCCCCGACCAGTCGACCATCCCGGGCACGAAGAGCGCCGCCACGGTGCCGATCGCAAGGCCGAGAAGCACCGAGACGCGTTGCAGCGCCCGCGGCGCGAAGCGCTCGATGAGGATGATGACGAGGAGCGTCGCGGCGGCGAAGGCGACGTTGACCGGTGGAGCGCCGTCTTCCGAGCCATCCACGATCCAGCCCGTGGCGACCCGCATGAGGGAGAGGCCGATGATGAGGATGACGGTGCCCGTCACGATCGGCGGGAAGAAACGCAGCAGCTGCGAGAAGAACGGCGCGACGAGGATCATGAACAGGCCGCAGGCGATGGTCGCGCCGAAGATCGCCTGGATGCCCTCGGCCTGACCGATCGCGATCATCGGCCCGACGGCGGCGAAGGTCACCCCCTGCATGAGCGGGAGCCGTACCCCGAACCGCCAGAACCCTACCGACTGGATGATGGTGGCGATACCGGCGACGAAGAGGTCGGCGCTGATCAGGAAGGCGAGGTCTTCGGACGAGTAGCCGAGCGCGCCGCCGACGATGAGCGGCACCGCGACGGCGCCGGCGTACATCGCCAGGACGTGCTGCAGGCCGAGCGGGAACAGTCGCGCGAGCGGCGGGACGGTGTCGACGCCGTTCGCGGCTGCGCGGGCACGGCGCGCGGCCTGCTTGTCGGTCGGCTCCGTGGCTTCGCCTGCCTTCGCGTCAGTGGTCATGCGTCGACGGTAGGGCGTGGTGGGCTCCGACTGAAGCGCGGGGCCGAGCTTGTTGCGGGACGTTCACGCCCGGAAACCTCCGGGCAACGCGGGCCGGGCGCCGGACCCGGTCAACCGGCGGTGACGAGCAGGGCGATGCCGGCCGCGACACTCACCGCCGCGAGGATCAGCGCGAGCGTGATCAGCACGACGTGCACGCGGTAGAACGCGGTGCGCCGTCCTCCGGCGTCGCGGGCGCGCGGGTCGTTGGCGATGCGCGGGTAGAACCGCGGCCACACGACGACGTTGAAGAGCGCATTGATGAAGAGGACGACCGCCGCGAGCACGAGCACCGCTTGATCGTACGCGTGAAGCGCCACATCGGCGCGCATCGGCCCACCCTCGCCGCGCCGGTCTCGGCCCCGACATGCGCAGTGCCGGCGCGTACATCTCACAAGTCGCGATCGGGCTGAGTGAGGAAAGAGTTACGTGCGGGGTACCTGTCGGGCCCCGGCGTGAAACACCCCGCGCATACCGTCAGTCATCGGCTGGTTTCAGCTGCCAGGCCACACGAAGGAGACTTCATGACGTACGTCAAGCCGGTTGATCTCGTCGGCACGGTGATCGACGCCGGCGCCTCGAAGGTGCTGCTCTCAACCAGGGACACGCTCGTCCGCTCCATCATGGGCGGCGCGACCCTCACCATCGCCGCGGCGTTCGCCGTCACGGTGAGCGTCTCGACCGGGATGCCGCTGCTCGGCGCCATCCTCTTCCCAGTCGGCTTCATCATGCTGTACCTCCTCGGCTACGACCTGCTCACCGGAGTGTTCGTGCTGGCACCGCTCGCGTGGCTCGACAAGCGTCCCGGCGTGACGTTCAGCGGCGTGCTTCGCAACTGGGGACTCGTCTTCGTGGGGAACTTCATCGGCGCCTTCACGGTCGCCGTGCTGATGGCGGTCGTCGTGACGAATGGGTTCTCGACGCCGCCGAACGAGGTGGGTCAAGCGATCGGACACATCGGCGAGGGACGCACTGTCGGGTACGCGGAACACGGCGCCGCCGGAATGCTGACCCTGTTCGTTCGCGCCGTGCTGTGCAACTGGATGGTCGCAATGGGCGTCGTGCTGTCGATGGTTTCCAAGAGCGTCCCCGGCAAGATCCTCGCGATGTGGATGCCGATCATGCTCTTCTTCTATATGGGGTTCGAGCACTCCATCGTCAACATGTTCCTCTTCCCGTCCGGGCTGCTGCTCGGTGGCGACTTCACGATCATGGACTATCTCATCTGGAACGAGCTGCCCACGGTGCTCGGGAACCTCGTCGGCGGTCTCGCGTTCGTCGGCGTTCCGCTCTACCTCACCTACGCCCGCGGCACCTCCCCTCGTCCCCTGTCGGGACGGCGCCCGCGCCGGGGCCCCAGGGGAGCAGGAACCGCGCCGGCCGTCGCCACAGCCGCGACGGAGTCCGCAGCTCGCGAGCCTGCCGCCGTCACCGGCTGAACCTGCCCGCAGCCCGCGACCGGATCGATCGGACACCTGATGCCTCGCACCGTCAAGAACCGGAAACATCACGCTGACGCCGTCGAAACAGCGTCCACGTACCGTGACGGAATGAGCTCGACCGACACCACCTCTGTGCACGTGGTGGTGGTCGGCGCCGGAATGGTCGCTCACCGGTTCGTGGACAGTTTGCTCAGTCGCAGCGGAGACGACTGGCGTGTCACGCTGATCGGCGAGGAAGCACGGCATCCGTACGACCGCGTGGGCCTCACATCGTTCTTCGGCGGCGCGTCGGTCGAAGAGCTGGAGCTCGAGCGGTCCGTCATAGACGACGAGCGCGTGCGGTTCGTGTGCGGGGATGCCGTAACCGCGATCGATCGCGCCGCGCGGCAGGTCACGACGGCACACGGCCTCAGCGTCGCTTACGACCACCTGATCCTCGCCACCGGCTCCTACGCGGCCAAGGTCGCCGTCGACGGCGCCGGGTGGGAGGGATGCTTCGTCTACCGCACGCTGGACGACGTCGAGCGGCTGCGCGAGTTCGTCAGAACTCGATCCGCTCAGCTCGGCCGACCGCTCACCGGCACCGTCATCGGGGGTGGGCTGCTCGGGCTCGAGGCAGCGGGCGCTCTCCAGAGCCTCGACGTCTCGTGCACCGTGGTGCAGTCGTCGGATCGGCTGATGTCGGCGCAGCTCGACCGGGCGGCTGGCGACGCCCTGCGTCGCCTCATCGAGTCGCGGGGTATCAGGGTGCGGACCGAGTCGATCACGACCCGTCTGGACGCCGATGCGTCGGGCAAGGTCGTCGGGCTGGAGTTTCGGGACGGCACCTGGGAGCCCACCGACGTCGTCGTGTTCACGGTCGGAGTGAGACCGCGCGACGAGCTGGCGCGGGCCGCGTCGCTCGACGTGGAGCCACGCGGCGGGATCGTGATCGACGCGGGCTGCCGCACGAGCGATCCCCGGATCCTGGCGATCGGCGAGGTGGCGAGCTTCGATGGTGCGTGCGTCGGTCTCGTCGCGCCGGGGTACGCGATGGCCGAGGTGGCGGCGACCCGCCTGCTGGGCGGGCACGCGCAGTTCTCCGGGTACGACGTATCGACGAAGCTCAAGCTCTCGGGGGTGGATGTCGCGAGCTTCGGCGACGCGTTCGCAGAAACGCCGGGAGCGCTCGATGTCGTCTACGCCGACCCGGTGGCCGGCGTCTACAAGAAACTCGTGATGTCGGATGACGCGAAGACGCTGCTCGGCGGAATCCTGGTCGGCGACGCCTCCTCCTACGCGGCGCTGCGGCCGCTCGTCGGCGCGGCGCTCGGCGGCGACCCAGTCGTGTACCTGATGCCCGAGGGCGGTGCCGAAGCTGCTTCCGGAGACCTGCCGGACGAAGCGCTCGTCTGCTCCTGCAACAGCGTCACCGCGGGCACGATCCGTCATGCCGTGCGCGATGACGGATGCACCGACGTCGCGGCTGTCAAGTCGTGCACGAAAGCGGGTGCCGCGTGCGGGTCGTGCGTGACGATGGTGAAGAAGATCGTCGGCGTCGAACTCGCCAAGACCGGCGCGGCGCTCAGTACCGCGCTCTGCGAGCACTTCGCGATGTCGCGACGCCAGCTTTTCGACGCCGTGCGGGTTTCGGGGCTCACCACCTTCAGCACCGTGATCGACCGGTTCGGCACCGGGCGTGGTTGCGACATCTGCAAGCCCGCCCTCGCCAGCATCCTCTCGACCCTCGTCGGGGCTCACGTCCTGGAAGGCGAGAACGCCACCCTTCAGGACACCAACGACCACGTCATGGCCAACCTCCAGAAGGACGGCAGCTACTCGGTCGTCCCACGAATCCCCGGCGGTGAGATCACACCGGAAGGCCTGCTCGTGATCGGCGAGGTTGCGCGCGACTTCGGGTTGTACACAAAGATCACCGGCGGCCAGCGGATCGACATGTTCGGCGCCCGCCTCGAGCAGCTGCCCGAGATCTGGCGGCGACTGGTCGACGCCGGCTTCGAATCCGGACACGCCTATGGAAAGTCGCTGCGCACCGTGAAGTCCTGCGTCGGATCCACGTGGTGCCGGTTCGGCGTGCAGGACTCGGTCGGAATGGCTGTCCGGCTCGAGCTGCGATACCGGGGGCTGCGATCGCCGCACAAGATCAAGCTCGGCGTATCGGGTTGCGCCCGCGAGTGCGCGGAGGCCCGAGGCAAGGACGTCGGCGTGATCGCGACGGAAGCGGGCTGGAACATGTACGTCGGCGGCAACGGCGGCTTCACACCGCGGCACGCCGTGCTTCTTGCAGAAGGTCTCGACGACGACGCACTGCTCACCGCAATCGATCGATTCCTGATGTATTACATCTTCACCGCTGACCGGCTGCAGCGCACAGCTCCCTGGTTCGAAGACCTCGAAGGCGGCATCGACGGACTGCGGGCTGTCATCTTCGACGACAGCCTCGGACTGTGCGCCGACCTCGACTCCGCGATGGCCCGCCACGTCGGCGCGTACGAAGACGAGTGGAAAGCGACCCTCGACGACCCCGACAAGCTGAAGCGATTCGCCTCGTTCGTCAACGCTCCCATAACCCCCGACCCCTCTCTCGCGTATACCGCCGAGCGCGGCCAGCCGCGGCCGGCCACGGAGTCCGAGCGCTCGGACCCCCGCGTGCTCATCGCCGGCACGACACTGGAGGTGCGGAGATGACCATGGTCGAAACCGTACGCGCCGCCGTGGGGGCCGAGGCTGGTGCGCGGACGTCGAGGTGGGTGCGCGTGTGCGCCCTTGACGACCTCGAGATCGAGCGCGGCCGCGCAGCGCTTCTCCGTGACACGCAGATCGCCCTGTTCGTCCTGCGCGGCCATGACGGTGCACCCGGCCGTGTGCACGCCGTCTCCAACCTCGACCCGTACAGCGGCGCGCACGTGATCTCCCGCGGCATCGTCGGCAGCCGAGATGACGTGCCCACCGTGGCATCCCCGATGTACAAGCAGGTCTTCGACCTGCGCACGGGCGTGTGCCTCGACACCCAGGGCGCGGAGCCCCGTTCACTGCGGGTGTGGCCGGTGGCCATCGACGGGGATCATGTGCTCGTGCGTTGGGAGGACCACCGATGACGACGATGCTGGGGATCTCGCTGGCTGGCCGCCGCGTCGTGCTGGTCGGCGGCGGCGCCGTCACCGGCCGTCGGCTCCCGCGCTTCCTCGACGACGGCGCCGACATCCTGATCGTGGCCCCGATCCTCAGCGACGACACCCGGGTGCTCCTCGAGCGGCACGGTCTGCGCCACGAGAGCCGTCCGGTGCGCGTCGACGACGTCGAAGACGCGTGGCTCGTGCACACCGCCACGGGTGACCCGCGCGTGGATGCCGAGGTCGCTGCGTGGTGCGAGAGCCGCCGCATCCTCTGCATCAACGCGTCCAACGGAGCTCACGGCAGCGCGCGCCTTACGGCCGAGTCGCGCGCGGGCGACGTCGTCGTCGGGGTCATGTCGGACTCCGGCGTCGACCCCCGGCGCGCTGCGCGACTGCGCGACGCGATCGCCGGTCTGCTGCGAGAGGGGAGGCTGCCGCTGCGCCGCCGACGCCGCTCCGCGGCAGGGCGTGTCGATCTCGTCGGGGGCGGTCCGGGACCGACTGACCTCATGACGATCCGCGGACGACGATTGCTCGCGGAAGCCGACGTTGTCGTCGCCGACCGGCTGGGACCTGCTGACGTACTGGCCGAACTCGATTCCGACGTCGAGGTGATCGACGTGGGCAAGCGTCCCGGTCACCACCCGGTGCCACAGGAGGAGATCAATCAAATCCTCGTCGACCGGGCGCGGCTCGGGCTTCGCGTCGTGCGGCTCAAGGGCGGTGACCCGTTCGTCTACGGGCGGGGCGGCGAGGAGGTCGCGGCATGCCTGGCCGCCGGCGTCCCTGTCGAAGTCGTTCCCGGACTCACCAGCGTCGTGTCCGTGCCGCAAGCGGCCGGCATACCGGTGACGCACCGCGGCACCGCCGTCGGCTTCCACGTCGTCAACGGCCAGGCGGAGGTCACGTCGTCCACGCTCGACGCACTGCGCGACGATTCCGTCACGACCGTGGTGCTGATGGGCGTCGCCGCGCTGCGAAAACTTGTGTCCGCCGCCGTCGAGGCCGGCGTACCAGCCTCGCGCCCCGTTGCAATCGTGGAGAACGGGCACACCCCGCAGCAACGCACCACGCGGACGACACTCGGTCGCGCCCACCTCGACGCCGAGGCGGCCCAGGTCCGCAACCCAGCTGTCATCGTGATCGGCGACGTTGCGCGCGCCAGCCTCCTGCTGGGCGTGCACGAGGAAGCGGGTGAGACGGTCCGGTGACCTCGTCCGTGCGTCCGGCGCTCTCGACAGCGCTGATCGGCTGCTCCATCGTGATCACCGTCGATCGGCGGTCGTCAGAGCTGGCCGCGGCGCTCGAGCGTCACGGCGCGCAGGTGCGGCACGCACCCGCGCTCACGATCGTCCCCCACATCGACGACGAGGCCCTGATAGCAGCGACCCGCGAGCTGGTCGAGCATCCGCCCGACATCGTCGTCGCGACGACCGGCGTCGGATTCCGCGGGTGGATGGAAGCCGCCGACGAGGCCGGCCTGCTCGACGACCTCGGTCGTGCGTTCGCCTCGGCCCAGATCGTCGCCCGCGGCCCAAAGGCCCGCGGCGCGATCCAACAGGCAGGGTTCACGGCCGACTGGGTCGCCGAGTCCGAGACATCCGCCGAACTGGGCGACTTCCTCCTCGCCGAGGGCGTATCTGGCCGCCGCGTCGCCGTGCAGCACCACGGCTCCGGCTCCGACGGGCTGGACGAGCTCTTCACGGGCGCGGGCGCTCTCGTCTCGAGCCTCACTGTCTACCGCTGGGGGCCACCGCCGGATGAGACGGTGGTGACCAAGTCGGTCGTCGCGGCCGCAAGCGGTGAGGTCGACGCGGTGCTCTTCACCTCCGCGCCTGGTGCTGCGGAGTGGCTCGCCGCAGCCGAGCGAGCCGGGGCGCTCGGCGAGATCGCGGCCCTCTCAGCCGCCGGTCGCCTGCTGGCGGCTGCCGTCGGTCCCATCACCGCGGGGCCTCTTGTCGCCGCGGGAATCACCCCGCTCATCGCGGAGCGCGGTCGCCTTGGTTCGCTGGTGCGTGCTGTCGTCACGCACTTCGGCGGAGGGCACGCGCGATTCATTGAAACGACATCCGGTCGCCTGGAGTTGCGCAGCGGAGGCGCGATCCTCGACGGACGATTCACGCCGCTCTCACGAACAGGCCTCGCCGTGCTCACCGTTCTGGTCGACGGGGCAGGCGGCGTGGTGAGTCGTCCTCAACTCCAGCGCGCCCTGCCGCGATCGGCCGACAGCGAGCATGCCGTCGAGGTTGCGGTAGCCAGGTTGCGTGACGCTTTGGCTGCCCCCCAACTCATCAAGACCGTCGTCAAACGGGGATACCGCCTCGACACGGTCGAAACCGAGGAGGCCCGATGACCACCACGCTGATCGCGTGCTCGCATGGCACCAGCGACGACGCCGGCCGACGCGCCATCCAGCTTCTGACGTCCCAGGTCGCTCGCCTCGTCCCCGGCATCCGCGTCGAGCAGGCGTTCGTCGACGTCGAACAGCCGGCCGTTGACGATGTCGTGGCTACCGCTGTCCGCCGCGGCACAGCGGTCGTCGTCCCCCTGCTGCTTTCGACAGGCTTCCACGTGAAAGTCGACATCGCGCGAGCCGTCGGCCGGTATCCGGGACGCGCTGTGGCGGCGGATCCGCTCGGTCCGCACCCACTAATCACCGCCGTGCTCGAGCATCGACTCGCATCCAGCGGAGTGCGGGACGACGATGCGATAGTCCTCGCCGCGGCGGGATCCTCCGACCCCGCGGCCACAGTGGCCGTGCAGGAAGTCGCGCGCGATCTCGCCGACAAGGTCGGTCGCCACATCGATGTCGGGTTCGCCGCCGGTGCCGGAACACCCATCGAGGAAGCCGTCGCCATGGCGCGCGAACGCAGCACCGGCCGCGTGATCGTCGCAAGCTACGTACTCGCGCCCGGCTTCTTCGCGGGCCGCATTGCGTCGTGCGGGGCAGACATCGCCACCGAACCGCTCGCCCCCGACGTGCGTGTGGCGGGAATCGTGCGCAGCCGATTTCAGGCGTCACTTGCGACACTCAACTCGGCTGCCGCGTAGCGAAGCGCATCGCTCCGCTCCTGGCTCAACGACCAGGCGTCCTTCGTACGGTTCCCGCCGCGCTGCGGAACCACCGGCGCTCTGCTCCGTTGCGGGTCAAGCCCGCGGCCCGCTGGTACTCGCGCCGCGCCTCGTCCGCGCGGCCGGCGCGACCGAGCAGGTGCGCCCGTACTGCCGCGACGCGGAGCGGCGATGCTCTGCCCTCGACCGCCGCGACGACCTGCAAGCCGGCGTCCGGACCGACCACCTCCCCCACCGCGACCGCCCGGCCGAGCTCGCTCACCGGGCCCGGGTCGAGGCGGCAGAGCACCTCGTACAGTCCAAGGATCTGTCGCCAGTCGGTGCCGCTCGCTGTCTCAGCCTCGTCGTGCACCGCGGCGATCGCGGCCCGAACCTGATAGCGCCCCGCGCGCTCCTGCGTCAGCGCGTCGGTGAGGAGCTCGACGCCCTCGGCGATGAGGTCGGCGCGCCACAGGCTCCGGTCCTGATGCGCGAGCGGAACCAGAAGGCCCTCTCGGTCTGCGCGCGCGGGCGCACGCGCATCGGTGAGAAGCATGAGAGCGACCAATCCCGCGGCCTCCGGGCGCCACGGGTCGTCGGGGCGACCGAGTGAGAGAAGGAGTCGAGCGAGCCGCAGCGCCTCGGCGGCGAGGAGGGGCCTCGTGATGTCCTCGCCCTCGACGGCCGAATGCGCCTCGGTGTGGATGAGGCTCAGCACATCGAGGAGCACCGGGATCCGCTCCGTCATCTCGCCGCCCGGCTCGAGCGGCACGCCGCGAAGCGTGGCTTTCGCCCGCGAGATCCGCTGCGCGACGGTCGCCTCGGTGGCGAGAAGTCCGCGCGCGATCTCCCGGGTGGTGAGCCCACCCACGCAGCGCAGGGTGAGCGCCATCTGCGACGCGGGCGACAGCGACGGGTGACAGCACAGAAGGAAGAGGCGGAGGGTGTCGTCCACGTCGGCCGCGACGGCGCCGCCGGGCTCCTGCCGGGTCGCCCGCTCCTCCCGTGCCCGCCGCGCGGCATCTGATCTGACCGCATCGACATACCGGCGTGACGCCACCGACACCAGCCACGCGGCAGGATTCTCGGGCATCCCCTCCCGCGGCCACTGGCCCCATGCCGCGAGGAGCGCCTCCTGCACCGCGTCCTCCGCGTCGTCGAAGGCGCCCGTCCGGCGCACCATCACCGCGAGCGCGCGTGGAGCCGCCGACCGCACGGCGGCGGTCAGTGCCCCGAGCGGCGGCCGACTCACGTGTTGGCGGCGAAGTCCGCGTCGGTCCATATGCGCGCGATCCGCATGCCGCCAGGAACCACGGCTTCGGGGAACCGTGCGGCGATCTCGGCGGCACGGGCCTCGTCGGCGACATCCACCAGGTAGTAGCCCGACACCACTTCGGTCAGTTCCGGCAGGGGTGCGTCGGTGACGACCGGACCGTCGGCACCGCGGGTGACCTGCTGCTGTGCGTCGGTGTCGAGCGCCTTGGAGTCGACCAGCTCGCCGGTGGCCTGCAGGTCGGACTCGACGTCCCAGTAGACCTGAAACGCCGCCGCACGCTCCTCGTCGCTCATCTTCGCGAACAGGTCGATCACGGCCGGGCTGTTGTGGATCAGGATCAGGTACTGCATCGGAACTCCCTCGCTTCCGGCCGCTGTGCGCGGCCCTCTCAGTGTGTCGGAGCCGGGTGCCGTTTCTCGACACGCTCTCTCGCCCTGTTTCGGCGGGAAAGGGGGGTTTCGGCGAGGAAGGGGCGCCGCACCGCGCGTTTAGCCTCGTCGCTGCCCGCCCCGGTCGAAGCGCCCGCCGGCGGGTCAGGCGACCTGCTGCTGCAGATCGACCACCCAGCGGGTGCCGCCCGGATCCATCGGGGTCTCGAGGTACACCTCGCGGGCAGGACCCGCGGGCGTGAGCCCCCGGCGGTCGATCTCGGCGACGAGGTCCTGCCACGCCCGCTGGATGCCCAGCAGATCATCGGCCTCGTACCGCCCGGTCAGGGCGCGGGATGCCGCGGGCACGGTCGCCCGCTCGAGACCGGCCGGAGTCGCGGCATCCCCGATTTGCTCCGCCGCGGCGGCGATCATGCCATCTCCGTCGGTGGTGTAGATCGCCACTCCCGGCCCGGTGTGCACCGCCCCGGCCGCAGCGATCGCCTCGTTGACCCGGGTGAACATGTACCCGATCTCGGCTTCGATCTGCGACATCTCCTCGATGCGCATCGTCTCCTGCACCACGTGCAGCTCGGGCAGGGCGGTTTCGACGTATTCCGTCATGGGAATCTCCTTCTGGATGACGCGGAGACGCGCCTCGACGGCGGCGAGCCGATGCCGGTCTGCGGCGATCTGCGACCGCAGCTCCTCGCGCCGCTCGCGGAGGAGGAGCGCGACGTCCTCCTGCGAGAGGCCGCCGTCCAGCATCCGTCCGACCTGATCCAGGGTGAACCCGAGATCTTTCAGGGCGACGATGCGGTTGGCGCGCTCGAGCTGACCGACACCGTAGGAGCGGTAGCCGCTCCAGGGGTCGACCCGCTCGGGCGTGAGGAGACCGAGGTGGTCGTAGTGACGCAGCATCCGGACCGACACTCCGGCCAGCCGGGCGAACTCTCCGATGCTCAACATGGTGATTCCACGACAGAGCCTGACACCGTGTCAGGGTCAAGCACCAGGGTTCGGGTTCACTCCGTCACACTCGGAAGACGGTGTGGATGTCACGTTCCACGCGACCCAGCACCGCGCGACCGCCGAGCGCCTCGAGCTCGAGAAGCACCGCGGTGCCGGTGACCTGCGCTCCGACGGCGGCGAACAGCTCGTGCGCGGCGGCGAGGGTGCCGCCGGTGGCGAGCACGTCGTCGACGAGCAGCACCCGCGTGCCGCGGGGCAGGTCGTCGTGCACCTCGATCGTGGCG
The DNA here is from genome assembly GCF_023155745.1 of Microbacterium kunmingense. Classification (GTDB taxonomy): domain Bacteria; phylum Actinomycetota; class Actinomycetes; order Actinomycetales; family Microbacteriaceae; genus Microbacterium; species Microbacterium kunmingense. The sequence goes on from NZ_JAKNUS010000007.1 coordinate 51,377, forward strand.
TGACCGTACTCCAGCGCGTACTCGACCGCGGCCGCGGGACGCGGCAGCTTCCCTGCCTTGCGCACCGGCACGACGCCGGTGTCGGCGGCGATCGCCGCGGCGGCGGCGAGGAGGAACCCGCGCGCCTCGACGCCGGCGACCACGTCGAACGTGCCCGCGAACGGAGCGATCAGCGCATCGATGACGGCGCGGAGCGCGTCGGCGTCGGCGAGGAGCGGGGTGATGTCGCGGAACTGGATGCCCGGCGACGGATAGTCGGGGATGACGGTGATCAGCGATTCGGCGCGGGCGAGGGGGCCGGAGGCGTTCACCCCGCCACCCTAGTCCCGCGCCTCACACACTCAGGAAAATGTAAGCGCTTGCAGTATTGTGAGCGCATGACTTCGCCCGATACGGTCACCTCCCCCGCAGACCGCGCCTCCACCCCCGGCTCCGAGTGGTGGCGCACCGCCGTCATCTACCAGATCTACCCGCGTTCCTTCGCCGACACCTCCGGTGACGGCATCGGCGACCTCCCCGGCGTCACCGCCCACCTCGACGACCTCGCCGAGCTCGGTGTCGACGCGATCTGGCTCTCCCCCTTCATGCGTAGCCCCCAGAAGGACGCCGGCTACGACGTCGCCGACTACTGCGACGTCGACCCGCTGTTCGGCACGCTCGCCGACTTCGACGACATGCTCGAGGGAGCGCACGCCCGCGGCATCCGGGTCATCGTCGACCTCGTCCCCAACCACTCCTCCGACCAGCACGAGTGGTTCCAGCAGGCTCTCGCCGCCGCGCCCGGCAGCCCCGAGCGCGCGCGCTACATCTTCCGCGAGGGTCGTGGCATCGACGGCGACGTGCCCCCGAACAACTGGGAGTCGGTCTTCGGCGGCCCGGCGTGGACGCGCGTGACCGAGGCCGACGGCACCCCCGGCCAGTGGTACCTCCACCTCTTCGACACCTCGCAGCCCGACTTCGACTGGAGCAACGAAGAGGTGCGCGAGGAGTTCCGCCGCATCCTGCGCTTCTGGCTCGACCGGGGCGTCGACGGCTTCCGCGTCGACGTGGCTCACGGCCTGGTCAAGGCCGAGGGGCTGCCCGACTACACCCCGCCCTCCACCGCCGACTCGATGGGCGGCGGCGAGGTGGACGTCCCCTACTGGGGCCAGGAGGGCGTGCACGACGTCTACCGCGACTGGCACGAGCTCCTCGACGAGTACGAGGGCGACCGCGTGCTCGCCGCCGAGGCGTGGCTCCCCACCGCCGACAAGACGGCGCTGTGGGTGCGCGAAGACGAGATGCACCAGGCCTTCAACTTCCCCTACCTCTCCACGCCGTGGAACGCCGCGGAGCTGCGCGAGGTCATCGACGAGTCGCTGCGGGCGTTCCCGGGCGTCGGCGCGCCCAGCACCTGGGTGTTGTCGAACCACGACGTCGTCCGCCACGCCTCGCGCCTGGCGCTCACGGCCGAGAACCCACAGGGGCACGGCATCGGACCGAACTCCCCCGGCAAGCCGATTGCGGATGTCGGACTGCGGCGTGCCCGCGCGGCGACCACCGTCATGCTGGCCCTCCCCGGGTCGTCCTACCTGTTCCAGGGCGAGGAACTCGGCCTCCCCGAGGTCGTCGACCTGCCCGACGACGCCCGTCAGGACCCGACCTGGTTCCGCACCGGTGGCGAGCGTTACGGCCGGGACGGCTGCCGTGTGCCGCTTCCCTGGAAGAGCGACGCCCCCGCCTTCGGCTTCAGCCCGAACGGCGAGGCCTGGCTGCCGCAGCCGACCGACTGGGCGGGTGTGGCCCGTGACGTCCAGCGCGCCGACGGCTCGTCGACCCTGTCGCTGTACCGGAGCCTGCTCGCCGAGCGCCGCACCCACCAGCTGGGCGCGGGGAAGCTGGAGTGGCTCGACGGCTTCGGCGACGACGTGGTGGCGTTCCGGAATGGTTCGGTGCGCGTCGTGGCGAACCTCGGCGCCGCACCGGTGGAGCTGCCGGCGGGTGAGATCCTGGTCGCGAGCGGCCCGATCGACGGCCGCGCGCTGCCCGTCGACACCGCGGTCTGGCTGACCGAGGACTGAGGGGCACCGGCCGCGGGGGCGGCGCGACGGAACGCGAGGGGGCGACGTGGTCAGCATCGATGAGGTGGCGCGCCTGGCGGGCGTGTCCACCGCCACGGTCTCCCGCGCCCTGAGCGGCCGGGGTCACGTCTCGGCGACCGCCAAGACGAGGGTCGAGGATGCCGCGAAGAGCCTCGGCTACGTCGTGTCGGCATCGGCGTCGAGCCTGGCCTCCGGCCGCCGTCGCAACATCGGCGTGCTCGTGCCGTTCCTCGACCGCTGGTTCTTCAGCACGGTGCTGAGCGGCATCTCGACCTCGCTCATGCGCCGCGGGTACGACATCACGCTGTACAGCCTGACCAACGACGCCGGCGAGCGGCATGCGATCTTCGAGACGTTCCTGCGCCGCCAGCGCGTGGACGGCGTCATCGCGATCTCGCTCGAGCTCGGCGAGGAGGAGCTCGAGCGGCTGCGTCAGCTCGACCTGCCGGTCATCGCGATCGGTGGGCCGAGCCCGCGGCTGGACACCCTGACGATGGATGACGTCGCCGTGGCCAGGCTCGCCACCGAGCACCTCCTCGCGCTCGGCCATCGCGACATCGCGCACATCGGCGCGAGCCCCGAGTTCGACGTCGACTTCCACGTGCCGACGCAGCGGCGACAGGGGTTCGAGCAGGCGCTGGCCGACGCCGGGTTCCCGGCGCGGCCGGCCCTGTACGAACCGGCCGACTTCACGATCGAGGGCGGGTTCCGCGCGGCGAAGCAGCTGCTCGGGCGCCCCGGCGAGCGTCCCACGGCGATCTTCGCCGGCTCGGACGAGATGGCGATCGGAGCGCTCCTCGCGGCCCGCGAGCTCGGCTACCGGGTGCCCGAAGACCTCTCGATCATCGGGATCGACGGTCACGAGCTGGGCGAGTTCTTCCGACTCTCGACCGTCGACCAGTTCCCGCTCGGGCAGGGCGAGAGGGCCGCGGCGGCGATCCTCGCCGAGATCGACGCGACGGTGCCGCCCGAGGACCGCCCGTCGCGCCGCCTGCCGTACGAGCTGATCGTGCGCGGCTCCACCGCGCGCGCGGCCGGCTGAGCGCCGCGGGGCGGGCCGCGCCGAGCGCCGCACCGCGAACGGCGCCCGCCCGGAGCCGCGCCCCGGGGGCGCGTTAGGCTCGGCGGTATGGCCCTCGACCTCGATGCGATCTACACCGACCTTCACCGTCATCCCGAGCTGTCGTTCCAGGAGACCCGCACCGCGGGTGTCATCGCGCAGCGTCTGACGGAGCTGGGAATCGAGTTCGAAGAGGGCATCGGGCGCACGGGGCTTGCCGCGGTGATCCGAAACGATGATGCCGACGACGGCGAGCGCGGCCCGGTCGTGTGGCTGCGCGCCGACATGGACGGCCTCCCCGTCGAGGAGCGCACCGGTCTCGCCTACGCCAGCACCGCCCGCGGCGTCGACCCGCAGGGCCTCGATGTGCCGGTGATGCACGCGTGCGGGCACGACATGCATGTCACCGCCCTCCTCGGCGCGCTCGAGCGCCTCGTCGCGACCACCGACGAGTGGCGGGGCACCGTGGTCGCGGTCTTCCAGCCCGCGGAAGAGTACGGCGCCGGGTCGCAGGCGATGATCGCCGACGGCGTACTCGACCGGTTCCCCCGCCCCGACATCGTGCTCGGCCAGCACGTCACCCCGCTCCCCGCCGGCACGATCGGCGTGCGCCCGGGCACCCAGATGGCCGCCTCCGACGGACTGCGCGTCACCCTCCTCGGCCGGGGCGGTCACGGTTCGCGCCCGCAGGCGACGATCGACCCGGTGGTGATGGCCGCCGCGACCGTGATGCGGCTGCAGACCGTCGTCTCGCGCGAGACCGATCCGCGCGATGTCGCCGTGGTCACCGTCGGGTCGATCCACGCGGGCCTGAAGAACAACATCATCCCCGCCGAGGCGGTGCTCGAGCTCAGCCTCCGCTATCCCGACGACGAGGCCCGCGCCCGGGTGCTGGAGAAGGTCGAGCGCATCGTCCGCGCCGAGGCGCAGGCATCCGGCGCCGAGGAGGAGCCCGTCATCAAGGTCGACCACAGTCTCCCGCCGACGATCAACGACGAGGAGGCGACCGCGCGCCTGCGCGCCGCCTTCGCCCGCGCCTTCGGCGACGAGAAGGTCGTCGACCCGGGCATGTTCACCGGCAGCGAGGATGTCTCGTGGTTCGCCCGCGAGGCGGGCGTGCCGCTGGTCTTCTGGTTCTGGGGAGGGGTCGACCCTCAGGTGTACGCCGACGCCGCGGCATCCGGAAGCATCGAACGCGACATCCCCACCAACCACTCGCCGTTCTTCGCGCCGCTGCTGCAGCCGACCCTCGACAACGGCGTGGCGAACCTCGTCACCGCGGCGCGGGAGTTCCTCGCCGCGCGTTAGCCGCGGCATCCTCTCCCCCACAGCGCGGGCACCCGTCGTCCGCGCCGCCTCCGCTCGGCCTCCCCGCGCGCGGACAATCGGCCGAGACGCGCACGTTTCGGCCGGAAAAGTCCTCCGGCGGGCCGATCGTCCTCTCGCCGCGAACCGCGGCCCAGGGCCGCCACGCCGCGCCGGAGTGCGCGCGCGCCCCGACAGGCGTAGTGTCATCGGCCGTGACGACTGATGGTCGCGAGCCGGTGGAGGAATCCCCTCGCGCGAAACGTCTCCTGCTGGGAGACCCCCTCACCTCCGAGAAGCTCGACGACCAGCTGCTGCCCAAGCGCCGGGCGCTGCCGATCTTCGCCTCCGACGCGCTGAGCTCGGTCGCCTATGCGCCGCAGGAGCTGCTGATGATCCTGCTGATCGGCGGGACCGCGTTCCTCGCCTTCAGCCCCGGGGTCGCGGTCGCCGTCGTCGTGCTCCTCATCGTGGTCGTGCTGAGCTACCGCCAGCTCATCAAGGCCTACCCCACGGGTGGCGGCGACTACGAGGTGGCGCGGACGAACCTCGGCGAGGTGCCGGGGGTCGTCGTCGCCTCGGCGCTCCTCGTCGACTACGTCCTCACCGTGGCGGTGTCGATCGCCTCGGGGGTCGACAACATCATCTCGGCGATCCCCGAGCTCGCGCCCTTCCGCATCGAGTTCGCGGTCGGCTTCGTCATCCTGCTGGTGGTCGTGAACCTCCGCGGGGTGCGCGAGGCCTCGTTCGCCTTCGCGATCCCCACCTACGTCTTCATCGGCTCGGTCGCGGTGATGGTGGTCGTGGCCCTCATCCGCACCGCGCTCGGCGACCCGCCGATCGCGTCGAGCGCCGAGTACGCCGTGCAGGCCGAGGAGCTCACCCAGGCCGCGACGATCCTCCTCATCCTGCGGGCGTTCTCGAGCGGATGCTCCGCCCTCACCGGTGTCGAAGCGGTCTCCAACGGCGTGCCGGCCTTCCGCCGCCCGAAGGTGCGCAACGCCCAGTGGACGCTCGTGCTCATGGGCGGGGTCGCGATCACTCTGTTCGCCGGCCTCACCGCCGTGGGACTCATCTCCCAGGCGCACTACGCGGAAGACCCTTGCAACCTCGTCGGCTTCGCCTGCGAGACCACTCCGCAACCGAGCCTCATGGCGCAGATCGCCGCCGCCACGTTCGGGATGGGCTCCATCCCGTTCTTCATCGTGCAGGCCGCGACCGCGTGCGTGCTGCTCCTCGCCGCCAACACCGCGTTCAACGGCTTCCCGCTCCTCGGATCGGTGCTCGCCCGCGACGGCTACGCGCCGAAGGCGCTGAACACCCGCGGCGACCGGCTGGTCTTCTCCAACGGCATGATCATCCTGGGCCTCGCTGCCATCGTGGTGCTCGTCGTCTACCAGGCGAACTTGACCACCCTCATCCAGCTGTACATCATCGGCGTGTTCGTGTCGTTCTCGCTCGGCCAGATCGGCATGGTGCGGCACTGGCGTCGAGAGCTTCGGCAGACGAGCCGCGTCGAAGCGCGGCGCGACCCGCGCGCCGCCGCCGAGCGCCGCGCGGCCCTGACGGGCCTGGCGATCAACTCCACCGGCGCCGCGATGACCGTCGCCGTGCTCGTCATCGTCACCGCGACGAAGTTCATCTACGGGGCGTGGCTGGTCTTCCTCGCGATCCCGGTCCTTGCGATCCTCATGATCGGCGTGAACCGCTACTACCGAGACGTCGAGCACGAGATCCGCATCGACGAGCCGGTGCAGTACGGCTCATCGGGCGACATCGCCCTCATCCTCGTCAGCCGCCTGCAGAAGCCGGTCGCCAAGGCCGTCGACTACGCCCTCGCCGCCAAGCACGACAAGACGATCGCCCTGCACGTGGCGGTCGCCGGCGACGACGCCGAGGCCCTGCAGCAGGAATGGCAGGACCAGCGGATGCCGGTGCCGCTCGTCATCCTCGAGTCGCCCTATCGCTACTACGCCGGGCCCGTCGCGGAGTTCATCCGGCAGTACCGCGAGAAGCACGGGTCGGCCGTCGTCACGGTCTACCTGCCGCAGTACATCGTGGGGCACTGGTGGGAGACGCTGCTCCACAACCGCCGCGCGCGGCGCATCGCCCAGCAGCTCATGCTCATCCACGGCGTGACGATCACCCTCGTGCCGTGGCTGCTGGACTCCTCCGAGCTCATCTACGGGCGCCGCTCGCGTCCGCTCCCCGGTCAGGACCGCGCGGGCCGGCCGTTCGAACCCGACCTCGAGGCGCCCCCGATCGCCGAGCGCTCGAGCCTGGAGGCCCGGCCCGACGAGTGACGCCGCGCCGCGGCATCCGCTCTTCTCTCTCATCGCGCCCTCTACTGACTCGAGGACGATCGGCCGAGACGCGGACGTTTCGCGGCGAAACCTACGCGCCCGGACCGATCGTCCTCCCCTGGGGAGGGTGGAGTGACCCGCGAGGAGGGCATCGCGGGCCTAGAGATCCCGTGAGGATGCCGCATGGACACCACGATCGCCGCCCCCACCCTGATCACGAGCGCCGTGGCGCTGTCCACGATCTGCAACCCGATCGGCACGCTGCCGGTGGTCCTGTAGGTCACCGCCGGCCGCACCCCCGCCCAGCAGCGCCGGATCGGACTGCTCGTCGGGCTCGCAGTGATCGTCATCGTCGCCGTCTCGCTCATCGCCGGCACCTGGGCGCTGCAGATCTTCGGCATCCACATCACCGCACGCGTCCTGACCGCCGCGGCGCACCAGGTCAGTGCACCGGCTGGGCCGCCGAGAACACCGCGCCGGGATCGAACCGGCGCTTGAGCTCACTGAGCCGACCGGCGGCCTTGCCGTAACCGAGCCGGCGGTCCGCCCCGCCGCCGTCCACGAACGTCAGGGCCAAGACGTCGATGTGCCACGGCTCGAAGTGTGCCACCGCTGCACGAACGGACGCGTCCGCGCCGGCCGCGGCCTCGGGGACCGGAACCATCGTGACCGCGTGGCAGACGAACTGCCCCCGCAGAGCCGACACCGCGCCACCGGCGGCGGCCGGGCGCGCGACAGCTCCGCCGATGTGGCGGAGCTCCGTCATGAAGAGTGCGCGGTCGGATCCGGCGCGAAGGAACGCCTCCACCGCGGCATCCGGAAGCTCGTCCAGCACTGCATGCGCCGTGACCGCGGGAGTCGGCTGCGGCGGGTCCATGTGCACAGCGACCAAGCCCGCGGCGGGAATGCGGGCAAACGTGTCGATCTCCGGCGCGAGCTCCCGCAGCGGGGCGAGAGCCGCCATTGCCGTCTCATCCGTCTCGAGCACCGCGCCGTCGATGACGACGACCGACCGACCGGAGAGGAAGGGCGGCAGCTCGGGCAGCGGCGGGAGATTCAAGATGCGAAGGGTCGTCGTCGCGCTCTCGGGAGCGGTCGCGGTCCACGCCGCCCAGGCGCGAGCGACCTCGGGGGCGTGCGCGGCATCCCACAGCAGCATTCCGGCGTAGACATCCGCGTAAGGAAGCAGGTCGATCTCGAGCGAGACGACGACCCCGAACGCGCCCGAGCCCCCGCGAACCGCCCAGAACAGGTCAGCGTTCTCTTCAGCACTGGCGCGGACGAGGACACCGTCGGCCGTGACGATCTGAACGGCGCGGACGAAGTTCACGGCCAGACCGTGCGTCCGCGCGTAGAACGACAGACCGCCGCTCAAGCTGTACCCGGCAACGCTCACATCTCCGGCGCTTCCGTGGGGAGCGGTCAGCCCGTGCGGCGCCGTCGCCTCGAGCACGTCGTTCCAGTGCGACCCGCCGAGGACGCGCGCGGTGCGCGAGACGGGGTCGACCGTGACACCGCGCAGGCGCGCCAGGCTGACGACGACGGTGTCGGCGAGACCGGTGTCGGCGAGAGCGGCGGCGGCATGTCCGGTGGACTGCGGCGCGACCCGGAGTCCCGCCGCCGTGGCCGCGCGCACGATCTCCACGACGTCTTCGGCGGTCGGGGGACGCGCGACCGCGACCGGCCGCTGGTCGACGGCGAGGTTCCACGGCATGCGGGCGAGATCCCACTCGGCATCGCCGGGGAGCACGATCAGATCTTCGAGGGCGGACCGCAGGCGCGGGCCCCGCGGGTCTGCATCCGGACGGGCGGCGGCAGTCGTGGTGTCGGACAGGGTCATGATGAGCTCCAGCATTCTGATGTCGATCGGGCAGGCACCAGAGAGGCGCCGCCGGAGAGTCTGACGGTGTTCGGATTCGTGCACCATCCCAGGGGAGAGGGGTCTTGGGGCATCCCAGATACCTGGGATGGTGCATCCGCTTCGGCAGGAGCACACTGTTCGCATGGCCACCGCACTGGCGCTGGGGCGCGCGCGGAGCGACATCGACGTGATGTCGCGCGCCGGCCTCCCCTTGCACCGGTTCATGGACGAAGCCGCGGCTGCACTGGGCGTGGTCGTCCCGTTCGTCGCCGCCTGCGTGTCGACGCTCGACCCCGCGACCGCGATGGTCTCGAGTGCGCGCAAGCTCGGAGCACTCGACGGTCGGAACGAGCAGGACGTCTCGTGGTCTCAGCTCGAGTACGGCGGGGAGGAGCCGACAGCGATCCGCGGGATGCTGCAGGCCGGCCGGACCGCGGTGGGCATGCAGCGCGAGACCAGAGGTGATCTGGATCGGTCCGCCCGTATGGCCGAGCTTCTCGTGCCCTACTTCGACTTCCACGACGAGGCGCGCGTCGTCTTCGCCGACCGCAGCGGGGGATGGGGACACGTGTCACTCTTCCGCGGGAGCGACGACGACGGGTTCGCAGCGGACGAGCTGGCGTTCCTCGCCGCGGTCGCGCCCTCATTCACCCGCGGCATCCGCACCGGGCTTCTCGCGCAGATCGCTCTGACGCAACCCGTCCGCGAGACCGGCCCCGCCGTGGTCATCGTGGACGTGCAGAACCGCATCATCCAGTCCACGCCCGCGGCGGAGCAGCACCTGGCGCAGATGTCGGTGCTGCCGGGCATGGGCGACCCGCTCGTCTACGTCTACGCGCTCGTCGACGCCGCGCGTCGACTCGCTCGAGGCGAGACCGACCGTGTCCCCCGCGTGCGGGCGCGCGCGGCGGACGGGCTCTGGCTGGTGCTGCACGCCGCGCCGCTCGGCGGGCTCGGGGATCGCGGCGGCGACGTCGTGGTCACGATCGAGGAAGCGAGGCCGCAGGAGGTGATGGATCTCGTCGCGGCCGCCTTCGGCCTCACCGCGAGGGAGCGCGATGTCGTCTCCATCGTGCTGCGGGGCGCCGACACGAAGGAGATCGCTGCGTCGATGCACGTCTCGCCGTACACGGTGCAGGACCACCTGAAATCGATCTTCGACAAGGCGGGGGTCACCAGCCGTCGCGAACTCGTCGCCCGGGTCTACTTCGACCAGTACCTCTCCCGTGCCGGGTCCGAACTCGCCCCCTCCGGGTGGTACGCGGCCACGCCCTGACGGTTCTGCACGGACGCCTGGACGAGAGTCAGCCCAGACCCGCTCGTTCCGTGTCGGCCGGGCCCTCCCCGGCGACCGGCTTGCGCGACAGGCCGACGGCGCCGGCGGACGGGTCCTTCGCGCGCGAGAGCGCCGCGGCGACGGCGACCGACTCGTCGACGTCGCGGTAGCGGGGGCGCAGCTGCACCGGGTGCTCGGGCTTCTTCTCGCGCTTCGCGCGCCGCGCGGCGTAGGTGAGGTTCAGCGCCTCGACGAAGATCGCGAACGCCATCGGTCCGTAGATGAAGGCCTTGTCGATGTAGAACCCGAAGCCCTCGGCGATGAGGAACACGCCGATGAGGAGGAGGAACGACAGCGCCAGCATCTTCACCGTGGGGTGCTTGTTGACGAACTCGAAGATGAACCGGGCGGCGAAGAGCATGATGGCGAACGAGAGCACCACCACGGTGATGATGACGACGAGGTTCGTCGTCATGCCGACGGCGGTGATGACCGAGTCGAGCGAGAAGACGATGTCGAGAAGGAGGATCTGACCGATCACCGATCCGAACGAGATCGCCTTCGATCCGCCCGCCCCGTGCTGCTCCTCCGCACCCTCGAGCTTGTGATGGATCTCGGTGACCGCCTTGTAGACCAGGAACAGTCCGCCGAGGATGAGGATGACGTCCTTCCACGAGAACCCGAGGTCGCCGATGGCGAAGACCTCCTCGGTCAGGGTGATGAGCCATCCGGCGAAGAAGACCAGGATCACGCGCATCGCCATCGCGAGCGTGAGCCCGAGGTTCCGGGCCTTCGCCTGCTGCTCTTTGGGGAGCTTGGAGGCGAGGATCGAGATGAAGATGACGTTGTCGACGCCGAGGACGATCTCAAGCACGAACAGTGTGATGAAGACCGCGATCAGGTCGGGCGTGAAAGCGAAGCTGAAGTCCACGGTCACATCGTAGGGGGGTGACCGGACCGGTCACCCCCCGTGATCTCGCGACCCGCCGCCGGTCGTCAGACCGTCGCGAGCACGCCCTCGAGCCGCGCGTAGCTGGCTTCCATGCCGTCGACCATTCCCGTGCCGAGGATCATGTCGCGGGTCTCGGCGTCGGGGTACTCGATGACGAGGGTCAAGAGCGTCATCCCGTCCTCCTCGTAGAACGAGAGGTCGTTGATCGTGCTGGGGCCGTCCGTCCCGATCATCCGCTCGGTCGTGACCGCGCGACGCGGCGGGTCGCTGAGGAGGAGTTCGCCTTCGAAGCCGAACTCCTCCCCTTCCACACCCGGGTCGGGCACCCAGACGTTTCGGTAGGTGTCGCCGACGGCCTCGGCCTGTTCGGCCACGGGCATGCTCCACCCGTCGGGTCCGAGCATCCACTTCTTCGTCAGCTCCGGGTCGTGGTGGGCCTTCCAGACCAGCTCGCGCGGACCGCGGATGACGCGGGTGATGCGCACGTGCTGGTCGCCGAGGATCTCCAGTTCGGTGCCGCGGCCCGCGGCGTATTCGCGAAGGTCGTGCAGCACCAGGTCGAGCTGGTTGATCGCGAGCGTCGACCCCTCGACGGCGCCGAAGGCGACGACCTGCTCGAGCGCTTCGGACGAGGCGAAGTAGGTGGTGTTGACCAGGCGCGACCCGGTCGCGGTCGCCTCGAAGGCGAAGACGACCCGCATCACCGGCATCCCCTCGAGCGGCGCACCCTCGTCGTTGGCGAAGGCGTCGAGCACCGTGAAGCCGCGGGGGGCGTCGATGGAGAGGAACTCCCACGAACCCCACGACTCCTCGCCCTTCGGGCTGGTCATGACGTAGCGAGCACGGCCCCCGGGCGTGAAGTCGAACTGCGGGAAGCGCGCCGGCCAGCCGGGAGGTCCCCAGAAGCGCTCGAGCTGCTGCGGATCGGTGAAGGCACTCCAGAGGCGGTCGACGGATGCGTCGAACTCGGCCTCGAGCGTCATGGTGAGCGCTTCGGGATCGGTGGTGACATCGGTGACGGGCATGTCATTCTCCTTCGTTGGATGCTGCGGATGTCGGTGTCTGCGGATCTTCGGCGAGCAGCTGGTCGAGGCGCGAGATGCGCGAGCGCCACAGCGCCTCGTAGGCGGCGAGCAACGCGCGGGCGCGGGCGATCATGGTCGGGTCGGCCCGGACCAGACGCTCCCGGCCCTCGGCGCGCTTGACGATGAGGCCGGCCGCTTCGAGCACCGCGACGTGCTTCTGCACCGCGGCGAACGACATGTCGTATTCGCGGGCCAGACCTGAGACGGAATGCTCGCCCTCGATCGCGCGGCGCAGGATGTCGCGACGCGTCGCTGCGGCGAGCGCGTGGAACACGCGGTCGATCTCGTCATCGGTCAACTCCGTTTGTACAACCATTTGGTTGTACGTTAGACGTGCGAGTGCGGCCTGTCAAGGGTCGCCCGCCCGGGGCGGACCACGACGTTTCCGGGGAGCGAGATCTTCCGTCGGTGCGACGCCGAACGGCCCGGGCTTCCGCCCGGGCCGTTCGGTAAGGCGACGTCGCGTTCGTCAGTCGTCGACGTCGGCCGTGAGCACGGCGAAGTCGGCGTCGAGGTTCAGATCGATGAAGCGGGCGTCGTCGGTGAGGACGGTCACGTCGTAGGGAGAGGTGGCGTCGTCATCCACCTCCAGGTCGGTGATCCGTCCCTCGGTCTCGCCGAGCGCCGCTGCGACGAGGGCGTCGACGGTCGCGGGGTCGAGAACGCCCTGCGGCGCCTTGTCGTCGTCGTCCGCCGTGTCGGTCGAGATGACCGTCGCCTGACCGTCCGGGCTCACGCGCACCTCGGTCTCGTCGCCGGCGCTGGTGCGGAACTCGACATCCCAGCTGCCGTCACGCTCGGCGTCGATGGCGACCGGGTCGCCATCGGCGACCTCGGCAGCAGCCGCGATGAGGTCGCTGAGCTCCGCCGCGGAGTCGGTGCCCATGTCGGGGGCGGCCGTTCCGGCCGATCCACCGGTGCGGTCATCGTCGCTCGTCGTCGCGCCGACGACGGCCCGGTCGTCGTCGTCATCCTCGAACGCGTCGGCGATCGCCGCACCGGCGGCGACGCCCCCTCCGGCGAGGAGGAGCCCGCCCAGAACGGCCCCCCCGGCGATCAGCAGCGTGCGCGTGCGCGGGCGCTTCCGGTCGGGGGCGGTCGCGGAGGCGGGCGCGGAGGCGGCGGAGTCGGCGGGGAGGGCGGGCTCGGTGGGGACGGCAGTGCCGGCGGCGGGGATCTGGGGGTCACGGGTCGATTCGCTCATGCCCTCAGCGTGCCCGTCGGGTGCTGAAGCGAGGCTGAAGGATTCTGAATCGCTCTTCAGGATGCCGCGGGCAGGGTCACGGTGAAGCGGGCGCCACCCCAGCGCGACTCACCGAGCGTCACGTCGCCGCGCGACGACGTCGCGATGCCGCGGACGATCGCAAGGCCCAGGCCCGCCCCGCCGTCGTCGCGGGCGCGCGCCTCGTCGAGACGCACGAACCGTTCGAAGACGCGGTCGCGATCGGCGACGGGAACCCCGTCACCGTCGTCCTCGACCGTCAGGGTGGCGTGAGAACCGCGCTGCTCGACCGAGATCGCGATCCGGCCGCGCGCGTGCCGGGCCGCGTTGTCGGCGAGATTGCGCACGAGCTGCGCCAGGAGCTGAGGGTCACCCTGCACCCGCGCGGCACCCACACCCGCGGCATCCACCTCATGTCCCGCCGCTCGCAACCGCACCGCCTCCGCCAGAGCGAGGTCGTCGAGATCGACCGGTTGCCCGGAGGAGGCGGGAGCCTCGTCGAGCCGCGCGAGCAGCAGCAGTGCATCGACGAGACCCTGCAGCCGCAGCCCCTCGTCGCGCACCACCTCGGCAAGCTCCGCCATCGACATCGCCTGGGGGTGGGTCTGCGCGAGCTCGGCGTGCTGGCGGATCGTCGACAGCGGCGACCGGAGCTCGTGAGAGGCGTCGGAGATGAAACGGCGCTGCGCCTGCGCCGACGCGTCGAGCCGGTCGAGCATGCCGTTCATCGTCACCGCCAGCGCGGCGATCTCGTCGCCGGAATCCGGGACGGGCACGCGCTGCTCGAGACGGTCGGCCGTGATGCCGGCCACCTGCGCCTGTATCCGCGCGACCGGGCGAAGGGCCCGGGCCACCACGAACCACGTCGTCGCCGCCACCAATCCGACGATCAGCGGCACCGCGATCCCCAGCAGCAGCCCGACCGTGCCGAGCGTCTCGGTGTCGTCGTCGATCGGCACGCCGACCACCAGCACGAGATCGTCGTCGAGATCCTCCGAGACGAACAGCACCGGGTCGTCGTCGATCGGCGCCACCCGGGGGTCGTCGGAGAGAGGCAGGATCTCCCCCTCGGCTTCCTCACTGGCGGCCACCACCCGTCCGTCGGCAGCGACGATCTGGACGATTTCGTCGTCCAGGCCCGTCACGGTGCCGTAGCCCTCCGACTCGATCCGGTCGGCGAGCTCTTCGGCCCGGGTGGTGGCGGCGCGCTCCGACGCGGCCGAGACGCTCGTGCGAAGCACCTGGAAGAACGCCACCGCCCCCACGATGAGTACGACGGCCACGACCACCGTTGCGGCCAGGGTGGTCCGGGCGCGCACCGAGCGCCAGGCCGGCCTAGCCACCGTCCGCCGCCAGTCGGTAGCCGGCGCCACGGACGGTTTCGATGGTCTCGCGGCCGAACGGCCGGTCGAGTTTGCGCCGCAGGTGCCCGACGTACACCTCGACGATGTTCGGGTCGCCGTCGAAATCGTCGTCCCAGACGCCTGCGATGAGGTCGCGCTTGGACACCACCTGGCCGCGGCGGCGGATCAGGTACTCCAGCACCGAGAACTCCCGCGCGGTGAGCTCGACGGCGGTCTCACCCCGCCAGACCCGGCGCGCGCCCGAGTCGACCCGGAGATCTCCCGCCTCCCACACCACGGGCCGTTCCACCCCACCCCGGCGGATCAGTGCGCGAAGCCGCGCCACCAGCACGGCGAACGAGAAGGGCTTGGTCACGAAGTCATCCGCGCCGGTGTCGAAGGCCTCCACCTGGTCCCACTCGCCGTCTTTCGCGGTCAGCATGAGCACGGGAGTCCAGTTCTCCTCGGCGCGCAGCGCTTCGCACACCTTCCAACCGCTCATCCCGGGCATCATCAGGTCGAGCACGATCGCGTCGTAGCGGGCATTCCGCGCACGCCACAGACCGTCGACCCCGTTGTGCGCGACATCGACGGCGAAGCCCTCGGCCTCCAAGCCGCGGCGCACGCCGTCGGCGAGCCGCACCTCGTCATCGACTACCAGAATTCGCATCTCGAACAGTCTCGCGGGATGTCCTGAAGCGCGGCTGAAGCGGGCCGGAGCGGGGGATCACAGAGTCGGCGGCGGATCACTCCGACGACGACGCGGCCCCGTGGTGTGCGCGCTCTCGTCGCGACGACGGAAGGAGGCGGCGGACACCCATCACCACACCGACGATGATCAGCCCGGCGACAAGACCGAAGACGGCCGAGACGGCGGTGTCGACGATCCAGACGACGACGGGGCCGGCGGCCTCGACGAGATGCGTGATCGCGTGCAGGAGGTCGTAGGGCCCGTGCCAGAACGTCTCAGCCAGGTTGGTGATGACGAGGTGACCGCCGACCCAGAGCATCGCGACCGTGCCGATGACGCTGATCACACGGAACACCGCCGGCATGGATGCGACGACGCGGGCTCCTGCGCGGCGCACGCTGCGTGACGGACTCTTCATGAGCCGGAGGCCGATGTCGTCGATCTTCACCAGCAGGGCGACCGCCCCGTATACCAGCGCGGTCATGCCGAGCCCGATGACCGCGAGCGCGGCGAGCGTCATTCCCAGCCCGAAGCCCGGATCAAGGCTCGTGAGGGCGATGAGCATGATCTCGGTGCTGAGGATCAGGTCGGTGCGGATCGCGCCGAACACGAGCTTCTTCTCATCCCGCGGCTCGTCGTCCTCGGTCTCGTGGTGCGCGCCGAACCACTCCATCACCTTCTCGGCACCCTCGTAGCAGAGGAAGCCGCCGCCGATGATCAACAGGAACGGCAGCACCCACGGCGCGAAAGCGGTGAGCAGCAGCGCGATCGGGATGATGATGACGAACTTGTTGACGAGGCTTCCGAGCGCGATCTTCCACACGACGGGAAGTTCACGTGCCGGGGTGATGCCCTGGACGTACTGAGGCGTCACCGCCGCATCGTCGATGACGACGCCCGCGGTCTTCGCGCTCGCCTTCAGCGCGGCGGTGAGGATGTCATCGACGACGGCGAGCAGGCCTACCGACATGTGCGCTTCTCCTCACGGCGTCGGCGATCGGAACACGACAGCTCCGCAACGCCAGGCCACCACGCTAGTCGCTCGCGCCCCGTAGCATCCCGCATATGGCAGATGGACGCAGGGAGTGGTAGCGATGGTCGGTCTCACCGTCTGCGGTGGCACCGTCCACCGGACACCCGTCGACACCGCCGTCGGCGACCTGTCCGTTCAAGGCTCGACGGTCGTCTCCGACGCGGACCGCGCGACTGCGCCGACGGTCATCGACGCCCGCGGCTCGTCCGTGGTGCCGCTCTTCGTCGACACCGTCTTCGCCGCGCCGGAACCACCCGCCGCGGACGCGTTCGACCTCATCCCGGGGAACCCTGCGACCTTCGCCGTCATCGACGGGCGCGTGGGGCCGGACGAGATCCGGAACATGCTCGTCGTCCGCCCCGAGCGACTCCGCGCCGTCGTCGTCGACGGTTCGGTGATCGTCCGGGACGGTCGGGCGGTTCGGCCGGAGGGCGCTGGGGTCAGCGCCACCGATCCGCGCCTCGCGGCGTGGACCGACCCGCGCCGCGACATGACGCAGTTCTTGACCGCGGATGGTCGGTACAGCGAGACGCGGAGCGGCCGACGAAACGCCTGGACGGGCCGGTTCTGGATCGACGGAGCGAGGATCACCTATCTCGACGACACGGGATTCTGGGCGTTCGGGCAGTTCCACGGCCGCCAGCTGCATCACGCGGGGTTCGTGCTGGAGCCCTGATCACCGCCGTCGATGACGCAGAACCGGACGCCCTCGGGGTCTTCCATGATCACGAAGTCGGCGTCTGCCGGCATCCGGTCCCACGGCACGATCCTCGCGCCGAGCGCCGTGAGCCGCGACACCTCGGCCTTCTGATTCTCGGCGTAGAGATCGAGGTGGATCTTCGGCGGCAGCGCGCGAGGCGCCGGCACCGCATCGAGGGACACATTCGGACCCGGGCCGCGGCGCGGTCGCAGCAGCGCGAAGTCGACATCCCGCGGTTCTCGCACCTCGTAGTCGAGGGCCCGTGTCCAGAACGCGATCTGCGCGTCGAGGTCGTCGACACGGATGACGATGGAACCGATGGTGAGCATGCGGCGAACGCTACGCCACCCGGCGTCTTCTCGCGAGGGATGTCGGGCGCGCAACTAGACTGATCGCGTCCGGCGCCCCGCGATTCTCAGGAGTTCAGCCGCGTGACCACTCCCTCCGCCTCCTTGGCCGATACCGTTTCGAACGCCCTCGCGACCCCGGAGAAGGAGCAGCCGTACGCCGCGCTGGGCCTGAAGCCCGACGAGTACGAGCGCATCCGCGAGATCCTCGGCCGCCGTCCGACGAGCGGCGAGCTGGCGATGTACTCCGTCATGTGGAGCGAGCACTGCTCCTACAAGTCGTCGAAGATCTACCTCCGCCAGTTCGGGCAGAAGGTCTCCGACGAGATGAAGAAGCGCCTCATGGTCGGGATGGGCCAGAACGCCGGCGTCGTCGACATCGGTGAGGGCTGGGCGGTCACCTTCAAGGTCGAGTCGCACAATCACCCGAGCTACATCGAGCCGTTCCAGGGCGCCGCGACCGGCGTCGGCGGGATCGTCCGCGACATCATCTCCATGGGTGCGCGGCCCGTCGCCGTCATGGACCAGCTGCGGTTCGGCGCGATCGACGACCCCGACACCGCGCGGGTCGTCCATGGCGTCGTCAGCGGCATCTCCTTCTACGCCAACTGCTTGGGCCTGCCGAACATCGGCGGCGAGACGGTCTTCGACCGCGTCTACCAGGGGAACCCGCTCGTCAACGCGCTCGCGGTCGGCGTCCTCCGTCACGAGGACCTGAAGCTCGCCAACGCCAGCGGCGCCGGCAACAAGGTCGTGCTGTTCGGCGCTCGCACCGGCGGAGACGGCATCGGCGGAGCATCCATCCTCGCCTCCGACTCGTTCGATGCCACCGGACCCACCAAGCGCCCCGCGGTGCAGGTCGGCGACCCCTTCGCCGAGAAGGTCCTCATCGAGTGCTGCCTCGAGCTCTACCGCGACGAGCTCGTCGAGGCGATCCAAGACCTCGGCGCCGCCGGCATCTCGTGCGCCACGAGCGAGCTCGCCGCCAACGGCGGGTCGGGCATGCGCGTCGACCTGGAGAAGGTGCTGCTGCGCGACCCCACGCTCACGCCCGAGGAGATCCTCATGAGTGAGAGCCAGGAGCGGATGATGGCGATCGTCGCCCCTGAGAAACTCGACGCCTTCCTCGCGGTGACCACGAAGTGGGACGTAGAGACGAGCGTCCTCGGCGAGGTCACCGGCGACGGTCGCCTGCAGATCTTCTGGCACGGCGAGGAGATCGTCAACGTCGATCCGTCCACGGTCGCCGTCGACGGGCCGGTCTACGAGCGCCCCGTCGCCTACCCGACGTGGATCGATGCGCTGCGGGATGACTCGGCCGCGGCCCTCCCCCGGCAGAACGACCCGGCGAGCCTGCGCGAGCAGTTCCTCGCCCTCGTCGGCAGCCCGAACCTCGCCGACCCGTCGTGGGTGACCAACCAGTACGACTACTACGTGATGGGCAACACCGCGCTGTCGTTCCCCGACGACGCCGGCATGATCCGCGTCGACGAGCACTCCGGCCTCGGCTTCGCCATCGCCACCGACTGCAACGGCCGGTACTGCCAGCTCGACCCCTACGAGGGCGCCAAGCTCGCCCTCGCCGAGGCGTACCGCAACGTCGCCGTCACCGGCGCCGAGCCGACCGCGGTGACCGACTGCCTGAACTTCGGCAGCCCCGAGAATCCCGAGGTCATGTGGCAGTTCTCCCGCGCGGTCGAGGGGCTCGCGGACGGATGTCTCGAGCTCGGCGTCCCGGTCACGGGCGGCAACGTCTCGTTCTACAACCAGACCGGCGATCAGCCGATCCACCCCACCCCCGTGGTGGGTGTGCTCGGCATCATCGACGACGTCGCCCGCCGCATCCCCTCGGGGTGGCAGGACGCCGGCGAGAACATCTACCTCCTGGGCGTGACGTCGACCGAGCTGAGCGGGTCGGCCTGGGCCGAGACCGTGCACAACCACCTCGGCGGGCGCCCACCGGCGGTCGACCTCGCGCAGGAGAAGCGCCTCGCCGAGCTGCTGCACGCGGCCTCGCAGCAGGGACTCGTCTCGGGCGCCCACGACCTCTCCACGGGCGGACTCGCGCAGGCCCTCGCCGACTCGGTGCTGCGGTTCGGCATCGGAGCCCGCGTGTGGCTGACGGAGATCATGGAGCGAGACGGCGTCGACGCGGCATCCGCTCTGTTCTCCGAATCGACCGGACGAGTGCTGGTGTCGGTGCCCCGCGAGGACGACGTGAAGTTCCGCGGTCTGTGTGAGGGGCGCGGCTACCCGGTGCTGCGCATCGGCGTGACCGACGCCCCCGCCGACGGCGACGCCGAGCTGCAGGTGCAGGGGCTCTTCTCGGTGCCGTTGCCCGAGCTCGGGATGATCTCGCGCGCGACGCTCCCCGACGCCTTCGGCCCGACGATCAGCGAGCCCGCCGCGCGCTGACGACCCGCGAACGTCGAAGAGCCGGGAGCATCACGCCCCCGGCTCTTCCGGCCCCCGCCTGCAGACCTGTGTCAGGCCTGCACGTCACCGCGCCACGCGCCGGTTTCGGCGCCGCGCGACTCGATGAACGTCTTGAAGTTCTTCAGGTCCTTCTTCACCGAGCGGTCGTCGATGCCCAGGGCATCCCCGACGTGCTCGACGAAGCCCTGCGGCTCCCAGTCCAGCTGCACCGTGACGCGGGTCTCGGTGTCGCTGAGCTTGTGGAAGGTCACCACACCGGCGTGGTCCTCGCCCCCGGTGCTGCGCCATGCGACGCGCTCATCGGGGTGCTGCTCGGTGATCTCGGCGTCGAACTCGCGCTCGACAGTGCCGATCTTCACGCGCCAGTGGTTGTGGGTGTCATCCAGCTGGGTGATCGACTGGACGAAGCTGAGGAACTCGGGGAAGGTCTCGAACTGGGTCCACTGGTTGTAGGCCATGGAGACCGGGACATCGACATCGACGGTTTCGATGATGCGCGCCATGTCGCACTCCTTTCGTCGACAGCGCCGGGTTCGGCGCCGTCGCTGGGAAATCTATCGAGCGCGGATCGATGGGCCTCTGGCGTTGACGCCCGCCGGTCGGTCGGCTAATGTCCCGCGCTGCGCCCGGGCGGGGACGGGTGCTGCGGGCGGGGACGGATGCGGCGGGCGGGGGCGGATGCCGCGGGGCGCTCCCTAGACTGGAGAAGACCCCCGGACGGAGAGCCGATGAGCGACGACGACGATTTCGCCCTGTACAGCGACGCGCGCCAGCGCCGGATCAAGGCGGTGGCCTGGGTCGTCATCCTCTCGCTCATCCTCGTCGGCGGCGGGGCGACCGTGCTGTCTCTGCTCTTCGGCTGACGCGCGGCGCGCGGGCGCCCGGCCTCCCCGCCCGCGCTCGCCCGCCCACGGGAGGAGATCAGCGCACCGGAGGATGGGGAAGGCCTTTCCGCACCTCCCGTACGTCGATGACCTCCCCAGCGCCTCGAGCTGAGGCTCCGCAGCGCCCGCAACGCGCGCCGCGCGCGCAGAACTCGTGGCCCGCGTCCAGCCACCGTGGTTAGCATGGCCAGGTGGACCCGTTCACGGCCATCGCCGAGTTCTGGTGGATCGGGGCGTCGGCAGCCGGCGCCGGAACCATCGGATGGTTCGGGCTGCGCCATCAGCGCGCTAAGGGCTCGCGGCGTCTCGCCCTCCACGCCGCGCGGCACGAGCTGCGCGAAGCGCGCGACGCCGTCACCGCCTCGCGGGTCGAGGTGAGGGTCGCGCGTGCGGAGCTGGCCCGCGCTCAGGCCGATCGCGCGGCCGACCGGGTCCCGGCATCCGAGGTGTTCCTCGCCCGGCAGCGGCTGCAGCAGGCTCAGCGAGAGGTGCGCGCCGCGCACGCCGAGATCCGGCTGCGACGGATTCAGGTGTCGGCGGCGCGGGCGACGATCCCGCGCGCCAAGGCCGACCCCGACTCCCTGCCGCTCGCCCGGCTGATGGCCGCGCACACGGCGATCGACACCCGCTGGCTGGAGTACGAGACCGACCCCGCCAAGCGCATCGCCTTCCCGGCGATGAGCGACGTGCGCCAGCCGTCCACGGCGGCCTACCTCGCCGCTCGCGCCGAGGCCGGACGCCTTCGCCCGCCGACGCCGGTCACGCGCATGACGCCGGTCGAGTTCGCGCAGTATCGCGCTGCGGTCGAGAATCTCGGCAAGCTCTTCGAGCGCGCCGAGCGCGAAGCATGGCGAGCGGCGGGTGCGGGCTCCGGGCCGTCGCGACAGGACGACCCGCACTGGGTCGACCTCGCCCAGTCGGTCGCTCAGACCGTGATCGCGCGCGGAACCGAGGCGATCGCGCGGGTCGCGGAGTCGAATGCCCGCAATCGCGAACGCGCCGGCGGACGAGCGGATGCCACGGGCGCCGCGCCCAAGGCAGACCCGGCGCCTCCGCAGGGGGCCGCGACCGGTCCGCGCGAGGATCGCCCGACACGTCCTCCGGCCGCCCCGGTGTGGCCGGTCCCCTCGCGCGGAGCGCGGCGACCGCAGGACTGACAGCGGCGCGGCGATCCGCGAGGCGACGATCGAGTGGGGATGACGGGTGGACTGGTCGAACATCTGGATGTTCTGGTGGCTGATCTTCCCGATCGGCGCCGCCATCGGCGGTGCGATCAAGTCGTTCGACCGGGCATCGGAGCGTCGTCACCGGCGGCGCCTGGAGATGATGCGCGCCAAGGCCGAGCTGCGCTCGGGTGCCGTGCCCGCGGTCGCGGCGCCGCCGGCAAGCTCGGGTGATGCTGACAGGAGCGGCGGCTCCGCGGCATCCATCCCTCCCGACCCCACGCTGACGCAGCTCTTCGCGATCCACGACGACGTGACCGCCCGCTGGCTGGAGTACGAGCTGGATGTCGCCAAGCTCATCGCTTTCCCCGCCATGAGCGACGGGCGCCAGCCGCTCACCGCTGCGTTCCTGCGCGCGAAGCGCGTCGCTGACCGGCTGCGCCCGCCGACCGCTTCGGCGCGCCTCAGCGTCGAGCAGCTGAAGGAGTATCGCGACGCGGTCACCGACTACGAGGTCGCGTTCGACCTGGCCGAGCGCGACGCGCGGCGGGTGAAGGACGCGAACTTCAGCGCCGAGGAGCGCAAGCGCCTCGACACCGCGCAACAGCTGCTCACCGTGGCCGTCGACGAGGCGGCGACCCCCGCGGAGCGGCAGCTCGCCTACCGTCGGGTGCGCGAGGAGCTCGACGGGCTGCTGCTGCTGTCCGACGACGCGATCGAGGTCCTCGAGAAGAAGGTGGCGCACGAGCTTCCGGCGCGCCCCTCGACCGCGCCGCCCGCGGCTCCCTCTCCGCCCGCCTGAGCGCCCCTTCGGCAGCACTTCCCCGCTGCCCCGTCCCCGCGTTCCTGCTCCCCCGTCGCAATACGCCCCTGCCGCCCCAGCATCGGGGCGGAACGTGACGGGGGAAGCGACCTAGGCACGGCCGCCTTCCTGCTCCCCCGTCGCAATACGCCCCTGCCGCCGCAGCATCGGGGCCAAACGTGACGGGAGAAGCGACCTAGGGCGAGCCGCTTTCCGCTCCCGCGTCGCGCTTTGTCCCGACGTGGGGTTGACACGACCCCACCCGTGTTGCATGGTTGGTTAGTCAACTAATGAACCGGTGAGGAGCTGACGTGGTCGAAGAAGGCAGAGCGCTCTTCCTCCAGATCGCCGAGAGCGTGGAGGACGCGATCATCGACGGCAGCCTCACCGAGGAGAGCCAGGCGCCGTCGACGAACGAGCTCGCCGCCTTCCACCGCATCAACCCCGCCACCGCCGCCAAAGGAGTGAACATGCTCGTCGACAAGGGTGTGCTGTACAAGCGCCGCGGAATCGGCATGTTCGTCGCCCCGGGCGCCCGCGAGCGCCTGCTCGACGAGCGCCGCACCGCCTTCGCCGACCGCTACGTCGAACCGCTGCTGGCCGAAGCACGCAAGCTCGGCCTCGGCCCCGCCGATCTGACGGCCTTGATCAACGACCGCGCCGCGGTCACCGAACCCTGAGTCCCCCGATCTTTCGAAAGGACACCACGATGACGCACGTGATCGAGGTGGAGCACCTGACCAAGCGCTACCGCGACACCGTCGCGGTCGACGACGTCAGCTTCTCCATCGAGAAGGACACCATCTACGGCCTCCTCGGCCGAAACGGTGCGGGCAAGACGACGGTGATGTCGATCCTCACCGCCCAGAACTTCGCCACGAGCGGCACCGTGCGGGTGTTCGGCCAGCACCCGTACGAGAATGCGCGGGTGCTCGAGCGCATGTGCTTCGTGCGGGAGAGCCAGAAGTACCCGGATGACGCGACTCCGCGTCACGCGCTGCGGATGGCCCGGCTCTTCTTCCCCCACTGGGACCAGGAGCTCGCCGATCAGCTGGTCGACGACTTCCAGCTGCCCCTGAAGGGCCGCACCATCAAGAAGCTCTCGCGCGGGCAGCTCTCGGCGGTCGGCGTCATCATCGGGCTGGCCTCCCGCGCCGAGATCACCTTCTTCGACGAGCCCTACCTCGGTCTCGACGCGGTCGCCCGCCAGATCTTCTACGACCGCCTGCTCAGCGACTACGCCGAGCACCCGCGGACGATCATCCTCTCCAGCCACCTGATCGACGAGGTGTCGAACCTCCTCGGCCGGGTCCTGGTCATCGACCGGGGGCGCATCGTCATGGACGAGGAGACCGACGAGATCCGCGACCGCGCCGCCAACATCGTCGGCGACGCCGCGGCGGTGGAGGCCTTCACCGCCGGCCGCGAGATCATCCACCGGCAGAGCCTCGGTCGCACCACATCGGTCACGGTGCTGGGGCGACTCACCTCGGACGACCGCGCACGCATGGCGGCGGCGGGGCTGGATGTCGCTCCCGTCTCGCTGCAGCAGCTGATCGTCCGCACCACCCAGCACGCCGCCGAGCAGGGCGGCGTGTCCAGCTCGCTCGAGGAAGGAGCACTCCGATGAATCGCACACTGCGTGTCGTCAGGATGCAGCTGATCAACCGTCAGACCTACGTCTGGGTGCCGCTCCTCGTGCTCGGCGGCGCCTTCATCCTGTCCGTCGCGATCTGGTGGATCCTCGCCGGGTCGGGCGTGACCGGGAACTTCTACGGCGGCGGCGCGCAGGCACCGCTGTGGTACCTCGCCGTCGTGGGCGTGCAGGCCCTGACCCTGACGTTCCCGTTCTCACAGGCCATGAGCGTCACCCGCCGCGAGTTCTTCTTCGGCACGTATCTCATCGCCGCGCTCAGCGCCGCGAGCCTGGCGGTGGTGTTCGTCATCGGCGGGTGGATCGAGACGCTCACCGGCGGGTGGGGGCTGAACGGCTACTTCTTCTACTCCGCCGAGATCTGGCAGGGCGGGCCCCACGGTGCCGCGTTCATCTTCTTCGCCATCGCGATGCTGATGTTCACCCTCGGGTTCACCGGGGCCACCGTCTACAAGCGGTTCGGCCCCACGGTCTTCACCGTGAGCCTCATCGGCCTGGGGGTCGTCCTCGTCGCGGCGATGTTCGTCGTCGGACGTCTGAACGCCTGGGGTCAGGTGTTCAGCTGGATCGGCGAGCAGGGTCCACTGGGGATGGCCGCCTGGGGCCTCATCGCAGCCGCCGCCCTCGCCGCGGCCGCGTTCGCCACGCTCCGCCGCGCCACACCCTGAACCGCCGCCGCGCGGCATCCACCCCCTGCTCCCCCATCTTGATCTGCCCGCCTGCTCCCCCGTCACGATCTGCCCGCCTGCTCACCCGAGCAGGGGCAGAACGTGACGGGGGAAGCTCGGGATGTGCGCGCGCGGCGCGTCACTCCGCGGAGCGGCCCGTCTTCTCCTGCAGCCGTTCGATGTGCTCGGACGCCTCGGCCTTGGTGAGATCGGCCGACAGCTCCTCGCCCGCCTCGCGGGCCAGGGTGTCGAGGTAGCTGCGCTGCGGAGCGGTCATCGGCTCGTCGCCGGTGACCCAGTCGGACGGGTCCTTCTCGGCGGGGTTGCCGGTGTCGCGGGAGGTGGTCGCGCCGAGTGTCTCGGCGCCGGAGGTGTTATCGGACATGCGTTCGAGAGTACGCGGAGCTCGCGCCATCCCTCCCGCCCTTGACATCGGGAGCGCCCGGTGTCAGCGAAGCGGAACCGCCACGTCGCTTCCCCCCTCGACCGTCCACCGGTCACCCATCTGCACGAGCCCGGCGGTCTCGACGAAACCACCGGCGAAGAGCGCCTGGCCCTGCGCGAACAGCGGAGAACGCTCCACCAGCGCGGCGGGCGCGTACCCGAACACCTCGCCCAGCTCGACCAGGTCGCGGGGCGAGCTCATGCGCATGAGCGCGAGGTTGTCGCACTGCGAGAGGGCATTGGGGTGCACCTTCGAGGGGCGCTGCGTGGACAGCAGCAGCCACAGCCCGTACTTCCGGCCCTCCGCCGCGATCTGCACGATGCGCTCGGTGAGCTCCCGCTCCACCGGGGTCACCGGGTTCGGCTGCACGAGGTTGTGCGCCTCGTCGATCACGATCAGCCGGCCGACCCGGTCGGCTCGGCGCTCCCACAGGTGGTCGAGCACGGCGAGCGCGGCCGCGAGCATCTCCGCCCGGGTCGGGAAGCCGCCGAGGTCGAGCACCGTCGCGTCGGGCTGCTCGCCGATGTCGTCGGTGACGCTCCGGCCCCGCCACGCCCAGAGCCCCCACGCACCGAGGCCGAGGTTCTCCAGCCGGGTCGCAAGCCGGTGGCGCGCCGGATCGTCGCCCGATCGGAGGTAGGTCACCAGGCTCCCGCGACGGATGACATCGAGCTCGGCCTCGAGCTTCACGAGGGCGTTGAAGTCCTCCGCATCCCGGATCGGATCGAGGTCGAGCAGCGCCGCCCGCGAGCGCCACGGCATGTCGAGGAAGCGCGCCTGCAGGGCGTCGGGCCGGTCGCGGCCCGGGCGGAACACGCGGATGTCGCGCTCCTCCCAGGCGGCGCGCACCGCGTCATCCGCCGTCTCCCGCACCGTGCCGAGGCCCACGAAATCGGAATTGGGATCGAGGATGACCAGGGGCAGGCGCGTGTGCAGGATGACGCGCTCGAGCAGAACACCCAGGGCGTAGGTCTTGCCCGACCCGCTCTGCCCGCACCAGAAGGTGTGCCGGTTGAGCTTGCGGGCGAGCACCTGCGCGGGGGTGGGTTCGGCAGCTTCGAGCAGCGTCCCGATGGCGAGGCGGTCGGTCATCTCAGCGGCTTTCGCTCACGACGTCCGTGGCACCGGTGGCGCCCGCGGCGGTGTGGTGGCGGATCACCTCGGCGACGACGAAATTGAACCACTTCTCGGCGAACTCGGGATCGAGATCGGCCTCCTGGGCCAGGCGTTTCAGCCGGGCGATCTGCTGCTCCTCGCGCCCGGGGTCGGAGGCCGGCATGCCGTGCGCGGCCTTGAGCTCGCCGACCTGCTGGGTGCAGCGGAAGCGTTCGGCCAGAAGGAAGACCAGCGCCGCGTCGACGTTGTCGATGCTCGCACGCAAGCGCCGCAGAGTGGCCGTGGGATCCTCAGTCGTCATGGCAGTCCTTCCCCGATCCACGACCATACCGCGCGGCCCCGAGTGCCGCCGAGGGCGCGGGCACTGCGCCCCTAGAGTGTGACCATGAGCGACGCCACCCCGGCCACCCCGCCGCCTGCGGACGACGCACCCGCCGGCGGGACCGACGCCCCCGTCGAGACGACGTACGTACCGCGCCGCGCCCTCTTCGCCAGCGTGAACAACCCGTTCGCGATCGGCTTCTTCCTCACCCTGGGCGGACTCGTCGCGCTCGGGCTCGGGGTCGCCGTCATCAACCTCTCCACGGTGCTGATCTACATCGCATTCGCGCTCTTCGCCGCGCTCGGGCTCGATCCGATCGTGCGCTTCCTCGAGCGTCGCGGGCTCGGCCGCGGCTGGGCGATCCTCATCGTGTTCGCGGGGTTCGCGATCATCCTGGTCGGGGTCGTCTCGCTCGTCGTGCCGACCCTGGTGCGGCAGATCTCGCAGTTCTTCAGCGACCTGCCTTCGACCATCAACGCCTTCCAGAACTCCGACGTCTACGCCTGGCTGCAGAACACTTTCGGCGACCAGATCGGCAACCTGCTCAGCGAGTTCGAGACCTTCATCACCAACCCCGCGAACATCGCCGCGATCGGCGGCGGCGTGCTGCAGGTCGGCGCCACGATCGCGACGACCATCTCGGGCCTTCTCATCGTGCTGGTGCTGAGCCTGTACTTCCTCGCGTCGCTCGACACGATGAAGGTGGCGTTCACCCGGCTGAGCCCCGCGCGCTACCGCACCAAGGTGCGGTCGATGACCGATGAGATCACCGACTCCATCGGCGGCTACCTCATGGGCATGGTGGTGCTGGCGTTCTTCAACTCGCTGGTGGCGTTCTTCCTCCACCTCTTCCTCGGCCTGCCCTTCCCCGCGCTGATGGCCGTCGCCGCATTCACCATCACGCTCATCCCGCTCGTGGGTCCGGTGCTGTACTGGATCTTCGCCAGCATCCTGGCACTGTTCACGAGCCCCCTGACGGCGCTGATCTTCGCCGTGGCGTACCTCGTCTACATCCAGATCGAGGCGTACGTGCTGACCCCCCGCGTGATGAGCCGCGCGATCGCGGTGCCGGGGGCCCTCGTCGTCATCGGCGCGCTCGTCGGCGGCACGCTGCTCGGACTCCTCGGGGCGCTCGTCGCGATCCCCGTGACCGCGTCGATCCTGTTGATCATCAAGCAGGTCGTGATCCCGCGGCAGGACGCGAAGGTCTAGGGCGCGGGGGGGCCGCGCTGGGGCCGCGGGCGCGGGGGCTTCGCCGAAACCCACCTCCCCCGTCGAGACCCAAAGGCGTCACGGTCGCTCTCGACAGCCGAGGTCGGTCTCGACCGGATAGTGCGGTCGCCAGGGCTCGGGCCCGCCCCCGCGCGCCGCGACCCGTCAGAGAACGTCAGCTCCGCGGCATCCGGACCGCACTTTTCGACGGGTCGCGGGCATGGACCGGCGGCAGGGACCACCCTGGGCCGAGCACGGCGCCCGGCCGCGGTCCGAGCGGCGGGGCACGACGGGCGACATGCCGGGAGGGATGCCGCGGGGGCGGCGTGTCGGCGTGAATCCCCGCCGTTGCGCACCGGCGGACGGGCGACACGCGGGGAGGGATGCCGCGGGGGCGGCGTGTCGGCGTGGATCCCCGCCGTTGCGTACCGGCGGCGCGGCGACACGGCCCGGCGACACCGCCCGCCGCCCCCGAGCCGCCCGCCCTCAGACGAAGGGCGTGAGACAGGTGGGCGACGGCGCGGGTGCGCGGAAGCGCACCCGCCCGGGGACGCCCGCCCGGATGTCGAGGGTCATCGACACCACGTCGTCGGAGCGCTCCCCGGCGACGAGCAGCGTGTCGCGCACCACGCGGTGATGCCGAGGCCACGCGACGCCCGCCTCGACGAGCGCCACGGGCGTGAGCGCATCGCCGGCACCGCGCACCGCGACGACGGCGATCGTGTCGCTGCCGCGCACCCCGGCATACAGGAACGCGCCGTCGCGCGACGGCGCCAGCTCGGCGGCGCTGTCTCCGGAGAGCGTCCCGGCTCCGAGCGGCGTGCCCGACACCACCCGCCAGCGCCCCGTCGCATCGGGGGCGAGCGCGAAGACCTCGCAGCTGTACTCCGTCACCACGTACAGGTGACCGCTCGGGTGCCACACCATGTGACGCGGGCCGCTGCCGAAGGGCAGCGCGACGTCGTGCAGCGGCCGTAGCCTGCCGTCGACGAGGCGCCAGAAGCGCACGAGATCGAACCCCAGATCGGATGTCGCGACGACACCGTCCGCGAGGAACACCGTCTGATGGGCCCGCGACACCCGCTCCTCGACCGGCGGCGTGCCCGCGGAGCTCGCACCCTCGACACCGGCACCACCGAAACCACCGGCCCCGGCACCGCCACCCCCGCCGAACAGCTCGACCCCGTCGAAGCCGTCCAATCCGCGTCCGCCGAACAGTCCCCCATCGCCGCGCCCGCCCAGGCCGAGAGCCGCCAGGTCGATGCCGACCTCGGCGGCGGCCGCCTCGACATCCGACGCGTCGCTCAAGCCCGCACCCGCGCCCGCCGCCGGCCCCACCGGGTCGACCGCGGCGGGCGCGAACGACGGTCGACCGATCCGGCCGTCGCCGGCGAGCGCGTAGCGCACCACCCGCCCGTCACCCCAGCACGTGGCGACGAGGGTCGAGCCGTCGGGCGAGACCGCCGCGTGGCACACCGCCTCGCCCGCCTCGACGGGGTCGCCGAGCGGCGCGAAACGCGCCTCCCCGACCCGGCGGTACGCCTGCACGGCTCCCGCGGCCTCGAGGGTCGCGTACGCGACATCCGTCCGCTCGTTCCAGGTGACCCAGGACGGCGAGCTCGCCGCCACCGCCTCGCCGACGAACGCCAGCGGCCCCCCGGCCGAGGGCGAATCGACGTCGCCCGCGACGAGCACGCCGATGCCGCCGGCGATCCCGCCGCTGTCGGCGGAGTATCCGCCGACGAGAAGACGCATCAGTCCACCAGGTCGTGGCGCACGATGACCGCATCGCGGGCCGCGCCCACGCCGATCACCGAGATGCGGGTACCGCTCATCTCCTCCAGCGCCAGCACGTAGTCCTGCGCAGCGAGGGGGAGGTCCTCGAACGTGCGCGCGCCCGAGATGTCGTCCTTCCAGCCGGGGAACATCTCGTAGATCGGCCGGGCGTGGTGGAAGTCGGTCTGGTTGACCGGCACCTCCTCGAACCGCTCGCCGTCGACGTCGTAGGCCACGCAGACGGGGATCTCGTCGAGGCCCGTGAGGATGTCGAGCTTGGTCAGCACGAGGTCGGTGATGCCGTTGATGCGCGTGGCGTACCGGGTGATGGGCGCGTCGTACCAGCCGACGCGGCGCGGGCGGCCGGTCGTGGTGCCGAACTCGAAGCCGCGCGAGCGCAGGAAGTCGCCGTGCTCGTCGAACAGCTCTGTCGGGAAGGGTCCCGACCCCACGCGCGTCGTGTAGGCCTTGACGATCCCGACGATCCGGTCCAGGCGCCGGGGCCCGACGCCCGACCCGGTCGCGGCACCGCCGGCGGTCGCCGACGACGACGTGACGAAGGGATAAGTGCCGTGATCGACGTCGAGCATGGTCGCCTGGCCGCCCTCGAAGACGACGACCTCGTTCCGGTCGAGGGCCTCGTCGAGTAGCAGCGACGTGTCGGCGACCATCGGCCGCAGGCGCTCGGCGTAGGAGAGCAGGTCGTCGACGACCTCCTCGACGGCGATCGCGCGGCGGTTGTAGACCTTCAGCAGCAGGTGGTTCTTCTGATCGAGCGCCCCCTCGACCTTCTGCCGCAGGATGTTCTCGTCGAAGAGGTCCTGCACGCGGATGCCGACGCGGTTGATCTTGTCGGCGTACGCGGGGCCGATCCCCCGGCCCGTGGTGCCGATCTGGCGCTTGCCGAGGAAGCGCTCGGTGACCTTGTCGAGCGTGCGGTGGTACTGCGTGATGACGTGCGCGTTGGCGCTGATCCGCAGCCGCGAGGTGTCGAGCCCGCGCGCCTGGAGGGCCTTCAGCTCGGCGAAGAGCACCTCGAGGTCGATCACGACGCCGTTGCCGATGACGGCGTTGACGCCCGGCGACAGGATGCCCGAGGGCAGCAGGTGCAGCGCGTACTTCTCGTCGCCGATGACGACGGTGTGTCCGGCGTTGTTGCCGCCGTTGAACTTCACGACCCAGTCGGTGCGCTCGCCCAGGAGGTCGGTGGCCTTGCCCTTGCCCTCGTCACCCCACTGAACGCCGACGATCACAATGCCTGGCATGGCCCACTCCCCCGTTGTCGGACGGTTACACCCGATCCTATCGGGCGAGCCCCCCACGCCCCCGGACCGCCGCTAGAGTCGGCCAATGCTGGCATCCTCTCGCTGGGCCGCTGTCTGGAACATCCTGCGCCTTGTCGCGGCCCTCGCGATCGTCGTCGCGGTCATCGGACAGGCCGTGCGCACCATCGGCATCGGCATCGACGCCGGGCAGCACCTGCCGACCGTGGTGACGAACTTCTTCAGCTTCTTCACCATCCTCTCCAACTGCGCCGCTGCCGCGGTGCTTGTGTGGGCCGGCGGGCGGGGGCTGGGTGGGCGGAGAAGAACAGCGGATGCCGCGCCCGCGGCCGATCCGGCTGCCCTCGCCGTAGCCCTGGCGAGCGTGACGACCTACATGGTGATCACCGGGGTGGTCTACAACACGCTGCTGCGCAACGTCCCCCTCCCGCAGGGGGTGACCGTGCCCTGGTCGAACGAGATCCTCCACGTGATCGCGCCGCTCTTCCTGCTGCTGGATGTGTTCCTCGGCCCGGGGCGCCGTGCGCTGCCGTGGCGCAGCATCCTCATCATCCTGATCTTCCCCATCCTGTGGGTCGTCTACACCCTGGTGCGCGGACCGCTCATCACCAACCCGGCGTCGGAGCAGCCCTTCTGGTACCCGTACCCGTTCCTGAACCCGAACAATCCCGACCTGATCTTCCCCGGGTACGCGGGCGTGGCCTTCTGGGTCGTGGTGATCGCCGTCGGCATCATCGTCACCGCCGCCACCGTCGTCGGCGTCGGACGCCGACGGGGTCAGGGCTCGTCGGGTGAGTCCTCGGGGACGAGGTCGGGCACCGTCCAGCGTCCGTCGAGGATCTCCTCGCGCGGCCGGTAGAGCCGCACCAGGAAGTTCCAGCCCTCGGGCACGGGGATGTCGTTGGCACCCTCCACGCCGCCGGGCGGGACGAAGCGCACCGTGATCGCGCCGTCCTCGTCCCGCACCCCGGTGACGCTGTTGACGCTGTACCGGCCCTCGGGGTTGACCTCGAAG
Source organism: Microbacterium kunmingense (assembly GCF_023155745.1). Lineage (GTDB taxonomy): Bacteria > Actinomycetota > Actinomycetes > Actinomycetales > Microbacteriaceae > Microbacterium > Microbacterium kunmingense. The sequence goes on from NZ_JAKNUS010000007.1 coordinate 83,412, forward strand.
TAGCCCCGCGCGTTGTAGACCGAGACCGACCAGAACCCGTCGACGGGAACGTCGGCCATCCGGAGCCGATAGGTGCCGGCCGGCACCTTCGGCTCGACGCCCATGTACGACGCCTCCGACAGCGGCAAACCGCCCCATCCGGCGGCGGCGCCGATGAGGTGGCGCACCGGATCGACCTCGTCGGGGCCGCCGAAGGTGCGATCGAACTGCTGCAACCCGCGCGCAAGCGCGAGCAGGGCGTCGCGGGTGGCGTTCAGCGAGGCCGCATCCCAATCGCCCGGTTCGAAGGGCGTCGCCGAGCCCGCCTCGACCGTCAGCCCGTCCTGCAGCGCGGCGACCTCGGCGATGTCGGCGGGATCGGTCGGGTCGACCAGCGTCCGCGCGGCGACGAGCACGTAGTCGGCGTCCGGTGCGAGATCCGCGACGTCGTGATCGCCCGGCTCGTGCAGCACGGCCCGGACGTAGTGATCGCGATCGAGCACCATGACCGACAGATAGCGGCCGGCGGCGTCGGGGATCGTCAGCCGGGCCCCCTCCGAGAGGTCGACGATCGCGAAGCTGTAGAGGGTGTCGCGGTTCAGCCGGATGACGGTCTGATGCTCGACATCGGCGGGCTCGCGGTTGTGACGGAAGAGATTGACCCCGCCGGCATCCCGCTGGATGTCGGCGAACATCCGATCGGTCTCGGCTCTCACGAAGGTGTCGACATCGACATACATCGTCATGACCCCACTTTCGCCCAGCGCGGGAAATGGCGCAAACACCCCGCTCACTAGACTGGTGGCCATGTCGAAGGTCCTTCAGTCCCTGCCCGTCGGCGAGCGCGTCGGCATCGCCTTCTCGGGGGGTCTGGACACCTCCGTCGCCGTCGCGTGGATGCGCGACAAGGGCGCCGTGCCGTGCACCTACACCGGTGACCTCGGCCAGTACGACGAGGACGACATCGCCTCGATCCCCGACCGCGCGCTGCAGTACGGCGCGGAGATCTCGCGCCTGGTGGACTGCAAGACCGCCCTCGTCGAGGAGGGCTTCGTCGCCCTGGCGTGCGGGGCGTTTCACATCCGCTCGGGCGGTCGCACCTACTTCAACACCACGCCCCTCGGGCGCGCCGTGACCGGCACGCTGCTCGTGCGGGCGATGAAGGAGGACGGCGTCGACATCTGGGGCGACGGCTCGACCTACAAGGGCAACGACATCGAGCGGTTCTACCGGTACGGCCTGCTCGCCAATCCCGCGCTGCGCATCTACAAGCCGTGGCTCGACGCCGACTTCGTCACCGAGCTCGGCGGTCGCACCGAGATGAGCGAGTGGCTGATCGCGCACGGTTTCCCCTACCGCGACAGCGCCGAGAAGGCCTATTCGACCGACGCGAACATCTGGGGCGCCACCCACGAGGCCAAGACCCTCGAGCACCTCGACGTCTCGCTCGAGACGGTGCAGCCCATCATGGGCGTGCGGTTCTGGGATGACAGCGTCGCGATCGCCCCCGAGGACGTCAGCATCACCTTCGACGCCGGGCGTCCGGTCGCGATCAACGGCGAGCAGTTCGGCGACCCCGTCGAGCTCGTCCGTGTCGCCAACGCCATCGGCGGGCGCCACGGCCTGGGCATGAGCGACCAGATCGAGAACCGCATCATCGAGGCCAAGTCGCGGGGCATCTACGAGGCACCCGGGATGGCGCTGCTGTTCATCGCCTACGAGCGCCTCGTCAACGGCATTCTCAACGAGGACACCCTCGCCACCTACCACGAGCAGGGTCGACGCCTCGGGCGTCTGATGTACGAGGGGCGCTGGCTCGAGCCGCAGTCGCTGATGCTGCGCGAGTCGATCCAGAAGTGGGTCGGATCCTCGATCTCGGGCACGGTGACCCTGCGCCTGCGGCGCGGGGAGGACTACACGATCCTCGACACGGTCGCCTCGGGCCTGTCGTACGCGCCCGAGAAGCTCTCGATGGAGCGGGTTGGAGACGCCGCGTTCGGCCCCACCGACCGCATCGGCCAGCTGACGATGCGCAACCTCGACATCGCCGACTCGCGCGCCCGCCTGGAGCTGTTCGCCGGACTCGGCCTCATCGGCGGCGCCACCGGCGAGCTCGTCGGGAAGCTCGAGCAGGGTGGCGCCGACGAGATCACCGAGCCGGCCGAGCCCGACGAACGGGGCCGGCTGGCCGAAGCGACCGACGCCGCGTCGGAGGCGGCGGCGTTCGACCTCGGCACCGACTGACCCCCCGCGCCGCGCGACGGCCCACGGGTTACGATTCTCCGGTGCCGCCCGAACGGCACCGAGACCCACGCCGGCTGGCACCGGGTCTCGCGACCGGAGGTCCTCTTCAATGACGAAGCCCGCAGACGTGATCGACGACGTCGAGCTGTTCGACGAGCCCGCGCCGCCCGCCAGGCGGTCCCTCGGCCGGCGCATCGCGATCATCGCCTACGCCGTCTTCGTCGGCCTCGTCGTGCTCGCGCTCATCGCGGCCGGCGTCGTCGTCTACTCGATCCAGCGGTCCTTCCCCCAGCTCGACGGTGAGAAGACCCTCACCGGCCTCACCGCCGAGGTGAGCGTGCAGCGCGATGCCCTCGGGGTTCCGACCATCACCGCCGAGACCTCTCGCGACCTCTTCTACGCGCAGGGATACGTCCACGCCCAGGACCGGTTCTGGGAGATGGACTTCCGCCGTCACGTCACGAGCGGCCGGCTGTCGGAGCTGTTCGGCGAATCCCAGCTGCAGACCGACATCTTCCTCCGGACGCTCGGATGGCGCGAGGTCGCCGCCGAGGAGGTCGCCTCGCTCGACCCGACCGTCCGCGCGTACTACGAGGCCTACGCCGACGGGGTGAACGCCTACCTCGCCGATCACCAGGGACCGGATGCCTCGTTCGAGTACGCCGTGCTCGGCCTGCAGAACGCCGACTACGAGATCGAGCCGTGGACGCCGGAAGACTCCGTCGCCTGGCTGAAGGCGATGGCCTGGGACCTCCGCTCCAACATTGGCGATGAGACCGATCGCGCCGTCGCCGCGGCATCCTTCACGCCCGAGCAGCTCGCCGACCTCTACCCGACCTACCCCTTCGACCGGAACCCCGTGATCGTCCCGGTGCTCGAGGAGGCCGGCACCCCGCTGCCGGCGAGCGCTCCCGGCACCAGCCGAGACGCCCCCGGTGCCGAGGCCGCCGTGGACTGGGCCGAGGTCGGCGACGTCGTCGAGGCGGTCAGCGCCCTCGTCGGTCCGATCGGCGAGGGTATCGGCTCGAACTCCTGGGTGGTGTCGGGATCGCTCACCGACACCGGGATGCCGCTCCTCGCCAACGACCCCCACCTCGGCGCGTCGCTGCCGAGCGTGTGGCACCAGGTGCAGCTGAAGTGCGCGCGGATCCAGCAGGACTGCCCCTTCGACGTGGCCGGGTTCGGGTTCTCCGGCATGCCGGGTGTCATCATCGGTCACAACGCCGACATCGCCTGGGGCTTCACGAACCTCACCACCGACGTCACCGACCTGTATCTGGAGAGGGTGCAGGATGACGCGTACTGGCGTGACGGGCAGCTGCTGCCCCTCACCACACGGCAGGAGACCATCGAGGTCGCCGGGGGCGACGACGTCGAGATCATCGTGCGCGCGACCGAGAACGGCCCCCTCATCAGCGAGGCGAGCGGGGAGTACGCCGGAATCGCCGACGAACCGTTCGTCGGGACCGAGAGCACACCCGTCGCGCCGAGCGACGCCCCCGACGGGGAGTACGCCGTCAGCCTCCGGTGGACGGCCCTCGAGCCCGGCACGACGGCGACCGCCATCTTCGCCCTCAACCAGGCGACCGATTTCGACTCGTTCCGCACCGCCGCGTCACTCTTCGACGTGCCCGCGCAGAACCTCGTCTACGCCGACACGGCGGGCAACATCGGGTACCAGACGCCGGGCAAGCTGCCGATCCGCGGTGCCGGCGACGGGTCGCTGCCGCAGCCGGGGTGGGACTCCGCCTACGCCTGGCAGGGCTACATCCCCTTCGAGGAGCTGCCGGTCTCGCTGAACCCGTCGTCGGGCTACATCGTCACCGCCAACAACGCCATCGTGGGCGAGGAGTACCCGTACCAGCTCACCCGCGACTGGGACTACGGGTGGCGCGCAGCGCGGATCGTGGAGATGCTCGAGCGGCGGATCGCGGCAGGACCCCTGACCGCGACCGACATGCGCGACATCCAGGCCGACAACACCCTGTGGATCGGACCGCGCCTGATCGCCGCGTACGCGGGCGTCCGCACCGGCGACGAGGAGACCGACGCCGCCCTCGACCTCCTCGGCGGCTGGGACGCCCAGAACCACGCCGGGTCGGCCGCGGCCGCCTACGCCAACGTGCTGTGGGACGAACTCGTGCAGAACATCTTCGTGCGCGAGCGTGAGACCCCCGCCCCGACGGGCAATCAGGCGCGCATGTTCCTCGTCGTCGACACGCTCCTCGCCGACCCGTCGTCGCCCTGGTGGCAGAACGCGGGGCTCGACGTCTCGTCGCAGTCCGAGATGCTCGAGCGCACCGCGACGGACGCCTACGAAAGGCTCGTGGCCCTCCAGGGCGACAACCCGGCGATGTGGGACTGGGGCGACCTCCACGCCCTCGACCTGAAGAACGACACCTTCGGAACCTCGGGCATCGCACCGATCGAGATGCTGTTCAACCGCGGCCCCTACCCCGTCGGCGGCGGGTCGTCGGTGGCGAACGCGACCGGGTGGGTGCTCGGGCAGGGCTTCGAGACCGTGACCGTCCCCTCGATGCGCATGGTGGTCGACCTCGGCGATCTCGACCGGTCGGGCTGGCACCATCTCACCGGCGCGAGCGGCCACGCCTTCCACCCGAACTACGTCGACCAGACTCCCGCCTGGCAGCGTGCGGAGCTCCTCCCCTGGGCCTTCACGCCCGAGGCGGTCGCGGAGACGACGACCCACACGCTGCGGCTCGTTCCCTCCGACTGAGAAGCCCGGAGGCCGACGGGTCAGCCGCCTGCGGCGGGCGGCGTCTGCTTCTGCTCGGCGAGTTCGTCGACGAGCAGATCGCGGTCGTCGATCGTGCCGTTGCGGTGCGCCTGACGGGCGATCATATGGGCCGAGAGCGGGGCGGTCGCCATCTGCAGCAGCATCACCGGCACAAGGAAGGCCACGACCGGCCACGACTCCAACGCCAGGGCGATGGCGATGCAGATGAGGAGAAGGCCCAGGATCTGCGGCTTCGTCGCCGCGTGCAGGCGCGAGGCGACATCGTTGAACCGCACCAGGCCGATGGCGGCGGTGAGGCAGAGCAGACTCCCCGCGAGGATCAGCACGAGGGCGACGAGGTCGAGAGCATCGGTCATCGCTCCGCGGTGTCCTTCCGTGCGACGAACCGGGCGATCGAGATCGACCCGAACACCCCGACCGCCGCAATCACGAGGAGAACGGGAAGGGTGCGCGTGTGCTGGTTGATGGCCATCTCCGCGCCCAGCACGCACAGCACCTCGGTGAGGAGGACATCGGATGCCACGGCGCGGTCGAGGATCGAAGGACCCACCACGATGCGCCAGAGCGTCAGCAGTGCCGCGATGACGAAGACCACGAAGATGGTGATGAGGAGCGCGGTACTCATGTCGGTGTTCCTCCCTGCCGGGGGGTGTCGATCGTCGCCTCGCGGATGACATCGAGCTGAGCTCGTGATCCGACGGCGCGCACGATCCGCGCCTCCCAGCCGAGCACGGTGTTGCGCTGCAGGTCGATGTCATCGTCGTCGTCGACGCCGATCACGTGGAGGTAGAGCACCCGGCGATCCCGATCGGCCTCGACCACGAGCGACCCGGGAATGAGCGACGAGGTCACCGCGGTGTGGGTCATGATCAGGTCGTCGTCGGTGCGCAGATGCACGGCGATGATGGCCGTCCCGGGGGGCTTTCCCGGGCGGACGGTCTGCCACGCGACCAGGAGCGAACCGCGCACGAGCGCCACGAGGAAGGTCACGACGAAAACAAGGCCGTACCAGAGGTTGAGGCGGCCCGACAGGGCGACGGGCGGCAGCCGGAACACGCGCGTCACGACGACCGCGGCGACGAGACCGGTCAGGAACGCCAGCACCGTGAACTGGCCCCACAGCAGCATCCACAGCGCGATCAGCCACAGGAAGAACGGCAGCTGACGCCAGGTCACACCCAGCACGCCCCGGGTCACGGGCGCAGGCGCAGGCGCGCGATCGCCGCTCATGAGTCCGCCTCCTCCTCGAGCTGCACGAGCTGGATCGGCTCGAGAAGGGCCGCGCCGATGCGTTCGCACACCTCGTAGAGCGGTCCGGCGAAGACGGTCAGGGCGACGGTGATCGCCACCATCCCCGTCGTCGCCGCGGTCATGATGCGGGGGATCGCGCGCCGCTCGGTCTGGATGCCCGCGGCCGGCGCCTGCCCGAGGTACGAGATGCGGGCTTCGGTCTCAGTGGAGTCCTCATCCTCGCGCCAGAACGAGAGGTTCCATGCGCGCATCAGCGCATAGAGGGTGAGGAGGCTCGTCACGATTCCGCCGACGATCAGCACCAGCATGATCGGCGTGCCCACCTCGGCAGCGGCGTCGAAGAGGGCGAACTTGCCGATGAAGCCCGAGAACGGCGGGAGCCCTCCGAGGTTCACGGCCGGGATGAAGTAGAGCACCGCGATGACAGGCGCCGCCCGCATCAGCCCCTTCACGCGCAGGATCGAGGTGCTGCCGGCGCGGCGTTCGATGAGCCCCACCGCGAGGAACAGGGTCGTCTGCACGACGATGTGGTGGACGGTGTAGTAGATCGTCGCGCCGATCGCCGCCGGCGTCGCGATCGCGAGCCCGAAAATCATGTAGCCGATGTGGCTGACGAGGGTGAACGAGAGGATGCGCTTGAGCTCCGCCTGCGCGATCGCGCCGAGCACGCCGACGATCATCGTCGCGAGCGCGACGCACATCAGCAGGAAGTTCAGGTCGTTGTCGTTGAACAGCTGGGTCTCGGTGCGGATGAGAGCGTAGACGCCGACCTTCGTCAGCAGGCCCGCGAACACCGCCGTGACCGGTGCGGGCGCGGTCGGGTACGAGTCGGGGAGCCAGAACGACAGCGGGAAGACGGCGGCCTTGATGCTGAAGGCGACCAGGAGCAGCAGGTGGAGCACCGTCTGGGTGTCCTGCGGCAGCTCCATCATCCGCTCGGAGATCTGCGCCATGTTGACGGTGCCGAGTGCACCGTAGATCGCCGCGATCGCCGCCAGGAACAGGATCGACGACACCAGGGAGACGACGATGTAGACGACGCCGGTGCGGATGCGGTTCTCGGTGCTGCCCAGGGTGATCAGCACGTAGGAGGCGACGAGCAGGATCTCGAAGCCGACGTAGAGGTTGAACAGGTCGCCGGCGATGAACGCGGTGAAGATCCCCGCCGCCAGCAGCAGGTACGACGGGTGGAAGATCGACACCGGCGTCTCATCGTCGTTGTCGGCCGCGCCCTGGCCCACCGAGAAGAGCAGAACGGCCAGCAGCACGATGCTCGAGACGACGATGAGGAGCGCCGAGAGCCGGTCGACGTAGAGCACGATGCCGAAGGGGATCGGCCAGTCGCCGACGGAGACGGCGAGGGCGTCGCCGCCCTGGTCGACGACGACCAGGAGGATCGCGGCGATGACGGTGACGGTGGTGAGCGTGACGATCGAGATCGCGACCTGGGTGCGCCGGTGCCGGCCGGCGACGAGCGCCAGCGCGGCGCCCAGGAGCGGCAGGGTCGCCAGAAGCGGGACGAGGGCGATCATCCGTCATCCCCCCGCTCGGTGGTGTCCGCTCGTCGCGAGCGGCGCGACGACGGCTCGGGAAGGTTCACCGGGGCGTCATCCTGCACACCCGAGATGTCGCGGCTGCCGAGCACCGTGATCGGCGCGGTGTCGAGGCCGACGAAGTCGGTGGTGGCGTCGTCATCGGTGTCTTCGATCTCGGTCTCGTCGTCGATCATGTCCTCGTCGGCGGCGCCGCGGTCGCGCACCGCCAGGTCGGCCTCGTCGTCGGCGACGGTGTCGGCCTGGCCGAGCTGCCACGACCGGTAGATGAGGGCCAGCAGGAACGCCGACACCGCGAAGGTGATCACGATCGCCGTGAGGGTCAGCGCCATGGGGAGCGGATCGGACATGTCCTCGGGGTCGCCGGATCCGTAGAACGGGGCGATGCCGGGCCGACCGACGACGACCAGCAGAAACAGGTTCGCGGCGTTGCCGAGGAGGAGGAACCCGATGAGCACCCGGGTGAGGCTGCGCTCGAGCATCGCGTAGACGCCGCAGGCGAACAGGACGCCCATGATGAGGATGAGGGTGAGGGAGACGCTCATGACACGCTCACCCCACTGGCCTTGCTGCGCTGCATCTGCCGGTCGACCTCGGCTCCCAGCGAGCGGAGCACGTCGAGCACGAGACCGACGACGACCAGGTAGACGCCGACGTCGAACAGCGTGGAGGTGACGAACTCGACGTGACCGAGCACCGGCAGCTCCGCCTCGAACCAGGTGCTGGTCAGCGGCGGCGCCCCGAAGAGGAGCGGCACGATCGCGCACCCGACCGCGATCGACATGCCGACCCCGAGGAGTCGCCCGGCGTCGGTCGGCGCGGCGACGCCCAGCTCGTACCGCCCGCCCGCGACGTAGCGCATCACCAGGGCCATACCGGCGACGAGGCCGCCGGCGAAGCCGCCGCCGGGAAGGTTGTGGCCGGCGAAGAGCAGGTAGAGCGAGACGATGATGATCGAGTGGAAGAGGATCCGGACGATCACCTCGAGGAGGATGGAGCGGTTCTCGGGCCGGACCTGCTGCCCGCCCACGAGCCACGCCATCCGCTGGCGTCCGCTCTCCGCGTTCCGCGGCTTCACGCCTGAGGGCGTCTCGACGAGCAGACGGCGATCGCGCCCGCCCACGCGGGGCAGGGCGTTGGTGGCGGTGAGGTTGTCTTTGCGGTCGGTGACGAAGACGAGGGATGCCACGCCCGTGGCCGCGAGGATGAGGACGGCGAGCTCCCCCATGGTGTCCCACCCGCGGATGTCGACAAGGGCGACGTTGACGACGTTGCGTCCCTGCCCGAGCTCGTAGGCCAGGTCGGGCCACGCGACCGACACGGGGTCCTGCAGCCGCGCGCCGGTCGCGATGACGGCGACCGCCATCATCGTCACGCCGACCGCCGCGGCCACGAGCGCCCGCGGGATCGCCGCGACCGAGGCGTTGTGCTCGCCCATGCGCGACGGGATGCGCCGGAGCACGAGGGCGAAGGCGATGAGGGTGACCGTCTCGATGAGGATCTGGGTGAGGGCCAGGTCGGGCGCGCCGCTGATGGCGAAGAGCGCGGCCATCCCGAGGCCGGTGACCGAGACCAGCACGACGCCCGTGTACCGCTTCCTGGCGCGGACGGCGATGAGGCCGGCGACGATCATCACCGGCGCGATCGCGAGCTGCGCCGGGTTCTGGAAGAGGTCCACATCCGAGCGCCAATCGGGGCCGCCCACGATGAGCGCGGTCGCCTCGGCCACCACGAAGACGATGAAGATCGTGCCGATGTAGACCGGGAGCGAGCCGCGCTGGGTGAAGGTGGTGGTCGCCACCGACAGCCGGGCGATGCCGCGGAGCACGGAGTTGTAGACGTCGAACGCCTCGAACGGCAGGACGCGCCTCGAGACATCCCGCGTGGCCGTCGCCCAGAAGATCGCCGCGCCGAGCGCGATCGTGCCGAGCGAGATGAACAGCGCCGGCTCCAGCCCATGCCACAGCGCGAGGTAGTACGGCTCGGGCTCGGCGACGCCGGGGGTTGCGAGCGGGGCTTCGTCGGCATACGTGGCGAGTGCGGGGTCGACGATCGGTGCGGCGAGCCCCGCGACGAGGGTGAGCGCGGAGAGGATGACCGGGGCGGCGAGGAATCCCGCCGGGGCGCCGGGCCACTCGGTGCGCGCGGGCGGGGTGCCGTCGGGACCGGTGCGCTTGGTCCAGAACGCGCCCCAGATGAACCGGATGCCGTAGGCCATCGTGAGCGCCGAGCCCGCCGCGACCCCGAGGATGCCGACGATCCCCCACACCGCGCCGCCCTCGGCCTCGTGGAGGAGGGCGGTGAGGGCGGTCTCCTTGGCGACGAACCCGATGGTGGGCGGCAGACCCGCCATCGACGCGACGGCGACGATCGACAGCGTCGCGAGCACCGGCGCCTGGCGACCGAGGCCCGACAGTTCGTCGATGTTGCGGGTGGCGAGCTGGCGGTCGATGATGCCGACGACGAGGAAGAGGGCCGACTTGAACAGCGCGTGGCTGAGCAGGAGGGCGAGGCCGGCGAGCGCGGTGTCGCGGACCCCGTAGCCGAGCACGACGGTGAGGAAGCCGAGCTGGCTCACCGTACCGAAGGCGAGGAGGCGCTTGAGGTCGGTCTCGCGGAGGGCCTGGAATCCGCCGAGCAGCATCGTGAAGACGCCGAGCGAGACGACGATGGGACGCCAACCGGGCTCGTTCGCCTCGAACGGAGCGAAGAGCGCGATGAGGTAGATGCCGGCCTTGACCATCGCCGCGGCGTGCAGATACGCGCTCACCGGCGTCGGCGCGGTCATGGCGCCGGGGAGCCAGAAGTGGAACGGGAAGACGGCCGACTTGCTCAGCGCACCGGCGAGCAGCAGCACGAGGGCGGCGACCACGACCGGTCCCTCGGGGCGGGCGGCGAGGATCTCCGAGATGCTCGAGGTGCCGGTGTCGACGACGAGCAGCACGACGCCGATCAGCATCACCAGGCCGCCCAGGGTCGTCACCAGCAGGGCCTGGAGGGCCGAGCGGCGGCTCGCGCCGCGGCGGTGGTAGTACCCGATGAGCAGGTACGACAGGACGCTGGTGACCTCCCAGAACATGACCAGCACGACGAGGTCGTCGGTGAGGACGAGACCGTACATCGCCCCGGCGAAGGCCAGCAGCACGGCGGCGAACTGCCCGAGACCCTCTGCGTTGTCACGGAAGTACCAGCGGCAGTAGAGCAGGACGAGGGCGCCGACCCCCGTCACGACGAGCGCGAGGATCCACGACAGCGTGGTCATCCGCATCGACAACTCGATGCCGAGGGGCGGGATCCAGTCGTATGACTCGAACGGAATGTCTCCGGCGAGCACCCCGGGGCCGAGGACGACCGTGTAGGCGAAGGCGGCCGCCGACACCGCGGCGGCGAAGAAGAACGCGCGCGCGCCGAGGCGATGGATGAGCCAGGGAAGCACCAGGGACGCCGCCGCGAACACTCCGAGGAAGACCAACATGCGGCCTCCTCAGGGTCGTCGGTCGGCCGGGCAGCACGACTCAGGCGATCGGGGTCGGGTCCATTCTATCGGGCGGCCGGCGGCGGGCCGGACGTGTTCCCCTCTCGGAAGGCGCAGGTGAAGTGCATCGAGACCGGGCTCGCGCCCTCCAGCATGCTTGCCACGGCGAGACCGGCGGCGCGCCCCTTGTCGGCAGCCGGCTGGACGAGCGTGGTCAGCGAGTAGGGCGCCAGGCCGTCGACGACGATGCCGTCGAATCCGGTCACGCTGAGGTCGTCGGGCACCCGCAGACCCGCCTCCTCGGCCGCGCGGATGACCCCGACCGCGAGCAGATCGCTCTGCGCGATCACCGCCGTCGGCCGGTCCGGGCCCGCCAGCAGGACGCGTCCGGCCGCGAGCCCCTCGTCGATGAAGCTCCCTGCGGCGGCGTAGGCGGGGGCGTGCGGGTAGACATCGCGGGCGCCGGCGAGCCGGTCGCGGGTCACGTCGACGGTCACCTCGGCGTCGGGGCCGAAGAACCCCCGCGGGCGGTCGGCGTTCACGGGGAGGGTGAGGATCACCACGTTCTCGTGGCCGAGAGAGCGCAGGTGCCGCGCCGCATGGCGCTGAGCCTCGCGGTTGTCGAGTCCGATGCGGGGGATGTCGCCTCCGGCATCCCCTTCGATGACCACCACCGGGATGCCGCGGGCGCGCACGGTATCGAGGGATCGCCGCATCAGCGGGCTGCACCCGATGAGGACAGCGGCATCGATGGGCGCGGTGGTGAGCGCCGGCCCGGTCTCGGCCGTCTCGTCGTCGCGGAGGAGCAGCAGCCCCGCCCCGAGGCCCGCGACGCCCTCGGTGAGGCCGTCCATCATGAGCGTCTTCACCGGGTCGAGGAAGGCGGTGCCGAGGTGCTCCTCGAAGACGACGCCGACGATGCCCGAGCGACCGCGCCGCAGCGACGCCGCCCGCGGATCGGGTCCGGTGTAGCCGAGAGCGGCCGCCGCCTCGAGCACCCGCGCCCGCGTGGCATCCGACACCGGCGTCTTGCCGCTGAAGACGACCGACGCCGTCGACGCCGACACCCCCGCCTCTCGGGCGACGTCGGCGATGGTGGCGCGTCGCCGTTCGTCGGTGCGTCTCATCCCCCCACCCTAACCGCGTCGTTTTGCGGATCGAAACGATTCGGTAGTCTTCTCGGGTGGAACTCGTCCTGACCCGTCCTCAGCTGGTGCGCTGGCGCACCGCCGTCTTCGCGATCTTCCTGGCGAGCGGCCTGAGCATCGCCACGTGGGCCTCGCGGGTGCCGGCGATCAAGAGCGCGCTGGGCGTGGACAACGTCGAGATCGGCTTCCTCCTGCTCGGCGCGGGCGTGGCCTCGATCCTCGGGCTCTCCCTCGCCTCGGCCGTGCTCGCACGGTTCGGCGCCAAGCGCGGCATGCTCGGCGCGATGATCACCTTCGCCGTCGGAGTCGCGATCGTCGGCGTCGGCACCGACGCCGTGCCCTCGTACGCGATCGTGCTGCTCGGCCTCTGCCTCTTCGGCTTCGGCAACGGCGCGGTCGACGTGATGATGAACGTCGACGGCGCAGCCATCGAGAAGGAATCGAACAAGACGATCCTCCCCCTCTTCCACGCCTTCTTCAGCTTCGGCACCGTCATCGGCGCGGGTGTCGGCGCCCTCGCCGCCGCGGCGGGCATCAACGTGCTCGCCCATACCGTGACGATGGCCGTCGTGGTGCTCGCGATCGCCCTGGCGACCTACCCGGCCGTGCCGGCGCGTGACATCGCCGAAGACACCGGGCCGGGGGAGAAGGCCGGCTGGCGCGAGCACCTCCACACGAACCTGTCGGCGTGGCGCGAGCCGCGCACCTACGCGCTCGGCGTGATCATGCTCGGCATGGCCTTCGCCGAGGGCGGCGCCAACGACTGGCTGGCGCTCGGCGTCGTGGAGGGCCACGGCGCGACCGAAGCCGTCGGGGCGGCGGGGCTCACCGTCTTCTCGGTCAGCATGACCGTCGTGCGCGTGCTCGGCGGACCGCTCGTCGACCGGTTCGGTCGCGTCAACACGCTGCGCATCCTCGCGGTCACCGCCGCGGTGGGCCTGCTGCTGTTCATCCTCGCGCCGAACCTGCCCCTCGTCTTCGTCGGCGCGGCACTCTGGGGCGCGGGCGCCTCGCTCGGCTTCCCGCTCGGCATGTCGGCCGCGGCCGACGATCCCGCCCGCGCGGCCGCCCGGGTGAGCGCCGCGGCGACCATCGGCTACGTGGCGTTCCTCTGCGGGCCGCCGATCCTCGGATTCATCAGCGAGCAGATCGGGCTCTTGAACACGCTGTTCATCCTGGTCGCCCTCATCGTGGCATCCGGAATCGCCTCACCCGCCGCCCGGCCCATCGCCGGCTCGACCGTCGGCGCCGGGCACCCGCACCACTGACCCGCCCGCACCACTGACCCGCCCGCGCCACCGGCCCGCGGCGACTACGCTCGACGGGTGCGCCTGGTCATCGCTCGCTGCTCCGTCGACTACACGGGCCGCCTCACCGCTCACCTGCCCCTCGCGACGCGCCTGCTCGTCCACAAGGGCGACGGGAGTCTCCTCGTGCACTCCGACGGCGGCTCGTACAAGCCGCTGAACTGGATGAGTCCGCCGTGCACCCTGACGGTGCAGGCACCGGATGAGGATGCCGCGGCGGCGGGCGTCATCGAGCAGTGGCGCGTGACGCACGCCAAGACCGGCGACGCGCTGCTCGTGCACCTGTACGAGGTGCTGCACGACTCGTCGCACGACCTCGGGATCGATCCCGGCCTGCAGAAGGACGGCGTCGAGGCCGACCTGCAGCGCCTCCTCGCCGAGCAGGTCGCGCTCGTGGGGGAGGGGGTCTCGCTCGTACGTCGGGAGTTCCCGACCGCGATCGGACCGGTCGACCTGCTGCTGCGCGACCCGGAGGGCGGCACCATCGCGATCGAGGTCAAGCGCCGCGGCGACATCGACGGCGTCGAGCAGCTCACCCGCTACCTCGAGCTGCTCAACCGCGATCCGCACCTCGCACCGGTGACGGGCGTCTTCGCCGCCCAGGAGATCAAGCCGCAGGCGCGCGTGCTCGCCGCCGACCGCGGCATCCGCTGCCTCACCCTCGACTACGAGGAGATGAAGGGCGTCGACTCGGGTCACCTGCGCCTCTTCTGACCGGCGGTCTTCGCGCGCCCCGCGGACTTGTAGCGTGGAGGTCATGTCGACGCGCTCACCCTGGACCTGCATCCTGTGGGATGTCGACGGCACCATCATCGACGCGTCGGTCGGCATCCTCCGCCGCCTCACCATCACCCTCGAGCACTTCGGCAAGCCCGCACCCACGCGCGAGGAACTCGCCCACTGGATCGGCCCGCCGATGTACGAGTCGTTCCAGGTGAACGTGGGGATGACGCCGGCCGAGGCCACCGAGGCCGTGGCCTTCTACCGCACGCTCGGGAAGCAGGACGGCTACACCACCGACGCGCGGCTCTTCCCCGGCATCGCCGAGATCATCCACGACGTCCACGCCGCGGGCATCCCGCAGGCGACCGCCAGCTCCAAACCCGAGGTGCAGGTCGTCGCCCTCATGGACCACTTCGACCTCTCACCGCTCTTCACCGCCATCGCCGGGGCGACCCCCGACGAGAAGACGCTCAGCGCCAAGTCCGACATCGTCGCCGAGGCGCTCCGCCGCCTGGAGGCTGCCGGGGTCGACACCGACCGGCCCGTGCTCGTGGGCGATCGCCACCACGACATCGAGGGCGGAGCCGAGCACGAGGTGCCCGTCATCTTCGTGACCTGGGGCTTCAGCTGGCCCCACGAGGCCGAGGGTGCCCAGGCTGTCGTCTCGGATGCGGCGCAGCTGCGCCGGCTCCTCCTCGTCTCCGACGACGACGCGGCCGCAAGCGACTCCGCCGCGAACGACCCCGCCGGCAGCGACGGCTGAGCGAGAGCGCCATGACCGAGCAGGCAGACGACCTCCTCCGCTGGGTGATCCCTGCCGCCGTCGTGTTCGGCGTCACCGCGCTCGTCGTCGTCGCGGGCCTCATCGCGCTCCGGCGCTCGCGCCGATCGCCCAAGGCGCGTGCGGCCGCCGAGGCGGCGCGGAACGAGGCCGGTCGGGCCCTCGTGCGCCTGGACGACGCCGTCGACGATCTCGACGTCGAGGTGAGCCTTTCGGGGGCGCTGTACGGCGGCGACGCTCCGATGACCCTCCGCCGCGCCCGGATGACCGCGCAGCACGTGCGCGACGACGGATTCGAGCAGTACCGACGCCTCGCCGAGCGACTCGAGGCCGGCGAGGAGGCGGCGCGGGTGCGCCGCACGGCCGAGACGATCACGCGCCGCGTCGAGACGGCCCTGCGCACCGTCGCGGACGCCCGCGCCGCCCATGCCGCGTGGGTCACCTCGCATGTCTCGGCGGGCGATCAGGTCCGCTCGGCGCAGGCACGACTGGCCGAGGTGCGCGCCGCGATGGGCGATCCCGAGGCGCTCATCTCGCAGCTCGCCCGCTTCGATGAGCGCGAATTCCAGGATGCCGCGACCGCGGCCCGCGCCGCCGTCACCGAGGCCGACGAGGCCGAGGAGCGCCTCGCCGAGGCGTCGCGGTCGGCGGCCGACCCGAGCCGAAACGCCCTGGCCGACCTCGCCGCGGGTGAACGGGCCCTCCGCCGCGCCGAGGCCGACGCCCGGACGCTCGAGGAGACCTATCGCCTCATCACCCAGGCGTCGCAGGCCCTGCCCGACGAGTTCGCGTCGGCGCGCGGGGCGCTGCGTGCGGCGACGGCGATCCGGGCGAAGCTCGAGCCCGCCGACGCCGAGCGTCTCGGGGGCGAGATCCGCGCCGTCGCGGCATCCCTCGACGCCCTCGAAGCCGGCGCCGCCCGGCGCCCGACCCACACGATCGGCGAGATCGCGCGGCTGCGCGACCGGCTCGACGCGGCGCTCGGCGACGCGCGCACCGCGCAGCAGCGCCTGAGGGGTGCGCGCACGGCGCTCCCCGGCACCCTCGCGGCGGCGCGCAACGGCGTCGCCCTGGCCGAGGCGGCGATGACGGGAGTGCGCGCCGGCGCCGATGCCCGCGCACGTCTCATCTCGGCGCAGCGCGACCTCGCGGCGGCGCGTCAGGCGCAGGATCCCGTCGAGGCACTCGACGCCGCCCGGCGCGCGCTCCGGCATGCCGAAGACGCGCAGGCGCTCGCGCAGTACGCCGCGAACACGGGTGCGGCCGGCGATCCCGAGTGAGGTCGCGCCCCCTCGCTAGGGTGAGTGCCATGGCGGGGGCGGGCGACGGGGCAGGCGGCACCACGACGGAGGATGCCGCGGGCGCGGCGCCGCGCGCGTCGCATCCGGTCTTCCGGGTCATCGGGCGCATTCCCGCCACCCTGAGCTTCGTCGCCCTCATCCTCGCGGCGGGGGTGATCTGGCAGGGGCTGTGGCGACCGTTCGAAGACGCCGACCTCTACGACACGGTCGCGTACGGTCTCCCCGCCCTGCTCGAGGGCCGATGGTGGACACCGGTCACCGGCACCTTCTTCGTCAACCAGCCGTGGGTCTACCTCTTCACGATCGCCGGATTCTGGGGCATGGCGTACCTGGAATATCACCGCGGCACGCGTGTCGCCTTCGCGTACTTCTGGATCGGGCAGCTCTTCGCCGTGTGCGCGACGGCGCTGCTGCTGTGGTTCGCGGCGCTGCTGCCCTGGGAATGGGCGCAGACCGAGGCGGCCGCGCTCGATGTGGGCGCCTCGGGCGGCACCATGGCGTGCATCGCGGCCGCGGTGGGTCTGTTCCCCCCGCCCTGGCGGGTGCGCGGGTGGCTCGTGCTGCTCGGCTTCGTCTTCGTCGCGCTGCTGTTCTGGGGAGCCCTCCCCGACCTCGAGCATGCCGTGGCGGTCGTGCTCATCCTCTTCGTCGACCGATCGCTGCGGGTGCAGCGCATCACGGTCCGCGAGCAGCGACTTCTCGCCTTCGTGTCGATCGTCGTGCTCGGCGTCATCCAGATCGCCCTCATCATCGTCCCGACCAACGGGCCGTTCGGGCCCACCGAGCCGGTCTCGGGCGGGTTCTTCGACGTCGCGCTCGACACGATCGTCATCGCCGTGATCGCCAACGGGCTGCGGCTCGGTCGGCGGTGGGCGTGGGTGCTCGGCCTGATCCTCGGCGCGCTGAACGTGCTCGTGGGCGTGCTGATCGTCGTCGCGATCGTCCTCAGCAGCGAAGCGCAGGTCGAGGTCGTGATCGACGGCGAGACCGAGATCGGTCTGGTGTCGGCGGCGCTGTGGCTGATGCTCCTGATCTACCTGGTCTGGGTGCGCGCGGCCTTCCGCGCGAAGCCGCGACGGGGTCTCGGCGCCACGCCCGCACCGACCGTCGCCGAGGTGAAGGACATCATCCGCGCCGACGGCGGCGGCACGCTGTCGTGGATGGCGACGTGGGAGGGCATGGCCTACGCGCGCACCACCGCGGGCGTCGTGCCGTATCAGCGGCACCTCGGCACGGCGATCGCGCTCGGAGACCCGCTCGGGCCGGAGGAGAAGCGCGCGACCTCGGTGCGTGAGTTCGCCGATGCGGCCGAGCGCGCGGGCCTCATCCCGTGCTTCTTCAGCGCCGGGGAGGCGACCCGCGCGGCGGTTCCCGAGGGATGGCGGAGCCTCGTCGTCGCCGACGACACGATCGTCGACCTCCCCGGCCTGCAGTTCACCGGCAAGGCCTGGGGCGCCGTGCGCTCGTCGCTGAACCGCGCCGAGCGTGAGGGCATGACCTTCCGCATGACACGGCTCGGCGACGAACCCTGGGGTGTGCAGGCGCAGCTGCGCGCGATCTCGGAGATGTGGGTCGGCGACAAGGGTCTTCCCGAGATGCGCTTCACCCTCGGGACGCTCATCGAGGCCGCAGACCCCGAGGTGCGCCTCGCGCTGGCCCTCTCGCCCGCGGGCGACGTGGACGGCTTCCTCTCCTGGCTGCCCGTCTATGGTGCGGGTGGGAAGGTGCGGGGGTGGACCCTCGACCTCATGCGGCGTCGGGAAGGCGGCTTCGGTCCGGTGATGGAGTTCCTCATCGGATCATCCGCGCGCCACTTCGCCGATGAGGGCGCGGCCGTGCTGTCGCTGTCGGGTGCGCCGCTGGCCCACGAGAATCCGGCCGATGCCGGTGTCATCGCCGACCTCACCGACCGCCTCGCCCAGATGCTCGAGCCCGTCTACGGCTTCCGCTCCCTGCACCGCTTCAAGCAGAAGTTCAACCCGCGCTACGAGACGATGTACCTGCTGTACCGCGACGAGGGCGACCTGTCGCGGATCGCCGCCGGGCTCACCCGCGCCTTCCTCCCCGACGCGACGTTCCGGCAGTTCGCCGGCGCCGGACTGGAGCTGGTGCGCGGAAAGGACTGACCCCGCGCGTCCGCGTCGCGCCGCCCTGCCGGCGCCCCGCCGCGCGTCCGTCCACGTCAGCCGGCGAGAGTGCATCTGCGCGCCGAGAATTCGGGGATACCCCGCATCCTCGGCGCCCCGATGCACTCTCGCGGGAAACGCGGCGCGGGAGAGGGCGCGGGTCAGCGCGGAGCGTCAGACGGGACGGATGTTCTCGGCCTGGAGCCCCTTCGGGCCCTGGGCCACGTCGAACTCGACGCGCTGGTTCTCCTCGAGGGAGCGGTAGCCGCTCGCCTGGATCGCCGAGTAGTGCGCGAACACGTCGGCGCTCCCGTCATCCGGTGCGATGAATCCGAAGCCCTTTTCGGAGTTGAACCACTTGACCGTGCCCTGGGTGCTCATCTACTGCCTTCGCTCCGCCCGCGAGCCCAGCGCCCACGCGGCGTGATCCACGCTAACGAAGGGCGCCGCATCGCCGGGAGATGGTGACCCAAACGTTGCGAAAGAAGACGGCCAGGGATGCCGCGGGCCCACCGCACACGCCGGTCCATCGTCCGCCCGGGCCGAGCAGAGAGCTCGAGGCCCGGGCGTCGACGGATCCCCCCGGATGTGTCGCGGGCGCCGTCACAGGGACGGCGCGTGGTCGCGACAACTCACACTGTACTGATATATCAGTGTTGGTGCGAGTCATGTGTCAGTTGAATACACTTGTGGCGCCATGGCCGACACCGACTTCGTTCCACTGACGCCCCGCGAGGGAGCGGCGCTCGGCGACGACGTCTACGCGGTGCTGGGAGAGGCGATCCTGCGCGGCACCCTGCGACCGGGCGACCGGCTTCGCGACGTCGAACTGGCAAGCCGCCTCGGCGTCTCCCGCACCCCCGTGCGCGAGGCCCTGCAGCGCCTGGAGCGCCTCGGCCTCATCGAGGTCGCTGCGAACAAGTACACCCGGGTGAGCGAACCCCATCCCGACGCCTACGCGCACACGACGGAGTTCATGACCTACGTCGCCGGTGACGCCGCGATCCTCGGGCTGTCACGGGCGACCGAGGAGGAGCACGCCGACCTCGTCGACGCCGTCGACGCCCTGATCGACTGCTCCGAGCGCGACGACGGCCTGGGGATCCTCGGCGGCACGACCGCGTTCTACCAGCTGCTCATCCGCGCGACGGCCAACCGCGTGTTCATCACCATCATGCGCGAGGCGGGCCTCGCCCTGCAGCGGAACCTGCAGGGATGGACCCAGCCCGAGGAGGACGTCGAGCTGCGGACCACCCGGTACCGGCGCCTGCGGGAAGCGGTCGTCGCGCGCGACGGGCATGCGGCCGAGCGCATCCTCATGGAGCTCAATCACCTTCCCTCGCCCTGCGGGGACGACCCTCGCTAGGTTGGCCTCGTGGGCCACATCGAACTGCGAGACCTCGACGACGACGATCTCGACGCCGTCTTCGAGATGATGCGCGACCCCGTGGCGGTGGAGCTCGCCGCCTTCACCGCCGACGATCCGGATGACCGCGCCGCATTCGATCGCTGGATCACCCGCATTCGCGAGAACGACGACGTCACCTATCGCATCGTCACCGAGGACGGCGCATTCGCCGGCGCGGTAGGGTCGTTCACCGTCGACGGCGACCGCGAGGTGACCTACTGGATCGCCCGCCACGCGTGGGGGAGAGGCGTGGCGACGCAGGCGCTGCGCCTCCTGGTCTCGCGCGAGCCGGTGCGACCCCTGTTCGCGCGCGTCGCGGTCCACAACGCCGCCTCCCGTGCCGTCCTCACCCGGTGCGGTTTCACCGAGGTCTCCCGCACCACCTCGTTCGCGCCGGGCGTCGGGCGCGATGTCGAAGAAGCGGTGTACACCCTGCTGCCGGTCCTCGACGGGAGCTGAGGCCGCGCCGCGGCATCCCTCCTCCCTTCGCCGCCCGCCCGCACGCCCCCGCCCGCGCCCCAGCCCATGCCGGTGCGCCCCGGGGCCCTCCCGCGCACATTTGGAGCGGAACTGGACCCCCAGGCGCGCATCGAGGTGTGGGAGGCCGTGCGCGAAGTCGCCCGCGGGGCACGACCATTCTGCTGACCACGCAGTACCTCGACGAGGCCGAGCAGCTGGCGGACCGCATCGTGATCATGCACGAGGGACGCATCATCGCCGAGGGCACGCTCGACGACCTCAAGCGACGGTTCCCGCCCGCCCGGGTCGAGTACATCGAGAAGCAGCCGCTCACCGGACGGTCGCTGCGCCACATCCTCCGCAGTCCCGACACCATCGTCACCACCGCCGTGATGCCGATCGGCTTCCTGCTCCTGTTCGTCTTCGTCTTCGGCGGGGCGATCCAGACGGGAGGGGAGTCGTACGTGAGCTACCTGCTGCCCGGCATCCGGCTCATCACGGTGGCCTCGGGGGTCGCGTACACCGCGTACCGGCTCTTCCCGCGACCTGCAGGGCGGGATCTCCGAGCGCTTCCAGTCGATGCGGGTCGCTCGGTCGTCGGTGCTGTGGGCGCATGTCCTCACGTCCGTCGTGGCGAACGCGGTCTCGCTGAGCGTCGTCGTCGCCGTCGCGTTCGTCATCGGGTTCCGGAGCCCTGCGGGCGCCGGGGCATGGCTCGCCGTCGGCGGCATCCTGCTCCTGTCCACGCTCGCGCTCACCTGGCTCGCCGTCATCGCCAGGCTCACGGCGAAGACCGTCGACGGCGCCAGCGCGTTCTCGTACCCGCTGACTTCCTGCCGTTCCTGAGCTCGGCCTTCGTTCCGACCGAGACGATGGCCGGGCCGGTGAGGTGGTTCGCGGAGTATCAGCCGGTCACGTCGATCGTCAACGCGATGCGGGCGCTGCTGGCGGGCGAGGCGCCGGGCGCCGACCTCTGGATCGCCCTCGCCTGGTGCGCCGGGATCCTCGTGGCGGCCTACCTCGGTGCGGCGGTGGCGTACCGGCGCCGGTTCCGCTGAGACGACACGCGACGTCGTGCTCGCGGGGCGAACGTGCACCCCGCGAGCACGGGCGTCGTCACGCGGTCTTGATGTACCCGTTCGGGTTCAGGACGTACTTGCGCGCGGCGCCCTGATCGAACTCCTCGTAGCCGCGCGGGGCGTCATCGAGCGAGATCGGCGTCGCGTTCACCGCCTTGGCGATCTGCACCTTGTCGTGGAGGATCGCCATCATCAGCTGGCGGTTGTACTTCATCACCGGGCACTGGCCCGTCGTGAACGACAGCGACTTCGCCCATCCCAGACCCAGGCGCAGTGACAGCGAGCCGACCTTCGCAGCCTCGTCGATGCCGCCCGGGTCACCGGTGACGTAGAGCCCCGGGATGCCGAGGGCACCGCCGGCGGCGGTGAGGTCCATCAGCGAGTTCAGCACCGTCGCCGGTGCCTCACGGCCGGAGTCCGAGCCGTGCCCGCGGGCCTCGAACCCGACAGCGTCGACCGCGCAGTCGACCTCGGGCACACCGAGGATCTGCTCGATCTGATCCTTCGGGTCGCCCTGGGAGACGTCGACGGTCTCCGCGCCGAATGAGCGTGCCTGGGCGAGGCGCTCCTCGTTCAGGTCGCCGACGATGACGACCGCCGCGCCCAGGAGCTGAGCACCCACGGCAGCGGCGAGCCCGACGGGACCCGCGCCGGCGATGTAGACCGTCGAGCCCGGACCGACTCCGGCGGTGTAGGCGCCGTGGAAGCCGGTCGGGAAGATGTCGGACAGCATCGTCAGGTCGAGGATCTTCTCGAGGGCCTGATCGCGGTCGGGGAACTTCAGCAGGTTCCAGTCGGCGTAGGGCACCAGCACGAACTCCGCCTGGCCGCCCACCCAGCCGCCCATGTCGACGTAGCCGTAGGCGCTGCCGGGCCGGTCGGGGTTGACGTTGAGGCAGATCCCGGTCTTGCCCTCCTTGCAGTTGCGGCACCGGCCGCAGGCGATGTTGAAGGGGACCGAGACGATGTCGCCCACCTTGATGAACTCGACGTCGGGCCCCACCTCGACGACCTCGCCGGTGATCTCGTGTCCGAGCACGAGGCCCTCCGGCGCTGTCGTGCGACCCCGGACCATGTGCTGGTCGGAACCGCAGATGTTCGTCGACACCGTCTTGAGGATCGCGCCGTGCGGCACCTTCCGCCCGACGTTCGCCGGGTTCACGCCCGGCCCGTCCTTGAGTTCGAACTCCGGGTAGGCGGTGTCGATCACCTCGACCACCCCGGGGCCCTTGTACGCGACAGCTCTGTTCGTTGACATCATCGTCCTCTCGTCGTGCGCGACACGAAGGGTGCATCGCACCCTCCTGGGTCGAGCATGACCGGCGCGTGGGTGAGGCACCATGCCTTGACAGGAAGAGGTTTTCCGAGAAGACGAGCGACCGCACCGCCTGGGAAAGACGAAGCCCCCGCCCGGAAAATCCCCGGTCGGGGGCTTGATCGTCGCTGTGCGCGAGGGGGGAGTTGAACCCCCACGCCCTTTCGGGCACTGGCACCTGAAGCCAGCGCGTCTGCCTATTCCGCCACTCGCGCGAGCCGAGGGTCACTGACCCGCGAAACTCAACTTCCCGAGGATATCACGCCGCTCAGCCCGCCTTCGGCCGGCCCGTGGCATCCGCCCTCGCTCTCCCCGGCGCGTTCCGGGGCTCTGTCGCGGGCGAGTTCAGCCGCGACCCGTCGATGAATGCTGCCCAGGATGCCGTGAACCCGCCCTTTTCGACGGCTCGCGGCCCAGCGCGGGAAGCCCGGCTCTCCGCGACCAGCCGCGACGCGCGAACGGACCGCGACCCGTCGATAAACGCTGCCCGGGATGCCGCGAACCCGCATCCATCGACGGGTCGCGGCCCACCGCGGGGAAGCCAGGCCGTCCGCACGCGGCCCAGGCAGGGGGCCGTGCGCCCGGCCAGCCAAAGCCCACCCGCCGCGATCGCGGACGCGCGCGACGCGTGTCGCAGGCGGTGTGGATCGCCTGTCCAGGCTGGACAACTAACATGTACCGACTGGATCGCCTGCCTGAGGAGCCCCGTGGGACTACTAGACAGCTTCGAGAAGGGACTCGAACGCGCCGTCAACAGCGCCTTCGCCAAGACCTTCCGTAGCGGGATCCAGCCTGTCGAGATCGCGTCCGCGCTCCGCAGCGAACTGGACAAGAAGGCCGCCGTCGTCAGCCGCGACCGCATCCTCACCCCGCACACCTTCACCGTGCGTCTCGCCCCGAGCGACGACGAGCGCATGCGCGCGATCGGCCCCGCCCTGGGCGAGGAGCTCCAGTCGCTCGTCGAGAAGCATGCCCGTGCACAGGGCTACAGCTTCGCCGGCCCCGTGACCATCACGCTCGAGCGCGACGACCAGCTCTCGACCGGGACGCTCCGGGTGGACAGCTCCAGCGCCGAGGGCGCGGTCTCGTGGCGCGGCGTGATCGACGTCGAGGGCAAGCGGCACCCGCTGCTGAAGGGCCGCACCGTCATCGGTCGCGGGAGCGACGCCGACGTCACCATCTCGGATGCCGGGACGAGCCGCAAGCACGTCGAGGTGCTGTGGGACGGCGAGCGCGCGATGGTCCGCGACCTGGGGTCGACCAACGGCACCCTCCTGAACGGCAGCCGGGTGAGCGAAGCCCCGCTCTCGCCGGATTCCACCATCACGATCGGACGAACCGATATCGTCTTCCGCGTGGTGGCGCAGGCGGTACCTCCGCGGCCGTCCCGGCCGGCTCCCGACGCGACGCGCGCCTTCGATATCCGCGAACAGGGGCCGCTGCCGTGAGTGAACTGACCCTCCTGCTCCTGCGCATCGGCTTTCTGGTGCTGCTGTGGTTCTTCGTCTTCGCGGTCGTCTATTCGCTGCGCGCCGACCTGTTCGGCATGAAGGCGCGGAAGATGCCCGAGCCCGCCGCCGCGGCAGCCGCCCCCGCGGCCCCCGCCGTGACGAAGTCGCCCGCGTCGCCGTCGGCGCTCACCGAGCCGGTCGCACGAGCCCGCCCGGCCGCCGCCGCCGCCGCGCCCCAGAAGGGCGGACCGGCGACCCCGTCCACCGTCTCGCGCATCGTCATCACGAGCGGCCCGAAGGCCGGGCTCGAGCTGCCGCTCGGCAGCGAACCGCTCACGATCGGTCGGTCCAGCGAATCCGGCCTGGTCATCCGCGACGACTACACCTCCAGCCACCACGCCCGCATCATGCTGTGGGGAAATCAGTGGATGCTGCAGGACCTCGATTCCACCAACGGCACCTGGCACGACGGCGCCCGCGTGTCGGCGCCGGTCGCCATCACGGTCGGTGCGCCCATCCGCGTGGGGGCCACCACCTTCGAGCTCCGGAAGTAGCGGACGGACCCCTTCTCCATGGTCTTCCAGGGCTCGAGCGCCGCGATCTCGCACACCGGCAAGGTGCGCTCCAACAACCAGGACTCCGGGTACGCCGGGTCGAACCTCTTCGTCGTCGCCGACGGCATGGGCGGCCACGCGGGCGGGGATGTCGCCTCGAGCCTGGCCATCGAGCGCCTGCGCGACCTCGACGATTCGTTCTCGTCGACCTCCGAGGCCGAGCGGGCGCTCCGCGACGCCATCGCCGAGACCGCACAGCACCTCATCGACACCGTCGGCGTCAAGCCCGAGCTCGCGGGCATGGGAACCACGGTCAGCGCGCTGCTGATGGTCGACGACTACGCCGTCATCGCCCACATCGGCGACTCGCGGATCTATCTGTACCGCGATGGTGCGCTGACGCAGATCACCACCGACCACACCTTCGTCCAGCGGCTGGTCGACTCCGGGCGCATCACCCCCGAGGAGGCGCGGTACCACCCGCGGCGCTCGGTGCTGATGCGGGTGCTCGGCGACATGGATCCCGATCCCGAGGTCGACACGTTCATCATGCCGACCCAGCCCGGCGACCGGTGGCTGCTGTGCTCGGACGGACTGTCGGGCGTGGTCGACGATCCCCACACCGCCAAGGCCCTGGGGCTCGGCCTCGCCCCCGGCCGCACCGCCGACGCGCTGCTGAAGCAGGCCCTCGACGGCGGTGCCCCCGACAACGTCACCATCGTCCTGGTCGACGTCGGCGGGCAGCATCCGGTCTTCTTCGGCACCCCCACCATCGTCGGCTCCGCCTCCAACCCCATCGGCGTGGAGGTGCCGGCCGCGCGCCCCGGCCGCAGCAGCTGGCTGCACCCCAACCGCGGAGCGGCGAACGAGCCCACCCACTTCGAACCCGACGCCGAGTTCCTCGAGGAGCTCATCGAAGAAGACCGTCGTCGCGCCCGCCGTCGCCGGATCGCGTGGTTCGCGGGGCTCATCCTCGTGATCGCGGCGCTGGCGACCACGCTGATCCTGGCCTACCAGTGGACTCAGACCCGCTACTTCGTGGGCGCCGACGACGACACCGTCGTCATCTACCGCGGTGTCCAGCAGGACATCGGTCCGCTGTCGCTGTCGACCCCGTTCGAGGACACCGGCATCGACCTGTCCGACCTTCCCCCGTTCTCGCGCACCACGGTCGAAAGGACGATCTCGGCGCAGTCGCTCGAGGACGCCCGCACGATCGCCGATCGACTGCGCATCGCCGCGGAGGCGAACTCATGACCGCTGCCCCTCCCGGCGTCACCCGACCCGACGCCGCCTCGACCGACACCGCGGTGATCCGCGCGCTCAAGCGCATTCGCGTGCCGCAGACCCAGCGCAACCGCGAGCTGTTCCTGCTCCTCTTCGCCTGCGCGCTCACCTGGGCCGCCGTCGCCCTGGTGCAGCTGGGCGCGATCGGCGCGATCGAGCCGACGTTCCTCTACTACTGCGGCGGGCTCACCGTGCTCGTGCTGGCGCTGCACATCGTGCTGCGCTTCCGCGCCCGCGACGCCGACCCGTTCGTCGTGCCGATCGCGACGATCCTCACCGGCCTCGGCATCGCGATGATCTACCGCATCGACATCGCCATCCGCCAGGAGGGGTGGGATGCCGCCTCGACCCGCCAGATGGCGTGGGCGGCGATCGCCGTGATCGCCGCGGTGGTCGTGGTGATCTTCCTCCGCAACTACCGGGTGCTCTTCCGCTACACCTACGTCTCCGGCTTCGCCGGCATCGCGCTGCTGCTGCTGCCGATCGTGCCGGGTCTCGGCACCGACGCGAACGCCGACGTCTGGGTCTCGCTCGGCTTCGTGTCGTTCCAGCCGGGTGAGCTCGCCAAGATCGCGCTGGCGATCTTCTTCGCCGGCTATCTCGTCCGCACCCGCGAGAGTCTGACCTCGACCGGCACCCGGTTCCTCGGCATGACCTGGCCCCGTGCCCGCGAGCTCGGACCTCTGCTCGTGATCTGGCTCGTCTCGCTCGGCATCATCGTCATGCAGCGCGACCTCGGCACCGGCACGCTCATCTTCGGCATGTTCGTCGCGATGCTCTACGTCGCCACCGGCAAGACCAGCTGGGTGCTCATCGGCGTGACCCTCGCCGCCTCCGGGGCCTTCCTCGCCTCGCGCGTGCTGCCCTACGTCGGTGGGCGCTTCGCCAACTGGCTGAACGCCTTCGACCCCGAGATCATCGAGCGCTCCGGCGGCAGCTACCAGCTCGTGCAGGGCATCTTCGGGCTCGCTCACGGCGGACTGATCGGCACCGGTCTCGGCCAGGGCCGACCGTACATCACGCCGCTGTCGCAGAGCGACTACATCCTCCCGAGCCTCGGCGAAGAGCTCGGCCTCGTCGGCGTCTTCGCGATCCTGTGCCTGTACATGGTCTTCGTCAGCCGCGGCATCCGCATCGGGCTGGCGGGACAGGATGACTTCGGCAAGCTCCTGGCCACGGGCTTGGCGTTCACGATCGCGCTGCAGGTGTTCATCATGGTGGGCGGCGTCACCCGCCTCATCCCGCTGACCGGTCTGACGACCCCCTTCCTCGCGGCGGGCGGGTCGTCGCTCGTGGCGAACTGGATCATCGTGGCCCTGCTCCTGCGCATCTCCGCCGCCGTCCGCTCCCGCCCCCGGGTGGTGATCGGATGACGAAGGAACTGCGCCGACTCAGCATCATCGTGCTGCTGATGTTCCTCGCCCTCTTCGGGTCGACGAGCATCATCCAGGTCATCCAGGCGGAGACCCTCGCCGCGAATTCAGCCAACACACGCTCGCTCTACGACTCGTACGAGGTGCAGCGCGGCTCGATCGTGGCGAGCGGCATCGAGATCGCGTCATCCGTCCCCTCCGACGACGTCTACAGCTGGCAGCGGGTATATCAGAACGGCGACATGTGGGCGCCGGTCACCGGGTACATCAATCCCGCCCTGGGATCGTCCACCGGGATCGAGCAGGCGATGAACGGCGAACTCAGCGGCACCTCGAACTCGCAGTTCCTCTCCCGGATCGAGCGGATCTTCACCGGACAGCCGCCCCGGGGGTCGAACGTCGAATTGAGTCTGGATGCCACGGTGCAGCAGGCCGCCTACGACGCCCTCGGCGACCTGCAGGGCGCCGTCATCGCGATCGAGCCCGACACCGGGCGGGTGCTCGCGCTCGTGACGAGCCCCAGCTACGACACGAACTCGCTGGCGATCCACGATCCCGAGCAGGTCAACGCCACCTACGAGCAGCTGCTGGCCGACCCCGCCGACCCGCTCATCAACCGGGCAATCGGCGGCGACCTGAACCCGCCAGGGTCGACCTTCAAGCTCGTGGTGGCCTCGGCCGCGCTCGCGTCGGGCGACTACACCCCCGAGTCGGAGCTCCCCAATCCCGCGGTGTATCAGCTGCCGCAGTCGAGCAACGTCGTCTTCAACGCCAGCCGCGGTGCCTGCGGTCCGGGCGACACCGTGACCCTCGCCGAGGCGCTGCGCCTGAGCTGCAACATCCCGTTCGCCGAACTCGCCGTCGAACTCGGTGACACCGCGATCCGCGAAGAGGCCGAGAAGTACGGCTTCAACCGCAGCTTCGACATCCCGCTCACGTCGACCGCCTCGCCCTACCCCCGTGCACTCGACGACCCGCAGACCGCCCTCACCGGCTTCGGCCAGGGTCAGGTCGATGCAACGCCGCTGCAGATCGCGATGGTCTCGGCCGGCATCGCCAACGGCGGCGTCGTGATGAATCCCCGCATGGTCGACCAGGTCATCGGTCCCGACCTCTCGGTACAGCAGACGTTCGAGAACACCGAGTTCGGCCGCGCGCTGGACGAGGACCTGGCCGAGGAGATGGTCACGATGATGGTCGCCAATGTCCAGGACGGCGCGGCGAGCGGTGCAAGAATAGACGGGGTCGACGTGGCCGGGAAGACCGGCACGGCGGAGAACGGATCAGACGAGCCGTACACGCTCTGGTTCACCGGTTTCGCACCCGCCGACGACCCCCAGGTCGCCGTCGCGGTGGTCATCGAAGACGGTGGCGGACAGGGCCAGTCCGGCAGCGGGAACACAATCGCGGCGCCCATCGCGAAGACGGTCATGGAGGCGGTGTTGGGAAGATGAGACCGACGCAGGGAGTGACCTTCGGAGGACGCTACGAGCTGGACTCGCGCATCGCCATCGGCGGCATGGGCGAGGTCTGGGAGGCGACCGACCACGTCATCGGGCGCACCGTCGCCATCAAGATCCTCAAGGACGAGTACATGGGGGACCCCGGGTTCCTCGAGCGCTTCCGCGCCGAGGCCCGGCACGCCGCCCTCGTGAACCACGAGGGGATCGCCAGCGTCTTCGACTACGGCGAGGAGGCCGGCTCGGCGTTCCTCGTCATGGAGCTCGTCCCGGGCGAGGCGCTCTCGACGATCCTCGAGCGCGACGGCGCCCTGTCGACCGACAAGACGCTCGACATCGTCGCTCAGACCGCGGCCGCACTGCAGGCCGCCCACGCGGCGGGCCTGGTCCACCGCGACATCAAGCCCGGAAACCTCCTCATCACGCCCGACGGTCGTGTGAAGATCACCGACTTCGGCATCGCCCGCATCGCCGACCAGGTGCCGCTGACCGCGACCGGTCAGGTCATGGGCACCGTGCAGTACCTCTCGCCCGAGCAGGCATCGGGCCACCCGGCTTCGCCGGCGACCGACATCTACTCGCTCGGCATCGTCGCGTACGAGTCGCTCGCCGGCAAGCGTCCCTTCACCGGGGAGTCGCAGGTCGCGATCGCGATGGCCCAGATCAACGAGCAGCCGCCGCCGCTGCCGCCGACCGTCGCGCAGCCGGTGCAGAACCTCGTCATGGCGATGATCGCCAAGAAGCCCGAGGACCGCCCCGCCTCCGCCGCGGCGGTCGCGCGTGCGGCATCCGCCCTCCGCCGGGGCGACCTCGCGGCGGCAGCCGCCGCGGTTCCCGCCATCGCGGGCGCGGCCGCGCTCGCTGACGACGCCACGCAGCTGCTCGCCCCCGCCGGGGCGACCGCCACGGCGACGCAGATCCTCTCCGCACCACTGCCCGACTACGCCGAGCCGCAGGAGCCCGAGAAGAAGAAGCGCAGCCGCTGGACCTGGCCGCTCATCGCCCTCATCGTCATCCTGCTGCTGGTGCTCGGCGGGACGCTGTGGGCCCTGTTCGCCAACCAGGGCGGCGCGTCTCCCGACCCGTCCGGGTCGACGACGACCTCGCGCCCGTCTCCCTCGCAGACGACCCCGTCGGCGACGCCCACGCAGGACCGCATCGACCTCGACGCGCTGGGCCTCACCGGCGTCGACTGCGACACCGCTCGGGCCGCGGCCCGCGACGCCGGTGTCCTCACCGTGAACTGCCAGCAGGGCAACGCAGCGCCGACGGCCGACGAGGTCTCGCTGGTCTACGACTACGAGCCGCAGGGCTCCGTCACCCCCGACCAGGTGCTGACGCTGTCGTTCTACGGGCCGCAGACCGAGCTGCCCCAGCCGACCGCGCCGACCCTGAGCTCGGGCACCGTCGCCCCCGGCGGCACGCTCACCGTCAACTGGCAGGGCTACTCCTGCCCGGCGGGTGAGGGATCGCCCGGCGCCTACACGCTCACCGCGGTGAACGGGACGTTCTCCAACGGCCAGAACACCATGCCGTTCGACACCAACACGCGCCAGGCGCAGCTGTCGGTGCCCAACAACGCCAGCGGCACGGTGCTCGTCACCTACACCGTAACGTGCACCGGCGGGCCGTCGGGAGAGCGCACGTCGGGCAACTCGCCCGAGGCGCAGGCGGCCATCCAGGCCGCACCGTCGCCCTCCCCGTCCGACGACAACGGCGGGGGCGAAGGCGGCGGTGACGACGGCGACAACGGCTGACCCGCGTCATCCGATCCGGTCCCCAGGAAGACCCCGGTGACCGTCCGTTAGGCTGTACCCGTTCCACCAGGGGGTGACTGTGACCACTGAGACGCGCGTGCTTTCAGGGCGATACCGCGTCGATGAGATCATCGGTCGCGGCGGAATGGCCACGGTGTACCGGGGCGAGGATCTGACGCTCGGTCGCCAGGTCGCGATCAAGATCCTCGACCGCGATCTCGCCGGCGACAACGCCTTCCGCACCCGGTTCCGGCTGGAGGCGCAGGCGGCGAGCCGCATGGCGAACCCCGCGATCGTGCGCGTGTACGACGCCGGCGAGGACTCCGAGTCCGGCGTCGACGGCGTGACGCGTCCGGTGCCCTTCATCGTGATGGAACTCGTGCGCGGGCGTCTGCTGAAGGACATCATCGCCGCGGGTCCGGTCCCGGTCTCCGACGCCGTGCGCTACGTCGACGGCATCCTCGAGGCCCTGGAGTACTCCCACCGTGCGGGGGTCGTCCACCGCGACATCAAGCCCGGCAACGTCATGGTCACCGATGCCGGCCAGGTGAAGGTGATGGACTTCGGCATCGCCCGCGCGGTGTCCGATTCGTCGTCGACGGTCGCCGAGACCACGCAGATCCTCGGCACCGCCGCCTATTTCTCGCCCGAGCAGGCCAAGGGCGAGCCGGTCGACGCGCGCGCCGACTTGTACTCGACGGGCGTCGTGCTCTACGAGCTCCTGACCGGACGGCAGCCCTTCCGCGGCGAGTCGCCCGTCGCGGTGGCGTACCAGCACGTCAGCGAGACGCCGCTCGCTCCCTCCGAGGTCGTCGAGACGGTACCCCGGGCCCTTGACACGGTCGTGCTGCGGGCGCTGGCGAAGGATCCGTTCCAGCGGTATCAGGATGCCGCGGGCTTCCGCGAGGCGCTGGATGCGACCATCGACGGTCGCACCCCCTCCAAGCGCCAGGTCGGCGCGCTCACGAGCGAGCTCTACGGCCCGAACCCTCGCGCCGCGGCTGAGACCGCGCGGTCGCTGCGCCAGCTCAGCACCGACACCACCATGAAGCGCACCCAGGCCGGACCCCCGGTCGCGTGGATCTGGGCGGGCGTCGCGCTCCTTGCCGTGCTGCTCATCTCCGTGCTCTTCTGGGTCGTCACGATCCAGCCGGCGAACGAGGTGCCCACGAGTGCTCGCATCGTCCCCGACGTGTCGGGGATGACCTATGAGCGCGCGGTCGAAGAGCTCGAAGCGCAGGACCTCGTGCCCTCTCAGCTCACCGAACCGAGCATCGACGTTCCCGAGGGCGCCGTCATCCGCACCGATCCCGCGTCGGGCCTCTCGGTCTCGCCCGGGCAGGGCGTGCTCGTCGTGGTGTCGGAGGGCCAGGATCTCTCGACCGTTCCCACCCTCGAGGGTCTGACGCGCGACGCCGCGGCTCAGGCCCTCGCCGACGCGGGGCTCCGCGTGGGAACGATCCGCACCGAGAACGATCCCGGACGCGAGGCGGGCATGGTGCTCTCGGCCGACCGCGATGCCGGGGTCGAGGTGCCCGCGGGCACCGTGGTGAACCTCGTCGTCGCCACGGGCAACGTCACCATCCTCGACTACCGCGGCTACACCGTCGAAGCCGCCACGCGCGAGCTGCAGTCCGAAGAGCTCGGCCTCACGGTCGAGACCGCCGAAGACCCCGGCTGCCCGGCCACGAACCCGGCGACGGTGTCGCAGCAGTCCCTGGCGCCGGGCGATGTGCCGGTGCGCTCGACGATCACCCTGACGTACTGCACCGGCGGCTGACGGCCCCGCGAGTCGGCCGCGCGGGCCGGGCCGGGGCATCCTGATGCCTCGCGCTTGCACGCTCGGCTCAGACGCGTACATTCGGCCCGGACGCGTACATTCAGGCCGGAATCGTCCTCGCCTCAGCCGATCGTCCGCGTGCGGGCTGCTTCCGCCGCGACGTCTGGCCCGCGGCATCCGGATTCCTCGCGCGCGTACGTTCGGCTCGGACGAGTACGTTCGGGTCGGGATCGTCCTCGTCTCACCCGATCGTCCTCGTCTCAGCCGATCGTCCTCGTCTCAGCCGATCCTCCGTGCGCGGGCGGGCGGCACGCGGCCACGCACCGTCGGCGGAGACGTCGTCAGCGGCGCGGGCTGAGCTGGGCGCCGCGCTCCCCAGCCCCGGCGACGCCGAGCGTCTCGAGCCAGTTGCCGAGGAGGCGGTGCCCCCCGTCGGTGAGCACGCTCTCGGGGTGGAACTGCACACCGAGCACGGGCGCCGAGACATGGGCGATGCCCATGATCACCCCGCTGCCGGTCTCGGCGGTGACCTTCAACTCGCGCGGGAGCGTCTCGCGCTCGATGGCGAGCGAGTGGTACCGGGTGGCGGTGAAGGGATCGGCGAGCCCCTCGTACAGCGCACTGCCGTCGTGTCGGACCTCCGAGGTCATCCCGTGCATCAGCTCGGGAGCGTGGCCGACCCGCGCGCCGAACGCCTCGGCGATGGCCTGGTGACCGAGACACACCCCGAGAAGCGGGATGCCACGGGCAGACGCGGCGCGGACGACATCGACCGACGCCCCCGCGTCGGCGGGAGCGCCGGGGCCGGGGGAGACGAGGATGCCGCGGTATCCCCCGAGGGCGTCGCCGTCGCCCGCCTCGAGTGCCGCCGCGTCGAGCGCGTCGGCCTCGACCATCCGGGTGGTGACGCCGAGTTGGTGGAGGTACCCGACGAGGGTGTGGACGAAGCTGTCGTGGTTGTCGACGACGAGCACATCGGCCGTCACTCGACCGTCACTTCCTGCGGATTGACGAACTGGCTCACCCACGGGAAGGCGTAGAAGAACAGGCCGTAGAGGACCGCCGCCACCAGCACGATGACGATGAACAGCCGCACCCACCAGGGTCCGGGAAGAACGCGCCAGAACGCGGCGTACATCAGCTGACCCCCTCGGTGAGCGACGCGGGCGGTCCGTCGGCGTACGGCTGGAACGACTCGAAGACGCCGTAGGCGACGATGCGCTCGGCGAGGGAGAACATCGGACTGCAACTGGTCATCGTGATGTAGCGCCCGTTGGCGGGCACGTCGGGCATCTGCGGCACGGGGAGGAGCACCTCGACCTCATCGGGGGTGACGTACTCGAGGGTGCGGAACCGGTAGGTGTACCACCCCGCCGGCGTCTCGATCACGATCGCGTCGCCGACGTGGAGTTCGGCGATCCGTTTGAACGGCGCGCCGTAGGTGGTGCGGTGCCCGGCGACGGCGAAGTTGCCGACCTCCCCGGGCATCTTGCTTCCGGGGTAGTGGCCGATGCGGAAGTTGTCGAGGGTGCCCGCGCGCGTGACCCCGCCCGCCATGGTCCAGGCGTAGTCGGCGCCGAAACGCGGGATGCGCATGATCGCGAAGTCCTCGGTGCCGGTCGGCTCCGGGAGGATCACCGGCTCCGGCGGAGCAGCCTCGGCGGCCGGCTCTTCGGTCGGCGCCGGCGTCGTCTCGGGGAGACTCTCCTGGAACTGCTCGGCCCACTGCTCCGACAGCTCCTGCCCCTCGGCGTTGGCCTGCGCGCCGAAGATGAGGTCGCCAAGGTACATCTGCCACCCGACATAGAGGAGCGTCAGCACGCCGGCGGTGATGAGCAGCTCGCCGAACACCCCGACGATCGAGACCCGCTGTCGCGGCTTGGCGTGGCGCGGCGCTTTCCCGGAAGGAGGCGCCTGCGGCGGAGCGGCACGCGCGGTGCGATCGCGGCGCAGGGCCGGCTCGGTCATCCGCTCGTCGCGCTCGTCACCCACGGTGCGATTGTAGCCATCTCTCGCTGGGATCCCGCTGGCGGATAGAATGGGGCCATGGCACGCTCAGGCAGGGACGACGACACGCTCATCGAGCGCGCGGAGGGCGAAGCGGCCCCCAACCCGGTGTGGTTCAAGCCGATCATGATCGGCCTCATGCTGATCGGACTCGTGTGGGTCCTCGTCTTCTACATCAGCGGCATGCAGTGGCCGATCCCCGGCATCGCCGCCTGGAACCTCCCGATCGGCTTCGGCATCGCGTTCATCGGGTTCCTGATGACCACACGCTGGCGCTGACCTAATTACACCGGTGTCATTCATCCCCAACTGGGGATGAACCTGTGGATAAGTCCGCTCAGAAGTACAGCACGGGCGGCACCAGCAGCAGCGCCAGCAGTCCGACGGTGAGCGTGATCAGCAGCGCGATTTGCAGAGGTCGGCGCGAGCGCGCTCGCGTCTGGGTGAGGATGACCGCGACGAGCAGTCCCGCGATCAACCCGCCGACGTGCGCCTGCCAGGAGATGTTGAACCCCGGGATGAATCCGATCACCAGGTTGATGCCGAGGACGATCGCGATCCCCGTCACGGGCGCACCGAGGTGACGACCGATGATCAGCAGGGCACCGAAGAGGCCGAACACCGCACCCGATGCGCCGACGACCGGCGTGCCGAACGACAGCAGCGCCACCGCCACCGAGCCGCCGAGGGTGCTGATGAGGTAGAGGGCGATGAAGCGCCACCGGCCGAGGAGCGGTTCGAGACTGCGCCCGATGAGCCAGAGCGCGAGCATGTTCAGACCGATGTGCCAGAAGCCGGAGTGCACGAGCGACACCGTCAGCAGGCGCCACGGCTGGAAGACTCCGAACGCCTCAGGGTAGAGGGTCGGCGCCCAGAACGACAGGGTGTCGGTGACCGTCCCGCCGAACCCGGGGATCAGCGAGATCAGATAGACCAGCGCGGTGATGCCGATGATCGCGTAGGTGGCGAGCGGTCGGGTGTCGCCGACGGCCACGGTCGCGGGGCGTCGGGCCCACCGCCGCTCGGCCTTCTTCTGCGCGGGAGTGCGTGAGGCCTGCTGCTGCGCGAGGCACTCGGGGCAGATCACGCCGACGGGCGCCTGGATCTGGCACTCCGGGCAGATGGTGCGCAGGCACCGCTGACACAGGACGAAGCTCTGCCGATCGGGATGCCGGTAGCAGAAGTTGTCGCTGTTGCGACGAAGGTCGTCGGAGCTCACGTCCGTGTCAGCGGCGCCGCCGCTCAGGCGGTGACGACGTCGATCGACTCGATGACGACGGGCTCGACCGGGCGGTCCCCCGCCGCGGTGGGAACCTTCGCGATGGCGTCGACCACGGCACGCGAGGCGTCGTCAGCGACCTCGCCGAAGATCGTGTGCTTGCCCTGCAGCCACGGGGTGGGATCGGTGGTGATGAAGAACTGCGATCCGTTCGTGCCCTCGGGCTTCCCCGTGAGGCCGTTGCGACGCAGCCCCGCGTTGGCCATGGCCAGCTTGTAGGGGGCGTTGAAGTCCAGCTCGGGGCTGATCTCGTCGTTGAAGGTGTAGCCGGGGCCGCCGGTGCCCTGACCGAGCGGGTCGCCGCCCTGGATCATGAAGCCGGGGATGATGCGGTGGAAAATGACGCCGTTGTAGAGGGGGCCTTCGCCGGGCTTGCCGGTCGCGGGGTGGGTCCAGGAGCCCGAACCGTCGGCGAGGCCGACGAAGTTCTGGACCGTGCGGGGGGCCTGGTCGCCGAACAGGTTGACCACGATGTCTCCGTGGTTGGTGTGGATCGTGGCGACAGCGGTGTGAATGGGCATGAGTACATTCTTTCAGAGTCCCGTGCAAGCCCTGGCGGTCGGAGGGCAGTCTGGCAAGATGGACGAAACGTCCGATCACGCCTGTCCAGAGGGAGGGCCCCGTGAGCCTCAGCCGTAAGCGCAAGAAGGAACTCCGCAAGCTTCAGCGTGAAGCCAACAACCTGTGGGAGTCGCAGCAGGTGCTCGTGGGCCAGGCGGCGAACGTCGCCCGTGAGGCCGGCCGTCAGCTCGGCAAGTACGGCCGCGAAGACCTCGGTCCGCAGGTGCAGGCGACGTACGGCAAGTACGCCGAGCCGTACATCACCAAGAGCCTGGACGTCTCGCGCGACGTGCTGACCCACCGTGTGATTCCCGCCACCGGCGCCGTTGTCGGCTCGGCACTGTCGGTGTGGGATGCCGCGAACGACACCCGCGTCAAGCTCGCCAAGGGCAAGGGTCTGTCGCTGCCCGACTCGAAGACCTACTCGAAGAAGGCCGAGAAGTACGGCAAGGACGCCACCAAGGCGCTGTCGAAGAAGTTCTCGGCGCTCGAGCCCAAGAAGCAGGGCATGGGTGCCGGTGGGGTCATCGCGATCATCCTCGGTGTCGCCGCTGCTGCGGGTGTGCTCTACGCCGCGTGGCAGACGTTGCGCGCCGACGACGAGCTCTGGGTGGCCGACGACCCGCTGCGCGCCCCCGACGCTTGACCTCAGCGCTCGAACACGTGAGAGAGGCCGCGCAGGCGCGCGGCCTCTCTGTCGAATTCCGCGAGCGGCCGGCGGCGAAGACTTTGCCCGAGGCGGCCGAGCTTCTCGGCATCCCTCCCGCGGGCATCGTGAAGACGCTCGTGGTCAAGCGAGCGGACGACTCGTACCTGTTCGTCCTGGTGCCGGGGGATCGCGCGATCTCGTGGCCGAAGCTGCGTGCCGTCGTCGGCGTCAATCGTCTGAAGCTCCCCGACCCGGATGCCGCGCTGGCGGCCACCGGCTACGAACGGGGGACGATCGTTCCCATCGGAAGCAGCACGGAGTGGCCGATCTATGCCGACGAGCGCATCGTCGGTCAGCGGATCGCGATGGGCGCCGGTGCCCACGGGTACAGCCTGTTCGTCGACGCCGACGCCCTGATCGCCGCCTACGGTGCCACGGTCGCCGACATCTCGCAGCCGGCGGAGGGCACCTAGCCCGACGCTGCAGCGAGACTCGGTCCTTCGTCGGTGAGCCCCGCCAGACCGAGGGCGACGTCCACCAGTCGCACGTGTTGCAGCTGACCCACCTCACTGAGGGCGAACCATCCCGCCCTGTCGGTGCTGCCGCCGATCTCGTGCCGCAACGTGCCCCCGGTGATGTGGGCGCGGTAGACGATCTGCAGGGTATGGAGCGGCTCAGTGGCGCCGGGCGTGATGCGGCGATTGCCGGGGATGACGCGGGAGTTGATGCCCAGCAGCTCGTCGAGTTCGACGTCGAAGCCGGTCTCCTCCCGCACTTCGCGACGAGCAGCCGCCGCCGGGTCCTCACCGGGCTCGAGGCCGCCGCCGGGAAGTGTCCAGGCCGCGCGGCGCCCCTCGTTCCAGTGTGCGAGGAGAAGGCGATCCGCGTCGTCCACGACGACCGCGTACGCGGCGACGCGCAGGTCCATACGACGACCCTAGATCAGCGGAACCGCCTCCCCGCCGTCATCCCGCCGACTCGCTCCCGGATCGGGGCGGCTTCTTTCGTTCGGGGCGGAGGA
Source organism: Microbacterium kunmingense (assembly GCF_023155745.1). GTDB lineage: Bacteria > Actinomycetota > Actinomycetes > Actinomycetales > Microbacteriaceae > Microbacterium > Microbacterium kunmingense. The sequence continues at coordinate 121,498 of NZ_JAKNUS010000007.1, forward strand.
ATCACGCCCCGAACGGATTCGCACGCCCCAAACGCCGCGCGGGCGTCGCGAGATGGCCGGAAACGCAGGAAGGGCCGACCCTTTGGGCCGGCCCTTCCTGCGTTGTGGAGCCTAGGAGATTCGAACTCCTGACATCCTGCTTGCAAAGCAGGCGCTCTACCAACTGAGCTAAGGCCCCGGGGCAGGGATGGTGGGGCTACCAGGACTTGAACCTGGGACCTCTTCATTATCAGTGAAGCGCTCTAACCGCCTGAGCTATAGCCCCGATCGTGACGACGACTCGCGTCGTCAACCTCCAAGAGATTACCGGACGCGCCCGGTTTTCTCGAATCGGTCAGTTGGAGGTGAAGCCGACCAGCAGACCGCCGGTCACCTTCACCGCGAGGTTGTAGATGCCGGCCATCACCGCGCCGAGCACCGTGACCACGACGAGGTTCAGGATGCCGACGACCGCCGCGAACGCCAGCACCTGGGGAAGGCCCAGGAACTGTGCGAGCACGAAGCCTCCGTCGGTGAAGCTCGCGAGCAGCTCGTCGACCTCGGCGATCAGCCCGGTGGTCGACACCACGAGGTAGATCATCACCAGCGAAACCACCGTGACGATCGCCACAGCCACCGCCGCGAGGAAGGACAGCTTGACCGCCGACCAGAAGTCGACGTACACCAGCCGCAGGCGCACCTGCTTGGCGCTGGTCTTGCTGCTGGATTTCCGGGCGAGCTTGTCGGCTACCGTGCTCATGCGTCAGTACTTCCTTCGGGCGTCTGGGGGGTGTCGGGTGCATCCGCCTCCTGCGGCACCGCACCGGCCGGGAGGTCTGGGTCGGCCGCCAGACTCGAGTCTGCCTCGGGTGCCTCGCCGTTCTCTGTGAGATTGCGCTCGGAGTTCCTGGCGATCGCGATGATCCGGTCATCGTCGCCGGCACGGGCGAAAACGACACCCATCGTGTCGCGTCCCTTGGCAGGCACCTCGGCCACCGCAGAGCGTACCACCTTGCCGCTGGCAAGAACCACCAAGACCTCGTCGTCGGCGGAGGCGATGAGACCGCCCGCGAGCACCCCGCGGTCCTCGGTCAGACGGGCAACCTTGATGCCCAGTCCGCCGCGGCTCTGGCTGCGGTACTGGTCGACCGACGTGCGCTTGGCGTAGCCGCCTTCGGTGACGACGAAGACGAATCCGTCGTCGGAGACCACCGACGCCGACAGCAGCGAGTCGTCGCCTCGGAACGACATGCCCTTCACGCCCTCGGTCGCGCGGCCCATCGGGCGAAGGGCCTCGTCGGTGGCGGTGAAGCGCAGCGACATCCCGTGCCTGCTGATGAGCAGGAGGTCGTCTCCATCGTTCACCAGCAGCGCGGAGACGAGCTCGTCGCCGTTCTCCTCATCGGCGCCGCGGAGCTTGATGGCGATGACCCCGCCCTGGCGGTTCGTGTCGTACTCGGTCAGGCGGGTCTTCTTCACCAACCCACTGCGCGTGGCCAGCACGAGGTGCGTCGCGACGTTGTAGTCGCGGATGTCGAGGATCTGCGCGATCTCCTCACCCGGCTGCAGCGCCAGGAGGTTCGCCACGTGCTGACCCTTGGCGTCGCGGCCCGCCTCGGGCACTTCGTAGGCCTTCGCCCGGTAGACCCGTCCCTTCGTGGTGAAGAACAGCAGCCAGTGGTGGGTCGTGGTGACGAAGAAGTGCTCGACCACGTCGTCGGCGCGCAGCTGCGCACCCTTGACGCCCTTCCCGCCACGGTGCTGCGAGCGGTAGTTGTCGCTGCGGGTGCGCTTGATGTACCCGTCACGGGTGACGGTGACGACCATCTCCTCCTCGGGGATCAGGTCTTCGACCGACATGTCCCCGTCGAATCCGGGCAGGATCTCGGTGCGACGGTCGTCGCCGAACTTGTCCACGATCGCGGTCAGCTCGTCGCGGATGATCTCGCGCTGACGCGCGGGGTCGGCGAGGATCGCGTTGAACTCTGCGATCTGCGCCTCGATCTCGCGCGCCTCATCGACGATCTTCTGGCGCTCCAGCGCCGCGAGGCGGCGCAGCTGCATCGCGAGGATCGCGTCGGCCTGGGTGTCGTCGATGTCGAGGAGGGTTTTGAGCCCTTCCCGCGCGTCGTCGACCGTGGGCGACCGACGGATGAGCGCGATGACCTCGTCGAGCGCGTCGAGCGCCTTGAGGTAGCCGCGCAGGATGTGCATCCGCTCCTCGGCCTTGCGCAGGCGGAATCGGGTGCGCCGGACGATGACGTCGATCTGGTGGGTGATCCAGTAGGAAATGAACTGGTCGAGCGAGAGCGTGCGGGGCACGCCGTCGACGATCGCCAGCATGTTGGCGCCGAAGTTCTCCTGCAGCTGGGTGTGCTTGTACAGGTTGTTCAGCACGACCTTCGCCACGGCGTCGCGCTTGAGCACGATGACCAGGCGCTGGCCGGTGCGGCCCGAGGTTTCATCGCGGATGTCGGCGATGCCGGTGATCTTGCCCTCGCGTGCCAGGTCACCGATCTTCACGGCCACGTTGTCGGGGTTGACCTGATAGGGCAATTCGGTGATCACCAGGCAGGTGCGGCCCTGGATCTCCTCGACGTTGACCACCGCGCGCATGGTGATCGAACCGCGGCCGGTGCGGTAGGCGTCCTTGATCCCCCGGGTGCCGAGGATCTGCGCCGCGGTGGGGAAGTCGGGGCCGGGGATGCGCTCCATGAGCGCCTCGAGCAGCTCCTCGCGCGTGGCATCCGGATTCTCCAGTGCCCACAACGCGCCCGCGGACACCTCGCGGAGGTTGTGGGGCGGGATGTTGGTGGCCATACCGACCGCGATGCCGACCGAACCGTTGACGAGAAGGTTCGGGAAGCGCGCCGGCAGCACGACGGGCTCCTGGGTGCGTCCGTCGTAGTTCGGCTCGAAGTCGACGGTCTCCTCTTCGATGTCGCGCACCATCTCCAGCGCGAGCGGAGCCATCTTCGTCTCGGTGTATCGGGGAGCAGCCGCGCCCTGGTTTCCGGGAGAGCCGAAGTTGCCCTGACCGAGCGCCAGCGGGTACCGCAGGGCCCAGGGCTGCACCAGCCGGACGAGGGTGTCGTAGATCGGAGCGTCACCGTGAGGGTGGAACTGACCCATCACCTCGCCGACGACGCGCGTGCACTTGGAGAACGCCTTGTCGGGGCGATAGCCCCCGTCGTACATGCCGTAGATCACGCGACGGTGGACGGGCTTCAGTCCGTCTTCGACGCGGGGCAGCGCACGGCCCACGATGACGCTCATCGCATAGTCGAGGTAGCTGCGCTGCATCTCCAGCTGCAGGTCGACCTGGTCGATGCGTCCGTGGTTGTGTCCGGCGTTGGCGTCGGGACGCTCGTCGTCAGCCATCAGTTGTCTCTACTTTCTTCGTTCCGCCTCGTCGCACCGAGACGTCGACGCACAGGGTCGAGTCGTCAGATATCGAGGAAGCGCACGTCTTTGGCGTTGCGCTGGATGAATCCCCGGCGCGACTCGACGTCTTCTCCCATGAGGACGGAGAAGATCTCATCGGCCGCCGCCGCGTCGTCGATGGTCACCTGACGCAGAATCCGCGTCTCGGGATTCATCGTCGTCTCCCACAGCTCGTGGTCGTTCATCTCGCCGAGACCCTTGTAACGCTGGATGCCGCCGTCGTTGGCCTTCGGGAGCCGGTTGCCGCGCGCCTGTCCTTCGACGAGCATCGCATCGCGCTCGCGGTCGCTGAACGCGTACTCGTGATCGGCGTTCGCCCACTTCAGGCGGAACAGGGGCGGCTGTGCCAGGTAGACGTAGCCCGCCTCGATGAGACCCCGCATGTAGCGGAAGAGGAGCGTGAGGAGAAGCGTCGTGATGTGCTGACCGTCGACATCGGCATCGGCCATCAGCACGATCTTGTGATACCGCGCCTTGGTGATGTCGAAGTCCTCGCCGATGCCCGTGCCGAAGGCCTGGATCATCGCCTGCACCTCTTTGTTGCCGAGGGCACGATCAAGGCGCGCACGCTCGACGTTGAGGATCTTGCCGCGGAGGGCGAGGATCGCCTGGGTCCGCGGGTCGCGTCCCTGCACGGCCGAGCCACCGGCCGAGTCACCCTCCACGAGGAAGATCTCGCTGATCGACGGGTCTTTGCTCGTGCAGTCCTTCAGCTTGTCGGGCATCGCCGCCGACTCGAACACGCTCTTGCGCCGCGCGGTCTCGCGGGCCTTCCGTGCGGCGAGGCGCGCGGTCGCGGCGTCGATGGCCTTGCGGATGATGTTCTTCGCCTGCACGGGGTTGCGGTCGAACCAGTCGCCGAGCCGATCGCCGACGACCTTCTGAACGAAGGCCTTCGCCTCGGTGTTGCCGAGCTTGGTCTTGGTCTGCCCCTCGAACTGCGGCTCGGAGAGCTTGACCGAGATGACCGCCGTGAGCCCTTCGCGGACGTCCTCGCCCGAGAGGTTCTCGTCCTTCTCCTTCAGGAGGTTGTTGGCCCGGGCGTACCGGTTCACCAGCGCCGTCAGTGCCGCGCGGAACCCCTCCTCGTGCGTGCCGCCCTCGTGCGTGTTGATCGTGTTGGCGAACGTGAAGACGTTCTCGGTGTAGCTCGTCGTCCACTGCATCGCCATCTCGAGGGCGATCTTGCGCTCGGTGTCCTCCGACTCGAACGCGATCACCTCCTCGTTGACGATCTCGGCACGGCGCACCTTGTTGAGGTACTCGACGTAGTCGACGAGCCCCCGCTCGTAGAGGAAGCTGTCTCGCGGATGATGCGGTTTCTCCTCGCCCGACTCATCCGCCTCCACCGACACCGCGCTCTCGCGCTCATCGCTGAGGGTGATGCGGAGCCCCTTGTTCAGGAACGCCATCTGCTGGAAGCGGGTGCGCAGCGTCTCGTAGTCGAAGTCGACGGTGTCGAAGATGCCGGCGTCGGGCCAGAAGGTCACGGTGGTTCCGGTCTCGTCGCTGGCCTCGTCCTTCGACAGCGGCGCCTGAGGAACTCCGCCGTCGCGATACGACTGGCGCCAGACATGACCCTGGCGACGCACCTCGACCTCGAGGCGCGAGGACAGGGCGTTCACCACCGACGAGCCGACCCCGTGCAGACCACCCGAGACCGCGTACCCGCCCCCGCCGAACTTGCCCCCCGCGTGCAGCACGGTCAGGACGACCTCGACGGTTGACTTGCCCTCGGTGCGGTGCATGTCGACCGGGATGCCGCGGCCGTTGTCGACAACGCGGATGCCACCGTCCTCAAGGATGGTGACCTCGATCGCATCGCAATAGCCGGCGAGAGCCTCATCGACCGCGTTGTCGACGATCTCGTAGACGAGGTGGTGGAGCCCGCGTTCACCGGTGGATCCGATGTACATACCGGGGCGCTTGCGGACGGCTTCGAGGCCCTCGAGCACCTGGATGGCGTCGGCTCCGTAGTCACCGGCCACCCGGTTGTCGGCGGGACGGGCCTCGGGTTCTTCGGGAACGCTCTCGGGGGTCACAGACGTCATAGATTTCCAGCGCTCCACATCGGTTCACGAACCTTCACAGTCTATCAAGCGGACGGCGCGTTTCACGCCTCTACGCCGCTGTGGCGGCACGAAATGCCTCCGGACAGGATCGGACGTGGCTCAGCCGTAGGTATCGCGCGGACCGCGCCCTGGAATGGCTCTCGGACCCCATTTCCAGGAGGGGACGTCCGGGCCGATGAAACGAATGGACTCGACACCCGCCTCCGGATTGCGCCGGACGATCTCCGACAGGATGTGCGCCCGCATCAGCTGGAGCTGCTTCGCCCACGCCGTCGAATCGGCCTGGACGGTCAGGATGCCGCGGTCGAACGCCACGGGACGGGTGTGCTGCGCGGTGTTCTCGCCGGCCACCTCGTTCCAGGTGCGCACCACGTCTTCGCGCGCGAGCTGGGGCTCCCACCCCGCCTGGCGGGTGAGGTCGGCGAGGACGTCGGCCACCCCTTTGGGGTCGCGACCCGGTGCGAACGGCTGATGAGCCTCGTCGACGTCGCGGGTGCGACGGCGCCGACGCAGCGCGCGCGGGGAGGGATCGAGGCCGCGCAGGCGCAGATAGGTCGCGATCGTCTCGGGGACAGCATCCTCGCCGAACGCGCCCGGCCCGACTGCACCGGAATCACCCATGCTCGGCGCCTTCCGGCTCGATGATCGCGCCCGCTTCGACACGGAGGGTGTGCGCGCGGAGCGCGCCCGGCACATCGGCGCCGACCGCGGCCGTGACGATCACCTGCTCGAACCCCGACGTCAGTTCGGCGAGGCGCCCGCGGCGCCCGCTGTCGAGTTCGGCGAAGACGTCGTCGAGGATGACGATCGGGTCGCCGAGCTGCGAGTCGGCGCGCAGCAGCTCCGCCGAGGCGAGGCGGAGCGAGAGTGCGACCGACCAGGATTCGCCGTGCGAGGCGTAGCCCTTCACCGGCAGACCCCGAACGCGCAGGACGAGGTCGTCCCGATGCGGCCCGACGAGGGTGATGCCCCGATCCAGTTCGGCGGAGCGCCGCGCGGCGAGCGCGGCGCGGAACTGCGCGATGACCTCGGGTGCCGGAGGAACGGCCGCGGGCGCGGCATCCGTCCTCGATTCCTTCGGAACGGCCGCATCGGCGTCGTCGGCGTCGGTGTCGGCATCGCGCGAGAACGACAGCGCCCACTCGAGCTCGGGACGGTGATCCTCGCCGGCGATCGCGCGGTACGCCGCCGCGACGGGGGGTGCGAGGTCGGCGGCGAGTGCGATGCGCGCGCGGATGATCTCGGTGCCGAGTGCGACGAGCTTGTCGTCCCAGACATCCAGCGTCGACAGCGCCTCTCCCTTGAGGCCGCGGGCGCGGGCCGACTTCAGCAGCGCCGTGCGCTGCTTGAGCACCCGGTCGTAGTCTGCGAGCACGCCGGCCATGCGCGGAGCGCGCTGCACCAGCAGCTGATCGGCGAATCGGCGACGGGCGGACGGGTCGCCGCGGACGATCTGCAGGTCTTCGGGCGCGAACAGCACGACCTGCGCGTAGCGGGGCAGTTCGGCGGTCCGGACCGGTGCGCCGTTCACCCGCGCCTTGTTCGATCCCTGCCGGTTGACCTGCGCTTCGAGCTGCACCCGACGCTCGCCGTGGGCCAGTCGCGCGCGGACGATCGCGTACTCCGCGCCGTCGCGCACCATCGGGGCGTCGCTGGACACCCGATGCGACCCCAGGGTGGCGAAGAAGGCGATGGCCTCGACGAGGTTGGTCTTCCCCTGCCCGTTCTTGCCGACGAAGACATTCGGACCGGCGCGCAGAGCCAGGTCGACGGCCGCATAGTTGCGGAAGTCAGCCAGACTCAGGTGCTCGACGATCACCGTGACAGCCTCCTTCCGCTGTTCCGACCTCGACCCGGGGCCGAAGGTCGCTCAGCGCAGCAGGAGGTTGGGCTGCAGCAGGTACTTGAACGACTCCGCGCCCCCCTTGTCGACCGAGGTCTGGGGCGTGATGAGCACCGGGCTGAGCTTGTTGGCGTTCTCACTGGACGTGAAGGTGATGCGGGTGAACTCGCTGCGCACCGCGCCGAGCGACTCGAGCAGGTACTGGGGGTTCAGACCCAGGGTCACGTCGTCGCCCACGAGCGTCGCGTCGACCGACTCGGTCGCGCGCGCCTGCTCGGTGCCGCTGGCATCCATCGCCACGCCCTCGGAGGTGAAGGTGAAGCGCAGGGGTGCCGAACGGTCGAGCACCAGGGACACACGGCGCACTGCCTCGGCCAGTTCGGCGGTGTTGACCACCGCGTGGTGCTCGGTCTGCTCGGGGAAGAGGCGCCGCACCGGAGGGAAGTTCCCCTTGATGAGGAGCGAGGTCACCGTCTTGTTGCCGGCGGTGAACGCGATGATCTCGCGGTCGCCGGCACCGGAGAAGGCGATCGAGATGTCGCCGCCGTGGGCGAAGGTCTTCCCCACCTCGGTGAGGGTGCGTGCGGGGACGAGGGCGGTGGTCGCCTCGTCGGATGCCGCGGAACCGCCGTCCCACGGGATCTCGCGCAGCGCCACACGGTAGCGGTCGGTCGCCACGAGGCTCAGCCGGGTTCCGGTGACCTCGAGCTGCACACCGGTGAGGACGGGGGTGACGTCATCGCGGGAGGCGGCGAAGGCCACCTGGGCGATGGCGGTGGCGAAGTCCTCGGACGGCACGAGACCCGATTCGCCGCTCACCTCGGGGATCGCGGGATACTCCTGCACCGGCATGGACGACAGGGTGAAGCGCGCCGAACCGCATGTGAGGAGGATTCCGCCGTCGTCTTCGACCGCGATCTGGATCGGGGCGTTGGGAAGCCGGCTCGCGATCTCGGACAGCAGACGCCCGTGCACGAGGATCGTGCCCGGCTCGTCGACCGTCGCCTCGATCGTGGTGCGCGCCGACGCCTCGTAGTCGAAGGCCGACAGCGACAGGCCGCTCTCGCTCGCCTCGATCAGCACACCCGCCAGGATCGGCTGCGGGTTGCGCTGCGGAAGGAGCTTGACCACGAATGACACGGCTTCGCTGAACACATCGCGATTGACGTGGAACCTCACGGGCGCTCCCTCGACGTCGGCTTGGGCCTTCTCATGCTAGTAGTCGGCCTCGCCCATGCTAGTGCCCGCATCGAGGCGTCCTCGGACCAGTCGCTCCGGCCGAACGAACCGGTGGAGGTGATCGGACGGGATTCCAAGAGAGAGTTTTCTGTCGTCTTGTTAACAGCTGTGGAAACTGTGGAGAACTCAGTGGATGCCATGGCGCACACGGAAACTACACGTGTGTGAGATGTGGATCGGCTGCGGACGGCGACGTGAACAGTCGAGGCGCCGACTCCGTGTCATCCACAGTTCTCCACAGGCTGACGCGGTGCGTGCACAGTGATTCCGCAGGGTCACGAAGTTATCCACAAGTTTTCCACACTGTGAGAAACGGATAATGGCGTCGCCCAGGGGGTCGTGTCAAGCACGAATTCCGGCATACGCCGGCGCGTCTGGCCGCATCGCATGCGGCATGGACGATCGACCGGGTCAGCGGCCCGCGCGGCCGAGCTGCGTGGTGATCTCCGTCACCTGGTTGTAGATCGAGCGACGCTCCTTCATCAGGTCGCTGATCTTCTTGTAGGCGTACATCACGGTCGTGTGATCGCGGTTGCCGAAGAGCTGTCCGATCTTCGGCAGGGACAAGTTGGTGCGCTCCCGACACAGGTACATCGCGATCTGCCTCGCAGTCGCCACCGCCTGCGATCTGCTCGAGCCGTACAGGTCGTCGACGGTCAGTTTGAAGTACTGCGCAGTCGCGGTGATGATGTCCGTCGGCGAGATGATGTTCGCGTCGTCCTGATCGACGATGTCGCGGAGGACCGTCTGAGCCAGCGACATGTCCAGGCTCGACCGGTTCAGACTGGCGAAGGCCGAAACCCGGATGAGCGCGCCCTCGAGCTCCCGGATGTTGCTGGAGACCACCGTGGCGATGTATTCCAGCACCTCGTCGGGGATGTGCAGCCGCTCGGACTGCGCCTTCTTCCGCAGGATCGCGATTCGCGTCTCGAGGTCGGGCGCCTGCACGTCGGTGATGAGTCCCCACTCGAACCGGCTGCGCATGCGGTCTTCGAAGCCGGTGAGGTGCTTGGGCGGGACATCGCTCGTGATCACGACCTGCTTGTCGTGATCGTGCAGCGTGTTGAACGTGTGGAAGAACGCTTCCTGCGTTTCGGCGCGGCCCTGAAGGAACTGGATGTCGTCGATGAGGAGGATGTCGACGTCGCGGTATCTCGCCTGGAACGCCGAGCCGCGGTTGTTCGCGATGGAGTTGATGAAGTCGTTCGTGAACTCTTCGCTCGAGACGTAGCGGACCTTGATGCCGGCGTACAGGCTGATGGCGTAATCGCCGATGGCATGAAGGAGATGCGTCTTGCCGAGCCCGGAATCGCCGTAGATGAACAACGGGTTGTAGGCCTTCGCCGGCGCCTCGGCGACCGCGACCGCCGCGGCGTGCGCGAACCGGTTGGACTGGCCGATGACGAAGTTGTCGAAGGTGTACTTGGGATTCAGTCGCGTGTCGGTGCGGGATCCGGATGCCGCCTCGATCGGTTCTTCACGCGGCGACCGGATCGGGGTGAGAGGTGCCGTGACCGTCGGGGCGGTCCCATTGGACTCGACCGCGGCGACCTGAGCGACCGGTGCGGACATCGGGGCGTCGACCAGATCGGGGTTCACGACCACGCGGAAGGCGCTGGCTGCCGGATTGCCGTCGACGTCGACACGGGAAAGGGCCTCGAGAAGAGGAGCGCGCATGCGCTTGTTCACCTGCGCGGCAGTCAAGTCGTTGGGGACGTCGAGATACAGCGTCCCGCCGATCACCCCCTGCGGCACAGCGAGGTTGAGGAAGCCATGGAGCTGCGGTGTGACGCGCTCATCCGACGCCAGGATGTCCATGACGGCAGGCCAGAACGGTACATCTGGTGCGTCCTGCTCGGCCATGTGCCCCCCGGGTGAGATTCGCGGTCCCAGGCCGTGCGGAGTCGACACGCCGGGCCTGTGGATAACTGCCGGAGCCACGCTAGTCAGCGCGGGTCGCGGGAGCAAACTCCACTGTATGGTGCGGCGGCGTGTCGTGCCACCGCCCGAGTACGTCACACTGGTAATGCGACGAGAGGACCCGAGAGCGCGTCGGTTTGAGTTCTCAGGCGTCTCGACGTAGCCTTAGTCGGTTGACTTATGCCCTCGTGGCAGTCCCCGTAACGTCGTCCCCGGTCCTCCAAGGGTAGAACCCCGTCCCGGTGACACCTGATCCGGAGTTGATCTCTATGAGCAAGCGCACCTACCAGCCCAACAACCGTCGCCGGGCCAAGAAGCACGGCTTCCGCGCCCGCATGCGCACTCGCGCCGGCCGCGCCATCCTCTCGGCTCGTCGCGCCAAGGGGCGCACCGAGCTCTCCGCTTGATCTGACCGGTGCTCGCGCGGTCGCACCGGCTCACCCGCGGATCGGACTATAAAGCCGTCGTCCGTCGGGGGCGTCGCTGTGCAGGCGCGCACACGGTGACGTATTCCCTGCGCGCCGACGATTCCGCTGCGCCGCGCTTCGGCTTCATCGTGAGCCGGCAGGTGGGTGGCGCCGTGGTGCGCAACACCGTGCGCCGACGGTTGAAGGCCGTGTGCGCCGCCGCCATCGCCGATGTGGGAGATGGACGCGACGTCGTCATCCGCGCACTTCCCAGCTCGGCGAATGCGTCGTTCGCGGAGCTTCGCGCCGAGGTGACCCGGTGCCTGACACGGAAGCCCGTGGCATGAGCGTCCTCCCGGCTTACGCCCGAGGAGAGGCGCACTTCGATGCATCCGCTCTGCTTTCCTCCGTGCCGCTTCTTCCCCGCAACGCTCTTCTCGGACTTCTCCATGCCTACCGTGCGACGATTTCCCACACGTACGGTGATGTGTGCAAGTACTACCCGTCATGCTCGGCCTACGCGGTCGGTGCGGTGCAGCAGCACGGTGCCGTCGTCGGGACGGCGATGACGGCGGCAAGACTTGCACGCTGTCACCCGTGGGCGAAGGGCGGCGTCGATGACGTTCCCCTCCGTCCCGGCTTCCGCCACGGCATCACTCCCCACGGCTTCGTCGTGCCTGCCACCCCTGGAAAGGACTGATCCGTCACATGGATCTCATCGGCATCATCCTCTGGCCCCTGAAATGGGTGGTCGAGCTCGTCCTCGTCGCGTGGCATGCGCTCTTCACCGCGATCGGCCTCCCGCCGGCAGACGGCATCACCTGGGTGCTGTCGATCGTGGGGCTCGTCATCGTCGTGCGTGCGGCGCTGATCCCGCTCTTCGTGCGGCAGATCAAGAGCCAGCGGAAGATGATGGAAATTGCCCCTGAACTGCGCAAAGTTCAGGAGAAGTACCGGGGTAAGCGCGACCAGCTGTCGCGTGAGGCCATGAGTCGCGAGACGATGGCGCTGTACAAGAAGCACGGCACGACACCGGTGTCGAGCTGTCTGCCGCTGCTCGTGCAGATGCCGATCTTCTTCGCCCTGTTCAGCGTGCTCAACGACGTCACCCGGCACGTCCAGCAGGGCATCGGCGGCGTCGGCCTGCTCAACGCCGAGCTCACCCAGCAGTTCTACGACGCCAAGCTCTTCGGCGTCGCTTCTCTCCACGAGACGCTGATCAACGCGTTCGAGTCGAACAACGTCACCGCGATCATCATCCTCCTGACGCTCGTGGTGCTCATGATCGCGTCGCAGTTCTTCACCCAGCTGCAGATCATCTCGAAGAACCTCTCCCCCGAGGCCAAGACCGGCCAGGCGTACCAGATGCAGAAGATCATGCTCTACGTCCTGCCGTTCGCCTTCGTGTTCTCGGGTGTCTTCTTCCCCCTGGGTGTCGTCATCTACTGGTTCGTCTCGAACCTGTGGACGATGGGTCAGCAGTTCCTGGTCATCCGCGAGATGCCGACCCCGGGATCGGATGCCGCGAAGGCGCGCGAGGAGCGGCTCGCCCGCAAGGGGAAGGCCATCGACGCCTCGGGCAAAGTCGTTCCGCTCGAGAAGTACCAGGCCGAGCAGCAGCGCCTTCTCGAAGAGGCGGAGCGGGCCAAGGCGACCCAGCCCAAGCGGCAGCAGCCGATGAGCAAGCAGCGCGCGAAGAAGCAGCAACGCCCGAACTCGCAGGCCGGGCAGAAGCCCGACCCCGCGGCGAGCTGACCCGACCGACCCCCGAAGGAAACCCATGTCTGACGTCGCGCCCGTTGACGCCCGCCCCTCCCGCGAAGAGCCTTCCGTCGAGCAGCTCGAGGAGGAAGGCGATATCGCCGCTGATTTCATCGAGGGCCTTCTCGACATCGCCGACGTGGATGGCGACCTGACCCTGGACGTCCGGGCCGGGCGTCCGTACGTCTCGGTCGAAGGCGAGTCGGGAGACTCGCTTGCGCTGCTGTCGGACCCTGACACCGTGCAGGCGCTGCAGGAGCTCACGCGTATCGCCGTGCAGAACCGCACCGGTCGGCTGTCACGCGTCATCCTCGACATCGGTGGGTCGCGCGATGCGCGGCAGCGGGAGTTGGAGAAGCTCGTCGATCGTGCGATCGCGCGTCTGGACGAGGGTGCCACCCAGGCCTCGCTGCCGGCGATGTCGAGCTACGAGCGGAAGCTGATCCACGACATCGTCGCTGAGCGCGGGTTGGTGTCGGAGTCGTACGGCGAGGGTGCCGACCGTCACACCGTCATCCGACGTGGCTGACGACAACGTTTCACGTGAAACCCCGGCGTCGGTAGAGGCAGAGCCGCAGGCCGCGGCGACGCTGTTCAGCGACGCCACCGCTCTCGATCGGGCCCGGCGCTTCACGCACGCTCTGGCGGAGCAGGGCGAGGAGCGCGGGCTGATCGGCCCGCTGGAGCTCCCCCGTCTCTGGACACGTCATGTCTTGAACAGTGCGATCGCCGCCCCGCTGTTCCCCGCCGGCCGGGTCGGCGATGTCGGCTCGGGTGCGGGATTGCCGGGAATCGTCCTGGCGATCGCACGTCCCGACGTCCAGTGGGTCCTCATCGAACCGATGGAGCGACGCGTCGCGTGGCTCTCCGAGCAGGTCGAAGCACTCGGTCTCTCGAACGTCGAGGTTGTGCGCGCTCGTGCGGAAGAGTGGTCGAAGGGCCCGGTTCTCGATGCGGTCACAGCTCGCGCGGTAAGTGCTCTCCGAACCCTGCTACCCCTGACGGCGCCTCTTGTGCGCAACGGTGGCGAGCTCATCTTCCTCAAGGGGCAGAACGCGCAGGTGGAGATCGACGCGGCCGCGAAGCAGATGCGTAAGTTCCATGTCGTCGACGCGCGCGTCGAGCTTCTCGGTGAGGGTGTCCTGGCGGAACCTACCCGCGCCCTGCGAGGTCGCATCGCCCGCCCCTAGCCCTCGATCGGCGTCCGGGGCCTGTGGAGGAACCCGCCTCTGTCCGGTGAGCGAGTAGCGCCGCAGGCGCGTATCGAGATCCCCCGCGCGTGTGTTCCGGTGACTCGTTGATGCGGGATGCCGTGGTGCGTGCATGGCGCCCAGGTCCGGTGATCGAGTAGCGCCGCAGGCGCGTATCGAGATCGCCCGCCCTTGATACCGTCGTCCTGCCACTTTTCCTGCACACGTCGATACACGCGCGACTTATCCACGTTGTCGTGCAAACGCCGATCCTTCCCGCCCCGCGCAGGCACGATCATCCCATGGCTTACATGTACATCCTCGAGTGCAGTGACCGCTCGACCTACGTCGGCAGCACACGCGATCTCAACCGGCGTCTCATTCAGCACAACGAAGGGATGGGTGCGTTGTACACGCGAGCACGGCTGCCGGTCCGTCTGCTGTACGTCGAAGAGTTCCAGAACGTCGGCGACGCATTCCGACGCGAAAAGCAGGTACAGACATGGGGTCGAGCGAAACGTCTCGCGCTTGTTCACGGGCGACTTGAGGAATTGAACCGCCTGAGTCGCAAGCCCCGTCGCTCCGGATGACGTGCACGCGGTGACGAGCGGTCAGTTGTGCCTTCCCCGTGCCTCGAGACGCTTTGCGGGTCACACACCGGCTCAGCTCGACCCGATGAGTCGCGCGTACTGGAGTGGCGGGCCGCGGGCACACGGCGACGATCTGCTGCGGTAGCGCGGAGGCTCGTGTCATCGCGTCGTCGAAGCGACGAGGCGAACCGTCGGGTTCTCAGTCCAGCGTGTAATCGATGTTTCACGTGAAACGCGTCGCGTTCGTTCACGCCGAAGGACACGACAACCTGGCCCAGTGGCGGTCGCGCACTCCGTCCTGAGCTTGACGGGCAGTCGACGCTCGGACTGGAGGCGTGAAGGACGCGGCCAGTCAGGTCGGCACTGCCTTCCGCATTGATGGGGTTCCCTCGACCGGAGTGGGTCGCGCCCTGCCAGGTGTGGTGTCGACAGTGTTTCACGTGAAACGTGGACGTTCACGCCCTCTTTCGTTGCATGGCCTAGACGCCGGAATCGATTCCCCGTCAGTGTCGAACTGAAAGTGAGTGAACGTGGTCGAACGAGCTGGCACGGAGCCAGGGGGTCTAAATGTCGCTTCGGTTATCCGCGCTCGCGACCGCGTGCAGTTCACACCCTTTCACATGGTGCGCCGCAACAGGAGATCCGAGAGCTGACACCGGTGGACGTTGTGCTCGAGAATCCGCGTCTGCAGGTCATCCACCGCTACTGGATCCGGCTGCGCCGCCTGTTCGACCACCGTGGGTTTGACGCCCGTCGATCTCGCTACGGCGGCTGCATTGACTACTGAACGGTGCAAGCGTGTTTCACGTGAAACATGGCCGCGGCGGTACCGTGCACAAATAGAAGGTTGGTCTCAGAACAGCGGGTCTGCACTCATTCGGTCACTGCTGACTTGACGCTCAAAGGTTTCAGGAGGGCGATCCCCAACATCCTCGACGGAAAGTGCAGTGCACTGTTTCACGTGAAACGCGATCGGATCATCTGCGGGCCGACTTGAGGCAGCGCCAATCCTCGATACGGCGCCTTAGTCGCCGCTCGCCCACCGACGAACGCGACGGCGCTGGATCGCAGTCGGGAGTTGCGCCGGCTTCAGGGCAGACCGCCAGGTCGCGAGTGTTTCACGTGAAACGTCGGCGCAGGCGCCGTCGATGTCGGGCAGCCGCAACGTGGGTCTCGGTATGGCGGCTATGCGCCTACTGGACCACCGTGGGGTGGGGCGCGCGTTCCTTCCGGTCTCGATACGGCGGCTGTGCCGCCTACTCGACCACCGGGAGGTGGGGGCGCGGGTTCCTGCTGGTCTCGGTACGGCGGCTGTGCCGTCTACTCGACCACCGATCCGGAACGGTGATTCGCGCTCGCGCGACCCCCGGAAAGGGGACTGCGGGATAGCGGAGGGGCGTCGGGGGATGTCGGGCCGGGCGATTAGAGTGGAACGAGTGATGGACGAAGTGAGCGGAGCGTTTCACGTGGAACACGCCGAAAGTCGGACGCCCGCAGCATCCGTCACTCTCGATGACACGCCTCTCGCCCGAGAACTCGCCGACCTGACGGCGCGACGCCGCCGACTGGAGAACGTCGACGTGCAATTCTCGGGGAAGACCCGTGTGTTCACGGTCGCGAATCAGAAGGGTGGCGTGGGAAAGACCACGACCACCGTCAACATGGCGGCTGCGCTGGCGTCACTGGGCGCCCGCGTACTGGTCATCGACCTCGATCCCCAGGGAAACGCCTCCACGGCACTCGGCGTTCCCCACGATGCGGATACGCCCAGCATCTACGACGTACTCATCGACGACTTCCCCCTTGCGGACATCATCCAGACGAGCCCGGAGTCGGACAATCTGCTCTGCGCTCCCAGCACCATCCATCTCGCCGGCGCCGAGATCGAGTTGGTGTCTCAGGTCGCGCGGGAGCATCGACTCCGTACCGCCGTCGACGACTTCCTCGCAACGACGAGCGAGCACCTCGACTTCGTCCTCATCGACTGCCCGCCCTCTCTCGGGCTTCTCACGATCAACGCGTTCGCCGCCGGGCACGAGCTGCTCATCCCCATCCAGTGCGAGTACTACGCGCTCGAAGGCCTGAGCCAGCTTCTCGGCACGGTGAGGATGATCCAGAAGCACCTGAACCCCCGGCTTCACCTTTCCACGATCATGCTCACGATGTACGACGGACGCACCCGTCTCGCGCAGCAGGTAGCCGAAGAGGTGCGCCAGCACTTCCCGAAAGAAGTGCTCAAGACCGTCATCCCGCGTTCTGTGCGGGTTTCGGAGGCACCGAGTTTCGGGCAGACGGTCATCGCCTACGACGGTCAGTCGGCCGGAGCCGTCGCCTATCGCGAGGCAGCGGTGGAGGTCCTCCGTCGCGAAAGCAACACTCAGCAAGAAGGAGACGCCTGATGGCGAAGCGCACAGGACTCGGACGCGGCATCGGCGCGCTGATCCCCACCAGTGAACCGAACGAGTCGCGACCCGCGGACGTCTTCTTCGCACGCAGTGCCGTCGCCGTGGAGGATCGACCCGAGACGTCATCAGCACCGGGCGCCGCCGGCGAGCCGACCGCTTCCGACGCGGATGACGCGTCGCGGGCGGTGTCCGACGACGAAACCACCTCGGACCTCGTGGCCGTGCCCGGAGCGCGCCTCGTTCAGGTCGACCCGCACGCGATCGTGCCGAATCCCCGGCAGCCGCGCACGCACTTCGACGCCGACGATCTCGCCGAGCTCGTGCACAGTGTCCGCGAGTTCGGCGTCCTGCAGCCGGTCGTGGTCCGAGACCTCGGCGACGGCTCGTACGAGCTCATCATGGGGGAGCGGCGAACCCGCGCCGCACGGGAAGCCGGGCTCGCCACGATCCCCGCCGTCGTCCGCGACACCTCAGACGAGCATCTCCTCCGGGACGCGCTTCTGGAGAACCTGCACCGGTCCCAGCTCAACCCGCTCGAAGAGGCCTCGGCGTACCAGCAGCTCCTCGAGGACTTCGGCATCACGCAGGAGGAGCTGGCCGCGCGCATCGGTCGGTCGCGGCCGCAGATCAGCAACACCATCCGCCTACTCAAGCTCCCGGTTCCCGTCCAGCAGCGGGTGGCGGCGGGAGTGCTCAGCGCCGGGCATGCCCGCGCCATCCTGTCTCTCCCCGACGACGACGCCATGCAGCGCCTGGCCGACAAGATCGTGAACGAGGACCTCTCCGTCCGCGCGGCGGAGTCCGCCGCCAAGCTCACGGATGCCGGTCTGATCCGCCCCTCACGACCGAAGGCCGGCGCACGTCGAGGCCACTTGGACGAACTCGCCGAGCGCCTCGGCGATCGCCTCAACACCCGCGTGAAGATCTCGCTCACGGCTCGAAAAGGCCAGATCAGCATTGATTTCGCCAGCATCCAGGACCTCAATCGCATCCTCGCTGAGCTGGGCGAGAACGGGTACGGCGACGGCTGAATCCACAACTCCCCACGGTGAAGAGCCGAGTGTCAGCGAGGGCACGTAGGCTGGTCAGGTGACATCCCAGGACCGCTCTCCACGCCGACGCGCCAGCCTCGAACTGCTGCGCGCGGAGGCCTCGGACGAGCTGTCGGTCATCGTCACGGAGCGACTCCGGGGCGGCGAGGATCCGTGGGATTTCATGGAGGACCTCCCCACCGTGGATGAGCTCGTGGTCTTCACCCTGCGGGCCGAGCACATCGAGGCCAACGGCGGAGTCCGCTTGAACGCCGCGCGCCACTATCGCGTTCTGCGGCAGATCGCGCTCGACTATCCGCCCCTGACTCGCGCGGTCTGGCGGCTGCTGGGAACGGACACGCCCTACCGACGGTGGGACGCCGCCGTGCAGGCAGACGCGTCCTGAGGCTCGCTCCACACGCCACACGACCTCTATGCCCCGTGCGGCATAAACCCGTCGTCGCCGTCAACGACGAAAGCCCCGGTCGCGTCGCACGCGAACCGGGGCCTTCGAGGAGAGCTCAGGACAGGTAGGACGCCAGGTCCTGCTCGAGGGCGAACTTCGGCTTCGCACCGATGATCGTCTTCTCGACCTCACCCTTGTTGAAGACCTTCATCGCGGGGATGGAGGTGATCTGGTACTTCATCGCGAGATCGGGGTTCTCGTCGACGTTGAGCTTCAGAACCGTGATTTTCTCGGGGTTCTCGGCCTGGATCTGGTCGAGAACGGGCGAGACCATGCGACACGGTCCGCACCACTCGGCCCAGAAGTCGACGAGCACGGGGCCGTCGGCCTTCAGGACATCCTGCTCGAACGTGGCGGAGGTGGTGGCCTTCGCAGTCATAGGTGTCTCCTTCGTTTCAAGTCCAACTTTGTGATCAAACGCTCACGAGCGCCGTCGTGTTCCCGAATCGGTCGCCGGGGCCCCGCCTCAGGCGGCGTCAGCATCCGGCAGGTTGTCGATCTCCGCGACATCCGGAGCGGGCTCGCCGGCCTCACCGAGCGCAGCGAGGTAGTGCTCCACATCCAGGGCGGCGACCGTGCCACTGCCTGCGGCCGTCACCGCCTGTCGGTAGGTGGGGTCGATGACATCGCCGGCGGCGAACACGCCCGGCACCGAGGTGCGCGACGAGCGCCCGTCGACCCACACGGTCCCCGCCTCGGTGAGGTCGAGCTTGCCGTGGACCAGATGCACACGGGGGTCGTAACCGATCGCGACGAAGATGCCGTCGAGCGCGAGCTCGCGGCGGGAGCCGTCGACGGTGGACTCGAGCACGACGCCGCTCACGGCGTCCTCACCCAGGATGTCGACGACCTCGCTGTTCCAGACGAACTCGATCTTGTCGTTCTTGAACGCCCGCTCCTGCATGATCTTCGAGGCACGCAGCTCTTCTCGGCGGTGGATGACGTACACCTTGGAGGCGAACTTCGTCAGGAACGTCGCCTCTTCCATCGCCGAGTCGCCGCCGCCCACCACGGCGATGGTGCGCTCGCGGAAGAAGAACCCATCGCAGGTGGCGCAGTACGACACACCGCGACCCGACAGGCGCGACTCGCCCTCGATGCCGATCTTGCGGGGCGCCGAGCCGGTGGCGAAGACGATCGACTCCGCCTCGTGTGAAGCGCCGCTGCCGAGGGTGACGCGCTTGACGTCGCCGTCGAGGTCGAGCGACACGACGTCGTCGTAGACGACCTCGGCGCCGAACTTCTCGGCCTGCTCCTGCATCTTGGCCATGAGCTCAGGCCCCTGGATGCCCTCGGGGAACCCGGGGAAATTCTCCACCTCGGTGGTGTTCATCAGCTCGCCGCCCGCCTCGACCGAGCTGGCGATCACGAGAGGTTCGAGGTTGGCCCGGGCCGCGTAGATGGCCGCCGTGTAGCCGGCAGGGCCCGATCCGATGATGATGACGTGACGCACGACGCGCCCCTTTCGATTGCTTCCGGGGTTCTCAACACATGCTAGACGCCCGGCATTCCACACCTGGAAGGTGAACGAGGGGTAGCGGGGGCAGCCCCCGTCACCGCTTGCCGGGCAGGAACCGCTTGACCATGCTCAGCGCAGGCGTCAGCTCGGGCGCCCGCAGGAGCGCCAGCATCCCGATGTACACGCCGAGCACGATGACACCGATCACAACACTCCCGAGGGCGCCGAGGAAGCGGTCCGCCACCGTCCACCCGTCCACCCCGCCGAGGAGCAGGAACACGCCCCAGCCGACGGCGGCGGCGGGAACGGCGGCGAGAGCGAACCGGGCGAGCGACAGCATCCACCCCCGGGCGTCGATGTCGCCGATCCGTCGGCGCAGCAGCCGCGTGGCGATGATGACCTGCACGAGGCTGGCGAACGACTGCCCGAGGGCGACGGCCGCCGCGAGGCTCTCGATGGGGAGGACACCGGCCTCGTACGCACCGCGCGCGGCCCACGCGGTGGCGACGACGACACCGCACTGGAACAGCGTGAAGAAGAAGGGCGTCCGGGTGTCGTTGTAGGCGTAGAAGGTGCGCTGCACGGTGAAGAGCACCGCCAGGGGGATGAGCCCGACGAGGTAGGCGAGCAGCACCCACGCCGCCTCGACAGCGTCGCCCGCCGAATTGGTGAAGATGCGCGAGGCGGGCACGGCCGCGACGGCAACGGCGGCGGTCGCGACGACGATGAAGAAGCCGAGGGTGCGGATGCTGCGCCCGACGTCGGCGCGGACCTCGGCCTCGCGGCCTGCGGCCGCGTGCTCACTGAGTTGGGTGAAGTACGGCGTCCCGATCGAGATCACGATGATCGAGTAGGGGAGCATGAAGATCAGCCAGGCGTTGGCCATCACCGTAAGCGACGCGCCGTCACCCGACGCCTCGGAGACCACGCGCGTCTGCACGAGGCCGGCGAGCTGCCCCGCGAGCACCATGAGGAACGTCCAGCCGGCGAGGCGCCCGACCTGACCGAGACCGACGCCGCGCCAGACGAAGTCGGGCCGCACCCGGATACCGGTGCGTCGCCAGAACGCCAGGAGGAGCACGGCCTGTACGACGATGCCGAGGGTCGCGGTCCCGCCGAGGACGGCCACGCGCGTGGCATCCCACTCATCGATCAGTTCCAGATTGGACCCGAACACGGCGATGAAGATCCCGAAGCCGACGATCGAGATGACGTTGTTCACGATCGGCGCCCAGGTGAACGGGCCGAAGACGCGCCGGGCGTTGAGGGTCTCGCCGACGAGGGCGTAGAGGCCGTAGAAGAAGATCTGCGGCAGACACCAGTAGGCGAAGGCGGTGGCGAGGGCGAGCTGATCGGCGGTGAATCCGTCGGCGTAGAGGGCGATCAGCCACGGGGCGACCAGCAGCGCGATGGCCGTGGTGACGAGCAGCACCACGGTACCCAGCGTGAAGAGCTTGGAGATGAACCGTTGCCCGCCGTCGGTGTCGGCGCTCGCCCGCACGATCTGCGGCACGATCACCGCGGTGAGGATGCCGGTGGAGATGATCGCGTAGATGTTGTTCGGCAGCTGGTTGGCGATCGTGAACGCGTCAGCCGCGCGGCTGCCGACCGAGCCGATCGCGGCGACCAGGACGATCGTGCGCAGGAGCCCCGTCACCCGCGAGACGATCGTGCCCGCGCCGATGAGGACGCTCGCCCTCCCGATCCCGCTCACGGGGCCTCACCCGCGGCAGCCGGGGACTTCCGTCGGCGCAGGCGCCGCACCGTGCGGATGACACCGATCACGAGGAAGACGCCGACGAGGGTGGCGAGCACGATGAGCCCGATCGACTCCCACTCGGCGCTGACGACCACCTCGACCGACTGGGTCTGACCGATCGGCTCGAGCGTCGGGCTCCGCAGCTGCAGGTCGACGCGCACCTCGCCGTTGCCCAGTCGCGCCTGCACCGGAACCTCGACGCGCGCGTTCGATCCGGCCGGGACGGTGAAGGCCGTCACCTCCTGCACATCGAGGCGGACGTCGTCGGGGGCGGCGCGAAGCTCGAGATTCACCGACCAGGGGAGGTCGTTGCGCACCCAGGGCCGCAGGGCCGAGTCGGCGCTGATGAGCTGTGTGGTGCTCGGGGGGAGCATCTCGACCGCCGAAAGCGTCTCCTCGGTCGCCGCGCGGTGCTCGGTGAGCGCGAGGGTGCCGGCCGCCGGAGTCGCGAGCCACGACACCCCGAGCAGCTGCAGCAGCTCGGCGCGTTCGGGTCCGGTGAGCAGCTGTGGATCATCGAGGATGCTGGAGAACCGGCCGATCCGGGCTTCGTCGTCGATGAGGGCGGATGTCGCGGCCGCGCGCTCCGCCTCGAGGACGCCTTCCTCAGCGGTGAGCGCCGCGATCTCGACGGGCGTCGGCGGCGCAGCGATGAGGCCCGGAAGAGACAGAGCGGTCACGCCCGGTGCTTCGAGCGCGGCGGCGATCGCGGTGTCGAGCGCGACGTAGGAGCGCGTGGACGACCGGTCGAAGGCGACGAGGAGCGGGGCGTCGGGCACGTCGGCCTTGGCGAACGCGAGCTCGGCGCTGGCTGTGGCGAGCTCCGCCCCGCGCAGGACGGCGTCGTCGAGGAGGGAGGCGGTCTGCAGAGCGTCGGAGAGGCGGCTGTCGTACACCAGGACGCCGGCACCGCCGGCGTCGCCGCGCGCCGGGACGGGCGACCCACCCGAGCCGGCTGCGGTGCGGTCGGACGGCACGAGGGTGAGCGCCGGCGAGCTCTCCGTGCCGAGCGGTGCGAGCCCCGCGACGGTGTCGGGGGCGACGGCGACGCCCGCGGGCCAGTAGACCGCGTCGCGCGCGTTGCCGATGGACAGCAGCTCCGCGAGGTCGGGGAGGACGGGCGCGGACGGGTCGACCGGAACCGACGGACTGGTCGACGGGGTGGGGGTGCCCGTGCCCGGCGTGGTCGCACTCGGGGTGGGCGCGGCGGTGCCGCTCGGACCCGCCGTGGGCTCGGGGTCGTCCTCCTCGCCGTTGCCGGCGAAATCGTCGACGTCCATGTACGACAGCAGTGAGGTCGGCTGCAGCGGCACGGTCAGCCCGGCGCGCAGCTGTGTGGCCACGTCGGCGTCGCCGAACTGGGTGGCGAAGCGCGAGTTCGGCAGGGAGAGCAGACGGTCGAGCCACTCCACAGCCTGCTCGGGGGCGCTGTCGCCGAGGACGCGGATGCTCGCGGGGATCGCCGGATCGACCGCGAGGATCGCCGCGGTGCCCTCGACGCCGGTGAGCTGCGCGTCGAGGTCGCCGCCGGGGGCGGTCAGGGTGGCCAGCTCGTCGGCCGTGAGAAGCCCCGCTGACAGCGCAGGGGCGGTGATCGGCACCACCGCGGCCACGGCGGCGGTTGCCGCCGGATCGGGCACGACGATCACGCTGCGCGCCTCGATCTCACCCTCGGACCCGGTGACGCGCGCCGTGAGGGGGTAGACGCCGGGCGCCTTGCCGGCGAGCACGGGGTTGTCGGCCGCGACCGTGACGGCGACCGTCTGGCGCGCGCCGGTCGCGACGGGTTCGACGGGCGCTGCGCCGGCCTGCTGGACGGTGGCGCCGTCGCCTCCCGAGAGCCAGCCGTCCAGCGCCCCGCGGTCGCGGAGCGCCTCGAGGCCGACCGAGACGATGGCCTCCGCGCCGGCGGTGGGCAGTTCGGTGCCGTTGTCCACGGCCGCCGAGACGGTGAGGGCCTCGCCGCCGGCCACGACACCCCCGCCGATGGGGGCGAGGAGCAGCGACACCTCGCCCGACAGGGTCGGCGTCGCGGAGGGGCTCGGCGTGGGGTCCGGCGTCGCGGCGGTCGCGCGTCCCGACAGGGTCGCCGGCACCGGCTCCGCCGCGGACGCTGCGGACGCGCCCAGCGGGGCTGCGACGAGGGTCAGCAGGGTCGCGAACGCCGCGACCGTCGCGCTCCAGCGGGCGCGCGTGCCGCGTCGGGATCTCGCCCGCGACTCGGAGGGGCTCAGCGTCATAGATAGTCGGCCCGGGAGTCGCGGTGTGCGACCGAAGACCCGCGGCCGGGTGCGATTCTACGGTCCGGGCCTTCGAGGTTCCCGATGCCCGCCCGCGCGGCCGCCGATCCGCGCTGCGCACGCGGACCCTGACCGCTCGCGCGCAGCAGCGGAGGGCGTCTCGGTCGATCGGCTTGAATGGGCAGATGCCTCCCGCCCCCCGTCCGACCGTCTCGCCGCTTCCCGAGCCCGACGCCGTCCGCTGCCGCGCGCTCGCCGACGATCTCCGCGCCGCCGGTTTCACGTCCGAAAACCTCCGAGCGGTGTGGGGCCCGACCGCCGACACCGCCATCGCCCGGGGGCTGCGCGGCCCCGCGGTGGCCGCCCTCGGCGACCGCACCGATCCGCTCGCGGTGCTCGGACGCCTCTTCGTGCTCGGCGTCACCGAGCCGGCCGGGCGCGTCGCGGCATCCGTACCGCACACCGGCATCGAGGGACTGGTCGCCCTCGGCCTTGTGGATGTCATCGAGGGCCCGGATGCCGGGGTGCGGCCGCTGGCGATCATCCGCCCCCAATCCTTCGTCGACGAGCACGGCGAGGGCGAATGGTGGATCGCGAGCGACCTCGATGAGGCGGCCCTCGGCGGCCCGCTCGCCGAGGGACACGTCCTGGGCGTCGGCGGCGCGTCGCAGACGCTCGCGCGACTGCAGCTGCCGGGGGGCGGGGTGGAGCGCGGTCTCGACCTCGGCACGGGGTGCGGAATCCAGGCGCTCCGGCTCGGGCGCGGCGTGGGGCGGGTCGTGGCGACCGACATCTCCGAGCGCGCCCTCCGCTTCACCCGCCTGAACGCGCTGCTGAACGGTGTCGACGGCATCGAGACACGCCTCGGAAGCCTCTTCGACCCGCTCGAGCCGGGCGAGCAGTTCGAGCGGATCGTCTCGAACCCGCCGTTCGTCATCACCCCGCGCGTCGAGGGCGTGCCGGCGTACGAGTACCGCGACGGCGGCCTCGTCGGCGACGCGCTCGTCGCGGAAGTGGTGACCGGACTCGGGGTGCACCTCGCGCCCGGCGGCCTCGCGCAGCTGCTCGGCAACTGGGAGTATCGCGAGGGGGAAGACGGCCTCGACCGGGTGCGCGGCTGGGTGGCCGACGCCCCGGTGGCCCTCGACGCCTGGGTGATCGAGCGTGAGCGTCTGGATCCGCTGGCCTACGCCGAGCTGTGGATCCGTGACGGCGGCACCGCGCCGGGAACGGCCGAGTACGCCCGGCTCATCGAGGCGTGGCTGGATGACTTCGCCCGCCGCGGCGTCACCGGGGTGGGGTTCGGGTACATCCTGCTGCACCGCCCGCCGTCCTGGCGGGTCACCCTCGAGCGGTACGAGCGGGTGCGCGGCGCCGCCGAGGCCTCCGGCGCCGACCTTGCCGCTTCGCTCGCCGCGCACGCCCGGCTGGTGTCGCTCGGGGAGGGACAGGCCGGTGACGCGGCGCTCGCGGCATCCGTCCTCCGGGTCGCGCCCGACGTGACCGAGGCCCGCCATCACCGCCCCGGCGAGGAAGCGCCGACGGTCATCGAACTGCACCAGGGCGGCGGGTTCGGGCGGGTCGTGTCCGTCGACCCCGCCCTCGCCGCCCTCGTCGGTGCCAGCGACGGCGACCTGGCCGTCGGGCCCCTCATCGAGGCGATCGCCGAGCTGCTCGAGGTCGACGCCGGTGAGCTCCGCGCCGACCTGCTGCCGCGGGTGCGGGAGCTGCTGGTGACCGGCTTCCTCCGATTCGCCGACTGAGCCGCCGGATATCGTGGAAGCCATGCTCAACATGGCCGAAGGCCTCGCGCGCCTGAGCGCGCTCGCCGCATCGCCGGTCGTGTCGACCCTCGCCGCCGCGTTCGACGCCGCCGGCCGGGAACTGTCGATCGTCGGGGGACCGGTGCGCGATGCGTTCCTGGGGCGGCCGACGAACGACCTGGATTTCACCACCGATGCGTCGCCCGACGAGATCCTGCGGATCGTCACGCCCATCAGCTCCACGCAGTGGGACATCGGTCGCGCCTTCGGCACCATCGGCGCGAAGGTGCAGGGCGAGAGCGTCGAGATCACGACCTACCGCGCCGACAGCTACGACGGTGTCACCCGCAAGCCCACCGTCGAGTTCGGCGACACCCTGGACGGCGACCTGGCCCGCCGCGACTTCACCGTGAACGCGATGGCGCTGCGGGTGCCGGCGTGCACGCTCGTCGACCCGACCGGCGGCGTCGAAGACCTCGTGGCGCGGCGCCTTCGCACGCCCGGGGATCCCCGGGTGAGCTTCGGTGATGATCCGCTCCGGATGCTGCGGGCCGCGCGTTTCGCTTCGCAGCTGGAGTTCGACGTCGACGCCGACACGGTGGCGGCGATGACCGAGCTGCGCGACACCCTGTCGATCGTCAGCCCCGAACGGATCCAGGGTGAGCTGGTGAAGCTGCTGCAGACCGATGAGCCGGCCCGCGGCATCCGTCTTCTCGTCGAGACCGGACTGATCGACCTCTTCCTCCCCGAGGTGCCGGCGCTGCGCCTCGAGATCGACGAGCATCACCACCACAAGGACGTCTACGAGCACTCGCTGACCGTGCTGCGACAGACGATCGAGTTGGAGCGAGAGCGGAATCCGGATGCCGCGGCCGACGTGCCGCTCCGGCTCGCCGCACTGCTGCACGACATCGGCAAGCCCGCGACGAGGCGGCTCGAGCCCGGCGGCGGCGTGACGTTCCACCACCACGACGTCAAGGGTGCGCGCATGGCGCGCAAGCGCCTCCAGGCGCTGCGGTTCGACAGCGACACGATCGGCACGGTGACCCGGCTGATCGAGCTGCACCTGCGGTTCTTCGGCTACGCCGAAGGCGCGTGGACCGACTCCGCCGTGCGTCGGTACGTGCGCGACGCCGGAGCGGAGCTCGAGCGACTGCACATCCTCACCCGCGCCGACGTGACGACGCGCAATCGCCGCAAGGCGGCGCGGCTGGCCTCGGCCTACGACGACATCGAGAACCGCATCGCGGCCCTGCGAGAGCAGGAGGAGATCGACGCGGTGCGCCCCGAGCTCGACGGCAACCGCATCCAGGAGGTGCTGGGCATCCGCCCCGGCCGCGAGGTCGGCGAGGCCTACCGGTTCCTGCTCGACCTGCGTCTGGACGAGGGGGTGCTCGGCGAGGAGGAGGCCGAGCGGCGCCTCCGCGCGTGGTGGGCGGCGCGCTCGGCCTGACCCGTCGTCGCGGGCTGCGCCCGCACTCCGCCCCGCGCCCCGCCCGCACCCTGCCCCCTCCGCCTCGCTCTCACCCGACCCCGCGAGAGTGCAACGGGGCGCCGAGAATCCGTGGTTCACCCGCATCCTCGGCGCGCAGATGCACTCTCGCCGAGAGCGCGGGAAGCGCGCGGACGTACACTGGCGGCAACCGCTCGCTGAGGAACGGAGTCGGCGTGGCATCGTCGTGGTCGTCGCGCCGCGAGGTCTCGCCCGAGACCACGCGGCTTCTCATCGAGCGCGCGCACGAGGAGCTGCTCGCCGGCAACGCCGCCGACCGCCGGCTCGACGACGTGCGACCTCTGGTGCGCGACTCATGGCGCCGATCACTGCAGGGACTCGTCGGAGCCGAGGACCTCCCGCCCCTCGACCTCGACGCCGACGCGCTCGAGCAGTACCGGCGAAGCCACCCGCTCGGGTCGGTCATCGACATGGTGCGGGGCCTGCTGCTCCCGGGCGGTCCGGACGAATCGGGCGTCATCGTCGCCGTCGGCGACGCCGCGGGCCGGCTCATCTGGGTCGACGGCGACCATCGCATCCGCACCCTGACCGGCGACATGGGCTTCGTCGCGGGCGCGAACTGGTCGGAAGACGCGGTCGGCACCTCGGCGCCCGGCACCGCCCTCACCCTCGACCGCTCGGTGCAGATCCACGGCGCCGAGCACTTCAACCGCCTCGTGCAGCCCTGGTCGTGCACCGCGGCGCCCGTGCACGATCCCGAGACGCGCCGCCTCCTCGGGGTGATCGACGTCACCGGTGGCCCCGACGCGGCGACTCCGCAGGCGCAGCTGCTGGTGGATGCCGCGGCGCGGGCCATCGAGGGCGAGTTGCTCATCGCACGGCTGCGCGAGAGGGCGGCCCCGTCGCATCCGTCCTCGTCAGCGCGCCCGCGCTCGCGCCCCGCGCGCCCGCACCCCGCCCGCGCGACGCTCCGCGTGCTCGGACGCGACCGGGCGCTGCTCGAGGTCGGCGCCGGCGACACCGAAACGGTCGTCGAGGTCAGCAGCCGGCACGCCGAGCTGCTGCTCCTCCTGGCCGTCCATCGCGAGGGCCTGTCGGCTGAGCGGCTGAGCGAGCTCGTCTACGGTGACCCCGAGGCGGTCGTGACCCTCCGGGCCGAGATGGTGCGCCTGCGCAAGGTGCTGGAGCGGACGGCGCCCGACCTCGTCCCCGCGTCCCGCCCCTACCGCCTGACGACGGCGGTGGAGACCGACGCCCACCAGCTCCTCTCCCTGCTCGACCGCGGCGCGCACCGGGTCGCCCTTTCGGCCTACCGCGGGGACGTGCTGCCCGATTCGGTGGCACCAGGGGTGGAGGAGTTCCGCGCGACCGTCGCGTCCACGCTGCGCGAGGCGCTGCTCGCCGAGGCGTCGGTCGAGGTCCTCCTCGCCTACGCCGACACCGCCGCGGGCGCCGACGACGTCGAGGTGCTGCGCCTCTGCCTGTCGATGCTGCCGCCGCGCTCTCCCAAGCGGGCGGCTCTCGTCGCGCGCGTCGCGCAGCTCGAGGACTGACCCCGCAACCGGATGCAACCTCCGCTCACCTAGCGTCGGGGCACGCGACGACGACCTGTCGCGAACCTGTCGAAGGAGACATCCATGACCATCGTCGAAGAAGGCGTGTCGAGCATCTACGCCGCTCCCGGCCAGCGCGGAGCCCTGGCCGACTATCGTCCCCGCTACGGCCACTACATCGGCGGCGAGTTCGTCGAGCCGATCAAGGGCCAGTACTTCGAGAACATCTCCCCGGTCAACGGCAAGCCCTTCTGCGAGGTGGGGCGCGGCACCTCCGAAGACATCGACCGGGCGGTGGATGTCGCGTGGCGCGCCTTCGAGTCGTGGAAGCGCACCACGCCGGCCGAGCGCGCGGTGATCCTCAACAAGATCGCCGACCGCATCGAGGAGAACCTCGAGAAGATCGCCGTCGCCGAGACCTGGGAGAACGGCAAGCCCGTCCGCGAAACGCTCGCCGCCGACATCCCGCTCGCCGTCGACCACTTCCGCTACTTCGCCGGGGTGCTGCGGGCCCAGGAGGGATCGCTCAGCCAGCTCGACGAGGACACCGTCGCGTACCACTTCCACGAGCCGCTGGGAGTGGTGGGCCAGATCATCCCGTGGAACTTCCCGATCCTGATGGCGACGTGGAAGCTCGCGCCGGCGCTGGCTGCGGGCAACTGCGTCGTTCTGAAGCCGGCCGAGCAGACGCCGGCATCCCTGCTGTTCCTCCTCGAGATCATCGGCGACCTGCTCCCGGCCGGTGTGGTGAACATCGTCAACGGCTTCGGCATCGAGGCGGGCGCGCCGCTGGCGCAGCACAAGCGCATCCGCAAGGTCGCCTTCACCGGCGAGACCACGACCGGGCGCCTCATCATGCAGTACGCGTCGCAGAACCTGATCCCCGTGACGCTCGAGCTCGGCGGCAAGAGCGCGAACGTCTTCTTCGAGGACGTCGCGCGTTCCACCGACGACGCGTACTACGACAAAGCGCTCGAGGGCTTCACCTTCTTCGCGCTGAACCAGGGCGAGGTGTGCACGTGTCCGTCGCGGGCGCTCATCCAGCGGTCGATCTACGACCGGTTCCTCGGCGACGGGCTCGACCGGGTGTCGAAGATCGTGCAGGGGAACCCCCTCGACCCGGCGACGATGATCGGCGCGCAGGCCTCGAACGATCAGCTGGAGAAGATCCTGTCGTACATCGACATCGGCAAGCAGGGTGGCGCGAAGCTCCTCACCGGCGGTGAGCGCGTCGACCTCGGCGGCGACCTGTCGGAGGGGTACTACGTCGCCCCGACGGTGTTCGAGGGTACGAACGACATGCGCATCTTCCAGGAGGAGATCTTCGGGCCCGTCGTCTCGGTGACCTCGTTCGACGACTTCGACGACGCCATCTCGATCGCCAACGACACCCTGTACGGCCTCGGCGCCGGGGTGTGGAGCCGGTCGGGCGACACCGCCTACCGTGCGGGTCGGGCGATCGAGGCCGGTCGGGTGTGGACGAACACGTACCACCAGTACCCGGCCCACGCGGCCTTCGGTGGCTACAAGCAGTCGGGCATCGGGCGCGAGAACCACCTGAAGATGCTCGACCACTACCAGCAGACGAAGAACCTCCTGGTGTCGTACGCCGAAGGCGCGATGGGCTTCTTCTGAGACCGGCGGCGTTTCGTCGCGCCGCTGCGCGGCCCGCCCAACGACCGGATCCCCCGCCCGGTCGTTGAGCGGGCGCAGCGAGTCCACACGAGAGGAGGACTCATGAGTGAACCGAAGCCGTACAGCCGCGTCGCCGTGACCGACGCTGCGGCGGCCCTGCTCCGCACACTGACCGCCCAGCACGGGCCGCTGATGTTCCATCAGTCGGGCGGATGCTGCGACGGCAGCGCGCCCATGTGCTACCCCGTGGGCATGTTCCTCATCGGCCCGAGCGACGTACACCTCGGCGCGCTCGAGGTGGGGCTCGCCGACCCCGTCGAGGTCTACATCTCCGAGGCGCAGTTCGAGTACTGGAAGTACACGCACCTCACGATCGACGTCGTCCCCGGGCGTGGCGCCGGGTTCAGCGTGGAGGGCCCGACGGGCAATCGGTTCATCATCCGCTCCCGCATGCTCGACGAGCCTGAGCTGAGGACGTTCGGCCTCGCCCCGTCGGCCTGATCGCCGCGCCACCCGGCGCACCGTCCCGCGAGAGTGCAACGGGGCGCCGAGAATACGGGTGAACCCCGCATCCTCGGCGCGCAGACGCACTCTCGCGGGGCGACGCCGCAGCCGCGGCATCCGGCGCACCTGGGCGTCGCGTCTGAGATCCCGTGAGGATTTGCGTCCGCCTCCCCACCGATGCCTACCGTGGACGTCGGGCGACGGAAGGGAGTGGTGTGTTCCTCACCACGGACGACGGGAACATCGGCGACAACGTTACGCAGGCGCTGGAGGACGGTTGGCGCACCTGGACGGGCTTCGGCCTCGCGCTGGCGATCGCCGTCGGCGTCGCGCTCGCGGTCATGGTCGTCGTCTCGATCGCCCTTTCCCTGATCGGTCGCCGTGGTCGGTGGGCGGCTGAGCTGCACGCCCGCACGCGGTGGCCGTTCCGTACCACCCTGCTCGTCATCGCGCTCCTCATCGCGTCGATCGCGCTCCCGGTCGGGCAGAGTCTGCGAGACGGAGTGCACCACGCGCTGGGGATCGCGCTCATCGCGTCGGCGGCCTGGCTTCTCACCCGGGTGTTCCTCTTCTTCGTCGACAGCGGGACGAAGCGGTATCAGCGCCACGGCGTGGACAGCTTCTCGTCGCGCAAGATGAGGACGCAGCTGCAGATCATCCGGCGCCTGGTCGTGGCGGTCATCGTGATCTTCGCGGTCGGTGCGATCCTCATGACCTTCGAGTCGGTGCGGGCGGTGGGCGCGAGCGTGCTCGCCTCGGCCGGTGTCGCGTCGATCGTCGCGGGCCTTGCCGCGCAATCCATCCTCGGAAACCTGTTCGCCGGCGTGCAGCTCGCCTTCAGCGAGGCGATCCGGGTCGGCGACATCGTGGTCGTGCAGGGCGAGTACGGCAAGATCCGCGAGATCACGCTCAGCTATGTCGTGCTCGAGGTCTGGGATCAGCGCACGCTGGTGCTGCCCTGCACCTACTTCACCACCACGCCGTTCGAGAACTGGACCAAGCTCGGCCGGGCTCTCATGGGCACGGTGTTCTTCGATCTCGATTGGCGGGTCGACGTCGACGCCCTGCGCGCTGAGGTCGACCGCCTGCTGTCGACCACCGATCTCTGGGACGGGGTGGGAAGCGGCGTGGTCGTGACCGACGCCAGCGGCGGGATGCTGCAGGTGCGCGTCATGGTCAGCGCAGCCGACGCCGACAAGCTGTGGTCGCTGCGCTGCCTGGTGCGCGAGCACCTCGCGAGCTGGGTGCGCCGCGAGCATCCGGATGCCCTTCCCCTGCAGCGGGTGCGCATGGACGGGCCGACCGGCGGCGAGGGCGACTCGGCCGACGCGATGAACGCCCGCGACCTGACCGGTCCCGGCGCGGCGCTCCCCGCGCGGTCGTACGGCTAGCGCAGCTTACGCACCGCCCCGCGGCGCGCTCAGCTCGGCACGACCACCGCGCGCCCGCGCACCGTTCCGTCGTGGAGCTTGCGGTAGGCAGCGACCGCGTCGTCGATCCCGTAGCGCTCGACGTGCACCGACACCGCGCCGGCCCGGGCGAGGTCGAACACCTCCTGCAGCTCTGACCGGGTTCCCCAGTAGGGCGCGCGCACGGCGGCACCGAACGGTGTGGCGAAGAACCCCGTCGGCAGCACGCCGCCGCCGATGCCCACGATGTGGATGTACCCGTCGATCGCCACGATGTCGCCAGACATGTCGAGCGTCGGCTGCGCACCGACGAAGTCGAAGACGGCCTCGGCCCCGCGCCCGCCGGTGAGGGCGCGGATCTGCTCGGCGGTGTCTGGTCCCGACACGAGGGTCTCGTGGGCGCCGACCTCGGAGGCCAGGGCGAGCTTGTCGTCATTGAGGTCGACCGCGATCACGCGCGCCGTGGAGATGGAGCGAAGGATCTGGATGCCGACGTGCCCGAGGCCGCCCGCACCGATGACGACGGCGGTGGAACCCGGGTACAGCTTGTGCTGTGCGGCGCGGATCGCGTGATACGGCGTCAGGCCGGCATCCGTCAACGACACGAACTCCACCGGATCGAGGTCGCCGAGCGGCACGAGATGCCGCGGGTCGTCGACGATCATGTACTCGGCCATGGCGCCGGGCGCGCCGAGTCCGGGCGGCACGATGCCGAGGTCGGCGGCGTTCGGGCAGTAGTTCTCGGCGCCCTGCGCGCAGGCGTGGCAGAGACCGCAGCCCCACGGTCCGTACACCGCGTACGAGCCGCCGAGCTCCACGCCCTCGACGCCTTCGCCCAGCTTGTCGGCGATGCCGGCGCCCTCGTGGCCGAGGGTGAGGGGGAGGCCGTAGATGTACTGCTCCTCCGGAAGGTCCATGAGGAACCAGTCGGAGTGGCACAGCCCCGCGGCGGTCACCTTCAGTCTGATCTGGCCGGGCCCCGGCTCCGGTACGTCGATCTCGACGACCTCGGGACCCTTCCCGATCTCGCGATACTGCACGGCCTTCATGGCGCCTCCCTGCTCGTGGTGGACGGTGTGGCTCCAGTCTCCGCCGCCGCGGCGTGCGCCGCCACCCCTCCTCCCACTGGCCGCGCCTCGGCGTGCGTGGGCGTCAGCGGAAGAAGAGGCTGAGGAACCCCGTCTGACTGATCAGCCAGAACAGACCGAGCACGCCGAACACGATGATCGCCGCCCACGGCACACCGCGCTTGAGGCGCCGACCCGGCGCGGCGACCCCGGGCGGGGGGCGCAGGGCCGTCGTCGGCACCCCGAACGGAACGCCGGCGGGGCCGGAGGCGCCGGCGGGTCCGGCGGGTCCGGAAGCCGGAGGAGCGGATGCCGCGGCGGCGGCGTGCGCGGCATGGGCGGCGCCGTCCGCGAGCCGTTCGTCGCGCCACCGGGCCCACTGGGCGAGCTTGTCGAGCAGGGCGCCCACGACGGAGAACAGCCAGGCCCAGGTGGCGGGGTCGAGGGTGGAGAAGTCGCGTTTGGCGTAGAGGAAGAGCCAGTCGTCGACGATCTCGACGTCGAGGGCGGCGGCGTTGTCGATGAACCGCGCCATGATGTCGGGCGTGAAGAGGTACAGCGCGTCGCGCTCGTATCCCGCGGGGCAGTAGAGGGAGAAGTAGCGGTCGAAGTCGCCCTCGAGACCGAGGCGCTGGTCTTTGTCGAAGGCGAGGGGCAGGTTCGAGCCGAACAGTCCGTTGTTGCCGGTGGCGTCGAGCACGATGTGGGGAAGGGGCACGTCGAGCTTGACGGCCACGTAGCCCCACTTGTGGGTCGTCTGGTTCTTGCCCGACCCGGTGACGTAGCGGTAGTTGGCGAACTCGACGAACCGCGGCCGATCGCCGCGGACGAGGTCGGACGACTGCCGCGAGCGCCCCTGGGTGAAGATCATGCCCGGCAGGCCCGGCGACCCGAACTGCGGCAGGTAGCTCATCCCGTTCGCCCGGGCGAACCAGTCGAGGCGATACCACCGTTCCGCTGAGCCCTGCGCGGCCCGGACGATGAGCACCACCGCCAGCGCGATCACACCGATGACGAGCACCGTCGGAAGAAGCGCGGCGAGTCCGGCCGCGAGCCCGTTGCTCTGGGCGAGCGAGAACACGAGGGAGGCGAACACCCCCAGCACCGACGTCCCGACGAAGAGCAGGATCACCCCGGCGATCACGAACCCGATGATCGCCTGCGGCGACCCGAACATGCTCGTCACCCGGCCCTCGGCGCGCAACCGACGTGCGTATTCCCGCACCGCCCGGCGGTCGACCGGCTGCACGAGCGGGCCGGCATCGAACGGGTACACCGTCCGCGTCCTGCCCTCGTCGGGTGACGTCATCGATTCACTCCGTCCCCGCTCCACGACAGGTCGGCGCCCTCGTCGATCTCCCGCACCTCGAGGCGCGGGTCGGCGCAGACGGCCCGGATCGCCGCAGCCGAACCCGCGACCACGGTCGAGTCGGCGTCGACGTCGGTCGCCATCACCCAGGCGTGGTCGGCGGGCCACACGAGGCTCGGCGAGACGGCGCTCGGAGACAGAGCGGATGCTGCGCCATCGGGTCCTTCCTGCGCGGCGTCGCGCCAGGGCGCCTGCCACGGCCATTCGGGATCGGCGAGTTCGGTGAGGTCGCCTCGGAAGAGCACGTGATCGCGCTTCGGAAGGCTCAGCCGGGCGCCTCGCGACGCCTCGTCGTCGAGAATGCCGGGCTGCCACGAGGGCTTGCGGAACACGTCGTTGAACCGGTCGCGCACCGAGGTGGCGAGGAAGCTCGCGTGCCGGTCGGTGGTGGGGTCGGCGGCGTCCCCGGGCGCGCCGAGGAGCACGCGGGACGGCCCGTAGCCGAGGTGCCCGACGAGTCCGCCCCAGCCCTCCCACAGCGCGACGAATCCATCGGCCGGACTCGTGGTGTGCGCCAGGAGGGTCTGCGTCACCGCCGCGACGAGATCGCTCGGCAGCTGACCGGTCGGCGGATCGGCGTACCGCCAGCCCGCGGCATCCCTCGGTCCGTCCTCGCCCTCCACCTCCTGCGGGCCGACGATGCGGTGCCACTGCGCCCCGGGGTGCATCGTCGTCCCGAAGGCCTCGGCGACCTCGGCCCAGCCGACCCGTTCGACGTCGATCTGCGGGGACTCGGCCTGGAAGGCGTCCCACGCGCGGTGGTGCCTGGCGTAGGGAAGCGGCGGCCAGGGCCGCCCAACGGGGCGGTCGCGGTCGGCCGGGTGGAAGATGCGGGCGTAGGCCTCGAACCCGCGGGGAACCCAGGCGTGCATGGTCGTGCCCCACGTCGGGCCGTCTCCGTCGATGCGCTGTCGCAGCCAGTCGCCGGCGGCGACATCCCCCGTCCAGTCCATGTGTTCACGCTAGTCGGGTGCGCCGCCGGTCACCCCTCGCGCCCCGCGCGCCGCGGCCCTGCGGCGCCGCGTCCTGCCCTGCCCGGCGCGGCAGTCACCGCGGCTGGCACCGCCAGCGCGCCGCACCCCTGCCGCACCGCGGCGCCGCCCGGCGCGGCAGTCACCGCGGCTCGTTCGTCGCAGACGTACGCACGGGAAGGCCCGAGGCGTACATGTGTGACGGATGAAGGCGGTGAACGCGTTCAGGGGGCCAGACCGTGGCCCTGGCGCGCAGCACCCCTTCCCGCCTCACCTCGCCCGGCCTCGACGCCACGCGCCGGTCACGGCGGCTCGTTCGTCGCAAACGTACGCTCTCAGAGACCCGCGGCGTACATGTGTGACGGATGAACGCGGAGGGGGGCGGGTCCGGGGGGCCAGACCGGGGGGCCAGAACCCGGGGCCCGACCGCGGGGCCCGACCGGGGGGCCAGACCGGGGGGCCCGACCGGGAGGCCAGACCGGAGGGCAGGTCGCGGGGCCGGGCCAGGCCGGGGCGGGGACGAGGGCGACGTGCCAGCAGGGAGGTGACCCCGCCCCCGGAAACACCGCGGATGGCACACCGCGGCGATCTACACTGTCGCCGTGCCGACACTCGCCGAGGCCCTGACGCAGGGAACCGTCGTGCTCGACGGCGGCCTCGGCACGCTGCTGGAGGCCCACGGGCACGACCTGACCTCGCACCTGTGGACCGCGCGGCTGCTGCACGACGACCCGGCCGCGGTGCGCTGGGCGCACGCGGAGTACTTCGCCGCGGGCGCGCGCGTGGCGATCTCGGGGTCGTACCAGGTGAGCTATGACGGCCTCGCCGCCGTCGGGGTGGAGCGGGCCGAGGTCGACCGGCTCCTTCACCGCAGCGTCGAGATCGCACGCGACGCCCGGGACGACGCCGGGCTGCGGTCCGGGGAGGCGTGGGTGGCCGCGTCGGTCGGGCCGTTCGGCGCCGCGCGTGCCGACGGTAGCGAGTACACCGGTGAATACGGGATGTCGGTGGCGGCGCTCCGGGAATGGCACCGCCCGCGCCTCGCCGCCCTCGCCGCCGCCGGGGCCGACGTGCTGGCCGTCGAGACGATCCCCTCTCTGGCCGAGGTGGAGGCAATCTGCGCCGAGCTCGACATCCTCGACGTGCCCGTCTGGCTGAGTGTCACGATCGCCGACGACGGCAGGCTGCGCACCGGTGAGTCGCTCGCCGAAGCGGCCGCGATCGCGGCATCCCTCCCCCTCCTCGTGGGCATCGGACTCAACTGCTGCGATCCGCGCCGGGTCGCCGACGCCCTCGGCGTGCTGAGGTCGAGTGTCGATGCCCCGCTGCTGGTGTACCCCAACAGCGGTGAGGCATGGCGGGCCGAGGAGCGGCGATGGACGGGCGCCGGCCGGTCATTGGCCGACGACGCCGCCGCATGGCGCGCCGCCGGCGCGCGAGGCATCGGCGGGTGCTGCCGCGTCGGGCCGGATGACATCCGCGCGATCGCCCGCGCGCTCGCCTGACCCGCGGAATCGCGCCCGGACGGGCCATCCGGTAGCATGGGAGGGTTGTCCGGCTGGGCCCCACGCCCGTGAGCCCGTGACGACGTGCACACACCCTCCTGCTGCCGGGAAATGCCTGGCAGCCGTTCTAGTCCGAAGGAGGTGGGTAAGTGACGCACATCCACCAGTACGAGCTCATGGTCATCCTGAACCCTGAGATCGATGAGCGCCAGGTCGCCCCGAACCTCGACAAGTTCCTGAAGGTCATCACCAACGCTGATGGCTCGATCGACAACGTCGACATCTGGGGTCGCCGCCGTCTCGCCTACGAGATCCAGAAGAAGACCGAGGGCATCTACGCCGTCGTGAACTTCACCTCGACCAGCGAGGCCGCTCAGGAGCTCGACCGTCAGCTGAAGCTCAACGAGAGCATCATGCGCACCAAGGTCCTGCGCGCCGAAGAGGCACAGGCCATGGTCGCCGCCGAGAAGAAGCGCGCCGACGAGAAGGCTGCCCGCAAGGCCGCCGCTCCCGCCCGGGCCTCGCGCCGCGAGTCGGCTGAAGCGAAGGCGTAACGACGATGGCCGGCGAAACGATCATCACCGTCGTGGGCAACCTCACGGCAGACCCCGAGCTGCGGTACACGCAGAACGGCCTGCCCGTCGCGAACTTCACGATCGCATCGACGCCGCGTACCTTCGACCGTCAGGCGAACGAGTGGAAGGACGGCGACGCGCTGTTCCTCCGCGCGAGCGTGTGGCGGGAGTTCGCCGAGCATGTCGCCGGGTCGCTGACCAAGGGTTCCCGCGTCATCGCGACCGGTCGCCTGAAGCAGCGCAACTACCAGGACCGCGAGGGCAACAACCGCACCTCCATCGAGCTCGAGGTCGACGAGATCGGCCCGTCGCTGCGTTATGCGACGGCCCAGGTCACGCGCGCATCGAGCGGCGGCGGTGGTGGCGGCGGAAGCCGTCAGCAGGCGCAGGTGGCGGATGAGCCGTGGGCGACCCCCGGCTCGTCGAACACCGGCGGCGCCGATGCCTGGAGCACGCCCGGGTCCGCCGCCTACGGCGACGACACGCCGTTCTAACAGATCTCAAGAAACGTAAGGAAAAACCATGGCTGGAAAGTCGAGCGGCGACCGCCGCAAGCCGCGGAAGGGCGCGAAGAACGCCGCTCCCGCGAAGGCGATCCGCGTCGGCGTCATTGACTACAAGGACGTCGCCACGCTTCGCAAGTTCATCTCGGAGCGCGGCAAGATCCGCGCCCGTCGTATCACCGGTGTCTCGGTGCAGGAGCAGCGTCTGATCGCCCGCGCGATCAAGAACGCCCGCGAGATGGCGCTCCTGCCCTACTCCGGCGCTGGCCGCTAAGGAGCATCCATGTCGAAGCTGATTCTCACGAACGAGGTCGCCGGCCTCGGCTCGGCCGGTGACGTCGTCGATGTCAAGGACGGGTACGCCCGTAACTACCTCATCCCGCAGGGCTTCGCCGTGCAGTGGACCCGCGGTGGCGAGAAGCAGGTGGCGTCGATCCGCGCCGCCCGCGAGGCCCGCGCCTTCCACGACCACGAAGAGGCCGTGGCGCTGAAGGACCGCCTGGAGTCCAACACCGTCAAGCTGACCGTCAAGGCCGGCGCCGAAGGGCGTCTGTTCGGCTCGGTCAAGACCGGTGACGTCGCCGACGCGGTCAAGGCCGCCGGTCTCGGCGAGCTGGACAAGCGCACCATCCACATCACCTCGCCGATCAAGGCCGTGGGCGAGCACGAGGCGACCGTTCGCCTCCGTGACGACCTCACCGCCGTGATCACGCTGCAGGTCGTCGCCGCGAAGTAGACGCGACCCGCACAGCGGATTCCGGATGCCGCGGAGCGGCCCTCTTCTCAGGGGGCGGCTCCGCGGCATCCGTCGTTTCGGGCCCGCTCCGCGAGACCGCACTTCGCCGTCGAGACACCATGTGTCGCGGTAGGTTTCGGCAACCGAATGCGGTCTCGGCATCGGGTGAGGCAGCGGGGCGACGAGTGTCACCGAACGTGGCGATAGCGGATGCCGCGGAGCGGCCCATCCCCAGGGGCCGGTGCCCCCGCGGCATCCGTCGTAGCGGCGTGACGGCCACGGTGCGTGTCCCCGCGCACGCACCGCGACCGGGTGTGTCACGCCGTACGGTTGCGCACCGTCCGCAGGACAGCGCCTGCGGCGATGAGTCCGAGCGCGAGCAGCAGCGCCGCTGGGCCGGTCATCGTCCCGCCAGTGGCGGCAAGGGGCACGGATGCGCTGGCGGTGCCACCCATCACGCGCTGCGCGGCGAGTGACGGCCCAGCGTATGTGCCGGCGACGCCCGACGTGCCGGGCTGTCCGGGGGTTCCGGGCGTGCCGGGCTGTCCGGGGGTCCCGGGCGTGCCGGGCGTTCCGGGCGTGCCGGGCGTGCCGGGCGTTCCCGGGGTTCCGGGCGTGCCGGGCGTTCCAGGAGTTCCGGGCTGTCCGGGGGTGCCCGGCGTACCGGGCGTGCCCGGGGTCCCCGGCTGACCCGGGGTTCCAGGCAAGCCAGGCGTGCCGGGTGTTCCCGGTGTTCCGGGCTGTCCGGGCGTTCCCGGTGTTCCGGGCTGTCCGGGCGTCCCCGGGGTTTCGGGCTGTCCAGGAGTCCCCGGGGTGCCGGGCGTCCCCGGCACGACCGTGGTCGAGCCGGTCTCGCTGTCTCCGCTGACCGAGATGGCATTGCCGCCGATGGTGACGGGTAGCGTGATCGGCGCCAGGATCTGGGATCCGCCGAGGATGCTGTCCTCGCCGGAGGTCACCCCGGTGATCCCGCCGTTCCCGCCCGTGTTCACGACGGTCGACGACGAGCTGTCGCTGTCGCCGATGCCGGAGACGGCGTTTCCGACGACGGTGACGGGTGCGGTGATGGGGGCGATGACCTGGGTTCCGCCGAGGATGCTGTCCTCGCCGGAGGTCACACCGGTGATCCCGCCGCCGGTGCCGCTGCCGTTCCCGCCGGTGGTGACGGCGGTGTCGGAGTTGCTGTGGCTGTCGCCGATGCCGGAGATGGCGTTTCCGGCGACAGTGACGGGTGTGGTGATGGGGGCGATGACCTGGGTTCCGCCGAGGATGCTGTCCTCGCCGGAGGTCACCCCGGTGATCCCCCCGCCGGTGCCGCTGCCGTTCCCGCCGGTGGTGACGGCGGTGTCGGAGTTGCTGTGGCTGTCGCCGATGACCGAAACGGCGTTGCCGGCGACCGTCACCGGCGCATCGACCGACACGATCCCTTGGGTGCCACCGAGGATGCTGTCCTCGCCGGAGGTCTCGGCCGTGACCGGCGCCGAGACGGGCGCCGACATGGTCGTCGACGACTCCGACGAACTGTCGCCGATCACCGAGATGGCGTTCCCGGAGACGGTGACCGGCGCGTCGACGTCGAGGACGGCCTGCGAGCCCGATCCGATCCCGTCGGAGCCGTCGGTGGTGGCTGCCGACGAGCCGCCGCTTGTGGGCGCGGTCGACGTCTCCGCTGACGACTCGCTGTCGCCGATCACCGAGACGGCGTTGCCGACGACCGACACCGGTGCGTTGAGTTCGACGACGGCTTGGGTGCCGGAGAGGAGGCCGTCCTCCCCCGTGGTTTCGGCCGCGGTGGCGACCGTTGCGCCGAACAGCGTGAGACCGCCGGCGATCACCGTGCCCCAAAGGGCACGTTTGACGAACGTGTGCATGAAAGGTTCTCCCTTGAACTGATGGATGTCGCGCGAACGCGGATGACTCTGCGGGCGCCGCAAAGCGGCGCGGAGTCCATCAGTCGGGAGAGGAATCGGTGTCGTAGATCGGCGCCCCGGGCAGGCGGTCGTCGTCGGGACCGGCGCGTCGCATCCAGGCACGGTATGCGAAGAGCGGTCCGAAGGCGATCAGCCCCCAGGCGCCGAAGCCGGCGCCGCCGGACGCGGCGGCGGTGGCATCGCCGGGGAGAACTCCCCCGGGTGAGTCGAAGGGTCCGCCGCGATCGAAGGCGACGGCGGGGATGGTGGACGCGTCGCTCGCTTCCGCCGTTGTGACGACGGTGTGCGTTCCCGGTCCGATCGGCGCCGGGGATGCACCGTACAGGCTCTGGAAGAGCTGAAGAATGCCGGATGCTGCGAGCGAGGCCGTCTCGGCTGCATCCGCCTTCTGAGTTTCCGGAACGGCGACGTCGACGATCGACGTGGACGGAACGAGGGAAGGCCCGGTCTCAGGGCGGTCGGTGGAAAGCGGCGGCCGGACAACGGGCAACGCGGGGATCGGGGCGGCGGGCGCGACGTTGTCACCCGACTCGCCGATCGTCTCACCGATCGACCCGAGGCCGCCGTCGAGCGATCCGCCGACCTGCTCGACCGCGTCGGGAAGGCCGAGTTCCTCGGCAACGTCACCGACGATCGGCGTGTGCTCGACGACGTCGGTCACGACGCCCACAACCCCCGACACGGGTCCCTGCTCACCCACCGACTCCACCACGTCACCGACGGTGTCGAGTGCGGATGACGCGACGTCGGCCACGGGGGTGACGATGGGCTGCAGCGGGGCTGCGTCCAACAGGACGCCCGCCTTATCGGTGACACCGTCGACGGCGGACCCGGCTGTGCCGGTGAGGGCGCCGACAGCGTCGTTGACGACCACTGCTCCGCCGCCGACGATCTCGCCGACGGCCTCTCCGGCCATGTCGAGGACAGGTTCTGCGACCGTGTCGACCGCGTCCGCGACGGGCTCGGCAACCTTCTCGACCGTCGCGGTCCCCCCGCCGACCACGTCACCGGCGGTCTCGACGACCGGCTGAGCCACCGGGCCGACAGCCTCCGTGCCGCTTTCTGCGACGGTGGTCACGGCACCCAGCAGTCCCCCAGAATCCTGCGACTCATCGGCGAGTGCGCTCGAGGACGACAGTCCGAGCACGAAGGACACCAGCATCCATCCGATCGCGACGCCCAACCCCGCCAGCACAAGCTGCGCGAGTCGCGGGTTCCGACCGGGGACTGCCGAGTCCATCCTTCACCTCCGCACGCGAATGATTCGCTCCGCGCGTCATCGCGCGGATCTGGGGTGCCTGGATTTCCGACCCTATGACTGAGCTATGAGCCTGTCAAGGGGCCCCGGATCGAGCCGCAGCTCGAAGCACAGCGAGTTCGGCATGGTGGCGCGGTACGGCTCGTACACCGGAATCGGGGTGAATCCGAGGCTGGAGTACAGCGCGATCGACTCCGGTTGCGGAGCGCCGGTCTGCAGGATGAGGCGTCGTGCGCCGCCTTCCACGGCTCGGTCGATGACCCGGTGGGTGAGGGCGCGGCCGATGCCGCGGCCGCGAGCGCCGGATGTCACGACGAGACGTTTCAGTTCCCACTCGGCTCCAAGGCGGCGGAGCATGACGTGTCCCGCCGGCTCGTCATCGAGGAGGGCGATCCAGGTCGATACGACGTCATCCGGCGCTACGCGAAGCGCCTCGATCCGCGCGGCCGCGACCTCGGCGGGCTCGTCTCGGTTCAGCGGACCGTACCGTCGGTCGAGGTCCTCATCGAGGTGGGCGCGCAGGCTCGTGGCTCGCGGATCGTCCACGTCGACCTCGAGAATCTGATACGTCACCCTTCCATCCTCGCGGTGTTGCGGCATCCGGATGACCGCGGACACCGCTCGCAGGTTGTCCACACCTGTTTGTCAAGTCGGCAAACCTTCAACGAATACTTCAACCACATCGTTATCCACATTCTGCGGGTCAGGAAAAGCCTGATCAAAGGCAATATCAGACGCGACTGACCCGCCCATTCCCAAAGTTGTCCACAGCGGTTGTTCACAGGCCATGCGGCGTTTCGCGCACAGTTTGCACAGAGTTATCCACAGGTCGTCTTGCGACTGTCGGAGCCCCTCCTTAGCGTGAGTGGAGCTCAGGACGAGCCGCGCGCACAGCGTCGATGTGGACGCTGCGGGAGATCACCGACCCGGGGCCGGCGTGACGGTTCGTTGCTTTCGCGCGCGCACAAGAAGTGGGAGAACACATCGCCTATGTCGATCGCAGACATCTCTGATGAACGCATGGGCGGTCGCCGCGAGCCGGAACGCACGCCACCGCACGACATGGCCGCCGAGCAGAGCACGCTCGGCGGAATGCTGCTGTCGAAGGATGCGGTCGCCGACGTCATCGAGACGCTGCGCGGCGCGGACTTCTACATCCCGAAGCACGAGGTCATCTACGAGGCGATCCTGTCGCTGTACTCGCACGGCGAGCCGACCGACGTCATCGCGGTCACCGACGAACTGATCAAGACCGGCGACCTGCAGCGCGCGGGCGGTGCTGACTACCTCCACACGCTCACCTCGATCGTGCCGACGGCGGCAAACGCGGGCTACTACGCATCGATCGTGGCGGAGCGCGCGCTGCTGCGCCGTCTCGTCGAGGCCGGGACGCGCATCGTGCAGATGGGCTACAAGGGCGAGGGCGATGCGATCGAGCTCGTCAACAACGCCCAGGCCGAGATCTACTCCGTCAACAGCGGGCAGGAGACCGAGGATTACGTCCCGCTGACCATTGCCGTCGACGCTGCGGTCGACGAGATCGAGGCCGCGCGGGGGCGCGACGGTCAGATGACCGGCATCCCGACCGGTTTCTCAGGACTCGACCAGCTCACGAACGGTCTGCACCCCGGTCAGATGATCGTCGTCGCGGCACGGCCCGCTATGGGCAAATCAACCCTGGCTCTCGATTTCGCGCGTGCGGCCGCGATCAAGAACAACATGCCGACTATCGTCTTCTCCCTCGAGATGGGGCGAAGCGAGATCGCGATGCGCCTGATGAGCGCCGAGGCGGCTGTGCCGCTGCAGAACATGCGCAAGGGCACCCTCGATTCGCGCGACTGGACGACGATCGCCTCCACGCGCGGCCGGATCAATGACGCGCCCCTTTACATCGACGACAGCCCGAACATGACCCTCGTCGAGATCCGCGCGAAGTGCCGTCGCCTCAAGCAGCGGGTCGGTCTGAAGATGGTCATCATCGACTACCTGCAGCTGATGACGAGCGGCAAGCGCGTCGAGTCGCGTCAGCAGGAGGTCTCGGAGTTCTCCCGTGCCCTGAAGCTTCTCGCCAAGGAACTCCAGGTGCCGGTGATCGCCCTGTCGCAGCTGAACCGTGGTCCCGAGCAGCGAGCCGACAAGAAGCCGGCGCTGTCAGACCTCCGTGAATCGGGATCGATCGAGCAGGATGCCGACATGGTCGTCCTCCTTCACCGGGAGGCGGCGTATGAGCGCGACAGTCCCCGCGCGGGAGAGGCCGATCTGATCGTGGCCAAGCACCGCAACGGGCCGACCGACACCGTCGTCGTGGCGTTCCAGGGTCATTTCTCGCGGTTCACCGACATGGCTGTGGGGATGTAGGACAATTGTAGGGATTTTTCTAAAATGTCCATTTCGCAGATGAAGTGTCCACGTGGTGTCCATATGGACATTTCGGTCGGGTGGTTCGGGTGATCTCTCCTGCAGCAAGGGGATAGCTGCTGGGCGGGAGAC
The DNA here is from genome assembly GCF_023155745.1 of Microbacterium kunmingense. Classification (GTDB taxonomy): domain Bacteria; phylum Actinomycetota; class Actinomycetes; order Actinomycetales; family Microbacteriaceae; genus Microbacterium; species Microbacterium kunmingense. Next base: position 166,025 of record NZ_JAKNUS010000007.1, read on the forward strand.
GTAATTCACGCACAGGCGGCCGGTTCGAGGCGGTAGGTCTCACGCGATGCCACAAACAAATCTGAGCATGGACACCACGATTTCCTCAGTACTCCGGAATACCCTAGGGGGGTAGGGGTGTTAGGGTGGGTGTCGCCGATTCTGGCGCATCACCGACGGAAGGAAACCATCATGGCCACCAGCGAGTACCAGGTCACCGGCATGACGTGCGGACACTGCGAGATGTCCATCCGTGAAGAGGTCTCCCAGATCCCCGGCGTGGACGAGATCCAGGTGAGCGCCCAGACCGGCAAGCTCGTCGTGTCTTCCACCAGTGCTCTGGATGACGCCGCCGTGCTGGCCGCGGTCGACGAGGCTGGTTACTCCGCGGTGCGCGCCTGATGAACGCTGCGGGACGACTCAGCCTGTATGGCGCCGGCGTCGTCGTGGCTTTCGGCGGGGCGTTCGGCATCGCGGCAGCTGTCGTCCCGGACAGCGCCGTCGCCAACTGGACGGCCGCGGCTGACGACAGCTCGATGGCCGATCACGCCGGCATGACCGGCGAGGACACCGCCGAGACCGCCACCATCCCCGGCGTCTCCCTCTCCGGTTACGGATACGAACTCAGCCCGATCGCCGCGCCCACCGGAACGGGCGAGTCAGGCGAGTTGAGCTTCCAGATCCTCGACGCTGACGGGACTGCGCTGACCGCGTACGAGTCCTCGCATGAGAAGGACCTGCACCTGATCGTGGTGCGCACCGATGGAACCCAGTTCCGGCACGTGCACCCCACGCTCGACGAGGCCACCGGCACCTGGACGACCTCCTGGGAGTGGACCGAAGCCGGCAGCTACCGGATCTATGCCGACTTCGTGCCGGACGTCGCCGACGGCCCCGACAAGGTCACCCTGACCCGCACGGTCGACGTCGCGGGCGCGTTCACCCCGAACCCGGCGACCGCCACGTCGACGACAAGCGAGGTCGACGGGTACACGGTCACCCTCGATGGGGACCTGACCGCGGGGGAGAGCTCCGAGCTAACCTTGTCGGTCACCCGTGACGGGCAGCCAGTCACCACCCTGCAGCCGTACCTTGGGGCCTTCGGGCACCTCGTCGCGCTGCGCGATGGGGACCTGGCCTACCTGCACGTGCACGCCGAAGGCGACGACCCGCAGGACGGCGACACCGCCGGACCCGACATCCGATTCGCGGCCGAGGCGCCTACCACCGGCCGGTACCTGCTCTACCTCGACTTCCAGGTCGACGGGCAGGTCCACACCGCCGAGTTCGTCGTGGACGCCGGGCACGGCACCGGCGACACGGACACGGACGACACACACAGCGACACGGGCGACGGTCACTGACCGCCCCGCGGTGATCTGAGAGAAGAAGGAACACCATGAGCACCACAGCCCCCGCAGAACAGACCGCGGACTCCGCCGTCGAACTCCAGATCGGCGGGATGACCTGCGCCTCCTGCGCGATGCGGATCGAGAAAAAGCTGAACAAGCTCGACGGCGTCGCCGCCACGGTCAACTACGCCACCGAGAAGGCGAAGGTCACCATCCCCGCCGGATACGACCCGGCCCTGCTGATCGCCGAGGTCGAGAAGACCGGCTACAGCGCGGCGCTTCCGGCCCCGAAGAAGGCCAAGAACGACACCGCCGAGGGCGGGGACGCGGACGATGCCGACCCGGAGCTGACCAGCCTCCGCAATCGGCTCATCGTCTCCATCGTCCTGAGCGTCCCGGTCATCGCGATGGCGATGGTCCCCGCCCTGCAGTTCACCTACTGGCAGTGGGCGTCGTTGGCGCTGGCGGCGCCGGTCATCGTGTGGGCGGCGTTCCCGTTCCACAAGGCGGCGTGGGCGAACCTCAAGCACGGCACCGCGACGATGGACACGCTCATCTCGATGGGCACGACCGCCGCGTTCCTGTGGTCGCTGTACGCGCTGTTCTTCGGCACCGCCGGCACCCCCGGGATGACGCACCCGTTCGAGCTCACCCTCGCCCCCTCGGAAGGAGCCGCGAACATCTACCTCGAAGTCGCCGCCGGGGTGACGATGTTCATCCTCGCCGGCCGCTACTTCGAGAAGCGGTCCAAGCGTCAGGCCGGCGCCGCGCTGCGCGCGCTGCTCGAGCTCGGCGCGAAGGAAGTATCCGTGCTGCGCGACGGGGTGGAGACGAAGATCCCGGTCGAGGACCTGCAGGCGGGGGACGAGTTCATCGTCCGCCCGGGCGAGAAGATCGCCACCGACGGTGTCGTGGTTTCCGGCACGTCCGCCGTGGACGCCTCCATGCTCACCGGCGAATCCGTCCCGGTCGAGGTCGCCGAAGGCGACCCCGTCACCGGAGCCACGGTGAACGCCGGCGGACGCTTGGTAGTTCGCGCCACTCGGGTCGGCTCGGACACGCAGCTGGCGCAGATGGCCAAGCTCGTCGAGGACGCCCAGACCGGAAAGGCTGAGGTGCAGCGCCTGGCCGACAAGATCTCCGGCGTGTTCGTCCCGATTGCGATCCTCATCGCCGTCGTCGCGATGGGGGCATGGTTGGGTGCCGGGTTCCCTGTCGCTGCCGCGTTCACCGCCGCCGTCGCCGTGCTGGTCATCGCGTGCCCGTGCGCCCTGGGTCTTGCCACGCCGACCGCGCTGCTGGTCGGCACCGGCCGCGGCGCGCAGATGGGCATCCTGATCAAGGGCCCGGAAGTGCTGGAATCCACCCGCAAGGTCGACACCGTCGTGCTCGATAAGACCGGCACCGTCACCACCGGCAAGATGACCCTGGTCAACGTCGTCACCGAGCCGGGCACCGATGCGGACGAGCTACTCCGCCTCGCCGGTGCACTCGAAGACGCCTCCGAGCACCCCATCGCGCAGGCGATCGCGAAGGGCGCCACCCAGCAGACCGGCACCCTCCCCACCGTGGAAGGGTTCACGAACCTGGAAGGCAAGGGCGTGCAGGGTGTCGTCGACGGACACGCACTCATCGTCGGCCGGGAATCGCTGCTGGCCGAGTGGTCGCTGCGCCTGAGCGCCGAGGTTGCCGCCGCGAAGGCGCAGGCCGAAAGCGAAGGCAAGACCGTCGTCGCCGTCGGATGGGATGGTGCCGCTCGCGGCATCCTCATCGTCGCCGACACCGTCAAGCCGACCAGCAAGGAGGCCATCGCCCAGCTCAAGGCACTCGGCCTGACTCCGGTGCTGCTCACCGGCGACAACGAGGCGGTCGCCCGCCAGATCGCCGCCGAGGTCGGTATCGACCAGGTCATCGCCGAAGTCCTCCCGAAGGACAAGGTCGATGTCGTCACCCGCCTCCAAGGCGAGGGAAAGGTCGTCGCGATGGTCGGAGACGGTGTCAACGACGCCCCCGCGCTCGCGCAGGCCGACCTCGGCTTGGCGATGGGAACCGGCACCGACGTCGCGATCGAGGCCTCGGACATCACCCTGGTCCGCGGCGACCTGCGCAGCGCCGCTGACGCGATCCGGCTGTCCCGCAAGACCCTCGGCACTATCAAGACCAACCTGTTCTGGGCCTTCGCCTACAACACGGCCGCGATCCCGGTCGCAGCCCTCGGTCTCCTCAACCCGATGCTCGCCGGTGCCGCCATGGCACTGTCCAGCGTGTTCGTCGTGGGCAACAGCCTGCGTCTGCGCGGATTCAAGAGCATCGCCCGCTGACCGGGCAACCCGGCAGCACCTACCACCCACATCGGAAGGAACACCACCCATGTCCAGCTGTTGCAGCACCAGCGCCCCCGCCCCCGGCGGCCGTGAGAACCTCCTCGACGCCGCCGGTGGCGCCGACATGACCACCTGCCCCGTGATGGAGGGCACCCCGGTCAACAAGGCCACCGCCGTGGCGGCCGGCCTGTTCCGCGACTACGAGGGCGAGCGGTACTACTTCTGCTGCGCCGGCTGCGGTCCCGCGTTCGACGCGGACCCGGCCCGCTACGCCGCCGCCATGGCCTGAGCCTCACTCCCGGTGCCCACACACCCCGTGCGGGCACCGGGAGACCGGACCCTTCATGACCTCCACCATCGCGGCCGCCCGCGAACCGGGCTACATCACCGACCCCCGCACCTACCGGAACCGGCTGCGCCGTCTGGAAGGGCAGATTCGCGGGCTCACCGGGATGATCGAGCAGGAACGCCCCTGCATCGATACCCTCACCCAGATCTCCGCCACCCAACGCGCGCTCCAGGGTGTCGGTCTCGCCCTGCTGACGGACTACCTGCGCCACGCGCACGCCACCGGCACCCTCACCGACGACACCGTCCTTGATGCCGCCTCGACCGCGATCACCCAGCTGATCCGGTCCTGACCCTGCCCTCCTCGCAGCGCCGCGACCCCCGTACCCCGGAAGCGAACTGCACCTCATGCCCACCCACCATGTCCTCATCCTCGGGGCAGGAGCAGCCGGCGTCGCCGCCGCAACAGCCCTCGCCCGCCACGAGGACATCCACGTCACCCTGGTCGGCAGAACCCACGAGACCCCGTACATCCGGATGCACATCACCGGCGTCGCGTTCGGTCCCACCTTGCCCGAGACCATCCACGCGCCGCTCCCGCCCGTCACCGTGCTGGCAGACACCGCCACCCACCTCGACCCGATCAGCCGCATCGTGCACCTCGCCTCCGGCGCACAGTTGCGCTACGACGCGGTCATCATCGCCACCGGCAGCCGCCCGGACACCCTCACCCCGGGCCTGCCCGGGCGGCACACTCCCGCTGCACGGCACCAGGTCGTCACCCTGCACAGCATCCAGGACGCCCAACAGATCCGAGAACACCTCACCCGCACCGCCGGGCCGTCCCGGGTCGCGATCTACGGCGGCGGATTCACCGGCGCGGAGACCGCGTCCGCACTCCACGCCGCCGGACATCACGTCGCCCTCATCAGCCGCTCCCGCATCCCCGGGCGGGCCTCCTTCGGCGCGCAGATCGCCGCCCACATCACCGGCATCCATCGCGGCAAAATCACCACATTCCTGGGCCGCACGATCACCGCCGTCCGTGACAGGAGCCCGCTGCTGGGGATCACCCTGGATGACACCACCACGCTCTCCGCCGACCTGCTCATCACCGCCCTCGGCAACGCCCCCACCGCACCGGGACCGTTCTCTTCCGGGGTGCCTGTCGATGACCGGCTGCGGAGCACTGCCCCGCACGTGTACGCGGCCGGCAGCACCGCCATACACCGCGACGACCACCTCGGGATCTGGCGCCTGGATCACTGGGCCGACGCGGCCGCGCAAGGACAGCACGCCGCCGCCGCGGTGCTCCACGACCGCACCGGCGCCGCCGACCCGGGACCCTACCGTCCTCGTAGCTCCTACACGTCACTGATCCACGGCACCGCCATCACCGGCATCGGGTACACCATGACGCCCGCCACCGAAGGACAGGGCCCAGGACCCGGCACCCTCGTCACGCACACGCTCAACGGTGCTCTGGTGGGGGTGAGCGGTGTCGACGCGGTCGCCACCGTCCACGAAACCGCCCAGCACCTGCACGAGAGCGCCGCATGACCGCCGCCACCCCTGTGACCCCGGCCACTCGTGCCCGCGGCGGGTTCTGTCTCGCCGTGACCGGCACCGTCGTGCTAATGGCGGCCGCGTCGGCGCCTTCCCCGTTCTACCCGCAACTCACCGAGCAGCTCCAGCTGCCCCCGGTGGCCACCACTCTTATCTTCGCGATCTACGCCATCCCGCTGCTGCTCGCACTGCTGACGCTCGGGTCGCTTTCTGACCGGGTCGGGCGTCGCGGCATCCTCACCGTCGGATCGGTGGCCCTGTCGGTGAGCCTGCTGATGTTCTGGGCCGCCGATTCCTTCCTGCTGCTGCTCGCCGCCCGCGCCCTGCAAGGCCTGGCGGCGGGACTGCTGGTCCCGGTTCTGAACGCCATGATGGTCGACCACGAACCCTCCCGCTGGCTGGGGGCGGCCGCGCTGGCCAACACCGTGGCCCCCATGGCCGGTCTCGGGCTCGGGGCGCTCACCGCCGCTGGACTGCTGGACCTACCCGGCATCGACGCGGGCACCATCTTTCTGCTCCTCGCCGCGGTGTTCCCTCTCCTCGCCGCCACCGCCTGGACCATTCCCACCCCACCCGTCCTTCCCGGGGACGCGGGACCGGACCCACGGGCCCGGCGGGTCTCGGCGGCGACGCGGCGGCGGATCATCGTCTCGGTCGCCCCCGCCATCATCGCCGGGTGGGTCACCAACGGTCTGTTCCTCGCCCTGGGACCGGGGATCATCGCCACCCGGTTCCACGCCGACACCTACCTGCACCAGGCCGGGTCCATCATCATCCTCGCCGCGGCCGGGGTGGTCGCCGCCACCGCACTGCAGGGGGCCACCGCCCGGCGGATCAGCGTGTTCGGGGCCGTGTCTCTCGGCGCAGGCACCGTGCTCAGCCTCGCCGCGCTGGCCGTGCCAACTCTGCCCGGGTACCTCGCCAGTGTCGCGGTCGTGGGTGCCGGGTTCGGGACTGCCTTCATGGGCGCGATGCGCACCCTGCTGCCGCACGTCGACCCCGGGCAGCGCGCCACCGTTATGGCCGTGATCTACACGATCTCCTACCTCGCGATGTCCGTCCCCGTCGTGCTGGCCGGCTTCCTCGTCCCCGCTCTCACCCTCCCTGGAGCCGCGGCCGTGTTGGGGGGAGTGGTGGTGCTGCTCAGCATCACCGCCACCCTCACCCACCTGCGCACCCCCACGGAGCTCACACCGCCCGCCACGCAACATCGACCGAAAGGGACCCGCCGACCATGACCGCCCCCGCGCCCCGCCGTTCCCCCCACCTCACCCGGCGACGCTTCCTCGCCCTCGGCGCCACCGCCGCCGCGGTTGGAGCTCTGGCCGCCTGCACCCCCACCCCCGCCTGGGTCAGCCCGACGGGAGCGGCCGTCGACCGCACCGAACGGGGCCGTGGCGGCACCGGCCGCGTGGTCACCGCGACGCTGACGGCGGCGGCGGCGACCCTCGATCTGGCAGGAACACCCGCGTCCACGTTCTCCTACGGCAGCATCCCCGGGCCTGTCCTGCGCGTCCAGGCAGGAGACACCCTGCAGGCCACCCTGCGCAACACCCTCCCCGTCGACACGTCCGTGCACTGGCACGGCCTGGCACTCCGCAACGACATGGACGGCGTCCCCCCACTCACCCAGACCGCGACCCGCCCCGGCGAGTCGTTCCAATACGAGTTCATCGCCCCCGACCCCGGTACGCACTGGTTCCACCCGCACGTCGGCGCCCAGCTGGACACCGGCCTATACGGGGTGCTCATCGTCGAAGACCCGAATGAGCCGCTGCGCTACGACGACGAATGGGTCATCGTCCTCGACGACTGGCTGGACGGGGTCACCGCCACCCCCGACGCGGTGCTCGAGCAGCTGCGAGAAGGAATGGGCGACATGGGCGGGCACGGCGACATGTTCATGCGGATGGGGAACATGCTGATGGGCGCCGACTCCGACCTACTCGGCGGCGACGCCGGCGACGTGTACTACCCGCACTACCTGATCAACGGCAAACCCGCCGCCGACCCCGCCCAATTCACCGGCACGCCCGGCACGCGGGTACGGATCCGGCTGATCAACGCCGGCGGCGACACCGCGTTCCGCGTCGCCATCGGCGGGCACCGGCTGACCGTCACCCACACCGACGGGTTCCCCGTCGACCCGGTCGCTGCCGATAGCGTCCTGGTGGGAATGGGGGAACGCTACGACGTGATCGTCACCCTGGGCGACGGTGCGTTCCCCCTGGTGGCGGAGGCCGAAGGCAAGCGGGAACGCGGCTTCGCCATCATCCGCACCGGCAGCGGACAGGCGCCCACCCCGGACGCGGACATCGCCGAACTGGGCGAAGGCCGCGTCGTCGCGGTGGCGAGCATGCTCTTCGCCGCACCCGAGGTCACCCTCGACCGTCGTGACGTGGACCGCACCCTCGACCTCACCCTCACCGGCAGCATGGCCAATTACGACTGGGGGTTCAACGGCACCCAGTTCGACATGCACAACCCGTTGCGCGGCGCGCACGCACTGGTCGCGGGGGAACGGGTGCGGCTGCGGGTGACGAACGACACCGACATGTGGCACCCCTTCCACCTGCACGGCCACACCTATCAGCACGCCGGTGGCGGCCCCCGCAAAGACACCTCCATCGTGCTGCCGAACCAAACCCTCGACCTCGAGTTCGACGCCGACAACCCCGGCCAATGGATGACCCACTGCCACAACATCTACCACGGCGAAGCCGGGATGATGACCGTGCTCGCCTACCGCCCCTGAGCACCAGCAGTCCAGGGAATACACGCCACACCCCACCTGTTGTCATACCCGTACGGGGTATAGCCTGGAGGGGTTCGGACGCAGACAAACGAGGCAGCGACGACGGCTGCCGCCCCGGACCCACATCACGGAGAGCAACGGATATGAGCCACGACCATCACCACGAAGCACCCGCCGGCACCCCCGCCGATGACATCGTCACCTGCCCGGTGATGCCCGGCAGCACCGTCAGCAAGAGCACCGCGGAAGCCCAAGGCCTCTACCGGGACTACGACGGGCAGCGGTACTGGTTCTGCTGCTCCGCCTGCGGCCCCCTCTTCGACGCCGACCCCGCCAAGTACGCCACGGCCGCCTAACCGACCACAGGCCGGGGATACCGGTCACCAGCCCCCACATTCGCGAGACGCAAGGAGCAACATTGTCACCCCAGAAGGTCCTCATCCTGGGAGCCGGCGCCGCCGGCGCGGCCGCGGCGCGCGTTCTTCACGGTTCCGGCACGGTGAGCGTCACCCTCGTCGACCGCACCGGACAGGCCCCGTACAACCGCACCCTGGTCAACAAGGGGGTCGCGATCGGGCTGCTCACCCCGGAACAGGTCGTCACCCCCGGGGTGGAGGTCATAAGTGACACCGCGGTCGAGGTCGACCCACAGGGAAAGACCGTGCGGCTCGCATCCGGCCGGATCGAACCGTACGACGCGCTCCTCCTCGCCACCGGCAGCACCCCCCGCTTGCTGCCGGACACGCTGCCCGGCCTGACCGCCGCCACGGAGGCAGGACGGGTCACCACCCTGCACTCCCTGGAAGACGCGGTCGCCGTCCGCGACCTCCTGGGCACGCTTGGCCGCCCCGCGCAGATCGTCATCTCCGGTGCCGGTCTGGTCGCGGCCGAGACCGCCACGCTGCTCCGCGACCGTGGACATCAGGTCACCCTCCTCGCCCGCGCGACCACCCCCGGGGTCAGCGTGTTCGGCGCCGGCGCCGCGGAGCGCCTCGCCGCCGCGCACCGGGAGCACGTGGACGTCGCGTTCGGCCGCACCCTCACCGCCGTCACTGACACCGGCACACAGCTCGAGCTCGCCTTGGACGACACCACACAGCTGACGGCGGATCTGCTGATCATCGCCCACGGAACCACCCCGACCGGCCCCGCCCCTTGGGAAGACGGGGTCATCGTGGACGGGAAGCTGCGCACCGCCACCCCCGGCGTCTACAGCGCCGGCGGGGTCGCCGCACACTATGACACCACCCTGGGCGCCTGGCGCATCGATCACTGGTCGGACGCGGCCGCGCAGGGTGAACATGCCGCACGCACCATGCTCGCCGACCTCGGCGCCGGCACCCACCCGGGCGACTACCAGCCCCGCGCCCCCTTCACGGCAACCGTGCACGGCATGATGGTCGCCGGTGCCGGGATCACCGGGGGTCACACCTCCGCACGCATCGACACTACCGACCCGCTCCTGGTCGTCCACGAGCATGACGGTGTCCCCGTCGGGGTGCTCGGGCTGGACGCCGTGCCCGCGGTGTTCGGGTGGATGCCGAACCTTCATACTCCTGCCGCGACCGATCCGCAGGACCTCGCCTCCGCGGGAACCGCGACGGCAGACTCACACCAACGCTAGGCACAGGGAAGTGAACCGATGACTGACCCGCACGCACACCACACCGACCACCCCACCGGCAAGGCCGCCACCGCCACCGGGGGAGACACCCGCCACGGCGACCACACCCCCGAGCCGCCCACCCAGCACGACACCCACACCGGCCACGGCACGCAGGCCAGCCACGGGGACCACGCAGGTCACGATGGTGGTGGCCACGGCGGCGGGCACGGTGGGCACGGGGATCACGTCGGCCAGTTCCGGCGACTGTTCTGGATCAACCTGATCATCGCCGTCCCGGTCGTGGCGTTCTCCCCGATGTTCGCGATGATCCTCGGCTACACCGTCCCCGACTGGGCACTGTTCATCGCCCCCGTCCTCGGCACCGTCATGTACGCGTGGGGCGGGTGGCCGTTCCTGACCGGTGCGGTCAGCGAACTCCGCTCCCGCAAACCCGGCATGATGCTGCTGATCGGTCTGGCCATCACGGTCGCGTTCTTCGCGTCCTGGGGCGCCACCCTGGGCCTGCTGCACCACGAGCTGGAGTTCTGGTGGGAGCTGGCGCTGCTGATCGTGATCATGCTGCTCGGTCACTGGATCGAGATGCGCTCCCTCGCCCAGACCAGCTCCGCGCTGGACACCCTCGCGGCGCTGCTCCCGGATGAGGCAGAGCGCGTCGAAGGGGACCAGATCGTCAAGGTCTCACCCGCCGACCTGCAGGTCGGGGACGTGGTGGTGGTCCGCCCCGGCGGCAGCGTCCCCGCCGACGGGAAGATCGTCGACGGCCGCGCCGACATGGACGAGTCCATGGTCACCGGTGAATCCCGCCCCGTCGCCCGCGGCACTGGCGACCCCGTTACCGCGGGCACCGTCGCCACAGACTCCGGCCTTCGCGTGGAGGTCACCGCCACGGGGGATGAGACCACCCTCGCGGGTATTCAGCGGCTGGTCACGGAGGCACAGAACTCGTCCTCTCGGGCGCAGCGGATCGCCGACAAGGCGGCGGCGCTGCTGTTCTGGTTCGCGCTGGGCGCCGCCGCGATCACCGCGGTGGTGTGGACTGTCGTCGGCAATCCCGATGCGGCGGTCGTGCGCACCATCACCGTGCTGGTCATCGCCTGCCCGCACGCGCTGGGCCTGGCGATCCCGCTGGTGGTGTCCATCGCCACTGAGCGCGCCGCCCGTGGCGGGGTGTTGGTGAAGGACCGGCTCGCGCTCGAGAGCATGCGCACCGTCGACACCGTGCTGTTCGACAAGACCGGCACCCTCACCAAGGGCGAGCCCACCGTCTCCGCCGTGGAACCGGTCGGTGACCTGGACGCTGACCAGGTGCTCGCGATCGCCGCGGCGGCCGAGGCCGACAGTGAGCACCCGCTCGCTAGGGCCATCGTTCGCGCCGCGAAGGACAAGAACCTGACCCTGCCGAAGGCGACCGGGTTTTCCTCTTCCCCGGCGGTCGGTGTCACCGCGACCGTCGACGGTGCGGAGATCCGTGTCGGCGGTCCCCGTCTGCTCGAGGACGTCGGTGCCAGCGAGGTCGACACGGCGGACGCGTGGCGTAGCGAGGGCGCGATCATCCTGCACGTGACCCGGGACGGAAAAGTCATCGGCGGGCTCAAGCTCGCCGACGAGATCCGCCCCGAGTCCCGTGAAGCCGTCGATGCCCTGCACAAGCTGGGTGTCCAGGTGGTCATGATCACCGGCGACGCCGAAGCCGTCGCGAACGCCGTCGGCGCCGAGCTGGGCATCGACCGGGTCTTCGCGCACGTGCGCCCGGAGGACAAGTCCAGCAAGGTCGCCGAGCTGCAGAAGGAGGGCCGCAAGGTCGCGATGGTGGGCGACGGCGTCAACGACGCCCCCGCCCTCGCGCAGGCCGACGTCGGCATCGCGATCGGCGCCGGCACCGACGTCGCGATCGCGTCCGCCGGGGTCATCCTCGCGAGCTCCGACCCGCGCAGTGTGCTGTCGGTGATCCAGCTGTCGCGTGCGGCGTACCGGAAGATGAAGCAGAATCTGTGGTGGGCTGCCGGGTACAACCTGATCTCCGTGCCGCTCGCCGCCGGCGTGCTCGCCCCCATCGGGTTCGTCCTGCCGATGTCGATCGGTGCGATCCTGATGTCCCTGTCCACCGTCGTGGTCGCCCTGAACGCGCAGCTGCTGCGCCGCATCGACCTCAGCCCCGAAGCCAGCACCCGCGCAGCGCTGGACAGCTAAACCCGAAGGAACCCGGCCATGACCACACCCGCACCTGACACCGCTCACGCCCCCCACGGGTACATCACCGACAAAGACCGATACCTGAACCGGCTCAAGCGGATCGAAGGTCAAGCGCGGGGCATCTCGAAGATGGTCGATGAAGAGAAGTACTGCATCGACATCCTCACCCAGATCAGCGCTCTGACCAGCGCCCTGCAGGCCGTGGCCGTCGGGCTGCTTGACGACCACCTGAAACACTGCGTGCTCGACGCGGCGCGCATGGAGGGTGACCAGGCGGAGCAGAAGATCAAGGAAGCCAGCGACGCGATCGCCCGTCTGGTCCGGTCCTAACCGGACCAGACGGGCGATCCCACGCTGCTGCGTCCACGTCCCCGGTAAGGGGACACTCGGTGCCTTGGCCGAGCGGTCAGGCAACGGCCTGCAAAGCCGTCTAGACGGGTTCGACTCCCGTAGGCACCTCGCATACGGCCCGTCGCGTGCCCGGCGGGCTATCCGGGCAGAATCGTGATGCCGCTGGTCTCGTCGACGATCACGATGCGGCCCGCGGCGTCCATACCGACCGCCTGCACCCGGCCGTCCACGCGACCTGCCGGCTCCCAGCTCGCGGCACCGGCTCCGGTCACCCAAATCTGCCCATCGGTGCCGACACCGACCACCTGAGTCCGGTCGGCCGCAGCCCCCAACGTGTACAGCAGCGGCGCTTCGGGCCACGCCGCGAAGGACGCACCGCCGTCCGTGCTGATCTGCACACCCTCTTCGGTGGCCGCGATCACCCGTCCGCGACCGTCGACGGCGAGACTGGCCGCTACCAGATCCGCACCGGTAGGTTCCCAGGTCAGCCCGGCGTCGTCGCTGCGGATCACGTCGCTGACGTCCGTGGCGATGGCGTACACCGTGTCATCGGCGCCGGCGGCGAGGGCGTGGAAGTCTTTCTCCCCACCGAACACCACCGACTCCCAACTCACCCCTGCGTCGGTGCTGCGCATCACGCCCAGGTTCGGTGCCCCCCACTCGGCGGGGCTTCCGGGGCCGGGGTGACCGGACGCGATCAGTGTCTGCGAAGTGGCGGTGAGTCCCATCGCGTCGAAGCTGTCCGTGCTGACCCGGCCACCCCACTCCCCGGTGTCGGTGACCTCGTAGATGCCTTCATGCGTTCCCAGGAGAAGCTGGTCAGTGTCCGGGGCGACGACCACCGCGTGGACATGGCTCGGTACCCCGGTGCGCCCGTCCCCAGCCGGCGGCGACGTCGGAGTGTCCGCGCACCCCGCCAGCATCAGGAGGGCGGAAGCAGCGGCGCCCGCCGCCAGTGTCTTCGTATGGACGTGCATACGCGTACCTCCGCGTTCGAAGAGTGGGGGCACCGCGCATGGCAGCGGCGCCCCCACTCGACGGATCGGGCTCAGAGCTGGCCGAGCAGATCCTGCATGGTCTCGATCTCCGCGGACTGTGTATCGACCACGGCTTGCGCGAGCGCCAACGCGTCCGCGTTCTTCCCGTTGGCGAGTTCGGTCTCGGCCATCTCGATCGCCCCCTGGTGGTGGGCGATCATCTGCTCCAGGAACAGGGGTGCCGCCTCGGCCCCGGACGCCGACTCCAGCGCCGCCATGTCCTCGTCAGACATCATCCCGCCGCCGTGCTCCATCTCACCCATGTCCATGTCGTCACTGGACACGCCCCACTCGGCGAGCCATCCCTGCATCGTCTCGATCTCCGGCTGCTGGGCGTCCTTGATCTGCTGAGCCAGATCCAGCACCCGCTGATCAACGTCGCTCTTGGCGAGGATCATGTCGCTCATCTCGACGGCCTGCTCGTGATGCGGGATCATCATCATCGCGAACATCGAATCCGCCATGTTGAAGTCCGCCTCCGCCGATTCCGACGGGGCCGACGACGACCCACCATGATCCATTCCAGGCATGCTGCCTCCGTTGTCCGCGCAGCCGGCCAGGAACAGCACCGCTGCCAGCGGTACGGCCGCGACCGCTGCCAAACGCATCTTCTTGTTCATCATCAGTCCTCTCAAACACTCGTGAAACCCGCGTACGGGCAATGAACCTCACCCCCGCCCCAGAGGGCAGGGACAGTGCGTGTCACGTTCGGCTGATCGACAGCTCCAGGAGTGAGGGAGGCCGGTCCGGGGCCGGCCGGCACCGCGTCACCGGCGGACGCAATGCATGCCGCTCCCACACAGACGACCATGCGGCGCGGGGGACCAGCAGCACGAGGGCGGCTGCCAGCAACGCCAGCACGCACATCATCATCAGAACGTCATGGCCCCCGCTCGGGCTGCACGACGCGCACGCCTCCGCATCCTCATCGCCGGTCGCGGGCGCCGACGAGTGGTGAGGTGCCCCGCCCGGCATCTCGACATTCTCCGAGGTCGTAGGGGCGGTGTGTCCCGAGGAGATCGTGTGCATCCCCATCAACCCGACGATGACCGCTGCAGCGAAGCACACGGCAACCAGCCACCGCACCGGGTGCGGCAGCCGCAGGCGCAACGCGGACAGGCCGATCATCCCGTCCAGCCTACCGTCCGTACCATACCCCCGCACCGTAACCCAAGGGGGTCGCCGGCATCCGGAACAGCGACGTAACGTAACCCCCTCACCGATTCAAAGGAGAAGGCCGTGACCGTCACCGCCCAAATGTTCGACACCCACCCCCGAGCCAACGACATCGCCAACCGAGACGCGCTCCTGGCCTGTATCGACGCGTGCCTCGAGTGCGGCCAGGCTTGTACGACCTGCGCCGACGCCTGTCTCAGCGAGGAGATGGTCGCCGATCTGACCACCTGCATCCGTCTGAACCAGGATTGCGCCGACCTCTGCGACACCACCGCGCGCCTGCTCTCTCGCCACACCGGCACGGACACCACCGTGCTTCGTGCCGCGCTGGAGGCGTTGCGCGCAGCGTGCGCCGCATGCGCCGCCGAGTGCGACACCCACGCGGACATGCACGAGCACTGCCGGGTCTGCGCCGACGCCTGCCGCCGCTGTGAACAGGCCTGCACTAACCTGCTCGCGACGCTCTGACACCCTTCCTCCGCCGACCGCTACCGCGGCGCTGGGGGGCCCGGCTCAGCGGTGGCGGACAAGGGCTGGCTCGTCCTCGGTGAGGTGCGCGGTCTCGATCTGGAAGGTCGAGTGCTGAATCGACACCGGGAAGTGACCGGCCACGCATTCGCGTACCTCGTGCAACACCTCCGCGGCATGCCCGTCGGTGAAGCACTCATCCTCGACCACCACATGCGCGGTCAGGGTGGGCAGGCCAGTGGCGACCGTCGATGCGTGCAGGTCGTGCACGTCGGTGACGTGTTCGAGCTCAAGGATGTGCCGGCGTACCTCGTCCAAGTCGAGCCCGGCAGGGGTGAACTCCATGAGCACCCGGGTGGTGTCGCGCATCAAAATGATCGCGCGCGGCACGATCAGTCCCGCGATCAGGAGCCCTGCAATCGCGTCGGCCTGCTGGAACCCGGTCGTGGCGATCACAATCGCGGCCACGATCACCCCGAGCGAGCCGAGTGCATCGTTGATCACCTCCAGGAACGCTGCCCGCATATTGAAGTTCGCGCCGCGGCTCGAGGAGAGGATCACGATCGCGATCACATTCGCCGCGAGGCCGACGATGCCGAACACGAGCATCTCTCCCGCGGCGACCTCCGGCGGCTCGAACAGGCGTCGGATACCTTCGACGGCGGCGTAAGTGCCCACCACCAGCAGCAGTGCGGCCTGCCCGAGTGCGGCGATCACCTCGATGCGTCGGAATCCCCAGGTCCGCTTCGGATTAGCCGGCCGCAGCATCAGCGTCGCCGCGATCAGCGCGACCAGCAGACCGGACGCGTCGGTGATCGCGTGTGCGGTGTCCGTCAGCAGCGCCAGGCTGCCGGTGACGATGGAACCGATCGCCTGCGCGATCACGATCGTCGCCGTCAGGCCGAACGCGATCCACAGTCGTGCTCGGTGATCCCCGGGCGCTCCTGCCTCGGTAGTCGGTGCACCGTGGTTGTGACCCGCACCCATGTCCCACTCCTTACTTGGTCAGTGACCAATTTCCTTGATCGGTGACCAAGATACTACAGTGTTGGTCACTGACCAAGCTCGGAGGAGAGACCTGTGGCCGACCGACTATCCCGCCGCGACGTCATCCACGCCGCCTTGGCCCTGCTCGATCGCGGCGGGGCGGACGCCATCACCCTCCGTGGGATCGCCCGACATCTCGACGTTCACCTCAACTCGGTGTCGCTGCAGGTGGGGAGCAAAGCGCGCCTCTTCGACCTGATGGCAGACGCCATTCTCGGCGAGCTCTCCTTCGACGACCTCCCACACCCGCCGATCGACCGGGTCAAAGAGATCTTCCGCCGCTACCGCCAGGTCCTTCTGAACCACCGCGACGGCGCACATCTCGTCTCGGGTACGAGGGTCTCCGAAACCAACACCCTGCGGCTAGGGGAGGCGGTGATTGCCGCGCTGCTCGATGCCGGCGTCGACCCCGACCTCGCCGTCACCACCTTCTGGAGCCTCAACTACCTCGTGGTCGGACTCGTCCACGAAGAACAGACCACCCCCGAGGACGGCGCCCACCGCTTCGAGCAGGAACTCGCCGCACATTCGTTCCCCGCACTCACCAGCGTCCGCGATCTCTTCCTCGACGACAACGCCGCCGCACACCTTGAATTCGGCATGGACGCGCTCCTGCACCGCGCCCGCCACCTCGACTGAGCATCATCGTCAGCGGCGAGCCATCCCTCCATATGGAAGAATCTGCGTATGAATGCAGATAACGTGACATGCGGCCGCGACCCCGACAGCCTCTACGTAGAGCTCGCCGTCGAGGTCTTCGCGATGCTCGCTGACGCCACCCGCGTGCGGATCATCCTCGCGCTCGAGGGAGCCGGGGAGTTGTCCGTGAACCACATCGCCGACATCGTCGACAAGTCACCCGCCGCCGTCTCCCAGCATCTCGCCAAGCTGCGCCTGGCCCGTATGGTCACCACCCGACAAGACGGCACCCGCGTGTTCTACGCCCTCGCCGACGAACACGCGCGCCAGCTGGTCACGGACGCGATCTTCCAAGCCGAGCACTCCCTCGGTGGCGCCGCCCCGCACCACCACGCCGGAGCCGACGCCAGCCGCCCTGTGGCGCCATGATCACCGTCTTACGCAACGGCACCTACCGGGCGCTGTTCTTCGCCCAGGTCATCGCCCTTGTCGGCACCGGCCTGCTCACCGTTGCCCTCGGACTGCTCGCGTTCGAGATCGCCGGAGATGCCGCCGGATCGGTGCTCGGCACCGCGTTGACGATCAAGATGGTCGCCTACGTCGGCGTCGCACCCCTGGTTGCAGCGCTCGTGGACAGGCTCCCCAAGAAGGCCGTTCTGGTCGGCGCCGACGCCGTTCGACTCGCGATCGCGTTCACCCTGCCCTTCGTCCAGGACACCTGGCAGATCTACGTGCTCGTGTTCGTGCTGCAGTCCGCGTCCGCGACCTTCACCCCCGCCTTCCAATCACTCATCCCGAGCGTGCTGCCCGACCCCCAGCAGTACACTCGTGCCCTCGCGCTGTCACGCCTCGCCTACGATCTCGACTCGATCCTCAGCCCCGTCATCGCCGCAGCCCTACTTGCCGTGATCAGCTACAACAACCTGTTCGTGGGCACCGCCGTCGGCTTCGCCGCCTCCGCCACCCTCGTCCTCATCGCCCGCCTTCCCGCACACGTACCCGATGCGTCCACCGGCACGTTCTGGGAGCGGCTGCCAACCGGGCTGCGCGTGTTCGCCCGCACGCCCAGCCTCCGCTTCCTGATGGCCGCCAACGTGGTCGTCGCGGCCGGCACCGCTATCGTCCTGGTCAACTCCGTCGTCTACACCAAAGGCGTGTTCGACCTGGATGACACCGCCCTCGCCCTCGCCCTCGGCGCGTATGGGGTCGGTTCCCTGATCATTGCCCTCAACGTCCCGTGGATCGTCGACCGCATCGGTGTCTTGTGCGCCATGAGCATCGGTGCCTGGACGCTTGTTTCGGGTCTGATCGCGGCCATCGCGATGACGATTATCGCCACGACCACGGGAGAGGGCTGGTGGATGCTGCTTGCCACCTGGGCGTTGCTCGGTGCCAGTACCTCGCTGATTAACACCCCTTCGTCACGGCTTCTAGCCGACGCGTCCACCCCCGCTAACCGCAACCTGGTATACACCGCACAATTCGCACTTTCGCACGGCTGCTTTCTGGTTAGCTACCCGATCGCGGGCTGGCTCGGTGTCATTGGACTGCCCATCGCGGCTAGCGCGCTGCTCGGATTCGCCATCGTCGGCGTTACCGCCTTGGCTGTGCTGTACAAACCAGCAGGTACCGTCGTCACCACTCTGTAAACGATGAGCTGCGAGCACATGTTTCTGGCGGGTGTCGTCAGCTCGAACCGCGATGGACAACTCGAGGAGTAGACACACGCGTTGGACGCGGACACTTTAGCCGCGATTCCTCGGTCTCGTCGAGTCGTCGTGGACATCTCTGAGCGGTTCCTACAGACAACTGTAGGGATCTTTCTGAAATGTCCATTTCGCAGTTGAAATGTCCACGCGATGTCCATATGGACATTTCGGACGCCGGCCGACCGTCGCGATCATGTGGGCGGCGGTTTCACAGCGCCTCAGCTTCTCTGCTGGATCGCGGCTACGCGATGTCTCCCCTTTCACGTCTGAGTGGCCATCGGTCTGATCGGGCCATGAGCAGGATCAGTTTCGCGCGTCGCCCCCGCCCTCTGGTTCCGCGCTGCGGGCGTCATCGTCGTGGCAGGCTTCTTCGCGTCGTTGGTTACCGGTGTCTGCTGCCCCGGCGCCCCCGCCAGCGGAACATCGACGTGCGGAACGTTCGAGCGCTTGACCGCCGGGATCGACAGATCACGTGGCTCTGGCTCGCACGGACGGTCATCGTAGGCGCCATCGCGGCGCTCGAGGTGGGCGTCTTCGGTCGAGTCACCCTTGGCCGACTTCCTTGCGGGCATGGCACTGTTCGGGAGCTCGAGCGGACGCAGGGAGGTCATGAAATTGCCTTTCGCGGATAGCGGAGGCGATGAACGCTGCGTTCACCTATGGTTGGGGTCGTGGTCGCATTGCGCCCATACGATGTGCGGCGAACCCGAAAGGTGATCACCGGCTACATGAACTCGCCCCTCAACGAGCCGCCGCTCGGCGGAACCATCGACCACATCCTCTCGATCCTGCCGTCGCTCGTACCGAGCGCGCAGCGCGTCGCCCGCATCTGCGCCGAGCGACCCCACGACGTGGTCGACATGTCGGGCGCCGACCTCGCCGAAGCCGCCAACACGTCGCCGGCCACCGTCAGCCGCACCGCCCAGGCGCTGGGGCTGCGCAGCTTTCAGCACCTGCGCATGCTGCTCGTGCGTGACCTCGCCGCCGACGCCACCGCCGCGCCCGACGCACCCGCCGGCACCGAGGGCTTTCTGCGGTGGCTGGCCGAGGGGCGGGTGGGATGCTGCAGACCGCGCTCGCCTCGATCGACCCGGTCGCGTTCGACGCCGCTGCCGACGCCATCGCCCGCGCGCCGCGCCTGCTGATCTCGGGCACCGGCGCCTCGCACGCCGCCGCCCAGGCGTCGGCCGTCGCGTTCGCCGTCAACGGCCGGCCCTGCGAAGCGCCCGCTGACGGCGTGGTCGCCCACCTCACCGCCCGCGTGCTCGCCCCCGGTGATGTGTGCCTCATCGTCAGCTCGAGTGGCGCCAACTCGGTGACCCTCGCGGTTGCGGACGCCGCCGTCGACGCCGGCGCCACCGTGATCGGGGTCACGAGCTTCGCCCGTACCCCGCTCACCACCCGCGCCGACCACCTGCTCGTCGCCGGTGCGCGCTTCCAGGCGTGGGATCAAGGCATTCTCGGCAGCGGGCTCGTACAGCTGCTCGTGCTCAACGCCCTGCAGATCGCCGTCGCCGACCGCATGAGCGACGCCGCCGACCGCGCGCGCCTCGCGGTGCGCGAAGAGGTGCTCGACATCGTCGCCGACGACGGCTCCGACGCCGAGGCATCCGACGTGCCAGACGTTATCGACCACGGCGATGGGCGTTGACACTCCGTTTGCAGGAAATTCACTTTCCTCGATTGCAATAGCTCTGCAAGCGGATTTCGCGGGAAGGCCCCGGTTCGTCAGGTCGCTTGCAGAAGGCGACTCATGGGAACGATCCAGCTCTCTGGTGTCGGTCGCTCCTTCAAGAGCACCGCCGCCGTCAGTGATATCGACCTGATCATCGAAGACGCCGCCGCGCAGATCACCGAGTCCACCGGTGCCCCCTCGATGAGCGCGTCGTGCGTGATCACCGGCGGCAGCTGGTGCATGCAGGGCCTCTTCCTCTCGAACGGCGCCCAGGTGCTGAGCGATGACCGCACGACGATCGAGTTCGGCTCGGACGCCGCGATCGATACGGTCGCGACCTTCACCGAGATGTACGAGGACGGCGTGCTCACCAACGAGGACTTCACCAGCCAGTACGAGGCGTTCGCGCAGGGGAAGACCGCGATCCACGTCAACAGCTCGGCCCTGCAGGGCGCGTTCATGATGGGCGCCGAGGCCGGTGGCTGGACCCTCGACGCTCACACCCTGCCCGCGTTCGGAGACCAGGCGGTCGTGCCCACCAACTCGGGCTCGTTCCTCGCGATGTTCGCCACCGACCCCGCCAAGCAGGCCGCCGCGTGGGAGCTCATGCAGTTCATGACCAGCCCCCGCGCCTACGAGATCATCTCGACCCAGATCGGGTACCTACCGCTGCGCAGCAGCATGGCCGACGAGGGCGGACCGCTCTATGACTGGGTCGAAGCCAACCCGCTCGTGAAGCCCAACCTCGAGCAGCTCGACGCGCTCGAGCCGTGGGTGTCGTACCCCGGCGACAGCTACGCCCAGGTCGACCAGGTGCTCGCCACCGCCATCGAAGACGCGGTCTTCTACGGCGCCGACCCGGCCGCCACTATGACCGAGGCCGCCGAGCGCGCGCAGGGGCTGATCGAATGACCATCGACCTCGACCTGACGCCTTCGGCGACGGATGCCGCGGCCGCTTCGTCGCCGGATGCCGCGACCGCGGCGCCTCGTGAGCGTCGCCACGCCGTGGCCGGCCTCTACAACCTGCGCGACACCGGCGGCTACCGTGCAGCCGGCGGCACCAGCCGGTGGGGCAAGCTGCTGCGGTCAGATGCTCTGCACCGCATCGACGCGACCGGTCGCGACCGGCTGGCCGAGATCGGCGTCGCCCACATCATCGACCTGCGCGGCGGCGACGAGCGCGCCACAGCGCCGAGCGCGGTCGACGGGCTCGAGGTCACCGTGCACCACCTGCCCGTGTTCGACGACGCCGACCCGGCCGCGCAGGCCACCACGCACGTCGGACTCGTGCCCGTCTACGACCACATCGTCGACGAGCGCGGGGCGCAGCTGGTCGACGCGATCCGGGTGATCATCGCGGCTGACGACGACGACGCGGTGCTCGTGCACTGCACCGCCGGCAAAGACCGCACCGGTCTCGTCGTGGCCTTCGCGCTCGCCGCCGCCGGGGTCGACCGCGACGACGTCGTGGCCGACTACGCCGCCACCGCCGAGAACCTGCGCGGCGAGTGGTCAGACGCGATGACCGCCGTCTTCGAACAGCGCGGCATCGAACTGACCGCGGGAATGGTCGAACTCATCACCGAGAGCCCCGCCGAGGTGCTCGAGGCGCTGCTCGAGCGCATCGACCGCGAGCACGGGTCGATCAGCGCCTACCTCCTCGCCCACGGACTCACCCCCACCGAGCTCGAGCGTCTCACCGCCGTGATCATCGACCCCGCCGCCACCGCGGTCTGATCGGAAGGAACACACACCATGTCGCACATCGCGAGCCAGCATCCCGCTCCCGAGCACTTCATCCTGCATGTCTCTGACACCCACTTCGTGGGCGACGGCGACCTGCTGCACGAGCGCATCGACAGTGACAAGAACCTCGCAGAGCTGTTCGACGGCTTCACCAAGGCCAACGCCCGCCCCGAAGCGATCGTGTTCACCGGCGACCTCGCCGACACCGGCCGCCCCGACGCCTACGAGCGCCTGCGGGCCATCGTCGAGCCCGCCGCCGAGAAGCTCGGTGCCCAGGTGATCTGGGTGATGGGCAATCACGACGAGCGCGTCGCGTTCCGCCGCGGCCTGCTCGACGAGGAGGCCGACCAGTCCGAGCCCGTCGACCGCGTCTACGACGTCAACGGTCTGCGCATCATCGCGCTCGACTCGACGGTGCCCGGGCAGCACCACGGCGAGATCAGCGACGAGCAGTTGGCGTGGCTGCGCCGCGAGCTCGAAGTCCCCGCGCCCGACGGCACCCTCATCGCGCTGCACCACCCGCCCGTGCCGAGCCCGATCGGGCTCATCGCCCTGGTCGAGCTGCGCGACCAGGAGCGCCTCGCCGAGGTCATCCGGGGCACCGACGTGCGCGGCATCCTGGGCGGTCACCTGCACTACTCGACCACCAGCACGTTCGCGGGCGTGCCCGTGTCGGTCGCGTCGGCGACCTGCTACACGCAGGACCTCGCCGTCGCCTACCCCGGTGCCCGCGGCCAGGACGGCGGCCAGTCCTACAACCTCGTGCACGTCTACGGCGACCGGGTGCTGCACTCCGTCGTGCCGATCGGGCAGTTCCCGACCGTCTACGAGATGACTCCCGAGATGCTCGAGGCGTTCATGAACATGACCCCCGACGAGCAGCTCGCCGCCGTCAACGCGTCGGCGGGAGAGTAGTCAGCCCGTGAACAATAATGTCTCGTATCTACATCTCCTCGAACGGAGCAGTTCATGACGGATTCCACGCTCGGCGCAGTCTCTGCGACCGCGATCACGAACACCAGGGTCTTCGACGGACACAGTCTGAGCGCCCCCACGACGGTCGTCGTCCAGCCCGACGGGCGCATCGGTGACGTATCAGCGGATGCGGTCGTCGTCGGTGCCGCTGTCGTCAACGCGGAAGGTACGGTGCTCCTTCCTGGCCTGATCGACTGTCACATGCACCTGAAGGGGCGCGAGTCCCTCGAGACGCTCGCCACGTACGGTGTCACCACCGGCCTGGACATGGCGACATGGCCCGCATCACAGTTCCAGTCGTTGCGGGGACTGAGGGGAGTCGCTGACTTCCGCACCGCCGGCATGGCGGCGACATCTCAGGGCAGCACGCACAGCCGCATTCCGACCTATCCGGACGTCGCGCTGGTCGATTCCCCCGACAAGGCGGAGCGGTTCGTCGAGGTGCAGGTGGCAGACGGGGTGGATTACATCAAGATCATCGCCGATCTGCCCGGTCCCACCCAGGACGTGCTCGATGCACTCGTGGCTGCTGCGCACGCGCGGGGGCTCAAGGTCATCGCGCACGCAGCCCTGTACGAAGCTGTGCGTATGAGCCTCGCTGCGGGGGCCGACATGATCACCCATGCTCCACTCGACCGCGCGCTCGACGATGCGACGGCTGAGACGATGCTCGCCCAGGGCACGGTGTTCATCCCGACCTTGACGATGATGAAAGGCGTCGCCGCGAATCTCACCGCAGCGGGCGTTCCCGGTGTGAGCTATGCACACGCCCACGAGAGCACGCGCGCGATGCATGCCGCGGGCGTTCCGGTCCTGGCCGGCACCGACGCCTACATCGGGTCCTTCACACGGGCATCGCCGCCATACGGCGAGAGCATGCACGACGAAGACGCCTACATCGGGCTCCTCGAACGGGCAATGCCGCCATACGGCGAGAGCATGCACGACGAACTCGCTCTGCTCGTGGACGCCGGCCTGTCAACAGCCGAAGCGCTGCGCGCTGCCACCTCGACGGCCGCGCACGCGTTCTCACTCGACGATCGGGGGGCGATCACCCCCGGATTGCGAGCCGACCTCGTGCTGGTGGACGGCGATCCGCTCACCGACATCGCTGCCGCGCGTCGCGTTCTGCGTGTGTGGTGCGGCGGCATCGAGGTGTGAGGGCGTCCTCTCGACCGCGGTGTCACTCCACGGCGGTGTTCGCGCCGTGGTGCCACGCGAGCACCCGGTTCTCGACGACGATGAGCAGCAGGTTGAACACGTACCCGAAGATCCCGATGAGCACGATGCCCGACCACATGTCCGTGATCGCGAACGACCTCTGCGACTGAAGAACGAAGACGCCGATCCCGTTGCCTCCCGCCATCATCTCGCTCACGACGACCATGATGAGCGCGAGCGAAAGACTCGTGCGCATTCCGGCAAAGATCTGCGGAGCTGCCGCGGGAAGTGCGACCTGCAACTCGTAGCGGAACCAGTGGATGCCGTACACCCGGGCGGTCTCGCGCAGTCCGGGGTCCATTCCTCTGATTGCAGCTTCGGTATTGAGGAGCACGGGCCAGAGGCAGATGAAGGTGATCAGAATCACCTTCGCGGTGTCGTCGAGGCCCAGCACGATGATGACGAGGGGAATCAACGCGACCGCAGGGATCGCGCGCAGGAACTCGAGCACGGGTGCGAACATCGCCTGGAGGCGGTGCGCCTGACCGAGAACGAACCCCACGACCACGCCGATGACCACAGCGCCGATGAACCCGATCATCATCCTGGAAAGACTCGGCAAGACGTCGCTCGCCATCCGCGCGAAGAGCCAGTTCTCCTGGAAAGCGACTAGGGCGTGTCTCCCAAAGGTTTGGGCTGGTCGCTGGAACGCTCGGTGTGTGTCTCGAACGGAGTTGCTGACTGATGCGCAGTGGGAGCTGATTGCTCCGTTGATGCCGTCCTCGCAGGGGCGTC
>NZ_JAKNUS010000008.1 GCF_023155745.1 Microbacterium kunmingense
CAGAGCCCCGCAAACGCCCCCGATCATCGTTCGTCCGGTTCGAAGCCGCACAACCCAACGAGACCTGGCAGTCCGACTTCACACACTGGCGCCTCGCGGACGGCACCGACGTGGAGATCCTGAACTGGCTCGACGACCACTCCCGACTCCTCCTCAGCTGCACCGCCCACCACCCCGTCACCGGCCGCACCGTCGTGGACACGTTCCTCGCCGCCGTCGACACCTACGGCCCGCCCGCTTCCACCCTCACCGATAACGGACGGGTCTACACCGCCCGGCACGCCGGAGCCCGCAACGAGTTCGAATACGTCCTCGCCGCCCTCGGCATCGTGCAGAAGAACGGCGCCCCGAACCACCCGCAGACGCAAGGGAAGATCGAACGGTTCCATCAGACCCTGAAACGCTGGCTCGCGGCACGACCGCGCGCGCACACGATCCCCGAGCTGCAGGCCCAGCTCGACCAGTTCCGGGATCACTACAACACCGCCCGCCCCCATCGCGCCCACGGACTCACCCCAGCAACGGCCTACACCGCCACCCCGAAAGCCACCCCCGCCGGCAGCCGGCACGACGCCGTCCACTACCGGATCCGCTACGACCACGTCGGCACCAACGGGAAGATCAGCTTCCGCCGCGCCGCCCGCATGCACCACCTCGGCATCGGCGCCGCACACCGCGGGAAACGCTGCATCCTCATCACCGACGAACACACCATCACCGTCATCCACCTCGACACCGGCGAAATCCTCGCGACGAACACCATCAATCCCGCCCGCACCTACTGGCGAAACAACGAAAAAGAGCCCGGCCGATGGCCGGACTCTCCTTCATGACATGTCATCTATGTCGCGACTCAGATGTCTCCTATGTCGCGACTCATCACAGGGTGGCGAGTGAGGGATTCGAACCCCCGAAGGCTACGCCGGCTGATTTACAGTCAGATCCCTTTGGCCGCTTGGGTAACTCGCCGAGTGCGCACCCGCCCGGCTTGTGCAGTCGACCGGAGGCGCGAGAAACAAGTCTAGACCCCCGGCGGGCGTCGAAAAAATCCGCGCCGGATGCCACAGTCCGACCCTCAGGTTTCGAGGCGATCGAGATCGGGATCGGTCAGCGCCGAAGGCAGCCGCAGCAGCGCGCCTTCGAAGCGGCAGGTCGCGGCCGCGACATCCATCGCCCTCTGCAGTGCCGCACCCCAGGCCTCCGCGTCGGTCGGGGCGGCGTCGATCATGGCGGCGATCACGGTCGCGAAGGCCGCATCCCCCGCACCCATGGTGTCGACGATGCGACCCGGAAGGTCGGAGATCGGACGGGTGACGACCTCCGGCCCCGCCTCGATGGTGGCGCCGGCACGCCCCTGCGTGGCGAGCACCGCGCCCGCCCCCGCGTCGATGAGCCGCGCCCGAAGCGCATCGAGCGGTTCGCCGTAGAGCAGCTCGGCGTCGTCCTCCCCGATCTTGACCAGCGCGGCGCCCGCCGCGAGCTGCTCAAAGCCGCGGACGAATTCCGCCCGGTCGTGCATCATCCCCTCGCGTGGGTTGACGTCGATCGCCAGCGGCGAACCCGATGCACGGACGGCCTGCGACAGCGCCAGGGTCTGGGCGACGTCGTCGAAGGGGAAGCAGCTGATGGCGATGACGGATGCCGCGTCCAGAGCGGCCCGCTCGTCTGCGCCGAGGTGCACGGCGCGGTGCTGGGCGGCGTCGTTGAAGACATAGGTCGGTTCGCCCCCGCCGCTGCGCGTGCTCACGGCGCGCGACGAGCCCCGGGGCGAGGGGGTCGCGAGAAGCTGCACGCCGAAGTCGGCGAGGTAGGAGCGGATGCGCGCTCCGGCCTCGTCATCGCCGACCATGGCGATGAGGGTCGCCGGAACGCCGAGGCGCGCGAGCCCCACCGCGACGTTCAGCGCGGCGCCGCCGACGAACTCGCGGACGCCGTGGTCGTCGCGCAGCTCGTCGATGAGGGCATCGCCGATGACGACGGCGCGGCTCACGACCGGCTCCGGGCGTGCTGGGCGACGCTCTCGACGAACGCCTCGGTGCGCCGGCGGGTACCGTCGATGCGCCGGTCGACGCTGGCACGGATCTCACTCGGCGCGAGCGGGGCCGCCAGCCGGACGTTCTCGTGACAACTCAGGTCGGCGCACATGTAGGTGCCGACGCTGTCGCCGTTGCGACCTGCTTCGCCTGCCTTGCGTGCGGTGAACAGCGCGACCTGATCGGCCGGCTGCATCGTGTGGCACAGGTTGCACATCGCCGAACGCGCCGATGAGGTCCCCTCTGCCGCGCGCAGCAGCACACCGACGGGTTCGCCGTCCACCTCGGCGATGACGTACGCGCGGCCGCGTGTGCGGGGGTCGCGCCACGCGAAGAAGTCCAGGTGGTCCCAATCGGTCAGCACGAAATCGCTCGGCAGTGCCATCACCTGCAGTTCGTCGGGACGGGCGTTCACGAACGACGTGCGGATGTCGTCCTCGGTCAGCGGGCTCATGCACTCTCCTCGCCTGGTCTCGGGACAGTCTACGAACCTCTCCCCATCCGCGGGGCGGGCGGCCCGTCGCGGCCGGCGAAGCTCCGCCGCGACCGCGGGCGCGCCGCCGCGCGCGACCGCGACGCGACCCGTCGAAAACGGCGGCCCGCCGCGCGTGTGGACCGCACTTTCTGACGGGTCGCGCCGACGACGGGCGATAGGGTGGCGCCCGTGACGGAGGACGACACCGGCGACGGCTTCCCTGCGGAGGCCGACGGGTGGTCGACCCTGGCTGAGGGATGGGCCGAGCGGTGGGGCGGGGTCTCGGCGCCGGCGCGTCGGGCACTCCTCTCCGCATGCGCCATCGGCCCGGGCACGCGCGTGCTCGACGTCGGCTGCGGTTCGGGCGAGTTCCTCGCCGAGCTCGTCGCGGCCGGCGCGCAGGCGATCGGGGTCGATTCCTCATCCGCGATGGTGGCGCTGGCCGCGCGGCACGGCGAGGCCCGAGAAGCGGATGCCACGGCCCTCCCCTTCGCCGATGACACCTTCGAAGTGGTGACCGCCGTCACCGTGCTGCACCTCGCCGACGATCTCGACGCCGCCGTTCGCGAGGGCGCCCGGGTGCTGCAGCCGGGGGGCCTCCTGGGCGTCGCGGAGTGGGCCGACACCGGGCGGAACGACCTGGCCGTCATCGAACAGGCCCTCGAGGCCGCGTTCGATCCCCCCGCCGACGAGGATCGCCCCGAGCCCGGCCGCGCTCCGGCAGAGGCGGGTCCGTCGCATCCGTCCGCTCTCGATCTCGCGGTCGAGGCCGCAGGCTTACGCCCGGTCTCGCGGGGCACGGTGGAGGTGCAGCTCCGCGCCGCCGGCCCGGACGAACTCGCGGCGACCGTGCTGCTCGGTGAGGACGAGGCGACGATCGCCGACCTCTCCGACGTGATCGCTCGTGCGGCCGAACCCTTCCGGCGGACCGACGGCGGGTACGACCTGAGAAGCACCTTCCGCTGGCGCGTGGACGCTCGGCGCTGAGTCTCAGAAACCGAGGCGACGCGCCACGGCGTCGGCCGCACGCGCAGGGAACGCATCCCACCCGGGCTCGAGGATCTCGCGAGCCAGGACGTACAGTCCTCGAGCGGCGTCTTCCACGGGCGCCGAGGCGGCCTCGGCGATGCGGGCACCCCATTCCGGGAAGTCGCGCTCGAACCGGCGGAGCGGGTCGATGATGTCACGGCGCGTCGTCGAACGATCGCCGAAGCGCCCGCGGATCGCGCGGACGAGATGGATGACCGCGGCACCGCGGACGAACTGGCCCGCGTTCAGCACCTCACCCCGACGGGCCCGGCCGGTGCCAAGGAGCAGCTTGACGAAGACCAGGGCGGCATCGTTCTCGGGATCGAACCGGTCGCGTGCGGCAGCGGTGGCCCGTGCCCGCGCGACCAGATCGGCCGTCGTACCGCGGTCGTCGTCGACGACCACGGTCGCCTCCCCCGCGACCGCCCCGTCCAGTTCTGCGGCCTCCGAGAGGGCGAACTCGAACACATGCCCGTCGTCGTAGACGGCGACGAAGCCGATCTCGCCCTCCCGGGCGGTGACCGCGAGATCGTCCTGGTCGGGCAGCCAGGACAGGTCGGGCCGCACCTGGGCGCCGCGGCCGTCGGCGATGAGCGCGAAGAAGTCGTGATCCGACCACTCGTCGCGTCGATGCGCGGCTTGCTCCGATGCGGACCCGAGCAGCACGAGGCCGATCAGATCGCCGTGCGCCTCCACGCCGGCGGCCAGGCCGCGGCTGAGCGCGGAGAACCGAGCGGATCCGGCCGGAGCCGTCATCGGGTCATTTCACACTGCCGGCGGTGAGGCCGCCGACGATGAAGCGCTGGAGGGCGAGGAACAGCGCGACCGGGATGATCGCGGCCAGCACCGCACCCGCGGCGAAGACGCTCCAGTTGCGTGCGGTCTCCTGCGAGACGAACTGGTAGAGACCGACGGCGAGCGTCTGCTTGTCGGGATCGGAGAGCACGACCGACGCGATGACGAAGTCGTTCGTCGTCGCCAGGAACGACAGCAGCCCGACGACGGCGAGGATCGGCGCGACCAGACGCAGGATGATCGTGAAGAAGATGCGCGCGTGACCGGCGCCGTCGATCTTCGCCGCCTCGTCGATGGACGCCGGCACGGTGTTGAAGAACCCGTACATCAGGTAGGTGTTCACGCCCAGCGCGCCGCCGAGGTAGACCATGATCAGTCCGAGCTGGGAGTTCAGCCCCAGCGCCGGGAAGATGTCGGCGATCGCCGACATGAGCAGGAAGATCGCGACGAACGCCAGCAGCTGCGGGAACATCTGCACCAGCAGCAGGGTGAGAAGGCCGAACCGGCGTCCGGTGAAGCGCATGCGCGAGAACGCATACGCCGCGAGCGCGCCGAGGAGCACCGTGCCGAAGGCGGTGGCGAGCCCGATGACGAGGGTGTTGACGAACCAGGCGCCATAGGGCTGCGACGGATTCTCGAACAGGCGGAAGTACGCGCCCAGGTCGAAGGTGGAGAACAGGCTGTTCGCGGTCAGCAGCGTGCCGCCGGGGTTCAGCGACGCCGAGAGGACGTACGCCAGCGGGAACGCGCAAAACAGCAGCATGACGATGCCGATGAGGTGGCGCCAGCCGGTCTCACGGAACCAGCGCCCGAAGGGGCGACGCGGTGCGGGCGCCGGCTTCTGCGCGGCGGCGGCACCCCGCTGGTCGTCGGCGAGAGCCTCGGCCAATGTCGGCGCGGGCTGGGAGGTGAGCGGGTTGGAGTTCAGTGCCATCTCAGTTCAGCTCCTCGAGGACCTTGGTCTGTCGGAAGCTCACGTAGGAGATGACGGCGACCAGGATGAAGATGATGATCGAGAACGCGCTCGCGAGCCCGTAGTCACGGTTCGCTCCGACGAAGGCCACCTTGTAGACCATGGAGATCAGGATGTCGGTGGCACCGACGTTGATGGAGGCATCGGCGAATCGGGGGCCGCCGTTGGTGAGCATGTAGACGATGTTGAAGTTGTTGAAGTTGAACGCGAACGACGAGATCAGCAGCGGCGCGACCGAGACCAGCAGCAGCGGGAATTTGATGTGCCGGAACACCTGCCACACGCCCGCGCCGTCGACCCGCCCCGCCTCCTGGATGTCGTCGGGGATCGACTGCAGCGCACCGGTGCACACCAGGAACATGTAGGGGAACCCGAGCCAGAGGTTGACGATGAGGATCGCGACCTTCGCGAGGATCGGATCGAGGAGCCAGGGTATGGACGCCCCTCCCAGCAGCACCTGGTTGATGAAGCCGAAGTCCTGGTTGAACATGCCCGCCCAGATGAGCGCCGACAGGAACGCCGGGAAGGCATACGGGAGGATGAGGATCACGCGGTAGTACTTGCGGCTCTTCATCTTCGGATCGTTGAAGACGATCGCGAGGAAGAGGCCGAGGACGAAGGTGGTCGCCACCGACAGGAAGGCGAACACGAAGGTCCAGACGAGGACCGCGATGAACGGGCCGCGGATGGATTCCTCGGTGACCGCGCGGACGAAGTTCTCGCCGCCGACCCAGACCTGCCAGCCGGGGAGGATCTCCGTCCCGTCATCCGCGGTGAACGCGCCGGTGCCGATGTCGCGGTACACCGTGCCGGTCTCGGTGTCGGTCATCGTGTCGGCGACCGGATCCCACTCCAGGCTGGACTGGAAGAGGTAGGCGTTGGAGCCGTCGGTCGTGCGAAGGTAGCCGTCGTTGAGGTCGTCGTCCAGCGGCACGGCCAGTGCGCCGATCTCGGCCTGATTGGCGAGGATCTGCGAGAAGTCCAGCACCTCGTAGCCGGCCGCCTCGGGCGAGGAGACGGATTCGAGCGGCTGCTCGGTGCCGCCGACGCTCAGATCGCCGGTCTCGGGGTCTTCGACGACGAGGAAGAACTCCCCGTCGCGCGTGGCGATCTGCACCGGGTAGGTGGCGGAATCCTCCACCCGCGTCTGCGACTGCTGGAGGAGCGAGGTGATCGCGTCCTCCTTGGTGGAGTTGTGTCCCGACCCGTAGTTCGTGAACGCGATGTAGACGGTGTAGAGCACGACGAAGATCTGGAAGATGAACAGGAACACCAGACCCGGTGCGAGGTACTTCGCCGGGAGGAGGCCGGGAATGAGGTACACCGCGTTGAGGATGACGACGCCCACCGCGATGGCCCCAGCGACCACCCACTGCTCCTGAACGACCAGGACGAGGATCGCGTAGATCGCCATCGCGTCCACGATGCCGAGCGCGACGATCTTGAACAGCCACACCTTCCAGCCCGCGGAGGCGGCGTCGGCGAAGGCCGCCGCACGGCGGCGGCGCCTCTCGGTGGCCGGGTCTGCGCGTCGGTCGGACGCGCGGTCGTCGGTGTCGAGGGTCGGAATCGTCATCGAGGCTCCTTGGCGGACGATCGACGGCGCGGTCGATCAGTCAGGGGAAAGGGGTTCGGCGGGGATGCCGCGTGAGCGACATCCCCGCCGAAGGCGATCAACCGATCTTGCCCTGGATGTTCTCGGCCATGGTCGTCCAGCTGGAGACCGGGTCGGCACCCTGGATGATGGCCACCTGGGTGGTGCCCCAGTCATCCCACACGGCACCCATCTGCGGGATGCTGGGCATCGGCACGGCCTCGGCACCGACGGCGGCGAAGCCGGCGACGATCGGGTCGGACTGCGCCGCCTCGAACGACTCGGTCAGAGCCGGAGCACGGCCGCCGGCCTCGAACAGCGCGGTCTGCACCTCGGGGGTGGCGACGTAGTTCACGAGGAACTCGTTCGCCGCGAGGGCGTTCTCCGACTGCGAGCTCAGGAAGAACGTCTGCACACCCGCGAACGGGCGGGCGGTCTGGCCGCCGGCCGACGGGATCGGGTCGACGGCGACGTTGACGCCGGCGTCCACCGCGTCGGCGATGTTCCACGGACCCGTCAGGAAGAACGGAGCCTGGCCGGCGTTGAAGGCCTCCTTGGCCAGGTCGCCGTCGAGGTTCAGGTTGAACACGCCCGCAGCGCCCTGCTGACCGAGCCAGGTGGCGAACTGCTGGCCGGCCTCGTCACCGATGGTGAGGTTGGCGGCGTCGTACGAACCGTCGGCGTTCTGCGCGAAGACCGAGTTCCCGAAGGAGGTCTGGAACGGGTACAGGTGGTAGGGGTCGGAGTTCTGCGGGTTCAGACCCACGACGAACGGGTACTGCGTGCCGGCCGCGGTGCCCTTGGCGATCATGTCGTCGAAGTTGGTGGGTGCTTCGGGCACGAGGTCGGCGTTGCGGACCAGCGCGATGTTCTCGATCGCGTAGGGCAGTCCGTACGTGTTGCCGTCGTAGGTGACCGCCGCGATGGCGACCTCTTCGAACTCGGCGGCCTTGTCGCCGAGTTCGACGGGCGCGACCACACCGTCCTGCACGAAGGCACCGGTCCAGTCGTGACCGCCGATGGTGATGTCGGGGCCCTCGCCGCTCGGCACCTGCGTGATGAAGTCCTGCTGGATGTCCTCGTACTCCTTGACGACGAGGTCGACGGCGATGCCCTTCTCCTCTTCGAAGGCGGTCGCGACATCCTGGAGGGCGCGCTCGCGGTCGGCGTCGACCCAGACGGTCAGGGTGTTCTCCGCGGCGCCCGAGTCGCCGCCGTTGTCGGCACCGCCGGAGCTCTCGCCACCGCCGCCGCCTGCGCAGCCGGCGAGCACAACGGCCCCGCCGACCAGGAACGCACTGAGACCCAGTGCACGCTTGTTCATCACCTTCATCGGTGTTCGCCTCTTTCTTTGGGGAGGGCGACAAGACCGCGGGAGCGGCTCCCTTGTCGCAAGCTCATGTTGCAAGCGCTTACAGTTTGCGCCAGTTGTGCGCCATCCGCAATCTCGATCCGGGGTCGATACCATCCTGTGACCCTCGCCCGGTCGGAATTGTGCCGGAGCCACAACACCTCACCCGTGCTTCGCCCTTGGAAGCGCTTACACCAACAGGCGGGCTCGCTAGAATCGCGGTATGGCCGACTCAAGTTTTGACATCGTCTCGAAGATCGATCGGCAGGAAGCCGACAACGCGCTCAACCAGGCACGCAAGGAGGTCGAGCAGCGGTACGACTTCAAGGGCACCGACGCCTCCATCGAGTGGAGCGGCGAGGCGATCCTTATCAAGGCGAACTCCGAGGAGCGCGCGAAGGCGGTCCTCGATGTCTTCCAGACGAAGCTCATCAAGCGCGGCATCTCGCTGAAGAGCCTCGACTCGGGAGAGCCGACCGCGAGCGGCAAGGAGTACCGCATCGTCTCGACTCTGAAGGAAGGCATCTCGCAGGAGAATGCCAAGAAGATCGGCAAGATCATCCGGGACGAGGGTCCGAAGTCGGTGAAGTCGCAGATCCAGGGCGACGAGCTGCGCGTGCAGTCGAAATCTCGTGACGACCTCCAGGAGGTGCAGCGCCTGCTGAAGGCCGCTGACCTCGACGTCGACCTCCAGTTCGTGAACTACCGCTGATCCGCGTATTGCGTTCTGTGGAGTTCTGGCGCGCGGGTGCACGCAGGCTCCTCGCGGCACTCCTCGCCGCCGCAGGCGTCTCCCATCTCGTCTGGGGGCGACGCGGCTATCGCATCGTCGTCCCCGACTGGGCGGCCCGCACCACCGGCTTGAGCAAGGACGCCATCGTCGTCGGCTCCGGGGTCGCCGAGCTCCTCCTCGCCGGCGCTGTGGCCACCATCCCCCGGGAACGCAGCGTGGGGTGGCTCGTCGCCGGTTTCTTCGTGCTCGTCTTCCCCGGCAACGTGCATCAGTGGCGCACCGGTCGGTCCGCCCCGATGCTGCGAACCGACCGGGCACGATTCATCCGGCTGCTTCTCCAGCCCGTCCTCATCGCCTGGGCCCTGTGGGCGAATCGCTGAAGCCGGCGGGCCTCTGACTTCTCCCTCGAGTCTCACAAGCTGGCGCGGCATCCCCGCGCTGACCAATGAGGGACTCGTGCGATCCGCCTCGGGCGGGCATGCTCGAAGTGTCGCACCTGGAGGGGAGAATCTCATGACGACCGGACCTTCTGCACGACGACTCACGACGGCGGAATGCTGGGGCCTGATGGAGGCCGAGGAGGTCGGGCGGCTCGCTGTGACCCGACGCGACGGCGCACCCGACATCTTCCCGGTCAACTACGTCGTCCATGAGGGCGCGGTGTACGTGCGCAGCGCGCCCGACGCGAAGGTGGTCAGCCTCGACGCCCGACCGGCGGCGGCCTTCGAGATCGACGGCCGGGATGAGGACGGAGTCTGGAGTGTGGTTGTCCACGGACATGCGGCACGCACGGTCGACGCGGTGGAGATCGAGCGGAGCGGCATCACCCGGGTCGTCTCGGCGAGCCCTCGCTACAAGGCGCACGTCCTGAAGCTGTCGGTCGACACGATCACGGGTCGCCGGTTCGCCGATCGCACGGAAAGCCCCGCCCAGCCGAGCTCACGGCCGCCTGCGGCAGCACCTCCCGCCCCACCCCCGGCCCGACCACGGGCCGAGCGGCCCGAACCGATCGCCTCCCATCGGCCCCGTCCCGACGGATTGCTCTCCTGATCCCCGTCCGGGCCGCACCGAAGCGTCACCGACGCCGTCAGCGTGAGAGCATCGCCGTCGTCCAGCGCTCCAGTCGCGCATAGGCGTCCTCGCGGGCGTCGCGCCGTGACAGGAACACGTCGTGCAGTGCCCCGTCGATCCGCTCGATCGTCACCGACGATCCGAGCTTGAGCGCGGCGCGGGCGATGTCATCGACCACGAGGACCGAGTCTGCACGGGTGAGCTCGTCGTCCCAGCGCACCGGTGCGACCGACCGCGCCGACAGCAGGACGCAGACCGGCACCCTGATCCCGAGCCCCTTCGACACCGCCGCGTGCCCCGAGACGATCGCCCGCATCCACCCCACGTGCACCGGCATGCTGCGCTCGGGCCGCCACGCGGGATCCACCTGCACCGGGTCGTCGGGATCGGCGACCTCGGACTGTGCGCGAGCGTAGAACCCGGCGTCCACCTGCGGCCACAGGTCCAGCGGCCGGCGACGGGAGTGGATGTCGAGCACGGGCGTGATGGCCTGACGCAGCGACGCACTGAGCTGGAACTCCAGCCACGGACTGTTCAGCACGACGGCGGTGGCGGCATCGGGGTGACGCGCCGCCCACAGACTGAGAGTCAGCCCGCCGGTCGAGTGGCCGACGAGCACCAGGCGACGCGCGCCGGTGCCGTCCGCGTCCCGGCCCATGGCAACCATCGCCGCGGCGATGTCGGCGTCGTAGTCGGCGAGGTCGCCGATGTACCCCGGAGTCTGGCCGGGCCGCAGGCTCCGTCCGTACTTCCGGAGGTCGAGCGCGTAGAAGCGCGCACCCCGCTCCGCCCAGAACCGGGCGAGGCGGGTCTGGAAGAAGTAGTCCGACCAGCCGTGGACGTAGAGCACGTCGACGTCGGTGAAGGGGCGCGGTCCGCCGGTGAGAAACGCGCGGAGCGATCGGGGCGGCAGACAGCGGACCAGGGTGGCGACGACCGCGCCCTCGTCGTCATCGGCGAGCGGCAGCGTCCGCTGCTCGAACGGCGCCCCGAGGACATCCGGAGCCCATCCCCCGGTCATCCGATCGCCTGGCTGCGGGTCACCGACCCGCGACCTACCAGTTGCCGGGGTTGGAGTCGCGGTTCTCGTGACGGCTGAGCGTCACCGGCAGGGCCACCGCGGCGCAGATGATGAGCACGCCGGCGGCGAAGAGCACACCGCCGAAGTCGGGGAAGTTGAAGCTCACACCCAGGATCCACATCCCGCCGACGAGCAGGACCATGTAGAGCGCGATCAGCATGAGGTGACCTCCTGGTGAAGGGGAACTCCCCCCAGCCTATCCGGCTCGGGGCTCCCGGTTCGGGCGACTGCTCCCGCGCGAGGCTACTCCCCGCGCGAGACCGCGATCATCTCGTCGCGCGGCACGACCTTGATCCGCGCGCGCCCGTGCGGCGCGCCCAGGGCGACCTCGTGCTCGTCGAGGCGGTGCCAGCCGTCGAGGTCGGTCCACCTCACGCCGCGCGCTTCCAGCAGCGCCGGGACGGCCTCCTCCGACGGGTCGGTCGGCTGCCACCAGGAACCCTGGTCGTTGATGAGGTGACGCACGGTCTCCATCGCGTCGGACTTGGTGTGGCCGATGAGTCCCACGGGACCGCGCTTGATCCAGCCCGTCGCATAGACCCCGGGGACCCGCTCGTTGGAGTCCTTCTTCAGCACCTGCCCCTCGTGGTTGGGGATGACCCCGTGGCGCTTGTCGAAAGGCACTCCCGGCAGGGGCGAACCGAAGTAGCCGACGGCGCGGTAGATCGCCTGCACGGCGACCTCGCGCAGCTCGCCCGTTCCGACGACCCCGCCCTCGCCGTCGGGGCGGGTGCGCTCGTAGACGAACGCCGACACCCGACCCTGTTCGTCGGTCTTGACCTCGACCGGCTTGGCCCAGAAGTGCAGGTGCAGCCGTCGGGACGCCTCGCCTCCGGCGTTGTTGACGCTCGGACGCTTGCGCCACGACTGCAGCACGCGGTCGATGACCATGACCTGCTTGTTGCTGGCGATGGCGTCCTTCGAGGCCTCGTCGTAATCGAAGTCCTCGTCGTAGACGACCATGTCGACATCGCGCAGCTCACCGAGTTCGCGCAGCTCGAGCGGGGTGAACTTCACCTGCGCCGGGCCGCGGCGGCCGAACACGTGCACGTCGGTGACCGGCGAGGCCTTCAGCCCCTCGTACACGTTGTCGGGGATCTCGGTGGGTAGCAGATCCTCGGCATGCTTGGCGAGCATGCGCGAGATGTCGAGGGCGACGTTGCCGTTGCCGATCACCGCCACTGATTCCGCGGTGAGCGGCCAGGTGCGCGGCACGTCGGGGTGTCCGTCGAACCAGCTGACGAAGTCGGCCGCACCGTAGGAGCCCTCGGCGTCGATCCCGGGGATGCGCAGATCGGTGTCGCGCACCGCGCCGGTGGCGAAGATGACGGCGTGATAGTGCTGCTTCAGATCCTCGAGGGTGATGTCCTCACCGAAGCGCACGTTGCCGAAGATCCGGATGTCACCGCGGTCGAGCACTTCGCGCAGCGCCGTGATGATGCCCTTGATGCGCGGGTGGTCGGGGGCCACCCCGTACCGCACCAGCCCGTAAGGGGCGGGCAGCTGCTCGAACAGGTCGATGGAGACGTCGAAGCGACGCTCCGCCTTCAGCAGGATGTCGGCGGCGTAGATGCCGGCGGGTCCTGCACCGACGATGGCAAGCCTGAGCCTGGTCATGAAGTCCTTTCTGACGGATGCCGCGCCGCGGCGTTCCGGGAGAATTCGCCGATCAGCTCGCGCGATCGGCGACCGCGCGGGCGAAGCGCGTCAGCGCTTCGCGCACCGGCCCGTCGGGCAGCGGCTCCAGCGCATCGATCGCTTCAAGAGAGTACCGGTGTGCGAGCTCTCGCGTGGCCTCGGTGGTCTCGTGCTCCCGCAGTTCGGCGAGAGGACCGTCGAGGATCGCCGGATCGGCGCCCTCGGCGATGCGCTCCACGCCGTCGTCGATCGTCTCGCGCAGCCGCACCGCGTCCGCGTCGGAGCGCTGACCGAGCAGGAGGAACGGCATCGTCGGCACACCGGCGCGAAGGTCGGTGCCGGGCACCTTGCCGGTCTCACCGGGGTCGGGCGAGAGGTCGATCACATCGTCGAGCAGCTGGAAGGCGACGCCCGCCTTCTCGCCGAAGACCACCATGGGCGCCTCGAAGGCGGGGTCGGCGTCGGAGAAGATCACGCCGGCCTGTGCGGCCGCGGCGATGAGCGATCCGGTCTTGTCGGAGAGCACCTGCAGATAGAACTCCACCGGGTCGTCGTCCTCGGTGGCCCCGACGGTCTCATGCATCTGACCGAGCACCAGGCGCTCGAAGGTGTCGGCCTGGATGCGGATGGCCCGCTCCCCCAGCCGCGCCATGATCTGGCTCGCACGGGAGAACAGCAGATCGCCCGTGAGGATCGCGACATTGTTGCCCCACACCGCGTGGGCGGCGGGAACGCCGCGACGCTTGTCGGCGACATCCATCACATCGTCGTGGTACAGCGAGCCCAGGTGGGTCATCTCCAGCGCCGACGCGGCCTCGACGACCTCGTGGGTGACGCCGTCACCGAGCTGGGAGGTGAGGAGCGCCAGAGTGGGCCGCACGCGCTTGCCGCCGGCGTTGTACAGGTATCGACTGGTGGCGTTGGCCAGGGCGTCGGTCACCCGCAGTTCGCTGCGCAGGTGTTCGTCGACGCGCGCGAGTCCGTCCTCGACCGCAGCGAGAAGGCGCCGCGCCCCGGGGCCGGCGAAGACCCGCTCGGTCAGGCTCAGCTGACCGGTGATCGGCGAGCCGGGAGCGGAGGGAGTCACAGCCCCAGCCTAGTGGCGCCGTGGTCAGCGACGGTCGTCGCGGGGCCTCCGGCCGCGGTGGAGGGCGACGATCCCCATCGACAGGTTGCGGAACGCCACATCGGTCCACCCGGCTTCGCGGATCCACGCCGACAGGGTGCGCTGATCCGGCCAGTCGCGGATCGACTCGTTGAGATAGTCGTAGGCCTCGGCGTTGGAGCTCACCGCCTTCGCGACGGTCGGCAGCACGCGGTCGT
Organism: Microbacterium kunmingense; assembly: GCF_023155745.1. Lineage (GTDB taxonomy): Bacteria > Actinomycetota > Actinomycetes > Actinomycetales > Microbacteriaceae > Microbacterium > Microbacterium kunmingense. Next base: position 14,097 of record NZ_JAKNUS010000008.1, read on the forward strand.
TGTAGAAGCGGTACAGCCGGTTGAAGGCGCCCGACGGCGGGTGCGAGAACTCGCAGATCACCACGCGCCCGCCGGGCCGGGTCACCCGCAGCAGCTCCCGCAGCGCCTTCTTGGGATCGTTGACGTTGCGCAGGCCGAAGGACATGGTCACGGCATCGAACTCGGCGTCCCCGAACGGCAGGTCCGTCGCGTCCGCCTGCACGAACGACAGATTCCGGATGCCGCCTCCCGGCGACGTCGCGCCGTAGCGACGCTCGCCCTCGGCGATCATCCCGGGCGAGAAGTCGGCGGCGACCACCTCGGCGCCGCTCTTGGCGAGGGAGACGCTGGAGGCGCCCGTTCCGGCGGCGAGGTCGAGGATGCGCTCCCCCGGGCGAGGCGAGACCGCGCGGGTGGTCGCTGCCCGCCACATCCGGTCGTTGCCCAGGCTCAGCACGGTGTTGGTGCGATCATAGCCGCGGGCGACCTGGTCGAACATGCCGCTGACACGACGCGGGTCCTTGCCGAGGTCGGCGCGGTTGGGCTCGCGATCGGTCGTCACGGGTCGAGTCTATGCGCGCGGCCGCGCGCCCGGACCGGGCGCGGACGACTCGCGGGCCCTCAGACCCCCAGCGCCTCGAGTCGCGCGAGCCAGCGCGCGGGAGTGGCGTCGTCGAAGGGCGCGACACCCCCGCGCACCCGCTGCTCGAGGTCGACGGCGAGGGCCTCCAGCCGCGCGACGATGTCGAGCGGATACCCGTACGCGACGCGGTGCTCGTCCCACTCGTCGCGGTCGTCGATGTAGATGCCCCGCTCGGTGTGCTTCACGACATCGAGGTCCATGTCGATGCCGACCGGCTCGCCGCCCTGCCAGCCGACATCCCACGCCAGGTCGATGTAGATCTGCGTGCGGTTCGGGTCGGCGTTGCGGGTGTAGGCGTACTCCCCACCCGGAGGCAGGAGCATCACGCATGCCTGACGCGTGACCATCTGCCGCCCGGGTCGCTCGCTGACCCAGCCCGCCGGCTGCCCCACCCAGTCGCCCCACTGATCGCTGCCGAGGAAGACGCAGTCGTGCTCCCAGTGCACGCCGCCGTTCCACTTGCGCCAGCGGAAGCGCACGCGCTGACCGATCTCGGGGCGGATGGCGGATGACGGGTCGTCGGGCACCTCGTCAATATACGGCGTCGCCGTCCGGCCCCGGGCGCCCGGATCTAGAGTGGAGCCGTGATCTCCCCCCTCCCCCGACTGGTGGTCGAGACCTCTCCCATCGACCCCGTCGAGGAGCTCCTCCCCTTCGCCGACGCGGCGTCGCCGCTGTGCTGGATCCGCCGCGCCGAGGGCATCGCCGGGTACGGCGAGACCCTCCGGCTGGAAGAGCCCGGTGGCGAGGACACCCCCGACGAACCCCGCAATGCCCGCATCACCCGGCTCGCCGATGCCTGGCGCGAGGTGGCCGCGCGGGCGGAGGTCACCGATCGGGTGGGGGTTCCCGGCTCGGGCCTGGTCGCGTTCGGTGCGTTCAGCTTCACCGCCGCCTCCGCGGCCTCCAGCGCACTGATCGTGCCGCGGGTCGTCGTCGGCCGGCGGGGCGGACGCGGCTGGATCACGACCGTCCGCACCGACGACGAGGCGCCGACCGAACCCTCCCCCCGTAGACTCGGGCCCTACTGGCCCGGAGCGGTCGGCCCGGGTCGGATGACCCACGAGGGGTACCAGTCGGCGGTCCGCGATGCGGTCGCCGCGATCGGCGCCGGGGAGGTCGGCAAGGTGGTGCTCGCCCGTGACCTGGTCGGCGAGGTGCCGCGCGACGCCGACCTGCGCCGCCTGGTGCGGGCCCTGGCGACCGATTATCCGGACTGCTGGACCTTCGCAGTCGACGGCCTCATCGGGGCGAGCCCCGAGACGCTCGTGACGGTGCACGACGGCACGGTCACCGCCCGCGTCCTCGCCGGCACGCGCGCCCGAGGGGCCGATGCCGACGCCGACAACGCCGCATCGCTCGAGCTCGCCACGAGCGCGAAGGACCTCGACGAGCACCGCTACGCCGCGCACAGCGTGCTGACCTCCCTCCGCCCCCACACCAGCGCCCTCGCCTCGAGCGAGCAGCCCTTCACGCTCAAGCTCCCGAACGTCTGGCATCTGGCCACCGACATCGAGGGCACCCTCGACGACGGCGCGTCCTCACTCGATCTCGTCGCCGCACTCCACCCCACCGCAGCGGTCGCCGGCACCCCCACCGAGGCCGCGCTCGCCGTCATCCGTCGCCTGGAACCCTTCGACCGGGGTCGCTATGCCGGACCGGTCGGGTGGGTCGATCAGTCGGGCAACGGCGAGTGGGCGATCGCGCTGCGCTGCGCGCAGTTCGGCCTCGAGGGGCTCGATGTCCAGGACGACGGGATCCCCGTCGTCGCCCACGCCGGCGCGGGCATCGTCGCCGGCAGCGATCCGGAGGCGGAGCTGTTGGAGACCCGAGTGAAGTTCCGTCCGATCGTGGATGCGCTGGCATGAGCGGCGCGGTCCCCTCCCTCCCGACGCGCGGCGACGCGGTGCTCGTCGGCATGCAGCTCGTCGACGGCGTCGACCCCGCCCCCCGCGAGGGCCTCGCCCTGGTGGTCGAGGACGGCCGGATCACGCGCATCACCTCACCGGATGACGCGCTCGGCGCCGGTGCTGCGGTGATCGACCTCGACGGCGCGTTCGTGATGCCGGGCCTGATCAACATGCACACGCACTTCTCGCTGTCGCTTCCGGGCGCAGGCGGCGACGCGGTCAGCGGCCTGAGCCCCCACGAGCTCGCCCTCTACATGGCCGACGGCGCGCGCCGCACGCTGCTGTCGGGGGTCACCACCGTGCGCTGCGTCGCCGAGAAGGGCGGCGCCGACTTCGCCCTGCGCCGCGCGATCGCCGCCGGACACGTGCCGGGACCGCGCATCTTCACCGCCGGTCGGGCGCTGTGCTGCACCGGGGGTCACGGATTCGACAGCGACGACACCCTCGAGTGCGACGGAGCAGACGCCTTCGCGCGAGGAGTCAGATCGCAGGTGAAGGCCGGAGCCGACCTCATCAAGCTGATGATCTCCGGCGGGATCGCCGGCGAGCACGAGGAGATCACCACGCCCCAGCTCACCCGTGAGGAGATGGCCGCGGCGATATCGACCGCCCACGCCTGGGGCCGAAAGGTCACCGCGCATGCGGGACCCGCGGCGATCATCGCCGAGGCCGTGGAGGTGGGGTTGGACTGCGTCGAGCACGGCTACGAGCTGACCCCCGAGGTCGCCCGGCTGATGGCCGAGAACGGCACGGCGCTCGTGCCGACGCTCGTCGTCACCCGTGCCGGCGCGTTCTTCGACGATCTCGGGGTGCCGACGTGGATGCAGCAGCGCTCCCTCGGCGCGGGCCCGCGGCACATGGCCTCGTACCGGTATGCACTGGACGCGGGCGTCGAGGTGCTGCTCGGCAGCGACATGCCTCCCTTCTGGAACTTCGAGGGGACGAGCGCGGTCGTGCGCGAGCTCGAGCACATGCAGTCAGGCGGCCTCCCCGCCCCCGACACCGTCCGCGCCGCCACGTCCGCCCCCGCCCGATGGTTGGGGGCCGAGGGCGAACTCGGCACCCTCACTCCCGGGGCCTGGGCCGATCTGGTCGTGACGCCGACCGATCCGACGGCCGACGTCGCGGCGCTTCGCGACATCGATCTGGTCATGAAGGGCGGCGTCGTCGTCCGCGACGACCACCGCCGCGCCGACGTCTCCTCCGGGTGAGGGGCGCTCGCGCCTGACAGGATGAGCCAGATGAGCACCGCGATCCCCGAGCCCTCCTCCAACGGCGCCGACGAGCCCACCTCGGATCTGTACGACCTCCGGGTCGTCGTCGAACGGATCGAGGGGCGGTCGGTCTGCGGCATGGCGGTGGGCGACCACATCGATCTCGTCGAGAGCAGCCGACTGCGCCTCCCCGACGGCGGACACTTCTGCCTCTACGCCCTGCAGGCGGTTCTCCCTCTCCTGCCGGCCAAGCAGCGGCAGCTCCCGGCCGGTGATTGGCTGGAGCGGGACGACCTCGTCGCCTGCCCCGACCCCGAGGAGCGTCTGATCATGCGGATCGAGCGCACCGGCATCCGATCGATCCCGACCGACGAGCTCACGTGAGCGGCTCCTCCCGCCCGGTGCAGGTGAGCCTCGGCCTGCAGACCGACAAGCGCCTCGGCGAGTACGGCCTGCTCGCGCGGCTGGCCGAGGACCTGGGATTCGACGGCGTGAGCGTCTTCTCGGATCTGCTGTATCAGTCGCCGATCGCGGCACTGCTGGAGATGGCGGGAACGACCTCGCGCATCCGGCTCGGATGCGCCTGCTGGAACCCGTTCACCCTTCATCCGTACGAGATCGCGGGACAGTTCGCGCTCGTCGACGACGCCTCGGGCGGCCGGGCGTATCTCGGCCTCGCGCGCGGTTCGTGGCTCGAGGCCATCGGGCTCGAGCCGGAGCGACCGATCACGGCGCTGCGCGATGCCGCCGGCGTCATCCAGGCCTTGCTGAGCGGTCGAGGCGAGGGCTACGAGGGTCGGGTGTTCCGCCTCGAGCCGGGCGTCCGGCTGCGCTACCCCACGGTGCGAGCCCAGGCGCCGGTGCTCGTCGGGTCGTGGGGGCCGCGCGGCATGGCGCTCGCGGGCGAGATCGCCGATGAGATCAAGATCGGCGGGTCTGCTAACCACGCCATGATCGCCATCGTGCGCGACCGGCTCCGCCCGGGGCTGGAGAAGGCAGGCCGCACGGAGGGCGACGTCGGGGTCGTGATCGGCGCGGTCACCGTCGTCGACCGCGACGGCGACGCGGCCCGAGCGCTCGCCCGCCGCGAGGTGGCGATGTACCTCGACGTGATCGCCGCCCTCGACCCGACGGTGGATCTGCCCGAGGGGCTGCTTCCCGGCATCCGCTCCCGACTCGCCGACGGAGACGAGGATGGTGCGGGGCGCCTCGTTCCCCGCGACGTGCTGGAGCTGTTCGCCTTCGCCGGCACTCCGGATGACATCGCGCGACAGGCGCGCCTGCTCGTCGACGCCGGGGTGGACCGGATCGAATTCGGCACACCCCACGGGCGGGTGCCGGCCGAGGGGATCGAGCTGCTCGGCCGCGAGGTGCTCCCCCAGCTCGCGAACTGACCCGGCGACGCGATCCGACGCTCAGCCGAGCAGACGCTCGCGGAGCGGATCGAGGCCCATCGGACCGAGCGCCAGCGCATCGCGGTGGAACCTCCGGAGCGAGAAGGCCTCGCCGTCGACCACCTCGCGGGCGTCACGAGCCTGCGTCCACAGGCGCGCGCCGACGCGGAACGCCAGAGCCTGACCCGGCCAGCCGAGGTACCGATCGACCTCGAATCCGGCGAGCGCCGGCTCGACGAGGGCGAAACGCTCCAGCAGCTCCTGCGCCAGCGCGGGCGTCCACGGCTGCGCGGGGATGAGGGCTCCCTCGGGCACGGGCCATCCGGTGTGGAGGCCGATGTCGGCGACGATGCGCACGGTGCGCCAGATCTGGCCGAGGAGGAGCCCGAGGCGCTCGGCCGGGTCGCGGACGAGGCCGAGGTTGTCGGCGAGCTGCTCGGCGTAGTGCGCCCACCCCTCCGCGTAGCCGTGGATGTGGCAGAGATGACGCTGCCACGGGTGCAGCCCCGGGTCGGAGGCGGTCACGACGAACTGCAGGTGGTGGCCGGGGAGTCCCTCGTGGTGGACGCTGGTGACCTCCTGCCAGGTGGCCGCCACCGGCACGCCGCTCGGAATCGTCCACACGATGCGGCTGGGCGCCGATCCGTCGGGCGGCGCGGGAGTGTAGTAGACGACACCGCTGGATGCTTCGGAGACGACGCACTCGACGCGGTCGACGGCATCGGGCAGGTCGAACGCATCGGCCAGCGCACCGGTGGTCTCGGCGACGCGGACGCGAAGCCAGTCGCGGATGGCGGGGATGCCGTCCAGGCGGTACAGGGGGTCGGCGTCGAGGAGGGCGGCTGCGGCGCGCACCGGGTCCTCGCCGGTGCCGCCCAGCTCGGTCGCGAGCCGGCGGGACCGGGCGACCAGTCGCGCCAGCTCGCTCCAGCCCCAGGCGTAGGTCTCGCCGAGGTCGATGTCGGCGCCGAGCATCGCCGCGGCCATGCGCGGATACACCGCGACGCCGACGCCGTCGACCGTCGGGGCGACGGTGCGCAGCTCGTCGCGGAGCACGGCGACGAGCTCGGCGAGCGCGGCGTTCGTCGCGTCCGCCGCGTCGCGCAGACGCTGCCGCGCAGCGTCGTCGACATGGTCGGCGACGGGGATCGCGCCGAACCAATCCGTCTCGACCCACCTCTCCACCTGCGCCGCCAGGGTGTCGAGCTGGCGCACCGGCGCCACACCGCCCCCGCTGAACCGCCGCGTGTTCTCCCGCGCCCAGCGGAGGCTCTCGATGTACTGCCGGGTCGCGACGGGGGCCGCCTCCACCCGTCGCAGGAGCGCCTCGCCGGCGGCATCCGGGGTCAGAGTCAGACCCTCCGCGGCGTACCGGACCAGATGGATGGGCGTGGCGAGCCCCGCGACCAGGCGCGGGGTGAAGCCGGTGTCGAAGAGCAGCCGCTCACGCTCCATGCGCTCCCGAAGGGCGGAGCGCAGCGCGCGGTCCCCCGTCGCGGGGGCGAGGGCGTCGAGTCGGGCGATGACCTCGCCCTGCAGCGCATACTTCTCCTGCAGCCACGTCGGAGACAGATCGGGAAGGTCGGGCCCGTCACTGCGGCCGATCGCCTGCGCCGCATCGGGCTCGTGCTCGGCGAGTCGGGCGACGTAGTCGTCGGCGATCAGGTGGACCGGGTCGGTGGGGGCGCTCACCGACCCAGCCTACGGACGCGCGGTCCCGGGCGAGGGCCGGTGGCCCGGCGGCGAGCGCCGCTACGACGACATCGTGGCGGCCAGCCGCTGCTTCTCCCGTTCGACGTCGAAGGTGGCCACGGGCCACTGCGGGTCCACGGCCTCGAGGGCATCGAGCAGGAGTCGCTGCACCGCCAGCCGGGCGTACCACTTGCGATTCGCGGGCACGACGTGCCACGGCGCGACCCGCGTGGAGGTCCGGTCGAACACCGTCTGGTAGGCCGCCATGTAGTCGGGCCAGAGCGCGCGTTCGTCGACGTCGCCGGGATTGTACTTCCAGTGCTTGTCGGGCCGGTCGAGCCGCTCCATCAGGCGGTCGCCCTGCTCGGCGTAGGAGATGTGCAGCATGACCTTGACGATGCGGGTGCCGCTCGCCACGACGCGGGCCTCGAAGTCGTTGATGGCGTCGTAGCGCCGCTCGATCTCCTCAGGTGGGGCGAGGGCGCGCACGCGCGCGATGAGCACGTCCTCGTAGTGCGACCGGTCGAACACGCCGATGAAGCCGGGTTCGGGCAGGCGCCGCTCGATGCGCCAGAGGAAGTCGTGCGCGAGCTCCTCGGGGGTCGGCTTCTTGAAGGCCGTGAGTTTCACGCCCTGCGGATCGACCGAGCCGACGACATGCCGGACGATCCCACCCTTCCCTGCCGTGTCCATCGCCTGGAGCACCAGCAGCACCGCTCGGTCGGTCGCCTCGCTGCGACTCTCGGCGAACAGGCGCTCCTGCAGCTCATCGAGCCTCGGGGCCTGGGCGGCCAGATCGGCGACGCCGTCGTCTTTGGAGCCGACGTAGCCCGGCGTTGCGTCGGGATCGACCGCGGCCAGGTCGAATCCCTCATCGACCCGGAGCGCGGTTGCGGGGTCTCCGATCCAGCCTGCGGAATCTGCTGTCGTCATCCCGCCATGATGACTCACCAGGGCGGGCGCCGGAAGGGCGGGGCTCAGCGGGAGAGCGGTACCTCGATGACGAGGCGCCCCGCACCCGCGGACGTGAGGGCCTGATCGAGCTCGGAACGGGTGGTGGCGCGTCGGTACTCCCACCCGTAGGCGCCGGCGATCTCCTCGAGCCGCGCCTCGTGGGGGGTGTAGAGCACGCGGTCCATCGCCTCCTCCCCCGCGATCCGGGCGACCTCGAGACCGTCGAAGATCGTGCCCCCGCCGTCGTTGCCGACGATGATCTGCATTCGCGGGGCGACCTCCGCGGGCGGAACGAGCAGCGCGCCGACATCGTGAAGCATCGCGAGGTCGCCGAGGAGCACCCGGGTGACCCCGGCGGCGCGCCGGGCGGGGGCATCCCGACCGGAGGCATCCTGACCGGGGACATCCTGGCTCGCCAGGGCTATCCCCATCGCCGTCGCGATCGTGCCGTCGATGCCGGCGAGGCCGCGATTGGCGTGCACCGGCACCTTCTTGCCACCGAGGATGGTGTCGGCGACCCGCACCAGCCGCGAGGAGCCGAACATCAGCCGGTCGTGCGGCCAGGTCGCCCGCCACACCGCGTCGACGAGCGCGGCGCGGTCGACGGGTGCGCGCAGGACGGCCAGTTCGGCCGCGATCGCGGGGAGCCGCTCGTCGGGCACCGCGGAGGACAGCGCGTCGGGGTCGGGAGCGGGAGGGCTCAGATCGATGGATGCCGCGTGCGAGGCGCGCATCCAGGCTCCGAGCCACTCGCGGTCGACCGCGCCGGGGGCGACGGAGACGGCGTCGACCTGCGCGGTGGCGCCGTTGAGGTTCAGCGGTTCGCCCGGTCCGCGCAGGGCGAGCACGCTCACGTCGTCCCGCGAGAGCAGCGCGGCCACTTCGCGGCTGAGCGTGGGGTGGCCGAAGACGACGGCGCGCTCGACGCGGCCCCCGAGCGCCGGGTCGCCGAGCAGCGTCCGGTAGCCGTGCACGAGGTGGCGCCCGAAGCGGGCGCCGCTGACGATCTCGGCGATGAGCGGCCATCCGCCCTCGTGCGCGAGCGCTTCGGCCCCCGCGCCGGCGTCGGCGCCGGCGATGACGACGGTGCGCGGTCCGCGCTCGAGGACGGCGTCGCGGTCGACCTCGGCCGTCCCCGCCTCGTTCGCGCCCTCCGACCCGCCGATCCCGCCGCCGCCCTGGTAGAGCGCGCCCGAGGGCTCGGGCGGTGCGACGTCGACGGCGGGCGTGCCGACGGGCGCCGTGAGCCACCCCGGCAGGGAGCCGGCGAGAGGGTCGCGGTACGGGAGATTGAGGTGCACCGGGCCGGCCGGCCGGCCGTTCTCGCCGCGGGCGGCGGCGAGGGCATCGGCGGCGGTGCGTCGGAGCATCATCGTCTGGTCGCCCGTGCCGGTCTCGTCGGTCTCGGTCGGGACGGGCAGATCGGCCTCCCACCGGGTGAACCCGGCGTACAGGCCCGGCTGACGCGTGGCCTGATTCGCGCCGATCCCCCGCAGTTCCGGCGGACGGTCGGCGGTGAGGAGCAGCATCGGCACCCCGGCGTGATGGGCTTCCAGCACCGCCGGAAGGTAGTTCGCCGTCGCGGTTCCCGAGGTGCAGACGAGGGCCGCCGGCATCCCCGTCTCCCGCCCGATCCCGAGGGCGACGAAACCGGCCACGCGCTCGTCGATGCGCACGTGCAGGCGCACGGCGCCGCGCCGCTCGAACTCCGCGGCCACGAGCGCCAGCGCCTGGGATCGCGAACCGGGGCTCAGCACCAGATGGCGCACACCGCCGGCGACCAGCCCGCCGATCAGCGCGGCGGCGGCATCCGTCGACGGGGCCTGCGGCCCGGAGGTGGCGCGGGACACCTCAGCTCAGCGGTCCGCGGGTGCCGAGCGGGTCGTCGTCGTCGGCCGGGCGGTCACCGGCGCGGGCCGACCGATCGCGGCCAGCGGCGGGCGGCTCGATCGTGGTACCGGGCGCCGCCCCACGCTCGGGCGGGAGGAAACGGGGGTCGTCGGCCTCGGCATCCAGCTGTGCGAGTTCCTCTTCCAGGCGACGGATGCGCTCGTCCTGGTCGCTGATCGAGCCGATGCGACCGAGGAACTCGGGATCGTCGTCGGGCGCGCGACGCGCGGCGATCGTCTTCTTGCGAAGGCGCCCCACCACGAACCACAGCACGCCGCCGAGGACGGGCAGCAGGACGACGATGAGGATCCAGATCGGCTTGCTCACACCCCGATGGCGATTCGGCGGCTGCAGGGCGCAGTCGACGATGCTGTAGACCCAGAACACCGTGGCCAGCAGTGCCGCGATGAGGAGCACCCTCGTCATGCGTCCATCCTAGGCGCGCTGGGCTGGGCGGGGCCTGGAGGTCTCGGGGGGAGAGCCTCGGGGAGCCCGACGTAAACTGAAAGGGTGAAAGCCCGCTCCGCCCTGGTCTACTCCGTGCTGCGGCTGCTGGCCTTCCTGGTCCCCTTCGGGATCATGATGCTCTTCCCGATCTTCCAGCAGCTCTACTGGCTCGCCGCGATCTTCGCCGCCCTCATCGGGCTGAGCCTGTCGCTGCTTTTCCTCCGCCGTCCCCTGAACGATGTCACCTCATCGCTCGGCGCGAACCGCCGCGAGCGCGCGACGCGGGCTCAGAAGGCGGCCGTCGATGCCGACGCCGGGGACGAGGATGCCGCGGCCGACGCCATGGCGCGGGAGCAGGCCGTCGATCAGCCGACGAAGGCCCAGAACAAGAACACGCCGTAGGCCAGCGACGCCAGCGAGCTCAGCGCGAGGGCGACGACCAGTTCCCGCGGGAGCCGGTAGGTCCAGACGATGAGCACCGCGGGCAGTGCCGCGAGGAGGCCGAACAGGGTCAGCCACGCGATCGGGTAGAACAGCGCGATCCAACCCGAGATGACGAAGGGCACGAGGATCAGCACGGTGAAGAGCACCTGCGAGCCGCGGCGACCGATGAGCACCGACAGGGTGCGCTTGCCGGCCGCGCGGTCCTGCTCGATGTCGCGGAGGTTGTTCGCCAGCAGCACGGCACAGGCGAACAGCCCCGCGCCCACCGCTCCGAACCAGGCCTCCTGCGGCAGGGCGAGCGCCTGCACCCAGGTGGTGCCGAGGGTCGCGACGAGCCCGAAGAAGACGAAGACGACGATCTCCCCGAGGCCGTAGTAGCCGTAGGGACGCTTGCCTCCGGTGTAGAACCAGGCGGCGACGATGCACACGGCGCCCACGAGCAGAAGCCACCACTGCTGCGTGCGGATGACGACGGCCAGGCCCGCGACGGCGGCGAGGCCGAAGAAGACCAGGGCGACGACGAGCACCGTGCGGGGCTTGGCTTTCCGGGCGCCGGTGAGGCGTGCGGGGCCGACACGGAAGTCGTCGGTGCCCCGGATGCCGTCGCTGTAGTCGTTGGCGTAGTTGACGCCGATCTGGAGGCACACAGCCACCGCCAGGCAGCACAGTGCCACCACCCAGCGGAGCGCGTCGAGCACGAGCATCGAGGCGCCCGTGCCGATGAGCACCGGGGTGACCGCGAGCGGCAGGGTGCGCAGGCGCGCAGCGCCGATCCAGTCGCGCGCGGTCGCCTTCTGCGGTGCACGGGTCGGGGCCACCGGCTGACGCTGCGGGTTGCCGCCGGGACGGGGACGGGATGCCGAACGCTTGCGCTTCTTGCTGGAGGTTCGTGCCACGAGGTCACATCCTAGGGCTGGACGCTATCGGTGCCCCGCCACGAGCCGTCGGATGGCCTCCCGGTCGGGCTTGCCCGACGGCAGGGCGGCGATCTCGTCGACGAGGATGAGGCGGGAGGGGCGGGCGTGGGCGCCGATCTCGGCGGCCACGGCCGCCCGGGCCTCGGTGAGCTGGGTCGCTTCGCTGCGGCGGAGCGCCTCGCCGCGCGCGGCGACGATCACCGATGCCTCGCCCCAGCGGTCATCCGGCACTCCGACAACGACGGCGGAGTGAAGGCCCGCCACCGATCGCACCACGCGTTCGACCCGGTCGAGCGAGACGTTGATGCCGCCCGAGACGATGACGTTGTCCAGGCGCCCGCGCACCCGCAGCGCCCCGTCGTCGATGAGCCCGGCGTCGCCGGTGCGATACCAGCGGGTCCCGTCCGGATCGGTGGGGAACGCGGCGTCGGTGCGCGCCGGATCGCCGAGGTATCCCTCGGCGAGAGTCGGACCCGACAGCTGCACCTCCCTGCCTTCGATCCGCACCCCGACCCCGTCCAGCGGGACGCCGTCGTAGACGCAGCCGCCGCTGGTCTCGGTCGCGCCGTAGGTGCGGACGATCCGCGCGCCCGCACTCTCGGCCCGCTCGAGCACCGCAGCGGGAAGGGCCTGACCGCCGATGAGGATCGCCTCGAAGGAGCGCAGGGCGGCGCGCACCGACGCGTCGTCGTCGGCGGCGTCCAGGAGCCGGATCAGCTGGGCGGGGACGAGGGAGGTGAAGGTCGGGACCCGCCGGCCGTTCTCGCTGGAGACGAGCATGAGCGCGGCCGAGGCGAACGCCTGCGGCTGGAACGGCCCCGACAGCAGCCCAGGCTGCCGATCGGCGACGAGCGAGCGGACGAGCACCTGCAATCCCGCGACGTAGCTCGCCGGGAGGGCCAGCAGCCACGCGCCGTCTCCGATCCGCGCGGCGGTGGCCAGCGCACTGGCGGTGAGCGCCGACCGGCTGAGGACGACGCGCTTGGGGATTCCGGTCGACCCCGACGTCGTGACCACCACGGCGGTGCCCGCCGGGACCTCCTCCGCGTCGGCGCCGGTGTCGGCCCCGGTCATCCCGAGCCCGAGAGCCGGGCCTGCGCCCAGGACCGCGGCCCGCAGGGCGGGGAGGATGTCGCGGGGATCGTCGCCGTCGACCGGGTGGAGCTTCACCGCCGGATCCGTCAGTAGTGCCAGGGGTAGGGCGACCAGTCGGGGTCGCGCTTCTGCAGGAAGGCGTCGCGGCCCTCGACCGCCTCATCGGTGCCGTAGGCCAGGCGCGTCGCCTCGCCGGCGAACAGCTGCTGGCCGGCGATGCCGTCGTCGACGGCGTTGAAGGCGAACTTCAGCATCCGGATCGCCGTCGGCGATTTCGTGAGGATGACGCGGGCCATCGCCAGCGCCTCGCGCTCGAGGTCGGCGTGGTCGACCACACGGTTCACCGCGCCCATCTCGTAGGCGCGCTCGGCGGAGTACTCCTCGGCGAGGAAGAACACCTCGCGCGCGAACTTCTGGCCGATCTGCCGGGCGAAGAACGCCGAGCCGTAGCCGGCGTCGAACGATCCCACATCGGCGTCGGTCTGCTTGAAGCGGCCGTGCTCGCGGCTGGCGATGGTGAGGTCGCACACGACGTGGAGCGAGTGCCCGCCACCGGCCGCCCACCCGGGCACCACCGCGATGACCACCTTGGGCATGAAGCGGATCAGACGCTGCACCTCGAGGATGTGCAGGCGTCCGAGCGCGGCCCGCATCTCGCCGGACGCCTCGCTCGCGTCATCCGTCCCGTCGTACTGGTAGCCGGTCCGTCCCCGGATGCGCTGATCGCCGCCCGAGCAGAACGCCCAGCCGCCGTCCTTCGGGCTCGGCCCGTTGCCGGTGAGCAGCACCACCCCGATGCGCGGGTCCTGCCGGGCGAGGTCGAGGGCGTCGTACAGCTCGTCGACCGTGCGGGGGCGGAAGGCGTTGCGCACCTCGGGCCGATCGAACGCGATACGCGCGACGCGGCCGTCGGTGGAGACGTGCGCGGTGATGTCGGTGTACCGCTCCGCGCCCGGCGCGGCGACCCACTCGGCCGCATCGAAGAGATCGGAGACCGCGGGCGTTGTCACACCGCGCTCCCCGTGCCGTTCTTGGCGTCGCGCCAGCGCAGCCACCCGGCGATCCCGTCGTAGTCCGCCTCGGAGGGCGCCCACCCGAGGGTGAACAGCCGCACTCCCGCGTCGAAGAGGGCGTCGGCGTCGGACTGGTCGCGGCGCTGCAGGTCGTTCGAGACGACGAGGCCCGAGACATCCGTGCCCTCCTTCTCCGCCCAGTTCTCGATGACGCCGAGCTTGTGCCGGAGCTCGTCGGGGGTGACGAAGCTGTGCCAGATGTGCGCGTGACGGGCGACCAGGCGCAGGGTCTTCTGCTCGCCCTTCCCGCCGATCATGATCGGGATGTCGCGGGTGGGTGCCGGGTTGAGCTTGCCCCACCGTGCGACCACGCGCTGGAGGCCCTCGGCGAGGTCGTTCAGCCGCGACCCGGCCGTGCCGAACTCGTAGCCGTACTCGGTGTAGTCGCGCTCGAACCATCCCGAACCCGTTCCGAAGATGAACCGGCCGCCGCTGATGTGGTCGAGGGTGCGGGCCATGTCGGCCTGCAGGTCGGCGTTGCGATAGCTGTTGCAGTTCACGAGCGCCCCGAACTCGACCCGCTCGGTCTGCTCGGCCCAGGCGCCGAGCATGGTCCACGACTCGAAGTGCAGGCCGTCGGGGTCGCCGAAGAGCGGGAAGAAGTGGTCCCAGTTGAACAGGATGTCCACGCCCATCTCCTCCAGGCGCAGGACCGCGTCGCGGATCTGCGGGTAGGTCGCGTGCTGGGGCTGGATCTGCACGCCGAGGCGCACGGGGGTGTCGAGAAGCATGTCGCCAGCCTAGAACGCGGGGCGCAGCCGCGGATCGCGACCGATGTCGGGGCTCACCGGGTGATGTCGGGGTTACGCAGAAATCGCACGGCGGGAGCCTGCGAAACCCCGACATGAGGTCCGGTCAGCGGCCGAGCATCGCCCCACCGCGCCCCGCCCGGGCCTTGAGGAACGCGTCGGCGGTGTCCCACCCGGCGATCGCGACGATGCCGAATCCGGCGAGGACCCGCAGGATCCCCGCGACGGTCTCGCCGTCCGAACCGATGATCGTCGGGAAGAACTCGGGGTTCAGCAGGCTCCCCTGGAACAGCAGCCACAGCGCGACAAGGGTGAACACGAGATTCAGCACGAGGTTCACGAGAGCCAGCGGCACCGTCCAGCGACCCACGAGGTACACCACCACGGTTAGCGCGGCCTCAACCGCCATCAGAGCGAAGAGCCCCAGGAACCACCACGGCCACAGATCGGGGTCGAAGAAGGACAGCCCCGGCTCACTCGGGACGAATCCGACGAAGCGATCCCACAGGAGCGCACCGGCGCCCAGCGCCAGGAAGATCAGGTTCCCCATCATGTCGCCGAACCCGGCACCGCGCTCGCGCGGCTCGGGGAGCCGGTCGAGCGACCACTCGCTGAACCCCATGTCGGTGCGACGGGTGACGGTGCGTTCGACGATGGCGAAGACCAGCACGGTCCAAAAGCCCAGGTTGACGGTGACCTGGAGAAGCACGACCACGACTTCCCCGACCACCTCGCCGAATCCGGCGCCGCTGAGCACCTGACCGATCGAGACACCGAGCGCGGTGAAGGGCAGCACGATGGCCAGCAGCAGCTTCAGCAGCCGCCACCAGTCGAGGAAGTACCGCGGACCGATGAGGTGCAGCGGGCGCTCGGTGTATCGCGCGGCGAGCACTTCGGGATCGCCGAGGGCTGTCAGCACCGCACGTTCAGCCGCAACGGGGTCCTCGCCGGCCGAAACGCGGGCGTCGATCTGGTCGTCGATCGACCCGCGCAGCTCGGCGGCGAGATCGGGGCGCTGCTTCTCGGGCACCGTGCGCATCGCGGCGTCGATGTAGCGGTCGGTCAGGGTGATGGTCATGGCGTGTCCTCAGGAGACGGAGGGGCGGGAAGGGCGGCGATCGCGCGAGCGAGCGCGTCGAAGTCGGCGCTGAGGGCGGCGGCGAGCCGCGCTCCCTCGGCGCTCGTGCGGTAGAACTTGCGAGGCCGGGCCTCGTCGGTGTTCCACTCGCTGGAGAGGTGCCCCTGCTTCTCCAGGCGTCGGAGCAGGGGGTACAGGGTGTTGGCGTCGACGTCGAAGCCGCGTGTCTGCAGCTCCTCGAGCAGCCCGTAGCCGTACCCAGGTGCCCGCAGCAGCCGCAGGCACGCCAGCACGACGGTGCCGCGACGCAGCTCCTGCAGGTGGGTGTCGAGGGCTCCGGTCTCGCTCATGGCTCACACTGTACTGTGTGTCACACACTATCGTCAATGACACGATGATGGATGCCGCGATTGCGGCCACACTGGGGGGATGACGCTCCCTCCGCTCGACGAGGTGCTCGACAGGCTCCACGTCGTCGCCCTTCCGCTCGTCGCCCGCTTCCGCGGCATCGACACCCGCGAGCTGGCCCTCATCGAGGGGCCGGAGGGGTGGACGGAGTTCTCGCCGTTCGTGGAGTACGACGACCGGGAGTCCAGCGCGTGGCTCGCCGCCACCCTCGAATACGGGTGGTCGTCCCCTCCCCCTGCGCACCGCGACAGCATCCCGGTGAATGCGACGGTGCCGGCGGTGCCCGCGGCATCCGTCCCCGACGTGCTCGCCCGTTTCCCCGGCTGCCGCACCGCCAAGGTGAAAGTCGCCGACCCCGGCCAGCGCCTCGCCGACGACGTCGCCCGCGTGGCGGCCGTGCGCGACGCGATGGGGCCCGAGGGCCGCATCCGCATCGACGCCAACGGCGCCTGGAACCTCGACGAGGCCGAGCACGCGGTCCGGGCGATGGAGCATCACGACCTCGAGTACGTCGAGCAGCCGTGCGCGAGCATCGACGAACTCGCCGAGCTGCGGCGACGCATCGCGCGCCTGGACATCCCCGTCGCCGCCGACGAGAGCGTCCGCAAAGCCGACGACCCGCTCGCCGTGGCGCGGGCCGGCGCGGCCGACCTTCTCGTGATCAAGGTGCAGCCGCTCGGCGGCATCCGTCGGGCGCTCGACATCGTCGCCGAGGCCGGGCTCCCGGTCGTCGTCTCCAGCGCGCTGGACTCGGCCGTCGGCCTGTCGATGGGGGCGGCCCTGGCGGCATCCCTCCCCGACCTGCCCTACGACTGCGGCCTGGGCACCGGAGCCCTCTTCGCCGAGGATGTCGCAGCTTACGCCGCACACGACGGGGCGCTGCCGGTTCGCCGCCCCGTCCCCGACCCCGCGTTGCTCGAGCGGCGGGCTGTCGACGCCGAGCGTCGGCGCTGGTGGGCGGAGCGCATCGCGCGCTGCCACGCCCTCCTCGCGAGCGGCTGAATCCCGTTCGTCAGTCGCCTGCGAGCACGAGGTGCGCGATCTGCGCCACCTCGGCTCGGCACCGCTGCTCACGCTCGTCGTCGCCGAGTCCCGCCATCACGGAGCGGACGAGCGTCGACTCCCACGAGGAGATGAACAGCCGCGCCGCGTCGGCGGCGGGGACGCGGAAGCGCACCCCGGTAGATCGGCCGATGTCATCGATGATCCGCGCGACGCTGGCGTGCATCTCATCCTGCTGGCGGAGGAAGCCGTCCGCGAAGCGCGGGTTGCGCAGCGCATGCATGCGGATCTCGCTCATGAGCAGCACACCCAGTCGGTCTTCGGCGGGGCCATCGAGCACGCGCTGCACCACGGCCTGGATCGCGTCGGTCGTCACCTCGAGGTGCCCCCCGTCCTCGAGCTCGGCCACGCGCACCGCCACGGCGTCGATCCGTGCCTCCCACACCCGTGCCGCGAGCTCCAGGAAGAGCTCCTCCTTGCTGTCGAAGTTGGAGTAGAACGCGCCGCGGGTGAACCCCGCACGTTCGCACACCGCCTCGACCGAGGCGGCATCCAGGCCCGACTCGGCGAAGACTTCGCCGGCGGCATCCAGCAGACGCTGACGCGTGGCGTCGCGACGGCGCGCAGGGGTGGTGCTCGTCGCCATCGATCCTCCTTCGGCTTTCACGGGAAGTCCCCAGACTGGCGCTCGGGACGCGCTTTACGATACACCTGTGTATTGGATACAACGCTGTATCGATATCTGATCCCGTTCTCTGGAGGCGTTCGTGTCCACACTGCTGTACGCACTCGGACGTTGGTCGTTCCGCCGGCCGTGGAAGGTGCTCGTCACCTGGGTGCTGCTGCTGGTGCTGGCCGGCGGCGGGGCCGCCCTGTTCTCGCAGGGCACCGACAACTCCTTCTCGATCCCCGGCACCGAGGCGCAGGAGGGGCTGGAGGAGCTGAACCGCACCTTCCCGCAGGTGAGCGGCACGAGCGCCCAGCTCGTCGTGGTCGCCGCCGACGGCGACCGGATCGACGATGACGCGTACCGCGGCGCGATCAACGACGCCGTGGCGGACTTCTCCGACCTCGACGACGTCATCGCCGTCACCGACCCCTACGACGACACGATCAGCGGCCTGCTGTCCGATGACGGCACCGCCGCCATCATCCGCATGCAGTTCGAGGGACAGGCCACCGAGATCTCCGATGAGACCGTCGCCTCGGCCGAGGCGATCGCCGACGACCTCGCGGAGTCCCTGCCCGCCGGGTCTCAGGCGGCCCTGGGCGGCGACCTGTTCTCCACCGCGGTGCCGACGCTGACGATCATCGAGGCGATCGGCGTGCTCATCGCGCTGTTCGTGCTCATGATCACGTTCCGCTCGATCGCGGTGGCGTGGTTCCCGCTCATCAGCGCCATCATCGGCGTGGGACTCGCCGTCGCACTCATCTTCGTCGCCACCGTCTTCACGACCATCTCGTCGACCACGCCGCTGCTGGCGGTGATGCTCGGACTCGCTGTCGGCATCGACTACTCCCTCTTCATCGTCGCGAGACATCAGGACCAGGTACGGGCCGGCATGGAGCCCGAGGAGTCGGCCGCGCGGGCGACCGGCACAGCCGGTTCGGCGGTGGTCTTCGCCGGTGTGACCGTGCTCATCGCCCTCATCGGTCTCTCCTTCGCCGGCATCCCGTTCCTCACCACGATGGGGATCGCCGCCGCCGTCGCCGTCGCGATCGCCGTGGTCGTCGCCCTCACCCTCACCCCGGCTCTGCTCGGGTTCGCGGGGGGTCGGGTCATCGGCTGGAAGCGGCGGAAAGCGCCCAGGTCGCTCCGGGCGGACGGCACGAAGAGGCCCAACCGCTGGGTCATGCTCGTCACGCGCCGTCCCCTCGTCACGACCATCGCCGTCGTCGCCGCTCTCGGCGCGGCGGCCATCCCGGCCGCGAGCCTCACCCTCGCCCTCCCGAACGCCGGGATGCAGAGCGAGGAGAGCGAGGCACGCCAGGCCTACGACCTCGTCGCCGAGAAGTTCGGGCCCGGCGCCAACGGCCCGCTCATCATGACCGGCACGATCGTCACCTCGACCGATCCGCTCGGCCTCATGGACGACCTCGCCGCAGAGATCGAGCAGGTGCCCGGGGTGGCGGAGGTGGCCCTGGCCACCCCCAACGAGACAGCCGACACCGGCATCATCCAGATCATCCCCGAGACCGCACCCGACGACCCTGCCACCGCCGACCTTGTCCGCGAACTCCGCGCCCAGCACGATCGGCTCCTGGACGAGTACGGGGTCGATCTGAAGGTCACCGGGTTCACCGCCGTCGCCATCGACATCTCCGATCGGCTCGGCGAGGCCCTGCTCCCCTTCGGCATCTTCGTCGTCGGGCTCTCGCTCATCCTGCTGATGATCGTCTTCCGCTCGATCTGGGTGCCGCTGAAGGCCGCCGCGGGCTACCTGTTGTCGGTCGCGACGGGCTTCGGCGCCGTCGCCGCGGTGTTCGAATGGGGCTGGTTCGCCGACCTGCTGCACGTGTCGCGCACGGGCCCGGTCATCAGCTTCATGCCCATCATTCTCATGGGCGTGCTGTTCGGCCTCGCGATGGACTATGAGGTGTTCCTCGTCTCGCGCATGCGCGAGGACTACGTCCACGCCCGCCGGCGCCTCGGCCGCACCCCCACCCGTGAGGAGCTGCGCGAGATCGCCGTCGGCGCCGTGCGTTCGGGCTTCACCGCATCGGCCCGCGTGGTCACGGCGGCGGCGGTGATCATGTTCGCCGTGTTCGCCGCGTTCGTGCCCGAGGGAGACACGTCGATCAAGCCGATCGCCCTGGGTCTTGCCGTCGGCATCGCCGTCGACGCGTTCCTCGTGCGCATGACGCTCGTACCGGCGGTGATGACCCTCCTGGGAGACAGGGCGTGGTGGTTCCCGAAGGTGCTGGACCGGATGCTGCCGCACTTCGACATCGAGGGTGAGGCCGTCGAGCGCGAGATCGCGCTCGAGGACTGGCCCGAGCGCGACACCACCGCCGCCGTGGTGGCGGAGGACGTCGGGGTCGCCTACGCAGGCGACCGCCGCGAGGGCGTGGTGTACTCCGGGGCATCCTTCCGCCTCGAGGCGGGGTCGACACTGATCGTCACCTCCGACGACGCGCGTGCCGCGCGCGGCCTCCTCCTCACCATCGCTGGGCGCCTCGCGCCCACCCAGGGGCGGATCAAGGTCGAGGGGCATCTCCTCCCCGAGCGCTCCGCCTGGGTGCGCCCCCGGGTCGGGGTCGCGCTCCTCCACAACAACGACGACCCCGCCGGCGAGCTCCGCGAGGCCTTCGACGGCGGCAGCCGAGTGGTGGTTGTCGACGCGCTGGATTCCATCGAGACGCAGTCGCTGGCCGCTCGGGACCAGTCGCTCGAGGTGCTCCGCCGGAGTGGCGAGGTCACCCTCATCGTCTCGGCCAGCGATGCCGCCTTCGCCGAGCGCGCGCTCGTCGACGCCGGCCGCTCCGCCGTCACGGTGCTGTCGGTGAGCGGCCCCCCCGCGGCATCCGTCCTCTCCCGCTCGTCCCGTTCTTCGCGCTCCGACGACGCAGCGTCTTCGACCTCCCCCTTCGATGAGGTGTTCTCATGAGTCTTCCCCTCGAACGCGCGCGCAACCCGAAGCCGGTGACGTGGCTGACGATCCTCGGCGTGCTGCTGCTGCCGGTGATCGTCGGCGGCATTCTCGTCGCCGCTCTCTACAACCCCACCGAGCGACTCGATCAGTTGAACGCGGCGATCGTGAACGAGGACGAGCCCGTCGAGATCGACGGACAGACCGTGCCGCTCGGACGCCAGCTGAGCGCCGGGCTCGTCGAGGGGTCGGATGACCTCGAGAGCAACCTCACCTGGACGATCTCGAACGAGGACGACGCCGCCGAGGGTCTCGCGGACGGCACCTACGCCGCGGTGGTGACGATCCCGTCCAACTTCTCTGCGGCAGCGACCTCGACGCAGCCGGGTGAGACGCCCGAGCAGGCCACCATCGAGGTCACGACCCCGCCCGACAGCCGCGTGGTCGACGACGCGATCACCGCGCAGGTGACGACGACCGCCGCCTCGCTCGTGGGGCAGCAGCTGTCGGAGACGTATCTCGAGAACGTCTTCCTCGGGTTCACCACGCTCGGCGAGCAGCTCGGCGAGGCGGCCTCCGGGGCCGATCAGCTCGCCGACGGCGCGGGCCAGCTCGCCGACGGCGCGTCGCAGGCAGCCGATGGCGCGGCGGAGCTGCCGGGCGGCATCGCGCAGCTCGGGTCGGGGGCCTCACAGCTCGCGACCGGGGCGACGGGGCTCTCGCAGGGCGCCTCGGCGCTGCAGGGCGGGCTCGTGCAGATCGGCGGCGGCATCGGCGGAGCAGCCGACGGGGCGCGGCAGATCTCGGGGGGGCTGCGGGGCGGCGCCGACCAGCTGGAGCGGGACGGGCTCGTGCCGGCGCAGGTGTCGGGCTTCGCGGATGTCGCGGCGGCGTCGACGGTGACCGTGGCGACCGAGATCGGCGGTGCCGCGCAGACGCTCGGCGGCGTGGCGCAGAGCGCCGGGACCCTTTCGGGAACGCTCGCGGCCCTGGCGGCCGACTGTGCGGCGTCGGGCGCGAGCCCGGCGTACTGCGAGCGCGTCGCCGCCGCCGCGACGGCCGGTGGTGAGGTGGCGATCGGCATCGGCGGCTCGGCTGGGGAGGTCGGGGGGATCGCGCAGGGGTCGGCGACCCAGGCGGCGACCGATGCCGGGACGGTTCCGGTGGTGCTGGAGCGGTTCAACGCCGAGGCGACCGCGCAGTTCGTCGGGCAGTTCCGACAGACCGCCGACGGCGTCGACTCGCTCGCGTCGGGTCTCGACCAGCTCCAGGCCGGGACGGACCAGTCGGCGGCGGGCGCAGGCCAGCTGGCCTCGGGGGCAACCCAGATCGGCAGCGGTGCGGGTGCGCTTGCGAGCGGCGCCGGCCAGGCCGCTGAGGGCGCGCAGTCGCTCGCCGACGGCGTGCAGGGGCTGAGCGAGGGTGCGGCCGAGGTCGCCGACGGCACGACGAGCCTTGCCGACGGACTGGCGACGGCGACGGAGGAGATCCCGACCTACACCGATGGCGAGGCAACCGATCTCGCCACGGTGGTGGCCGATCCTGTCGCCGCTCGCGGTGTGGGCGACAACCTCTTCGGGGCCTCGGCGATCCCGCTGCTGTCGACGCTCGCGCTGTGGTTCGGCGGCCTCGGCACATTCGTGGCGCTGCAGGCGGTGTCACGGCGCGCGCTGACGTCGAGGGCGCCCTCGGCGATGCTGGCGCTTCGCGGATTCCTTCCGGCGGCCGTCATCGGCGCCGTGCAGGGTGTGCTGATCGCCAGCATCGTGCAGCTCGCGGCGTCGTACACTTGGGGAGAGTGGACGGTCTTCGCCGCGGTCTGCGTCGTCGCTGGTGTCGCCTTCGCCGCGGTGAACCAGGCGCTCGTCGCGGTGTTCGGAGGCGTCGGCCGCTGGATCTCGGCGCTCGTCGGCGTGCTCGTCGTCGCGACCGGGGTGGTCTCGACCGTGCCGGGGGCGCTGACCTCCGTCGCATCGCTCCTGCCGACCGCCCCGGCCTACCAGGGCATGCTCGCGGCGCTCACCTCGGCCGGTGGTCTCGGCGCGGGGCTCGGCGGTCTTCTCGTGTGGACGGTCCTGGCCCTGCTCGCGACGGTCCTGGCGGTCGCGCGTCGGCGCACCGTCTCGGCCCGATCGCTGAAGGCCGCACCCGCGCCTGCCTGACGCGGCGGGGTGCTGCGGGGCTCTCGCCCGCCCCTCCGACCCGTTCCGGCGTGAGGCCTTGGCCCTCGCCGCGGAGCCGGGCCGTCGCCGCACGCGCCCCCGCGGCATCCCTACCCTCGGCGAGTGCCGCCCCGGCGGCTCGGGCACTGTGGGAAAGCGACCCCGAATCATCGCGACCCGTCAATGAATGCGGCCTCGAGCGAGCCGAAGCCGCGTTTTCTGACGGGTCGCGGGCTTCGCGGTGTGCGGCGTGCGGTTGCGCGGTGGCGCCTCACCCTCCCCGCTCCCCCGGCACGAAACGCCCCTCCAGCGCGTCGGGGAGGGCGTAAGTCGTCGGGGGAACCGGTGCACGTGGTTTCGGGCGCGCCCGACAGCGGGCACGACCGGGGTCCCCTGGCTTTGCGGTGCGCGGGCGCGTTTACGCCTCACCCTCCCCGCTCCCCCGTCACGAAACGCCCTTCCACGGCCCCGGGGAGGGGCGTATGTCGTCGGGGGAGCCGGTGCACGCGGTACGGGCGCGCCCGACAACGGGTGCGGCCGATCCGTCGCGAGTGCGGGTGGCGGCGCGGGCAGGACGCGGGTCGTCGGAGAACGCTGCCCCGAGTCATCCGGAGCCGAGTCTTCACACGGGTGAAGCGCGCAGAGCGCTCAGCTCAGGCCGCTGTACGCGTGCAGGCCCTTGAAGAACATGTTCACGATCGTGAAGTTGAACAGCACGGCGGCGAAGCCGATGATCGACAGCCACGCCGACCGCGACCCGCGCCAGCCGCGCGTCGCCCGCGCGTGGATGTAGCCGGCGTAGAGCACCCAGATGACGAACGTCCAGACTTCCTTGGTGTCGAAGCCCCAGTACCGGCCCCAGGCGTCGTTGGCCCAGATCGCGCCGGCGATGAGGGTGAACGTCCAGAACATGAAGCCGATGATCGTGAAGCGGTAGGCGAGCGACTCCAGCGCCTCCGACCGCGGCAGGGTGCGCAGGAAGCCGGGGCCCTTGGCCTTCGTCTCGCGACGCGACTGCATGAGCTGCAGGATCGACAGCCCGAACGCCAGCGCGAACAGCGCCGTCGCGAGCGATGCAACGAAGACGTGGATGACGAGCCACACGCTCTTGAGCGGGTCCATCAGGGGCACGATCTCGACGTAGAACGCCAGCGTCGCTCCGCCGAGGAGCAGCACGGTGAGGCCCGTGATGAGCGAGCCGAGGAAGCGCAGATCCGACCGCACGAGCGCAGCGAGGTACACCGCGATGATGAGGAGCGTCCCGGTCAGGGCGAACTCGTACATGTTCGACCACGGCACCCGCTCGGCGGCGATGCCGCGCGTGACGGTCGCGCCGAGGTGGAACAGGAAGCCCAGGACGGTCAGCACCGTCCCGAGACGGGCCCACACGAGGCGGGGCTTCTTCGCACCGTCGGCCTGCGTCCACGACACCGAATCGGAGCCGGATGTCACGGCGCCCGCGCCTCGCGCTCGGGTCGTCGATCCTCCGGCGGCGGCCCCGACGAGCTCGCGCGCCTCGGTGCGGACGGCGCCGCTCGCGGCATCCTTCTCCTCGATCGCCGACGCTGATCGGCGGGCGAGGTCGATCGCATAGGCGACGAAGGCGAGGGCGTAGATCGCGATGGCGGTCCAGACCAGCAGAACCGAGACCGAATCGAGCGTCAGGGTGGCGTCGGGCATGGATCCCAGTCTACGCGCGGGGTCCGACGCCGAGCCGGGGTTGGTTCGCCGTCGTGAGATCCCGCCGCCGCGGGTTCACGGCGGCAGGGCGGGCGGGCGGGCGCGCGCGAGCGTGGGGCGACCGTGGAACGGTCGCGCGGGGCTACACCCGCTCGCGAAGCACGCCGGCCACGGCGTCGCCGTGACGCTGCGCGAGCTGGTCGACGGCACCGGCCAGGCCCGGGTCCTCGCCGCGGGCGAGACCCGCGTACTCGAGCTTCACGGCTCCCTCACCGTCGCCGGCGACCGGGGTCGCCCGCACCCACATGCGGCGCCGGGGCACGAAGAGTCCCGCCAGCAGCCCCGCCATGGCGAGCACCGAGAACGCCAGCACCCACGGCGCCCCCACGTCGCGGTGCACCGACAGCGACACGTAGCGCTTGACCGACTCGTCGTACCCCTGGGCACCCTCACCGGCCTCGTCCTCGAACGTGATCGTGCCGCGCCCGCCGGGCAGGTCGGCGGTGTCGCCCGGGGCGAGCTGGATCGAGTCCACGCCGGTGTCACCGCCGGTGAGCCGCTCCATGTCGCCGGTGTCGAGCGCGTATACCGAGCGGGGAATGCCGCCGTCGATCCCCAGGTCGCCCTCGTACACGTCGAGCGAGACGACGGGGTTGATGAGCGCGGGATACGCCGAGGTGAACGCCCCGGTATCCAGCGGCGCCTCGGTGGGGTAGAAGAACCCGACGAGGCCGAGCTGCTCCGAGAGCCCGTCAGGGATCTTCACCACCCCGAGCGAGGTCATGTTGGTGTCCTGCGGCAGGAACGGCACCGCCTCGGAGAACACGACCTCGCCCGCGGGGTCGCGCACCGTGAGGGTCGGGGCGTACCCGTTGCCCATGAGGTATATGCGGTCTCCGGCGAGCTCGAGCGGGGCGTTGACGCGCACGACGCCCTCCTGCGGCTCCTCGCCGGCGAGCTGCGTGGTGAGGTTCGCCGCGAAGTCGCCGGCCTGCCCCGCGCCGTTGGAGCCGACCGGCTGGTAGGTCACCTCGAAGTCCTCGAGGGTCATCGAATAGGGGACGAGCTGCTCCTCGTCGACGAACCGGCCCGGGTTGAACGAAGAGTAGTCCAGCAGCGAGTTGACCCAGGTGCGTCCCTCGATGATGACGCTCTGCCCGGTGTAGGTGAATCCGCCGCCGATGCCGACGGCCAGCAGCACGCCGACGAGCGCGCCGTGGAAGAGGAGGTTCCCGGTCTCGCGCAGGTACCCGCGCTCGGCCGACACCGACAGCCCGTCGTCGTAACGTTCGACGCGGTAGCCCGCCCGGCGCAGCTGATCGTGCGCGAGGTCGATCGCGAGGCGCGCGTCATCCGCCGCATCCTCCGAGCGCACCGGGACGACCCGCTCGCGATGGTCCTCAAGTCGGGCCAGCCGCGCGGGCGTGCGGGGCGGACGGGCGCGCAGGGCCTTCCAGTGGTGCTTGGTGCGCGGGATGACGCACCCGATCAGGGAGATGAACAGCAGGATGTAGATCGCCGAGAACCACGGCGAGATGTAGACGTCGAACAGGCTCAGGTTGTCGAGCACCGGCGCGAGGTCGGGATTGTCGGTGAACCACTGCGTGACACCGTTCGGGTCGGCGCTGCGCTGCGGGAAGATCGACCCCGGCACCGCGGCGATCGCGAGCAGGAGCAGCAACACGAGCGCCGTGCGCATCGACGTCAGCTGGCGCCACGCCCAGCGCAGCCAGCCGATGAGACCGAGCGCCGGCTGGTCGGGAGCGGATGATCCGGAGTCGGCGTGATCCGAGGGCCGCAGCGGATCCGCGGCCACCCCGGCACCGGCGTCAGAGCGGGAGCGGGACACTGAGGAACACCCCCTGCAGCTGCGCCATGATCGCGGTCCAGACACCGGTGACCATCAGCAGGCCGAGCACCACAAGGAGGGCGCCCCCGACGAGGTTGACGGTGCGGATGTGCCGGCGCAGGAACGCCACCGACCGCGTCGCCCACCCGAATCCGAGGGCGAGCAGGACGAACGGGATCCCGAGGCCCAGCGAATATGCCAGGCCGAGCATGCCGGCCCGCACGGGGTCGCCGAAGTTCCACGACATCGCGAGGATGGCGCTCAGGGTCGGGCCGATGCAGGGGGCCCAGCCGATCCCGAGGGCCAGGCCGAGCAGCGGCGCACCGACGAGACCCAGGCTGCTGCGGATCTGGGGCCGCGCGATGCGCTGGGCGAACCCGAAGACGCCGATGAACACCAGGCCGAGAAGGATGACCACAACGCCGAGCACCCGCGTGATGAGGTCGGTGTACTCGACGAAGAAGCGGCCGAGGGTGCCGCCGAAGATGTTGATCGCCATGAACACCACGGTGAATCCGGCGATGAAGAGCAGGGTGCCGAGCACCAGGCGTCCGCGGGCGGGGCGCACGCCCGTGGCATCCCCTTCTCCGACGGCGCCGCCCGCGTCCACGCGCGGAGAATCGGCCCTGACGAGGACGTCCGGGGCTGAATCGTTCGCGCGCGGGCCGATCGTCCGCGCGCCGGCCGGCGCCGCCGCGCGCACCGGCGCCGAACGCGGCGCGACCGCACCGCCGATGAACCCGAGATACCCGGGCACGAGGGGCAGCACGCACGGCGAGAGGAACGACACCAGCCCCGCGGCCACCGCGATCGGCAGCGCGAGCCAGAGCGCACCGTCGGCGATCAGCGCGGAGATGTTCACGACGACCCCGCCGTAGACCCCGCCAACTCGCCGACGATCGTGTCGAGCACCGAGGCGTCCTCGAGCTGGCCGATGATGCGCGCCGCGACGCGCCCCTCGCGGTCGATCACGAGCGTGGTGGGGGTGGCGTTCAGCGGCGTGCGCTCGGCGAAGGCGAGCTTGGTCGAGCCGTCTTCCACGGCGAGCGCGCTGGGATAGGTCACGCCGTAGGTCTCGGCGAAGGCCAGGGAGGCCTCGGCCGAGTCGTAGGTGTTCACCCCGAGGAACGACACGCCGGCATCGGCGTACGCCTGATTGACCTCCTCGAGGAACGGCGCCTCGACCCGGCACGGCGCGCACGCGGCGTACCAGAAGTTGACGACCAGCACCTCGCCGGCGTAATCGGCCTCGGTGACCGTCGATCCGTCGTCGAGCACGCCGGAGAACGCCACCGGCTCACCGCGCTCGGCCTCGGGGATCTCGACGACCCGGAAGTCGCCGGCGATGAATCCGGTGTTCGCGCCCTCGCGATACTGCTCGGCGAGGGGATCGCTGGTGCAGGCGGCGAGGCCGCCCACCAGCACGAGGGCGAGAAGAGCGGATGCTGCGGCACGGCCGCGACGCAGGAACCCGGTCATACGGCTCCCTCGTCCCGTGCTCCGGCCAGACTCGCTGGCTCGACGTAGCCGACCTCGGTCCACTTGTTCTTCACCATCTCGAAGCTCGTCACACTCGACAGGGCGCAGCGGCGCTCGCGGGGATCGTGCCGCGACGGCAGGCCCGCCGCGGCGAGGTGGGTGACCCAGATCGGCAGCTGGTGCGAGACGATCACGACATCGCCGCCGTCCACCGCCTCCCACGCCTCGGTCATCGCGGCGTTCATGCGGGCGATCACCTCGTTGTAGGGCTCCCCCCAGCTGGGGAGGGCGGGGCGGCGCAGGTGCCGCCAGTTCCACGGGTTGAGCAGCGCCCGGAACATCCGCTTCCCCTCGAACACGTTCGTCGGTTCGATGACGCGCTCGTCGACGACGGGTTCGAGCCCGAACGCCTCGGTGAAGGGCTCGGCCGACTCGCGGGTCCGCTGGAGCGGCGAGCACACCAGGCGGCTGACGCCCCGCCCGGTCTCGCGGACGTATTCGGCCGCCTCACGTGTCATCCGACGCCCTTCGGGGCTCAATCCATAGCCGGGAAGACGGCCGTACAGCACGCGGCGGGGGTTGTCGACCTCCCCGTGACGCACGAGATGGAGGCGGTCTGCGGGCACGTCCTCAGTCTAAAGGCGCCGCTTCTGGGGAGATCCTGAACCTGGCTCGGTGTCGAGAGATCGACGCCCTACGGCGAGGCCGGGCGTGACGTGACGGCTCACGCGTCCGCCTGGCGTCCCGCCCTCAACGCCCTGACACGCGTGACGACGAACCACACCACGGCGACGACGACGGCTGCGATCACGACGTACTGCAGGATCTCGGCGTACTGCTCTACGACGGGCCAGGCCTCGCCCAGGAAGAACCCCGACAGCACGAAGATCGTGTTCCAGATGAGACTCCCGCTGGCGGTGAGGAGCCCGAACTTCCACAGCGGCATCCGGGTGATTCCGGCGGGGATGGAGATGAAACTGCGGAAGAGCGGCACCATGCGACCGAAGAACACGGCCTTGCCGCCGTGGCGGTGGAACCACGCCACGGTCTTGTCGATGTCCTCGCCCTTCATGAGCGGTATGCGCTCGGCGATGCGGCGCAGGCGATCCACGCCGAGCCAGGCGCCCAGTCCGTAGAGCACGAACGCACCGACGATCGATCCGAGCGTGGTCCAGATGAGCGCCTCGGCGAGGGTGAACGAACCGCGGCTCGCCGTCAGGCCTGCGAGTGGCAGGATGACCTCACTCGGCAGCGGAGGGAAGAGGTTCTCCAATGCGATCCCGATGCCGGCCCCGACGGGGCCGATCACCTCCATGAGCGACACGGTCCAGTCGATGAGCCCACCCAGCCACGAACCGTCGCTTCCCGAAGTCATCCGCCCAGGCTATGCGATCGAGATCACCGGCTCCTGTGCGCCGGCCGCCGGGTTTTCTTCGGGGTATCCCCCGCTCCGGGCCCGGGGGCGCGGTGACCCGCCGACTAGACTCGACCCTCGTGAGTGAACGCGTGCTGGTGGAACAACTGCAGGGCCGTGCCGACGGGCCGGTCACCGTCTCGGGCTGGGTCGAGACCGTCCGAGACCAGAAGAAGGTGCAGTTCGTCATTCTGCGCGACGAGACCGGGGCGGTGCAGCTGGTCAACCCCGCCACCCGGCCGACGGAGGAACCGTCGGAGCAGGATGCTGCGGCGCTCGCCCTCACCGAGACGATCTCCGGCCTCGCGACGGGAACCTTCCTGACCGTTACGGGCGAGCTCAAGCACGATGAGCGCGTCAAGCTCGGCGGCGTCGAAGTGAAGATCGGGTCGCTCGAGATCGCCGCCGCCGCGCTCCCCGAGACCCCAATCGCCGCCGACAGCGGCATGGACAAGCGCATGGACTGGCGCTTCCTCGACCTCCGTCAGCGCCGCAACAACCTCATCTTCCGCGTGCAGACCACGCTCGAGCACGCGATGCGGTCGTACTGGGTGGAGCGCGACTACATCGAGATCCACTCCCCCAAGCTCATGGCGAGCCCGTCGGAGTCGCGCGCCGAGCTCTTCCAGCTCGAGTACTTCGGTGACCAGACCGCCTATCTCGCGCAGAGCCCGCAGCACTTCAAGCAGATGGCGCAGGCCGCCGGCTTCGGCAAGGTCTTCGAGATCGCCGACGCGTTCCGCGCCGACCCGTCGTTCACCAGCCGCCACGCCACGGAGTTCACCTCGATCGACGCCGAGATCAGCTGGATCGACTCGCACGAAGACGTCGCCGCCATGCAGGAGGAGCTCCTGGCCACCGCCATCGCCACGGTCAAGGACAAGCACGGCGACGAGATCCGCGAGCTCTTCGGCATCGAGGTGGAGGTGCCGGCGGTGCCCTTCCCGCGCATCCCGCTCGCCGAGGCCCGCGAGATCGTCGCCTCCCGCGGCTATGAGATCCCGCGCACCGACGGCGACCTCGACCCCGAGGGCGAGCGCCAGCTGTCGGCGTACGTCAAGGAGACCTTCGGGCACGACTTCGTCTTCGTCACCGACTATCACGCCGAGATCCGGCCGTTCTACCACATGCGCGACGAGGAGTCGGGGCTCACCAAGAGCTACGACCTGCTGTACCGCGGAACCGAGATCACCACCGGCGCACAGCGCGAGCACCGCGTCGAGGTGCTCGAGAAGCAGGCTCAGGAGAAGGGCCTCGAGCTGGAGGGCCTGGAGCACTACCTCGACTTCTTCCGCTACGGCGTGCCCCCGCACGGGGGGTTCGGCATGGGGCTCGCGCGCGTGCTCATGCTGCTGCTCGGCGAGTCGTCGATCCGCGAGGTCACATTCCTGTTCCGGGGTCCGACCCGGCTCGCGCCGTAGGCGCGTCGCCGCCGCGAACCGTCACCGGGCGCTCACCGCGCGTTCACCCGCGCCGGTGTGCCCGGTAACCGGGCGCTTCTAGTTTCCTCTCGTCCCCTGCACCGCACGCGCTGCTGCGCGGCACCGCGGTGTGCTCACCCGAGAGGAACAACCCCATGTCACGCATCCCTCGCCCGGCGACCCGCGCGCTCGCCGTCTTCGCCATGGCCACCGCCGCGGCCGTCACGCTCGCCGGTTGCGGCGGCGCCGCCGCCGGCTCCGGCGACGCCTCCTCCGACTTCGGCGTCGACGCCGCCACCGCGACGAGCCTGGCCGACTTCGGCACCTTCGAAGACCTCGAAGAGGCCGCGAAGGCCGAAGGCCAGCTGAACGTCATCGCCCTCCCCCGCGACTGGGCGAACTACGGCGAGATCATCGACCTCTTCACGGAGCGCTACCCCGAGATCACCGTCAACGAGCAGTCGCCCGACGCCTCGAGCGCCGAGGAGATCCAGGCCGCCGAGACCAACCAGGGCCTGGACACCGCCCCCGACGTGTTCGACCTCGGCCTCACCGTCGCCCTGCAGAGCACCGACTACTTCGCCCCGTACCAGGTGCAGACCTGGGACGACATCCCCGACGCGCTGAAGCACCCCGAGGGCCTGTTCGTCGGCGACTACGGCGGCTACATGTCGGTCGGCTACGACTCGTCGCGCTTCCCGGCCCCCGAGAGCATCGACGACCTGCTCGGTGGTGACTACCGCGGTGCGGTGGCCCTGAACGGCGATCCGACCCAGGCCGGTGCCGCGTTCGCAGCGGTGGGCCTGGCGACCGTGCAGACCGGCGGCGACCTCGACGACTTCCAGCCCGGAATCGACTTCTTCTCCGAGCTCAACGCCGCCGGAAATCTGCTGAAGCTCGACGTCACCTCGGCGACGGTCGCGAGCGGCGAGACCCCGGTGGTGTTCGACTGGGACTACCTCAACGCCGCGCACGCTGCCGACAACCCCGACTGGGAGGTCGTGGTCTTCCCCGGCACCGGGTACGCCGGGTACTACAACCAGGCGATCAACAAGGATGCCCCCAACCCGGCCGCGGCGCGCCTGTGGCAGGAGTTCCTCTACAGCGACGAGGTGCAGAACCTGTGGCTGAAGGGCGGCGCCCGCCCGGTGCGCATGGACGCGATGATCGAAGCCGGCACGATCGACGAGGAACTCGCGGCGGCCCTGCCCGAGGCTCCGGAGGACACCGTCGTGCCGACCGAGGAGCAGAGCGCCGCGGCCGGCGAGCTCCTCGGCCAGGAGTGGGCAGCGGCGGTCCGGTGACCGCAGCCCCCGCTCACGCCGGGCCGACCACCGACCACGAGACGGTCGCTGCCGTGCCGGAGCTCCAGGCTCCGGCACGGCAGCGCCGCGCGTCCGGCGACTGGTCATGGCTCGGCCTCACCCCGTTCGCCGTCTACGTCCTGCTCTTCCTCGCCCTCCCGACGGTGCTCGCGATCGCCTCAGGGCTCTTCGACGGAGACGGTGCGTTCACCCTGGCGAACATCGCCGCGCTCGGCGACCCGGTGATCATCAACACGTTCGTCAACTCGACCTGGGTCTCCCTTCTCACCGCCGTCGTGGGCGCTGTCGTGGGAGCAGCGGTCTGCTACGCGATGCTGGGCCTTCCCGACGCCGGCGTCGTCCGCACGACGGTCGACGCGGCATCCGGCGTCCTGGCCCAGTTCGGCGGCGTGATGCTCGCCTTCGCGATGATCGCGACGATCGGCACCCAGGGCATCGTCACGCGCTTCCTCCGCGCTGCGCTCGGCATCGACATCTTCGCCGGCGGCGCGTGGATCTACGCCCTCCCCGGTCTCATCCCCGCCTATCTCGTCTTCCAGATCCCACTCATGGTCATCACCTTCATGCCCGCCCTGGCGGCCCTCCGCCCGCAGTGGTTCGAGGCCCACCTCACCCTCGGCGGTACGCGGAGCGAGTTCTGGCGGCACGTCGGATTCCCCGTGCTCGCCCCGTCATTCCTCGCGAGCCTGCTGCTGCTGTTCGCCAACGCGTTCTCGTCCTATGCGACAGCCGCCGCGCTGGCGAGCCAGGGGTCGCAGATCGTGCCGCTGCAGATCCGCGCCGCACTCACCAGCGAAACGGTCCTCGGTCGCGAGAACCTCGCCGGTGCCCTCGCACTCGGCATGATCGTCGTCGTCGCCGTCGTGATGTGGCTCTACTCCCTCATCCAGCGGCGCACGGCGAGGTGGCAGGCATGAGCGGCATCGCCCCGCCGCCGGCAGTCCGGTGGCTCATCGGCGTCGTCGTCGGGCTCGTCTTCGCCGTCCCTTTCGTCGCGACGTTCCTGTTCACCCTCTCCTCGCCCGACGGCAGCGCCCCGACGTTCGAGCGCTGGCTGTCGGTGTTCGACCCGGCGAACGCGTCACGGTACGCGCCGATCTGGACGGGGCTCGGCAACTCGCTGATCCTCGCCGGGGTGACGGTGCTCATCGTGCTGTTCCTCTTCACCCCCACGATGGTGCTCGTGGCGCTGAAGTTCCCGAAGCTCCGGCGCGGGTTCGAATTCCTCGCCCTCCTCCCCATCACGATCCCCGCGATCGTGCTGGTCGTGGGCCTCGCCCCGATCTACCTCCAGATCGGACGCACCCTCGGCACCGGCGCCTGGACCCTGGCGTTCGCGTACGGGATCCTCGTCCTGCCCTTCACCTACCGCTCGATCCAGGCCTCCATCGACGCGGTCGACGTGAAGATCCTGGCCGAGGCAGCGCGAACGCTCGGCGCCGGGTGGTTCACCGTGCTCGCGCGCGTCATCGCGCCGAACCTCCGTCAGGGCCTGCTCGCGGCCTCCCTCATCTCGGTCGCGGTGGTCCTCGGCGAATTCACCATCGCGTCGCTGTTGAACCGCCAGGTGCTGCAGACGGGGCTCGTCGTCATCAACCGACAGGATGCCTACGCTGCGGCCATCTTCACCCTGCTCGCGCTCGCCTTCGCGTTCGTGCTGCTGCTCATCATCGGGCGCGCCGGGCGGGTCGGCGGCTCCGTCTCGCCCCGCACCGCTTCGCCCCGCCGCACCCTTCGAAGGAGCCGCTCGTGACGACCTCCGACACCAGCCCCCGCACCCTGCCCGCCACCGCCGACAACACCCTCCTCGCCGAGGCGGGTTCGGGTACCCGCGTCGAGCTGCGCACCGTGGTGAAGGACTACGGCGCGACGCGCGTGCTGCGCGGCGTCGACCTCGACATCGCCCCGGGCGAGTTCGTCTCGCTGCTCGGCCCCTCGGGGTGCGGCAAGACCACGGCGCTCCGCGTCCTCGCGGGGCTCGAGCGGGCGACCGAGGGGCAGATCCTGCTCGGCGGAAACGACGTGTCATCCGTTCCGACCAACAAGCGCGACATCGGCATGGTGTTCCAGTCGTACTCGCTCTTCCCGCACCTGCGGGCGCGGGACAACACCGCCTTCGGGTTGCGCCGGCGGGGAGTGGGGAAGAGGGATGCCGCCGCCCGCGCCGCCGACGCGCTCGTCCTCGTCGGGCTCGGGCACCTGGCCGACCGCTACCCCCATCAGCTCTCGGGTGGCCAGCAGCAGCGGGTGGCGCTCGCGCGTGCCCTCGTCACCGAACCGCGGGTGCTGCTCCTGGATGAACCCCTCTCAGCCCTCGACGCCAAGGTGCGGGTGCAGCTGCGCGATGAGATCCGCCGCATCCAGCTGCGTCTGGGCATCACCACGGTCTTCGTCACCCACGATCAGGAGGAGGCCCTGGCCGTCTCCGACCGCATCGCCGTGATGAACGCCGGACGTATCGAGCAGATCGGCACCCCCGAAAATCTCTACCTTCGGCCGGCGACGCCGTACGTCGCGGCCTTCGTCGGGGTCTCCAGCGTCGTGCCCGGCACGCTCCGCGGCGAGACGGTGGAGGTGTGGGGCCTGCCGCTGCCGCTGCGCGCCACCGACGGCGCCGCGCCCGCGGCGGGTGAGGTCGAGGTGTTCCTGCGGCCGGAGAACGTCCGGCTCGCCGGGGTGGAGGAGGCGGGGGTCGACGCGGTGGTGCAGGAGAGCACCTTCCTCGGGAGCTCTCGGCGCACCCTCGTCCAGACCGCCGACGGGTCGCTCGTGCAGGTGCAGCACCCCGTGGCGGAGCGGGTCGAGTTCGGCGATCGGGTGCGCATCGCGCTCGCGCCCGAGCCGGTGGTGGTGCGGGCGCGAATCTGACTCCCCGCGCGCGATCCGCCGAAGGCTGGTCACTCGGTGAGAGGGTCGCATCGGCGGGTCGCCTAAGGTGGTCGTTCCGCCGACCCCCGAACGGAGGATCCCATGTGGCAGGACTGGCTGAACTTCGCCATCGCACTCGCCATCGCCGTCGTCGGAGCCGTCGCTCTCGCCCTCATCGTCACCGGCGTGATGCGCCTGTTCGTGCGGAAGCGCCAGTGGCCGGCATCCCTCATCACCCGCGCCCGCCGACCGTTCCGCGCGTTCGTGCTCGTGATCGGATTGTGGATCGCGATCGCCGTCACCTTCCCCGACCCGTCGTGGAAGCCGGGGCTGAACCAGGCGATGACGATCGTGACGATCATCGTCGGGGCGTGGCTCGTCGGGGCGATGGTGCTGTTCCTCTCCGATCTTGCACTCGGCAGGTACCGCATCGACGTGCCCGACAACCGGGTCGCGCGGCGGATACGCACCCAGACGCTGATCCTGCGACGCCTCGCGATCGCGATCATCGTCGTGCTCGCCGCCGGGGCGATCCTCCTGACCTTCCCCGAGGTGCGGGCCGTCGGAGCGAGCGTCCTCGCCTCGGCCGGTATCGCCTCGGTGATCGCCGGCCTTGCCGCCCAGTCGGTGCTGGCGAACATGTTCGCCGGAATCCAGCTGGTCTTCAGCGAGGCGCTCCGCGTCGACGACGTCGTGGTCGTCGAGGGCGAGTGGGGGCGGGTGGGCGAGATCACGCTCAGCTACGTGGTGCTCGACCTCTGGGATGAGCGCCGGCTGGTGCTCCCGTGCACCTACTTCACCACGACGCCGTTCGAGAACTGGACCCGGCAGGGCAGCGCGCTCCTCGGTGCCGTCGAGCTCGACGTCGACTGGCGGGTCTCGCCGTCGAAGATGCGCGATCAGCTCGCGCGGGTGGTCGCCGACAGCGACCTGTGGGACGGACGCACCGCCGTGCTGCAGGTCACCGACGCCGTCGCCGGGTACGTCCGGGTGCGGATTCTCGTCTCGGCGGTGGATGCACCGACGCTGTTCGACCTGCGCTGCGCCGTGCGCGAGGCGATGGTGACGTGGATGCAGCGGACGATGCCCGCCGCGCTCCCGACCCAGCGCGTGCTCCTGACCGAGACGGGCGGCGGCGAAGGCGAGACCGCCGAGGCCGACGAGCCGCGCCCCGACACCGGCGGGCTCTTCACCGGCAGCGCCGACGCCGTCGAGCGCGCGAGTGCTTTCACGCAGGCGATCCCCGTCGTGGGTGGCGGGGACGGCGGCGAGCGGCGGAGCTGAGCGTCAGGACTGCTTGGCTTCGCGAAGCGCCGTGCTCAGGCGATCGGCCGAGACACGCCAGTAGGTGTGGAGCCGCCCGTCGATGAGGACGACGGGGATCTTCTCCCACCATTCGGCGTGGAGGGCAGGGTCATCCACGATCGAGCGGTGCTCGACGACGACCTCGTCTTCGGGGAAGTCGGCGACCACGGCCTCGACGACGCCCTGCGCCACGTCGCACAGGTGGCAGTCGGGCTTGCCGATGACGGTGAGGGTGGTCACATCCGCTATTTTACGGCGGTGCGGCGCGGTCGGGGCGGTCGGGAGGGGCGTCGTCACCGCTCGAGCGGGAAACCCGCCTCGGCCCACGCCGTCGTGCCGCCCTCGACGTTGGTGGCGTCGTACCCGCGCGCCTCGAGCGCCTCGACCACGCGAGCCGAACGACCGCCGAGCGCGCAGACGACACGGAACGGTCCCTCGGGCAGCTCGTCGATCCGCTCACCAAGCGTCGACATCGGCAGGTTGATCGCACCGGGCACACGTCCCTCGACGAACTCGTGCTCCTCCCGCACGTCGACGAGAGGGACGTCGGGGTTCTGCTGCAGTTCGTGAACGGTGATCGTCTTCATGATTCCTCCGAACGTCGGATACCGGATGGATGCCGGGCGCACGGCGCCACGAACACGAAGCGCCCGTCCATCGGACAGGCGCTCGGTGTCGGTGCCGCTTACTTCTTGTTGCGGCGCTGGTGGCGAGTCTTGCGAAGCAGCTTGCGGTGCTTCTTCTTCGCCATGCGCTTGCGGCGCTTCTTGATGACTGAACCCACGGAAAACCTCACTATGTCGGGGTCTGATCGCACGGGCATGCACGATCGGGAACGGGCAAAAGCGGAAAATGCCTCGGGTCAGTCTAGCCGACGTCGGCGATAGGCCGCTGCAGAGCCTCGGTGACCGCCGATTCGGGCACCCGGTAGCTGCGTCCGAAGCGGACCGCGGGCAGCTCTCCGGCGTGGACGAGACGGTAGACCGTCATCTTCGACACCCGCATGAGCTCGGCCACCTCGGCGACGGTGAGGAAGCGGACATCCGGCAAATCAGCCACGGTGCCCCCTTCCGGCGCTCGGCTCTTTTTCTGCAGTTCTGCTGGGCCTACTTTATGGGGTCGCCGCGACGCGTGTAAACCCGTGTGACTCATGAGATCCGGCGGGTCTCCTCGACGGCCGCCGAACCCCGCCTCCTCAGCGCCCGGGCAGCTTCTTCAGCGCGTTCGCGACAGCGTGCTGAGCGGATGCAGCGGCGCGGCCGACGAGCTCCGCGGCATGCGCCGCCGGCTCGGGCAGCGAGATCAGCGCGGCGTTGTCGGCAGCCTCGAGATCCGCGGTGTCGAGGAAGGGGACGAGCCAGTCATCGACCTCGTCCAGGGGTGCGGCGAGCAGGCTGTAGTAGCGGTGCTGACCGACCTCGCGCACCGAGACGAGGTGCGCTTCGCGCAGCACCTTCAGGTGCTTGGAGACCGTCGGCTGGCTGACTCCGAGGGCGCTGACGATCTGCGACACGCTCGTGCCGTTCTCACCGGCGGTGGAGCGATCGAGCAGGAGCCTGAGGATGTCGCGTCGCGTCCCGTCTGCGATCACGTCGAAGATGTCCGCCATGGCTTTAGGTTAGTGCCGCCCAGCAGCGGAGTACCATGACTCAGGTTTTCTCGGCGAAAGGGGCGGCGCATGCCGACGGGCCAAGCACGTGCGGCGCGGCGCCGACTGCTCGCTGTCGGCGAACGCGCCTGGGACGCGCTCCGCAACCTCACCACCTCCTCCCCGGCACGCTTCGCCGTTCTGGTGTTCGTCTCGCTGATCCTCGTCTTCACGGCGCTGCTGTCCCTGCCCGCAGCGACCGTCGGAGAGCCCCTGCCCCTCGCCGACGCCCTCTTCATGGCGGTGTCCACCATCTGCGTGACGGGGCTCGCGACCGTCGACGTCGCGACCACATTCACGCCGCTCGGCCTCGTCATCATCTTCATCGGCGTCAACATCGGCGGCATGGGCGTGCTGACGCTCGCCTCGATCCTCGGCCTGATCATCTCCAAGCGGCTGGGGCTGCGCGCCAAGCTCATCGCCGCGAGCGACTCGAACCCGCTGCGCAGCCACGGGGGTCCCGTGAACGAGGGCCAGGCGGTGCGCCTCGGAGAGGTCGGCCAGCTGTTGCGCACGGTCGCCCTGTCGACCCTCGTGATCGAAGCGGCTGTCGCGATCGCGCTGTGGCCCGCGCTGGTCTTCGCCGGGATCGGCCCGCTCGAGGCGCTGTGGGAGGCGCCCTTCTACGCCGCGATGGCCTTCACGAACACCGGGTTCACCCCGAACCCCGGCGGACTCCAGCCCTTCGCCGACGACTATGTGCTCCTGACGATCCTGATGATCGCGGTGTTCCTCGGCAGCATCGGTTTCCCGGTGATCTACGCCCTGTGGAAGAACGTGTGGCATGTCAAGGCCTGGTCGCTGCACACCAAGCTCACGCTGATCACGACGGGAGTCCTGTTCGTCGCCGGCGCCGCAGCCTTCCTCACGCTCGAGTACGACAATCCCGGCACGTTCGGCTCGATGGAGGCGTGGGACACCACCTTCCAGGCGTTTTTCCTCTCGGCGATGACCCGCTCCGGCGGATTCTCCGTCGTCGACATCGGCGAGCTCAACGGCTCGTCGCTGCTGGTGGGGTCGATGCTCATGTTCGTCGGCGGCGGTTCGGCCTCCACGGCCGGTGGAATCAAGGTCACCACCCTCGCCGTCCTCGCGCTCGCGGTGTGGTCGGAGGCGAAGGGCCGCCAGTCGGTCGAGGTCTTCGGTAAACGCATCCCCAGCGACGTGCAGCGCGTTGCCCTGTCGGTCGTCGCCTGGGGTGCGACGATCGTCGCGCTGTCGACGATCACGATCGCCCAGATCACCAAGGCTCCGGTCGACGAGGTGCTCTTCGACGTCATCTCGGCGTTCGGCACTGTGGGTCTGTCGACCGGCCTCACCGCAGAACTTCCCGACGCCGCCGTCTACGTGCAGGCGGTCACGATCTTCATGGGCCGCATTGGTACAGTGACTCTCGCCGCGGCCGTGGCCGCGTCATCCCGTTCGCAGCTGTACTCGCTGCCCGTGGAAAGGCCGATCGTTGGGTGATCGCATCAGAGGGGACGCGCCCGTCCTCGTCATCGGCCTCGGGCGTTTCGGCGCCGCCTGCGCCGGCGAGCTCGACCGGCTCGAACGCGAGGTCCTCGCCATCGACGAGAGCCTCGAGCTCGTGCAGAAGTGGTCCGACCGGGTCACCCACACCGTTCAGGCCGACGCGCGCAACATCGATGCCCTGAAGCAGATCGGCGCGCAGGACTTCCAGGTCGCCGTCGTCGCGGTCGGGTCTCTCATCGAGGCATCCGTCCTCATCACCGCCAACCTGGTCGACCTGAAGGTGCCGCAGATCTGGGCGAAGGCGGTGTCGCAGTCGCACGGCAAGATCCTCGCCCGCGTCGGCGCGAACCACGTCATCTACCCCGAGCGCGAGGCCGGCGAGCGCGTCGCGCACCTCGTCAGCGGCCGCATGCTCGACTTCATCCGCTTCGACGACGACTTCGTGCTGGCCAAGATGTACCCGCCGAAGTTCATCCGGGGCGTGGGCCTGAACGAATCCGGCGTCCGCACCAAGTACAACGTCACCGTCGTCGGTGTGAAGAGCCCCGGCAAGCCGTTCCGCTACGCCGAGGCGAACACCGTGGTCACCAACCACGACCTCATCATCGTCTCGGGGACGAACTCCGACATCGAGCGGTTCGCGGCGCTCGACCGCTGACCGCCCGTTCCTAACTCCTGCACAACTCCTCAAGAATCGGCCGGAACCGGTGTGGAACCGGTTGCGACAACCCCCCGGCGCAGGTTTTGCAGGAGTTACGCACACGCCGGCCCCGTCAACCCGGTCGACTCGTGTCGCAGGGCGGGCCCAGAATGCCCGCACGACCGACAGACAGCAGACGGAGGCCGCGGCGCGCCGCTTCATCGACGCCTACCTCGTCGCGTGGCGCTCGAACGAACCCGACGACATCCGGTCACTCTTCACCGAGGATGCCGAGGTGCGCTTCGAACCGTGGACGACCCCGTTCACCGGGCATGACGCGATCGTCGCCGAGTGGCTGCGCCGACAGGACGAGCCCGACTCCTTCACCTTCACCTGGGATGTCGCAGGAGTCGACGGCGACCGGGCGTTCGTGCAGGCCGAGACGGCCTACACCGGCGGCCGGAGCTACAGCAACCTGTGGGTGATCGACCTCGCCGAGGACGGCCGGGCCCGGTCGTTCGTGGAGTGGTGGATGGACCGGTCGAAGACCAGCTGACACCCGGGTGCGTCACGCCCCCGCGGCGAGCTCCTTCGCGCGCGCGAGCGCCGCATCGGTCGCCCGTGCGAACACCTCGTCCAGCCGCGCCTCCTGCAGCACGGCGACGGCGCGCTCGGTCGTTCCCTTCGGGCTCGTCACGCGGCGTCGCAGCTCGGCCGGCTCCTCCCCCGTCGCCGTGAGCAGTGCCGTCGCGCCGGCGAAGGTCTGCTCCACCATCACACGGGCGTCCGCTTCACCGAACCCCTTGCCGACCGCTGCGCGCGTGAGGTCCTCGATGAGGAGGAAGACGTACGCCGGCCCCGAACCCGAGATCGTCGACAGGGCGTCGATCTGCGTCTCGGGCAGCTCGATCACCGTGCCCACGGTCTCGAAGAGACGCCGCACGAGCACCGCGTCGGCCTCGCTCGCGCGGCTCCCGGCCGAGATTCCCGTGACGGCCTTCCCCACGAGCGCGGGCGTATTGGGCATGGAGCGGAACACCGCGACATCCGCTCCCAGAATTTCCTCGAATGTCGCGATGGTGACCCCGGCGGCGAGGCTCACGACGATCGTGCCGGGACGCAAGTGCGGGCTGATCTCGCGGAGAAGATCGGGCACCATCGCGGGCTTGACCCCCACCAGCACGATGTCGGCCTTCGCCGCCGCCCGCACGTTCGCGTCGGACTCGTCCTCGACGGCGAGACTCGTCACCGAGGGGACGGATGCCAGTTCGTCGGCCTTCGCACGGGAGCGATTCGTCGCGACGAGCCCTGCGGTGGCGAGGGCGGACGCGGCGACGCCGCGGAGGACGGCTCCTCCCATCGACCCTGCTCCGAGGACGGCGATGGACGGGAGGGTGAACGCGTCGGTCATCCCGCCATCCTACGAACCCACCCCGACGCGCCGAGGGCCCCGGGCTATAGTCGAAACGGCGGGGCGCGGACGCCCCGGGCGAGAAGGAGACCGCCATGATCACGCCCCCGAGTTCGCTCTTCGACGGCATCACGTCACGCATCATCGACACGCCCGACGTGGCGGTCAACATCCTCGAGCGCCGCGGCGACGATCCCGAAACGGTGCCGCAGAAGACCGTCGTGCTCGTGCACGGCAACGTCTCGTCGGCGCTGTTCTGGCAGTCCACCATGCTCGACCTGCCGAGCGACCTCCGGGTGATCGCCATCGACCTCCGTGGCTTCGGCGGCAGCGAGCACACCCCGGTCGACGCGACGCGGGGTGTCCGAGACTTCAGCGACGACATCTTCGCTGCCCTCCAGGCCCTCGGCATTCCGACGGCGCACTTCGTCGGCTGGTCGATGGGCGGCGGCGTGGTCATGCAGTACGCCCTCGATCACCCGGTGCTCAGCCTCACCCTGCAGGCCCCCGTATCGCCCTACGGCTTTGGAGGCACGCGACGCGACGGTTCGCGGCTCACCGACGACGACGCCGGCTGCGGAGGCGGCGGGGCGAACCCCGACTTCGTCGAGCGCCTCATCGCGCACGACACCGGCGACGAGGCCCAGACCTCACCTCGCAACGTCTTCCGGGCCGCCTACGTCGCACCCGGATTCACCACGCCCCACGAAGACGTCTTCGTCGAATCGATGCTCACGACCTCGACCGCCGAGGGCAATTACCCCGGCAACTCGGTGCCGAGCAAGAACTGGCCGGGGTTCGGCGCGGGGCATCTCGGCGTGCTCAACACCATGGCGCCGAGGTACTTCGACGTCTCGGGGATCGTCGATCTCGACGACAAGCCGCCGATCTTGTGGATCCACGGCAGCGTCGACGCCATCGTCGCGGACGGCTCGTTCTACGACTTCAACCACCTCGGCGCCCTCGGCATCGTCCCCGGCTGGCCGGGCGCCGACGTCGCTCCCGCGCAGGAGATGATCTCGCAGACCCGCGACGTGCTGAAGACGTATCAGTCACGCGGCGGCGATGTCACCGAGGTCGAGCTCGAGGGCACCGGTCACGCCCCGCATCTGGAGCGCCCTGATGAGTTCCGCCGGGCCCTGCTCCTCACCATCGGCTACACCGGCGATCGCCCCGACGCACCGCCCACCGAGGCGATCGTCATCCGCTCGGCGGACTGACACGGCGCGTCAACCCACGCGATGGAGTACTGCGTCTTCACCGAGCCGCAGCTGGGCGCGAGCTACGACGATCAGCTCGCCTTCGCCCAGGCTGCGGAGCGCCACGGCTTCCACGGATTCTTCCGCTCCGACCACTACCTGAACGGGCGTGGTGACGGACTTCCCGGCCCCACCGACGCGTGGACCACGCTGGCCGGTCTCGCCCGCGAGACGAGCCGGGTGCGTCTGGGCACCCTGGTCTCCCCCGTGACGTTCCGCCACCCCGGCATCCTTGCGATCCAGGTCGCTCAGGTCGACGCGATGTCGGGCGGACGGGTCGAGCTCGGCCTCGGCGCCGGATGGTTCGAGCGGGAGCACGAGGCGTACGGCATCCCGTTCCCGCCGCGCCGGTTCGATCTGCTCGAGGAGCAGCTGGAGATCATCACCGGCCTCTGGGAGACACCGGTCGGCGCGACATACAGCTTCGCGGGTGCGAACTACCGACTGACGGATGCTCCGGCTCTGCCCAAGCCCGTGCAGACGCCCGTGCCCGTCATCATCGGTGGCGCCGGTCGACGCCGCACTCCCGAGCTCGTCGCCCGATTCGCCCGCGAGTACAACCTCGGGTTCCCCACCGACGCGCAGATCTCCGAGCGCCTGGACAACCTCCACGCCGCCTGCGACCGGGTGGGTCGTGACCCTGCCACGGTGCGTCTGTCGGTGGCGATGTCGGTCATCGCCGGGCCGGACGACGCCGGACTCACACGGCGCGCGGGACGCCTGGGCAAGACACTCGACGAGGTGCGCGACGGGGTCAACCTCGTCGGCGGACCCGAGGAGATCGCCGAGCGCGTCGAGCGCTGGCGTTCGTTCGGCATCGAGCGGGTGTACTTCCAGTTCCTCGACAACGAGGACGTCGCCCATGTCGACTACGTCGGCGAGGCGGTGCTCCCGGCGCTCCCCCACTGAGCGTCGCCCCGACATTCGGCGACGAGCAGTCCCGTTAGCGCTTCGCGGCGAAGAACTTCTGCAGCAACTCGGCAGCCTCATCGGCTCGGATACCCCCGACCACCTCGGCGCGCACCGGCAGGCGACGATCGCGCAGCACGTCGTGCACCGACCCGGCAGCGCCGGCCTTCTCGTCCCACGCGCCGAACACCACCCGGCTCACGTGCGACTGCAACGCCGACCCCGCGCACATCACGCACGGCTCGAGAGTGACCACGAGCGTGCACCCGGTCAGATTCCAGGAGCCGAGGGATGCCGCGGCCGCGCGCAGCGCGATCACCTCGGCGTGGGCGGTGGGGTCCGCGGTGGTCTCGCGCAGGTTTTTTCCCTCACCGATGACGTTCCCTGCGGCATCCGTCACCACCGCTCCCACCGGCACCTCGCCCTGGGCCGCCGCATGGGCGGCCAGCACGAGCGCGCGCGTCATCGCGGCATCGTCGGCGGGGTCGGGCTGCACGCTCCCAGCGTACGGATCGATGCGCTCGCCGCGGGTACCCTGGGACCCATGCGCCTCCACGTCGCCGACCACCCGCTCATCACCCACAAGCTCACGGTGCTGCGTGACCACACGACGTCGTCGCCGGTGTTCCGTCAGCTGACGGAGGAGCTCGTCACGCTCCTCGCCTACGAGGCGACGCGGTCGGTGAAGGTCGACCCGATCGAGATCCAGACGCCGGTGTCGTTGACGATGG
This sequence comes from Microbacterium kunmingense, assembly GCF_023155745.1. GTDB lineage: Bacteria > Actinomycetota > Actinomycetes > Actinomycetales > Microbacteriaceae > Microbacterium > Microbacterium kunmingense. The sequence goes on from NZ_JAKNUS010000008.1 coordinate 58,150, forward strand.
GCGTCAAGATCAGCGAGCCGCGCCCGATCGTCGTGCCGATCCTCCGCGCCGGACTCGGGATGCTGGAGGGCATGGTCAAGCTTCTTCCGACCGCCGAGGTGGGATTCCTCGGGATGGTGCGCAACGAGGAGACGCTCGAGCCCACCACCTACGCAGAGCGCCTCCCCGATGACCTCTCCGATCGGCAGTGCTTCGTCCTTGACCCCATGCTCGCGACAGGCGGGTCGCTGGGCGCGGCCGTCGAGTTCCTCTTCAAGAGAGGGGCGCAGGACGTCACGGCGATCTGCCTCCTCGGCGCTCCCGAAGGGGTCGCGGCGATCGAGCGTCAGGTCGGCGACAAGGACGTCACGCTCGTGCTCGGCGCGCTCGATGAGCGGCTCAACGAGAAGGGGTACATCGTCCCCGGTCTCGGTGACGCCGGCGACCGCCTGTACGGCACCGTCTGACCCACTCCATCAGCGGGAAACCGCGGTTTTCCGGGCCGTGAGACGAGTGTGGCGCGGCATCCGCCCCTCGCCGAACGGATACCGCGCCTGCGCCTTGCGGCGCGAATTCAAGGGTATGACGAGGCTGATCCCGCTTCTCAGGGGGTTGACATCCGCCCCCCGAAGGGGCTAACCGCCGCAGCGGATTCAGTCGGGGATCACGGGCTCGGTCGGAGGCTTACGGCCGGTCTCCTGCTCCCAGAATTCGAGCTGCTGCGTGAGGGCTTTGGCGAGCTCGAACACCTGCTCGGGGGGGATGCGGATTCGGCTGACCACGCGCGCGGGCACGATCGTGCGACGCTCGCCGGTTTCGGGATCGGTTTCGTCGTGGGGCGGCTGGGCAAGGGTCAGGAAGTCCATGACGAAAACCGTCGAGCTGTGCCAGACGTTGGCGAAGTCGGCGTAGTTTCCGCCGATGAGGTCGGGCGGCAGGTCGATCTCGAATTGACGGGGCACCTGGTCGGACATGCGGCAGTTCCTCCTCGCCGGGGGTGGGGCGTCTGGCGAGTCTATTGGGCGGCCATCGCCGGCTGAACGGGGTTGCGCTCCGCGCCCGCGGCGCGCGTCGGACCGGGATCGGCGGTGTGCGCGCCGACCAGCCGCGCGAAACCGCTGAGGCGCGCGACGCCCTCCGGAGTGCGCGGCAGGTCGTCGAGGAGACCCGGCGAGTAGACCAGATACGCGGTGTGCATCGCCCGCGAGATGGCGACGTTCAGGCGGTTGCGAAGGAGGAGGAACTCCAGGCCCCGGGGCGCGTCACGCCCGGAGGATGCCGCGAGGGACACGATCGCGACCGCCGCCTCCTGCCCCTGGAACTTGTCGACCGTCCCGACCGGGACGCCGTGGAACCCCGCGGCGGCGAGCGCCTCTTCCACCAGCACCTGCTGGGCGTTGTACGGGGTGACGACGATGATGTCCTTCTCCACGACGGCTCGTGGGGGCGTCACGGCCGCACCGCCGGTGTCGTCGATGTCGATCCCGGTCCACTCCCGCCCGACGAGGTCGCGGACGAGCTCGACGACGACCGCCGCCTCTTCCGGCGACCGGGTGGCGTTGCCGCGGTGGCGCAGCGGTAGCGGATGAAGGCCCGGGATCACCCCCTCGAGCACGCGCATCGCGGTCGCCGGCTGGGCGGCGAGCTCGCCCCGGTAGGACAGGTCGGAGACGGCGCGGGCCACGGCGGGATGCATGCGCCACGACTGGGCGAGGAAGAACCCATAGTCCGGCGGGATGACGTCGGCCCCGTCCATGACCCACCCGAGCGCCGAGGTGTCGACCGGCTCGGGGTGGGTGCCCTGGCTCACCTGCGGCAGCTGCTGCGGGTCGCCGAGAAGGAGCAGGCGCGACGACGCGAGCGAGACCGCGATCGTCGAGGCGAGGGAGAACTGCCCGGCCTCGTCGATGACGAGGAGGTCGAGACTCCCCCGCGGGATGCGACCCTCATGAGCGAAGTCCCACGCCGTGCCGCCGACGACGAATCCGGATGCCGCGTGCTCGGCCGTGAAGGCCGCGACCCCGTTCTTGGGGATCGGCGTGAAGCGCACCCGCTCCGCGTCATCCGGCTTCTTCAGCGCCTTGCCCACCTGCTGCGGGGGCACGCCCGCCGCGACGATCCGGTCGAGCATATGCTCGACGACCGCGTGCGACTGGGCCACGACGCCGACCTTGTAGCCGTGCTCGGCGACGAGGCGGGCGGTGACATGCGAGCCGACGAAGGTCTTTCCCGTTCCGGGCGGCCCCTGCACGGCGAGGTAGCTGCGGTCGAGGTCGAGAAGAGCGGCGGTGATGTCGCCGATGTCGTCGCCGGTCTGCGGCGGGAGTGCGCCGGTGCGGGTGCGCGGCGGACGGCGGAGCAGGATGTCGGTAGCCGGGTCGTACGGCAGCTTCGGCGCAGCGGCGGCGACGGCATCGGCCCAGGCGTCGATCGCGGTCTGCTGATTCAGCGCGCGGGGAGGTGCAGGTGGAGTCAGCGCGACGGGGAGCTCGGTCCAGGTCTCGCCGTCGATGGCGAATTCCTCCACGATCGCGCCGTCGTCGAGGGCCTCGATGACGGCGACCCGGTGGTCGGCGTGGATCCAGCGCGGTTTGTCGGCGAAGGGGAACGACACCGGCAGCTCGTAGAGCGCGAACGGTTCGCTGCCCTCGCTGATGCGGGTGCCGGGCGCGAGCTCGCCGCGCAGTTCGAGGCGGCGGCGGAGGGTGCGCTTTCCTTCCTCCTGATACCAGTCGTCGACGACGCGGCAGCGCGAGGAGTCGAGCATGACCACATCTCTTGTCTCCTCCCACACCGACGCCGGCTCGCGCAGGCGCAGGAAGTGGGTGGCCCAGAACGACTTGGCCTCGCGCGGGTAGTAGTCGATCGCAGCCGCGCCGAGCCGGAGCGCCCGCGACTCCGCCGATCCGGCGTCGCGCTGGGCGGCGAGGGCATTCAGTCGATCGGCGCGCTCGGACGGGGTGTAGGCGTGCTCGTCGGGATCGGGGTTCGGGGTGGGGCGCAGCTGCGCCTCGCGCGCGCGGTCGACGAGCCAGTCACGAAGGCGCAGGGTCGAGACGCAGTCGTAGCGGTTGTAATCGGCCAGGTCGTCGAGGATGCGGGCGGCTTCGGCCGCGGCATCCGGTCCATCCTGTTGCAGCGCCCGGGCCTGCACGTATTTGACGATCGAGTCGTCGCCCTTCTGGACGTCGCTCGTGCGCACCTCGTCGCCCATGTAGAGCGGCTCGAGCTTCTTGATGGAGTACGAGCGCGAGCCGACGCGAAGAGCCCGACGCACGATCGGGTAGAGGTCGACGAAGACCCCGTCGCGCAGGAGCTGATCGACGTCGGACTCGCGCACGCCGTAGCGCGCCGCCATCGCCAGGAGGTGCGTGGGTTCGTAGGGCGCGTAGTGGTAGATGTGCAGGTCGGGATGGGTCCTGCGCCGGAGGGCCACCATGTCGAGGAACCGCTCGAGCGCCTCCTTCTCCTCGGCGAAGGAGTGCGCCCACAGCGCCGAGTACTGCTCGCCCATGTCGACCCAGCCGAAGAGGTAGTCGATTCCCCAGGTGGTGCCCTCCCCCTCGGTGTAGAGCGGGTCGCCTTCGAAGTCGAAGAAGATGTCGCCCTGGCTCGGGCGCGGAAGGGCGCCGAGCGCCTGCGGCTGCACGACCTCGTACTTCGGGATGTCGCCGGGCGAGCTCAGCTGCAGCCGCGCCTGAGTGCGCAGCAGCGCGATGGTGTCGGGATTCATTCCCGCCGGCGCGGTCTCGAGGCCCGCCAGATCGTCGATCGTCTCCACGCCTGCGGCGCGGAGTCGTTCGCGCTGCACCGGCCGCATGCCCGCGACGAGGAGGAGGTCACCGGATGCCGCGACCTCGAGGTCGCACGTCGCGCAGCGGCCGCAGGCGACGACGCCCAGATCGCCGCGCGGGTCACCCCACCCGATGGGGTCGCCGGTCGGGCCGAGGTCGAGGCGACGGTCGGCGATGAGGGCCTGCAGGCGGTCGCGGCGCAGCTGGAAAACGGGGAGGAGGTCGTCGACCTCGTGGCTGCTGGTGGTGCCGTCGCCGAGAAGGAGTTCGACGCGATCGGACCGTGGGATGCCCAGCCGATCGAGCTGGACGACATAGGCGGCGAGCTGCATGAGCGCGGTGACCCGGGCGTGACGGGCGAGCTTGGTGTCTTGCACGAGCCACGCGCCGAACTCGTCGCGGACGAGGAAGTCGGCGAATCCGACGAAGTCGTGGGTGGCGAAGGTGGCCTGGTAGATGACGTCGGCGTCGGAGTTCAGGGCCGCGTCGGTGAGCCGCACCGCCGCGGCGAGCGCGTCGGCGTCGGAGGAACGGGTTTCGGGGATCTCGACGACCCCGTCGCCGAACTGCTCGCGGTAGCGGGCCAGAACGCGGCGCTCGTGCTCGCCGCCAAGCTCGCCCGCGCGACGCAGTGTCGGGTCATCCGGCTCCTCGACCGGGTCGACGCGACCGAGCTTGGCATCGATCGCGCGCAGCCACGCGAACTCGCATTCGGCGGCCGCCTTCAGGTCGCTCGCGCTCCAGACGATCCGGCCTTCGTCTTCGATGTACCGCACTCTGCCCTTCCCGCCGGCTCATCCGGAGAACCGTCCCCACGACCCTAACCGGGGCCGCCGACGTCGATCGGGGGTCGCGAGCATCTCCGGCGAACCGCGGTGCGCGGATAAGGTGCGGGTGTGCAGTGGAGCCTCGAAGTCATTCCTGTCTGCGTCGACGACATCGACGAAGCCAAGATCTTCTACGAGGCGGGTTCCACGTGGATCTCGATCTCGAGATCGGCGCGACCGGCCGCGTCGTGCAGCTCACGCCGCGGGGCTCGGCAAGCAGCATCCACCTCAGAACAGGAAGCACACGCATAGACGGGCTGCAACTCGTCGTCGATGATGTGGACACCGCGCGCGCTGAACTGACGGAGCGGGGCGTGGACGTGAGCGCCGTCATGCGGTTCGAAGACGGCGAGTTCCGTGAGGGTCGCGGCGGAGACTGGAACGTCTTCGTCTTCTTCTCAGACCCGGCCGGGAACGCATGGGTGATCCAGGAGCGCCCCGCCGCCCGCTGGTACACCGGTCACCGCTCCCCCGCTCGGCGTCCGGAGTGGTGGCTTCGCCCTGTGGGCGCGTGATGACAACCGAAGTGCTCCGTTGTCGTGTCCGCCTGTTGACGCCACGGCATGCCTGCGGACAGGCTCGGATCTATGGCATCCGTGGACAGGCCAGCCGTCTACCTGTTCCACGTCGACACGGATGCCGGGCCGCAATCGCGATGGCGGCCCGTACGGTTTCGGACGCAACTCCCGCTCTCGGGGGCGTCGCCTCGCGCCTCCGGCCGTCACGAAGGTGCGATTGGCGCGCATCGATCGGAAGAGGACCGGCATCAACGCGTCGGGTAAGGCGAGTGGCATCCCACCAGGATCACACACCGCGGTGATCACCGGCGGCATGCGCCCATCGCGCCGCCGTCAGGCCTGCGCCCGCTCGTCCTCCTCTGGCTCGAAGCTGGACGGCTCCCCCGTGTGACCGGCAGCGACCCCATCGGGCTCATCGGGGATGGTCCCGTCCTGACCGAGGCCGTCCGACTTCTCCTCGCCGTCCGCACTGTCGGCACTCGTGGCATCCGCCTTCGACTCGGAAGGGTCGGGCTGGTCTTCGCCCAGGGGCATCTCGACGTCCGGTCCTTCGTATCCTTCTTCCTCCGCTGCCAGGGAGCCGTGGTCGTGCGAATCCTGCGTCATGATGAGCGCCTTTCTGTTGGACAGTCCCAGCGTCTCTCGCATCCCCGCGGCATCCGACGGGGTTGACAACCGCCGGTGACCTGCGCGGCCGGCGACATCCGCACCCCGGCCGTGACAGGGTCGAACCATGACCGTTACCGCAGACCCGGGTTCGTACGACCTCGACGCGCTGCGCTCGCGCGTCCTCCCCCACGACGAGGGCGCCGTCGACGACAGCATTCCCAGCCTCGCGGCAGCCGACCCGAGGCTCTGCGCCATCGCTCTCGCACTGCCCGACGGCACGGTGCGCGGCAGCTCGCACTCCGACACGGCCTTCACCATGCAGTCGTCGGTGAAACCTTTCCTCTTCGCCCTCGCCCTCCTCGACACCGACGGTGACGCGCTCCACCGCGTCGGGATCGAGCCGACCGGCGAGGCGTTCGATGCGATCAAGCTCGAAAGCGGCACCGGCCGCCCGCCGAACCCGATGGTCAACGCCGGCGCGCTTCTGACCGCCTCCCTCGTCGACGGCGACGACGGCAAGGCCAGATCGAACCGCATTCTGCAGGGGCTCTCCGCCTTCGCCGGCCGGCCGCTCGAGATCGACGAGCGCACGGCCGAGGAGGAGCGCGAGCACGGCGAACGCAACCACGCGCTCGCGCATCTCATGCGCGCCGAAGACACCCTTCACGTCACCGCCGACGACGCCGTCGAGGTCTACGGACGGGCATGCGCCGTGCTCGTCGACGTCGAAGCCCTCGCGGTGATGGGCGCGACCCTCGCGCTCGGTGGGGTGAACCCGGTGACGCGGGAACGCGTCCTCCCCGCGTCCGTCGCGCGCGATGTCGTCTCGGTCATGGCGACCTGCGGGGTCTACGACGGATCGGGAACATGGATGCGACGCGTCGGCGTCCCCGCGAAATCCAGCGTGTCGGGGGCCGTCGTGCTCGCCGCGCCTCGCACGCTCGGGGCCGCCGTGCTGAGTCCACCGCTCGACGATCAGGGCACGAGCGTGCGCGGCCGGATCGCGAGCGAGGTGCTCAGCGACGACCTCGGGCTGCACGTCTTCGCGACGTAGGCACTTGCGTGTGCGGCCACCGTGTGCGAACCGGCCCGGTCGCGGCATCCGTCACTCCCCTGAGAATGAACGCATGGAGTACGACATCGACGACGATCCCGCCCGCATCCAACCGGATGTCGTCTGGGCGTGGCTGTCGACGGAGGCGTACTGGGGCCGGCAGCGGAGGCGCGCCGATGTCGAGGCGCAGATCGCCGGCGCCTGGCGGGTGGTCGGAGCGTATCGCGCCGACACGGGCGAACAGGTGGGCTTCGCGCGCGCCGTCTCCGACGGTGTGACCTTCGCCTACCTCGCCGATGTCTTCGTGACGGCACCTCACCGCGGCGCGGCGCTCGGCAAGCGAATCGTTCGTCGGATGATCGACGACGGGCCGGGGAGGAACTTCCGCTGGGTCCTGTTCACCGGAGACGCGCACGGCCTCTATGCGCAGTTCGGATTCGCAGCCCCGGATGCCACCGCGATGGTCAGGCCCGCCCGCTGAAGCCCGGAGCGTCGAGCGCGGCGAGGTACCGACGGGTCATCCATGCCTGGAACCGGCGAGCCGCAGGCCTTCCGAGCCGCGTGAACCACCGGCCCGGGCGCGAGAAGGCAATGATCGTGAAGACGACGTCGCCCGAGGGAGCGAGTCGCAGCTCGAATCGCTCCTCCCCTCTCTCGGGGTGCCCGGGGAGCGTCCCGTAGGCGAAGCCGCACGCGTCGGGCGTCCGCGCCGCGTACACGACAAGACACGGGATGCGGAAGACCAGCGGGCCGAGGCGCACCCGCATCTCCACGCGCGTCCCCTCGCGAAGGGGGTCCTCCGACATCCGCACCTCGGCGCCCGCTCGGCGCTGCACCTCGCCGGCGAAGAGCAGGTCCGCCGCACGCTCGAAGTCGGCGCGCCCGTGCCCGACCACCCGCTTCATCCGCGTGTGGTGGTAGCCGGCGGGGAGGTCGCCCCCGGTCGCGCCCATCTCGTCGTACGTCAGGTCGCTCACGTCTTCACGTTAGGCGCCGGGGGACGCCGCGGCGCGGCATCCGAGGCTCCTCACTCTCTGACGCCGACCTCGATCGGGAACCGCCGGCGCAGCATCAGCCGCTGCACGAGCGTGCAGCTGACGGTCACGAGAAGATACAGCGCCGCGGCGAGAGGGACGAAGAGGGCGACCACGGCCGTGCCGAATTGCAGGAACCCGGCCATTCGGATGAGCGCTTCACCCCCGGGTGCAGCGTCCGCGGATCCGGTCGCGGGGCGCAACAGCCGCCGTGTGAGCTCCGCGACAGCGAGGATGAGCGTCACGACGACCCCGAAGACGAGGGCGACCTCACCCGTGGCCGCGCCGCCGAGGATCGACCCGGCAAGGCTCGTGCCGAGCGGCACGCCGAGGAGTTCCTCGGTGAGGAGGGCGTTCGGGTGCCCGGCGATCGCCGGATACAGGAACAGCGCGTAGACGATACCGACGATCGGCGCCTGCACCAGCACGGGGGCGCAGCCCGCGAAGGGCGAGGCCTTCTCGTCGGCGTAGAGCTTCATGGTCTCGCGCGACATCCGCTCGCGGTCGTCGGTGAACCGGCGCTGGATCTCGCGCAGCTTCGGCGCCAGTCGAGCCCGCGTCTGCTCGGCCTTGGCCTGAGCGACGCCGGTGGGGATGAGGATGGCTCGCACCAGCAGCGTCAGCACGATGACGGCGAGAGCAGCGGATGGCGCGCCGGCAACGGGCTGCAGAAGGTCGGCGAGTCCCATGAGCAGCGCGTACGCCGCATCGAGGGTCGCCGCAAGGGGAGGGAAGGAAAGGAGGTCCACGGTGTCGTCCGTTCGTCGATGGGATGGGTCGCGGAACGGCCGCGACGGACATCGACAAACACAGAGATCACCCGCCTGCTGCGGGCGGTGGACGTCGAGGTGCTACGCGGCCGGAGCCGCGAGCCCGGGAGCGCGCGAACGGGTGTGGCCCGCAGCATCCGGATCGCTCTGCGCGACCGTCACCGAGACGTCGATGGCGCGCTCCGCACGATCGCGTGAGGCCCCGCGCGACGGCAGGGAGGCCGTCGTCAGAAGCAGCGCGACGAGAAGTGCCGACGCGGCGACGATGACCCACACCGCCGCGGAGTCCGACGGACTCAGGGCGATCACGCCCGACAGCGTGAGCAGCACCTGGAAGAAGGACGTGACCGCGTCGAGCATCGCGCCGCTCCCTCCCCTGGACCCGCTCACGCTAACACGCGTGACGACGGGCGGGGCGTCGTCCGAGCGGGAGGCGGCGTTCACCTCGGCATGTCGCGAGCACGGAATCTGCGTGTCGTCTGGCTGTAACGCGCGCGCCGTAGCATCCGAGAGGGATGCCGCGTGGGGCGCCCGACCCAGCGGAGACGAGGTGACGCACCGTGACCGCACCACAGTACGAGATCAGCGTGTGGGAGCGCTACGCGACCGAGTTCGCGCTGGCCTTCGCCGACACCCCCACCCGGATCCGCGCCGTGCGCGAGGCCTACATCGTGCACGGGTTCGACGTCGATCTGATCGAGCAGATCAGCGGGTTTCCGATCTGGCGGATTCGGCAGGTCATCCGCGACGGGCTCGCCCGGTCCGATTGACGCGTCGATGGCCGTCATCGGCTGACGGTGGACGGCGGTCGGCCGACGCGAGATGATCGACCGCACGGGACGCGCCACTCTCCCGCCGGAGAGTCTCGCATCGTGCAGCTCCGGAGAGAGTCGTGCGGTGATGTCGGAGCCCGGCACTACCGTTCCGGCATGGGTGAACTCCGACTGGCCGAACTCGACGCTGACAACCTTCCGGCGGTGATCCAGATCCCCCCGGCAGTGGGCGAGAAGGCTTATGTCGCGCCGGTGGTGTACTCCATCGCCGAGGCCTACGTCACTCCGACAGCCTGGCCGCGCGTCATTCTCGACGGAGACGCCGTGGTCGGATTCGTCATGGCGAACTGGGATCCCGACAACGAGATCCCCGCGTTCCGAGGTGGGATCTGGCGCCTGAACATCGCGGATGACGCCAAGGGTCGGGGCGTGGGACGCTTCGCGGTCGAGGAGGTCGCGGCGGAAGCGCGGCGACGCGGCTACGACGAGATCACGGTTCTGTGGGATCCTGCGCCCGACGGCCCGGAAGGGTTCTATCTCCGCGTCGGCTTTCAGAAGACCGGCGAGCTGTTCGGCGAGACCATCGGAACCCGGAGGGTGTGACCCATGGATGAGAATCGCGCGGTCGTCAGGATGTGGCGGGGTGCGGTGCGGACAGAAGAGGCCGCGCAGTACGTCGCCTACGTCGAGCGAACCGGCATGAGGGCGTATCGTTCGACCCCCGGCAATCTCGACGCGTGGATCCTCACGCGCGACCTGGGCGACGGCACCACTGAGATCGTGACGGTCTCGCGCTGGGACTCCCTCGCCTCGATACGGGGTTTCGCCGGCGATGACATCGATGTCGCGGTGTTCTACCCCGAGGACGACCGATTCCTCGTCGCGCGCGACGAGTCGGTTCGCCACTGGGTGCAGGCGTCGTGAATGCGGGTAGGCCCGCGCCCGAGGCAAGGGGGAGCGCCCGCGGAACCCCGCCTGCCAGACTGGGCGCATGAGCCTGCCGTTCGAGAGCGCCTACCGTCACGGCTTCGCCCGCGTCGCAGCCTGCACCATCCCGGTCGCGATCGCCGACCCGGCGGCCAACGCCACCGCCGTGCTCGACACCGCCCGCGCGCTCGACGGTGACGCCGTCGCCGTCGCGGTCTTTCCCGAACTGTGTCTCACCGGGTACGCCATCGACGACCTGTTCCTGCAGGATGCGGTGCTCGACGGCGTCGTCACCGCCGTGGAAGGGCTCGTCGCGGCATCCGAAGATCTCATGCCCGTGCTCGTGGTCGGTGCCCCGCTTCGCCACCGCAACCGCCTGTACAACTGCGCCGTCGTGATCCACCGCGGTGAACTGCTCGGCGTCGCCCCGAAGTCGTATCTGCCGACCTACCGCGAGTTCTACGAGCGGCGCTGGTTCGCGCCCGGCGACGACCAGCGCGGGGAGGACATTCAGGTCGGGTCACTCCAGGCGCCCTTCGGGCCCGACCTGCTCTTCGAATCTCTCGACGTGCCCGACCTCGTGATCCATGCCGAGGTCTGCGAGGACGTGTGGGTGCCCATCCCGCCGTCCTCGTCGGCAGCGCTCGCAGGCGCCACGGTGCTGCTGAACCTGTCGGGAAGCCCGATCACGATCGCGCGCGCCGAGGACCGGAAGGACCTCTGCCAGTCGCAGTCGCTGCGCTGCCTCGCGGGATACGTGTATGCCGCGGCAGGGAAGGGAGAGTCGACCAACGATCTGTCGTGGGACGGCCAGACGATGATCTACGAAGGCGGCAACCTCCTCGCCGAGACCGAGCGCTTCCCCGACGGTCCGCGCCACGCTGTGGCCGACATCGACCTCGACCGGCTGCGTCAGGATCGGATGCGGCAGGGCACGTTCGACGACAATCGCCGCACCCAGCACGCCGACGCGCTGTTTCGCACCGTGCACTTCCGCCTCGACCCGCCCGCGCGCGACATCGGTCTGCGGCGCACGCTCGACCGGTTCCCCTTCGTGCCCGACGACCCCGCGCGTCTGGCGCAGGACTGCTACGAGGCGTTCAACATCCAGGTGTCGGGCCTGGAGCAGCGAATGCGCGCGATCGGCGGCCCGAAGCCCGTCATCGGGGTGAGCGGCGGCCTCGACTCCACCCACGCGCTCCTCGTCGTGGCACGGGCGATGGATCGGATGGGACGCCCGCGCAGCGACATCCTCGCCTACACGATGCCGGGATTCGCGACCTCGGATCACACGAAATCCAACGCGATCGCCCTCGCCGAGGCCATCGGTGCGTCGATCGAGACGATCGACATCAGGCCGGCGGCGACCGAGATCCTGAAGGGCATCGGTCATCCGTTCTCGGGGGGCGAGCCGGTGTACGACGTCACGTTCGAGAACGTGCAGGCCGGGATCCGCACCGATTTCCTCTTCCGGCTGGCCAACCAGAACGGCGGCATCGTCATCGGCACCTCCGACCTGTCCGAGCTCGCGCTCGGGTGGGCGACCTATGGCGTCGGCGACCAGATGAGTCACTACGCCGTCAACGCCGGGGTGCCGAAGACACTCATCCAGCACCTCATCCGATGGGTGATCTCGCGGCCGGCGACCGAGGGCGGGTCGACCGAGCTCTCCGACCGGGCGATCGACGTACTGCAGTCGGTGCTCGACACCGAGATCAGCCCCGAGCTGGTGCCGGCGGGAGAGGACGGTGAGATCCAGTCGACCGAGGACAAGATCGGCCCCTACTCGCTCAACGACTTCACACTGTTCCACGTGCTGCGCTACGGCCTGCGGCCGTCGAAGATCGCCTTCCTCGCCGAGCGGGCGTGGTCCGATCGGGATGCCGGGGCGTGGCCCCCGGGCTTCCCCGCCGACGAACGCTACGCCTACGAGCTCCCCGAGATCGTCCGGTGGCTGCGGAACTTCCTTCAGCGCTACTTCGCTTTTGCGCAGTTCAAGCGGTCGGCCATCCCGAACGGGCCGAAGGTCTCGCCCGCGGGGTCGCTCTCGCCCCGCGGCGACTGGCGCGCACCGTCCGACGGCAACGCGGCCGCGTGGCTCGCCGAGCTCGACGCCGCGTTGCCGCAGTTCGCCGGCGACTGAGGGGGCGCCTGCGCCTGCGGCGCCGGTGCGCGTGCACAGCGGCGGGGATCGGCGGCGACACGCCGCGCAGCGGCGCCAGGGGTCGGCGTGTCGGCCCTCATCCCCGCAGTTGCGCACGGGGCCGACGCGGAGGCGGGGGCTCCGGCCCGGGCCGCCGTGCGCCGCGGGTCAGAGGCCGGTGTCGCGCACCCCGACGCGGTCGGGGATGTCGAAGGCGAGGCGTGGCAGCCACGTCTCGGGCTCAGGCCAGGGCCGGGATGACGGCAGGGCGGCGAGGAGACGTCGGAGCGCAGCATCCCTCGGCGACGTCGGCGCCGCCGCGGGCAGCACCCGACGCGGCGCCCGGTACCCGAGTGCACCGCACCACCAGTGCCGCCACGTGTCGTCGGCCTCGGCGGGGTCGAGCACGATGTAGTAGTCGGGCATGATCGCCGCGCCGTCCTCGAACTGGGCGAGCGCGTTCTCGACCTCTACCTCGAGCACCCCGAGGGTCGAGCGCGCCTCGAACAGTTCGACCCAGGCGGCCGCGACGTGCTCGAGGGGGTCGGCATCGTGGACCACGAGAGGAGCGGATGCCGCGGCGATGCGCCGCGCGCCGAGGGCGGGCTCGCTCCCCTGGAGGCTGAGGGTCTCCACGCCCGGGACGCTGCTGAGAACGTGCAGCGCCTCTTCGGACGCGGTGCCCACGACGGCGACGACGGTTCCGGAAGCGGATAGTGACACCATGCTTCACATTACGTCGGCGCCCGCCCGATGGCGCGGAACGTTCGCGAGTCGCAACGAGAACGTAACGCACTCACCGCGCGGACACGCACAGAGGGGATGACCTCGCGGTCATCCCCTCTGCTCTGTGGGGGGCTGGGCTCAGCTGTTCGCCGAAGCCACCGACGCCGCGGACGGCGCCGAAGCCGGCGAGTCGGCCGGAGCGGGAGCGGGAGCCGGCGCGGGCGGTGCCGGGGCGGGAGCCGGGGCGGGCGGAGGCACCGGGGTGGGGGCGCTCACGACCGAGACGGTGCTCGACGGGGCGGGCGGGCTCGTGGGCGAGGGCACCGTCGTGGGCGACGGGGTCGGCGAGATCGCCGAGACCACGGTGGCCGAGGTGTCGGTGACGCTCATCTGCACACCGGTGCGGTCGAGGACGGATCCGCCGGGGCCCACGATCGATCCGCCGGGCACGGTGCTTCCGTCGGTGGACTGCAGGTTCATCGAGGCGGCGGTGGCAGCGGCCGCGCCGCCGACGAGGGTGAGCCCCAGGGCGCCGGCGATGCCGTAGGTGAGCCACTTCTTCTTGTCGTTCATCTCGTTCTCCTTCGTCTGTCCGCCGGGGCTCCGGGGGGTCGGCCCCGGCGGTGATTCCAGAATCGCGGCCCCGACTAAGCCGTTTCCAAGGGGTTCATGAGACAGCTCTTACGTTGGCTCATGTCGGGGTCGGTCGATCGGGCGGGCGGGGTCGAGCACCCCCTCGGCGAGGGCGAGGAGGTCTGCCGCCGCATCGTCACGGCCACGTTCCTGCGCGCCGAGCATCTGCCCGAGAAGGAGGGTCGTCGCCCGTGCCCGCACCGGTCCGCTCCCCCACCGCGCAAGGGCCCCGCGCGCGAGCTCCCACACCCGTGCGTCACGACCCTCGGGCGTGAGATAGGCGCTCGCGACGGCGTGGGCGATGAACGCCGCCGCGTCGTCGTCAGGGTCGCCTCGACCCGTGGTGTCGACATCGATGAGTCCGGAGATACCGCCGCCACCGTCGAGGAAGAGCTGACCGAAGTGGAGATCACCGTGGATGGTCTTGCGCGGCTCATCGTCGCGCCACGCCCGGCCCACCCTTTCGAGCAGATCGGCGACCCGCGCCGCGCGAGCGGAGTCACCCCCGTCGCGGAACCGCGCGGCGTACCAGTCGCGCCGCTCGGCGAGCCCCACACGCGCCGCATGCTCGAGCGGCACCGCGGCGAGCGCCTGACGCAGCCTGTCGACCGCGTCGAGCAGGGCTTCTGGTCGCCACGCGACATCCGGCGCTCCCATCCCCCTCGCCTGATCGAGCACGACCAGACCGTCGGCGGACCAGCCGACCAGGTCCGCCATCGGGAGGCCCGCGTCGGCGAGGCGACGGTGGGTGTCGACGATGCGCTCGACCCGGCGGGGCGGCACGACCTTGATCCATCTCACTCCGCCCCGGACGGCCACGCGCAGCACCGCACGACGTCCGGCGCGGTAGCCCACGATGTGCGGCGGCTCCATCGCGACGACACCGAGGCGGGCGAGCAGCGTCTCGGCTGCCTGCGAGAACGCCGCCGGCGCGAGGGCCGGCAGGTACGGGTCGGCGGGGTGCACCCAGATACGGCACTCGGGCGCGGTGGGGCTGCCCAGCAGCATCCCCGTCTCCTGCGGTACCACGCGACGCGAGGTGTCGACGAAGTAGGTCAGGGGGGCGGCGCCCGGCGGCGCGACCTCGAAGCCCGCGATCGCCCCATCGCCGAACGGCTCGCGACTGAGAAGCGCCACCGGCGTGTCGACCGCGAGGTCGAGGGCATCGCGCAGCAGCTCGGCTTCACTCGCGGCGGTGGAGAGGGTCATCTCGAAATTCCAGCACGGATGCCGCGGGCCGGTCATGAGACCTCTCTTAGGCTTCGGCGGCCGGGCGGGGCGCACCTCGATACTGGAGGGGTGACCGCCGAGCCGACCCCGCCGACCCGTCGCCGGCTGCCGGTGCTGTCGGTGCGGGCGCGGATCATCCTCGTCATCACGCTCGTCGCGGGCCTCGGCATGGTCGTCGTGGGCGCGGCGGTGTACCTCGAGGAGCGCGGGCGGATCCTCCGCCAGGTCGATGACCTGCTGGGGGCGAATCTCGATGCCGCGCGATTCCTCGTCGAGCAGGGCGACGCCGACACCGGCACCTGGGCCTCGACCGAGAGCGCCCTGGCCGCCGTCGTGCAGCGCGCGGCGCCCGACGACAACACCGGTGTGATGGGGCTCGTGGCGGGCGAACCGCGCCTCGTGCCGGGGGTGCCGCTCGATGTCGACCTGCGCGATGCGCCCGGATTCGTCGCGCACGTGAACGAGGTGACCGCGACGGGATCGCCCTACATCGGCACGTACGCCGAAGACGGGGTGGCCTGGCGGTTCCTTGCCACCCCGATCGGCGTCTCGGTCGAGGGAAGCGCGGTGACCGGCAGCGGCGAGGACGCGGTGTTCGTCATCGCGTACGACCTGAATGCCGAGCTCGCCGAGATCGACGCCGCTGCCCGGGTGTGGATCATCGCAAGCACCATCACGCTCATCGTCATCGGCGCCGTCGCCGCCCTCGTCACCGGTCGGCTTCTGCGCCCCCTCCGCCAGATGCGCGAGACCGCCGAGCGCGTCTCGGCCCAATCGCTGTCGGAGCGGCTGCCGGTGTCGGGACGCGACGATGTCTCAGAGCTCGCGCGAACCATGAATGACATGCTCGACCGGCTCGACCAGGCGCTGGAGTCGCAGCGGCGACTGCTCAGCGACGTCGGTCACGAACTGAAGACCCCGATCACGATCGTGCGCGGATACCTCGAAGTCGTCGACCCCGACAGCCCCGCCGATGTGCGCGAGACCCGCGATCTCGCCGTCGACGAGCTCGAGCGGATGGGCCGGCTCGTTCAGGACCTCGCCGCGGCTGCGGCCCTGCACGGTCCGGCACCGGTGAAACCCGTGCCCCTGGACGCCGCCGACCTGATGCGCCAGATCGCCCGGAAAGCGGAGGGGATCGCGGGCGCCGAAGTGGGCGTCGGCGGGTTCGCCGAGGTGGTCGCCGTCCTCGACCCCGCACGGGTGACCCAGGCGGTGCTGCAGCTGGCTCAGAACGCGGTGACCCATGGCGGCGGACGCCTGGTGCTGTCGAGCCGGCGCGTGGGCGACGAGCTGGAGATCTCGGTGCGCGACTTCGGTCCGGGAGTTCCCGACGACGAGAAGTCCGCGGTCTTCGACCGGTTCCATCGGGGGGCGGCGTCTGCCGAGCGGGCGGGCAGCGGGCTGGGCCTGAACATCGTGCAGGTGATCGCGCGCGCGCACGGAGGTCGGGCGAGGGTGGAAGATGCCGCGGGCGGAGGCGCCCTCTTCGTGATGACCTTCCCCGTGGCCGACACCGCGGCACCGCGGCTGATCGTTCCGCCCCGGCCACCCCTGCCCGCGTGGGCCGCGTCCGCGGGCGGCGCAGACGGTCGGCAGCCCACGGAGCCGGAGCGGCCCGGCGCCGGTGTGAGCGCGTGAGGAGGACGACGTGGCATCCATTCTGATCGCCGATGACGAGGCGCGGATCTCGGGCTTCATCGACAAGGGACTGCGCGCGGCCGGTTTCGCGACGCGCGTCGCGCCGACCGGCCCCGAGGCGCTGCACCTCGCCCTCAGCGGCGAGTTCGATCTTCTCGTGCTCGACGTGAACCTGCCCGGCATGGACGGATTCCGCGTGCTCGAGGAGCTTCGCGGCAGCGGATCGTCGATGCCCGTCATCATGCTCACCGCTCGGGTGGAGCTCGAAGACACCGTGGCCGGTCTCGAGGGCGGCGCCGACGATTACCTCGGCAAGCCTTTCCGCTTCGACGAGCTCGTCGCGCGGATCCGGTTGCGGATGCGGCGGGAGGAGGCGGCCGCTCCCACCCAGCTGAGTCACCGCGACCTGATGCTCGACATCCGCACCCGTCGCGCCCATGTGGGCGGCGCTGCTGTGGAGCTCTCAGCGCGCGAGTTCGCCCTGGCCGAGGAACTGGTGCGCCACGCCGGGCAGGTGCTCAGCCGCGAACAGCTGCTCAGCCGCGTCTGGGGGTTCGATTTCGATCCCGGCTCGAACGTCGTCGACGTCTACATCGGGTATCTCCGCCAGAAGCTCGGCCCCGGCCGCATCGAGACCATGCGCGGCGTCGGCTACCGCCTCACCTGATCCGCGGCGCCGGCGCGGCGCGTCCACGGCCGCGGCACAGCGCTCCCGCTTCGGAGAATCGCGCGATCTGCGGAGCCTGATGGCCGATCCGATCCGACGTAGGCGCGATTCTCCGAAGTTCGGCTGCCTCGCGAGAGGAGCGGCGCGTCAGCCCTCCGCGGCGGCCTTGCGCTTGGCGAGGTCGAGGATCGACACGATGAGGGCGAGCGTGAGGAAGCCGGCGACCGACAGCATCCCGTACAGGTACGCGTCGTGGTAGACGACGAGGTCGTCGGCGTTGCCCTGCTCGCGATAGATGGTGGCGTAGAAGAGCGAGAGCGCGACGGCGGTGCCCACGGCGGTCCCGATGCGCTGACCGAGCTGACCGACCGAACCGGCGACCCCGCCCTGCTTCACCGGGATCTCGGCGAGGGTGAGTGTCTGGTTGGGGGCGATGACGAGGCCACCGCCGAAACCGCCGACCACCATGACCGCCGCCATCAGGTACGGGGTCAGGGCCGGCGCGGAGAACACCGCCGCCGTGACGAGTCCGACCACGGCGATCAGCACACCCACGACACCGAAGACGACGACCGGTCGCCCGAAGCGGATCACGAGGTTCCCGCCGACCCACGACGCCACCGCGCTCGCCAGCGCGAAACCGATCGACACCATGCCGGCGAAGACCGGTTCGAGCCCGAGGCCGAATTGGAGGTAGAGGGTGGTGAGCAGGAACAGCGCCGGCAGGGCGGTGAAGTAGGTCGTCTGGATGATCGTGCCGTTGCGGTACGAGCTGACCCGGAAGAGCTTCAGCGGGATGAGCGGCTGGCCCCCGCGCGCCTCATACCGGCGCTCCCAGAGGAGGAACAGCGCGAGGAAGGCCGCGAAGGCGAGAAGCAGCCACCACCGGGCCGGGTCGTCGGTGGGCGCTCCGGTCGTGAACAGGAAGGGCCACATGAGCGAGAGCACGGTGAGGCCGAACAGCAGCAGGCCGACCGGGTCGAGCTGCACCTTCCGCGCCGAACGGGTGCGGGTGTCGGGCAGCAGCCACAGGACGAGTGCGATGGCGATCAGGCACAGCGGCACGTTCATCCAGAAGATCAGCCGCCACCCGTCGGTCTCGCCACCCAGGGCGATGAGGAGACCCCCGATCGTGGGACCGAAGGCGGTCGCGATGCCGATCGTCGCGCCGAAGAGGCCGAAGGCGCGGCCGCGCTCCTTGCCCTGGAAGAGCTCCTGAGCGGTGCCCAGCACCTGCGGCATCTGGATGCCGGCGGCGACACCCTGCAGCAGGCGCGCGATGAGCAGCACGAGCGCGTTGGGCGCGAGCGCGCACAGGATGCTGGTGAGGGTGTAGAGCGCCAAACCCACCACGAACAGCGTGCGGCGCGAGCGCTGGTCACCCAGCCGACCCATGGGGACGAGGGTGAGGCCGAAGGTCAGGACGAAGCCCGACACGATCAGCTGCACCTCGGTCGACCCTGCCCCGAGCCCCGTCTCGATCGAGGGAAGGGCGACGTTGACCTTCGTGAGGTCGAGGATGGTGAGCGCGGCCACGGCGACGCACACCCAGAACGCCTGCCACTTGCGGGCGTTCGAGAGCGGGATGATTGCAGTCGTCGGCGCGCTCGTCGTCACGGCCGCTCCGACCCGTCTCGGCTGAAGACGGCGCGGAGGATGAAGAAGACGATCACCGCCACCACGGCGACCACGGCGAGCTTGAAGACGAAGGCCAGCACGGAGAAGAGGATGTTGACGAGGAACCACGCGATGAGAATCGCGACGATCACTCCGAGGATGGTCCAGATCGTGCCCTTGTTCACCCGCATAGCCTACGCCCGGCTGCGCGGGCGGGACGCGCCGTGACCCACTGCCCGGGGGCGATCACGCCGGCAGGAGGGATGCCGCGGCCGAGGCGTCCTGGCGGATGATGCTGGGCCCCTGCGGGGTGGCCTGAACGTGCAGCTGGGCGGGGATCCGCTCCTTCATGGTCGCGACGTGACTGATCAGTCCGACGGTGCGGCCGCCCTGGCGGAGCTCATCGAGGGTCGTCATCGCCAGTTCGAGCGTGTCGTCGTCGAGGGAGCCGAAGCCCTCGTCGATGAAGAGGGTGTCGAGTCTCACCCCGCCGGCACGCGCGGTCACGACCTCGGCGAGGCCGAGCGCGAGCGCGAGCGAGGCGAGGAAGGTCTCGCCGCCTGACAGCGACTGCGCGGGGCGCGCCGCACCGGTGTGCGCGTCGAGGATCTCGAGGCCGAGCCCTGAGGCCGCACCCCGGGCGGCGAGCGCGTCGGTGTGCCGCAGCTGGTAGCGGCCCGACGACATGTCGCTGAGCCGCAGGTTCGCCGCCGCGACGATCTCCTCGAGTTCCGCGGCGAGCACGAAGGACTCCAGCGTCATCCGGTGCGTGTTCGGCGCCCGCCCGGCGATGGTGTCGGCGAGGCGCGCGACCACCTGCTGCTCCTCTGCGAGCGCGGTGACGTCGCCGAGTGCCTCCCGGGCGCGCTCGAGCAGGGTGCGCAGGCGCGCGGCCGTCGCTGCGGCATCGGCGGCCGCGTCGACGGCCGCCACCCACGCCTCCCGCGCGGCGACGAGGGCGGACTCCGCGGCCGAGACGTCGACGAGTTCCTCCGGCTCGCCCGCCAGCGCGAGTTCGAGGTCGCGGAGCCGGTCGCGCTCCGCGCGGAGCGCCGCCTCATGGGTGCGGATGCGTTCTTCGAGGGCCTCGCGCTGGGGCGCGGTGCGAAGGGCTTCGCGTGCCGCGCGCAGGTCGCCGAAACCGGATGCCGCGACTCGGTCGTCCCGGTCGGCCGCCGCGCGCTCGGCTGCGGCGGTGGCGATGTCGGCCGCGCGGTGGACGGCGGCGAGCCGGGTGGCGCGATCGCGTCGGAGGCTGGCCGCTTCGATGCGGGCGGACACGGAGGCGTGGTCGCCGCGGGCCGCGGCGACCACGCGGCGCTTCTCGCGGAGCTCGGCCTCGCGGGCGGAGACGTCTTCTCGGAGCGTCGCGAGGTGTGCGGTGAGCCGGTCGCGCTCCTGCGCGGCCTCCGCGTCGAGGAGGGCGAGGGTATCGAGGGTCGCGAGCAGCCGATCCCGCTCGACGACGGCGGCCTCGCCGGCTCGGAGCGCTGCCTCCGCCTCGAGCAGCGCAGCCGACGCGGCCTCGAGATCGAGGCCGCCCGCGCGGGCAGCGGCGTGAGCCTCGGCCTCGCGCGCCGCGCGGAACACCTCCGCCGCCTGGCGCGCGGAGTCCGACGCCGTCTGCTGCGCCGCCTCGGCGCGTGCGATGTCGTCGTCGGAGACGGGGTCGCCGGTCGGTTCGGCCGGGTGAGGGTGCTCGACCGAGCCGCACACGGGACACGCCTCGCCGTCGACGAGGTCGGCCGCGAGCCCGCCCGCCCGGTCTGCGGCCCTGCGGCGCAGCAACGACACCACCGCATCGTTGGCCGCGGCCGCCATCTCGGCTGCGGCGAGCGATTCCTGCTCGGCAGCGAGCGTGCGCTGCGCGAGGTCGACGGCTTCGGCAGCCGCGTCGTGGCGCGCGCGGGCTTCGTCCCGGCGCGTCCGCGCGGTATCCGCACCCGCAGCGGCATCGCGCGCGGGCGCGAGCTCGGCCTCGACCGCGGCGCGCTGAACGGGGATGCGCGCCCGATCGGCGTCCAGGCGGGCGATGAGCTCTTCCTCCTCGCGGATGCGCGCCACGTCTGCGGTGAACGCCTGCTCGGCGGCATCCAGTGCCTTCTCCACGTTCTGCGCGTCGCGCCAGACCGCCAGCTCTCCGGTGAGCTGCAGCACGAGGGTATCGAGCGCCTCGAGCGGCAGCGTGGCGAGGTCGGCGTCGCTCAGCCCGAGGTCGTCGACGACGGCGCGCACTGCCGCAAGCCCGGCCGCCCGCTCGGTCTCGGCCACCTCGGCGGCCTCGAGCGGCGCACGCAGCGCTTCGGCGTCGCGCGCGGCGACGAGCTCTCGTCGCGCGGCGTCGACGGTCGGGGCCTCGGCCTCGAGCGCCGCCAACGCGGCCCGCGACCGTGCGCGTTCCTCCTGCGCCTGCCGCAGGCGCCGCATCGCGGCGTGGTGGTCCTCGGCTGCGCGGTGCGCCGTCTCGGCGGCGTCACGCGCGAGGCGGAGCGATTCGGCCCGGTAGTCCGCACGCTGCGCCCCGCGTTCGACGACATCCAGACGCACGCCGGCCGTCGCTCCCCCCGCCGCCGCCGTCTCGAGGTCGGCCGACTCGTCGGAGGGCAGCAGCCGCTCCGCTTCGCCGAGGAGAAGAGCCGCCGCCCCGGTCGCGTCGGCCACGTCGCGCTCCGTCGCTCGACGGCGCTCCTCGAAGGCGTGGAGGTAGTCCTCGTAGGTGCGGGTGCCGAAGAGGCGCCGCAGCAGCTTCTGCCGGTCGTCGTTCTTGGCCAGGAGGAACTCGGCGAAGCGGTTCTGGGCAAGGAGGATCACCTGCAGGAACTGCTGCTGGCTGAGCCCCAGGATCTCATCGAGCTCGAGCCCGACGTGACGCGGCCCGCTGGCGCGTCCCTGCCACTGACCGTCGACGAGCTCGGCGAGCTCCGCGTCGGCCGCGACGACCGTGAACCCCTCCCCCCGGCGCTTGCGTCGCGGGTAGTCGGGCGACCGGGTGACGCGGAAACGTCGACCGGCGGTGGTGAACTCCACCGCGACGCTCGTCGGATCATCCGGCCCGCAGTGATCGCTTCGCAGCCGCTTCTCTGCACCGTCATAGCGCGGCACACCCCCGTAGAGGGCGAAGCAGATGCCGTCGAGCACACTGGACTTGCCGGCGCCGGTGCGGCCGGAGATGAGGAAGATGCCGTCGACGTCGAAGGCATCGAGGTCGACCACCTGGCGCTCACGGAAGGGACCGAATCCCTCGAGCTCGATGCGGTGAAGTTTCACGCGGAGACCTCCGCGCCGACGCGCTCCTCGACGACGGCGGCGATGATCTCGCGCTCGCGCTCGCTCGCACCCTCGCCGTCGCGGACGTGAGCGAGGAAAGCGTCGATCAGCTCGCCGTCGTTGCGGGCGGCACGCACCCGCCGGGCGTACGTCGAGCCGTCGTCCGCTCGCGCCCCCTCCGGTGTGTGCACGACGGTGGCGCAGTAGGGGAAGCGTGCCAGCAGGCGCCGCATCGGATCGCTCTGCGGCGTCGGATCGGTGTACTGCGCGCACACCCACGCGTCTTCCCACTCGGCGTGCGCGGGAGCGCTGAGCAGGTCGTCGAGCCGCCCCCGGAGCGTGACCAGCCGCCGCGGCACGGGGAGCTCGAGCCAGGCGACCCGGGCGAGCCCGTCGCCGTCGAGGTCGACCAGCCACGAGCCCCGCGGCTTGTCGGCCTCGCCGAAGCTGTAGTGAAGCGGCGCCCCCGCGTACCGCACCGCGTCGGACAGTCGCTGGCGTCCGTGGATATGGCCGAGCGCGACGTAGTCGAACCCGTCGAACGCGGCGAGCGGCACCACGTCGAGGCCGCCCTGCTGGATGTCGCGCTCCAGGCCCGTCGTCGGCTCGACACCCGCCGCGAAGCAGTGGGCGATCGCCACCGACCGCCCCCCGCGCGCGGCGACGTCGGTGCGGACCAGACCGAGCGCCTGGTCCAGCGCCTGCGCCTGGGTGCGCACCTCCACCCCCGGCCAGAGGTGGCGCACGAGCGACGGCTCGAGGAAGGGGATGCCGTACACGTGCACGGGGCCGTGCTCGTCGTCGATCGTCACGGGCGTGCCGATCGCGGCGGGATCGGTGAGAACGTGGATGCCCTGGCGCAGCAGACCCGCCTGGAAGCCCAGCCGCGCGGCGGAGTCGTGGTTGCCGCTGGTGACGACCACTCGGGCATCCGCGTCGCTGATCCCTCGGAGAGCATCGGTGAGCAGGCGGTAGCAGTCCGCCGCCGGGGCGGCGGAGTCGAACACGTCCCCCGCGACGATCACCAGATCGACGTCGTTCTCACGCACCTGGACGATGAGGGCGTCGAGCACTCCGCGCAGCGCATCGAGGGTGGAATGGCCGTGGAACGACCGCCCGATGTGCCAGTCCGAGGTGTGCAGGATCCGCATGTCCCACACCGTAAGCGCCCCCGCCGACATCGCCCCGCTGCGGCCCCGCGGTTCGCCCGGAAACACAGGTCTCACCTAGGGTCGGGAGCAATGAGCGACGCCCCCACCTTCGCGATCGAGCGGTTCACCCACGCCGGGGCGACGCTCGTCGCACAGGAGTCCGGTGAGGGGCGCGATCTGTTCGTCCTCATCCACGGGATCGGCATGGGTCGATCCGCCTTCGCCGAGTTGGAGGGACTCCTCGACGACCTCGCCCGCGTGGTCGCCGTGGACCTCCCGGGGTACGGCGAGACGCCCGAACCCGGACGGGTGCTGTCGATGGAGGAGAACGCCGACGTCGTCGCCGCCTACCTCGCCGACCTCACCGCCGGTGATGAGCGTCCCCGCGTCGTCGTCCTCGGCCACTCCATGGGCGCCCAGGTGGCGCTCGAGGTCGCGGCGCGGCATCCGCACCTGGTCGACGCACTGGTTCTCGTCGGTCCGACGGTGGAGCCGGGCGCGCGGTCGACGATCCGTCAGCTCTGGCGACTGATCCGCGACATCATCCCCGAGAGCCCCCGGGTGATCGCCGTCGGGGCGCGGGAATACCTCCGCGCCGGACCGCGGCTTCTGGCGAAGGTTCGCGCGGTGATGGCGCACCGTCCGGAAGACACGGCCCGGCGGGTGGATGCGCCCACGCTCGTGATCCGCGGGGAGCGCGACATCCTGGTGCCGGTGGAATGGGCCCGTCAGCTCACCGATGCGCTGTCCGACGGGCAACTGCGCGAGGTCGCCGAATTCGGCCACGAGACGATGATCCGAAACGCCGGACCCACCGCCACCCTCATTCGCGCGTTCCTCGAGGGCCGCTGAGTCCTCAGGCCTCCTCGTCGCCCGTCGTCACCTGCTCGGCGAGGTCGTCGACCTCCTCGTCCGAGGCCTGGCCGCCGACATCCTCGACCCGCTCGCGCAGGTCGTCCTCGACCTTCTCGGGCTCGGGATCCGACGCCTCGGCGCGCGCCTCGGCCGCCGCGACGGCGCGCTCGGCCACATCGTCGTCCGTCCCGGCAGCCTCGACCGGCTGGTCAGGGGTGGATGTATCGGTCGAGGCGCCCTGCGGCGGGTGCAGCGGCTCGGCCGGCGGAACGCCGATGCCGACTGCCTCGTGGTCGGGTTCGCGCCGGTCGCCCATCAGTCCTCCTCGGTCTGGCTGTCGGTGGAGAGGTCGGGGTCGAGCCCCTGCGTCGGCACGTCGCTCTCGACCTCCCCGTCGGGGATCGTCTCAGGGTTGACCGCCAGGCCGGAGCGGTCCAGCGCCTCGGGATCGGCGCCGGCGCTGCTGCGCTCCTTCGCCGCACTGTCGTGCTGGTCGCCGTAGCCCCCCGCGGGGTCGGCGTTGATCACGCCCTCGGGCAGGTCCTTGTCGTCCATGCCGCCATCCTGCTCCCCGCGTCCACGCCCGGCGCGGGGTTGACGGCTGGCCGCGGCGTCGCTAGCGGTCGGTGCCGGCCTGCGCGGCGCGATCTCGTCGCACCGCATCGCCGAGCAGCTGTCCGCCGCTGGTCAGCAGCGCGCGGCGCCAGGGCAGCACCCCCTCGATCTCGATCTGGATGGAGATCGACAGCACGGTCCGGATCAGCACGATGAGGCCGAGGATCAGGGCATCCTCGATCGACGGCTTGGAGGTGATGGTGCGGATGAGATCGGCGGCGACGAGGATCTCCAGGCCGAGCAGGATCGCCGCGCCGAGTGCGTTCCGCAGCACCGAGAACGCGGCCCGGCCGCCCTCGCGGCGACGCAGCGACCGCGCACCCAGCACAAGGGCGATCACGAAGCCGACGATCATGGCGGCGGCGCCGGCCGCCTCGAAGGCGACGGCGACGCCGGAGAAGACCTCTTGGAGCCGCACGCGCCCAGTGTAGAGCGCGCCGACGCGGAAGGCGGGAGGGCTCAGGCCGTGGAACGCTGCCGCAGGATACCCGCGCGGTCGGGGTGCAGATCGAACCAGTCGGCGACGTACCAGCACACCGGGATCACCTGGCGGCCCCCCTCGGCTTCGAGGTGCGCGACGGCCCGGTCGACCAGCTCTCCGGCGTAGCCCTTTCCGCGGAAGGTCGGGATCGTGTACGCCCGGGTCATGGCGACGGTGCGGCCGTCGTCCTTGTAGTCGAGGACGCTGACGAGGTCGTCGCCGCGGTGCAACGTGTACCGCGAGGCGTCCCTCTCGTCGGTGAAGCGCAGTTCGGTCACCACGTCAGGGTACGCCCGGTTCGCTGGAGCGGCGCTGAAGGAACGCCGGGCGCTCACTCCGGGATCGCCCGGGTGCGCACGAGCTCCCGATACCACCGGCCGCTGTCCTTGACGGTCCGTTCGAGCGTGTCGAAATCGACCCGCACGATGCCGAACCGCTTGGCGTAGCCGTAGCCCCATTCGAAGTTGTCCAGAAGCGACCAGACGAAGTATCCGCGCAGGTCGACTCCCCGAGCCATCGCCCGGTGCGCCGCGGTGAAGTGCCGACGCAGATAGTCGAGTCGCTCGGGGTCGGGAACCGACCCGTCGGGGGCGACCTCGTCGTCGAAGGCGGCACCGTTCTCGGTGACCATGAGCGCCTGCTCGGGGAACTGCTCCGACAGCGACACCAGAAGCTCCTCGAGGCCCTCGGGCGCGATGTTCCACCCCATGGCGGTGTACGGTCCCGGCTGCTCCACGAACTCCACAGCCTGGTCGCTCCCGGGCCACGCGGTCCCGCCGGCGACCCCCTTGTGCCCGTCGTTCATCTGCTTGGGCGACACCCCGTCCCACAGGCGCACGGTTGCCGTGGAGTAATAGTTGACGCCCAGCACATCGATCGGCTGATGGATGTCGGCGAGGTCGCCGTCCTGCACGAAGGCCCAGTCGGTCACCCCTGCGGTGTCCTGCAGCAGATCTTCGGGGTACTCGCCGCGCAGCATCGGCCCGGTGAAGGCTCGATTGGCCAGCGCATCGATCCGTCGCATCGCCTCGCCTGCCCCGTCGCCGACCCCGCGGAGCACGTGGAAGTTGAGGGTGACGGAGTACTCCGGCGTTCCGGTCGAGGTCGCCCGCAGCGCCTGCAACGCCCGGCCGTGCCCCAGGTTCAGGTGGTGCACGGCTGCGAGCGCCGCGGCCGGCTCGTGCCGGCCGGGCGCGTGGCCGCCCTGCCCGTACCCGAGGTAGGCCGAGCACCACGGCTCGTTCAGAGTGGTCCAGGTGTGCGCCCGGTCGCCGAACGCCTCGCCGACCACCTCGGCGTAGCGCGCGAAGGCGTCGACCGTCGCGCGGGCCGGCCAGCCCCCGGCATCCTCGAGAGCCTGAGGGAGATCCCAGTGGTAGAGGGTGGCGACCGGACGGATGCCGCGGGCGAGGAGTCCATCGATGAGCCGCGCGTAGAAATCCAGGCCCGCCTGATTCACCTCGCCGGTGCCCGTGGGCATGATGCGGGGCCACGCGATCGAGAAGCGGTATGCCTCGAGACCGAGGTCCTTCATCAGGTCGAGGTCGCTCTCCCACCGGTGGTAGTGGTCGCACGCGACGTCGCCCGTGTCGCCGTTCCAGACTTTGCCGGGGGTCTTGGAGAAGGTGTCCCAGATGGACGGGCCACGCCCGTCCTCCGTCGCCGCCCCCTCGATCTGATACGAGGCGGTCGCCGACCCGAAGGTGAAGCCGGGCGGGAACACCAGCCCCGCGTCGCGATAGTCCGCTCGTCCCTCGACCATGGCTGCTCCCCCTTGGACTCCGCCGACTCCCACCGTCATCCGGTCACGTCCGTCAGGTCAACGCTATAGTCCCGCGACGCCCCGTCGGGAGCCGTGACGGTCACATTGCGCATCCCGCTCCTGCCGGGGAACACCCGGAGGGCGAGGCCGTCGTGGTAGTCGTAGTCGGGCCGGTCGTCGCGCGCCCCCCACGGGATGACCGCGCCCGGCCGGGCATACAGCGGCAGGCTGTCGAAGCCGTGCACCTCGCGGCGCCAGCCGCCGCCGGTCACCGTCTCGCCCGTGAGGAGGCTCGTCCACTCCCCCGCAGGCAGGTAGAAATCGACCACACCCGTCTCGGAGAAAACCGGGGCGACCAGCAGCTCGGAGCCGAGAAGGTACTGCCGGTCGAGGTAGGCCACCGCCGGGTCATCCGGGAACTCCAGCTGCATCGGGCGCATGATCGGGGCACCCGTGCGGGCGGCGTCGATGCCTGCCTGGAAGAGGTAGGGCATGAGCCGCATCTTTAGCTGCGCGAAGCGGCGCGTGATGTCGACGGCCTCATCGTCGAACGCCCACGGAACCCGGTACGAGTCCGACCCGTGGAAGCGGCTGTGACTCGAGAGCAGGCCGAAGGCCACCCACCGCTTGAACACCGCCGGATCGGGGGTTCCCTCGAACCCGCCGATGTCGTGACTCCAGTGGGCGAAGCCGCTCATCGCCAGCGACAGGCCGCCGCGCAGGCTCTCCGCCATCGAGGGGAACGTCGATGTGTTGTCGCCGCCCCAGTGCACCGGCATCGTCTGGCCGCCGGCGGTGGCTGAGCGGGCGAACAGCACCGCGTCGCCCTCGCCGCGCTCGGCGACGAGGACGTCGTGGACGGCCCGGTTGTACAGCTGCGCGTACAGGTTGTGCATGCGGGCGGGGTCGGACCCGTCGTGCCACACGACATCGGTGGGGATCCGCTCGCCGAAGTCGGTCTTGAAGCAGTCGACGCCCTGCGCGAGGAGCACTCGCAGCTTGTCCTGGTACCAGCGCACCGCGGCGGGATTGGTGAAGTCGAGCAGGCCCATCCCGGCCTGCCAGAGGTCCCACTGCCACACCGACCCGTCGCCGCGCTGCACGAGGTAGTCGGCGGCGGCCGCCTCGGCGAACAGCGGCGAGCGCTGGGCGATGTAGGGGTTGATCCACACCGAGACCTTCAACCCGCGGTCGTGAAGGCGACGGAGCATGCCGTCGGGGTCGGGGAAGACCCGGGGGTCCCATTCGAAGTCGCACCAGTTGAACTCGCGCATCCAGAAGCAGTCGAAGTGGAACACCGACAGCGGGATGTCACGCTCGGCCATCCCCTCGATGAACGAGGTGACGGTCTGCTCGTCATAGTCGGTCGTGAAAGACGTCGACAGCCACGGGCCGTACGACCAGGCGGGCACGACGGGGGCGCGTCCGGTGAGGGAGGTGTACCGGGTCAGCACGTCCTTGGGCGTCGGGCCGGCGAAGACGAAGTACTCCAGCACCTCGCCGGGCACGCTGAACTGCACGCGCTCGACGGCCTCCGATCCGACCTCGAAAGAGACGTGACCGGGGTCGTTCACGAGCACACCGTACCCGCGCGAGGAGAGGTAGAACGGCACGTTCTTGTATGCCTGCTCGCTGGACGTGCCCCCGTCGGCATTCCACACGTCGATGGTCTGACCGTTCTTCACCAGCGGACCGAAGCGCTCGCCCAGCCCGTAGATCGTCTCGCCGACCCCCAGGTCGAGCTGCTCGTGGACGAACGCGCGCTCGGGCGGCACGCCGGTCTCGGCGCGGGCGTTGCCGACGATGCCGTGCTCGACCGCGGCCTCGGGGCCGAGGCGCACGAAGGCCTGCGCCTTGTGTCCGCTGCCGGTCACCCGCACACCGTCGACATCGAACGACAGCGACCACGGTGCCCCCGGCGCGATCCGGGCGGTGAGCGGGCCGCTGACGAGCGTCCCGGCCCCGGCATCGGCGACCCCTGCTCCCGTTCCGCGCTCCCCCGCGCCGGGCAGGGCGAACCCTCCATGCCACCGGCCGCCGATGTGGTGGGCGATCCGCACCCGGATGACACCCTCGATCGGCGAGGACACCGTGGTGGTCAGGGTGGTGCGGTTGAGCACATCGCCGCGGCGGGCGATCACCTGGGTCGGGGCGGTGATCTCGAGTGCGGCGCCGTCGACACCGTCATCCGTCTGCCGGATGTCGTACGCCTCCGCGGCGTAGAGCGCGGTGACGCCGGGGCGCAGCTGCCAGAACCCGTCGGTGAACTTCATTACTTGACTGCTCCTGCCGTGATGCCCCGGGTGAGGGTGCGCTGGAAGATGAGGAAGAAGAGGAGGGTGGGGATGAGGCCGAGGAGGGCCGAGGCGCTGGTCGTCGTGACATCCATCAGCCGCTCCCCCTGCAGCAGGCTGATCGCGACCGGCACCGTCTGGTTCTCGTTGGAGACGAGGAAGGTGAGGGGGATCAGGAACTCGTTCCAGGTCCAGATGAAGAAGAAGATCAGCAGCACCGAGAGCGTCGGACGACTGATCGGGAAGATCACGCGCCACAGGATCTGCCACCGGCTCGCCCCGTCGATCGCGGCGGCCTCGAGCACCTCCTTCGGGAAGGTGCCGTAGACGGCCGAGAGCAGGTAGGTGCCGAAGGCGGCCTGGATGACGGTGAAGACGATGATCACCGACCACACGTTGTTGTACAGCCCGACCTCTCGGAACATGTAGTACAGCGGGTAGAGCAGGGCCTCCTGCGGCAGGAGGTTCGCCAGGAGGAACAGCAGCACGATCCAGGAGCGGCCGCGCACCCGCCCGATCCCGATCGCGAACGCGTTCAGCACCGAGATCAGCACGGCGAGGATCGCCACGGTGCCCGAGATGAACACCGAGTTCCACACCTTCTGGGGGAAGTTGACCCGCTCCCAGAACGCGGCGATTCCGTCGAGGTACATCGCCGAGGGAAGCGCGAGCGGACCACCCGTGGAGTAGTCGGCGGGCGATTTGAACGAG
The DNA here is from genome assembly GCF_023155745.1 of Microbacterium kunmingense. Lineage (GTDB taxonomy): Bacteria > Actinomycetota > Actinomycetes > Actinomycetales > Microbacteriaceae > Microbacterium > Microbacterium kunmingense. The sequence goes on from NZ_JAKNUS010000008.1 coordinate 88,228, forward strand.
TTGATGAGGATCAGGTAGAACGGTGCGGCGATGAGGATCGCAGCGACGATCGCGAAGGCGAGCATCAGCCAGTCGACACCGTTCTTGCGGGTCATTCCACCGCGCGCCTTCGGCGGACGATTCGAACGGCGTCCTGTCTTCGGGGCCGTCGTCACGGCGAGGGTCGTGGCCATCACAGTCCCGCCCTTTCTTTGCGCTCCGCGGCGTTCTGCGCGCGGATGAAGAGGATCGACACGACCGCGATCACGACCGTCAGCGCGGTGGCGATGGTCGCGCCGTAGCCGACCTGCTGCGACTGGAAGAACTCGCTGTAGGCGTAGTACGCCGGCACGATCGTCGAATCGCCGGGGCCGCCGCGGGTGAGCACGTAGACGGGGCCGAAGACCTTCAGCGCCGCGATCGTGCAGGTGAGGGTGACGACGTAGATCTCGGGGCGGATGATGCTGACGGTGATCGCCCGGAACCGCTGGAACCAGTTCGCGCCGTCGAGCTCGGCGGCCTCGTAGAGCTCGGGGTCGACCCGCTGGAGCGCGGCCATGAAGACCACGACGGGGTAGCCGATCTGGATCCAGACGAGCACCACCATGATGCTGCCGAGCGCGGTGACGGGAGAGCCGAGCCAGTTCTGGGCGAGGAAGCCGAGGCCGATGCTCTCGAGGATGGTGTTCAGCGCCCCGTCCTGCGGGCGGAGGATCCAGCCGATCACGATGCCGGCGATCGCGGCGGGGAGGATCTGAGGGAGGTAATAGGTGGCGCGCAGGAAGCTCGCGAGGCGCCCGCCGTACTTCCGACCGATCACGTCGAACAACAGGGCCGCCAGCACCAGGCCGATGAGGGTCGGGAAGATGACCATCGCCACGATCATCCAGACGCTGTTGATGAACGAGGTCCAGAACGTCGCGTCGCCGAAGAGTTCGATCCAGTTCTCGAGGCCGATGAACTCCGGCGGACGGATGCCGCGCCAGTCGGTGAAGCTGAGGTAGATGTTCCACACCAGCGGCACCACGACGATGACGGTGACCAGCACCAGGCCGGGGATCAGATAGAGCCAGTAGCCGGCGGTGCCGCCGCCCCGCCGTTGCGGGATCAGCGGCTCCTCGGGAGGGAGCTTGGTCCGCGGAGCGCGGACGAAGGGGACAGCGGACATCGCGGGGACTCCTGGTGTGTGCCGGGGTGGGAGCCGGGGCGCCGCCGTGTGGCAGACGGCACCCCGGCCGGTTCGATCAGCGGAAGTCCGCCACGTAGGAGTCGTACTCCTCGCCGAGCGACTGCTGCACCTCGGCGGGCGTCTTCGTGCCGTTGACGAGCTCCTGGAGCTCGGCGACGAGGGCGTCGTAGAAGGTGGGCGTGGGCCAGTCGGGGTAGAACGACAGTCCGTCGGCCTCATTGACGGCGTTGAACGCCTGGATCAGCTCGAGGCTCTTCTCATCGGTGATGTCGGCCTCATCGGCGGCGACGGGCAGCCCGCCGTTGTTGCCGATCAGCGCCTGCACCTCGGGACGCAACGTGATGTCGATGAACTCGTAGGCGAGCTCCTTGTTCGCCGCGCGCTCGGGCACGACCCAGATGTTGCCCGACGAGCCGAGGCTCAGGTCGCTGCCCGGGAAGGGGAAGACGCCGAACTCGAAATCGGTGATCTCGTCGACGAAGCGGCCGTACCACCAGCTGCCCGACACGAAGATCGGCGACGTGCCGTTGATGAACGACAGGCCCGCGTCCTCCGCCGCGATGCCCGTCACGTCGGGCGAGAAGTAGCCCGCGTCGAGGTATTCCTTGAGCGTCTCGGTCGCGTAGGTGATCTCCTCGCCGCTCCAGTCGACCGGGTTCTCGTACAGCTGGTAGTCGTTGACCCACTGGCGGTCGGCCTGGCTGAGGGCCAGCTGGTACCAGAGCTGCCCGAGCGGGTATTCCAGCCCACCCTCGGCGAGCGGGGTGATGCCCTGCGCGACGAAGGCGTCGAGCACCGCGATGAACTCGTCGTAGGTCGTCGGGACCTCGAGCCCCGCCTCGGCGAAGGCATCCTTGTTGTAGTAGACCGTGACGAACTCGCCGTAGTTCGGAACGCCGTACCAGGCACCCGACCCCATCACGCCCTCCTCGCTGTAGCGCGCGGTGGTCTGCAGCGCCGGAGCGAGCTGGTCGTCCCAGCCGTACTCCTCGACGGCCTCGGTGATGTCGGTGATGAGGCCCTGGCTGGCGAGGAACCCGGCCGTGGCGTTGCCCTTGTTGAACTCCATGAGGTCGGGCGCCTCGTCGGAGTTGAGGACCTGGCTGGCGGTGGAGCGGATCTGCTCGAAGCTGCGCTCCTCGAATTCGACCGTCGCACCGGTCTCCTCTTCGAAGATGCGGATCGCCTCGTCCCAGGCGATGCCCATGGCGCTGTTCTCGCCCTCGTAGTGCCAGAGGGTCAGGGTGTCGTCGGATTCGCCCCCCGAACCTCCCGCGCAGGCGGACAGGACGAGCGCGGTCGCGGCGAGCGCGCCGGCGGCCGTGGCCGCTCGCGCCGTCGTCTTACGTGTGATGCGTGCCATCGGTGGCACTCCTTTCTCGGTGACCTTCGTCGGTCGGATGTGCATGTGAGTGGTGCGTGGAGCTGTCGAAGCGCTTCGAAATCGCGCGAGCGGAAACGGACGGGAGGTTCGGCGTCAGTCGACGACGGGACCGGCCACGGCCGCTCTGGGAGCGTCGGGAACGCGCGCGAGCGAGCCGTGGTCGAGATAGGCGGGTGGGATCAAGCGGATGCCGGGGGCCGGGCGGTCCCCGTCGAAGAACGTCAGGGCGAGGTCGACGGCGAGGTCGCACGAGGCCTGCGGGACGAGCGGCAGCGCGTCGAGGGGACGCGGGAGCGCGGCGGTGTCGAAGGTCGGCGCGACGGAGATCACCGAGACGTCGTCGGGGACGCGGAGTGCGCGGGCGTCGAGCTCGGCGAGGACCGCGCGGTGCGATTCCTCGGGGCAGTGCAGCACGAGGGCCGTGGCGCCGGCGTCGAGGAGCTCGGCTGCGGCCGCGCGGACGCTCGCGTCGGTGGCGTGCTCGTGCCCGGTGGCGCGGAACTCGGCGGCGACGGCGAACATCCCCGCCGCGGCGAAGAACTCGTCCCGCACGCGCGGGGGGAAGTTGGAACGCGAGTACGACACCTCGGGCTGACCGACGAGCCCGATGCGGGAGTGGCCGGCCCGCGCCATCCGTCCGACCGCCTCGCGGGTCGCGGCTTCGAAGTCGAGGTCGACGCAGACGAGTCCCTCGTTGTCGTTCGGCACGCCGATGAAGACGGTGGGCGTCTCGATCTCGCGCGCCAGCGCGACGCGCGGGTCGTCGGGGGCGACATCGAGCACGAGGATCGCATCGACCAGACGATTGGAGGCGACGCGGCGCATGCCCGCCTGCGCGTCCTCGTCGGTGAGCAGGAGGACGTCGTAGTCGTTGCGGCGCGCGGCGACGGCCGTGGCGAGCACGAACGCCATGTGGGTGGGCGCGTGCGTGTCCTTCCGCAGCGGCTCGGTGAGGGCGAAGATGCGGGTGCGCCGGCCGGCGAGCATGCGGGCTCCGGCGTTCGGGCTGTACCCGAGGCGCTCGACCGCCTCTTCGATGCGTCGGCGGGTGTCGGCCGAGACGGGCCGTTTGCCGCTGAGGGCGTACGACACGGTGCTGATCGAGACACCGGCGGCCTTGGCCACCTCATCGATCTTCGCCATCGGGACTCCGTCGTCTGGTTGGTGTCTGGTTCGGGTTGTCGAAGCGCTTCGCGGAAGCGTTTCGACGATGGTGACACATGGTTCCGACTCACACAAGGGGTTTGGTGCAATTCGCAACAAACCCCTGTGCCGTCGCCCTGCCGCATCCGCTCCCCTCGCCTTCGCGCCGCGCCGTGTACGCAACCGCGGGGATGCGGGATGACGCGCCGGCACCTCCGCCGCCACCGCGGCGCGTCGGCTCTGAGACCCGCCGATGCGTGCAGGCGAGACGAGCGAAGAACCGCGAGAACGGATGCCGCGCCGCGGCGAATTTGCCAACGACAGGGGCCATCGGCCATAATCAGCCGCATGACTGACGACGCACGCTCTCTGTCCGCCTGGGAGGCGAACAGGACTGCCGGCATGATGGTGGCCGGCCGCGTTGTCATGTGTTGTCGAATGTGCCGCTGACTCGGTAATCCCGCCGGACATCAGCGTCGCCGCTCCGCTTACCCGCGCAGGCGACGCCCGACACGTCCCCCGAGACGCCGCCGTTCTCGCGCACCACGATGCGCAGCGGATGTCTCGAGCCCGGCCTCACCGGCCGATTTCGCAGCACTCCCCGAACCCCGACTCCGCGGGTTCCGCTCCCTCGAGGAACATCATCATGTCGACCACCGCCCTTCTCGACCGCCCCGCCCCCGCCCGTCACCTCCGCGCCGTTCCGCGACCCGCCGAAGACGTGGCCCCTGCCGCCGCCGAACCCGCCGCCACCAAGCCCGCCGCCCCGGCACCCCAGCGCCACCTTCCCCCCGGCACCGCGCCCCGCGGCTTCGCCCTCTACGTCGGCTTCGACGAGGCCAAGGCCCAGGCCTCGGGGGTGAGCCTCCCCGTCCTCGTCGATGCCCTGCGCCGCACGCTCGCCGAGCTCGCCCCCGACGCCGAGACCTACGCCACCGTGGCGCTGGCGCCGGCCGGCGCCGGCGGGCGCGATGTCGACGTGGTGCGTCTGGCGCTGCAGGAGCCCGCCGCCGTCGCCCGCACCAAGCCCGAGGAGCCGGAGGAGGACGACGAGACCGCCCGCGGCGTGGTCGTCGACATCTCCCGCAAGCGCGTCGTCATCGACGGCGAATCAGCGGCGCTGACCTTCAAGGAGTTCGAGCTGCTGCAGTACCTCGTCCTTCGCGAGGGACGCACGATCGAGCGCGCCGAGCTGGTCTCGTCGCTCTGGCAGGGTGCCGAGGAGCAGGATGCCCCGGGCGAGCGCACCATCGATGTGCACGTGCGGCGTCTGCGCGCCAAGCTCGGTCGGTACGAGGACATCGTCCGCACCGTCCGCGGCGTCGGCTACCGCTTCGACCGTCACGCCGACGTCGTCATCCGCTTCGGCCACGGCACGCCCTCGCCCGACCGCTTCTGACCCCGGGCTCCGGGAACCGGCGCGGCCGACTCTCCTATCGGAGGCTCTCGGCGACCGTGTCCCACCACCCCGCCGCATCGGCGCGGTGCGCCTCGAACCGGGCCGCCGCACCCTCTCCGATCGCCCCACGCCGCGCGTCGAGCTCGCGGAGGCGATCCGGCGCGCCGCCGAGGTCGTCGAGGTCGACGACCCCCTCCTGACCCCAGTGCCCGAGAGCACCGCTGAGCTTGATGCGCGTGTAGTCATCGGCGGCGAGACCGAGGATCGGCACCCCGGCCGGCGCGGCGAAGACCGCCGGGTGGTATCTGCTCGTGACGAGCAGCCGAGCGCGGCGCGCGAGCGCCGCCGCCCTCCGCGAGTCGCCGCTCGGCAGCACGCTGCTCTCGCGCGTCATCCGCTCCCGCACCCGCTCGTGCAGCGCCGCGTCGCCCATCGGCTCGGCGCCGGCGGCGACCGGGCCGAAATGCGCGTGGAAGACCACGGGGCCGACGGTGTCGGCAGCCGCGTCCAGGAGCCGCGCGATGCCCGCTTCGACCACGTCGGCGGACCGTCCCGCGAACCATCCCGACAGGCTCACCAGAACGTACGGCTCGGCGGGTGCGTCGTCACTGCCGGCGAGGAACGAGGCGTCGTCGACACCGTCGTGCACCCGTGCGCCCCACCCCCGGACGAGTGCGGCGGAGTCGTGCTCCCGCACTCCCGTCCACGCCGCGTCCCGGGTCATGGCGGCGACCCGCTCCGCATCCTCGTCGTCGAGATCGGGGCCGAACGTCTGCCCACTCACCACCACCGGGAGCCCCCGCGCGCGGGCCATCACCGCGAGGGTGGTGCGCTCATAGACGTGCACCGGCCAACGCGAGGCGAGGTTGCCCCCGCCCGCGATGAGCACGCCGGAAGCGTCATCCAGCGCGTCGAGCGCCCCGCGCGCGGGATCGCCCTCGGCGAGTCGGATCTCCCCCGCGGCCGCCGCGCGCAGCATGGCCGCGCGCTCCCGCGCAGCCTCGCGGTCGAGGCCCACGAAGCCCAGGCGACCGACCGCGTCGACGCCGTACCGCGCCGCCGACTCATCCGGAGCGGAGGACACCCCGACCACGCGCCCTCCACGGGCCGACAGTTCGTCGGCCGCCGCTTCGAACATCGCCTCATCACCGATGTGGATGATGCCGCCGAGCACCCCGATGTCGCCGATGGTCAGTACGTTCACACGCGGTCCCTTCACGTCAAGCCGGTCCTCCGGCACCCGGACAACCGTAGACTTCCGAACGGGTCGCCGCACCTCGTCCGATCGCCGGTCGGGCGGTGACCGCATCGGAGGCAGCGATGGGCATCCAGACGGCGATGGACCGCATCACCGAAGCACCCACCATCGTGCAGGCTCTCCAGGCCGCCGACGACGTCGCCTTCGAGGCCGGGCGCGATCCCGGTGTGCGCACCCTCCGGGTCCTCTCCGCAGCGCTCGTCGGCTCCGACGACATCGCGGCGATCGCCGCCGTGCACGCGTTGGCCGAGATGAACGACGAAGCCGCGGGTGCGCTGCTGGTGACCCTCCTCGACGACGAGCGCCGCTTCATCGTCGAGCACGCCGCGTGGGCGCTCGGCCGCCGACCGGCCCGCCCCGCCGCCATCGCGCCGCTCATCTCGCTTGTGATCGCCGGCGGGTTCACCGGAATGCTCGCCCAGCACACCCTGGAGAAGTGGGCGGCCGGCAGCGGCGAGCTCCTCGCCGTCGCCCTCCTGAGCGCCGCCACCGGCGAGGTGGGCGTCGAGGCACGCGTGCGCCTCGCCGAGACGCTCGGGCTGGTGCGCCATCCGCTCACGACCGCACCGCTGTGCACCCTGGCCTCGGACACGACAGCTCCCCCCGCCGTCCGCGAAGCGGCCGTCGCCGCGCTCGGGCAGCGCGCGGATGCGGACGTCATCGCCCACCTCGAAGACCTCGTCGCCGAAGGAGGCCTCATCGGCGATCTCGCTCGGCTCGCTCTCATCGACGCCGACCCGCCGCGCACCCGCACAACGGCGGACGATGCCGGGGGCGACGGCGGCCTGACGGTCGCGCAGCTCTTCCTCCACGCCGACATCGACCCCGCCCTCTCGGCGTCCGGCGCCGGTGACAACGGTGGCATCGCGACCCTGCTGGTGCGTCTGGGCGACGCCCTCATCTCCGACGGCTCGGTGGTCGACCGCGTGCTGACCCTCTCGCGCGGCACCGTCGCCCAGGCGGGCCCCGACCTCCTGCAGATGGCCGGCGGCGAACGCGGCCACCTCTACGGACACGTCCCCCTGACGAGCATCCCGGCGTCGTCGGCGACCGCCTGGCATCTGCGCGTGACCGTGCGCCGTGGCATCCGCCGTCTTCTGCGCGCCGCGGGGCGCGTCGACGTGCTGCACCTGAGGATGGCGGATGTCGGGAGCCTGGCCGCCGCCGATGTGGCACGGGAACTCGGGATCCCGACGGTGTTCACCGTCGCCCCCGATCCGCACAGTGTCATCGCCTCGCTCGAGCGATCGGGACGACTGTCGCGCGAGGACTTCGGCGAGGTCGACCGCACCGAGCACTTCTGGTTCCGCAGTCACCTCGTGCAGAGCCTCGCGGCGTCGGCAGCGCACTCGGTGTTCTTCCCCCGTCCCGAGCTCGAGCGCGACATGCGCGCGCTCATCGGCATCGACATCACCTCCCACCCCGAACGCCACACGGTCGTCGCCGAAGGCGTCGACCTCGCCATCGTCGACGATGCCCTGAGCCGCGCTGTCGCCGTGGCCGCCGGCGCCCGACCCGAGGGCCCCTTCGCCGAATTGGCGGCCCTCATCGACGGTCTCTCCCCCGCCCGCCGGGAGCTCCCGCTGCTCGTCACGGTCGGCCGCATGCACCGGATCAAGGGGATGGCGGCGCTCGTCGGCGCCTGGGCGGGTTCCGACCTGGCCGATCGTGCGAACCTGCTCGTGGTCGGCGGGGATCTCGCCGATCCGTCGAGCGATGAGCGTCACCAGCTCGATCTGATCGACGCCGCGGTTCCCGCGCCGGAGCGCGCGGAGCGGGGCCTCGTCATCGCGGGGCACCGCTCGAACGACGTCGCAGCCGCCTGGCTCGCCGCCGCCCGGTTCGGCATCCCCGGCACCATCGCGCCGGGTGGGGCCTACGTCTGCGCGAGCGTGAAGGAGGAGTTCGGCCTGGCGATCCTCGAGGCGATGGCCACGGGGCTCGTCGTGGTCGCCCCCGACAGCGGCGGGCCCGCCACCTACGTCGATGACGGCGACACCGGCTTCCTCACCGACACCGCCGATCCCGCGGCCCTCGTCTCCGCGATCGGCCGGGCGCTCGACGCCGCCGCCGACGGCGACCCGCGCCGGGCCGAACGGTCGCGCACCCTCGTGGCCGAGCGCTTCACGATCCAGGGAATGGCGGCCACTCTCACCCCGATGTACCTGAACGTCGCCCGGCACGAGGCGGAGCTGCGGCGCACCGCGGGACTGCTGACGTGACGCTCCTCGTCATCAGTCCCGACTACGCCTCGCACCTCCTCCCCCTCGCCGCCCTCGCGACGGCGTGGCGCGACGCGGGCGATGACGTCGTGGTGGCCACGGGCCCCGCGACGGCGCCGATCGTGGCGGAGTTCGGCTATCGCCGTGTCGACCTCCCCCTCGGGCGCGGGGCCAACGCCCGCGTCATCCGATCATCCGAACAGGATGCCGCGGAGGCGGCGTCTCTGGAGGGATTCTTCGCCGCCACCCGGCGGGGCATGGTGCCGACGCTGACCTACCAGGCACGTGAGCGACTGACCGACCTCATGTGGCAGCCGGTGGACCGTGCGCGCGCGACGCTGGCGGTGGTCGACGAGGTGGCGCCCGACGCGATCCTCGTGGATCACCTGGCCTTCAGCGCGCGGCTCGCGCTGCACACCGCCGGCATCGCGTACGGCGATGTCGTGCTCGGCCACCCGAGCGCCCTCCCGGTGCCCGGCGAGGTGTACGGCTACCCGCCGGCATGGCCGGCGGCACTGCAGCCGCGCGCCGACGAACTCGTCGACCTGCGAGCGCTCTGCGACGAGGTCGCGCGCCGCTTCACCGATCAGTGGAACACCACGGCCGCTACCCTCGACGCCGATGCCGTGACCGTCGACGACGCCTTCATGGTTCACGGCGACACGGTGCTGTTCAACTACCCCGCCGAGCTCGCCGCCGGCGATGGCCGGATGCTGCCGCCCCACCGCTTCCTCGGGTCTACACCCCGCGAGGAGCCGGCTGACGCCGGTGTCGACGCGTGGATCGCGCGCGGCGAGCCCTTCGTGTACGTCAGTCTCGGAAGCTTCCTGTCGGTGCGCGACGACGTGCTCGCACGCGTCGCCGACGCCCTTCGCGCGGCGGGTCTTCGCGCCGCGATCGCGACCGGCACCACGCCCGCCTCAGCCCTCGGCGACCTGCCGGAGGGATGGCTCGTCGCCGACTACCTTCCCCAGGTCCGCCTGCTCGGCTCCGCCGCGGCGGCCGTCACCCACGGCGGGAACAACTCCGTCACCGAGGCGGTCGGTCAGGGCGTGCCGCTCGTGGTGCTGCCGTTCTCGACCGACCAGTTCGCCGGCGCGGCGGCCATCGAGCGCTCCGGCGTCGGCCGCGCGCTCGATCCCAATCGCGACGACGTGGACGGGCTCGCGGAGGCGCTGCGCGAGGTCGCCGATCCGGCGTTCGCGGGTCGGGCGCTCCTCCGCCGCATCGCGGAGGCGCAGCGCACGCACCCGGGACCGCGGATCGCCTACGCGACCCTTGCGCCCAACGCCGGCTGATTCCGCTGGTGGCGCGGTGTTCAGCTGACAGCGTCAGGCACAGGGCCGGGTTCGCCGTCCAGTTCGGCGAGCACCGCGGCATCCAGATCCTCGTAGCCGAACACCAGCGCGGCCATTCGCTCGGGATCGCCCGCCGCGTCGCGGTAGCGTTCCATGCGCGCGGCATTGGCGTCATACGCGGAGCCGGCGCGGGCCTCACCGACGTGGTGCAGCGCATAGACCCGGCCGCGGTGGCGGCGCGGCGGCGCGCCCAGGAGCGTCGTGTGCGCGAGGTACCACGCGGCATCCTCGAAGCCCCAGCCGCGGAAGCCCTCGTCCTGACCGCCGTGCGCCGCCCACGTGCGAGGTGTCGCCACGTAGATGCCCGAGCAGGCCCCGTCGACGAGCTGCTCGACGGTGCAGTGTTCGAGGGCCGTGCCCGCGGCGTGGTCCGCCGACCCGGTGCGGCCGAGCCAGCGGTACTCGTCATAGGGCAGATGCACCAGGTTGCTCGTCGCCGCCGCACGGATCGCGGCGAGCAGGGGCTCACGCTCGGGGATGGTGTCGGCGTCGCCGATGACGACCACCTCGTCGACCGCGGCATCCCGCATCGCGGCGTTGCGGCACGCCGCCAGCACGAACGGATCATCGCCGGTGTCGACGGTGAGGATCGGCACCCCGGGGAGGTTCTGCTGATACCAGGCGACGACCCGGTCGAAGGCGTCCAGACGCGACGGCGCCGGACGCCAGGGGATGACGATTCTCACTGCGGGTACGACGGGAGTGATCACTGACACCTTCCTTTCCTCGGGCGAGCATAAGCGACGTCGGACCCCTCCCGGACACGGCGACGGATGTCGGTGGACGCGCGTAGCGTGAAGGGGTGACCTCGCCCGTTCCACCCCGGCTTCCGCGGCGATCGGGCATGCGATTTCCTGGCGACGCGCGGGCGGCTGCCGGCGGCGTGCCGAGCGGTCCGCCGCGGGAGACCGAGTATCGCCCGCGCCATCCGCTCGACCTCCGCCGCGTGCTGCTGTTCCAGCGCCGCGGCTACGGCGACCCGACCCATATCGACGGCCAGCCGGTCATCTGGCGCGCATGTCGCACACCCGAGGGCGTGGCGACGATCGCGATCCGCGAGGTCGCCGGCGGTGCGGTGCGCGGGGCCGCATGGGGACCGGGAGCGGAGTGGGCGATCGCGCAGCTGCCGGCGCTCTGCGGCAGGGACGACGACCTCGAGGGGTTCGACGCGTCACTGCACCCGCTCATCGCCGAGACGCATCGGCGGAACCCGGGACTCCGCCTCGGCCGCACCGACCTGGTCTTCGATGCGCTCGCGGGCGCGATCATCGAGCAGAAGGTCACCGGCAAGCAGGCCTTCGCCGCCTGGCGGCGGATCGTCCGGGGCTTCGGCGAGCGCGCTCCCGGTCCCACCCCGGCGCCGATGTACGCGCCGCCCTCGGTCGACGGCTGGCGACACGTGCCGTCCTGGGCGTGGCATCGCGCCGGACTCGAACCTCCGCAGGCCCGGACCCTCGTCGCCGCCGCGCAGCGGGGGACGCGCATCGAACGGGCCACCCACGCCGCGGCCACCGGCGATGAGCGCGATCGCGTGCTCACGAGTCTGCCCGGGGTGGGTGTCTGGACCGCTGCCGAGACGCGCATCCGCGCCTTCGGAGACCCGGACGCCGTGAGCGTGGGCGACTATCACGTCGCCCACGAGGTCGGTTTCGCCCTCACCGGCACGCGGGCGGACGACGAGGGGATGCTGGAACTGCTCGCGCCCTGGAAGGGCCACCGCCAGCGGGTCATCCGCCTCATCGGCTTGAGCGGGGTGCACGAGCCGCGGCGCGGCCCGCGGGTGCACCCCGAAGACCACCGCGACCGGTGAGGGCGCGATGTCGGAGGGGATGGGCACACTGGCATCGGGCGACTCCGGGGGTCTGGGGCTGCGAACCCTACGGAGGATCAGCGATGACCACACTCAACCCGTACCTGCAGTTCCGCGGCAACGCCCGGGAGGCGATCGAGTTCTACCACGGGGTCTTCGGGGGCGACCTGTCGATCGACACGTTCGGCCAGTGGGAGGGGATGACCCAGGACCCGGCCGAGTCCGACCTGGTCATGCACTCCCAGTTGCGCACACCGGACGGTCTGGTCCTCATGGCCTCCGACACCCCGACCAGCATGCCGTACCGCGAGCCCGCCGGGATCGCGGTGTCTGTGAGCGGCAGCGACGAGGCGCAGCTGTAGGGATACTGGGACGCGCTCGCCGACGGCGGCACCGTGACGGCCCCGTTCGAGACTCCGCCGTGGGGCGGACGGTTCGGGATGCTCACCGACCGCTTCGGCATCGATTGGATGCTCTCGCGGGGGCCTGACGAGGAGTGATCGTCGGCCGCCGATGTCGGTCGCGGACGACGCTCGAGTGCGGACGCTCGGGGCCGACGCTCAGAGGTGGACGCTCAGGCGTCGCACGCCCTCCCGTCCCTGTTCGACCGCCGTAGGCTGAGCGCATGGCTTCTCGCACCGGCTGGCCCCGCGGCCGCACCAACTGGGTGATCGGCAGCATTCTCATCTTCGCCGGCGGGGCGCTGTTCGGACTGATCTGGGGCTCCGTCGGTCTCGGGCTCGCCGTCGCGGCGGCTGTGTCGATCGGCTGGCTCATCGCCTACGAGTCGTGGCGCGGTCAGAAGGTCGGGCTGAACGACCCCGACGACGACGGCGCCCGCCTGTAGGCGGCTGCTCCGGGCAGCATCGAAGGTCGAGCGCGACCGGGCCCCATCGTCAGCCGAGGACGGCCGGGGGTGCGGAGTCTTCGCCCAGGACGTGCTCGGCGAGGAACGCGAACACCGTCTCGTACCAGACCACGGCGTGCTGGGGCTTCAGGACCCAGTGGTTCTCGTCGGGGAAGTACAGGAAGCGGTGCGGCATGCGCCCGTCGGGGTCGGCGTGGTGCTCGGCGAGATCCGACCAGAGCCGGAGGCCCTCGCCGATCGGCACCCGGTAGTCCTTGTCGCCGTGAACGACGAGCACCGGTGTGCGGATGTCGGCGACGAAGCGGTGCGGGGAGTGCTCGATCATCGCCTCGGGTGTGAAGATGCGCTGCCAGTAGTCGGAGCTGTCGGTCGTGCCGGCGAACTGGTCCAGGGCCCACAGGCTCGCGTGGGTGACGATCGCGCGGAACCGGTCGGTGTGCCCGGTGACCCAGTTCGCCATGTACCCGCCGAACGATCCGCCCATGGCCGCGGTGCGCGACGCGTCGACGTCGTCACGGGCGACGGCGGCGTCGGTGATCGCCATGAGGTCGGTGTAGGGCTTCCCGCCCCAGCTGTTCCAGCCGCGGGCGATGAAGTCCAGTCCGTAGCCGGTGGACAGCGCCGGGTCGGGAAGCAGCACGGCATAACCGCGCGCCGCTGCCACCAGCGGAGCCCACCGCCAGCTCCACGCGTTCCAGCTGTTCAACGGCCCACCGTGGATCCACAGCAGGAGTGGAGCGGGGGCGTCCGGCGACGCGCCCTCGGGAAGGACAAGCCAGGAGCGCACACGCGCCCCGTCGTCGGCGGTCGCCTCGACTTCGGTGATCCGTGCCGGATGAGCGGGCGCGGGTGCGGGGGTCGCCAGGGCGGTCACCTCACCGGAGGCGTCGATCCTCGCCGGGTGCGGCGGCACGAGCCACGACGACCGCAGTGCGACGAATCCGCCGCCGGAACGGTCGACGCGGACGTGGGAGTAGGTGAAGTCGTCCGAGACGATCGGTGTGACACCCGTCTCGTCCTCCTCGCGGGCGTCGAGGGATACCCGGAAGATCGGGCCCCTTCCGTTGTCGTCGGCAGTGACGATGAGCGCGTCATCCGCTGCGGCGAAGGCGATCGATGAGGGCCAGCGGTCCCAGCCCGCAGCGACCCGCCGAGCATCGGCCCCGTCGACCCGCGAGACCCAGAGCTCTTCGGGTGTCGGGCCTTCCGGGGTGCGGATCGCCGTACGGACGTAGGCGATGCGCGTGCCGTCGTGGCTGAACGCGGGCATTTCGATGTCGTATCCGTCCTCGTCGCGGAGGACAGTGGAGCTCCCGGTCGACGTGTCGATGCGCACCAGGATGCGGCGACCGCCGCGTGACTCGGGGCGGTCGAGCGAGACCACGAGGGTGGCCCCGTCGGGGCTCAGGGCGGCCGAGGCGTGGCGGAGAGCGCGACCGGGGGCGGGCATGAGATCGACGGGCCGGGGCAGGGTCGCCGGGTACGGGGCCGGCGCCGCTTCCCCCGCCGCGTCGGCGGCGGCCTCGGCTTCCTCGATCGCGGTGTCTTCCACGGCCGCGGCGAGGGTGTCGGCGAGACCGGTGAGGTCGATGTCGAGAAGGTGCGGCTCAGCGGGACCCAGATCGTGGTCCCAGAAGCGCACCGGATACGTGTCGTGCAGGATGGCGGAGACCTTCTTCTTCGTCCGCTCCGCGCGCCGGGCCGCGTCGTCCTCGATCGACGCGGCCGATCGGAGAAGCGGTGCCGAGACGATGACGCGGCCGGCCTGCTCCGCCGTCGCAGCGATGCCGCTCACGCCGCCGGCGAGCCGAGTGACCGGGCGGGCCTCGCCACCGCGCGCGGGGAGCAGCCAGAGCTGGCCAGGTTCGTCGTCGACATCCGATTCGATGTCATCGCGCGCCGAGACGAAAAGGATGTCGCCCTGCGGCGTGAACGCCGCCCCGCTCTCGCCCTTCGCCGACCGGGTGAGGCGCCGGGGAGCACCGTCTCCGCGGGTCGGCACCGCCCAGAGCGAGCGCTCGTACCCCGTGGCATCCTTCTTCAGCGCCGCCACCGTGAGAACGGCGGTCGTGCCGTCGGGCGAGAGGGCGAGCCCCTCCACGCGAGGAAGGGCGATGAAGTCGTCGAGGACATCAAAGGGGGTGGGCATCCCCCCACGCTAACCGAGCGCCTCGCGGACGCGGCCTGTGGGGTGCGGCATGCTGTGGACGAGGAGAGGGGTGCCGATGCTGGTCGCCGTCGTCGGAGGAACGGGAACCGTGGGCGCGCACACCGTGCGTGCTCTGCGCGAGAAGGGGCACGACGCCGTCGCGCTCAGTCGGGCGAGCGGGGTGGATGTCACCACCGGCGACGGACTGGATGAGGCCCTCGCCGGGGTCGATGCGGTGGTGGACACCACGAACCTCTCGACCCTGTCGGCCAGGGCATCGGTGGCGTTCTTCGAGGGCGGCACCCGGCGCCTCCTCGCCGCGGCCGAGCGCGCCGCGGTGTCGCACCTGGTGATCCTCTCGATCGTCGGGGTGGATCGGATGCCCCACGACTACTACGCCGGCAAGGTGACGCAGGAGCGCCTGATCGCCGCGGGGGAGGTGCCCTGGAGCATCGTCCGCGCGACCCAGTTCCACGAGTTCGCGGCGCAGATCTTTCGGCAGGCCGCCATCGGCCCGATACACCTCGCGCCGCGGGCACGTCTGCAGCCGGTCGCCGCGGCCGAGGTCGGCGGCTACCTCGCGGAGGTCGCCGTCGGCGCCCCCCGAGGGCGGGCGCAGGAGATCGCCGGCCCGCTCGAGGAGGCGCTGGATCGCATGGTCGCCGACTACGCCCGAACGCGCGGCGAGCGGGTGTGGACGCCGTCCGTGAGCCTGCCGGGAAAGCAGATGAAGGCCCTGCGCGATGGTCTCGGACTCCCCGTCGGCGAGCCCCGACGCGGGTATCAGACCTATGCGGAGTGGCTCACATCTCTTCGTGAGTGAGCGGGTCGCCGTCCCAGAGCCGGCCCCGCTCGAGCCCGCTGATCTCGGCGACCTCGTCGGCGCTCAAGGAGAAGTCGAACAGGTCGGCGTTCTCGCGCTGGCGCTCGGGGTCGGCCGACTTCGGAATGGCCGTGCTGTCGAGCTGGACGTGCCACCGCAGAACGATCTGCGTCGGCGTCTTGCCGTGAGCCTCTGCCAGGCGCACGATCACCCGTTCGGTGAGCAGCTCGCTGCGGCGCGCGAGCGGGCTCCAGCTTTCGGTGCGGATGCCGAGCTCGGCGTGGAAGGCGCGAAGCTTCGCCTGGGGGAAGTAGGGATGCAGCTCGACCTGGTTGACCGCCGGGATCACGTCGGTCGCCTCCACGAGTTCGGTGAGCATCTCCTCGGTGAAGTTCGACACTCCGATCGAGCGGACGAGACCCTCCTCCCGCGCCTCGATCATGCCCCGCCACGTGTCGACGTACTTCCCGACGCTCGGATTGGGCCAGTGGATGAGGTGAAGGTCGATGCGCTCGAGACCGAGGCGGTCCAGAGAGTCCCGGATGCTCTGCACCGCCTCCCTGCGGCCGTGCTCGCGACCGGGGATCTTGGAGGTGACGAGGATCTCGTCACGCGGCACGGATGACCGCCGCACGGCCTCGCCGACCTCGCGCTCGTTCTCGTAGTTGACCGCGGAGTCCAGGAGGCGGTAGCCGGTGTCGAGGGCGGCGACGATCGCGTCCGATCCCGCGGCTCCGCGCAGGTTGTAGGTGCCGAGTCCCACCTGGGGGAAGTACACGCCGTCGTTGAGGGTCACGGTGGGGATGGAGATCATGTCCCCATTCTGGCCGCGGCGCGGCATCCCCTCCCGCTCTTGACTTCCGCCTCTTCAGGCGGCGCAGTCAGAGGTCCTCGGGTGCGAGATCGCCCTGTCCCTCGTCGCCGAGCTCGGCGGCGACAGGGTCTTCACCCTGGGTCTCGGGCTGAAGCACCTCATCGGGATAGGCCTCTTCGGGTGCGCCGGCGGCGACGGTGTCGGCGTCGGGCAGCCGCCCCTCGAACTCGAGCTGCGCAAGGTCGTCCTCTCCCCCCACGGTGGTGTCGGCGACACCGGGGCTCGTCTCGCCGACCACCTCGAGGCCGGGTGCGTCATCGCGGTCGGGGGTGGTCTCGCTGAATCCGCTCATCGTGATCCTCTTCTCCTCGGTGGTGACACCCGAGTACACCGCGGATCGCAGGGGCCGTGCACCGGGGTGACGCCACGCGCATCTTCGCCTATGCTCCGTCGGCGGGGTCGGTGGTGCCGCGCACACCCACGATGGCCGCGTCGACGACGCTGGCCGCAAGGGCGTCGATGACCTCGCGCGACTGCCAGCGCACCGGACCGTGGACGGCGATGTCGGCGAAGCCGTGGACGGCGGACCAGCACGGCCACTCGGCGAGGCTCCGCCGCTCGGGGGCGAGCGCACCGGCATCCACCATCTCATCGAGCACGTCCATCAGCAGTCGGAAGGGCGCGACGATCTCGTCATCGAGGGTGACGATGCCCTCGCTGGCGCGGGTGTCCTGCGTGAAAAAGGCGGTTTCAAACCAGCCGCGCTCGTCGACGGCGAAAGCGATGTAGGCCAGGCCCACGCGACGCAGTCGCTCGATGGATGCCGCGGCGCGGCCGAGCGCGGACGGTGTGTCGGCGACCCGCGCGGCGATCGCCTCCGCCAGCAGGCGCTGCGCGTGGCCCGCCACGGCACGCACGAGCGTGTCGCGGTCGGCGAAGTGACGATACGCGGCGTTCGGAGAGACACCGACCGCCCGCGTGATCTCACGGAGCGAGACCGCGCCCGGACCGCCCTCCCGCGCGCGGGCGAGACCCTCCTGCACCAGCGCGTGTCGGAGGTCGCCGTGATGATACGTGCGTGCGGAAGCGGCCATTGCCTCCTCCGCCCAGGGTGTGTAGATTGGCGCCACCACCGATGTTCACGGTGTGAACATTAGTCTACCGCAGCACCGGGAACGGTCGGCCCAAGATCGACGGAACAAGCACGACGGGAACGAGGACGATGAGCGCGCAGACGACCGATGCCGCGGCGTACGCACCGAGCCCTCGAACGATCCGCGCGTTCTACCAGGTGCTCGTCAACACCGCCGTCGCGAATGTCACATCGAGCTATCTGTGGTGGGCGCTGACGTTCTGGGCGTATCTCGAGACGGGGTCGGTGCTCGCGACCTCGATCATCGGCGGGTCGTACATGCTGCTCGTCGCCCTCCTCGGCGTGGTGTTCGGCGTGCTCGTGGACCGCATGAAGAAGAAGGCGGTCATGCTGCTCTCGAGCACCGTGACGCTCGTGACCTACCTGCTCGCCGGCGCGCTGTACCTGTCCTTCCCCGAGAGCGTGCTCGTCGACTGGGGCGGGCCCTGGTTCTGGCTGTTCGCCGGCGTCATCCTCATCGGCGGAGTGGTGGAGAACCTCCGCAACATCGCGCTGTCGACCACCGTCACCCTCCTGATCCCGGGCGACCGGCGCGATCGCGCCAACGGACTCGTCGGCGCCGTCCACGGAATCGCGTTCATGGTCACGAGCGTGTTCTCGGGCCTGTCGGTCGGCCTGCTCGGAATGGGGTGGACGGTGGTGATCGCGATCGCGGCGACCGCCGTGGCCCTCACCCACCTCCTCTTCGTGCCGATCCCCGAGCGAGGCGTCGTGCACGTGGAGGGCGTGGTTCCGCAGACCGGGTTCCGGGGTGTCATCCCGGCGGTGATCGTCGTTCCCGGGCTCCTCGCCCTCATCCTGTTCACCACCTTCAACAACCTCGTCGGCGGCGTGTTCATGGCGCTCATGGACCCGTACGGCCTTGAGCTGTTCTCCGTGGAGGTGTGGGGCATCATCCTCGGCATCACGAGCTTCGGCTTCATCATCGGGGGCGGCCTCGTGGCGAAGTTCGGCCTCGGCAGGAATCCGGTGCGCACCCTCCTGCTCGTCAACGTCGCCATCGCGATCCTCGGCATGACGTTCGCGATCCGCGAGTGGTGGTGGCTGTACGCCCTGGGGCTGCTGGTCTTCATGTGCCTCATGCCGATCGCCGAGGCCTCCGAGCAGACCATCATCCAGCGGGTCGTGCCCTACGAGACGCAGGGGCGTGTCTTCGGTTTCGCCGCGAGCGTCGAGTCGGCCGCCGCGCCCGTATCGGCATTCATCGTCGGACCGCTCGCGCAGTTCTGGCTCATCCCGTTCATGGACTCCGAGGCGGGCCGATCATCGCTCGGGTGGCTGCTCGGGCCGGGCGAAGCGCGCGGCATCGCGCTGGTCTTCGTCGCCGCGAGCGCCATCCTGCTGGTCGTCGTGCTGCTGGCGTTCTTCTCCGCGCCGTACCGACGACTGTCGCGCGCGTACGCCGCCGCGCCGGCGCCGCTCTCGGCCGAGTCGGCCGCGACGGACGCGGAGCGGGCGGCGGCCCTCGGCGAAGCCGGCGAAGACCTGCGCTCGGCGGTGCGCTGAACCGTCGCATCCGACCCACAAGGAAAGGAACACCCCGTGAGCGCCGTGACTTCCGCTCTTCCGCCCGTCGTCAGCGAGGACGAGTGGCGGCGCGAGCTCGCCGCCCTGCGCGTGCGGGAGAAGGCCGCCACCCGCGAGCTGGACGCGATCGCCGCGCAGCGCCGACGACTGCCGATGGTGGAGCTGCCCGACTACGTTCTCGAGGGGCCCGCCGGGCCTGTCCGCCTCGTCGACATCTTCGCGGGCCGGTCTCAGCTGATCACGTACCACCACATGTGGCACCCGGGGGCCGAGTGGCAATGCGGCGGCTGCACGTCGTTCACCTCCCAGTTCACGCGAATGGGGTTCCTCGACCATTACGACGCGCAGTTCGTCATCGTCACCCAGGGCGCGATCGACGAAGCTCTGGCCTACCGGGAGAAGGTCGGCAATCGGATGGACTGGTACTCCACGGCGAACAGCCCCTTCGGGGCCGACATGGATGCGCCCGCCGGCGGCGGGTTCGCGGTGAACGTGTTCCTCCGCGACGGCGACACGGTGTATCGCACGTGGCACACCAACGGGCGAGGCACGGAGCAGCTCAGTCACACCTTCGCGCTCGTCGACCTCCTGCCCTGGGGGCGACAGGAGGATTGGCAGGACTCCCCCGACGGCTGGCCGCAGGAGCCGACCTACTCCCGCTGGATCGACCCGAGTGAGATCGCCGCTCGATACGGCGCCGGGTCCGGCCACCGGGATTGAGGAGGTGTCGTCGGCGGCTCACGGTGATCTTCCACCGGGGCTTTCGCGGCCCGCGTTGCGCGCTCTGAACGCGGCCGGCCTCCAGACACTCGCGGATGTCGCGGGCCGGCCCCGGGACGAGGTCGCCGCGCTGCACGGCGTCGGCCCAGCGGCGCTTCGCGCGCTCGATGGCGCGCTCGACGCGGCGGGGCTGCGCTTCGCGCAGCGCTGAGCGGGCGCATCCCCGCCCTCCCGCGCCCCCGGGTCCCCACCTCCCCACCGCGAGAGTGCACCCTCGCGGGTGGGGAGTGCACCCTCGCGGGGCGGAGGATCAGGCGCGGGTGGGGAGAGCCGCGCGCAGCGCCTCCACGAGCCCCGTCGTCGGACGGCCTAGCAGACGAGCAAGGGTCGGGTCGACCTGCGCGAGGTCTCCCCGCGCGATCCCCGCCTCCAGCTCGCCGACGAACCCGGCGGTGCCGGCGTCGAGTCCCGCTTCGGTCATCGCCTTCTCGAACGCCTCGCGGTCCATCGACACGAAGGCGACGTCACGCCCCACCACCTGCGAGGCTGCGGCGGCCAGCTCGGCATAGGTGAACGCCCTGTCACCGGTCAGTTCATACACGCGACCCTCATGCCCCTCCTCGGTCACCACGACCGCTGCCGCCTCGGCGTAGTCGGCGCGAGCCGCCGCGGCGACGCGGGCGTCGCCGACCGATGAGGCGATGACGCCGGTCTCTGCCGCTCGGCTGACATTGGGGAGGTAGTTCTCGATGTACCAGTTGTTCCGAAGAATGGTCGACGGGATGCCGGATTCTGCGATCGCCTCCTCGGTGGCTGCGTGATCGGGGGCGAGGACGAGCGTGCTGGTGTCGGCCTGCGCCAGGCTCGTGTAAACGAGCCTTCCCACGCCGCCCTCCTTCGCGGCGGCGATCACGTTGCGGTGACCGGCCAGGCGCGCACCGGGCTCCGACCCCGACACCAGCAGGAGAGTGTCGACACCATCGAGCGCCGCAACAAGGCTCTCGGGGGTGTCGTAGTCGAAGGGGACGACGCGGACGCCCTGGGCCGCCAGGTCGTCGGCCTTCGAAACGGTGCGGGCACCAGCGACGATCTCCTCCGGCGCGACACCCCGGCGAAGGAGGGCGTCGATGACGAGGTGGCCGAACTGTCCGCCCGCGGCGGTGACGAGGATGGTCATGGGAGTTCCTTTCGATACCGGCACGCGCTGTGCCGACACGGGAGAGAAGACCCCGGGCCGAGCTCGCATTCCCCTCGATGGGTACCCACTTTCAGGTAAGGTACCCACGTGGACGTAAGTCTTGCGGAGATCCGGAAGCGCGCGCCGGGCGCGTTCGAAGCGGCATGTCCGAGCCGGGTCGTCCTGGACCACGTGATGAGCAAGTGGGGGGTCCTCGTCCTCCTCGCTCTCACCGACGGCACGACCCGGTGGGCACAGCTGCGCCGCACCGTCGAGGGCATCAGCGAGAAGATGCTCGCCTCGACCCTGCGCACGCTGGAACGCGACGGCCTCGTGCTGCGGGTGTCCTACCCCGAGGTGCCTCCGCGCGTGGAGTACTCCCTCACTCCTCGCGGCGAAGAACTGATGGCCCGGATGATGCCGCTCATGGCGTGGATCGGCGAGCACGCCGACGAGATCGTCACCGGCGCCGCTCCCGAGTGACACCCTCTGCTACCGTCGACGCGTGGGAACGATAAACGTGGCGCCCGTGATGGCGCTCACCGCACTGGTCCGCGACCGCCGCGCCTGACGGCGCGCCGCTCCCGTCGCATCGCGCCGTCTCCTCCGAGTCCTCCTGCACTCGGACGGACGCTCGGGCTCTCTCCACTTCTCCGCGTCCCGCACCGGGTGCTCCCCTCTTCATCGGAGCACGCCCATGCCTCGTTCTCTCCACGGCGGCCGCCATGAGCTCGGCCAGAACTTCCTCACCCACACGCCGTCGATCGACCGGATCGACGCCCTCGTTCGCAGGACGCAAGGCCCCATCCTCGAGATCGGCGCCGGCGACGGCGCCCTGACACGGCGGCTCGCAGCCACCGGTCGACGGGTCACCGCCATCGACATCGACGAGCACCGGGCACGCGGTCTCGCGCGGTCCCTGCCGAGCGTCTCCGTCCGTCACGCCGACGCCCTGCGGCATCCGCTCACAGACCCCGTCATCGTCGGCAACATCCCCTTCCACCTGACCACCCCGATCCTGCGACGCCTGCTCGGCGAGCGGCACTGGCGAGATGCCGTGCTCGTGACCCAGTGGGAGGTGGCACGGAAACGGGCGGGCGTCGGCGGGCAGACCATGATGACCGCGCAGAGTGGCCCGTGGTTCTCCTTCGGGCTCCACGGCAGAATCCCCCGGTCGGGTTTCACCCCGGCGCCGAGCGTGGACGGCGGCATCCTCACGATCACTCGCCGTGACGACCCGTTGCTCCCTGCCCGAGCACGTCGGAGCTACGAGCGGTTCGTGGCGGCGGTGTTCTCCGGCCGGGGGCGCAGCCTCGACCACATCGTCGCCGGCGCCGCGAGGATCGACCGGCGGCTCGCGCGGAACGCGCTCGCGCGCGCGGGCGTGGCGCACCGGATGCTTCCGCGCGATCTGACGGCGCCGCAGTGGGCGGAAATGTGGATGTCGCTGCCCGGGAACGAGAGAGGGGCGGACTGACAGGTCCTGGCTACGATGCGGACTCTCGCGTAGAAAGGGGCGGTCGGAAGGGGTGATCGGTGATCGATCGGGACGGGCTGGCGGAGTTCCTCCGCCGACGACGTGAAGCGCTGCAACCCGAGGACGTCGGGCTCACGCGCGGACCCCGCCGGCGCACAGAGGGCCTGCGGCGCGAGGAGGTCGCCGCGCTCTGCCACATGTCGACCGACTACTACGCGCGGCTCGAACGCGCCACCGGCCCCCACCCGTCCGAGCACATGATCGCCGCGATCGCCCAGGGCCTGCACCTCACGCTCGACGAGCGCGATCACCTGTTCCGACTCGCCGGCCACCAACCACCCCTGCGCGACACCACCAGCGAGCACATCAGTCCCGGGCTCCTGCGCATCCTCGACCGCCTGACCGACACCCCGGCCGAGATCGTCACCGAGCTCGGCGAAACCCTTCGACAGACACCCCTCGGCGTCGCGCTGCTCGGCGACGCCACAGGGCGCACCGGCCCCGCGCGAAGCATCGGGTACCGCTGGTTCACCGCTCCGGCCGCGCGGGCCGCCTACTCCCCCGACGAGCAGCGCCACCTGTCGCGGGTGTACGCCTCGGGGCTGCGTGAACTGGTCGCTCGCCGAGGCCCGCAGTCGCGGGCGGCCGCGATGGTCTCGCTGCTACAGGACAATGACCTCTTCCGAGAGGTCTGGGACACCCACGAGGTCGGCGCCCGTCCGACCGAGGTCAAGCGCTTCCACCACCCGTCGGTGGGACACCTCGAGTTGGCGTGCCAGACGCTCCTGGATCCCGATCAGTCCCACCGCCTGCTCGTCTACACCGCCGAGCCCGGCACCGAATCCCACGAGAAGCTGCAACTGCTGGCCGTCCTGGGCAGCGAAGCGTTCACCACCTGAGGCCCCGGATCCGGCAGGGGTGGACCGCTCAGCCGCTGATCGCCGGGTCCTGGATGCCGCGGCGCGGCCGATCGATCATGGGTTCACGACCTCGGACGAGGCCACGGAACGAAGGGCCGAAGACATGACACGCACGCAGAACTTCTCGATCCCCGACCTCACCGGAAAGCTCGCCGTCGTCACAGGCGCCAGCGACGGCATCGGCGTCATCATCGCGCGGCGTCTCGCCGACGCCGGTGCCGAGGTCATCCTGCCGGTGCGTTCGGCCGCGAAGGGAAACGCGGCGGTCAGCCGCATCCGCTCGGCCGTCCCGGGCGCGACCGTGAGCACGCGCTCCCTGGACCTCTCGTCTCTGGCGTCGGTCTCCGCGCTCGCCGCACAGCTGGGCGACGAGGGCAGCCCGATCCACTTCCTCATCAACAACGCCGGTGTCATGCGCCCGCCGACCCGTCAGGTGACGGCCGACGGTTTCGAGCTGCAGTGGGGCACGAACCACCTCGGGCACTTCGCCCTGACCCTCGGACTCCTCCCGTTGCTTCGAGCCGGCGCAGCCCGCGTCACCCACCAGACGAGCATCGCCGCGCGCAGCGGTGAGATCGCGTGGAGCGACCTGAACTCCGAGCACCACTACGACGCGATGCGCGCCTACGTCGCGTCGAAGATCGCCGTCGGCCTCTTCGCCCGCGAGCTGGACGCGCGCAGCCGCACCGGCGGGTGGGGGATCAGCAGCAACCTCTCGCACCCCGGCGTCTCGCCGACCAACCTGCTCGCCGCCCAGCCCGGGATGGGCCGGGCCCGCGTGACGCCCGAGCGCCGCGTGATCGGTCTCCTCGCCCGGATCGGGGTGACCGGGACGCCCGAGAGCGCAGCGCTCCCGGCGCTTCTCGCCGCAACCGGGCCCGAGTCCCAGGGCGACGAGTTCTTCGGGCCGAAGCGCCTCATCGGCGGGGCACCGACGAAGACCGAGCTGTGGGAACCGCTGCGAAGCCTCGATGACGCCCGCCGCCTCTGGGACGAATCCGAGCGGCTCGTCGGCATCCACGTCCCCCGCTGAGGTGTCGGGTGCCGGCTCGGCATGGCATTCGCGCTCATGAGGCTCCTTCATCGGGTCTACGGCCAGCGTAGGCGCGGTGAACCCCGCGTGGCATGATCGGGGCGTGGGGAAGCCACCCGACCTCGACACACTCGTCCTGATGCGACGGGTGCGTGATCGGATCGACCGCGACTACGCTCAGCCGCTCGACGTCGCCTCGCTCGCGCGCGGCGTGCACATGTCGGCAGGGCACCTCAGCCGGCAGTTCGTCCGCGCCTACGGCGAGTCGCCCTACGCCTACCTCATGACGCGGCGCATCGAACGGGCGATGGCGCTCCTGCGCCGCGGCGACCTGACGGTCACCGAGGTCTGCTTCGAGGTCGGATGCCAGTCTCTCGGCACCTTCAGCACCCGCTTCGCCGAGCTGGTCGGCGTTCCGCCGAGCGTCTACCGCGAGCGCGGCGCCCCGTTCCGCCCCGGCATGCTCCCCTGCATCGCCCGACAGGTGACCAGACCGATCAGGAATCGAGAAGCGGGCCGGTGACGGCAGGCCTAGCGTGAAGCCATGGACATCACGATTCACTCGAGCTTCCTGCCGCACACCGACCCCGAGGCATCCCTGATCTTCTACCGCGACGTGCTCGGCTTCGAGGTCCGGATGGATGTCGGCTACGAGGACATGCGCTGGATCACCGTCGGACCCGCCGGCCAGCCCGACACCGCCATCGTGCTGCATCCGCCGGCTGTCGGCACCGACATCTCCGACGACGAGCGCGACATGCTGCTCGGCCTCATCGCCAAGGGGAGCTACTTCGGGGTGAATCTCGCGACGGACGACCTCGACGCGGCCTTCGAACGCATCGAGGCGGCCGGCGCCGATATCGTCCAAGAACCGATCGAGCAGGATTACGGCGTCCGCGATGCGGCGTTCCGCGACCCGGCGGGCAATCTGATCCGCCTGCAGCAGAAGGGGGGTGCCTGAGATGGCGCCGGAGAAGTCTCAGACGAAGTCGGGGTTTAGCGACACCGAGCGCGCGGCGATGCAGCAGCGCGCCGAGGAGCTGCGATCGATGAAGGGCGTGAAGGGCGCCGCGAAGAAGGCGAAGGAGCTCGAGGCGTGCCTCGCCGCCATCGCCGAGCTGCCCGAGGGCGACCGTGTCATCGCCGAACGCCTGCACGTCATGGTGAGCGAGGAGGCGCCCGACCTCGACCCGAAGACCTGGTACGGCTTCCCGACCTACGCCAAGGACGGCAAGAACATCCTCTTCTACCAGCCGGCGTCGAAGTTCGACACCCGCTACGGCACCGTGAACTTCGCCGAGGACGCGATGATCGACGACGGCGAGATGTGGGCCGTCTCCTTCGCCCTGCTCGAGATGACCGAGGCGGCGGAGACGAAGATCCGCGGACTGATCCGCAGGGCGGTGGCGGCGGGAAGCTGAGGACCCCCGGTCGTGTCGGGGCCCGTGGGGGTGGTCGCCGGTATCGTCCCCGCCATGACCTTCGTGAACGTGGGAACACTGGGTGCGCTGCCCGGCAGACGCGATGAGCTGATCGCTCTGCTGACCCGACCCAGCAGCGGCCTCGGCGACATCGGCTGTTTGGCCTACGAGGTGGGGATCGATGACAGCCAACCCGACACGGTCTTCGTGATGGAGCTGTGGGAGAGTGCGGAGGCGCACCGTGCGTCGCTGGCCCTTCCGGAGGTGCAGGCGCAGATCGGCGAGGCACGACCCCTGCTCTCGGGCGAATTCGGTGGATTCCGGTTCGACGTCGTCGGGTCTCCCCTGTCGCCCTAAGCGGCGTCCGAGCACGGCGAGGCCGCCCGACAGATCACCCGCCGGACGGCCTGGCCGCGCCGGATCTCAGCCTCGACGCAGACGCGCCGTGGCGCGGGACTGGATGCGGCCGGCGAGGAGCACCGCGCCCAAGGCGATCAGGAACGCACCGCTGAGGACGCCCCCGCCCATCTGGCTGAAGAAGACCAGGGTCAGCTGGATGAAGGGGAGCGGCAGCACGAGCCACAGGCTCACCCGGCGCGCGCGGGCGAGGGTCACCGTGAGCCCGATCGCCCCCACCAGCCAGAGGGCGTTCGCGGCCATCGCGACGATGGGGAAGAACGCCAGGTCGATGCCGTTGATCGCACTGGTGACCGTACCCGTCGTGAGGAGCACGGTGCCGGCCGCGCCGACGAAGGCGCCCCAGCTCGATCGGCCGTAGCGGGCCAGTCCGAGGAACAGCACCGCGAGCGCCCACAGCGACACGGTGAACATCAGCAGGATGATGCGCGTGCGCGGATCGATCTCGGGATTCTCGTCCTGCGGGAAGACGATCTGGAGCACCCCGGTGATCAGCGAGAGGGCGCCGGCGAGGATCGCCGCCGTGCCGGCGAAACGTGCGCTGACGGCGCCGATGAGTCGACCGTCGCGCGGCGCGGGGACGGTCTCCGCCCTGGCGGAGACCGGAGAGGTGGTGGAGGTAGCCATTGTCAGGCCTTTCGAGTCGTGGTCAGGTCACCCCGACACCGAGGCGACGACTGCGAAACTATGGCGGCCGGGCACCGGCGGGCATCCGCCGCTCGTCGCGGACCTCACCCACCACGGTCGACGTCGGATAGCGACTTTGGTCGCTGTCGGGCGCGCCTGCCCGGCCCCTACGATCGAGCCGTGACATCCGCGCCGCCGGTCCCGCGCCCCGCTCGGGGGACGCTCTGGCGCGGCTGGACCACACCCCTCGACCTCGCGATCGCCGGGGGGATCGGCGTCTGGGCGATCCTCGAGGCGCTCCTCGTCCCCTCGGACTCGCCGATCGCGCAGCTGGCCTTCGCGGTGGCGATCTCCGCGCCGCTGATCGTGCGCCGACGGCTGCCGGAGGTCGTGCTCCTCGTCGTCGCGGCGGCGTTCGTCGCGCACGCCGCCACGGCGGGCGCCGACGCGACGTTCAACCCGTTCCCGAGCCTTCTCGTGGCGACGTTCACGGTCGCCGAGCGTGTCGCTCGATGGTGGCTCGCCGCCCTTCTCGGCGTGGTGCCGATCGCCGCGATGCTGGGCGCCGAAGAGCTCGGCTACTTCGGCTCACCGGGCATCGAGGCCGCGGGGGTCGTGTTCCTGCTCTTCTTCGTGGGAGGAACCTGGGCCGCGGGCCGTATCGTCCGGCTCCGGTCGCTGTCTGCGCAGACATCCGCAGCCGGTGCCGCGCAACGTGCGGCCGAGGCGGCGGCCTCTGAACGACGACGGATCGCCCGGGAGCTCCACGACATCGTCGCGCACTCGCTGTCGATCGTGGCGCTTCAGGCCGCGGCGGCCGAGCGGTTCGTGGACCGCGACCCGGCTCGCGCGCGCGTGCACCTCGATCACACGCGACGCACCGCCCAGAGCGCGCTCGACGAGATGCGCCACCTTCTCGAGGTGCTGCGCGAGGACGACGCCACCTATGAGCCGCAGCCCGGCCTTTCCGCGCTGCCCGACCTCGTCGCCGAGACCGAGGCGGCCGGTCATCCGTGCCGCCTGACGATCACCCACCCCGAGCGCGGCGACGAGCTGCCCGACGGCGCCGCGCTGACGGTCTACCGACTCGTGCAGGAGGCGTTGACCAATGCCCGCCGGCACGCCCCCGGCGCCGCGGTCGACGTGGTGGTCGACTGCGGCGACCGCCTCGTCGAGGTCACCGTTTCCAACGGACCTCCGACGAGTGCGCATGCGCGGCCCCTGACGACCGGGAGCGGCAACGGACTGCCCGGCATGCGGGAGAGGGTGCGACTCTACGGCGGTCTCCTGGACGCTCAGGCCACACCCGAGGGAGGGTGGCGCGTACACGCGACCCTCCCGCTGGGGGTGACGAGATGATCGGGACACCTCCCCCGTCCCCCGCGTCCCCCGCGTCCCCGCGGATCGTCGTCGCGGACGACCACGCCCTGGTGCGGTCGGGGATCATCGCGTTGCTCGAGGCAGCCGACCTCGACGTCGTCGGTGAGGCGGGAACCGGCCAGGAGGCCGTCGCCCTCGCGCGGGAGCTGTCACCCGACGTGGTGCTGATGGACATCCGGATGCCGGGGATGGACGGCATCGAGGCCACGGCCGCCCTGACGGCGTCGGACGACCCGCCCCGGGTGCTCGTGCTCACCACCTTCGACCTCGACGAGTACGTCTACCGGGCGTTGCAGTCGGGAGCGTCGGGGTTCCTCCTGAAGGACGCGCCGCCTGACCGGCTGGTCGACGCCGTGAAGACCGTGGCGGCGGGGGAAGCGCTGCTCGCCCCGACCGTCACCCGGCGACTGATCGAGAAGTACCTCGAGACCCCGGCGCAGCCGCTCCCCGGCCCCACCGACCTGACACCGCGGGAGACGGAGATCTGGCTGCTGATCGCGCAGGGGCTGTCGAACCTCGAGATCGGTCGGAAGCTCTTCCTGAGCGAGGCGACGGTGAAGGCCCATGTGACTCGTCTGCTGAGCAAGCTGGGTGTGCGCGATCGCGTGCAGGCGGTCGTCGTCGCCTACGAGACGGGTGCCGTGCGTGTCGGCGATCGACGGTCGTCGCGCACCGAGCGCTAGGGTGTGCGCATGATGCCCTGGGAGAACGTCGCGGCCTTCGTCGTCGCCTCGGTCGCCATCATCCTCATCCCGGGGCCCAGTGTGCTCTTCGTCATTGGCCGTTCGATCGCCCTGGGGCGTCGAGCCGGCGCGCTCAGCGTGATCGGCAACGCACTCGGCACGGTGCCCGCGGTCGTCGCCGTCGCGTTCGGCGTCGGTGCGATCGTGGCGTCATCGGTCGTCGCGTTCACCGTTCTGAAGATCGCCGGAGCCCTCTATCTCGTCTACCTCGGCGTGCAGGCGATACGGCACCGCAACGACGTCGTCGGGCGGACCTCGACGCCGAGCGGCGGCACGGCGCGTCTGCTTCGCGACAGCGCGTGGGCGCTCGCGGCCGGGACGGCGCGGGCGTGGTTCGCGACCTCACCCCGCCGGATGGCGACGCTGTCGGGCACCGGCGGCGTCATGATGATCGGCCTCGGCGGAACGCTCGCCCTCACGGGCTCGAAGACCTGACGGGCTCACGCGACCGCGACGTCGTGCGCGGCATCCCACCACTCCAGCACCCGCGTGCCGATGAGTGTCAGCCAGGGTGAGGGCTCGCCCTCGGGCACATCCATGTGGAACCAGACGCGGCCGGGCAGCCGACGCGACTGGACCCAGGTGCCATCGGGCTGACGCTGGTCGCGCACGACCTGAATGGCCTCGTCGAGACGCTCATCAGGGGGGAGAGCGTCGAACTCGGACGCATCCCGGAAGTAGTCGAGGGCGGCGAGCGCGCTGTAGACGTGCCGGTTCGGATAGAGGAACTGCGTGGCGAACGGGGCGACGAGCTCGCCGGTCGATGCCCGGTACAGCAGCCTGCGAGACAGGAGGTACTCCTCACCGGTGCGACGCACCTCGGTGAGCGTCCGGTCACCGGTCAGCCGCTGATACGCCAGGAGTCCGCGCAGGGCATTGAGCGTCGAGTGGAACGACGAGCGCACCGAGTCTCCCTCCTCGGCTTCGCAGTTCCACCCTCCGTCCGCGAGGCGATGCTCGCGGAACCACGCGGCGAGTCCGGACATGTCGACACCGAGCCATGCCCCGTTGGCCAGCGTGAAGGAGTTGATGCACACATCCACCTCCCCACCCCAGTACGGCAGGTCGTCGTACTCCCAGCGGCTGTTCCGCGCGAGCTTCTCGGCCGTGTCGCCGAGGGCCTCGGCGGGCACGCCGAACTCGCGCAGGTCTTTCAGCGTCCAGGTCGTCGCATTCCAAGGCTGACCCGGCTGCTGCGCCTCCTCACTGTCGAAGTACCCCGCGGGGAAATACGCCCCGCCCGCCCACTGGCCGTCGGCGTCCTGCCTCGACAGCAGCAGGGCCCCCCAGCCCTCGTGAGCGACGCGCTCGCGGGTCGCCTCCCAAATCGCGGGAGGCGCGTGCGCGACATCCCTCTCCACCTGCCAACGCAGTGCGGGGTCGGTGTCGAGCATCCACGCCAGAGTGCGCTCATCGATCGTCATGCACGGCACGGTAGTCCGCGGGTCGGACATCCGGAACTGCAGATCAGTCCCGGACCTCGATCACGATCGACGTCCCGTCGGCGATGACACCCGGCCCCCTGTCGGGCGTGGGTGCGGGAACGGGGATCTGCTGCTCGGTCTCCCACGCCAGCCGCGCCTCGTGCGCGGCCGGGTGGAACAGTTCGTCGACACCGAGAAGCCCCCCGGATGACGGCGTCGAGCCGTCCGTCTGATCTCGGTGCCGCAGCGAGGCGACCCCGACGCCGACGAAGACGACGGGAATGCAGAGCACGAGCGCGACGGTTGCCCAGCCCAGGACATCAGTCATGCGAACCAGGCTAGAAGGAGGCCGGAGCGGTCCGCGTCCCCCGAAAGGATGACATTCCGGGCACGGCCTAGTCTGTGGGGATGCGCGACGGAGCCGGTCGGGACGGCGAGATCCTGCGGCTGCGACCCTTCGCCTTCTTCTGGGGCGCGTCGACGCTGCGGGCGGTCGGGGGCGCGATGGCGACGATCGCCTTCCAGGTCATCATCGTCACCGTCCTCGAGGCGACACCCGCACAGATCAGCATCCTCAGTGCCCTCAGCGTCGTTCCCTACCTCTTCCTCGGGCTCATCGTCGGTGCGCTCATGGATCGGTGGCGGAGACAGCGCACCCTCGTCCTCACCAGCGTCGGACGGGTCATCGCCTTCGCCGTCGTCGCGGTCCTCCTCGCCACCGACGCCCTGGACTTCTGGTCCCTCGCCGCGGTCACGCTGGTCGTCGGAGTGCTGACCCTGTTCGCCGACTCCGCCGCACAACCGCTCCTCCCCCGGATCGTCCCGCGCCGCTCCCTCGTGCACGCCAACGCCCGCCTCGCACAGAGCGAGACCGTCGCGGGAACGGCGGGGCCCGCCCTCGGCGGCTTCCTGCTGAACCTCGTCGGGCCGACGATCCTGTTCACCATCGAAGCGGTCATCCACGCGCTCGCCGCGCTGCTGCAAACCCGCATCGCGGTCTCCGAGCCGCCGAGCACCCGGCGGGCACCGGCGCGACATGTCGGACACGACATCGCCGACGGCATGCGCTACACCTACCGGCACCGCACGCTCCGCCCCCTGGCGATCTCGATCCACGTGTGGTTCCTGGCCAACAGCATCATCGCCACCGTGCTGGCGGTCTACGTCCTCCGCGAGCTCGCGCTCCCCTCGTGGGCGTTCGGTCTCGCCCTCGCCATCGGTGGTGCCGGCGGCTTCGCAGGCGCGCTCATCGCCCCGCGCGTCGGGGCCCGCCTCGGCGCCGGACGGGCGATCCTCCTCGGACGCACCCTGGTCGTCATCCCCTGGCTCGTCCTCGCGGCGGCACCGCTGACCGCCGCCAGCGGCACCGGCCCGATCCTCGTCGTGGTCGGCCTCGCCCAGCTTCTCTACGGTCTCGGCATGGGACTCGAAGACGCGAACGACATCTCCTACCGTCAGGCCGTCGCCCCCGACGACATCCAGGGCCGGATGAACGCCACGATCCGCACGATGAATCGCGTCGTCTTCTTCGTCGGAGCGCTCCTGGCCGGCATCCTCATGACCTGGCTCGGCTACCAGGCCACGATCGGGGTGGCCGCCGTCATCTTCGCCGCCGCGGCCCTCGTCGTCGTGGTCTCACCGCTCCGCGACGCGCGGCATCCTGAGGGTTCACCGTGACCCGGGTCGCGAGAGCCCGACCGGCGTAGCCTGGTGGCATGAAGCCCGCCCCCGGCGCACGCGTCCGTCGTCCCCTCATCTGGACCTCGGTGATCGCGGTGCCGCTCCTGGCGGGTGCCGCGATCGCGGCGCCGATGGCAGCCAGCGGCGCGGTCGACCTCCCCGACAAGACCCCGGCAGAGCTCATCGCGTTCGCCGAAGCGAGCGACGTCGACGCCCTCAGCGGCACCATCGAGCAGACGTCCGAGCTCGGCCTCCCCGATCTCGACGCCCTCACCGGTTCCCCCGACGGCGACGACGACGACGCATCGGCGGCGCAGCTCGACGATCTCATCTCCCTCGTCACCGGATCGCACACGGCGAAGGTCTATCTCGACGGCGACAGCGCGCGCCTTCAGGTGCTCGACCGACTCGGCGAGCGGAACGTCTACGTCGACGGTGCTGCCGACGAGGTCTGGTACGTCGACAGCGAAAGCCTGTCGGCGACGAAGCTCATCCTCCCGAGCGAGGACGATCTCGCGGACGCCTACGGACGCGACGCGACGGCCCCCCGACCAGGCGCTCTGCCGACCCCCGACGAGATGCTCGATCAGGCCCTCGCCCGTCTGGATGACAGCACCGAGGTGACCGTCGGCACCGACGCGCGTGTCGCCGGTCGCGAGGTCTACGAACTCATCCTGACCCCCCGCACCGACGACACCCTGGTCGGCGATGTACGATTCGCCGTCGACGGCGAGACCGGCGTCGCCCTCGCGGCATCCGTCAGTTCCCGCGCCGCCACCGCACCCGCCTTCGAGATCGCCTTCACCGAGGTCGATTTCTCCGCCCCCGACCCCGCCGTCTTCGCCTTCGCACCCGGCGCCGACATCACCGTGACCGAGAAGGACGTGCCCCTGCCCGCGAAGGACGACCGGGGCTCCGCCTCCGCGCCGGATGCGGCCGCGCCGACCGTCATCGGTGAGGGCTGGTCGGCCGTCGTCGAACTGCCGACCCCGGGGATCGACGCCGAACAGCAGGCGATGATCGACGGCCTCACCACCGCCGTCGACGGCGGCCGGGCGCTGCAGACATCGCTGGTGAGCGTCATGATCGCCGACGACGGGCGCATCCTCGTCGGCGCCGTCCCGACGCAGCGCCTGGTCGACGTCGCCGGACGCTGACACCCGCCGGTGACGATCCCCTCTGACGCCGACCGCACGACGGACCTGGCCGTCGAGACGCACGGCCTCACGAAACGATTCGGCACGCAGACCGCCGTCGACGGGATCGATGTGGCGGTGCCGCGCGGGGCGGTGTTCGGATTCCTCGGGCCCAACGGGTCGGGAAAGACGACGACGATCCGGATGCTGCTGGGACTCATCCGCCCGAGCGGTGGTCAGGCGATGGTGCTCGGGGAGGCGATGCCGCGCTCGCTCGA
Source organism: Microbacterium kunmingense (assembly GCF_023155745.1). GTDB lineage: Bacteria > Actinomycetota > Actinomycetes > Actinomycetales > Microbacteriaceae > Microbacterium > Microbacterium kunmingense. The sequence goes on from NZ_JAKNUS010000008.1 coordinate 121,737, forward strand.
CAGCGTCCTGCCGCGGGTCGGCGCCCTCGTCGAAGGTCCCGCGTTCTCCCCCTTCCTCACCGGTGAGCAGAATCTCCTCCGCTTCGACGCCGCCGACAGGCACTCGTCCGGCCGCACCCGCCGCGAGCGGGTCGCCCGGGCGCTCGAGCGCGTCGGCCTCAGCCACGCGGCGAAGAAGAAGGCCCACGCGTACTCGCTCGGGATGAAGCAGCGCCTGGGGCTCGCGACGGCCCTCCTCATGCCCCGTGACCTCCTCGTGCTGGATGAACCGACGAACGGGCTCGACCCGCAGGGAACCCGCGAGGTGCGTGCGCTGATCCGGTCGCTCGCCGCCGACGGGACGACCGTCTTCGTCTCGAGCCACCTGCTCGCCGAGGTGGAGCAGCTCTGCACGCACGTCGGTGTGATGAGCGGGGGTCGCCTCGTCGCGCAGGGCACGCTCGACGAGTTCCGTCGCTCGGGTTCGCGGTCGCGGGTGCAGGTGCGCACCCCCGACGTCGAGTCGGCCTGGGCCGTGCTCGCCTCCTTCGGAGTGGAAGCGGAAGGTCGGGAGGCCGCGGACGACCGTGACACCGCGACCGGCGTCATGCCCGCCGGCGTCTCGCCGGAAGCGATCGTGGCCGCCCTCGTCTCCGCGGGCGTGCGGGTGCGGGGATTCGCCGTCCTGACCGAGAGCCTCGAGCAGCGCTTCGTGGAGCTCACCGGGGAGGGCTTCGATGTCGTCGCGTGAGGACGCCGTGATGCGATCGGCGGGCCCCACCGGATGGGGGACGCTGCGGTTGCTGGGCAACGAGCTGTCCGTTCAGTTCCGGCGGTGGCGGACCTGGGCGATGCTCGGAGCCCTGGCGCTCATCCCCCTCCTCCTCGGCGTCGCGATCCGCTTCTTCGGTGGCTCCGACCCCGGACGCGGTCCGGCGTTCCTCGACCAGATCACCGGCAATGGGCTGTTCGTCGGACTGGCTGCCCTCACCGTCGCCATCCCGCTCTTCCTGCCGCTGACGGTCAGCGTGACCGCCGGCGACGCCATCGCCGGTGAGGCGAGCCATGGGACACTCCGGTACCTGCTGATCGCGCCGGCCGGTCGCATCCGCCTGCTGCTGGTCAAATACCTCAGCGCCGTCGTGTTCTGCCTCGCCGCGACCCTCACGGTGGTGGCCGTCGGGTCGATCGTCGGGGCAGCCCTCTTCCCGGTGGGGCCGATCACACTGCTCTCGGGGGCGCAGGTCTCGATCGGCGAGGGGATGCTGCGACTTCTCGCAGTCGGGGCGTACGCCTCCATCTCGCTCATCGGCCTGTCGGCCATCGGCCTCTTCCTCTCGACGCTGACCTCGGTGCCGGTCGGCGCGATGGCGGCGACCGCGATCCTCGCCGTCACCGCGCAGATCGTCGGGGCCATCCCTCAGCTCGACGCCCTGCATCCCTGGCTCTTCACCGATCGGTGGCTCGACTTCGGCGACCTCCTCCGATCGCCCGTCGTCTGGGACTCGTTCGCGGCCAACACCCTCCTGCAGGCCGGGTACGTCGTGGTGTTCGGAGCCGCCGCGGTCCTCCGATTCGCGACGAAGGACGTGCTGTCGTGACGCGCGGCTCACGGTGATCACGAAAAGGTAACGGAAACACTTCCCTTCGTTACCTCGCCGTTATAGAGTGCTCGCACGGTAGTTGTTTTGCTGTGGCAGCTGCCGACATGTGATTGCAGGACACTCTTGGTGCAAGGGACAAGGGCCGGTCGGGAGCCTCACCGACCGGCCCTTACTCTGTGCCGGCGCCCGCTCGGCTTATACATCCCCTGAGAATCACGAAAAGGTAACGACGAGCCCTTCCCTTTCGTTATCTCCCCGTTATAGAGTGCTCGCACGGTAGTTGTTTTGCTGTGGCAGCTGCCGACATGTGATTGCAGGACACTCTTGGTGCAAGGGACAAGGGCCGGTCGGAAGCCTCTCCGACCGGCCCTTACTTGTGCCCGCTCCCGGCGCGCCCGCGATCACGCTGCGCGCGTGATCACGGTGCGCACACCGACCACTCGCCCACCACTCCCCGGTGATCGCTCCCGGGAACCGCGAAGCTGTCCCACGCCGTCGGGACGGCACCGCGGGCGAGGACGTGGTCGATGGCGGTGAACGCCGGCACCGGGCGCTCCTCGGGCCAGGTCGGCCAGGGGACCGGCCCCGCCGCCTCGGCCGCGGTGCGCAGCGTCGACGCGAGGTGGCGGAACGCGGGGTGCGCATACGACGCGTTCAGATCACCCGCCACGATCAGACGCTCATCGGGGGTCTCCCGGATCCACTGCTCGAGCGCACGGAGGCCAGCCCGCCAATCGGCGGGCTGGCCGATGGGCGGCGGCGGGTGCACCGCCGCCACCCGGAACTCCTCCCCGCCGGGGAGGGCGGCGACCGCGGTGACCTGATCAAAGACGCTCCCCTCGATGTCCTCCTCGTCGCTGAGCGGGAAGGCGGAGAGAATGACGCTGCCGTTCACCCCGCCCTCGCTGGTCTCGCGGGTGCGGTGCGGCAGAGCCTCCGCCAGCCCTCGTTCGCTCAGGACCGCCGCGATGTGCGCCTCGTCGGTCTCGACGAGTACGACGATGTCAGCGTGGGCCCGATCGATCCGCTCCGCGAGCAGTCCCGGGTCGGCCCCGGCGAACTTGGCGTTGAAGGCGACGACGGTCACAGGCGCCCCCTCGACGCACCCCGCGTCCGCGCGCAGCGGGGTGAGGGTGGGAAGGCCCGCGAGCACCGCACCCACGACGAGGATCGCCGCGGCCGCCCACGCCCGGAAGATCAGCGGCACCACGGCGAGCACCACCAGCCCGACGGCTCCGAGCGGAACGAGCGCCTGCGCTGCCGGCATCAGACCCCCGACGAGGACGTCGAGATGCGGGAGCGCCACCGCCACGACCGCGATCGCGAGGGCGGCCCCGGTCCAGACCCATCTCGAACGGCGGCGACGGGTTGTTCCCACCCGGCCACGCTAGCCGCCGAGCCCGTCCTGCCGCGTCGTCTCTTCGGAAATCCTCAGGGTCCGTGAACGTGCGGACAATGCCCCGCCCCTATTCCTGGGAGCATGCGCTCGCCGAACACCGTCACCGCCCCACTCCGCACCCCCTCCGCCCCTCAGGCAGACGATCGGGTACGACGCAGGCGCCGGTGGCGGAACGCCGTCACCGGATCCGTCCTCGTCGTGGCGCTGGCGCTCGGCGGAACCACCGCCTGGGCGGTCGACCGGTTCCTCATCGAGCACGTCGAGATCGCCGACGTTTCGGCGTACGAGGAGGCGAACTCCCCTCTCCACGACAGCACCGACGGCGCCGACACCGACGGGAGCGCCGCCACGGACACCGCGACGGCGGTCGTCACCGACACGTCCTACACCGACGACGACAGCTCGATCACGATCTCCACCGTGACGACGGGAACAGGGGACGACACGGTCACCTACTACGTCGCCGACGTGACGGTGACGGATGCCACGCAGCTGCGCTCCGCGTTCGCGAAGGACCAGTTCGGCGAGAACATCACCGAGACCACCAGCCGGATCGCGTCCGATAACGACGCGATCCTCGCCGTCAACGGCGACTACTACGGCTTCCGCTCGACGGGCATCCTGATCCGCAACGGCGTGATCTACCGCGACGAGGGAGTGCGCGAGGGGCTGGCGTTCTTCCTCGATGGGCACGTCGAGGTGTACGACGAGACGACGACGACCGCGGAGGAACTGCTGGCCGCCGGTGTCTGGAACACCGTCTCGTTCGGTCCGGCGATCGTCGAGGACGGCGAGACGGTCGCCGGCATCGAGGATGTCGAGGTCGACACCAACGTCGGAAACCACTCCATCCAGGGCGACCAGCCGCGCACCGCGGTCGGCATCATCGACGACAATCACTACCTGTTCGTCGTGGTCGACGGCCGCTCCCCCGGGTACAGCGCGGGCGTGACCCTCACCGAGCTTGCCGAGATCATGACGAGCCTCGGCGCGACCACCGCCTACAACCTCGACGGTGGCGGGTCGTCGACGCTCTACTTCAACGGCGAGGTCGTGAACCAGCCCTCCAACGGCGGCGAGCGCGGCACCTCCGACATCCTCTACGTGGCGGGGTGAGGGCATGATCGTCCTGGTGCCGGCCTATCAGCCCGGCGCGGCGCTGCCCGTTCTCGTGGGTCGGTTGAGAAGAGCGGATGTCGGGTCCGACGTCGTGGTCGTCGACGACGGCAGCGGCTCCGCCTTCTCGGGGGTCTTCGACGAGGCAGCCCGAGAGGGTGCGACCGTGATCACCCACTCGCGTAACCGCGGCAAAGGCGCGGCGCTGAAGACGGGCATCCGCGACATCCTCGCCCGCTTCCCCGGACACGACGTGGTGACCGCCGACGCCGACGGGCAGCACACCGTCCACGACATCCAGCGCGTCGCCGACGCCCTCGCGTCCGACGTCTCGCACCCGCCGACACTCGTGCTCGGTGCCCGCGCCTTCCACGGCACCGTGCCCCTGCGCAGCCGCCTGGGCAATTCCGTCGCGCGGAGGCTGTTCGAGATCGCCGCGGGCTGGAAGGTGTCCGACACCCAGACCGGGCTTCGCGGCATCCCCGCGGACATGCTCCCGTGGCTCCTGAACGTGCCGGGCGAGCGCTTCGAGTACGAGACCGAGATGCTGCTCCGCCTTCGGAGCGCGGGTTTCGAGGCGCGGGAGGTCGCCGTCGACACGCTCTATCTCGAGAGCAACGCCTCCAGCCACTTCCGCCCCCTCGTCGACTCGGTGCGGGTGACCGCTCCCCTCGTGATCTTCGCCGCGTCTTCGCTTCTGGCGTTCCTCGTCGACACGATCGCGCTCCTCGTCCTCACCGCGCTGACCGGCTCGCTGATCGGGTCGATCGTCGGGGCCCGCGTGCTGAGCGCCTCGGTGAACTTCGTCGTGAATCGACGATTCGTCTTCCGCCGACGTGGGCGGCAGCGGCTGGTCGCGCAGGGACTCGGCTACACGACCCTCGCCCTGCTGCTGCTCGGCTCCAACGTCGTCTGGATGACCTTCCTCACCGACCTGGGCCTACCCCTCCTCGCGGCGAAGGTCGTCACCGAGACGGTGCTGGCGGTCACCAGCTACCAGGTGCAGCGCCGCGTGGTCTTCGCCGGCCGACGGACCGGTCCGGATGGTCGGCGACGCTTGGCACCGTCACAGGAACGGCAAAGGAGCGCCGAAGCGCCCGGCGATCGGATGGATCTGACCATCCCCTGCCGTGAGAGGACACCATGAACGCCACCCTTCTGCTCATCGCCGCCGACATCGTCGCGGCCGTCATCCTGAGCCTGGCCCTCTACTACCGGCGTCACCGCCGCCGTGATCTCGTCGTGGCCTTCCTCGGGGTGAACGTCGGAGTGCTGGCGGTGACCGTGGTGCTCGGCAGCTCCGAGGTGGCCGTGGGACTGGGACTCGGGCTGTTCGGCGTGCTGTCGATCATCCGGCTCCGCTCGTCGGAGATCTCTCAACGCGAAGTCGCGTACTACTTCTCCTCGCTCGCGCTCGGACTCGTCGGCGGCCTGCCCGCGACCGAGCCGTGGATCCCGGTGTCCCTGATGGGCCTTGTCCTCCTCGTGATGGCCGTCGCAGACCACCCCCGGCTTCTCAGCCACTCGCGCCAGCAGACCGTGCAGATCGATCGCGCCATCGCCGACGAGGCCGAGCTCCGCCGCGTGCTGGAGTCCCGCCTGCGCGCCACCGTGACATCCCTGACCGTTCAGCATCTCGACCTGGTCGACGACACCACGCTGGTCGACGTCCGCTACCGCCTGCACCCCGACACGAGACCGATGGCGACGGCGACGCGCACAGCGGCGGACTCCCCCACCCTGGAGCGCGCACGATGACCACGTCCTTCGACCTCGCCCGCTTCGAGGGGATCGACCTCGACAGCCTGATCGCCGAGGCGTCGCTGCAGACCCGCATCGACCGCAAATACGTCCTCAGCCGGGAGTCGGCACGCCACGTTGTGGCCGGCTTCGACGACGCCACACGCGTTCTGGACACCCACGGCATCCGCTCCTTCCGATACGAATCGGTGTATTTCGACACCCCCGACCTGCTCAGTTTCCGCATGGCGGCGCACCCGCGACGACGTCGCTTCAAGCTCCGCACCCGCACCTACCTCGACGCGCAGGCGGCTTTCCTCGAGCTCAAGACGCGCGGGGCGCGGAGCGCCACCGTGAAGGAGCGCGTCCGATACCCCCACACGGAGCGCACCACGCTCACCGACCTTGCCCGCAGCTACGCCGCCGAGGGCTTTTCCGCCATCGGTGTCGCCGAGGAGCGGGCCGACGACCTCGGTTCACGGCTCACCACGACCTACCGGCGGGCGACGTTCGTCGCTCCCGACGGCTCGGCCCGCTGCACGCTCGACACCGAGCTGCGCTGGGTCGACGTCGAGGGGATGACGCTCCTCACCCCCCGCCTGGCGGTGATCGAGACGAAGTCGGGCTCCGCGGCATCCGCCTTCGACCGCGCGCTCTGGCGCGCCGGGCACCGTCCCGTGAGCATCAGCAAGTACGCCACGGGGCTCGCCGCGCTCCACCCCGGCCTTCCCCGCAATCGGTGGGCGCGTCTCCTGCGCGGGCCGTTCGCCGACGCGATCCGCCACCACCCGACCCGACAGAAGGAGACCCCATGCGCACCCGCCGCCTGATCCTGCCCCTCATCCCGCTGAGCCTCGCCGGACTCGTCCTCGCCGGCTGTGCGACCACCATCGCGCTTCCGACTGAGACGTCCGACACCTCCGGAGGATCTCAGACCAGCCAGAGCGAGACGACCGTCGCCACGACGACGGACACCACCGCCGAGGCCGTTCTCGCGGCCAACGAGAACGCGACAGTCGTGCGCGACGACGAATGGTCGGCGAGCGATGCGTCCGAGATCACCCTCACCGGTGACGGGGCGACGACCTCCGCCTCCGGCGTCACCACCGAGGAAGGCACGGTGACGATCACCGAATCCGGGGTGTACCGCCTGAGCGGCGACCTCACGGGCTCGGTGGTGGTCGCCGCCCCCGACGACGCTCTGGTCGTGCTGATCCTCGACGGCGTCACCATCACCAACGCCGATGGACCCGCCATCGAGGTGGTCACCGCCGACGACGTCGCCGTCTCCCTCGCCGAGGGGAGCACGAACACCCTCTCGGATGCCTCGTCCTACGCCGACGACGCCGATGCCAACGCGGCGCTGTACAGCGCCGCCGACCTGACCATCACCGGCACCGGCTCGTTGACGGTGGCGGGGAACGGCAACGACGGCATCGCCGGCACCGACGATCTCGCCGTCCTGTCGGGCACCATCACCGTCACAGCCGTCGACGACGGTCTGCGGGGGGAGGACTCGGTCTCGATCGAGGGCGGCACCGTCTCCATCGACGCCGGCGGGGACGCGATCAAGAGCGACAACGAAGAGGAGGACACCCGCGGCTACATCCTCCTCGAGGACGGCGCGGTCGATCTGACGGCGGGTGACGACGGTCTCGACGCGTACACCGACATCGTCATCACCGGAAGCACGCTCTCGGTGGCGGCATCGGGCGACGGCGCGCACGCCGACTCCGTGCTCGTCGTCGCCGGTGGGACGGTCATCGTCACCGAGTCCTACGAGGCACTGGAAGCCCCGGCCGTCACGATCGAAGGAGGCGAGATCGACATCACCGCCTCGGACGACGGCATCAACGCCGCCAGCCCGACCTCGACCGGCGGCGGCATGGCTGACACCGGCGAGACGATCGACGTCAACGGGGGCACCGTCGTCGTCCGGGCGGGCGGCGACGGACTGGATTCGAACGGCTCGCTGACCATGTCGGGCGGCTCGCTGACGGTCTTCGGTCCGCAGGGGGCTCGGGGCGATGGCGCGCTGGACGCCAACGGCGCCTTCGCCGTGACCGGCGGGACCCTCGTGACGGTGGGCGGCGCGGGCGTCGCACAGGCATCGGGCGACAGCTCGACCCAGCCGTGGCTCTCGGCCACCGCATCGGGAAGCGCGGGCGACCTCATCGAGCTCGTCGACGACGCTGGCGAGACCGTGCTATCCCTCACGGCGGAGGTGTCTTTCAGCACGATCGTCATCTCGTCGCCCGATCTCGTCGCCGACGCCGAATACACCGTCATGGTGGCCGGCGAGTCGGTGACCACCGTCACCGAGGGCACCGCGACGATCGGTCAGGGCGGCCCGGGCGGCCAGCCCGGCGGCGGTGCCGGCGGACCCGGAGGGGGCGGCCAGCGCCTCTGACCCTCAGACCGGCATCCGTCGATCGCCTCCCCCGGTGCGGTCGGCGGATGCCGCTGTGCGCGGCCCTTACCGGCGGACGGTCAGAGCGGAAGCCGCACCGAGAAGGCCGTCCGACCCGGCGCGCTGCGGACGCCGATCGTCCCGCCATGCGCACCGATGATTGCCTGCGCGATCGAGAGCCCGAGGCCCGTGCTCCCGGCATCCCGATTGCGGGAGGAATCGCCTCTCACGAAGCGCTCGAAGAGCACCTCGCGGACGGCAGGGTCGATGCCGGGGCCGTCGTCCTCGACCTCGAGCACCGCCTCATCGCCGTCGCGTGCCAGCCTCGTCGTGACGATCGTGCCCTCCGGGGTGTGCGTGCGCGCGTTCCGAAGCAGATTCAGGATGACCTGTCGCAGCCGATTCTCATCTCCGCGGACCTCGATCTGATCCTCACTGATGTCCAGGCGCCACTCACGCGCGGGGTCCGCGGCGTGCGCATCGCTGACCGCGTCGATGGCGAGGAGGGTGAGGCTCACCGGCTCGCGCCGCAGCGGCTGTCCGGCGTCCAGCCGCGCGAGAAGGAGGAGGTCGTCGACCAGCGATGCCATCCGCTCCGATTCTGCAGCGATCCGATCGAAAGACCGCGCCTGGGTCGGCGTCATCGGCGCGGCCTCCCCGAGGGAGAGCTGCGCGTATCCGCGGATCGACGCCAGCGGCGTGCGAAGCTCATGGCTGGCGTCGGCGATGAAGCGGCGGAGCCGTTCCTCGCTCTGATGGCGTGCGGCCAGGGCGGCCTCGATATGGCCGAGAAGGGTGTTCAGACTCGCCCCGACGCGGCCCACCTCGGTGTGGGTGTCGACGTCTCCCGACGGGACGCGCTCGGGGATGTCGACCTCACCCTCCGACAGCGGCCGGGAAGCCACTCGCTGCGCGACGTCGGCGACCCGGTCGAGGGGTCGGAGCGTTTGGCGCACGAAGACCGAGAGGGCGATGACGACGACGACGAGAGACCCGCCGGCGACCGCGACGAGGATGACGCTCAACGCGGACGTGGTCGCGGTGACCTCCTCCAGGGGGAGCCCGGCGACCACCGTCGTTCCGCGATGCGTGTCGGCCGCCACACGGAAGGCGCCCAGGTCGGCGAGGGTGACCGTGGTCGGGGTCCGCGGGGAGAGATCGGCGGCTTCGATGATGTCGATCTGCGTCTCGGTCAGCGCGAGGTCGGTTCCCGACGGTGTGACGTACTGCGAGCTGACGACGGCGCCGTCGGCGTCGAGGACCAGCTGCAGCGTTCCCGCGCGCGGCGCCGGGGCCGGCCGCCCGTCGGTCGGGCCCGGCGTGCGGGAATCCTCCGGCACCGCCTCGTCGCTGCGGCCGACCGCGAAATCGAGTCCCTCCAGCACCTGCGCATCCAGTCGCTCGTACACGAACGACTGGAGCGCGACGACCGTCGTGGCACCGGTGACGATGAACCCCGCGGCGACGACACCCGCCGTGCCGACGACGAGGGTGCGCCGGAGCGTCCAGCGACGCCGCGTCATGACGCGGATTTGATCGTGTAGCCGACCCCCCGCACGGTGTGGATGAGCGGTTCGCCGAGGGTGTCGATCTTCTTGCGCAGGTAGGAGATGTAGATCTCCACCACGCTGGAGTTCCCGCCGAAGTCGTAGCTCCAGACCTGGTCGAGGATCTGCGCCTTGCTCAGCACGCGCCGCGGGTTCTGCATCAGGTAGCGCAGCAGTTCGAACTCCTTGGCGGTCAACCTGATGGCGGTGCCGCCGCGCTCGACCTCGTACGTCTCCTCGTCGAGCGTGAGGTCGCCGACCGTCAGTCGCGGGTCGTTCGCCGCCACCACCGCGACGTGCCGGCGGGCCATGTTGCGCAGTCGCACCACGACCTCCTCCAGGTTGAAGGGCTTGGTGACGTAGTCGTCGCCGCCGGCGGCGATGCCGGCGATGCGATCCTCGACGGCGTCCTTCGCGGTGAGGAAGAGAACAGGCACGTCGTTGCCGCTCGCGCGCACGCGGGCGAGCACCTCCATCCCGTCCAGGCCGGGCATCATGATGTCGAGGACGAGGATGTCGGGGCCGAATTCGCGCACCAGGTTCAAGGCCTCCTGACCGTTCCCGGCGGTGCGCGCGTCCCATCCCGCGTGGGACAGGGCCATGCGCAGCAGGTCGCTCAGATTCGCCTCATCGTCGACGATGAGGGCGCGGATCGGCGTTCCGTCCGGTCGGGTCAGCGATGCGGGTGCCGTCATGGTCATAGTGTTCCCCGGTTCTCGATGCGCCGCCACGGATGTGTCGACCATGTCCTCGTCACCTTGGAGAGAGCTATGACTCCGCTCTCGCGCTCCCCAGCGTCGTCAGCTGACCCGCCCGTCGCCGGGCCGAGACACCCGCAGCCACCGGAAGCCGTACGGTGCGATCTCCATCCCGATGCGCCCCTTCTCCCCCAGCGGCATCCGGTCCGCCGCCAGCAGATCGACCAGCTGGGTCCCGTCCGGCTCGTCGGGGAGGGCGAACGAGATCGTCGCCGGCACGTCGGCGAAGTTGTGCACGGCCACCATCGCCCCGACCTCGGCGGTGAGCCTGTGCACCAGGACGGCAGGCACGTCGTGCTCGATGACCTCGAACGTGCCCCACCCGAGCTCGGGCGAGATCCGGTAGCGCGCGATGAGGTCGCGGACGAAGTGCAGCAGCGAATCGCGGTCCTCGATCTGATCGGCCACATTGACGTGCTCGGGGGCGTATCCGTCGCCCGGCAGCTGCGCGGGAAGACGCGACGGCGCGGCATCCGAGAATCCGCCGTTGCGCTCCCTCGACCACTGCATCGGCGTCCGCACCGCCTCGCGACTCTTGTCGTCGGGGTTCTCGCCCATGCCGATCTCCTCACCGTAGAAGAGGACAGGGGTGCCGGGGAGGGTGAACAGCAGGCTGTATGCCATGCGGATGCGACGGGGATCGCCGCCCAGCATCGTCGGCAGCCGCCGCACGATGCCGCGCCCGTAGATCCGCTGGCTCTCGTCGGGCGCGAGCGCCTCGAAGACCTCCTGGCGCTCGTCGTCGCTCAGCTGGTCGAGGGTCAGCTCGTCATGGTTGCGCACGAAGTTGGCGAACTGGGCCTCCACCGGCAGCTCCGGTCGCGACCGGAGCGCCTCGATGAGCGGGGCGGGATCGTGCCGCACGAGGGACAGGTAGAGCCGCTGCATCGCGACGAAGTCGAACTGCATGGTGAGCTCGTCGCCGTCCTCACCGCCGAAGTACACCACCTGCTCGTCGTAGGGGAGGTTCACCTCTCCCAGGAGGATCGCCTCGCTCGAGCGACGCTGGAGGAACTGCCGCACGTTCCGCAGGTAACGATGCGGGTCGGTCATCTCGGGGATCTCCAGGAGGGAGGGCACCGCGTCGACGCGGAATCCCGACACCCCGAGCTGCAGCCAGAACCCGACGGTCTTGGCGATCTCATCGCGCACCTTCGGGTTGGCGATGTTCAGGTCGGGCTGATGCGGGTAGAAGCTGTGGAGATACCACTCCCCCGTCTTCTCCTCGAGTTCCCAAATGCCGTCGGCCTCGCCGGGGAACACCGGGTTCTTCTGGTTCTTCGGCGGCGGGTCGCTCCGCCAGATGTAGAAGTCGCGGAACGGCGAGTTCTTGCTGCGCTTGGCGGCGAGGAACCAGGGGTGACGGTCGGAGGTGTGGTTGACGACGAGGTCGACGATCACCCGCATCCCCCGATCGCGCGCAGTGCGCACGACCTCGACGAAGTCGCCGAACGAGCCCAGGCGCGGGTCGATGCCGTAGAAGTCGGCGACGTCGTAGCCGTCGTCGAGGTCGGGGGTGGGGTAGATCGGCATGAGCCACAGGCATGTCACCCCCAGTTGCGCCAGGTAGTCGATGCGGGCGGCGAGCCCCTGCAGGTCGCCGATGCCGTCGCCGTCGGAGTCGAGGTAGGTCTCGACGTCGAGACAGTAGATGACCGCGCTCTTCCACCACAGGTCGCTGGTGTCGGTGATTCTCATACGAGCTCCCGGAGGCGAGGAAGGATGCTGCGCTCGGACGCCGCGAGGAAGTCGGCCTGGTCGCGCCCGACGTGGTGGAGATACACGCGGTCGAAGCCGATGTCGACGAGCTCGGCGACCCGCCCGGCGAGCGCCCGAGGATCATGATCGACCAGCACCGCCCTGCGCAGCTCCGCCTCGTCGGGATCACCGACGGCACGATCGAAGTCTTCGGGCTGCTCGAAGTCCCACGCCTCCGGCGGCGAGACCAGGCCGTTCGGCCACTGGTCCTTCGCCAGGGCGATCGCCTCGGCGTCGGTGTCGGCGAAGCTGACGTGCACCTGCAGCACGAGGGGCCCGGTGCCGCCTCCTTCGCGGTAGGCGTCGATCACGTCGCGCAGCACGTCGGGCGCCTGGGCGACCGTGGCGAACCCGTCGGCCCACGACCCTGCCCACCGCGCAGTCTGCGTGCTCACCGCAGCGGCGAAGAAGGGCGGCGGCGCCTCGGGCCGCGACCAGACGCGGGCGCGGTCGACGCGGATGAGACCATCGTGGCTCACCTCCTCGCCCGCGAGGAGCCGGCGCATGACCGTCGCGCTCTCGAGCAGGCGCGCGTTGCGGATATCCTTCTCGGGCCACGGGTCGCCGGTGACGTGCTCGTTCATCGCCTCCCCGCTGCCGAGCGCCGCCCAGAAGCGGCCGGGGAACATCTCGCCGAGGGTGGCGATGGCCTGTGCGTGGACGACCGGGTGGTACCGCTGACCCGGCGCCGTCACCACGCCGAAGGACATGCGGGTGGTCGCGAGGGCCGCGGCCAGCCACGACCAGGCGTAGCCGGACTCCCCCTGTCTCACGCCCCACGGCGACAGATGGTCGGAGCACATGGCGGCGTCGAAGCCCGCGGCTTCGGCGCCCTGGACATCGCGCAGCAGCGCGCTGGGCGGAATCTGTTCGTGCGAGGCGTGGAATCCGATGACGACCATGACTCCACCGTGCCCGCCCGAGCGGAGAACCGGGAGGGGTTCCGCTGCGCCTCACGATCGGCTAGGGCCGGGTGGCCGCCGTCGCGGGATCAGACGCCGCCGCCCCCACCGCCGCCCCCGCCGCCCCCGGCCGATCCGCCGCCGCTGGATCCGCCGGAGCTCGACGACGACGCCGCGGTGGCCGACAGGCTGCCGATCCCCGCCGAGAAGGCCGCCGCGTTGAAGCCGGAGGTGCCGACGTACCAGCCGGGGGTGTGGTCGCCGTAGTAGACGGCGAGGTGCTGCGCCCACTCCTTCTCCTGGCCGAACACCACCGCGTACGGCAGCAGGCGCTCGTACAGGTGGAGCATCTCCCGGGGATCGGCGGTGTCGATCGGGCGGCGCTCGGCGCCCGACGGGGACTGCAGCATCCGGATGCGATCCGCCTCCGCCCACTCGATGAACATCTTCAAGCCCTGGAGGTGATCGCGCACCTCCGCACCTTTCGCGCTCAGCGGTTGGACCGACAGCACGCCGACCGTCACGATCGTGAGGCCGGATCCCAGCACGATGAGCAGGATCGGCAGGAGGGGGTCGACCGACGCCGCGAGGGCGAACGCACCGAAGAGCACGATCAGCACCCCGACGGCGATCGCGCCGACGATCGGCCACGCCCTGACGCGCGCGGGGATGGTGCGGTAGAGCCCGCGGCTCTTCAGCTCCGCGCGCCCGGCGGCGAGGATCTTCTGGGCCGTCCGGGAGAAATGGGTGTCGTTGCCGCCGAACTCGTAGATCTCGCCGGGACGGAGACCGTCCGTGAACAGGCCCTCCAGCAGCATCCGGCCATCCCGGTCGGCGAGACCGGCATCGATCAGCTCGGCCTGGAGTTTCGCCCCGCCGAACCAGCGTTTCTCGCCCTCGAGGATCCGGATGCTGCCGACCACCGCCTGTTCGAGCACCTCGGCCGGGATCGCCTTGGCGGTCTTGCCCAGCAGCAGTGCGCTCTCAAGGGCATCGATACCCGGAGGCGGGGTGAACTCCGCGATGACCGTCGGGCGTCCCGGCGCGTTGCGCAGCGATCGGCGGTTCACCGCGATCGCCGCGCCGAGCATGCCGAGCCCGGCGATGCCCGCCGCGCCCTGGGCCCAGCCCCATCCCGACGCCAGGTAGGAATCGTCGAAGCGGGCGAAGGTGCCGGTCTCGAAACCCACCGCGATGGTCAGGGTCTCGGTCGGCGCGAGATCCTGTGCGCCCGCGGTGATGACGGCGCCGGCGGGGCTGTCAGCCGCTTCGATCCGGCAGGTGGTGGATTCGCCGAAGGCGCCCACGTAGCAGGCCTCGGCGCCGGTGAGCGCGTCGGCGAGTTCGGGTGGGACGATGAGCGTCGCCGTGACCTCCCCGAAGGGCTGACGCCACCCGTTGCCGTTGACGTCCCAGTAGAACTCGTCGCTGGTGTCGGCGAACGAGTCGGTGACGTTTCGAAGGGTGTAGGTGAACACGAACGTCTGGCGGCCCGAGAGGAAGTCGTCCGCGCGGGAGGTGACGGTCATCCACTCGCCCTCGGTCTCGACCTCGGCCGGTCGCGGGTTCCCCGCCTCGTCGGTGACCGAGACGAGCTCGGGGAAGGTCGGCTGCCCGTTGTACTCCGTCGGGATTTCGCGGCGGAGCCCCCGGTTCTGGTTCTCGGGGAAGACGGCGACGAAGGTCTCTACGACGCGCAGCGTGCTGGTGTCGTCCTCCTCGCGACCGAGGGTGAACTCGGCGTCCATGCGCTCGAAGACGAAGTCGTCGAGATCGCCCGCGGCCGATGCCGAGGCCGGTGCCGCCGCGGACGCCGACGCGGACGGCCCCGGCACGAGAAGACCGGCGAGGGCGAGGACCCCCAGGAGGAGCGTCAGCACGGTGGCGGTGATCCGACGCGTTCGCGGCATGCGCTCAGCCTAGGGTGCGGCGCCGTCGTCACCGGATACCCTGGGGCGGTGAACGATCGTCGCCTTGCCGTGGAGGCGTGGGAGAGCCTCTTCCGTGCGCAGCATGAGCTGTTCGCCGATCTCGGCCGCGACTTCACCGACTCACCGCTCCAGCAGGGCGAATACGACGTGCTGCTGACCGTCACCCGGGCACCCGACATGACGGCGCGGCTGCGCGACATCACGCGTCTGATGCTGGTGAGTCAGCCGTCGGTGTCGCGACTGGTCGACCGCATGGTCGCGCGCGGGTTCGTCACGAAGTGCCCCGACCCCGATGACGGTCGCGGCTCCCTCGTCCGGGCCACGGATGCCGGGGCGCGGGCGTTTCGCGAGGTGGCACGAATTCACGCCGCCCACATCGCGGAGCGGATGTCGGCGCTCAGTGAGGACGAGCTCAGGCAGCTGCGCGAGCTGACAGCCAAGCTCCGCGCAGCGCGAACCCCCGCCGGCTGAGTCCGACGGGGGTCGCGAGTGCTTTCTCTCAGCCGCTGAGCGCTACTGCTCTACCGGCTGCGGGTGGTCGGCCGACGGCGAGGCCGACGCGGTCTCGTGCGCCTGGAGCACCTGCGCACCGTTCTCGGTGGCGACCTCGATCTTGCGCGGCTTGGCCTTCTCGCTCACGGGGATGGTGACACTGAGCACACCGTTGCTGTAGCTGGCCGAGATGCGGTCGGTGTCGATGCCCTGACCGAGGTTCAGCTGCCGCACGAAGCTGGCCGCCTCCCGCTCGCGGGTGATCCACTTGACACCCTCGCCGGCGCTGAGGGTGCGCTCCGCGCGGATGGTGAGCAGCTGGCCGTCCACGTCGATGTCGACCGAGCCCGGGTCGATCCCGGGAAGGTCGGCGGTGAGGACGTAGTGATCGCCGTCACGGTAGAGGTCCATCGGCATGCGGCGCGGGCCGCGGCGCACGTCGAAGAAGCTCGTCGCCAGACGGTCGAGGTCACGGAACGGGTCGTACGTTGCCATGTTCGGTCTCCTTCACTGGATGAAATTCCTGAACTTGAGCCACGTCGACTCAAGTAGGTCCAGATTAGCACTCAGGCATAGAGAGTGCTAATGCCCGCCCTGTTCGCCGTGAGCGAACAGGGCGGGCAGTCGACGCATCGATCTATTCAGCGGTGAGGACCGTCCAGGAGCAGGGCGGCAGGGTGACGGAGACGACGCCGTCGGCGACCGTCACCGAGTCGTTGGCCTTCGGCGTCACCCGGTCGGGCTGCTCGAGCGTGTTCGCCGCGTGGATGTCGTCGTCGAAGACCGAGGTGGCGGCGGCGGAGGCGATCCCCTTCCCGAGCGCTGCGGCGTCGATGTCGAGGGTGACGGCATCGGTGGTGCTGCGATTGACGGCGAACACCGTGATCGCGTCACTGTCGGGGTCGTGCGTGGCGACCGCGTCGACGACGGGCACCTCGCCGAACTTCGACGTCTGGTAGGTGGGGCTGTCGAGCTTCAGCTCGAGGGCGATCCCCCGCGCCAGCTGCGAGGTCAGGGAGAACGGGTAGAAGGTCGTCTGGCGCCAAGCCGGACCGCCCGGCTCGGTCATGATCGGCGCGATCACGTTCACCAGCTGCGCAAGACTGGCCGAGGTGACCCGGTCGGCGTGGCGGATGAGCGAGATCATCAGGCTGCCGAAGACGACGGCGTCGAGCACCGAGTACCTGTCCTCCAGCAGGCGCGGCGCGACCGGCCAGTCCGCGACATCCGTGATCTTGTCGACGTCGTTGTAGCGGGACTGGTACCAGACGTTCCACTCATCGAAGGAGATGTCGATGGTCTTGTCGCTGCGCTTCAGAGCCTTCACGTGATCGGCTGTCGCCACCACCGCCTCGATGAACCGGTCCATGTCGACGCCCGATGCCAGGAAGCTGCCGAGGTCATCGCCCTCCGGTTCGTAGTAGGCGTGGCAGGAGATGTAGTCGACGTTCTCGTACGTCTCCTCCAGGACGATTCGCTCCCACTCGCCGAAGGTCGGCATCCCCGCTCCCGAGCTTCCGCACACGACGAGCTCGAGGTCGGGATCGAACTGCCGCATCGCGCGCGCCGTCGTCGCCGCCAGTCGGGCGTAGTTCTCCGCGGTGCTGTAGCCCAGCTGCCACGGACCGTCCATCTCGTTGCCCAGGCACCACATGCGGATGTCGTGGGGTTCGGGGTGCCCGTTGGCGACGCGCTGATCGGAGAGGCGGGTGCCCGCGCGGAGGTTCGCGTACTCGAGCACGTCGAGCGCCTCGAGGACCCCGCGGGTGCCGAGGTTCACCGCGTACATCAGCTCGCCGTCGACCTTCTTCATCCACGACGCGAACTCGTCGAGTCCGATCTCGTTCGTCTCCGTGGAGTGCCACGCCAGGTCGAGGCGCCGGGGTCGCTCCTCCCGAGGTCCGACCCCGTCCTCCCACCGGTACCCCGAGACGAAGTTGCCGCCCGGGTAACGGATGGTCGAGACCCCGAGCTCCCGTACGAGCTCGATGACATCGGTGCGGAAGCCCTCGGCGTCGGCGGCCGGGTGGCCCGGCTCGTAGATGCCGTCGTAGACGCACCGCCCGAGGTGCTCGACGAACGAGCCGAACAGGCGCCGGTTGATGGGACCGACCGTGAAGTGCGGGTCGATGGTGAGATGTGCGCGGATCATTCTTCTCTTTCGGGGAACGCGGGTTCAGCAGGACGTGCGGCGCGAGATCGGGATCACTTCAGGCTTCCGATCGCGAGCCCGCCCCGCCAGTACCGCTGGAGGGTGAGGAACGCGATGATCAGCGGGATCACCGAGACGAGCGAGCCGAGGATGATGATGCTCCACAGGGTCTGCCCGCCCGCCGCGCCGTAGGACGACGCCGTGGACTGCCACAGGCCGATGCCGACCGTGACGGGGAACAGGCGGTTGTCCGAGAGCATCACCAGCGGGAGGAAGTAGTTGTTCCACGACGCCACCACCGACAGCAGCAGCACCGTCACCATGGCGGGGCGCAGCAGCGGCAGAGCGACGGTCACGAACGTGCGGAACTCCCCCGCCCCATCCACGCGCGCGGCATCCAGCAGCTCGTCCGGAACCGCGTCCCGAGCGTACACGCACATCAGATACACGCCGAAGGGATTGAGCAGGGTGGGCAGGATCACCGCCCAGATGGTGTTGGTGAGGCCGACCTCGGCGAAGAGGACGAAGGTGGGGATCACCAGCGCCGTCGTCGGCACCATCACCGCGCCGAGGATCACCGCGAACCCGACCCGACGGCCGGCGAAGCTGTACTTGGCGAACCCGTAGCCCGCGAGCACGGCGAGCACCGTCGCGCCCACACCGCCAGCGATGGCGTAGAGCGCGGAGTTCCCGAGCCAGCGGGCGTAGATGCCCCCGCTGTAGGTGAACAGGTCGGTGAAGTTCTGGACGTAGTCGATGTCGCCGCTGAACCACAGTGCGCTCCCGCCGCCGAAGAGGCTGGCAGCGTCCTTGGAGCTGTTGACGATCAGCCACCAGAACGGGATGAGGAAGTAGATCATCAACCCCGCGAGGACGATGTTCAGCGGGATGCGACCGCCGATCCGTCTCGGGTCCGACCGGCGCTCGACGAGCTTGCGGGGGGCACGCTGCGCGGGGGGTCGTTCGACCGGTGTGACGCTCATGAGAAGAAGCTCCCTCGCTTGCGGGTCGCGAACAGGAAGATGTAGACGCAGATGAAGACCACCGCACCCAGCGCGAACGAGATCGCCGAGCCGTAGTTGTAATTGGCCAGCGAGAAGGCCTGCTGGTATGCGTACATGTTGGGCGTGAAGTCGTTGGGGATCGCGCCGGCCGCGAGCTGCTGGAGGATCTTCGGCTCGTTGAAGAACTGCAGCGTGCCGATCAGCGCGAACACCAGGATGAGCAGCAGCGCCGGGGCGATGAGCGGGATCTTGATGCGCAGGACGATCTGCCACTGCGATGCCCCGTCGATCCGCGCGGCCTCGTAGAGCGCCGGATCGACGCCCTGGAGGGCGGCGTAGAGGATGATCATGTAGTAGCCGGCCCACTGCCAGGTGACGATGTTGAGCAGGCCGTAGAAGATCAGGCTGCTGCTCAAGAAGTTCGGGGCGTCTGCGCCGAAGAGCCCGAAGATCTCCGCCAGGGGGCCGAAGTTGCTGCTGTAGAGGAATCCCCACATCAGCGCGCCGATCACGGTGGGGATGGCGTAGGGCATGAAGATCATCAGTCGCGAGAAGCGGGCGAACCGCGTCGTCACGATGTCGAGGATGAGGGCCACCGCCAGCGACACCGCCATCTGCAGCGGGATCAGCACCAGCGAGAAGCTGATGACGAACCAGGCGCCGCTGAGGAACGAGGGGTCCTGGAAGGCCTTGATGTAGTTGTCGAAGAGCACGAACCGCTCCCCGCCGATCAGCGAGGACTGGAACATGCTCAGGTAGAACGCGAACCCGATGGGCAGCACGAGCAGCGTCAGGAAGATGATCGCGAACGGCCCGACGAAGAGCCATCCGATCAGGTTCTGACGCGTCGCGGTGGAGCGACGCCGACCCTTCTTGTCGTGCGTCGCTTTCTCACGTGTGGAGGTGGCGAGTGTGGCAGTCATTGTCTCTCTCCCGTACGCGGGTGCGAGGGGGCCGGCCCGAGGCTGAGCCGCGGGCCGGCCCCCTCCACCTCACTCGACGACGGTGAACCCCTGCTCCTCGGCATAGGCGACGACGTCGGCCTGCAGCCGGTCGGCGGCCTCGGAGCCGGTGATGGATCCCTCGTTGATGGCGGCGATCTGCTCCGTCAGTGCGGAGTAGTAGTACTGCCCGATCGGGGTGTAGACCATGCCGGTGTAGGCGTTGGCCGCGGGGACGTACACGTCCTTGTTCGCCTGCTGCCCGTTGAAGAACGGCACCTCGTAGTCGAGGAACTCGGGCGAGTCCAGGACGTTCACGTTCAGCGGGAAGATGATCTGCTCCTGCCAGCCCTGATCCAGGGATGCCTGGTCGGCGTAGACCCCGAAGGCCACCTGCGCGGCCAGTTCGGGATCGCTGGCCTGGCTGGTCACCGCGAACGCCGAGCCGCCCCAGTTGATGGCGACGGGGTTGGCGGTGTCCCACTGCGGCATCGGGGCCGTGGCCCAGACCCCGGCGTCGGCACCCTCGCCGACACCGGCACCCTGCAGGTACCCCGGCGCCCACGCGGCGGAGAGGTAGGTCGCGTAGTCGCCGCCGATCACACCCGAGATGTACTCGGGGGTGAACTGGTCCTGCGTGCCGACCAGGTCCTCGGAGACGAGGTTCGCCCAGTAGTCGAGCATGTCCTTGATCCGCTGGTCGTCGAGGTTGATCTCGATCTCGCCCTCGTTATCGGGGCTGTAGGTGAACGGCTGAGCACCCGTCTGGTACATGAGCGCCGTCACGTAGGCCGGCTGGTTGGCTGCGAAGGAGGCGAAGAACGGCCCCCCGGCCTCTCGGGTGGAGCGGGCGACGGCCTCGAACTCCTCCCATGTGGTCGGCGGAGTGATGCCGTACTCCTCGAAGATGTCGGTGCGGTAGATCATGCCCATCGGACCGCCGTCGATCGGCGCCCCGTAGATGCCGTCTCCGACCGAGACATCCTGCCACGCGCCCTCGCTGAAGTTGTCCCGGACGTCCTCGTAGCCGAGGTCGCGGAGGTCGACCAGGGCGCCCTGGATCTGGAACGTGGGGATGCGGTCGGCCTCGACCATCACCACGTCGGCGAGGCCGCTGCCCGCGGAGACGCCGGTCTGGATCCGCTCGTACGCCGGCCCGCCGGCGCCGACGTTCGTCCAGCAGACCTGGACCTCGTCGTTGGCCTCGTTGAAGTTGTCGGCGACGTCCTCCATGTTGGGGTACCACGCCCAGAGGGTCACGACGGGGAGATCGGGCTTGGGGATGGTGTTCTCGCAATTGCTGGCGCCGGCGCCGCCGTCGGCGTTCCCGCCGTCGGTGCCTCCTCCCCCGCCGCCGTCGTTGGAACAGGCGGCAAGCCCGGCGGCGAGCGCGATCGTGGCTGTGACAGCAAGGACTCGCTTCGTCTTCACTGGAGATTCCTTTCGGTTCTGCGGGACTTCTTCGTCGGTGCGCGACCGGCTCCCGTGCGGGCGACGCCGCATGTCGGCGTCGTCGCCGGGAGCACTACAACGTTGTATTTGCAACGTTGCACAAACGATGGCACTCCGCGTGCGACGTGTCAAGATGTGGGAGGAAGATCGAGAACGGAAGGCGGGACCGACGATGGGACCCACGCTGCACGACGTCGCACGGGTGGCCGGCGTGTCCATCAAGACGGTCTCGAACGTCATCAACGACTACCCGCACGTGCGCCCGGGCACCCGGGACCGCGTGAACCTCGCCATCCAGCAGCTGGACTATCGACCGAATCTCTCGGCCCGAGGCCTGCGGTCGGGCCGCACCGGCGTCATCGGACTGGCCGTCCCCTCGCTCCGTGAGAACTACTTCGCCGAGCTCGCCGACGCGGTGATCCGCGCCGCCGAGAAGCGCGGACTCGGGGTCATGGTCGAGCAGACCGGCGGCCAGCGGGATGCCGAGATGCGGGCCGTCTCGCGCAGTCGTCCGCGCTTCCTCGACGGACTGCTCTTCAGTCCCGTCAGCCTCGGGCAGGAGGACGCCGAGCTCCTCGCCGTCGACGGCCCCCTCGTGCTTCTCGGCGAACGGATCTTCGGCGGCCCCACAGACCACGTGACGATGCACAACATGTCGTCGGCCCAGGCGGCCACCGAGCATCTCATCGAAATCGGCAGACGGCGCATCGCGCTCATCGGCGCCGATCCCCGTCACCGCGACGACGAGGCCAACTCGGCGAACCTGCGGCTGCGCGGCTACCGGCGCGCCCTGGAGCAGGCGGGCATCGCGTTCGATCCCGACCTCGTACGGCCCGCGGTGATGTCTGACTGGAACCGTGCGGGCGGGGCCGCGGCCACGCACCGCCTCGTCGCCGACGGGGTGGACTTCGACGCCGTGTTCGCCCTCACCGACACCCTCGGGCTCGGCGTCCTGCGAGCGCTCGGCGAAGAGGGACTGCGCGTGCCCGAGGACGTCGCGGTCATCGGCTTCGACAACATCGACGAGAGCCAGTACTCGGTTCCGTCGATGTCGACCATCGACACGGGTCGAGACGAGATCGCCGCGATCGCGGTCGACCGGCTCATCGAGCGCATCAAGGAGAAGGGCGAGCGACGCCCGCCCGAGACCTACAAGCCCGACTTCCGGGTGGTGCGCCGCGAGTCGACCGGTTTCCCCGATTCCGACACCGCCTGAGAGCTCACGGGTCGCCGGCGAACCGTTCCGATGACACGATCTGCTGCGCGGCCCGGCGCAGCGCCAGCAGCAGAGGCTCGGTGAGGACCGTGCCGAGGACGACGTATCGCACCGCGTCCTCGAGCGAGTCGCCGGGGATGCCCGCGATCTCGGCCTCGGCGATCCGACGCGCCGCGACGATGTACTCGTCCATGACGGCGGATGGCACGGTGAACCCGGCTCGCTCGAGGGTTGCCAGCGCCACCGCGAGACCTCCGAGCAGACCCGGCTCACACGTGCCGGGTCGCCCGCCGAGCCGCTCGTACAGCGCCTCCGCCGAGCCGGTATCAGCGCCCTCCGGTGCAGCGGGCGTGACCGCCGCATGGGCGACCCCCAGCAGGTCGTAGGCACCTGCCGGCGGGGCGTCGAGCGCGGTCACCACCTTGCGGATCTCGGCGACGCTCACCCCAGCGGCAATGAGCGCGCGGATCACCCGCAGTCGTTCGACGTGTCGTGGGCAGTACTCCGCCTGCGTGGCGGCCGTGCGAACCCCCTCGGGCAGCAGTCCCTCGCGCAGGTAGTACTTGATGGTCGGCACCGCGACGTCCGCGGCGGCGGCCAGCTCGGAAATCCTCATCGCCCCCCTTGCATTGGATAGTACCGCTATCCATACTGGATAGTGACACTATCCAGAGAGGTCTGAATCATGAGCAGGATCGTCGCGGGACGGATGACGCACCACCACGAGGGCGAACTCGTCGTTTTCCACATCGGCATGCAGATCAACCGTTGGTGGCGCGTGGATCAGTGGCTCCCGGTCTTCCTCGCGATGCCGCGGATGCTCCGCGAGCAGATGAGCGACGAGGAGTCCGGCATGCTCGGCTCGCAGCTGCTCTTCGGCGCCGGCGGCCCGTTCGTCGTGCAGTACTGGTCGTCGATCGACAGGCTCTACGCCTACGCATCGTCGATGGACCATCTGCACCGGCCCGCGTGGACGGCGTTCAACCAGCGTGCGCGGAAGGCGCCCGGGGCGGTCGGCATCTGGCACGAGACATTCCTCGTCGATCGCGCCGAGAGCATGTACGTCTCGACGAAGCCGATGGGACTGGCCGCTGCCACCGCGCTCGTCCCGGTCACGGGACGGCATGATCGCGCCCGCGCCCGTTTCGCCGACGGCCGCACCGCAGCATCCGCCCCGAACTGACCTCGCCGACCCGCTCTAACGCGCGCAACCCGGGGATATCACCCGGGGAAACAGAAAAGGCCCCCGATGGGGACCTCTTCCTCACTGTCTCAACACAGTGCGCGCCCGAAGGGACTCGAACCCCTAACCTTCTGATCCGTAGTCAGATGCTCTATCCATTGAGCTACGGGCGCCCGCGCTCCCTGCCGAATCCGGCGCGCGAGCACCACATGAGAATACCCCACCGGGGGCGGCGCCGCGAATCGAGCGCGGGCCGGGTCACGAGGGATCGCTCTCCCGCCGGCGCGCCCGTCGATGTGCGGACAGCCGCGGGAGGTCGACCAGTCGCAGCGCCTGCATGCGCGCACTTCGCATCGTCTCGTAATCCGGGTCGAGGTCGGGACGCATCGCCTCGACCCGCAGGCGTCGCTGCAGGTTCGATTCCACGTCGCCCCACGCGGCATCCCGAGCTTTCTCGACCAGGTCGCGCACCGCCTCGGGATCCTCGGCCATCTCGCGAAGTCGCTTGGCGACGCCCTCGTACTGGCGGCGCCGGCGACGCAGATTGCGGGTGTCGCGGTCGCGGTAATCGTGGGTGCCGTCGGGATCGGAGAACTTGCCCCACGCCTTCTTGCGCTGGCGGCGGGCGAGGTCGGCGGCGGCGTCCTGTTCGTCGGCGAGCGCGAGCAGCGTGGCGCGCGCGAAGTGCTCGAACGGTTCGTACTGGAACGTCTCGTTGTTGGCGATCGTCTCGACGAGGATGCGATTGCGCACCGTCAGGCGCGCGGCGGCGGCGGCGATCGAGACCCCCTCGCCGATGGCTTCGGCGGTCTTGCCCATCGTCACCCCCTCGCCTCCAGGCTACCGGCCGGTGAGCGGGCGCCCCGGCTCCAGGCTCAGGCGATCGCCGAGATCCGCCAGGAGGCCTCGGCCGACGCGCCCGGCTCCAGCTCGATGAGGCCGGTGTCGAAGTCGTAGCGGCCGTCGTTGAAGGCGTCGGGAGCGCACGTCATCGGCTCGACCGCGAGCCCCAGCCGGGAGACCGCGCGGTCGGGCTTGTCGGCGGTGTGGATCTGCGCCCAGGGGCAGGCGGTGTCCCACGTCATCGCGACGCCGGTGCCGTCGGCGGCGGTCACGCGCACCGTGGCGAAGCCGTCGTCGTCGCGGGCGAAGCCGGTGTAGGCGTGATCGATCTCGACCGCTCCGATCCGCCGCGCGCGACGGAAGTCGAAGCGCTCCGCGCCGGCGGTGTCGACCGGTTCGAGCGAAATGGGGATCAGTCGGTCGTCGGTGACGGTGAGCACCTCATCGGCCGGAAGCTCGAGGGTCCACTCGTCGACGAGGCCGGGGCCGGCGACGAGGTACGGGTGCGGTCCGGTCCCCCAGGGTGCGGGCTCGCCACTGTGGTTGTGCACGCGGACGGTCTGGGTGAGACCCTCGGCGGAGAGCTGGAAGGTCGTCTCGATCCCCAGCTCCCACGGGTAGCCGGTCTGCGCGACGACGGTCGCTGCCAGGGTGACGTGGCTCGGCCCCTTGTCGATCGCCTCGAAGTCGAGCCACGACGCCAGGCCGTGCAGGGCGTGCCCTCGCGCGGGCTCGGTCAGCGCGACGCGACGCTCGACGCCGTGGAAGGTGAAGACGCCGTCGACGACCCGGTTCGGCCAGGGTGCGAGCGTGGCCCCGCGGTAGGACGGCCGCACCTCGTCGGCGCCGAAGGGGACGACGAGGTCGCGGCCCTGGAAGGTCAGGCACCGCAGCGTCGCGCCGACGCTGGCGATGCACGCCTCGTAATCGCCCGCGCGAAGGGAGTGCTGCGTGCCGGAAACGGGATGCGAGACCATGTCGATGCTCCTGGGGTGTGGTGACGTTCGAGTATGACCCAAGACGTGGGGGCCCACGCAACAGATGCGCGGGCCCCCACGTGCGTGGATCAGCCGCAGGTGGCGGCGGCGACCGTCGCCGTGGTGGCGAGGGTGCGGCCGTCCGCGCCTGTCGCCGTGACGGTCACAGGCGTCTCGGGCGCCGAGACCAGGCGCGTCGAGAACGAGCTCGCCACCGTCTTGCCCGGCTGCACCGTGAGCGTCTTGCCGCCGTAGGCGCCCGACAGTGTCACCGTGGCGGCGACATCGTCGGCGTTTGTCACGCTCACGACCTGCACCACCTTGCCGACCACGCACCGCGTGGCGGTGGTGAGCGTCAGATCGAGTCCGAGCGATACGGCCTCCGAGGTCGAGGCGCTGACGAGTCCGTCGCGGTACCCGTCGTAGCTCGCGGTGACGCTGCCGACCCCGGCCGGCACCTCGATCGAGGCGACGCCCTGGTCGGCGGCGACGAGGGGGACGGTCTCGGTCCAGTCGTCGCCCGAGAAGGTGACGGTCCCTGCGACCTGTCCCTCATCGGCCGCGGTGACGGTCGCTGTGGCCACACCGTCGTCGACGACGAGCGCGGTCTCGGAGGCCGCTGCCGCCACCGACGTCCACTGCTGCATCGCGGTGAGCACCTGCTGCGACACGCTCACGAACGACCCGTGCCGGGGGCTGGCGGGAAGCCCGCCGGGGGCCCGGACGTTCCAGGTCGATCGCTGCGAGAGGCGGTCGCTCTGCCTGCTCGAGGCGATCTCGTCGCCGGTGGTCACGAAGGCCCGGTATCCGCCGGCGCCGTAGTTGTCGACGAGGAAGACGTAGCCGTCGTCATCCGGGGTGTTGTTCGGATCGCCCTCGTTCAGCTTGATGATCTGCGGGCCCTCACCCGCCTGTCCCGTCTCCAGCGTCGTCATGCGGGTGTCGGTCAGCTGCCAGGATGTCGCGGGGTCGGCGTTCCAGTCCGAGCGCGACGTGGGCGCGGTCAGCACCGTCGAGCGCTCGAGGAAGATGTCCTTCCCCGCCTCGAGACCGTCGGCTCCGCCGCCCTCCTCGTTCTTGGTGAACCGGTAGTAGTAGTCGCCGATCTTCTGCACGGTCGAGTCGATCCGCGCGAAGCCGGTGTCCTGCCAACTGGCCGGCGGATACGTGAACGTGGTGAAGTCGCGGGTCAGGACGTAGAACATCCGCGCGTACAGGTTGTCGGAGTTCGACTTCGTCTCGTCGGAGTACAGGCGCGAAGCGAAGAACACCACGTACGACTGCAGGTCGTCGTCCCAGTACGCCTCGGGCGCCCAGGTCATGCCGGCCGCCGGCTGGTTGATGGTGATGCCGGTGTTCTCGCCGTTGGTGCGCGTCCACTCCACGAGGTCTTCGGACTCCCAGACCTCCACCTTCAGACTGCCGTTCGACTGGGCAGGACCCCACCCCGTGCCGCACCCGATGCACAGGTCGGTGGCGATCATGTAGTACTTGTCGCCGTTCGCCGAGCGCAGGATGTACGGGTCGCGAAGACCCGTCGTGTCGGTGGTGGAGGTGATGGTGGGCTGCCCGCCGTTGACGGGCGAGAAGGTGAAGAAATCGTTGCCGGAGGTCGCGGCCTGGTAGATCTTCTCGTCGGAGTCCGACCTGAAGTACGCCGCCGCGTACCCCGCGTCGGGCGCGGAGCGGCCGAGCTCGGCGACGGTGATGACGAACTCGCGGGTCTGGGTCTGCCCGTTGAGCTCGGCCGACGCCGTGAGGGTCACCTCCCGGTCACCCTCGCCGTAGCCGGGGCGGGTGACGATGCCACCCCCGCGGAAGGGGTCTGCGGCACCTGCGGCGGGCGCGACGTACCCCGGATCGGTCGCGGTGACCACAGCGGGGTCGGACGAGGTCCAGGTGATCTCCGCGCCGTTGACGGTGCCGGTGGTCACCAGCGGCAGGTTCTCGGTGGTGCGCGGCTTCAGCACGATCGCATCGAGGTCGGCGCCCACGACGGGAGCGAGCACCGTCACCTCGAACGTGAGGGTCGATCCGAGGCCCGTCGTCGCGGTGAGGGTGACGCGGGCGTCCTCCGTGATCGCCCGCGAGACCTCGCCGTCGGTCGAGACGACGTCGGGGTCCGACGACTCCCACGCCAGGCTCACGCCGTACAGGGAGGAGGGCAGGGTCAGCGTGCTGGTGACCTCGTCGAGCGACGGGTTGGCCGCGCGCACGGTGGGTTCGATGTCCAGACGGATGAGCTCCGCGGTCGAGGCCGCCTTCTGCTCGGCCGTCGGCATGCTCGACGACACCTGGTCGCCGGTGAGCGCGACATCCCAGAACTTCACGTCCGACACATCTGCCCGCAGCAGCGGGTCGCCCTGATAGAGCGAGCGGCCGAGGTAGCCGAGCACCGAGCCGCTGGGGATGATCGAGGCCATCGACTTGGAGTGCGTGAGGGTCGAGATGACGACGCCGTCGCGGTACAGGGTCAGCGTGTTTCCGCTTCCGACCATCGTCAGGGTGGTGAAGCCGGGGTTGAGACCCCCGCCCGCGGGCATCCGGGACTCGCCGTTGCCGGAGTCCTTCACGCGGATGGCCGCGAGCACCTGGTTGGTGTATCCGCCCTGAGCGTTGCGGGGGCTGAGGAACACGTGGTTGCCGAGCTGCGTGGTGTTCCACGGCCCGACGCCGTCGCCGATGACCCACCCGAAGTGGTTGGCCCCCGTCTGGGTCGTGACGGTGTACTCCACCGTGAAGTCGTTGTCCGTTCCCGTGACCAGACCCTTCGGCAGCGCCGCGTAGCCGTCCGCCTTGAACCGCAGCGCGTCATCGCCGGCGAGGTCGACGAAGGATGCCTCGGTGAGGCCGGTGAGCGTGGCGTTGCGGCCGTTGCCCGACACATCCAGCAGTGTCTGTCCGCTGTGCGACATGTCGTAGTGGGCGGTCGGGGCGGGCACGTCTGCGGCGAGCGCCGCCGTGGGGGCTGTCAGACCCAGCATCGACACGGCGAGCACGCCGGCGACACCGCCGGCGACCGCGCGTCGGAGGGAGCGCCGCGGCCGTTCGGACGCGACAGGACGTGGACTCATCGGTGAGTTCCTCCTCGGGTGGGGGATGCGCTCGTTCAGAAGCCCTGAGCGAGCCGGTAGTACGCCTGGTTCCAGCGCAGCTCGCGCTGGAACCCGCGGACGGTGGTGTCCTCGTCGATGACGAGCAGTTCGGTGGCGGCGATGTCGGCGAAGTCGCGGAAGACCTCGATGCCCACCTGGGTCGTCATGACGGTGTGGTGCGCGGCGCCGGCGGCCAGCCAGCAGGTGGCGCTGGTGGCGAAGTCGGGCTGCGGCTTCCAGACCGCGCGCCCCACCGGGAGCTTGGGGAGGGTGGGAGAGTCGATGTTCTGCACGACGTTGGCGACGAGGCGGAACCGGTCGCGCATGTCGCTCATCGCCACGACGAGTGCGGGCCCCGAGTCGGCGGTGAAGACCAGCCGCACCGGGTCGTCCTTCCCCCCGATGCCCAGCGGATGCACCTCCAGGCGCGGTCGCGCCGTCGTCAGCGATGGCGAGACCTCCAGCATGTGCGCGCCGAGGATCTTCTCGTCCCCCGGCACGAGGTCGTAGGTGTAGTCCTCCATCAGGCTGGCCCCGCCGGGGAGCCCGGTGCCCATGACGTTCGCGACCCGGACGAGGATCGCGGTCTTCCAGTCGCCCTCGGCTCCGAACCCGTAGCCCTCGGCCATGAGCCGCTGCACGGCGAGCCCGGGCAGCTGCCTGAGCCCACCGAGGTCTTCGAAGCTCGTGGTGAACGCACCGAACCCGCCCTCCTCGAGGAAGGCGCGAAGCCCCAGCTCGATCGCGGCGCCGTCGCGGAGCGACTGGTGACGCTCGCCTCCCGGGCGCAGGTGAGGGGCGATGTCGTAGAGGTCGATGTACTCCTCCACCAGCAGGTCGATGTCGCCGTCGGCGGCGGCGTCGACAGCCTCGACGAGCTCGTTGACACCCCAGGTGTTCACCTGCACCCCGAAGCGCAGCTCCGCCTCGGTCTTGTCCCCCTCGGTGACCGCGACGTAGCGCATGTTGTCGCCGAACCGGGCCAGTTTCAGCGACCGCACCGCCGCCCATCCGGCCGCGGCGCGCTGCCAGTCCTCGACCTGCTGGCGCACCGCCGGGTTGGACACGTGCCCGACCACGGTCTTGCGCGCCACTCCGAGACGGGTCTGGATGTACCCGAACTCCCGGTCACCGTGCGCGGCCTGGTTCAGGTTCATGAAGTCGAAGTCGATGTCGGCCCAGGGCAGCACCACGTTCGCCTGGGTGTGCAGGTGCAGCAGCGGCTTCTGCAGCGCGTCCAGACCCGCGATCCACATCTTCGCCGGACTGAAGGTGTGCATCCACGCGATCACCCCGATGACGTTGTCGCGCGCGTTGACATCCAACGCGAGCCGCCGGATCGAGTCGGGATCTTTCCGCACCGGCTTCCACACGACCTTGACCGGGAGGTGTCCGAGGCCGGCGGCGACCTGCTGGGACTGTTCGGCCACCTGACGCAGCGTCTCCTCGCCGTAGAGGTTCTGACTGCCGGTGACGAACCAGACCTCCAGGTCGTCGAAGCTCGTCGAAAGCGTGGTGCGGGTCATGAGGTCCTTCTCTTGTGGGGAACGGGGAACGTCAGATCGCGTCGGCGGCTGCCCGCTCCGCCGCGAGACCGTCGTGGTATCGCGTCAGGTAGCGGGCGAAGCCGGCGACGTCGTCGGCATCCGGGGCGACGGTGGTCACCTCGGCGCCGGCGAAGACGTCATCGGTCAGGTAGGTGGACAACGGTCGGTCGGCATGGCCGAGGTATGCGGCGAGCACCGCCATGCCCCAGGGACCCCCCTCGGCGGCGGTGTCGCCGACCGCGACGGGCGCGTTGAGCGCTCCGGCGAGGAACCGCTGGGCGACCCCTGCGGTGCGGAAGATGCCGCCGTGGCCGAACATGCGGTCGATCGCGACGCCCTCCGCCTCGAGGACGCGCATGCCGAGCGCCAGGGTGGCAAAGATCCCGTAGACCTGCGCGCGCATGGCGTTGGCCAGGGTGAACCGGCTGTCGGGCGTGCGCAGGAACAGCGGGCGCCCCTGGTCGAGACCGGCGATCGGCTCTCCCGCGAGATGGTTGTAGGCCAGCAGGCCACCGGCGTCGGGTTCGCCGGCGAGCGACTCCTCCAGGAGAACCCGGAACACCTCGTCCGCATCGAGAGGCGTCCCGGCCGCGGCCGCGAAGCGGGTGAACATCCCCGCCCACGCACTGAACTCGCTCGCACCGTTGTTGCAGTGCACCATGGCCACCGGGTCCCCGGCCGGGGTCGTGACGAGGTCGATCTCGTGGTGGATGCCGGCGATCGGCTGCTCGAGGACCACCATGGCGAAGATGCTCGTGCCCGCACTGACATTGCCCGTGCGCGGTGCGACGGCGCCCGTGGCGACCATGCCGGTTCCCGCGTCTCCTTCCGGAGGACAGAGCGGGATGCCGGGGCGAAGCGCTCCGGTCGGGTCGAGCCGTCGCGCACCGGCCTCGGTCAGCGTCCCGGCTGGCTCGCCGGCCTGCAGCACGCGGGGCAGCACCGTGCGCACCGACAGCGCCGGCGACCGGTCGGCGACGAGGGCGTCGAAGCGGTCGAGCAGCTCCTCGTCGTAGGAGGAGCCGTCCGGGGCGATGGGGAACACGCCCGACGCGTCGCCGACGCCGAGCACCCGCTCACCGGTCAGCTGCTCGTGCACGTAGCCCGCCAACGTCGTGATGTGGTCGAGGTCGGAGAGGTGGGCTTCGTCGTCGAGGACCGCCTGATACAGGTGGGCGATCGACCACCGCAGCGGGATGTTCACCCTGAACGCGTCGGTGAGGGCCGCCGCCGCCGGGCCGGTCGTGGTGTTCCGCCACGTGCGGAACGGAACCAGCAGCGCGCCGTCGGCGTCGAACGCGAGGTACCCGTGCATCATCGCCGAGACGCCGAGCGCCGCGTACGTGTCGGGTGCGACGCCGTGGCGCCGTTCGGCGTCGGCGACGAGGTCGGCGTACGCCGCGGTCAGACCGGTCCAAACGTCGTCGAGCGCGTACGTCCAGTTCCCGTCCCCCCACCGGTTCTCCCACGCGTGAGACCCGGAGGCGAGGACCCGCGACGGATCATCCGCATCGACCAGGCAGGCCTTTATCCGAGTCGAGCCCAGCTCGATCCCCAGCGCCGCACGACCGGCGCGAATCACCTCGGCGCTCACTGATCCGTCTCTCCCGCCCGGCGCTCGTCGCCGGCCTGGCCGTAGACGTTCTGGTACCGGTCGTAGAGGCGGTCGATCGCGTCCTGCGCGATCGGCACGAGGTCGCCCCCCTGCCGGGCGATGTGCACCGTGCGGGCGACATCCTCGACCATGACGGCCGCCTTCACCGCATCCTTCGCCGAGACGCCGATCGTGAACGGACCATGGTTCTTCATCAGCACCGCACGCGAGCGATGCCCACGGAGGGTCTCCACGATCCCGCGACCGATGGAGTCATCCCCGATGATCGCGAACGGCCCCACCGGGATCGGACCGCCGAACTCGTCGGCCATCGCCGTGATCACGCACGGGATCTCCTCACCCCGCGCCGACCACGCCACCGCGTACGTCGAGTGGGTGTGCACCACCCCGCCGACCTCCGGCATATGGCGGTACACATACGCATGCGCCGCGGTGTCGCTCGACGGCGACCGCTCGCTGCCGGGGGTCCCCGGCACGACATTGCCGTCGAGTTCGCACAGGATCATGTTCTCCGGCGCCAGATCGTCGTACGACACCCCCGAGGGTTTGATGACGAACAGGTCCGTTCCGGGCACGCGCCCCGAGACGTTTCCCCCGGTCCACACCACAAGCCCGTACCGCACCAACTCCGCGTGAAGGGCGGCGACATCCGCCCGCACCGCGTCGATCGTGGCGAGGACATCTTCGGAGTACACCGTCATCGGAACGCCCTTCGTCGTGCCGAGATCATGTCGGCAGGAGTCTTGAGGCTCCATTGTGTCCGCTAACACAATGGAGCCGCAACCTCCAGACGATGAGCGATTGATTCACGCGGGGCGAACCGGGCCTGTGGATCCTCGTTCGATGAGATGCGGTTCGACCGCTGCGTGCCGCGACGCAATATCGCCGCAAATGGACTCGACCAAAACCTCGAGCGCAGTAGCCCCGAGGGCTGCGAAGTCCTGCCGAACGGTCGTCAGCGGCGGAAGATAATGACGAGCGTCCGGAACATCGTCGAATCCGAGAACGCTCATCTCCCGTGGCACCGACACGCCCCGGTCGACCAGACCATGTATCGCCCCCAGCGCCATCTGATCATTCGCCGCGAAGAGCGCGGTCGTCTTTGCGAGATCCATTCGGCGCGCGAAGGCGTACCCGGAATCGGATGTCCAATCGCCCTGGGCCAGATGCTTCGGGGCGAGTCCAGCCTGCTCCATCGCGACACGCCACCCCTGCGCTCGCGCTCGGGCGTCGTACCAATCGAGCGGACCGCCGAGATGCACGATCTCCCGATGCCCAAGCGACAGAAGGTGGTTCACCGCCAGGAGCGCACCCAACTGTTGGTCGACACCCACTGTCGCGAACACCGGATGAGGCTCCGGCGTGATGAGCACGGTCGGTACTCCTGCTTCGCGGCGCTGGACCAGTTCAAGGGAGGAAGCCCGGGGGGCAATGACGCAGAGCGCATCAACGTCGCGGGAAACTGCGGAGATCGCCGCGTCGTCGACCGTCGCGTCCGGCTCGCCCGGTGTTGTCGCCGTTGTGATCGCGTACCCGGCAGCGCGGGCTGCGCGTTCGAACGCTCGCGCCGTGCTGCTCGGCCCATACTCCACTGCGCTGTCGACGAGAACGCCGATCCGCATCGCACGGCGCGTGGCGAGGGCGCGAGCTATCGCGCTTCGCGTGTAATTCAGTTCCTGAATCGCCTGGAGCACGCGGTCACGGGTTGCGTCACGGATGTTGGGATGTCCGTTCAACACACGCGAGACCGTCATGTGCGAGACACCTGCCCGCTCCGCGACATCATAGATGCTGGGTCGAGTTCGCCCTGTTCTGCTCACCTCTGCCTCCCCGGCGATTGCCTGACGGTACCACCCCCGTTCGTCTCCCCTATCCAGGACCCATAGCCTTGAGAATCTCAGTCCTTCGAGAGGGAGTCTCAATGTCAGTGACGCGCATCGCCCTCACCGGTTCCTCCGGCAAGCTCGGCACGGTCGTCGCCCGTGAGCTGCGCGCCGGCGGTATCGAGGTCATCGGCCTCGATGTCGCCGGCGAGCGGGGCCCGGGCTTCGTCCAGGTCGACCTCACCGATTACGGCCAGGTGGTCGACGCGCTCGGAGCGGTCAACGACCAGCACGACGGGGTCGACGCTGTGGTTCACCTCGGCGCGATTCCCGCACCGGGGCTTCGCAGCGATGTCGCGACCTTCCACAACAACATGACGGCGAGCTTCAACGTCTTCCACGCCGCCATCCGCGTGGGAGTGCGCCGGATCGTCGCGGCCTCGAGCGAGACGGTGCTCGGACTCCCCTTCGACGTTCCCCCGCCGTACGTCCCGGTCGACGAGGAGTACGAGCCGCGCCCCGAGAGCGTCTACTCCCTCGTGAAGACGCTCGAGGAGCGGATGGCGCGCGAACTCGTCCGCTGGCACCCCGACCTGTCGGTCACGGCGCTGCGGTTCTCTAACGTCATGGTTCCCGAGGACTACGCCGAGTTCCCCTCGTTCGACGCCGATGCCCGACGGCGGAAGTGGAACCTGTGGGGCTACATCGATGCGCGCGACGGTGCACAGGCGATCGAACGCGCCCTGCGGGTCGCGGAGCCCGGGTTCGAGGCCTTCATCATCGCCGCGGCCGACACCGTGATGAGCCGCCCGAACGCCGAACTGCTCGGGGAGGTGTTCCCCGACGTCCCGGTGCGGGGCGAGGTCGGCGAGAACGACACCCTGCTGTCGATCGACAAGGCGCGCCGCCTGCTCGGCTACGAGCCTCGCCACTCGTGGCGGGGCGACGCGCGCTGAGGCGAGGCTTCCCACGAAACGCCGAAGCGGCGCCGGGATCGCCGGCACCGCTTCGGTGTTGCGAGGGAACGTCACGTCCACGAGGGGCGTGCCGTCCGTAGGTCAGTCGAGCAGTCCGCTGACCAGGCCGTCGACCTCGCCGGAGACATCGCCCACGACGTCGCCGACCGAGGCCCCGACGTCGCCGATCGACAGGTCGGTGTCATTGCCCGAGCCGACCTCGTTGCCCGAACCGATCGGCGCGTCCACGGCGGTGTCATTGCCCGAGGCGACGGGCGCCTGCACCTCGTTACCCGAGACGATCGGGGTGTCGTTGCCCGAGAGGATCGGACCGTTGGCAACGTCATCGATCACAGAGCCGCTGACGATCGGGCCGTTGACCAGTCCGCCGTCGACACCGTCGACGCTCAGGTCGCCGGTCTCGACCGCGTTGCCGCTGGCCTGCAGCGCGTCGTTCAGAATGTCCCGGAAGGCCTCGAGGGTCGTCAGCGCCGACACGGTCGTCTGGGTCTCGTCGGTGCTGGACACGGTGTCGGCGTTGGCCGGCAGGGCAAGGCCCGTCACGGACAGCGCGGCGATCCCCAGGCCCGCGGTGAAGACTCCGGCACGAGTGATGTTCTTGCGCATTCTCATTTCCTTCCATCTGTGGTGTGCGACTTCCGCCGCACGTGGGGTCATCCGGAGAACCCCTGCGATCGGATGGGCACGTCCGCGGTCGACGAGCCGTTCCGACCCGTCGCATCCCCGTGATCTCGCGACTGTCGCGGCATCCTGAAAGTTTCCTGAAGGCCTCGGACGGCATCCCGGAGCGCCCTTGGTAGACTCGAGGCGCTCTGTGCATCACCTCGCGCTTCGCGCAAAGGCGGCACGAAACGCCGCCGGACGAGCCGAGCGGCCGACCGAATCGACCTGATGCATATGCCTCCTTCTGCTGCGCCCCGCCCGACGTCTCTGATCCGGGCAGCCGGCCTGTCGTACTTTCCCATCGCCCTCGTCGCGCGCCTGCCCTTCGCGATGGTGGTCGTCGGGCTTCTGACCCTCGTCGTCTCCGCGCGCGATTCCCTGGCCCTCGGAGGCGTCACTGCCGCCGTGACCGGCCTCGGCACCGCGATGTTCGGTCCGCTCCTCGGGGCGGCCGCCGACCGGTTCGGTCAGCGACGGGTGCTCTTGTGCGCGGGGCTCGCGAACAGCCTGCTGCTCGTCGCGATCGCGTGGCTGGCATTCGCTCCCGTGCCGGATGCGGCGGTGCTGGCCGCCGGCTTCCTCATCGGCGCCTCCACACCCCAGGTGGCGCCGCTGTCTCGAAGCCGCCTGGTGGGCATCATCGCGCGCGCCATCGATCCCGACCGTCGGAACGCCGTCGTCAGCGGCACGATGGCGTACGAGTCGGCGGCGGACGAGATCGTCTTCGTCTTCGGACCTGTCATCGTGGGCGTGCTCGCGGCGACCCTCGATCCCGTCGCACCCGTCCTCGGTGCAGCCGCCCTGGCGGTGATCTTCGTGTCGGCCTTCGCGCTGCATCCGTCCGCCCGCATCGAGGCCGGTGTGCGGGAAGGTGCCCCCGCACCGGCTCCGGTGCGCGAGCTGACGCGTGTGGCTGCGCCCGTCGTCGGCGCACTCGGCATGGGCCTGTTCTTCGGCACGATGCTCACTTCGCTCACCTCGTTCATGGCCGACCGCGGCGTCGCCGAGCAGGCCGGCGTCGTCTACGGCGCGATGGGTCTGGGTTCGGCAGCCCTCGCGCTGGGCGTCGCGGCCTTCCCCGCTCGTTTCCCCCTCGGTGCGCGCTGGATCGTCTTCGCCGCGATCCTCGTCGCCGGCACCCTCGTGCTGCCCTTCGTCACGAGCGTGGTGGCGATGACGCTCACCCTCCTCGTCATCGGCATCGGAATCGGTCCGACGCTCGTGACGCAGTACAGCCTCGCCGCCCATCGCAGTCCCACCGGGCGCTCCGCCACGGTGATGACGATGCTCGGATCGGGCATCGTCGTCGGCCAGTCGGCCTCGACCGCGGTGGCGGGCGTCGTCGCGGAATACCTCGGGACGGATGCCGCGCTCACGCTCCCGTTCCTCGCCGCGGCGATCGTCCTGCTGGCGGGCGTCGTGGACACCGTGGCGAGACCCCGACGACAAGTACGGTTCGGCAACTAGACACATCTTCTCCTCGTTGGCAACCGCGTTGCCGACGTGATTTCGGTGCACTTACGGTCCCAGGGATCCCCGAGGAGGACCGATGCATCACCGACGGATGACGCGGGTGCGGCCATGAGCCTCATCACCCGCCGCGCGCCTGCGGCGCGAGACCGGTACAACCGGCGCGAGGCCATCGCGGGCTACTTGTTCATTTCGCCGTGGATCCTCGGGTTCCTCATCTTCACGGCCGGGGCGATGGCGTACAGCCTCTACATCTCCTTCAGTAACTACAACCTCGCCACGAACAGCGCCCGGCCGGTCGGCTTCGACAACTACGCCAACCTCTTCGAAGACCCGAGGGTCGGCGTCTCGCTCGCCAACACGCTCTTCTACGTAGTGATGGCGGTGCCGCTGGAGATCATCTTCGCGCTCTTCCTCGCGATGCTCCTCGCGCGGGCGAGCCGCGGTGCGGGGATCTTCCGGACGCTCTACTACCTCCCGAAGATGACGCCCGCGGTAGCGACGGCGGCGGTGTTCTTCCTCCTGCTGAACGGTAACTCCGGCGCGATCAACCAGTTCCTGCGGATCTTCGGCATCCAGGGACCGCAGTGGTTGGTCGACCCCGCCTGGGTCAAGCCGAGCATCGTCCTGATGACGCTGTGGACGGTCGCAGGCACCATGGTGATCTTCCTCGCGGCTCTGAAGAACGTGCCCGTCGAGCTCTACGAGGTCGCCTCGCTCGACGGTGCCGGGCCGATCCGGAAGTTCTTCTCGATCACCCTTCCGATGATCTCGGGCGCGATGTTCTTCAACGTGATCGTGCTCTCGATCGCGGCGTTCCAGATCTTCGATCAGGCCTATCTGCTGTTCTGGCGTGATCAGAGCAACTCCTCCCCGGAGGCGTCGCTCTTCTACGCCATCTACCTGTTCCAGCAGGCGTTCCGACAGTTCAACTTCGGCTTCGCCGCGGCGATGGCATGGCTGCTGTTCGTCATCATCATGGTCATCACGCTCATCCAGGTGAAGTTCGGCAACCGATTCGTCTACTACGAGGGGGACCGCTGATGTCGGCGACACTTCAGACGCCCGGCGTCGCTCGTCCCACGCCCGAACTCGCGGCGGCAGCCGAAGGTGCACCCGCCCCCCGCTCTCGGTGGCGCCGCGCGGTGTCGCAGCCGAAGACGCTGGCGGGCAGAGCCGTCCTCGCCATCGCGCTGATCCTCTTCTCACTGCTGTTCCTGTATCCGTTCGTCTGGCTCGTCGCCGCAAGCCTGAAGCCTCGCGGCGAGGTCTTCGACAACGCCCTCATCCCGCGCACCTTCGTGCCGGAGAACTACGTCGAGGTGTGGAACCAGCTGCCCCTCCTCAGCTGGATGTGGAACAGCATCGCGATCGCCCTCCTCGCGGCGACCGCCGTCGCGATATCGAGCTCGATCGTCGCCTTCGGGTTCGCGTACTTCCGCTTCCCCGGCCGCGGGCTGCTGTTCGGCCTGGTCCTCGCGACCATGATGCTCCCGGGTGCGGTGACGATGATCCCGATCTACCTCATCTGGAAAGAGACCGGATTCCTCGGCACCTGGGTGCCGCTGTGGGGGATGAACCTGTTCGGCTCGGCGTTCTACATCTTCCTGCAGCGCCAGTTCTACCTCGGGCTTCCCCGTGAGCTGTTCGAGGCGGCCAAGCTCGACGGCGTCAACAACTGGGGTCTGTTCTGGCGCATCGCGATGCCGCTGTCGGTCCCGTCTTTCATCATCGTGTTCCTCTTCGAGTTCCAGGCCAGCTGGAACAACCTCCAGGCGGCACTGATCTACCTCAACGCGGGCGGGGTGGAGGACTTCACCGCGCCACTGGGCATCGCCTACGCCATGACGAAGTACAGCCCCACCGCGGGAGGCCAGGGCGACTACCAGTACGTGATGGTGGCCTCCCTTCTCGTGACGCTGCCGATGCTGATCCTCTTCGCCTTCGGGCAGCGCTACTTCATCGAGGGCGTCGCCACTCAGGGGCGCAAGGGCTGACGCCAAACCGACCTCGCCGAAAGCACCACGGGCCTCTGTGCCACCAAGGGAAAGGAACCTCATGATTCGACAGCGCACAGTCGTCGCCGTTCTCGGCGCGGCATCCCTCATCGTCCTCACCGGCTGCGGTGGCGGCGGAGGCGGTGCGACGGCCGAAGACGTGGACTTCGGCGCCGAGCCGACCGGCGCCCTCAGCGTCTGGGGCTTCGAGAATGCGGACGACGTGGGCCAGGCGCGCCTGGACTACGCCGAAGACCAGCTGAGCGACGTGGAGGTCGAGCTCGACGCCACCGCCTTCGACGCCCAGAAGTTCACCACCCGCATCGCCTCCGGCGACGTGCCGGACGTCGTGCAGATGGACCGTCGCTTCGTCACCACCTACGCGGCGCAGGGCCTCGTACTGCCGATGGACGACTGCTTCGCCGAGCATGACGTCACCCCCGACGACTACTGGTACCCGTTCGTCGTCGACGACGTGCGTTACGAGGACCAGGTGTGGGGGGTGCCGCAGTTCTACCAGCCGCCCGCGATCATCGTGAACCGTGCAGTGCTGGATGAGGCGGGGGTGACCAACGAGGAGATCGACACCTCGCAGCCCGACGTCCTGCTCGAGGCGATCGCGAAGGTCTACCAGGAGTCCGGCGGTGTGCCGTCTCGCCTCGGCTTCGACCCGGTCGCCACCGGCCAGGCGCCCCTGTGGATCCTGGGCATGGGCGGGCAGTTGACTGATGAAGACGGCGTCCCCACCCTGGACGACCCGGCCAACACCGCCGGCATCGAGATGCTTCAGCAGATCAGCGACGCCCAGGGCGGCTTCGCTGAGGTGAAGAGCTTCACCGACTCGTTCGACACCTTTGGTGATCAGAACCAGTTCGTCGCCGGTCAGGTCGGCGCGCAGGTGAACGCGCAGTGGTACCCCAACGTCCTGTCGCCGTATGTCGACGAGATCGACATCCAGGCGGTGCCGTTCCTCGACAGCGAGGGCAACCCGTTCGCCGTCGCGGGCGGTCAGGCGTTCGTCATCCCGGCCGGCGCCGAGAACGCTGCGGCGGCGTGCGACTGGCTCATCCAGGTGACGAGCGAGGACGCATGGATGGCGGCGGCCGAAGCCCGCGCGGCGACG
Source organism: Microbacterium kunmingense (assembly GCF_023155745.1). Taxonomy (GTDB): domain Bacteria; phylum Actinomycetota; class Actinomycetes; order Actinomycetales; family Microbacteriaceae; genus Microbacterium; species Microbacterium kunmingense. The sequence goes on from NZ_JAKNUS010000008.1 coordinate 161,451, forward strand.
CGCGAGGCCGACGGCGGCATCAACACCGGCCTCTTCACCGGATCGCCCGGCCCCGACCAGGCGATCCGTGAGCAATACGTCGTCCCGTCGGGCAATGAGAACTTCGACCAGGTCATCCAGACCTACTACGACGTCCTCGACTACGGCCAGTCGTTCGGCTCGTCGCCGGTCGGCCAGGAGATCCAGAACGAGCTGAACAACGCCGTCACCGCGGCGCTGCTCGGCGACAAGACGCCGGAGGAGGCGCTCGCCGACGCGCAGGCGGCGGCGATGCGCGCCTACGACAACGTCACCGGCGGCTGAGCCGCCACGAACGTGGGGTGGGGGGCGCACGAGGCGCGTCCACCACCCCGCGTTCGCGCGTAGCGTGGATGACGGGAGGTGAGACGTGGAGGATCCTCGCCTGAAGGCGGCGCGGTATCGGGTGGAACGCCTCGCTGAGGAGCAGGAGCCGGGCGACGCCGAGGTCGCGGCGGATGCCGCGGACGGGCCGCATGCCGAGTCGCATACCGAGTCGCCGGCGCCCCTCGACCCGGCGCGGACCCCCACCCCTGCTGCGCGCGCCGCGTATGTCGAGGTCGCCATCCAGCAGGCGATCCGGCGGGGAGAGTTCGACGATCTCCCGGGTGCGGGGAAACCCCTGCCCGATCTCGGTCGCGCCCACGACCCGAACTGGTGGATCCGCCGCAAGATCGAGCGGGAGCAGCTGACCGGGCTCGGGCCGCCGGCGCTGACACTCAGGGTGGAAGACGCCGAGCTGCCGGACAGGCTGGATGCCCTCGCGCGGGAGGAGGACGTGCGCGAGGCCGTGGAGGACTTCAACCGCAGGGTGAAACTGGCCCGCATGCAGCTTCTCGGGGGACCGCCCGTGGTCACCGCCCTTCACGACGTCGACGCCGAGGTGGCGGCGTGGACGGCGCGACGCGTGGCCCGCACACCGCCGCCGGCCGACCCGCCGCCTGCCCGGCGGTGGTGGCGGCGCCCCAAGAGGTGAGCTGTCAACGGGGTGCGCGCCACGCCACGATGGCTCTACGGTCGAGACATCCGGAAGGGAGCGGCGATGTCGCGCAACGTGCGGGAGATGGCGTGTGCACCCGAGAGCGTCTTCGAGGTGCTGGCGGAGGGATGGCTTTTCCCGACATGGGTGGTCGGGGCGTCCCGCATGCGGGACGTCGACGCCGACTGGCCCGCCGTCGGTTCGCGCCTGCACCACTCCTTCGGCGCCTGGCCGGTGCTCATCAACGATGAGACGGTCTCCACCGAATGGGACCCGCCCCGGCGTGCGGTGATGGTCGCCACCGGGTGGCCGATCGGCGAGGCCCGCATCTCCATCGACGTCAAGCCCCGCGGGGAGGGCAGCGTCGTCCGTCTGCAGGAGGAGGCCATCGCCGGCCCTCCCCGGTACCTCCCCGATCTCCTCTTCGATCTGCTGCTTCACCGCCGGAACGCCGAGACCCTCCACCGGCTGGCCTACCTGGCCGAAGGACGCCACGCCCGCACCCGCGAGACCACCGCCGAAGAGGAGAACGAGGAGGCGGGCCGCCCGTCCTCCCCCGACGTCGCCGACGACCACGAGGCCGAGGAGGCCGCGCAGGCTGCTGAGGCCGCGGAAGCGGCTCGCGGATGAGGGGCCGCGCAGAGCTCGACGCCGTCGTCGTCGGCGCGGGCCCCAACGGCCTCGCCGCCGCCGTCACGCTCGCGCGGGCGGGCCTGGGCGTCCGGGTGTACGAACGCCTCGGCGCCGTCGGCGGCGGCACCGCGACATCCGAGCTCACCCTCCCCGGGTTCCGCCACGACGTCTGCTCGGCGGTGCATCCGCTCGCGCTGGCGTCGCCGTTCTTCCGCGAGTTCGGGCTCGGCGACCGCATCGACTTCGAGGTGCCGGAGATCTCATTCGCCCATCCCCTGGACGGCGGACGGGCGGGCGTCGCCTATCGCGACCTCGAGCGCACCGTCGACGGCCTCGGCCGCGACGGAGCGGCGTACCGTGCTCTGCTCGGGCCCCTCGTCGCGGCATCCGACCAGATCGCCGACTTCACCACCCACCCCCTCGTGCGTGTCCCCCCGCACATCGTGGCACCCGTGCGGTTCGGCCTGGCCGCGCTGTCGCAGTCGGGTCGCTGGTGGAACACCCCCTTCGTCGAGGATGCCGCTCCGTCGATGATCACCGGGGTGTCGGCCCACACGATCCTCCCGCTCCCGAGCCTGGCGTCGGCCGCCGCGGGCCTGGCCCTTACGACCTACGCCCACGCCCGCGGCTGGCCCATTCCGATCGGCGGCAGTCAGGCGATCGCCGACGCCCTCGCCGACGACCTCGTCGCGCACGGCGGCGAGATCGTCACCGACGCCGAGATCACGAGCCTCGACGAGCTCCCGCCGGCCCGCACCGTGCTGCTGGATGTCACCCCCGCCGCCCTCGTCCGGCTGGCCGGCCCTCGGATGCCCGACGGCTACCGCCGCCGGATGGAGCGGTTCCGGTACGGCAACGGCGTCCTGAAGGTCGACTTCGCCCTGTCCGGACCCGTGCCCTGGACGAACGAGGCCGTCCGTCGCGCCGGAACGGTGCACGTCGGCGGCACCCGCGCCGAGGTGGCCGCAGCCGAGAACGTCGTCGCGCGCGGCGGAGTCCCCGAGCGGCCGTACGTGCTTGTTGCCCAGCCGAGCACCTTCGACGACAGTCGCGCCCCCGACGGCATGCACACCCTGTGGACCTACACCCACGTCCCCGCGGGGTCGTCGGTCGACACCACCGAGGCCGTCGTCGCGCAGATCGAGCGGTTCGCCCCCGGCTTCCGGGATCTGATCGTCGCGACCTCCACCCTCACGGCGGTCGACATGGAGCAGCACAACCCGAATTACCCGGGCGGCGACATCGCCGCCGGGCTCCCCGACGTGCGTCAGCTCCTGGGCCGCCCGACGATCTCGACCGAACCCTGGCGAACCGCGATCCCGGGGGTGTACCTCTGCGGCGCGTCGACGAGCCCGGGGCCGGGCGTCCACGGCATGGCGGGATGGCTGGCGGCGCGCAGCGCCCTGCGGCACGAGTTCGGCACGCGCATCCTTCCCCACCTGGCCCCGTGAGGGCCCGTCCGTCAGCCCTGGAAGTCTTCGGGGTCGACGTCCTCGAGGAACCGCTTGAACTCCTCGAGCTTCTCCTCGTCGAGCGCGTCGTCCTCCCGGAACTCCATCGCCGACACCGGGATGCCGGCGTCGTCGAGCACCTCGTCGGCCACCCAGATCGGGGCGCCGACGCGCGAGGCGAGGGCGATGGCATCCGACGGACGGGCGTCGAGCACGCGCGTGCCGCCCGGCAGCCGGAGGGTGATCCCGGCGTAGAACGTCCCGTCGTCGATGCGGGTGACCTCCACCCGCTCGACCGTGGCCGACACCGTCTCCAGGAGCGTCTTCATCAGATCGTGGGTGAGGGGGCGGGGTGGCTCGGCGCCTTCGACGGCGATGGCAATGGAGGTGGCCTCCTGGGCGCCGATCCAGATGGGGAGCATCCGGGCGCCGTCCTCCTCGTCGGCGACCGGTCGCAGCAGGATCACGTACTGGCGCGCGGAGTCGAGAGCGACGCCGATCACACGGACCTGGACCATGCCGACCTCCTCGATGTCGACGGCGAGGGTGTGCCCATCGTAGACACAGCGCCCGGAGGGCGGCGACGGTCGGTGAGAATCGACGCATGCCGACACGTCTGCTGCTGATCTCCGACACCCACATCCCCGGTCGGGCGCGGACGCTCCCCGACGCGGTGCGGCGGGAGGCCGACGCCTCGGATCTGATCATCCACGCCGGCGACTGGGTGTCGGTGAGCGTGCTCGACGACCTCGAGCGCCACGGCGAGGTGCTGGGCGTGTTCGGGAACAACGACGGCGACGACCTGCGCGGGCGCCTTCCCGAGTATGTGGAGCGCACGATCGACGGCGTCCGCGTCGGCGTCGTCCACGAGACCGGGGATGCGAAGAGCCGGGAGAAGCGGATGACGCAGCGCCACCCCGCCCTCGACGTCCTCGTCTTCGGGCACAGCCACATCCCCTGGGACACCACCACCGACTCGGGGCTGCGCCTGCTCAACCCCGGCTCACCCACCGACCGTCGGCGCCAGCCGCACCACACCCTGATGACCGCGATCGCCGACGGCGGGGCGCTTCGCGACGTCACGCTCGTCGAGCTGTGACCCGCGGCGCGGGTAGCGTGGACGGGTGAAGATCACCGTCATCGCCGGGGGCGTCGGCGGCGCCCGATTCGTGCGCGGCGTCCGCGAGCACGTTCGCCGCAGCGCCGAGGAACACACCATCGACGTCGTCGTCAACACCGGGGACGACTGGTGGCTCGCGGGTCTTCGCATCTGGCCCGACCACGACAGCATCCTCTACACCCTCGCCGGGCAGAACGACGAGGAGCGCGGCTGGGGACGACGCGGCGAGAGCGAGCGGGTGTCGGCGGAGCTTCGCACCTGGGGCGTCACTCCCGAGTGGTTCACCCTCGGCGACCTCGACCTCGGCACGCATATCGCCCGGACGGCGTGGCTTCGCGCCGGCGAGACGCCGACGGAGGTGGCCCGGCGCCTGGGCGCCCGATGGGACCTCGGGGTGACCCTCCACCCGGCCACCGACGACGAGATCGACACCCACATCGTGACGCCGGACGGCGAGCGCCTGCACTTCCAGGAGTGGTGGACCCGGCACCGCGCCCGAATGCCGGTCGAGCAGTTCGTGCAGCAGGGGATCGAGGCCGCGCGCCCCTCCCCGGCGGCGCTCGCCGCGATCGCCGGCGCCGACGTCATCCTGCTCGCCCCCTCCAACCCGGTGGTCTCCATCGGCCCGGTGCTGTCGATCCCCGGGGTCCGCGACGCGCTCGCCGCGGCGTCGGCGCCCATCGTCGGGGTCTCGCCGATCATCGGCGGAGCTGCGGTGCGCGGCATGGCCGAGGCCTGCCTCGCCGTCATCGACGTCGCCGCCGACGCCGGTGCCGTGGCACGGCACTACGGCGCACGAGGGGCCGGAGGCGTGCTCGACGGCTGGCTCGTCGGGGAGGAGGACGCCCAGGCGATCGCCGGAATCGAGGCCGCGGGCATCGCTGCCCGCACGGTTCCGCTGTGGATGAAGGACGCGGACACATCGGCCGCCCTCGCCGCCGATGCACTCGACCTGACCCTGACGCTCGCCGATGTCGGGTAGACCTGTGGGGTGACCACCAACTGGGCAGGAAACCTCACGTACCGCGCCGCGCGCATCGTCGAACCCCGTGACGAGTCCGAGCTGACCGGCATCCTCGCGCAGGCGCAGACCGACGACACCACCCTCCGCGTCCTCGGGAGCAGGCACTCCTTCAACGACGTCGCCGACACCGACGGCGTGCTCGTCTCCCTCGCCGGGCTGGCGGCGACCGAACGGGTGAGCGTCGCGTCCGACCGGGCGAGCGTGCGGGTTCCCGCCGGCATCCGCTACGGCGACCTCGTGCCGGTGCTCGAAGACGAGAGCCTGGCGCTGGCGAACCTCGCCTCGCTCCCCCACATCTCCGTCGCCGGCGCCGTGCAGACCGGCACCCACGGATCGGGCGACCGCGTGGGTGCGCTCGGCACCCAGGTCGCCGCCGTCGAGCTTCTCACCGCCTCCGGCGAACGCGTGATCCTCCGCCGCGGCGACGAGGATTTCCCCGGCGTCGTCGTCGGGCTGGGGGCGATCGGCGTCGTCACCCACTTTCACCTCGACGTCGAGCCCGCCTACACCGTTGCGCAGACGGTCTTCGAGGGGGTGCGATGGGATGACGCGCTGGCGCGCTACGACGAGCTCACCGCCGCGGGCGACAGCGTGAGCCTGTTCACGCGGTGGACCGACACCGACGTCATCGATCAGGTGTGGGTCAAGGCGCGGACGACCTCGCACCCGGGCGATCTGTCGGCGTTCGGCGCGCGAGCGGCCGACGGTCCGCGGCATCCGATCCCCGGCATCGACCCGACCCCGTGCACGGCGCAGGAGGGCGTCGCGGGGCCCTGGTACGACCGCCTCCCGCACTTCCGGCTCGCCTTCACCCCGTCGGCGGGCGAGGAGCTGCAGTCGGAGTACCTCGTCGCCCGAACCGACGCCGTCGCCGCCATCGAGGCCGTCCGCGCTCTCGCCGAGCGCATCTCCCCGCTCCTCCTCACCTGCGAGGTGCGGACGATGGCGGCCGACGACCTCTGGCTCTCGCCCGCGTACGGCCGCCCCACCGTCGGCATCCACTTCACCTGGCACCGCGACGAGGAAGCGGTCCGGGCTCTCCTCCCGGCGCTCGAGGCGGCGCTGCCGGCGTCCACCCGGCCGCACTGGGGGAAGGTCTTCACCCTGCCGGGCGAGGAGATCCGTCGGCGGTACCCGCGTTTCGACGACTTCGCCGCCCTGCGGGGGCGCCTGGACCCCGACCGGCGGTTCGTCGGCGACTACCTCGCGCGACTCGGTCTCTGACCTTCCGAGGCGTGGCACGCTGGAAGCATGGGCACCGGATCGCTCACCGTCCCGCGTTCGTCGACGCTGCGGTCGCGCCTGCTCACCGCCCTGTCGGGTGACCCCAACGGCACTCCCCCGTGGGTGCGCGCCCTCGCCGACGGTGACGACGCGGGGTACTTCGCCGACGGCGGGGCCGTGTGGACGGTGCACGCCGGCACGAGCACACTGATCGCCGGCATCCGGGCGCTGCTCATCCAGGCGCTCCACCCGGGCGCACTCGCGGGGGTCCATGACCATTCGCGCTACCGCGATGACCCGATGGGGCGCCTCTCGGGCACGGTCCGCTGGATCCTCTGCGTCACCTACGGCTCGACCGAGCAGGCGCAGCGCGAGACCGCGCGGGTCGGGCGTCTGCACCAGCGGGTACGGGGCACCTACGACGCCGCGGACGGCGAGCGCGCCTACAGCGCCGACGACGCCCATCTCGTCGAGTGGGTGCACCTGGCCTTCACCGAGGCGTTCCTGGGCGCCCACCAGATCTGGGGCGGGCCGATCCCGGGCGGCAGCGACGCCTACGTGCGGGAGTGGGCGCAGGCCGGGCGGCTCATGCGTGTCGCGGCACCCCCCGAGACCGAGGCGGAGCTGCGGGAACGCCTCGATGCGTTCACCGGTGCGCTCCGCCGTGACGAGCGGGTCGACGAGGTGGTGCGGTTCCTGCGCCGCGTGCCCCTCCCGGGCTCTATGGGGGTCAGTTATCGTCTGCTCTTCGCCGCGGCGGTGGCGAGCCTCCCCCGTGAGTACCGGAAGCTCCTGGGGCTGCGCCGGCTGCCGCTGCCGGTGATCACCCTCGCCCGGGTCGCCCTCGCGGCATCCACCCGGGCCCTCGGCGCCGGACCCCGGGCGCAGGACTTCGCCCGCGAACGTCACGCACGGCTCGGGTTCCCGCCGCCCGTCAGCCGGGACTGAGCCGCCGATGACCGGTCGCGCCACCGACACGCCGCGCTGGGTGCTGCACGTCGACCTCGACCAGTTCATCGCCGCCGTCGAGGTGCTCCGGCGTCCCGATCTGGCGGGGAAGCCCGTCATCGTCGGGGGGCGGGGCGATCCCACCGAGCGGGCTGTCGTCTCGACGGCGTCATACGAGGCGCGGGCGTTCGGGGTCGGGTCGGGGATGCCGCTGCGGATCGCGGCACGGAAGGTGCCGGACGCCGTGATCCTCCCGGTCGATCACGCGGCGTACACCGCCGCGTCGGACGAGGTGATGGCGACGCTGCGAGCGCAGCCGGACGCCGTGGTGCAGGTGCTCGGGTGGGACGAGGCGTTCGTCGGCGTCGCCACCGCCGATCCCGAGGCATACGCCGAGAACCTTCAGCACGCGGTGCTCGCGCGCACCCGGCTGCACTGCAGCGTGGGGATCGGCGACACCCTCGTGCGCGCGAAGAACGCCACGGGCTTCGGCAAGCCCCGGGGACGTTTCCGCCTGACGGCGGAGAACTGGCTCGACGTGATGGGCGAGCGGCCCACGATCGACCTGTGGGGCGTGGGAACCAAGATCTCGCGCCGCCTCGAGGCGCTCGGCATCCGGACGGTGCGCGAGCTCGCCGTCGCCGACACCGCCCCGCTCGCCGCGGAGTTCGGACCGAAGATGGGGCCGTGGTACCGGCAGCTCGGACGCGGCGACGGGTCGAACGTGGTCGACGACACCCCCTGGGTCGCGCGGGGGCACAGCCGCGAGACGACCTATCAGCAGGACCTCGTCGCACGCGACGCGATCGAGGCGGCGGCGCAGGTGCTGCTCGCCCAGGTGCTCGACGATGTGGCCGCCGAGGGGAGGCCGGTCGTGGGGCTTGGGCTGAAGGTGCGCTATGCGCCGTTTCTCACCAAGACCTTCACCCGCAAGATCGCCGAGACGCACGATCGCGCGACGGTGATCGCAGAGGCATCCGTCCTCCTCGCCAAGATCGAACCCGACCGCCCGGTGCGGCTGCTGGGGATGCGGGCGGAGATGGCGATGCCCGACGACGCCCGCGAGGGGCACACCCCGACCCGGAGCGGCTGGTAGCTCAGGGGGCCGGAGAAGCCGTGAGGTCGATGCCGTCGACCGCCGCTTGCACCGCCACCGCCGCTGCACCACGCGCCCACGCGGGAAAGCCGCTGTCGTCGATGTGCACCTCGATCGGATCGGCTCGGGGTTCGCGGGCTTGGGCGATCGTTTCGCGCAGCCGTTCCTCCGCCACGGCGACGAGGTCCATCCCCTCCCCTGCGAGCACGACGACGGACTGCTGCGTGAGGCCGGCGACGAGGGCGATGAGGCGTCCGAGAGCCACGGCGTTCCGGGCCACGATCGCCGCGACGGTGCGGTCCCCTCGGCGGGCGAGGGAGAGGACGTCCTCCGGGGTCACCGGTCGACCGAGGTCGCGGGTGCATTCGGCGAGGATCGACGCCGTCGTCAGCATCTGCGCGCAGCCGCGGTGACCGCGCGCGCAGACGGGTCCCGACGGCGCGAGCGGAACGTGCCCGATGTGGTCTGCTCCCGCCGCGGTCCGCACCACGCGGTCATCGATCACCAGCCCGTGACCGACGCCCGCGCCGATGGTGATGAGAGAGAAGCCCTGGATGCCGCGGGCCCGACCGAACCAGTGCTCGGCCTCGGTGAGCGCGATGACATCGTTCTCCACGGTCACCGGCACACCGATGTCGGCCTGCAGCGGTGCGGCGAGATCGACGCCCTCCCACCCGAGGAACGGGGCGAACTCGACCCGACCCGCTCGCACGGTGCCGCCGAGGCTCACTCCGACCGCGCGGAGCACCGTCGACTGTCCGCCTTCGGAGGAGACCAGATCACCGATCAGCTCGGCCACCGTCCTCGACACCGACTCGGGATCGGTGCCGTGCAGCGCGCGCTCGCTGTCCGCGAGCACCTCGGCGCGCGCGTCGGTGACGACGGCGTGCGCGCGGTCGCCGGTCAGCTTCACCCCGCCGAACCGGCCCCAGCCGGGCGCGACGTCCAGCGGGGTGACGGGCCGCCCGACGAGGCCGTCGGTGACGTGCGGGTACTCGACGAACACGCCGTGGTCGAGGAACGGCTTCACCAGGCGCGTCAGGCTCGCCGGCGAGAGCGCGAGTCGGGCAGCCAAGGCGCTGCGGGCGATCGGGCCATGCACCAGGACGGCGCGAGCGAGGGCGGACTCGCTGGCGGTGAGCATCGGTATCCCTGTCCTCCCGCCCGATTAGTTTCCTGATAGAAATATTGCCATGAACCCCCGCGATGACGTCATCCATCTCCGACGCGGCGGCACGACTGTCATCCTCGATCTGTCGACCGCCCCCCTCCCCTCCTTCGTGCACTGGGGCGCCGACCTCGGCCCGCTGCCCCCGGCCGCGCTGTCTTCCCTCGCCGTCGCCGCGCGTCCGCAACGCGTCTCGGGAGGACTGGACGCCACCCCCCGCCTGACGCTCCTGCCCACCGAGGCGGCGGGGTGGATGTTCACCCCCGCGCTCGAAGGGCACCGGGACGGCGCGGGAAGCAGCATCCTGTTCTCCCTCGTCTCCGTCAGCTCCGACGAGCACGCCGTGAGCCTCGAGCTCGCCGATGTCGAGGCGGGGCTCACCGCCCGGATCGACCTGTCCCTCGGCGTCGCGGGACTGCTCACTCAGCGGGTGACCCTGCGGAACACCGGCGACACGACGTTCACCGTCGACCGACTGCAGGCGGTGTTCCCCCTGCCCTGGGAGGCGACGGAGATCCTCGACACCACCGGCCACCACCTGCGCGAGCGTGCACCCCAGCGTCGGGCGCTCGCGATCGGCACGCACTTGCGCGAGAGCCGGCGCGGACGCCCCGGCGCCGACGCGACCGTTCTGCTGGCCGCGGGACGCCCGGGCTTCGGGTTCGAGACCGGTCAGGTGCACGGCCTGCATGTCGCGTGGAGCGGGAACCACCGCGTCCTTGCCGAACGGACGAGCAACGGCGATGCGTTCCTCGCCGGCGGCGAGCTGTTCCAGCCCGGCGAGGTCGTGCTCGCGCCGGGCGAGGAGATCTCCACCCCGCCCGTGATGGGCTCGTGGGGAGAGGGGCTCAGCGCGCTGTCGTATCGGTTCCACGACGAGTGGCGCGCCCGCCCGCAGCATCCCTCCCGCCCCCGCCCGATCACCCTCAACACGTGGGAGGCGGTCTACTTCGACCACGACCTCCGCCGGCTGACCGCGCTCGCCGATGCCGCCGCGGAGGTCGGCGTCGAGCGGTTCGTGCTCGACGACGGCTGGTTCCTCGGGCGACGCGACGACACCGCGGGGCTCGGCGACTGGCTGGTCGACCCCATCGTCTGGCCGGAGGGGCTCCACCCGCTCGTCGACCACGTGCGCGGCCTCGGGATGGAGTTCGGGCTCTGGGTCGAGCCCGAGATGGTCAATCCCGACAGCGAGCTCGCGCGGTCTCATCCGGAGTGGATCCTGCGCGGCCGGGCCGACCTGCCCCCGTCGGCGCGGCAGCAGCAGGTGCTGAACCTCGCGCACCCGGGCGCCTATCGGTACATCGCCGAGCGCCTGCACGCCCTGCTCGAGGAGTATCCGATCGCGTACCTGAAGTGGGACCACAACCGTGATCTCGTGGACGCGGCCGCCGGCCCCGGCGGGGCGGCGCGGGTGCACGCGACCACGCTCGCGCTCTACCGGCTGCTCGACGAGCTGAAGGCCGCGCATCCGGCGCTCGAGATCGAGAGTTGCGCGTCGGGTGGCGCGAGGGTCGACCTCGGGATCCTCGATCGTACCGACCGGATCTGGACGAGCGACAGCCTCGACCCGCTCGAGCGCCTCCCCAACCAGCGGTACACCGGACTCGTCGTCCCGCCGGAGATGATGGGCGCACACCTGACCACCCCGCACCTGCACACCTCGGGTCGGACGGTCGACCTCGAACTGAGCGCAGCGGTCGCCCTCATCGGGCACTTCGGGATCGAGTGGGATCTCACCGGCACCGACCCGGCGGCCCGCGCCCGCATCGCGAAGTGGGTGGACTACGCCAAGTCGCTCCGCGACGTGATCGCCACGGGGCGCCCGGTGCACGTGGACGGCACCGACCCGGGCGTGGACGTGCGCGGGGTCGTCGCGGCAGATGTCTCACGTGCGATGTTCACGATCGTCCAGACGGTGACGGATGCCGCGTGGCCGCCCGGGCGGGTGCGCATGCCGGGCCTCGACGACGACCGCCTCTACCGTGTGGCGGTCTCTTCGCTCACCGGCGGGCAGGGCGCCGGGCAGTCGCCGCTGGAGTGGGCGACATCGGACACGGTGCTGACCGGGCGGCAGCTGTCGATCGTGGGGCTGCGGCCGATGGTGCAGCAGCCGCAGCAGGCGATCGTCGTGGACGTGACCGCGGCGGACTGACGCCGCGTCAGGGCGCGGGTCACATGCGGGCGTAGCGGGCGCGCGCGAAGCAGAACAGGCCGTAGAGGATCAGTCCCGCACCGACGATCCAGAGGATGATCTGCCCGAACGGCAGCTGTGCGAGGCTCTGGAGGGCTCCATCGAGTCCGCCCGCGGCCTCAGGGTCCTGGGTGACGGCGGCGACGATGAAGAGGATGCCGGCGACGCCGACGGCGATGCCCTTGGCTATGTACCCGGCGATGCCGAATGCGACGATCGGCTTCCGGACCTTCGAGCTCGGCAGGTCGAGCTTCTCCTCGAACTTCTTCGTGGCGCCCTTGTACACGAAGGCGCCGCCGATGCCGAGCACGATGAGGCCGATGAGAACGAGAACGAAGACGCCGCCCGGGGTGGCGAGCAGCTGCGCACTGAGGGACTGCGTCGATCCCGACGAGGACGAGCTGCCGCCGAGGGCATAGGTGAGCGCGGTGACGGCGACCGCGATGTACGCGGCGGCGGTGCCGACGTGCTTCACCCGTCGACCCCACTTCTTCTTGTCATCTCCGTCGGAGTCGGCGGCGAAGAAGGCCTGGGCGATCTCGAAGAGCGCGAGCGCGGCGAGTCCGACGACGATGACCCAGAGCACGATCAGGCCGATGGGGGTCTCTCGGATCTGCGACATCGCCCCGCTCTGGTCCGCGGAGCCGCCACCGGCGCCGGTGGCGATCGTGATCGCGATGCTGCCGATGATGATGTGGAGGAGTCCGAGGACCGCGTACCCGACGCGGGCCACCGCGCGGAATGTGGATGATGAGTGCGCCGACCGCGCCGCCTGCTTCGCCGTGCTCATGCCGAAACGCTATCCCCCGTGTTCCGCCTCGGCCACGTGTTGACGCGCCCGCCTCGGACGTGCTGTGCTCCACCTCATCCGCCTCGCGTTTCGTCTCGCTGCGCTCGCTCAACGAGCGGAACAGCGGCCCAGTCGGGTCGTTGAGCGAGGAGCGCAGCGACGAGACAAAACGCCGGGACGTCGGTCGTTGAACGAGGAACGCAGCGACGAGACGAAACGCCCGCACCGCCGGTCGTTCAGCGAGGAGCGCAGCGACGAGACCCAACGCGGTGGCCTGTCGCTTCGTCTCGCTGCGCTCGCTGTACTACCCAGGGACGTTGGTTAAGCGGCTGAGGGGTGGGCGCTTTCCGATGGCAGTGTGGAGTCGGATGCGTTTGTAGTGATCGAGCCAGGCCGGGAGTGCGGTGCGGCGTTCGTCTTCGGAGTGATAGACGGGGCCGAGCGCCCATTCCTCGCCCATGGTGCGGTGGAACCGTTCGATGCTCCTATATTCGTCAAGTGACGATTTGGGGCAGGTTGGCGTATATCTCTCGGGCTATGAATCTCTTCAGACAGCGGATGATCTCGCGTTTGCTCAGGCCTTCGGCAGTGCGGCGTTCG
>NZ_JAKNUS010000009.1 GCF_023155745.1 Microbacterium kunmingense
TGACCACGCGTCGAAAGACACGCCGCACCCCCGGCCCCCGCCACCCGGACGAAGAAGCGCCGCCGAGCAGCCAGCCCGGCGGCGCTTCACCCTGCCCACTTGACAGAAAGCCCTACATATCAGTCGAGGAAGAGGGCGCGCAGGCGCTTCGTGGTGAAGATCAGGCCGACCGCGATCATCACGACGAAGTAGAGCACGTGCCAGAGCATCCCCCAGCTGAGATCGCCGAGGGTGAGACCGCGGAGGAGCTCGACGCCGTGCCAGAGCGGAAGAGCCTGGATGACGGGAACGAGCCAGTCGGGGTAGACGCTCAGCGGATAGAACGTCGCCGAGAACAGGAACATCGGCAGCATCACGAAGTTGATCCAGTCCATGTGCTGGAACGCCTTCATGTAGCTCGTGATCGCCATCCCGAGGCTTGCGAACCCGAACGCGATGAGGAGGACCGCGGGGATGGCGAGAATGGCCGTCCAGGCGAGGTTCAGCCCCGCGAACTGCATGATCACCATGAACCCGCTGGCGTAGACGAGTCCGCGGAGCAGCGCGTAGAGGATCTCTCCCAGCGCCACGTCGAGTGGTCCGAGCGAGGTCGCCAGCATGCCCTCGTAGAGCTTGCCGTAGTTGAGCTTGAAGAAGACGTTCCAGGTCGAGTCATACACGGCGCCGTTCATGGCCGAGACCGCCAGGAGTGCGGGGGCGATGAAGGCGGCGTAGGACACCTCCAGGCCCGAGGCGGTCGTGACGTCGCCGATGAGCGCGCCCAGTCCGACCCCCATCGAGAGGAGGTAGAAGACTGGCTCGAAGAAGCCCGAGAGCACGACGATCCAGTTCGACGAGCGCGCCGCGATGAGGCCGCGCTGCACGACGGCCTGCGGGTTGCCGGCCCAGAGCGACCGGACTCCTCCGGCGCGGGCGCGGGGCTCTGCAGCGATGGCGGTGGCGGTCATTTCGCGAGCCTCCGCACGAAGATCCGGCGCGCGAGGAACGCGGCGCCGACGGTGAGGACGACGAGGTACAGGATGTGCACCCCGATCATCAGGAGGCTCTCGGGCCGGCCGTAGGTGACGAGTCGCCCGAGCTCGGTGGCGTGCCAGAGCGGCGAGATCCAGCCGATCACCTGCAGCCAGCCGAGCGTGGACAGCGGGTAGAACGTGCCGGAGAAGAGGAACATCGGCATGAAGATGAAGCGCTGCACGAGAGCGAACTGCCCTTTGTCGTCTTCGATCGATCCGGCGTAGGCCATGATCGGCACCCCGAAGGCGAGCCCCGCGAGGATCGAGATGAAGATCGAGATCCAGCCCGTCTCGGGGTTCGGGATCGCCTGGAAGAGCACGAGGAAGACGTAGTAGGCCGCTCCCACCACGACCATGCGGGCGGTGGCGCCCAGGATCACACCGTGGGCGATCTGCGGCGAGGACAGCGCCGACGCGTTGAACCCGTAGAAGTAGCGTCGCCACTTGAACCCCGCCATCACCGGGTAGGTGAACTCCTCGCTCGCGACGGCGATGGTCGCGGTCATGAGGAGCGCGGGCGCCACGAACACGACGTAGTCGACGGTGACGCCGCCGTCAGAGACCGGCGCGTCGATCAGCGCCGCCAAGCCTAGGCCGAGGCCCAGGAGGTACACGATCGGCTGGCCGAGGGCACCGACCACGATGGTCCAGCCGTAGGCGCGCATCGCGCGCACCATGTGCTCGGTGACGTACCACGAGCCGTAAGCGCGGGGCTTGCGTCCCCACGCCATCGCTTCGGCCCGCAGCTCGTCGAGGCTCGGCTGGGCGACCTTCGCGGTCGCCTGGGCGCTCGTCGGGCCGGCGCTGTTCGGGCCGGCGCTCATCGCACCGGCGCTGTTCGGGTCGGCGCTCATTCGATCAGCGACCTTCCGGTCAGGCGCAGGAAGACGTCTTCGAGGCTGGAGCGACGCACGAGCGAGGTGACGGGCTCGAAGCCGAGCTGCGTGACGCGCTCGAGTGCCCGCTCGCCGTTGTCGGCGTAGATGAGGATGCGATCCGGGAGCACCTCGACACTGTCGCCGAGGCCCTGCAGCTGCGGTGCGACCTGCTCGTTGCGGTCGGAGCCGAAGCGCACCTCGAGGACCTCACGACTGGAGTGCTCGCGGATGAGCGATGCCGGTGTCCCCTCGGCCATGATGCGGCCCTTGTCGACGACGATCAGGCGGTCGCAGAGTTGCTCGGCCTCGTCCATGTAGTGGGTCGTGAGCACCAGCGTGGTGCCGCGCTCCTTCAGGCGGAACAGGCGGTCCCACAGCACGTGCCGGGCCTGGGGATCAAGGCCCGTGGTCGGTTCGTCGAGAAGCAGGATGCGCGGGTCGTTGATAAGGCCGCGCGCGATAGTGAGGCGGCGCTTCATCCCGCCCGACAGCTGCTCGACCTTGTTCTTGGCCTTGTCTTCGAGCTGCGCGAACGCCAGCAGCTCGTCGGCCTTCTCGTGGCACACCTTGCTCGGCAGACCGAAGTAGCGACCGTAGATGTAGAGGTTCTCGCGGGCGTTGAGCTCGGCGTCGAGGTTGTCCTGCTGCGGCACGACACCCAGGCGGGAGCGGATCTCGGGGCCATACCGGTCGGGGTCGAGCCCCAGGATGCTCAGCTCTCCGCGCGTGCGCGTCGACACGGCGCCGATCATCTTCATGGTGGTCGATTTGCCGGCGCCGTTGGGCCCGAGGAGCCCGAAGGACTCGCCGGGCGCGACATCGAACGACAGCCCGTCGACGGCGACGAAGTCGGGCTTCCCCTTCGACGAATACGTCTTCACGAGGTTCCCGGCGCGGATCACGGGCTCAGGCACCGGACCACCCTACCCGCGACCTCCGACACGGTGGACGGCGGCTGACCGGCCGCCCCCGCGGCATCCGTTCTCTTTCTTTCCCGCCGCCCCGCGCATCCATCGCCCGTCTCTTTCTCCGCTTCCGCCGCTTCGTTCGTCGCCCTCTTCCTCCGTTCCCCGCTTCGTTCGTCGCATATGCACGCCACGGGCGCCCTCCGGCGTACATCTGCGACGAACGAAGTCGCGTGGGGGTGGCCCGGGGCGGGGCCGTGGGCGGCCGCGTGGGGCGGCCGGGGGCCGTCGGCTGGGGCGGCGGTGGGCAGTCGCGTGGGCCGGCCGCAGGGGCGCGGCGGGTGCGATGGCGGGCGCTTGAGCGTCGACTCCGCCCTATCCCGCTCGCTCGTCGCATATGCACGCGTCACCCGCCCGAACGTGTACATCTGCGACGAACGAGGCAGGGGACAGCGACTGGGGAGCGAGCCGGTGGTTGTGGCGGCGGCTCACGTCCCCCGGGCGCCTGGCACCCGTTCGTTCGTCGCATATGCACGCCTCACCCGCCCGATCGCGTACATCTGCGACGAACGAGGCAGGGGACGGTGACCTGGGGGGCAAGCCGGTGGTAGTAGCGGCGGCTCACGTCCCCCGGGGCCGCTGGCACGCGTTCGTTCGTCGCATATGCACGCCTTTCCCGCTCGATCGCGTACATCTGCGACGAACGAAGCGGGAGAGGGAGCCCGGCGAGGGGCGGACGCGAGGGCGGAGGCGGGCGCGGCGCCGGGCGCGGACGCGCGTCAACCTCGGTTGACAAGGCGGAGAACGTCACCTACGGTTGACGACGGATGCCGCGCCGCGGCCGAGAGGGAGAGAGACCGTGTCCAGCGACGACCTGCGCACCCTGATCGGGTCGGCGCCCGATCCGGAGCCCATTGCCGAACTGCGACGACTCGCGGGGGTCCGCGTCGAGCTGTCGCGCGCCGAGGAGGTGCAGGTGCGCCGCGCGCGCACGCTCGGATACTCCTGGCAGGCCATCGCCGGGGCACTCGGTGTGAGCAAACAGGCAGCCCACAAGAAGTACGGTCGTAGCTGAGCCTCACCCCCGGAGCATCCCCATGTCAGACAGCACCCGTCCATCCCGCCGCCGCGGCCGCCGCGGAGCAACCCAGGAGGGGCCCCGCGCGAGCCTCACGCAGCTGATCCCCTTCCTCCTGGAGCACAAGGGCGTGCTCGTGGTCGTCGCGATCCTCAGCATCATCGGCGCAGTGGCGACCCTCGGCCAGCCGGTGCTCGTCGGCCAGGTGATCGAGCGGGTGCAGGCAGGTGAGACCCTCGGCCTCCTGGTCTGGGGCATCGTGGCGCTCGTCATCGCCGCCTCGCTCATCGGCGGCTACCAGCACTACCTCCTGCAGCGCACCGGCACGGCGGTGGTCTACTCCAGCCGCCGGAAGCTCGTCGCGCGGATCCTCCGTCTCCCCATCAGCGAGTTCGACTCGCGCCGCACCGGCGACCTCGTCTCCCGGGTGGGCACCGACACCACGCTGTTGTACGCCGTGCTCACCCAGGGACTCGCCGACGCCGTCGGCAACTCGCTCATCTTCGTCGGCGCGGTGATCGGCATGGCGATCATCGACCCCGCCCTGCTCGGGGCCATCGTCCTGGTGCTCGGGGTCTCCGTCGCGGCCGTCGTCATCCTCAGCGGGCGGATCCGCCGCGCCACCCAGGCGCAGCAGGAGAAGGTGGGCGAGCTGGCCTCGGGCGTCGAGCGTGCCGTCGGCTCCATCCGCACCGTGCGCGCCGCCGGAGCAACCGAGCGCGAGACCGAGGCGATCACCGGCGTCGCGACCGAGGTGTACCACGTGGGCGTGCGCATCGCGAAGGTCTCGGCCCTCGTCGTCCCGGTTGCGGGGATCGCCCTCCAGGTGTCGCTCCTCGTCGTCCTCGGGCTCGGCGGGTTCCGCGTGGCCTCGGGCGCCATCTCGGTGGCGAGCCTCGTGACCTTCGTCATCTTCCTGTTCCTTCTCGTCGGTCCCCTGGCGACCTTCTTCGGCGCCATCACCTCGGTGAACCAGGCACTCGGCGCGCTCGGGCGCATCCAGGAGGTGCTCGACCTCCCCACCGAGACGTCGGACGACACCCGCATCGCGGCGAGCCTGCCCGCGACGCCCCGGTCGGCGACCGCACCGGGTGAAGAGCCGGCGGCGATCGAGTTCGTCGATGTGCACTTCTCCTACCCGGAGAACGTCATCGCGGCACGACGGAGCGCCGAGCAGGAGGCGAAGGCCCTCCTCGAAGCAGCGCACGTCGGCACCTCCGCCATCGAGGTCGTCCGCGATGAGGATCAGGATGCCGCGAGCGCGGCGTCCGAGCCGGGTGCGGCCGACGGCGAGGTGCTGCGCGGGGTGTCGTTCCGTGTGCCGCGCGGCGCGCGTGTGGCCCTGGTCGGACCGTCGGGAGCCGGGAAGAGCACGACCCTCGCCCTCATCGAGCGCTTCTACGACCCGACCGCTGGGGCGATCCTGCTCGACGGACAGGACGTCCGGGCTCTGGACCGGGCGGCGCTTCGCGCGCAGCTCGGGTACGTGGAGCAGGACGCGCCGACCCTCGCCGGCACGATCGCCGAGAATCTGCGACTTGCGGCGCCCGACGCTTCGGACGCCGAGTGCGAGCGGGTGCTGCGGGCCGTGAACCTCGGCGAAGTGCTGGAGCGGAGCCCGCTCGGGCTCGAGGCACCCGTCGGTGAGAGCGGCGTGATGCTCTCCGGCGGAGAGCGTCAGCGTCTCGCGATCGCGCGGGCCCTGCTCGCCGCGCCGCCGATTCTGCTGCTGGACGAATCGACCTCGTCCCTCGACGGCCTGAACGAGCAGCGCATGCGCGATGCGATCGACGCAGTCGCGGCGGGTCGCACGCTCATCGTGATCGCGCACCGGCTGTCGACCGTCGTTGACAGCGACCTCATCGTGGTGCTCGACCACGGCCGCGTGGTCGGCCAGGGCACACACGGGGAGCTGGTGGAGACGACGCCGCTGTACCGCGACCTCGCCCGCCACCAGCTCCTGGTGTGACGCGGGGTCAGGCCCGCTGGAGGCGGTACCGCAGCGCCGCGAGCTCGGCGTACAACGCCGCGGGGATGCGTCCCTCGAACGTGCGGAAGAACTCGTCGGTGAGGTCGGCCTCCTTCAACCACGACTGCGGGTCGATGGCGAAGAGGCGCTCGAGGTCGGCGGTCGAGACGTCGATGCCGTCGACATCGAGGTCTTCGATGCGCGGCAGGCGCCCGACCGGGCTGTCGACCGCGGGGACCTCGCCCTCGATACGGCGGATGATCCAGTCGATGACCCGGGCGTTGTCGCCGAATCCGGGCCAGAGGAACCGGCCGTCAGGCCCCTTCCGGAACCAGTTGACCTGGAAGATGCGGGGCGCGCGGTCGAAGCGGAGCTTCTGGCCGACCTTCAGCCAGTGCCCGAAGTAGTCGGCCATGTTGTAGCCGCAGAACGGCAGCATCGCGAACGGGTCGCGGCGAAGCTCTCCGACGGTTCCCTCGGCGGCCGCGGTGCGCTCCGACGAGATGGTCGCGCCCATGAACACCCCGTGGGTCCAGTCGGTGGCCTCGACCACGAGCGGGACGTTGGTGGCGCGGCGGCCCCCGAAGAGGATCGCATCCAGCGGCACGCCCTGCGGGGCGTCCCAGTCCTCGGCGATCTGGGGGCACTGAGCGGCGCCGACGGTGAAGCGCGAATTGGGGTGCGCGGCGGGTCGGCCGCTCTCGGGCGTCCAGGGGTTGCCCTCCCAGTCGGTGAGCTCCGCCGGCGGGGTGTCGGTGAGCCCCTCCCACCAGACGTCGCCGTCGGGACGGAGCGCGACGTTCGTGAAGATCGTGTTGCCCCACAGCGTCTCGACGGCGGTGACGTTGGTCGACTCACCGGTGCCGGGGGCGACGCCGAAGAAGCCCGCCTCGGGGTTGATCGCCCACAGGCGCCCGTCCTCGCCGGGGCGAAGCCACGCGATGTCGTCGCCGAGGGTCTCCACGCGCCATCCCGGAATGGTCGGCCGCAGCATCGCGAGGTTGGTCTTGCCGCACGCCGAGGGGAACGCCGCGGCGACGTGGTAGGCCCGACCGGCCGGGTCGATCACGCGGATGAGCAGCATGTGCTCGGCCAGCCAGCCCTCGTCGCGGCCGATGACCGAGGCGATCCGCAGCGCGAAGCACTTCTTCGCCAGGATCGCGTTGCCGCCGTATCCCGACCCGAACGACCACACCTCGAGCGTGTCGGGGAAGTGGACGATGTACTTCTCGTCGTTGCACGGCCACGCCACGTCGGGCTCGCCGGGCCCCAGGGGGGCACCGACCGAGTGGACAGTCTTCACCCAGGGCTTGCCCGCGGCGATCTCGCGCAGCACCTGCGTGCCCACTCGGGTCATGATCCCGATGGATGCCACGGCGTAGGCGCTGTCGGTCACCTGAACCCCGATGTGCGACAGCGGGCCGCCGACCGGGCCCATCGAGAAGGGCACGACGTACATCGTGCGTCCACGCATCGATCCCTCGAACAGGGGGGTGATCGTGGCGCGGATCTCCGCCGGAGGAGCCCAGTTGTTCGTCGGGCCGGCGTCTTCTTCGAGCTCGGACGCGATGAAGGTGCGGGCCTCGGTGCGGGCGACATCGCTCGGGTGCGAGCGGGCGAGGTACGAACCCGGCCGCCACTCGGGGTTGAGCTTGATGAGCTTGCCCTCGTCGACCATCTGGCGAAGCAGCGCGTCGTTCTCGCCGCGCGATCCGTCGACCCAGTGGATGCGGTCGGGCTGGGTGAGGGTGGCGATCTCTTCGACCCAGGCCTCGAGCTCGGCCATCCCTTCGCCGCCGATCGTCGGGCGAGCACCATAGGCGCGGGAGTCCCGGTCGACAGTCGCGGTGGGTGCGGTGCGCGAGAAGATGTCGGCGATGGCCATGAAAGCTCCCTCGATGTCGGCATGAAACCTGGTGTTCCTCCACTATCCCGGGCTGCGCCCCCGTGTTTATCAAAAAGGTCCACGCAAGAAACCTGATTCTTTCGCTATCCTCAAATCATGGCGCTTCCCCTCGCGACCTCGTCCGCTCCGCTTCACCTCACGACGCTCGGCCACCGCATCCGGCACCATCGGCTGGCCCGCGGCTACACGCTGGACGAGCTCGGCGAACTGGTCGGTGTCGCCGGAAGCCAGCTGAGCCTCATCGAGAACGGCAAGCGCGAGCCGAAGCTCTCCCTGCTGCAGGCGATCGCCTCGGCCACCGGCGTCGAGGTCACCGATCTGCTCTCCACCGAACCCCCCAACCGCCGCGCTGCGCTGGAGATCGAGCTCGCCCAGGCGCAGGCGAGCCCGGTGTTCCGCCAGCTCGGGGTCAGCCCCGTCAAGGTCACGAAATCGATGACCGATGAGACTCTCGAATCGATCCTTGCGCTGCATCGCGAGCTGCAGCGCCGCGAGCGCGAAGCGATCGCGACCCCGGAGGAGGCCCGCCGCGCCAACACCGAACTCCGGGTGCGGATGCGCGACGTCGACAACTACCTCCCCGACATCGAACGCCTCGCCGAGAAGCAGCTCCGGGCAGCCGGACACGTCTCGGGCGCGCTCACCCACCGCACGGTGAGCATCATGGCCGAGCAGCTCGGCTTCGAGCTGATCTACGTCAACGACCTGCCGCACTCCGCGCGGTCGGTCACCGACCTCGAGCACGGCCGCATCTATCTTCCGCCCGCCTCGATTCCCGGCGGACACGGTCTGCGCTCCATGGCCCTGCAGGCGATGGCCCACCGCCTGCTGGGGCACGAGCGCCCCACCGACTACGCCGACTTCCTGCAGCAGCGTCTGGAGATCAACTACTACGCCGCGTGCTGTCTGATGCCCCAGACCGCCGCGGTGTCCTTCCTGCAGCAGGCGAAGAAGGACCGCAACCTCGCCGTCGAAGACTTCCGCGACGCGTTCGGGGTGACCCACGAGGCTGCGGCGATGCGTCTGACGAACCTGCTCACCCATCACCTGGGCATCCGCCTGCACTTCCTTCGCGTGGACGGCAACGGCGGAATCTCTCGGGTGTACGAGAACGACGACCTCCCGGTGCCGATGGATGTCACGGGGTCGGTCGAGGGGCAGATCGTGTGTCGGCAGTGGTCGGCGCGCTCCGCATTCGAGGAGCAGAACCGCACCACCGAGCACTACCAGTACACCGACACCCCCGCGGGCACCTTCTGGTGCTCGACGCAGACCGGCGTGACCGGAGAGGGGGAGTTCTCGATCACCGTCGGCGTCCCCTTCGACGACGCGAAATGGTTCCGCGGCAGGGAGACGGCGACGCGGGCGACCTCCACCTGTCCGGATGAGTCGTGCTGCCGGCGCCCGCCCGCCGACGTCGCCTCCCGCTGGAGCGGCAAGGCCTGGCCGAGCGCGCGCGTGCATCAGCACATGTTCTCCCCCCTCCCCCGGGGCGCCTTCCCCGGCGTCGACGACACCGAGGTCTACGCCTTCCTCGAGCGCCATTCGCCGGCGGAGTAGGCGTCGGCCCGCGTCACCCGGAGCGGAAGGCGGTGAATCGCGCGACCGCGGCGCGCGCCTGGTCTTCGGTCAATCGGGGATCGCCGAACAGCTCGATGCCCGCCGCCCCCTGCGCGGGCGTCCAGATTCCCGCCACCCGACCGTCGGCGACGATCACAGCGCGGACCATGCCGTTCTTCGGGGGCGGCGCGCCGCCCGCGGCGCTCAGGCGAACGGGTTCGGAGTGAGCGTGTACTTCGTCTGCAGGTACTCGTGGATGCCCTCGGCGCCGCCCTCGCGCCCGAGGCCGGAGAATTTCCACCCGCCGAAGGGGGCGGCGGCGTTGGAGACGACACCCATGTTGAGCCCCATCATCCCCGTCTCGAGCCGCTCGATCATCCGCTGCCCACGCGCGAGGTTCTCGGTGTAGACGTAGGAGACGAGGCCGTACTCTGTGTCGTTGGCGATGCGCACGGCATCGTCTTCGTCGTCGAACGGGATGATCGCGAGCACCGGTCCGAAGATCTCCTCACGCAGGATGTCGCTGCCCGGCCGCACATCCGAGACCACCGTCGGCTCGTAGAAGGTGCCCGGGCCGTCGACGGCCTTGCCGCCGGTGCGCAGCTCGGCACCGCGGCTGACCGCGTCCTCGACGAGCGCCGCGGCCTTGGCCACCGCCCGGTCGTCGATGAGCGGACCGATCGTCACACCATCCTCGGTCCCGCGACCGATCCGGAAATTCTGCACCCGCTCGGTCACGCGCCGGGCGAACTCGTCGGCGACGGAGCGGTGCACGATGAAGCGGTTGGCGGCGGTGCAGGCCTGGCCGATGTTGCGGAACTTCGCCGCCATCGCCCCCTCGACCGCCTTGTCGAGATCGGCGTCGTCGAACACGACGAACGGGGCGTTGCCGCCGAGTTCCATCGAGGTGCGCAGGACCCCCTCGGCGGCCTGCTCGAGCAGCCGCTGGCCCACCGGCGTCGACCCGGTGAACGAGAGCTTCCGCAGTCGGGGGTCGCGGATGATCGGTTCGGAGACCTTGCCCGAGCTCGAGGTGGTGAGGACGTTGACGACACCCGCCGGGAGGCCGGCCTCTTCGAGGAGCTTGACGAAGAACAGCGTCGTCAGCGGGGTGAGCTCGGCGGGCTTGATGACCACGGTGCAGCCGGCGGCGAGCGCCGGAGCGATCTTGCGGGTGGCCATGGCGAGAGGGAAGTTCCACGGGGTGATGAGGTAGCAGGGACCCACCGGGTGCTGCGAGACGATCATGCGACCGGTACCCTCGGGGTTCGCCCCGTAGCGCCCCTGCACGTGGGCCGCCTCTTCGCTGAACCACCGGATGAACTCGCCGCCGTAGACGACCTCTCCCCGGGCCTCGGCCAGAGGCTTGCCCATCTCGATCGTCATGAGGAGCGCGATGTCCTCCTTGCGCTCCTGGAGGAGGTCGAAGGTGCGACGCAGCAGCTCGGCGCGCTCGCGCGCCGGGGTGCGCGACCACTCCGGGAACGCCGCGACCGCGGCATCCAAAGCCGCCTTGCCGTCGTCGACCGAGGCATCGGCGATGGTCTTCACCGCCTCGCCGGTGGCGGGGTCGAAGACGCGGAGCGTGCGACCCTCCGAGGCGGGGCGCCACACCCCGCCGATGAACAGCCCGTCGGGCACCTCGGCGAGCAGAGCGGCTTCACGATCGGCGGTCATGGGACTCCTCGGGATCGGGGGTGGTCGTGGTCATTGTGCCCGGGTGTCGGCGGGGGCTCCGATATACATCACGGACGGTCGCCATCCGTGCGGTGTGCACAGTGGCGAAAAAAGCACCAAGGGGAGGGATGCCTCACCCCGCCGTCGCACCCGCGGCGGCACGCTCGCGCTGCGGCAGGAAGGCACCGGCGAGGAACTGGTTCAGCTCGGCGGTGGCGCTCAGCGGCAGGACCGCCGCGACATATTGATCGGGGCGCACGACGACGACGACGCCGTCGCGCGACAGACCCCGTTCGTCGAAGATGTCGGTGCGGGTCCACGCGCTCGGGGCCGCGGCGAAGACCTTCTCCTGATCGACGAGGCCGAGGGGGCCCGAGCGCGGCCGGAAGATCGCAGGCACCGCGGCGAGCTCGACCTCCTCGAACGGCTGCTGGTAGACCGCCTTGACATCGAACACGGCGTCGAGGTCGGCAGCCGGTGGGGTGTGGCGCCGCACCGGCCCGTCGGGGGCGTTCAGCCACGCGGCCCATTCGGTCAGCGCCGACGGCTCACCGGCGGCGGGTCGGTCGGCAAAGGCGTAGATGCGCCAGCGCCCGTCGGCCTTGGCATGGTGTCCGAGGTGAACGGGGTTGCCGTCGGCGACCTTCACCACCTCGGAGCTCTTGAACCGCATCCCCACCGGGTAGCCCTCCGCGAGTCGCTGGTGCGCAGCATCCCCCACGATCTGCGACGGCGCGTAGTGCGTCATGAAACCCGACGGGAACTCGGCGGTGCCGAGGTAGTAGGTCGCGAGGTCCTGCGGGTCGGAGATCTCTGCGGGCTTGCGCGCCATGAGGGAGGACCACTCGCGGTCGAAGTCGATGAGCTGCTGGGCGACGGGCTTGCGTTCGGCGTCATAGGTGCGCAGGAGCGATGCCGGGGCGAGGCCCGTGAGGACGTGACCGAGCTTCCAGCCCAGGTTGAACCCGTCCTGCATGGACACGTTCATGCCCTGCCCCGCCTTCGCGCTGTGGGTATGACAGGCGTCGCCGGTGAGGAAGACGCGCGGGTCGCGGTCGTCTCCGGGGGCGACATCGTCGAACCCGTCGGTCACCCGGTGCCCGACCTCGTAGACGCTGTGCCACGCGACCTGCTTCACGTCGATCGAGTAGGGGTGGAGGATCGCGTTGGCGCGACGGATGATCTCGTCGATCGGCGTCTCGCGGACGCGGTGGTTGTCGTCGGCGGCGACTTCGCCGAGGTCGATGTACATGCGGCTGAGGTAGCCGCCCTCGCGCGGGATGTGGAGGATCGCGCCCGCTTCGGCTGAGATGGCGCACTTGATGCGCCAGTCGGGGAAGTCGGTGTCGACGAGCACGTCCATGACGCCCCAGGCGTGCTGGGCGGCGCTTCCGACGTGCGTGCGTCCGATCGCCTCGCGGACCCGGCTGCGGGCGCCGTCGCATCCGACGACGTAGCGGGCGCGGATCGTGCGCTCCTCCCCCGCGCGGGGGCCGGCGACGTGGCGCACGCGCACCTCGACGGGGTGGTCGGCGTCGTCGTCGGAGTCGTCGACGGTGAGGCCGAGGAACTCGACGCCGTAGTCGGGGGCGATGCGTGCGGGGCCGAGCGCCGCCGCCTCGGCGAAGTAGTCCAGCACCCGCGCCTGGTTGACGATGAGGTGCGGGAATTCGCTGATCTTGTAGCCGTAGTCCTCCGTGCGCGCCGTGCGGACGATCCGCGTCGGGTCGGCGGGATCGGGGCCCCAGAAGTTCATCCACCCGATGTTGTAGGCCTCGGCGACGATCCGCTCGGCGAACCCGAACGCCTGGAAGGTCTCGACGCTCCGGGGCTGGATGCCGTCGGCCTGGCCGAGCGGGAGTCGGCCGTCACGGCGCTCGATCAGCCGCGTCGTGAGGCCGGGGAACTGCGACATCTGCGCCGCGAGCAGCATGCCGGCGGGACCGGATCCGACGATGAGCACGTCGACGACGCCCGGAAGGTCATCGGGCCTGTTCAGACCGGTGCCCGCGGCGGGCTGGACGCGGGGGTCACCCGAGACGTAGCCGTGGTGGTGGAACTGCATGGATTCTCCTTGACGCCGATGTCGGAAGCGGCGCGGCGGTGCGCTGATGGGAGCTCGAGTGATGTTCTATATTCGAACACGTCGTTCTACTATTGAATAGATCGTATACGACAGTCATGAGGGCGGCAAGAGAGCCGCGGGCGGGAAGAGGACAGAGATGACGAATGCCGCGCAGGGCGCCCCCGCGTCGCAGACGCTGAGTCGTGGCATCCGGATCCTGGAGACCCTGGCCGATGCCCGCGCGTCGCTCACGATCGACGAGGTCGCCGAGCGACTGGGGCTTCATCGCTCGGTCGCCTATCGGCTGGTGCGCACGCTCGAGCAGCACGGCCTCGTCGTGAGGGACCGCAGCGGGCGGCTGACGCTCGGGCCGCGGATGGCGGCGCTCGCGGCCGGTGTCGCCCACGACCTGCAGGCCGAGGCACTACCCGAGCTCACCGCGGTCGCCGGAGACCTCGGGATGACCTGCTTCCTGGCCGTCCTCGACCACGACGAGTGCGTGACGCTGGTGAGCGTCGAACCCCGTCACGCCGTCGCCGCCGTCGCGCAGCGGCCGGGCACGCGGCATCCGGTCGTCGTGGGCGCGCCCGGGAAGGCGATCCTCGCCCAGGTGCCCGAGCGCGCGTGGCCGGCGGCAATGAGCGCGTCGGTCGCCGAGGAGGTGCGCGCGGCCGCTGCGCGCGGCTACGCCCAGAGCCACGACGAAGTGCTGCCGAGCGTGCACGCGGTGGCGGTGCCGCTCGCGCTGCCCGGGCGGCCGCCGTCCGCGATCGCCGTGGTGTACGTCGCGAGCGGGGCGGATCCTTCGGTCATCGCCGGGCGTCTCGCGCGTTCTGCGGAGGCGATTCGCGACGCCCTCGGCGGCTGAGGCTGCGGGGGCGCGGGGTGCGGGCGGATCAGGTGCCGCGGAAGACCGGGCGCCGTTTCTGCTGGAACGCGGCGAAGCCCTCGCGGTAGTCGGCGGTGGCGCGCAGGGCCTCCTGGCCGGCCGTCTCGTCCGCGACCACCGACCAGAGGCGCTCGTCGCGGAGCGAGGCGACGAGTCGCTTGGACGCGAGGAACGCCTGCGTCGGGCCGGATGCCGCGAGGCGCGCCTGCTCGCGCGTGAACGCCAGCAGCTCGGCGTCGGGTATCGCACGGCTGAAGAGTCCCGCCGCAACGGCCTCGGCGCCGCTCATCAGGTCGCCGGTGTAGATGAGATCGAGGGCGCGGTGCGCGCCGAGCCGTTCGACGAGCAGCGCGTGGCCCCCCGAATCGAGAAGCGCACCCAGCTGCGCGAAGGGCGAGCCGATCTTCGCGGTCTCGCCGACGTAGACGACGTCGGTGGCGATGGCGAGGCCGAGTCCGACACCGAGGGCAGCGCCCTGCACCGCGGCGAACGTGGGCGCGGGATGATCGGCCATGCGGCGCATCAGACCCTCGACGGCCCCCAGGTAACCGGCGATGTCGTCGGTCTCGGGGTCGACACCCGAGATGTCGCGGCCGGCGCAGAACACGCGGCCCTCGCCGCGCAGCACCAGCGCGCGGGCGCCCGCCTCCGCGGCGCGTCGGTACGCGGCATCCAGGTCGTTCAGATCGTCGAGTGCGAGTGCGTTCCGCCGGTCGGGAGCGTCGAGGACGATCTCCGCGACGCCGTCGTCGAGGGTGAGGGTGATCACCCCCCATCCGTACCACACCGCCCCCGCGGTTGTGGGTCGCGCTCACGACCGCCAGAGTGGTGCACATGGAGCGGAATGTGGGCGCGAAGCTGGAGCTCGAGGTCACCGAGCCGTCGGAGCTGGTCTTCTCGGTCGCGGTGGCGGCCGGAGTGCCGCGCGAGCGCGAGCAGCTGAGCGTCACCCTCGACAGCGAACCGGTCGACGCCGACGAACTGGCGGACGAGCACGGCACCCGGCTGCACCGGGTCGTCACGCGGCCCGGCGCGCTCGCGCTGGATTACTCCGCGACGGTCGTCGGTCAGGCCGAGCCCGCGACGGCGAGCGCCGCGGAGCTCGTCCGCTACCGCCGCCCGAGCCGCTACGCCGAGTCGGACGCGCTCGTCCCCACCGCGGCCGCCGAATTCGCCGGGATCACCGACCCCGCCGAGCTGCTCGCGTCGGTGTCGTCGTGGGTCGGCACGCGCCTGGCCTACGTCAGCGGGTCGAGCCTGCCGACCGACGGCGCGATGCGCACGCTCCTTGCCCGCCAGGGCGTCTGCCGCGACTTCGCGCACCTCACCGTCGCGCTGCTGCGCGCCCGGAATGTGCCGGCCCGCCTCGTGTCGGTCTACGCGCCGGGGCTTGACCCCATGGATTTCCACGCCGTCGCCGAAGCGCACATCGACGGCGCGTGGTACGTCGTCGATGCCACGACCCTCGCCCCGCGTCGCACGCTCGTACGGATCGCCACCGGCCGCGACGCCGCCGACACGGCCTTCCTCACCACGATCTCGGGCGCCATCACGCTCGACACCATGGTGGTCACCGCCGTCGCCGATGCGCTGCCCGACGATGATGTGACCGAGCTCGTGCCGCTGCGCTGAGTGGCGTCCGAAGCCCCATGGCCCCGCGGCACCCGCCGTGGCACGCTGGAACCATGAAGACGTGGGTCGTGCGGTTCGTCTCGCTGCTGGTGTTCAACATCGCCGTGCTGCTGGTGATCGGGTTCCTCACCCCCGCACGCGTCGGGTGGGCGGCGCTGTGGGCCGGCATCGTGCTCACCGCGATCGTCATCTGGATCAAGCCGCTGCTGTCACGGTGGTTCGGCGGGATGGCGGCACGGTCGGCGAACCGGCGCACCCGGGCGGGCGAGAAGGTGGCGGAGTTCTTCGTCGCCTTCGCGGTCGCCTTCATCGTCTGGATCGCGACGGTCCTGTTCACCGGCGTGTCGATCGGCGGGTGGTTCTGGGGATGGATCCTCCCGCCCGTGCTGCTCATGATCGGCTGGGCGATCTACGACGTCATCGACGACCGCGTCGAGGCGCGGGCCGGTGCCCTCTACGATCGCGCCACCCGCACGAGGGCGAAAGGACCGGATGCCACGGGCCCGCGCCCCGCGGTCGCCGACTCCCCCGCTACCGCGCAGGGTCGGAAGGAGATCCGCGACGGCCTGACCGAAGAGCAGCGCCGCATGCTCGACGAGCTCTGACCGCGAGCCTTCGTCGGGCGCCCGCGCGGAGATCCGCGCTCTCGCGGACCGGAGCCGGCGAGGCCGCGCGTGAAGAGCGTGTAACAAAGCGACGCGCGGGGGCGCAGCATCCGCTCTCTCGCAGGATGATAGGAGGGCGCCGCTGCGCGACAGCACGCGAAGCCGCGCTATCCCGTACCTGGAGGCAGCCATGTCCCGCACCCGTTCCCGCCTGCACCTGACCCTGGCCGGCATCGCCCTGGCCGCGCTCGCCCTCACCGGCTGCGCCACAGGCTCGGGCGATTCCGACGCCGACGCCGGCTCCGACGCATCCTCGGCTCCCGCCGACGAGGGGTACATCACCCCCGGCAAGCTCACGATCGCCACCGGAGAGCCGGCGTACTACCCCTACGTGATCGACGACGACCCGGCATCGGGTGAGGGGTTCGAGTCGGCGATCGCGTACGCCGTGGCCGAGGAGCTGGGCTTCGCTCCCGAGGATGTCGAGTGGGTGCGCACGACCTTCGAGGCGGCCATCGCCCCGGGCCCGAAGGACTTCGACGTCAACATCCAGCAGTACTCCATCACCCCGGAGCGGGCCGAGAACGTCGACTTCTCCTCGCCGTACTACGCCGCGAGCCAGGCGATCGTCGCGATCGAGGGCAACGAGGCCGCCGAGGGCGTCTCATCGCTCGCCGACACGCAGGGCCTCCTCCTCGGCGCCATGGTCGGGTCGACGAGCGCGCAGACGATCGAAGAGGTCGTGCAGCCCGATACGCCCGCTCAGCTCTACAACACCAACGAGGACGCCAAGGCCGCCCTCGAGGCCGGCCAGATCGACGGCCTCGTCCTCGACCTGCCCACGGCCTACTACGCCACCGGGGTCTACATCGACAACTCGTTCATCGTCGGCGAGCTGCCGACCGCCGGCATCCCCGACGAGTGGGGTCTGGTGCTGGCCAAGGACTCGCCGCTGACCGAGCGGGTCACCGCTGCAGTCGATGCGCTCCGTGAGAACGGCACGCTCGAGGCCATCACCCAGGAGTGGCTGGGCGAAGGCGCCGGCGTCACCCTCCTCGAGTGAGGTCCGGCCCCCGCACGGTCGGCTAGCGTCGAAGAGTGAGCGCCGACATCCACCAGCCGAGCGCGCTCGAGCAGGAGCGACGCGCCTACCGCGCGCGCCAATCGACCCGGTCGGTGCTGATCGCCGTCGTGTCCACCCTCGTCTTCGCGGCGGTGGTGTGGCTGACCGTCGTGAACACGCCCGGGTGGGAGTCGGTGCAGCGGTCGTTCTTCAACCCGGAGACAGCATGGGAGTCGCTCCCCCGCGTCTGGGAAGGCTTCCTGCTGAACCTGCAGGTACTGGGCCTGTCGGTCATCACCGTCGCGATCGGGGCGACCGTCATCGCCCTCCTCCGTACCCTCCGCGGCGCGGTGTTCTTCCCCCTCCGGGCGCTGGCAGCGGGGTACACCGACGTCTTCCGCGGCATCCCGCTGATCATCGTCCTCTACCTCGTGGGCTTCGGCATCCCGGGGCTCGTGAACGAGCGCATCCCGCCGGTCATCCTCGGTACGGCGGCCATCACCATCACCTACTCGGCATACGTCAGCGAGGTCATCCGGGCGGGAATCGAGGCCGTGCACCCCTCGCAGCGGCTGGCCGCCCGGGCGATGGGTCTCGGCTACGCCCAGACCCTGCGCCTGGTCGTGATGCCCCAGGCGCTGCGGAAGATGACCCCACCGCTGATGAACGACTTCGTCGCGATGCAGAAGGACGTCGGGCTGGTCTCGGTCATCGGCGCGGTCGACGCCGTCCGTGCCGCACAGATCGAGACCTCGCTGTCGTACAACTTCACGCCCTACATCGTCGCGGCGGTGCTGTTCGTGCTGCTCGCGATCCCGACGATCCGCCTGGCCGACTGGTGGACCGCGCGCCTGCAGCGCCGCGAGCAGATGGGGTCGATCCTGTGACCGCGCTTTTGCACGCCGACGGAATCTGGAAGTCGTTCGGCGACCGCTCGGTGCTCCGCGGCGTCTCGCTCGATCTGTCCGCTCACGAGGTGGTGGCGGTGATCGGGGCGAGCGGCTCGGGCAAATCGACGCTGCTGCGATGTCTGAACCTCCTCGAGACGATCGACGATGGCCTCATCCTGCTCGGGGGTGACGACATCTCCGATCCCCGCGTCGACGGCAACCGCGTGCGCGCGCGCTTCGGCGCCGTCTTCCAGCACTACAACCTCTTCCCCCACCTGTCGGTGCTCGACAACGTCACGCTCGCGGCGCGGAAAGTGCACCGGATGCCGCGGCGCGACGCCGACGCGAAGGCGATGGCCCTGCTGGAGCGCATCGGGCTCGCCGACAAGGCGCGCGAGCATCCCGACCGCCTCTCCGGTGGGCAGCAGCAGCGGGCCGCGATTGTACGGGCCGTGGTGACCGACCCCGAGGTGCTCTTCCTCGACGAGATCACCTCGGCCCTCGATCCCGAGCTCGTCGGCGAGGTGCTCGAATTGGTGAAGTCGCTGGCCGAGGAGGGCGCGACCATCCTCATGGCCACCCACGAGATGGCTTTCGCGCGCGATGTCGCCCACCGGGTGCTATTCCTCGACGAGGGACGCGTGGTCGAGCAGGGGCCGCCGAGCGAGGTGCTCGTGGCGCCACGTGAGGAGCGGACGCGACGATTCCTTTCGCGCTTCACCACCTGAGGGGCGGTCGGCGGCTCACACCGGCTCGGTCGTGCGGATGATCCCGCAGAGCAGACACGACCACGCCACGAGGAAGCGTTCGTCGTCGAGGATCTCGTAGCGCAGCGCATCGCCGCACGTCGGGCACCGCCGCGGATCGGGAGTCACGCCGGGAGCCCGTCGCCGAACAGGGAGCCCTGCCGTTCGAGAGAGGTGATCTCGAAGCGGGTGCGCGCGACGATCGGGTAGTCCACGCTCAGCCTCGTGAGGATCACCCGCACCTGCGCCTCGACCCATGGCTGCGCTTCGAGGGCGACCCGCTCGATCTCGGTGCGCGTCCGCAGCCACACCACCGGCGTGGCATCCGGACCCGGAAGCCAGTGCGCGTCGACGACGCCCCACGCCCCCGTCGAGACGACGAGGGGCAGAAGCGCCCGGTCGATCGCCTGGCGCGCGCTGTCGTCCATGCGTCTACGCTAATCCGGCTCGTCCGGCTGGGGGCGGGTGCGGGGACCGCGCGCCGCGGCGCGCCGGACTGCACCTGCGCGCCGGGGGGCGGCCGGACTGCACGTGCGCGCCGCGGGGCGGCCGGCACGCGCGCGCCGCGGGGCGGCCGGCACGCGCGCGCCGCGGCGCGCCGCGCTGCACTGCACGTGCGTCGCAGAATGACGCCGATGTCGCAGAATTCCGGCGATCGGCTGCGACGCCGGTGCGATTCTGCGACCGACGTGTTGTGGGAACGGGGGTGGGGCGGGACGGATGCCGCGGCTCAGGCCTCGAGCGAACGCTCCGCCGCCTCGACGACGTTGGTCATGAGGAGCGCCACGGTCATCGGTCCGACGCCGCCGGGGTTCGGCGAGAGCCAGCCGGCGACCTCGGCGACATCCGGGTGCACGTCGCCGAAGACGCGCTGCGCGCCCGTCTCGGGATCGTCCTCGCGGGTCACGCCGACGTCGAGCACCGCGGCACCGGGCTTGACGTCCTCGGCGCGGACGAGGTGCTTGACCCCCGCCGCGGCGACGATGACATCGGCCTGTCGGAGGAACGCCGGGATGTCGGGGGTGCCGGTGTGGGTGAGGGTCACCGTCGCGTTGATCTCGCGACGGGTCAGCAGCAGCCCGATCGACCGGCCGATGGTGACGCCGCGGCCGACCACGACGACGTGCTTGCCCCTCAGGTCGTAGTCGTTGCGCAGCAGTAGCTCGATGACCCCGCGCGGAGTGCACGGCAGCGGGGTGGTGATCGGCGCGTTGACGTTCAGCACCAGTCGGCCGAGGTTGGTCGGGTGGAGCCCGTCGGCGTCCTTGGCCGGGTCGATCCGCTCGAGGATCGCATCGGTGTCGAGGTGCTTCGGCAGCGGCAGCTGAACGATGTAGCCGTGGCATTCCGGGTCGGCGTTCAATGCGTCGATGAGAGCCTCGACGTCCTCCTGCGTGGCATCCGCGGGCAGCTCGCGCTGGATCGAGTTCATCCCGATCCCCACCGACTGCTTGTGCTTCATCCCGACGTACAGCTGCGACGCGGGGTCGGCGCCCACGAGCACCGTCGCGATGCCCGGGGTGACGCCGCGCTCCTTCAGCGCCGCGACCCGTTCGGTCAGCTCCGCGCGGATCGCCGCGGCGGCGGCCTTGCCGTCGAGCTTCTGAGCCGTCATGTCGTCTCTCCTTCTGCGTCCCTGCGGCGAGAGTGCATCTGCGCGCCGAGGGTGCGGGGCGTTCCCGCGTCCTCGGCGTCCAGATGCATTCTCGCGGGAAGGGGTGGGGTGGCGGGGGGTGGGTGCCCGGTGAGTGGGATTCGGGCCAGGTGGGGGGCGGGTCCTCGCCCGACGCGTGGACGCGGGCCCGGGCCGAGGCGTGGACGCCAGGGCCGGGGCCGGAGGCGTGGACGAGCAGGTACGTGCCCGAGGCGCGGAGGCGCGCGCCTTGCCGAACGCCGGGACGAGCGCGCGCGCCAGACGCGGCGAGCCAGCCCCCGCGCCGGCGGGTTACTGGGTCAGTCCGGGGTACAGCGGGAACGCGTCGGCCAGGGCCGCGACGCGCGCGCGGAGCGCCTCGACATCCGCGTCCGGCTGGAGCGCGAGGGCGATGATGTCGGCCACCTCGGTGAACTCGGCGTCGCCGAACCCGCGGGTCGCGAGCGCGGGGGTGCCGATCCGAAGGCCCGAGGTCACCATCGGCGGGCGGGGGTCGTTCGGGACGGCGTTGCGGTTGACGGTGATGCGGATCTCGTGAAGGAGGTCCTCGGCCTGCTTGCCGTCGATCTCGGCCTCGCGCAGGTCGACGAGCACGAGGTGCACGTCGGTGCCGCCCGAACGCACCGAGACGCCGGCGGCGGCGACGTCGGGCTGCATGAGCCGGTCGGCGAGGATCTTCGCGCCGCGCAGGGTCCGCTCCTGGCGCTCGCGGAACTCCGGGGTCGCGGCGAGCTTGAACGCCGTCGCCTTGGCGGCGATGACGTGCATCAGCGGTCCGCCCTGCTGCCCCGGGAAGACAGCGGTGTTGATCTTCTTGGCGAGGTCGGCGTCGTTGGTGAGGATGATGCCCGAGCGCGGTCCGCCGATGGTCTTGTGGACCGTGGATGACACCACGTGCGCGTGCGGGAAGGGCGAGGGGTGCACGCCGGCGGCCACGAGTCCCGCGAAGTGGGCCATGTCGACCCACAGGAACGCACCGACCTCGTCGGCGATCTCGCGGAACCGGGCGAAATCGAGCTGACGGGGGTAGGCCGACCAGCCGGCGATGATGACCTTCGGCTTGTGCTCCACCGCGAGGCGTCGCACCTCGTCCATGTCGATGAGCGAGGTCTCGGGGTCGACGCCGTAGGCGACGATGTCGAACAGTCGGCCCGAGAAGTTGATCTTCATGCCGTGTGTCAGGTGCCCGCCCTGGTCGAGGGCGAGGCCGAGCAGTGTGTCTCCGGGCCGCGCGATTGCGTGCAGCACGGCGGCGTTCGCGGTCGCACCGGAGTGCGGCTGGACGTTGGCGAACCCGGCACCGAACAGCGCCTTGGCGCGCTCGATCGCGAGCTCCTCGGCGACGTCGACGACCTCGCACCCGCCGTAGTACCGACGGCCGGGGTATCCCTCGGCGTACTTGTTGGTGAGAACCGAGCCCTGCGACTGCAGCACCGAGACCGGAACGAAGTTCTCGGACGCGATCATCTCGAGGTAGCCGCGCTGGCGCTCCAGCTCGCGCTCCAGCACGTCGGCGATCTCAGGATCGACCTCGGCGAGGGGGGCGTTGAAGATCGGATCGGACACAGCGGTCTCCTTCCACAGCGGCGGATCGGACATCGGCCCAGGCGTGCGGTCGAATGCTTCTGCGGTCGGACGGATGACTCCCGGTCGCTCCCCGGTGGGTGCCCACCTCAACGCCAGTTGCGACACCCCGAGCATAGTGGATCGCGGGCGGTAGGCTGATCGAGCCACCCTTTTGTAAAGGATCCTTACATGACGGCGACCCTCCCCCTCGTGCCCCTGCCGCGATCAGTCAGCCCGTCCGACGGCGCACCTTTCCTCCTCACCGCGCGCACCCCGCTGATCGCGGAATCGGATGCCGCGGCGGCGGCCCGCCGCATCCTCTCCGCCGCGACGGCGCAGACCCTCGGTCTCCCCACGGACCCCCTTCCCTCCTCCCCCGCGATCACCCTGACGCACACCTCCGACATCGGACCGAGCGGCGCCTACCGCCTCCGCTCCGCCGTCGCCGGCCTGGAGATCTCGGCTGCCGATGCCCCCGGCCTCGCCGCGGGCCTGCACACCCTCACGCAGCTGCTCGAGCCCGTCACCGACGGGTGGGTGGTGCCCGCGCTCCTCATCGACGACGCGCCCCGCTTCGCCTACCGCGGACTCATGCTCGACGTCGCCCGCCACTTCTTCCCGGTGGACGATGTCTGCGCGGTCATCGACCGCGCCGCGAGCCTGAAGCTCACCCACCTGCACCTTCACCTCACCGACGACCAGGGCTGGCGGCTGGAGCTGCGGGCGCACCCGGCCCTCACCGACGCCGCCTCCGCCTCGGCGGTCGGCGGCGATCCGGGCGGGTTCTACACCCGGGAGGACTACGAGCGGATCGTCGTGTACGCCGCCGACCGCCACATCACCGTCGTGCCCGAGATCGATCTGCCCGGGCATACCCACGCCGTCGGCCTGGCCTACCCGCGTCTGGCCGCCGACCCCGTCGTGACCCCCGAACTCGCCGCCGAAGCCGCCGCGCGCGGTGAGGCCCTCCCTGCCGCCGGCACGCCCTACACCGGGCTCGGCGTGGGATTCTCCTCGCTCCGCCTCGATGACGAGGCGACGTTCGACTTCGTCGCGGACGTCCTCGGAGAGCTGGCCCGTCTGACGCCCGGCCCCTATCTGCACCTGGGCGGCGACGAGGCTTTCGGCACCGCCCCCGAGGAGTACGACGCCTTCCTCTCCCGCGTGACGCAGCTGGTCGCCGACCTCGGCAAGGTCCCGATCACGTGGCACGACGCCGGGCGGGCGGATGTCGCCCCCGAGACCATCGGGCAGTACTGGGCGCTCACCACCCCCGATTCCGAGGCGGCCGAGGCCGCGCGGGCCTTCGTGCATCGCGCGGGCGGCGTCATCCTCTCCCCCGCCGACGCGGTCTACCTCGACATGAAGTACGACGACGACACCGCGCGCGGCCTTACCTGGGCGAACGGCCCGACGAGCGTGCGGCGCGCGTACGAGTGGGAACCGGCGTCGCTTGTCGACGGGATCACCGACGACGACATCGTCGGTGTCGAAGCGGCCGTGTGGACCGAGACCATCGATGATCTCGTCGGTCTCGACGCCATGATGTTCCCGCGATTGGCCGCGGCGGCCGAGGCGGCCTGGTCGGCGCCGCTCGGGTCCGATCCCGAGCGCTCATGGGAGTCGTTCCGCCGGCGTGTGGGTGGGCTCGCTCCGCTCTGGCGGCGGCAGGGGATCGCGTTCCACCCCGACGGCCGGATCCCGTGGGCGGAGGGGTGAGCGCCGCCGCACCGCCGGACCCGCGGCATCCCGGGTCGAGGACACGCGCCCGCGCCTAGACTGGAGCGATGCCGGAAGAGCCCACCCAGCCACCGCGGACGGATGCTGGGCGCACCGCCGAATCGAGCCCCGCACTGACGCCGAACGTGACGCCGCAGCAGCCGCAGGCTCCGGCGGAGGGGCGCCCCGCCGGCACCCGCGCCCCGCTCTCGGGGATCGACATCCTCGCCTTCGTCTGCGAGCTGTTCGCCTTCGTCTCCCTCGCCTTCTGGGGCTTCGTCGCCTGGCCCCTCCCCTGGAACATCGTCGCCGGCATCGGCGCCCCGGTGGTCGCGATCCTCATCTGGGCGCTGTTCGTCTCCCCCCGGGCGGTGTTCGCGGTGCACCCGTTCGTCCGGGCGTTCGTCGAACTGCTCGTCTACGCCGCGGCCGTCCTCGCCTGGTGGGACCTCGGCGCGGTCTGGGTCGGCATCGTCTTCGGCGTCATCGCCGTCACTGCCGGGGTGTTCGCCGGCCGGCGGCAGCTGTCGTCGTGACGCCCGACGCCGGCGCGGTGCTCGACGCGCTCCGCGTCGCTCTCGGCGATCGCGTCGACGTCTCCGACCCCGTTCGCGAGGCCGCGCGCGCCGACAAGTCCGGCCATGCCGCGGCCGGCCTGCCCCTCGCTGTCGTCCACGCCCGCAGTGTCGCCGATGTGCAGGCCACGCTTCGCATCGCGAACGAGACCTCGACACCCGTCGTCACGCAGGGGGCGCGCACCGGCCTCGCCGGCGGCGCCAACGCGGGCGCGGGCGAGATCGCCCTCTCGGTCCGCGAGATGGACCGCATCGTCGAGGTGCGCCCCGACGACCTGATCGCGGTCGTCGAACCCGGCATCCTCAACGCCGACCTCAACGCCGCCCTGGCACCGCACGGGCTGT
This sequence comes from Microbacterium kunmingense, assembly GCF_023155745.1. Taxonomy (GTDB): domain Bacteria; phylum Actinomycetota; class Actinomycetes; order Actinomycetales; family Microbacteriaceae; genus Microbacterium; species Microbacterium kunmingense. The sequence goes on from NZ_JAKNUS010000009.1 coordinate 24,736, forward strand.
GGTGGGCCCCCGACCCGGCGAGCCGGGCGATCTCCACGGTGGGCGGCAACATCGCCACCGGCGCCGGCGGTCTCCTGTGCGCGAAGTACGGCGTCGTCCGCGACGCGGTGCTCGGCCTCGACGTCGTCCTCGCCGACGGGCGCCTGCTCTCCCTCGGCCACCGCACCGTCAAGGGCGTGACGGGCCTCGATCTCACGTCGCTCTTCATCGGCTCGGAGGGCACCCTGGGCGTCATCGTCGGCGCCACCCTGAAGCTCCGCCGTCTCACCGCCGGCGAGGTCTGCACGATCGCCGCGACCTTCCCCACGGTGCGCGCGGCCGCCGGCGGTTCCGCGGCGGTGACCGCCGCGGGCCTGCAGCCGGCGATCATGGAGCTGATGGACGCCGCCTCCCTCGCCGCCGTCCACGCGCTGCTGCACCTCCCCGACCCCACCCCCGGTGCCGCGCAGCTGACCATTCAGACCGATGGAGCGGCTGCCCGCGCCGAAGCCGACCAGATCGCCGCGATTCTGACCGCGGCCGGTGGAACGGTGGCACTGTCCCACGACCCCGTCGAGGGCGAGCGGCTGCTGGCGATCCGCCGGTCGATGCATCCGGCGATGGAGAGCCTCGGAACCACCCTGATCGAGGATGTCTCGGTGCCGCGCAGCGCGCTGCCGGCGATGTTCGACGAGATCGCCCGGATCGAGCGCGACTACGCCATGACGATTCCCACCGTCGCCCACGCGGGTGACGGGAACCTGCACCCCAACTTCGTCTACGAGGGGTCGGGCGAGGTTCCCCCCGAGGTGTGGGCGGCCGCCGACGAGCTGTTCCGCGCCGCGCTGCGGCTGGGCGGCACCCTCACCGGCGAACACGGCGTGGGCGTGCTCAAGCGCCGGTGGCTGGCCGACGAGCTGGGCGACGATCAGTGGCGGCTGCAGCGCGAGATCGCCCGCGTGTTCGACCCGAAGGGGATCCTCAACCCCGGCAAAGTGTTCGCGTGAGCCCCCGGGAGATCCGGGTGAGCGCCGGGGTGGTGACGGATGCCGCGCGGCGGGCGCTCCTGGTGAGGAAGACCGGCACGCGACTGTTCATGAACCCGGGCGGAAAGCCCGAGCCCGGCGAGAACCCCGCCGAGACCCTCGTCCGCGAGCTGCAGGAGGAGCTGGGTCTGTCGGTCGCGGCCGCGTCGCTGTATCCGCTCGGGGTCTTCCGCACCGCCGCCGCCAACGAACCGGGCCATGACGTCGTCGCCGACGCCTTCCGCCTCGAGATCGAGCCTCGCGACGCGGCCCCCCGGGCCGAGATCGCCGAGGCCCGGTGGATCACGCCCGCGGATGCCGCGGACACGCCGCTCGCGCCCCTGTGCGTCGTGCTGCTGCCGCTGGTGTGGGGCGCGGACTACAGACCCTGACCGGCGGGCTTGTTCTCCCAGGCGTAGCGGTAGTACTCGGCCATCCGCAGCTGCGACGCCGCCTCCTCGTCGACCACGACGGTGGCGTGCGGATGCAGCTGGATGGCCGATGCCGGAAGCGACGCGGTGAGCGGCCCCTCCACGGCCCCCGCGACGGCGGCGGCCTTCCCCGCGCCGAACGCGAGGAGCACGAGGTGGCGGGCGCGCAGGATCGTTCCGAGCCCCTGCGTGATGCAGTGCCGGGGCACGTCGTCGAGGCTCGGGAAGAACCGGGCGTTGTCGCGGCGGGTCTGCGCCGTGAGCGTCTTCACGCGCGTCCGGGACGCGAACGACGACCCCGGCTCGTTGAAGCCGAGATGGCCGTCGGTGCCGATCCCGAGGATCTGGAGGTCGACGCCCCCGGCGGCCTCGATCGCCCGCTCGTACTCCCCGCCCGACACGGCGATCCGCTCCGGGTCGCCATCGGGCACATGGACGAGCTCCGGATCGAGCCCGAGCGGCTCGACGACCTCGCGGCGGATGACCGAGGCGTAGCTCTCGGGGTGCTCGGGCGCGATCCCGACGTACTCGTCGAGGGCGAACCCGCGGACGCCGGAGAGGTCGACCCCCGCCGCCTGCTTCCGGAGCGCCCGGTAGACCGGGAGCGGCGTCGACCCGGTGGCAAGCCCCAGCACGGCCTGGGGATCACGGCCGACCAGGCGCACGATCTCCGCTGCGACGAGGGTGCCGGCATCCTCGGGGCTGCCGACGATCACGACCTCAGCCAACGGTCAGCACCTCCTCACCGCGCTCGGCGGCGAGCAGGGCGGCCCCCATGGCCGCAGCCGGCGACCCGGGCGGGAGGACGGCGATCCGCTCGTCGAGGTGAAGCGACCTGAGGAACGGCGAGGTCTCGCCGCTTCGCCGCAGCGCCGCACGGACCGGCGCGACGAGCCGGTCGCCGAGCGCGGTCAGCCCGCCGCCGAGCACGACGACATCCACGTCGGCGGTGAGGACGAGCACGCGCACCGCCGCTGCCACCCCGCGCACCAGGTCGTCGCGGAGCGCGCGCGCCCGCTCGCGTTCTGAACCGCCCGGTCCCGCACCCTCGGCGACGTCGAAGACGTCGGCGACGGGGAGCGCACCGGGCCGCCCCCAGCGCTCCGCGATGGCACGGCCACCGGCGAGCGCCTCGATGCAGCCGCGCTGTCCGCATCGGCACCGCGGACCCTCGGGGTCGACGCTGAGGTGCCCGATCTCACCGGCCGCTCCGCGCACCCCCCGCCAGAGGGCCCCGCCGATGACGAGCCCCGCGGCCACCCCGGTGCCGAGGTTCAGGTACGCGAGACCCGACTCCGCAGCCCCGGAGGCCCCGGGGTCCGCTGCGGTGCGCAGCACCGCCGCGCCGAGCGCCGCGGCCTTGACGTCGTTCTCCACGTCGACCGGAACGCCCAGCGCACCACCCACGACCGCGGCGACATCGAGCGAGCGCACCCCCAGGTTGACCGCGTGGGAGATGGTTCCCGACCCGGGGACGATCTGCCCCGGCATCCCGATCCCCACCGAGGTGACGATCCCGCCGGCCTGCGCACCCACCTCTTCGACCGAGGCGAGGATGGTGGCGATCACGCCGTCGGGACCGAAGGTCGTCGCACGACGTACCCGGGCGACGACCACCCCCGCGTCATCGAGGGCCACCGCCTCGGTCTTGGTGCCGCCGACGTCGAGTCCGACCCGCATCAGCCCTTCACCGCCCCCGACACCAGGCCCGAGGTCATCCGGCTCTGGACGATGAGGAAGAACACCACGACCGGGATCGACACGAGCGTCGATCCTGCCATGAGCTCCGCCCAGTTGATCCCGCCGTTGGGGTCGAGGAACGTGCGCAGCCACACCGGCAGGGTCATGGCCTCGGGGCGCGGGTTCAGCACGAGCGCGAAGACGAACTCGTTCCAGGCCTGGATGAACCCGAAGACCCCGGTGGCGACGAGGCCGGGGGCGAGCAGCGGGAAGGTCACCCGCCAGAACGCCTGTGATCGGCTGAGCCCGTCGATCATCGCCGCCTCCTCCAGTTCGATCGGCACGCCGTTGACGAAGCCGCGGAGGGTCCAGATGGTGAAGGGCAGGACGGTCGCGAGGTAGACGGCGGTCAGGCCGATGATGGTGTTGAGGAGCTGCCAGCCGTCGATGAGGCGGAACACCGAGATGATGAGCGCCTCGGCGGGGATCATCTGGATGATGAGGATCGTCACGATGAACGCCGCGCGGCTGCGGAACCGGAAGCGGGTCACCGCGAGCGCCGCGAGGAAGGCGAAGACGAGCGAGACGGCGACGGTGAGGAGGGTCACCGCGAGGGAGTTGCCGAGGGCCGGGAGGAACGGTGCGCGGTCGTGGTCGAAGATCACGCCGAGATAGTTCTCCAGGGTGGCGTTCTCGGGCCAGAGGCGCAGGGTGCTGCCGCGCACCTGGCCGTTCGGCTGCAGCGAGGTGTTGACCATCCAGTACACCGGGAACACCGAGCACGCGAAGACGATCAGACCCGCCAGGGCGGCGAGGACGGATGCGACGCGGCGGCGCGTCCGCGCAGGGGTGCGGGTGCGGGGGGAGGCCAGGGCGGTCACAGCGACTCCTCCCGGAGGTTGCGGCGGACGTAGAAAATCGATAGCGCCACCAGCAGCAGCACGACGATCACCGAGATGGCCCCGCCCACCCCGAAATCGCCCGCGCCGAGAGAGACCCGGTAGATGTACACCCCGAGGGTGTTGGTCTGTTCGGCCAGGCCCCCGATCGATTGCAGCGCGTAGATCTGGGTGAAGACACGGAGGTCCCAGATCACCTGGAGGATCGTCACCACGACGAGGATGGGGCGGATGAAGGGCACGATGACGAGGAAGAAGCGCTGCGCCGCGCCCGCCCCGTCGAGCTGGGCGGCCTCGAGCACCTCGTCGGGCACCTGGGTGAGGCCGGCGTAGACGGTGAAGGCGACGAAGGGGATCGCTCCCCACACGATGATGATCGTCGCGACGAAGAAGAAGCTCAGCGGCTCGATGAGCCAGGAATGGCCGGTGAACTGCTCGAGGCCGAGCACCTGGGAGAGCACCTGGTTGAGCACCCCGTACTGGGTGTCGAAGATCCAGCCCCAGACGATGGTGGCCGATAGGGGCGGCATGGCCCAGGCCAGCAGGAGTCCGATCGAGACGAGGGTGCGGATCACCACCCCGAGGCGGCGCATCAGGAGGGCGATCAGGATGCCGAGGACCATCGTCACGACGACGCACACCGCGGCGAACAGCAGCGACCGGCTGAGCACCTGCCAGAACTGCGGATCGGTGAGGATGCCGACGTAGTTGGCCAGCCCGATGAACTCGGGCGGAGCCCCGAAGACCTGCGCCCGGCCGAACTCCTGGAACGACATGACGATCAGCTGCACCAGCGGCCAGCCGGTGATGACCGCCAGGACGATCAGCGCCGGTGTGAGGAGCGCGTAGGGCGTGAGGGCGCCGGGGCGCAGCGCCCGGCGCCGGCCGGGGCTCGCCGGCGGTGCGGGGGCGACGAGGCGTTCCCCGTCGACCGCGCTGACGGCGGGACTGACGTCGCTGTGCAGCGTCGACATGGCGGCTCTTTCGTGGATGGGGGGGGAAGGACACGGGGTGGCCGGGCCGGCGGGACGAGGACCGCCGGCCCGGCCGGGGCGCATCAGCCGTTGAGGATGTCTTCGATCTCGGTGTCGACCTCGGCAGCGAGCGCGGCGACGTCGCCGCCCTGGGCGATCTTCACGAAGAAGTCCTCCAGCACCCGGGATGCCTCGACCTCGGCCCAATTGGGCGATGCGGGTGTCAGCTTGGCGTTGCTCGCGGCCTCGGCGAAGGCCGCGGCCTCGGGAGTGTCGCCGAGCGTGGAGGCGAGCGACTTCTTCGCCGGGATCAGGCCGTTCTCGCCGTAGATGGTCTGGAACTCGTCGCTGAGGATGATTGCGAGCGCCTCCTTGGCGAGGTCGGGGTTGGCCGACTTCGCCGAGATGCCGATGTTCGAGCCGCCCGCGAAGACCTGTGCGGGCCCGCCGTCCATGCCGGGAAGGGCATACACGAGAGGGGCGGCCGGCGGGTTCTCGGTCTCGCAGGCGCTCGCGAGCCCGAGCGCCCAGTTCGGCGCGGAGAACTGGATCGCCGCGCCCTCGCAGTACGGGGTCCAGGGCTCGGCGTTGTCGCCGTCCTTGGGTGCCACCGATGCGGTCGTCATCAGCTCCTGCACCTGCAGCAGCCCGGCGACGGACTCGTCGGAGCTCAGCTGCGCGTCCCACTCGCCGCCTGACTCGACGGCGATCTCCCCACCGTTCTCCCAGATGAACGGGAGGGCGTTGTACCAGTCCTGCCCGGCGAAGTAGATGCCCGATTTGCCCGGATTGGCCTCGGCGAGGGCGGTGGCCGAGGCGATGTAGTCGTCGAGCGTCGCGGGGGCCTCGGTCACGAGGGCCGGATCGGCGAACACCACCCGGGCGCCGGAGTACAGCGGCGGCGCGTAGAACGCGCCGTCGTACGACCCGGCCTCGACGAAGCCGGGCAGCAGGTCGTCGCCGCCGAGTGCCTCGTACTCGTCGCTGAGGTCGAGGAGGGCGCCGACCGAGGTGAAGGCCGGTGCCTGGGTGTTTCCGAACTCGACGATGTCGGGGCTGTCGGAGCTGGACAGGCTGGTGGTGAGCTTGTCGACCAGGCCTTCCCAGCTCTGCTCCTCGATGACGAGCGTGGAGCCGGGGTTGTCCTCCTCGAACGTCTCGACCAGGTAGTCGCGGGCCTCCTGCGGCGTGTCGGCACCGACCAGCCACACGCGGATCTCCGCGCCCTCGTCCGATCCTGCCGAGCCCGTGCCGCCGGCGCAGCCGGCCAGCACCATCGCGCCAGCCCCGAGCAGGGCGGCGCTCACGAGCGTCTTCTTCATAGCGTTCCTTCTTCTGGGTGGGGTCGGGAAGCCCGACCGGGTGTGTGTGGGGACGGGAAAGGAGAGGAGGAGGCGATCACGAGACCCCGAGCTGGCCGGACAGGACCATGACGGCGGCGCCGCGCAGCACGATGTCCTGACCGTGCGCGGTCATGCGGATGCGCACCCCCTCGTGGAAGGGCGCGAGGGTGCGGGCGCGGAGCGTGTCGAGCGTGGCGGCGGCGAGGGGACCGTCGAGAAGCTCCGGGGGACCGGAGAGCACGATCTCGGACAGATCGAGGGTGGCGACCACCGGAGCGAGCGCGATGCCGAGCCGCTCCCCCGCGTCGCGGAGGACGCCCCGGCGGGCGTCGTCATCGGATGCCGCGGCGAGGCGTGCTACGAGCGACGGCACGGACAGCCACGCCTCCAGGCACCCGATCTTCCCGCACGCGCACTGCGGTCCACCGTCGGTGCCGACCGTGACATGGCCGATCTCCCCCGCCGCGAAACGCGAGCCCCGCAGGGGCGTTCCGCCCGTGAGGAGCCCGGCGCCCACACCCCGGCCGACTTTGACGAGCATCACGTCGTCGGCGGCACCGCCCAGGGTGTATTCGGCGAGGACGGCGGCGTTGGCGTCGTTGGCCACCAGCACCGGCAGCTGCAGCGCGTCGGTGAGAGCGCGTTCCAGGTCGAACCCCACCCACCCGAAGTTCGGCGCGGCGAGGATCACCCCGCGCTCGTCGACCACGCCGGGCGTGCCGACCCCGACGCCGAGGACGGGGGCGTGCGCGTCGGCGACGAGCGCCTGTGCGAGAGCGACCGCGGTGTCGACGACGTCGGCGGCCGCCGCAGGTGCGGCCACCTCGTGGCGCGCGACGATCTCGCCGTCGAGGGTGAGGACCGCGCCGATGAACGTGTCGCTGCCCGAGAGGTCGAGGCCGACGATGCGGTGACCCGCGCGGTCGAGGTCGACGAGGATCGCCGGCTTTCCGGGCCCGGACGCCTCGCGGGTTCCGAACTCGGCGAGGATGCCGTCGGAGATCAGTTCGGCCACGAGGTCGGAGATGGTCACTCGGGTGAGCCGGGTCTCTCGAGCCAGGTCGGCCCGGCTCATCGCGCCCCCGTGGAACAGCGTCTGCAGCACGAGAGAGCGATTGTGCCGGCGCGCCTGCTCAGGCAAGACCTTCGCGGACTGGCGCCGTCCGCGCGACGGCAAAGTCCCCGCGGAGGGGGCGGTGTCGCCCGAGGGGTGGACGTGTGTTTCGGCCGGAATCATGTTTGTTAGTACACCTTACGAACTAAGTCCCCGCAAGACCTGCGCAGGATTTGCTCGGAGTCTTTACGAATTCGTGATGAACCGACTGACCTAGGGTGGAGGTCGACGAAGGAGGTCGCGATGCGATCCACAGCCGCCATCGGCACCCTCAGCCTGCTCGCCGTACTCGCTCTGGCCGGGTGCACGGGTGCACCCACCGTCTCCCCCGGCGATGACACCGCCGCGTCGCAGGGCAGCACCGACAGCGGCTCGACCGATGCGTCCGGCGACGACGGTCAGTCCACCGAAGACGCGTGCCTGCTGATCTCGGACAGCATCACCGAGGCGACCACCGAGTTCCAGGAGGCGTCCGCCGACGACCCGGGTGCCGTCGCCGAGGCGGCCCGGGCAGCCGCGGACAGCCTGGCCTCCGCGGCATCCCAGATCACCAACGACGAGATCTCCGCGCTCCTGCCGGAACTGCAGGACATGTTCACCCAGACCGCTGAGGTGATGGATTCCGTCGCCAGCGGCGACCTGTCGCAGATCGGGGATGCGGCCGAGATCGGCGAATCGTTCCAGGTGACGGTGACGAAGTTCCAGGAGCTCTGCGCGCCCTGAGCGCTCCCGTTCCCGGGTCGTAATAAGACCGTTGCCCTCGCCCGCGGTGGCGTCGTTTAGCATGTAACGACGACACTGACGCAGTCGGGGGGACCGCGTGACTGACCTTGTGACACGGCCGAACGCCGACGGGGCCGCTGAGCCGCAGCCGACGACGGTCGACGCCACCCAGCCGCTGCCCACCGACGCCGCCGATGGACCGACGTCCGACACGCCGGGAGGTGACGCCCCGACCTACGCCTGGGCGCCCGTCGAGCCCGCTCCCAAGAAACGCCGCTGGGGTCTGTGGATCGGCGTGACCGCGGCGGCCGCCGCCATCGGCATGGCCGCGGCATCCATCTTCCTCATCGCCCCGGGAACGGCCATCGCCGGCGTGCCGGTGGGCTTCATGACCCCGGGTGCCGCCGCCGAGGCGATCGAGAACCGACTCGCCGAGACGACGGTCGTCCTCACCGGTCCCGGCGGCGACGCCGAGCTGACCGGCGCCGACCTCGGTGCCACCGTCGACGCGCAGACGCTCGCCGAGACAGCCTTCGCGGAGCACCCGATGTGGAACCCGACCGGTTGGTTCCCCTCCCCCGTCGACGCCGAGGTGCAGATCGACCCCTCCCTCGCCGCCGACGCGCTGCTCGCCGCGGCCCCCGACCTCTCGGTCGCGCCGGTCGACGCCGCCGTCGCCTTCGACGCCGCGTCGGCGAGCTACCAGGTCACCCCCGCCGTTGCGGGCGAGGGGATCGACGCCGAGGCGGTGCGCCAGAGCCTGCAGGACGCCTTCCTCGCCGGCCAGCAGCGTGTCGAGGTCGAACCGGCGATCGCCGCCGTCGACGCCGAGACCACCACGACGATCGCCGAGGCGACCGCGTCGCGCCTGAACGCCATGCTCGACACCGCGGGGTTCTACATCGGCGAGGAGCGGACCGTGCCTCTGGACCGCGCGGTCGTCGCCTCGTGGATCACCCTCGGCGACGGTGAGCGCGGCACGATCTCCGTCGATGTCGACCAGGCCGGCATCCAGTCGGTCGTCGACACCCTGCCGGGCCTGGTGAACCGCGAGGCGGTGAACGCCACCGTCATCACGAACAAGGCCGGTGCGGTCCTGCGCGAAGACGTCGCAGGTGTCAACGGCCGCGCCCTGGAGTCCACCGACGGGCTCGCCGCCGACGCGGCATCGCAGCTCGCCGCCGGCGACGGCGTCATCGAGCTCGGCGTGACCGAGACCCCGTTCACCACGGTCGCACTCGCCCGATCGGTGGAGGTCGACCTCAGCGCGCAGCGCGCCTACCTTTTCGAGAACGGCAACATGGTGGAGTCGTTCACCATCTCCTCAGGCACCGCCGCGACGCCCACCCCCACGGGCAACTTCACCGTCTTCGCCTACACCCGCATCCAGGACATGGGCGCGCTGTGCTACAACCCGAATGCGGTGAACAGCTACTGCACCGAGGACGTGCCCTACATCACCTGGTTCGCGCCCGACATCGCCTTCCACGGGGCGTCGAACTTCCGCTCCTCGCTCGGCTACCCGCAGAGCCACGGCTGCGTCAACATGTGGGACGACGCCGCACGCTTCATCTACGAGTGGACCGCCACCGGCACCGAGGTCAGCGTCTACTCCTAGGCCTCGTCGTCCGCTCCGCGAGAGCGCTACGCTGACCCGGTGCCCCGCTTCGATCTGAGCCCCGCCGACCTGTCGACGTACCGCCCGGCCGTTGCCGAACCGGCCGATTTCGACGACTTCTGGACCGGCACCATCGGCGCGGCCCGCGCCGCCGGCGGCGAGGTCGTCGTCACGCCGGTCGCGACGCCGCTGACCCTCGTCGACACCTACGACGTGACCTTCCCCGGCTTCGCCGGGGATCCCGTCAAGGCGTGGCTGTGGGTGCCGCGCGGAGCGTCGGGCCCGCTTCCCACCGTCGTCGAGTTCAACGGCTACGGCGGCGGACGCGGCCTCCCCCACGAGCGCCTGTCGTGGGGGAACGCCGGGTACGCGCACCTGTTCATGGACACCCGCGGGCAGGGCAGCGGATGGGGATCGGGCGGCGAGACACCCGACCCGCACGGGTCGGGCCCTGCGGCATCCGGATTCATGACCCGCGGCATCGACGATCCCGCCACGTACTACTACCGGCGCCTGTTCACCGACGGCGTCCGCGCCGTCGACGCGGTGCGCGGACTCCCCCAGGTCGACCCCACCCGCGTCGCCGTCACCGGCGGCAGCCAGGGCGGAGGGATCGCGATCGCCGTCGGCGGACTCGTGGAGGGACTTCGCGCGGTGATGCCCGACGTCCCGTTCCTCTGCCACTTCGAGCGCGCCGTCGGCCTCACCGACGCCGACCCCTACCAGGAGATCGTGCGCTACCTCCGGGTGCATCGCGGCGCCGAAGAGCGTGTCTTCCGCACGCTGTCGTACGTCGACGGGGTGAACTTCGCCCGTCGCATCTCGGCACCGGCGCTGTTCTCGGCGGCCCTGCACGACATGATCTGTCCGCCGTCGACGGTGTTCGCCGCGTACAACCGCGTCCCAGTCGCCGACAAGGCCATCGAGGTGTACCCGTTCAACGAGCACGAGGGCGGGCAGTCCTACCAGTGGCTCGTGCAGGCGGCGTTCCTGCGCGAGCGACTGTAGGCTGCCCGCCCTCGTCGCGGCGGATCTCCGGCGGCGTCAGGCGATGCCGTCGATGATGCCGTTCAGCGTGGCGGACGGGCGCATCACCTTCTCGACCCGCTCGGGGTCGGGACGGTAGTAGCCGCCGATCTCCACGGGCGATCCCTGCACGGCGACGAGCTCGTCGACGATGCGCTGCTCGTTCTCGGCCAGGGCCTCGGCAATGGGGGCGAAGGCGGCCGCGAGCTCGGGATCGGCACTCTGGCGAGCCAGCTCCTGGGCCCAGTAGAGCGCCAGGTAGAAGTGGCTGCCGCGGTTGTCGATCGTGCCGAGCGCCCGGCCGGGAGACTTGTCGTTCTCGAGGAACGTCCCCGTCGCGGCATCCAGCGTGTCGGCGAGGACCTGGGCCTTGACGTTCCCGGTGACCTGCGCGAGGTGCTCGAGCGACGCCGCGAGGGCGAAGAACTCGCCCAGCGAATCCCAGCGGAGATAGTTCTCGGCGACGAGCTGCTGCACGTGCTTGGGCGCCGAGCCGCCGGCGCCGGTCTCGAACAGCCCACCGCCCGCGAGCAGTGGCACGATGCTGAGCATCTTGGCGCTCGTGCCGACCTCGAGGATCGGGAAGAGGTCGGTCAGATAGTCGCGCAGCACGTTGCCGGTGACCGAGATCGTGTCGAGGCCGTGGCGCATGCGCGCGAGCGTGTAACGGGTCGCCTCTTCGGGGGCGAGGATCGTGATCTGGATGCCGGACGTGTCCAGCAGCGCGAGCCCCTGGTGCACCTTCGCGATGAGCTGCGCGTCGTGCGCGCGGTTCACGTCGAGCCAGAACACCGCGGGGGCGCCGGTCGCGCGGGCCCGCGTCACGGCGAGCTTGACCCAGTCCATGACCGCGATGTGCTTCGTCTGCGTCGCGCGCCAGATGTCGCCGGTCTGCACGTCGTGCTCGATGAGCACCTCGCCCTCGGAGTCGATGATCTGGACCTTGCCGGGCGCGGCGATCTCGAAGGTCTTGTCGTGGCTGCCGTACTCCTCGGCCGCCTGCGCCATGAGACCGACGTTGGGCACGGTGCCGATCGTGGTCGGGTCGAGCGGTCCGTTCGCGATCACGTCGTCGATCGTGGCCTGGTAGACGCTCGCGTACGACGAGTCCGGGATCACCGCGAGGGTGTCGTCCTCACCCCCGTCGACGCCCCAGAGCTTGCCGCCGTTGCGGACGAGCGCAGGCATCGACGCGTCGACGATCACGTCCGAGGGCACGTGCAGGTTCGTGATGCCCTTGTCCGAGTTGGTGTACGACAGGCGCGGACCGCGCTCGAGATCGGCCGTGATCGCGGCGGCGATCTTGTCGCCGTCGGCGAGTTCGCCGAGCCCCGAGAGGATCGAGCCGAGACCGTTGTTGGGGGTGAGCCCCGCCTCGGCGATCTGCTCGCCGTAGGCGGCGAAAACGTCGGGGAAGTACGCCTTGACCACGTGACCGAAGATGATCGGGTCGCTGACCTTCATCATCGTGGCCTTGAGGTGCACCGAGTAGAGGACGTCGTCGGCCTTGGCCTGGGCGAGGGTGTCGGCGAGGAACGCGTCGAGGGCGGATGCCGAGAGGAACGTCGCGTCGATGATCTCGCGCGGCAGGACCTTGAGGTTGTCCTTGAGCACCGTCACGGTGCCGTCCTCGGCGATGTGGCGGACGGTCAGGACGTCATCGTGGGCCGCGACCCAGGACTTCTCGTTCGACTTGAAGTCGTCGTGACCCATGGTGGCGACCCGGGTCTTGGATCCGTCGGCGAACGGCTTGTTGCGGTGCGGGTGCTTGCGCGCGTAGTTCTTCACCGACAGCGGGGCGCGGCGGTCGCTGTTGCCCTCGCGCAGCACCGGGTTGACCGCGGAACCCTTGATGCGGTCGTAGCGGGCCCGGATGTCCTTCTCCTCGACCGTGTTCGGCTCGTCGGGATAGTCGGGGATGTCGTAGCCCTGGCTCTGCAGTTCGGCGATGGCGGCCTTGAGCTGCGGGATCGAGGCGGAGATGTTGGGGAGCTTGATGATGTTGGCCTCGGGAAGCGTGGCGAGGCCGCCGAGCTCGGCGAGCGCGTCGCCGACCTGCTGCTCGAGCGTGAGGTTCTGCGGGAAGGCGGCGAGGATGCGGCCTGCCAGCGAGATGTCGCGGGTCTCGATGTCCACACCCGCGGTTCGGGTCACCGCCTGCACCATGGGCAGGAAGGAGGCCGTCGCAAGCGCCGGCGCCTCGTCGGTGTAGGTGTAGATGATGGTGGATTCCGTCACGTTCGTCCCTCGTTAGGCTCTCGTTCGCGTCGTCGACCAGCCTATCCCACGGCGCCGAATTATCTTGACGTCGAGATACTTCCGCGGCGGGGCGGCGGTGACATGCGGGGTCGCGGGCGCGCACGGCGAGGGCTTTCTCGCTAGCCTGTCGGGTATGGCCGAACTTCGCCTCGAGGAACTGTCCGCGTCCACGATCGTCGCGGTCAACAACATGTCGCTGAAGCCCGGTCAGGAGGAGTACCTCTCCCCGGTGAGCTACGGCATCGCCGCGACCGTGGTCAACCCGCAGACGTCGTGGCAGCGCGTGGTGCTCGACGGCGACGAGGTGGTCGGGTTCGTCAGCGCCAACTTCGACCCCGACTTCCCGCAGGAGTACTTCCGCTCCGTGCTGTGGCGCATCAACGTCGACGCCGACGATCAGGGCCGCGGTGTCGGGCGGTTCGCCGTGGAGCAGCTGCTCGCCGAGGCGCGCTCGCGCGGCATGTCGTCGGTCAACGTCATCTACGAGGCGGGCGAGGGCGGACCGGAGGCGTTCTTCCGGCGGATGGGCTTCTCCCCCGTCGGGGAGACCGAGTACGGCGAGGTCATCGCCGAGGTGTCCCTCTAGCCCCACCGCGCCGCGCGCAGCGGGCCGCGCCGGGCCACGGCGGGCCGCGCCGGACATCCTGCACCTCCGCCTTCCGCATTCCACGGTCGCAGAATCGCACGTGCGTCGCAGAATTCTCGCGAATGCCTGCGACGCTCGTGCAATCCTGCGACGCCGCGACGGGCCCCGCACCCGGACGGCCGCCAGACACAACGCGCGCGTCAGACCAGCGCGGGTCAGACCAGGGACTGCCGCCAGGCGCGGTGCAGCTGCGCGAACTTCCCGTCGCCGCTGATCAGCGCCTCGGGGGTGTCGTCCTCGATGATGCGCCCATGCTCCATCACGAGCACCCGGTCGGCGATCGCGACGGTCGAGAGGCGGTGCGCGATGATGATCGCGGTCCGGTCGGCGAGCAGGGTCTGCAGCGCCTCCTGGATCGCACGCTCGCTCGGGATGTCGAGCGACGCCGTCGCCTCGTCGAGGATCAGCACCGCGGGGTCGGCGAGGAAGGCGCGGGCGAACGAGATCAGCTGACGCTGCCCCGCCGAGACCCGGCCGCCGCGCTTGTTCACGTCGGTGTCGTAGCCGTCGGGGAGCTTCTCGATGAACGCATCGGCCCCGACCGCCCGCGCCGCGGCGCGGATCTGGTCCATCGTCGCGTCGGGCTTGCCGAGCGCGATGTTGTCGGCGACGGTTCCGCTGAACAGATACGCCTCCTGCGTGACCATCACGATCGCGCGGCGCAGATCCTTCGGGTGCAGGTTCCGCAGGTCGACGCCGTCGAGCGAGACCGATCCGATCGTCGGGTCGTAGAACCGGGAGACGAGCTTCGCCAGCGTCGACTTCCCGGCCCCGGTCGTCCCGACGAGCGCGATGGTCTGCCCCGCGGGGATGTCCAAAGAGAAATCGGGCAGGATGACGCGGTCATCCCCGTATCCGAAGGTGACGCCGTCGAATCTGACGTGCCCGCGCGCCTGCCAGAGGTCGACCGGTCGCTTCGGGTCGGGAACGGTCGGCTCCTCCTCCAGCACGCCCGACACCTTCTCCAGCGCGGCGACCGCTGACTGGTAGGAGTTCAGGAAGAACGCCACCTCCTGCAGCGGCGAGAAGAAGTTCCGCACGTACAGCACCGCCGACAGGAGGAAGCCGAGCCCGAGCGCTCCGGTCGACACGCGGATACCGCCCCACAGCACGACCATCGCGATCGCGATCGACGCCACCGCCATGAGACCCGGCTCGAAGGTGCCGAACAGGCGGATGGAGCGGATGTTGACGTCGCGGTAGCTGAGGGCGAGGTCGCCGAATTCCTGGTCGTTGCGCTCCTCGCGCCGGAAGGCCTTCACCGCGCGGATACCGGTCATCGATTCGACGAACTTCACGATGACCGACGCGCTCACCACGCGCGACTGGCGGTAGACCATCTGCGAACGCTTGTAGAACCAGCGCATGAGAAGGAACAGCGGGATCCCCATGATGATGAGGATGACGCCGGACTGCCAGTCCACGAGCAGCAGCGCGATGAGGGTGAACAACCCGAAGAGGATGCCGGACACGAGCTCGTTGAGCCCCCCGTCCAGCAGCTCGCGGATCGTGTCGAGATCGCTAGTCTGCCGCGAGATGATGCGCCCCGAGGTGTAGGACTCGTGGAACTCCAGGCTCAGCTTCTGCGTGTGCAGGAAGATGCGCTTGCGGAGGTCGAGCATGACCGCCTGGGTGAGGCGCGCGGCGACCACCACGTACCAGCCGATGAGCGCGGCGCCGCCGATGCCGCTGACGAGGTAGAGGCCGACCACGACGGTGGTGGGCATCCAGTCGCCCCGTTCGACGACGGCAGGGAGGGCGTTGTTGATGCCGAATCCGATCAGCGCGGGGCCTGCCACCCGCAGCGCGGTCGAGACGACGAGCACGGCGGCGGCGAGCACCAGCTGCCAGCGCACGGGTGCGATCAGCGACCCGAGGAGTCGGAGCGACCGGCGCCGGATGGCGCGGCTCTCCTCCCGGGTGTAGTCGGAGCGGTCTTCGCCGCTGGTTCCGGTGACGGTGGTCGTGCTCATCGGGTCACCTCCTTCTCGAGGGCATCGAAGGGTTCCTCGCGGCTTGCGGCCGGGGCGTCCATCACATCCGACGGGTCGCGCGCCTCACGCTCGGCGAGCTCGAGGCTGGAGATGACGTGCCGGTAGTGCTCGCTCTCCCGCAGCAGGTCGGAGTGACGGCCGACCGCCGTGATGCGTCCCGCTTCGAGGAGCGCGACGCGGTCGGCGAGCATGACCGTCGAGGGGCGGTGGGCGACGACGAGCGCAGTGGTGTCTTTGAGCACGACGCGCAGCGCGTCTTCTACGAGGGCCTCGGTGTCGACGTCGAGGGCCGACAACGGGTCATCCAGTACCAGGACGCTCGGGCGCGCCGCCACCGCGCGCGCGAGCGCGAGACGCTGGCGCTGACCGCCCGAGAGGCTCAGCCCCTCCTCGCCGATGACGGTGTCCACGCCGTCGGGGAGGTCGTACACGAAGCTCGCCTGCGCGACCCCGAGCGCCTCATGGAGGATGCGCTCGGCCTCCTCCGAACCGGGCTCCAGGTCCTCACGCCCGAGGAGGATGTTCTCCCGAACGGTCTGCGAGAACAGCGTCGCGTCTTCGAACGCCATGCCGATGTGGCGCCGCAGATCCTTCAGCGTGAGGTCGCGGACATCCGTCCCATCCAGGGTCACCCGCCCGCCGGTGACGTCGTAGAGCCGCGTCGGCAGGGTGGTGAGCGTGGTCTTGCCGCTTCCGGTCAGACCCACCAGAGCCATCGTCTCCCCCGGCTCGAGCACGAGGTCGATGCCGTTCAGCAGGTCGGCCTCGTGGGCGCCGGCGTCCTGGTAGCGGAAGTGGGCGCCCTCGAAGGCGAGCTGGCCGCGCACGTTCGACAGCTGCACGGGACGAGCGGGGTCGGTGATGGTGTTCTGCTCGTCGAAGACCTCGAAGATGCGGTCGGTCGCGGTGCGCGCGTCGAGGGTGAAGGAGAAGAGGAACCCGATCGACTCCATCGGCCAGCGCAGCACCGTGGTCATGGCGAAGAACGCGATGAGGGCGTCGACGGCGAGCTGTCCGGTCGCGGCGAGGTAGATGCCGGTCCCGAGGCACAGGGCGAAGGCGACGTCGGGGAGGATCACGAGCCAGAACCAGATCCACCCGACCGCGCGGGCCTTCCGCAGCTCGGTCTGACGGAGGGTCTCGGCCTGGCGGGCGAACTTCTGGAGCGCGTGCTTCCCGCGACCGAAGGCCTTGAGAACCCGGATGCCGTGGACGCTCTCCTCCACGGACGTGGCGAGGTCGCCCGCCTGGTCCTGGCTCTGCCGGGCAAGGGTGCCGTAGGCCTTCTCGAACCGGTAGCCGGCGTACCACAGCGGCGCCGACACGACGAGGAAGACCGTGCCGAGGAGCCAGTGCCAGCGGAAGAGCAGCGCGGTGCCGACGAGGATGGTGAGGACGTTCACCACGAGCAGCACGAGACCGAAGGCCATCCAGCGTCGGAGCGTGCTGATGTCCTGCATCATGCGGCTGAGCAGCTGACCCGACTGCCAGCGGTCGTGGAACGCCACGGGGAGGCGTTGCAGACGCGAGTAGAACGTCTGCCGCAGCTCGTACTCCACCATCGTGGCGGGGGCGAGCACGAACCAGCGGCGGAGGTAGACCATCGCGGCTTCGGCGAGTCCGAGTCCGAGGATCGCGGCGGCGCCCCAGCCGATCAGGCCGAGGTCCCCGGAGTTGATCGGGCCCTGGATGATCGCCTCGAGCACGAGCGGGATGCCGAGGGCGAGAAGACTCGCGACGAGGGCGCTGGCCGCACCGAGGGCGAGGCGCGGAAGCACCGGGCGGACGAACGGCAGCAGTCGCGCGAGCGCGCGAGGGGTGGACAGATGGGCTTTCGCGGATGACGCGGGCGGAGCGGAGGAGGTCATGATCCTTGGTGGGACGTGGCGGAGAAGCGCTCGCTCGTGGCGAGGCGCGGAAAGTAGCGCTGCTCGAACGAGAACGTTCGGAGCGCGGCGGTTATGCCGGAAGAGGACCCGAAAGGTGCGAGCTACCGCGCCGCGGGGAGGACGGCGGCGATCTTCGCGACGTGGTCGACCTGATACATGGCATCCTCCAGGTGTGGGTGATCCGAAGCCGCCGCGGTCGCGACAGCCCTCCAGACTAAACCTGGGAGCCTCCTGTGATCAAGAGCCAGTTCGCGTCAGGGCGAAGGAGCTCTCGCGGTCGAGCAGCGCCCGCTTGACATCGAGCCCCCAGGCGAACCCGCCGAGGCTGCCGTCGGAGCGGAGCACGCGGTGGCAGGGCACGAACAGCGCGGGCGCGTTGCGCGCGCAGATCGAGGCGGCCACCCGGACCGCACGGGGGTTGCCGAGGCGGGCGGCAAACGCGGTGTAGGTGAGCGGCTCCCCGGGTGCGATGCCGCGGAGCGCGTCCCACCCGGCGCGCTGCAGCGCCGTGCCGTGCTGGCGGACCGGCACGGCGTCGATCGCATCGGCGTCGCCGGCGTAGTAGGCGGTGACCGCGGCGGCCGCGGTGGTCTCGCCCTCGGCGACGACGTCGGGACGGTGGGCCGGGGCGAGGCGGGCGAGGAGTGCAGCGTGGTCGGCGGTCCATCCCGAGGCTTCGACGTGCCCCTCGCGCTCGAGGATCGTGAAGGGGCCGTCGGGTGTGTCGAGGGTCTGGATGGTCGCGGTGCTCATGAGGCGGTCCTCCGGCGCGTCGGTGCGGTGACGGATGCAGGATCGGTGGGGCGCAGGGCGACGGGCGGCGCGGGTGGCGTGGGTCGCGCGGGTGCGGCACCGGGCGTGGGGTTCACCGTGCGTGGGTCCGGGCTTTCGGGGCTCTCCCCGGTGCCCGCGTCCGCGCGCCAGGCGCGCGTCACGGGGGCGGCGTACCAGAAGTGGGCCATCGCGTAACTGCGCCAGGGCGCGGTGCGCTCGGCCCAGGCGGTGAAGCCCCGGGGGTCTGCGGGGAGGCCGAGGGCCGCGGCCCCGGCGCGCGCGGCCACATCGCCCGGCAGCAGCACGTCGGGATCGCCCAGCACGCGCATGCGGACGTAATCGGCCGTCCACGGTCCGACCCCCGGCAGGGCGAGGAGCCGCAGGCGCTGCTCGGCGCGGTCGTCGCCCGGCCCGAGCGTCAGCGAGCCGTCGGCGAGCGCCGCGGCAGCGGCGATCACCGCACGCACGCGCGCCGCCGGGCCTCGCAGCACCTCGTGGCCACGCTCGGCCATGGTCGCGGCGTCGGGGAACAGCGTCATCGGCCCGTCGGGGGTGTCGACGGCGGTCCCGAGCGCCGCGGCGAGCCGGCCCTGCATCGTGCGGGCGGCGGCGACGCTGATCTGCTGCCCGATCATCGCGCGCAGCAGCATCTCGTCGGCGTCGATCGCGCCCGGCACGCGCACTCCCGGGATGTCCGCGACCGCCCGTCTGAGCTCGGGATGCGCCGAGAGGGCCTCATCGACGGCGAGCGGATCGGCGTCGAGGTCGAACAGCCGCCGCACGCGCGCGATGAGCGTGCTGAGGTCGTGGAGCGACGCGGGCCGTGCCCGCAGACGCAGGTGGCCCACCTCCTCCCGCACCTCGAACCATGCGGGCCCGGACGGCAGCTGCACGACACGGGAGAAGGATGCCGCGTCGCCCCGCTCCACGCCCGGAACGGCGTGCGCGCGCATCCAGCCGAACAGTCCCGCGGTGTCGATGGGGCCGCGAACGGAGAGCGCGAGGTCGATCGTGCCCGGGGCGGGGGTGGTCGCTGCGGAACGACGGGCGGGCCCCGCCGAGCGCTGACGCCGGGCGCGGAGGTCGCGCGGCGGCATCCCGAACACCTCGCCGATCGTGTCGGTGAACTGTCTGACGCTGGAGAACCCTGCGGCGAAGGCGACATCGGCCGACGACAGGTCGGTGCCCACCAGCAGAGCGCGGGCGGTGTGTGCGCGCTGTGCGCGGGCGAGCGCGAGGGGGCCGGCCCCGAGCTCGGCGGTGAGGACCCGTGTCAGGTGGCGCGCGGAGTAGCCGAGGCGGCGGGCGAGGCCGGGGACCCCCTCACGATCGACGACGCCGTCGATGATGAGGCGCATCGCGCGGGCGGCGACGTCGCCGCGGACGTCCCACTCGGGGGAACCGGGAGCCGCCTCGGGGAGGCACCGTTTGCACGCGCGGTAGCCGGCCTCGTGCGCGGCGGCCGAGGTGGCGAAGAAGGTGACGTTCTGCTCTTTGGGCGTCCGGGCCGGGCAGCTCGGCCGGCAGTAGATGCCGGTCGAGCGCACCGCGGTGACGAACTGCCCGTCGAAACGCCGGTCGCGCGACTGGATGACCCGGTAGCGCTCGGCGAAGCCCATCTCGCGGGGCGTCGCGTGCACGGTCTCGGGCGTCGTCATGCCCCCAGCCTGTCACGGGCAGCCGGGAGGTTCCGGCGGAAATCGGACACGGGGGTGAACGCGTCGCGTCACCGCCGTGCCTCGGCCGGCGGCACACGGGAGGGGATCGATACACGGGAGGACCAGAGCCCCCCGCCGACTCCTCCCGTGTGCCGATGTCCTCCCGCGTGCCGCACCCGGTCGCGACCGGGCGGCTTCGCGCTCAGCCTTCGGCGAGCGCGAAGCCGCCGCGCGGCACCACCACGCTCGCCTCGCCCGTCACCGAGGTCGTGCGCACGAGCGCCCCCGTCTGGTCGAAGACGCGGATGGTCGAGGCCACTCCGGCGGCACCGAGCGTCGCGCGCTGCGTGCCGGTCGCCGTCGACTGCACGAGCTCGGTGCGCGCGCCGTCGCCTTCGAGCACGAGTCGCGACAGCCAGGGCCGCACGAGGATGCCGTCGAGCATCAGCTCGCCGCTCAACGCTTTCACGGCGACCTCGCCGCGATTGGCCGCGAGGGGTGCGGTGAGCGCGTAGGGCAGGAGCACGCCGGGCGACGGCGAGATGCCCTGCGCGGGGCCGCTGACCTTCAGCTGGCCACCCGACCGCCAGGTCGACCTCGAGGTCTCACCGGGATCGGACCAGACCACCGGCTCCAACCAGGGCCGCGTGTCGGCGGTGCCGATGTCCCACGTCGCCTCCTGGCCGGGAGTAAGCGTCAGCGCGTCGCCCGACCAGCTCGACTCCCCCGTCCACGACTCCGGGGTGGTGACGGTGCCGTCGGTGGCCACGGCGTCTTCGGCCTCGATCATCCGCAGCCCGTCCTGGGCGGTGACGGAGGTCAGCGCCGTGGCGCGTGCCGCGACATCCGGATGCGCGTCGAGCGCGAGCATCGTCAGCAGTCCGTGGATCGCGCTCTCGGCACCGCTGTTGCGGTTGATCGTGCCGTCGGGCTGGAGCCCGTCGTAGGTGACACCGGTCGCGGGGTCGTACATCGGCTCCCCCGCCCGGTTCGCACCGAAGTACCAGGCCGCCTGCACGCTCGCGAGCGTCTCGAGACCGGCCGAGGCCGTGGCATCCGCGACCGCCAGCAGCGACTGCACCCGCGAGTCGACCCCGTAGGCGATCTGCACCCGGTCGGTGGGGCTCGGGAACCACCCGTTGTCGGCCCCACCGGCGGTCAGCAGCGTCGGGGTGAAGACGGCGGTGTCCGTCACGGCAGGCTCGAGCAGCGACGGGTCGTCGAGGACCTCGGATGCCGCGGCGAGCGCCGCCGGCATCTGCGACGCCCACGCATGCCACATGCTGCGCGACTGCGCCCACGGCAGCACGGCGCCGTACGGCCACTCCCCCTCATCTCCGACCGACATCGCCGCGATCCCCTCGGCGAGCTTCGCCAGCGCGTCGCGCGCCTCCGGCGCGTCGGGTCCGGCGGCCAGGCGCGCCGCGAGTCCGAGCACGGCTTCGGCCGAGGCATCCGCTCCGTCGACGATCAGCCACGCCGGAACGCGCAGTCCGTCGGACTCGGTCCATTCGCCGTAGCGCGAGAGCACCTGCCGGTCGAGCGCCTCGATGGCGAGGTCGAGCCGCTCGTCGAGGAATTCCGCGAACGCCGGGTCGACGTCGGCGAAGGCGGCGTAGCCCTCGCCCAGCGCCCAGATCGTGCGGGCGAGCCAGTAGCTGGCCCCCGAGTCCGACGGGTCGGGCAGCTCGATCGGCTCGGCCGAGGGGTTGAGGGTGCCGTCGGGCTGCATCCACAGCACCACGTTGCCGGCGTTCTCGCCGGTCACGGTCTGCATGTAGGTCAGGCCCCGCAGAAGCTCGTACGCCTTGTCGGCGCTCGCCTGGTCGCCGGTCTGCTCGAAGTGCCGGAGGTACACCACCGCGGCGCGGGAGATGTCGTCGGCGTTGTACGCGCCCTGGCCCCAGTACCCGGTCTCGGGGTCGAGCGGTCCGCCGCCGACCCGCTCGAACGTGCCGCCGCCCCGGGCGTCGGCGTACGTCCACGGGAAGGTCAGGGTCGGCTCCTCCGCGAGGCGGTAGGTGGTGTGTCCCTCGACACCCGCAGGCGGGGTCGCCTGGTCGAGCAGGAAGTCCAGATGGTCGAGGTTCGTCAGCGGGGCGGAGGGGGCGGATGCCGCGGCCGCGGCCTCCGCCGGCGCCGGCGTGCTCGCCGCCGCAGGGCTCACGAGCCCCACGGTCAGGGCGATCACGGCGGCGCCGGCGACGGCCCAGCGCGCACCCCGTCGTGCGTGCGTGTTCATGTTCTCTCCTTCTGGATCGCTCGGGGGGTCAGTCGGTCGGGGCGTCGGTGCGCTCCAGGAGCGCGACGCCGATCTTCGAGTCGGCCATGCCGTAGAAGACGAAGTGACGCCCGTCGATCTCCTCGATCGCGGTGGGGAAGACCACGTTCGGCACGATGCCGCTGCGCTCGTCGTCGGTCTCGGGCTTCAGCAGCGGCTCGGGGGTGCGCGCGATGACCCGGCTCGGGTCGTCGGCGTCCAGGAGCAGCGCCCCGGCGGCGTAGTTGACCTTCTGCTGCTGCGCGAAGGCGTTGTCGATGACGCCGGTGACCCCGTGGTGGAGCACCAGCCACCCCTCGGGCACCCGCAGCGGCGGCGGGCCGCCGCCGATCTTGACCTCCTCGAAGGGGAACTCCGGCCCGGCGACGAAGCGGTGCTGCTCCCACAGCACGAGGTTCGCGATGTCTTCGCGCACGGCGTCGAGGGGCACGTAGCTGATCCAGATCGACTGGCGCTCGTCGGTGACTCCGGCCGGCACCCGCACCCCCTGCCCGGGCTTGGTCTCGCCGAGGTCCCACATGGGCCGGTGCAGCACCGCCAGGGCCAGGGTGCCGTCGGGCGCGGTCACCGGCTCGGGGAAGAACACCGTGTCCTTGTTGTGGAAGAGGTTCAGGTCCATGTCTAGCGCCTCGTCGTAGCGGAAGAGCGCGGGGCCCAGGCGCCGCCACTGGCGGAGGTCGGGCGAGACCGCGAGCGCCGTCCGCGGCCCGAGCGGGCCGTAGGCGACATAGGTCATCACGTGCAGCCCGAGGGTCTCGATCCACGTGACCCGGGGGTCTTCGACGCCGGCGTTGTCGGCGCCCCGCTCCCACCCGCGGTCGGGCTCGAGCACGACGCCCTCGCGCTCCACCCCGACGGGCACCCCGTCGTCGATGACGACGCGCGCGAGGCCCACCCGCGACACGTTCCCTTCGGCGACGAGTCGGGGCAGGAGGTACAGGGTGCCGTCGGGCCCCCGACCGGAGCCCGGGTTCAGCACCCCCTCGGCTTCCTGCGGGTCATCCGGGGTCGGTGTCATCACGACGCCGACCCGGGTCATCCGATACGGAACGGTCTGTACGGAGGTGGTCATGGTCATCCTTTCACTCCGGATCCGAGGTCGTTGCTTGTGAAGTAGCGCTGGAAGATGAGGAACAGCGCGACGGCGGGGGCGGCGAGCACGACGGCGCCCGCGAGAGTGGCGCCGAACGGGTTGGCGGTGGATGCCGCGACGTTCGACAGGAAGTTCGCCAGCGACACCGCCAGAGGCTGCATCGAGGCGTCCTTGGTGATGAGGAAGGGCCAGAGGAACTCGTTCCACGGGCCGATGAAGGTCAGCAGCACCACGGTCAGCAGGGCCGGCCGCACGAGCGGCAGCGCGACGTTCCACAGCAGCCGGAGCTCGCCGGCACCGTCGATGCGGGCGGCGTCGAACAGCTCCTTGGGAAGCTGCAGGAAGTACTGACGGAAGATGATGACCGCGGTGGAGTTGATGAAGAACGGCAGGATCATGCCGGCGTAGGAGTCGGCGAGTCCGTAGTCGCGCGCGATCATCACGTACAGCGGGATCATCAGCAGCTGGAACGGGATGACCTGGACCAGCAGCACGAGCGAGAAGGTGGCGCTGCGTCCTCGCCAGTGCAGCACCGCCAGCGCGTAGCCGGCGAGCACGCCGAACACCACCGTGCCGAGGATCACGCCGCCGGTGAAGATGCCCGAGTTCGCCAGGCCCTGCAGCAGGTCGATCCGCGCGTTGATGGCGCCGTAGTTGTCGAGGGTGAGGTTGCCCGGGTCGGGGAAGGCCCCCGCGGGCGAGGGGTCCACCGTCGTCTGCAGCGACCCGATCACCATGTAGTAGAAGGGGAAGAGGAACGCCAGAGCACCCAGGCTCAGCACGACGTACATTGCGGCGGAACTGCCGAGGGCGCGTTTCATCGGTCCTCCCCTCCCACGAAGCGGCGCTGGAGCGCCGCGATGATCAGCACGAAGATGATGAGGATGACCCCGATCGCCGCGGCGATGTCGGGGTTCCCCTGCTCGATGCCGCGCTGGTAGATCAGGAGCACCGGCGAGGTGGACGCGCCGTTGGGTCCGCCCCCACCGGTGAGCAGGTAGGGCTCGGTGAAGAGATTCGCCCCGGTGATCGTCGCCAGAAGCACCACGAGCAGGGTGGCGGGGCGTACGCTCGGCACCGTGACGGAGAAGAACTGCCGGATGCGGCCACCGCCGTCCATCGACACCGACTCGTAGAGCTCGCGCGGCACATTCTGCAGCGCCGCGAGGTAGAGCAGGATGTAGAACCCCAGCCCCTTCCAGGTGACGAACAGCGCGATGGTCGGCATCGCCAGGGCGGAGTTGATCAGCCACGACGGCTCGGGAGCCAGGGGCCCGAGGATGGTGTTGACCAGGCCGTTGCCCGAGAAGAGGAACAGCCACACCGCCACCACGGCCACCGAGGCGGTGACGTAGGGGACGTAGTAGGCGACGCGGAAGAAGGTCTTGGCGCGAGCGACGCGATCCAGCGCCGTCGCCAGCAGCATCGACAGCGCCACCGTGAGCGGCACGTTGATGATCAGGAAGATGCCGACGTTGCCGAACGACCGCCAGACGTCGGGGTCGCTCAGCACCGCGATGTAGTTGTCGAACCCGACGAACGGCCGGTCCACGACCGCCCCCGGCGCGGCGAAGAAGTAGTCGTGGAACGACATCCACACCGCGAACACGATGGGGTAGGCGAAGACCACGCCGATGAAGATCAGATAGGGCGCGGCGAAGATGAGGCCGAGCGGTTGCGAACCCAGGATGCGGCGCAGCATCCCCTTCGAGCGGTCTGCCCCCGCCGCGCCGCCACTCCCGGGCACCCCCGGGTCAGGGCGCGACACCGCGCCCTGACCCGGGGTGCCGGTGGAGACGGTCATGTCAGTCTCCCGCCGCCAGACCGTCGACCTCGGTCGCGGTGTCGGAGAGGAACGCGGGGATCTCTCCCTCGCCGAAGATCACCGCCTCGGAGTATCCGTCGCGGAACGCCTGCCAGATCTCGACCGAGTTCGGCACGTTCGGCACCTCGACGGTGCGCGAGGCCTGGTCGCCGAACTGCTCGTAGGCGGGGTTCGCCGCGAAGTAGTCGGGGTAGGTGCCGGTGAGGTCCTGTCGGAGCGGCATCTGGCCCGTGGCCTCGAGCCACAGCCCGTCCTGCTCCTCGCTGGTGGCGAACTTCAGCACGTCCCACGCGGTGCCCTTGTTCTCGCAGGCGGTGAAGAGACCGACGTTCTTGGCGTCGCTGAAGGTCCAGGTGTCCTCGGGCGCGGTGCCGCCGGAGGTCGGGACGGGGACCGAGCCCCAGTCCACCGTGTCGCCGTAGACCGAGATCGCCCACGGGCCGACGATCGCCATGGCGGCGTAGCCGTCGGCGAAGGCGTCACCCTGGTACTGCTCCTGGCCGGCCAGGCCCTCGGCGTAGAGGGTGCGCCAGAAGTCGGCCACCGCTTCGCCCTCGGGGCTGTCGAAGGTCGCGGCGCCGTCTTCGACCAGCTGCGTGCCGCCGGTCTCGGCGGCGTAGAGCGGGTAGAAGTCGAACCACGACTGGAAGAACTCGCTCGTCGGGGCGGGGTTGATCGCGTATTCGGCCACGCCCGCCTCGCTCAGGGTGCGCGCGGTCTCGAGGAACTCGTCGTAGGTGGACAGCGACGGGTTCTCGGGATCGAGGCCTGCCTCGGCGAAGAGGGCCTTGTTGTAGAAGATCATCACGGGGTTGCTCTTCCACGGCATCTGGTAGAAGCCGCCGTCCTCCGAGCGGTACTGCTCGGCGAGGTCGCCCGAGCGCTCGGTGATGTAGTCCTCGCCGTCCTCGAACTCGGTGAGGTCGACCAGGCCCCCCTGGCGCTGGAACTCGGGCACCGCCGCGGGCGAGGTGTTGAAGATCAGGCAGGGGGCGTTGCCGGCGGTGATGGCGGCGCTGATGACCTCCTCGCTGGAGGACCCCGCGGGGATCTCCTGAGCGGTGATCTGCTCGTCGGGGTTCTCGGCGTTCCACGACTCGACCATCTGCTCGGCCCAGGCGATCTCGGCCTCGTTGTTGGAGTACCAGATCGTGATGTCACCACGGCTGTCCATGCCGCCGGCGCCGCCGCCGCCTCCGCCGCTGCAGGCGCTCAGGGCGAGGATGGCCGCGGCGGCTCCCGCCACGGGAATGATGCGTCGTCGCATGTTCATCTCCTTGTGCGTGCGGGCGATGCCCGCGGGTGGTGTCAGGCGCGCGGCGCGCCGGTGGAGGCGCGCACGACGAGCCGGGGGTCGGGAAGGTCGATCGCGCCGGCCTCCGCGCCGGCGATGGCCTCGAGGAGCGCCCGCGCGGCCGCCGCGCCCCAGCCGCGCGCGTCGGTGGAGACGCTCGTGATGGCGGGGTGGAGGTGGCGGCCGATCTCGGTGTCGTCGAAGCCGGTGATCGACAGGTCGCGCGGCACGTCGAGACCGCGTCGCTGGGCGACCCCGAGGCCGGCGATGGCCATGTTGTCGTTGGAGTACACGATCGCGGTCGGCGGCGTCGCGGCATCCAGCAGCTCTTCCGTGGCGCGGGCGCCGTCGGCGGCGCTGAAGTCGGTCTCGATGACGCGGGCGCGGATGCCGCGGGCCGCCGCCGCGTCTTCGAACGCCGCGGCGCGGTGCCGCCCGTGGAGCATCGAGAAGGGGCCGGCCGCGTGGGCGATGTCGGTGTGACCGAGGTCGGCGAGGTGGTCGACGGCGAGGCGGATCCCGGCGCCGTCGTCGACGGAGATCGAGGTGAAGGGGCCGTCGACGTCGGGGACGCCGAGGGTCACCGCGGCAAGGCCGAGTTCGCCGATGAGGGCGATCCGCTCGTCGGCGACGCGGAGGTCGGAGAGGATGACCCCGTCCACCCGCTTGTCGGCGGCAAGTCCCCGGTAAGTCTCGGCCTCCTGGCGGCCGGGGGTCGCCGCGGCGAGGACGAGCACCTGGCCCGACACCGAGAACTCGTCCTCGACGCCCGCGATGAACGACGGGAAGAAGGGGTCGGCGGCGATGACGTCGGGGCTGCGGCCGATGACCAGTCCGCAGGCGAAGGCGCGGCCGACGCTGAGGGACCGGGCGCGCAGGTTCGGGCTCCAGCCGAGCTCGGCGGCTGCGGAGAGGATGCGCTCCCGCGTCTCGGGGGCGACGCCGGTGCGGCCGTTCAGGGCGAATGACACGAGGCCTTTGCTCACGCCCGCGCGGCGCGCGACGTCGGCGATGGTGGGAGGGCTCTGCTGCGTCATCCGTCACCTCTTCGTGTCGTCGTGCGGCGCTGTGCGGGCTCCGCCCCGCCTAAACCGGTTCAATACCTCACCCTAAAGCGGTTTAGGCGCGCGGTCAACCCCCTCCCACCCCCTCCGCGCTGCTCCTGCGTCGCAGAATGACGCCTTCGTCGCAGGATTCGCCCGGAATTCTGCGACGGAGGCGCGATTCTGCGACGGACGTGCGCCGCGCGGCGCAGCGCGGCGGGCCGGAAGGGGAAAGCGGCGCGCGCAGCGCGGCGGGCCGGAAGGGGAAAGCGGCGCGCGCGGGGTGGGAGCACGTGCCGCGCGGGAGCGGCCGCAACCCTGCCCGCGGGCGGGCGCACGGCGTTAGGGTCGGGACCATGGAGATCACCCGCGAGTACGACGTCGTGGTCATCGGTGCCGGGGCGGTGGGCGA
Source organism: Microbacterium kunmingense (assembly GCF_023155745.1). Classification (GTDB taxonomy): domain Bacteria; phylum Actinomycetota; class Actinomycetes; order Actinomycetales; family Microbacteriaceae; genus Microbacterium; species Microbacterium kunmingense. Next base: position 52,716 of record NZ_JAKNUS010000009.1, read on the forward strand.
GAACGTCGCCGACCGCGCGGTGCAGGGGGGCCTGTCGGCGGTCATCGTCGAGAAGGAGCTGGTCGGCGGCGAGTGCTCGTACTGGGCGTGCATGCCGTCCAAGGCGCTGCTGCGCAGCGCCGCGGCGCTGCGGGCGGCGCAGGCGGTGGATGGCGCGAAGCAGGCCGTGACCGGAGAACTCGACGTCTCCGCGGTGCTGCGCCGCCGCGACGGCATCACCCACGAGTGGAACGACGATTCGCAGGTGCAGTGGCTCCAGAAGGCGAAGATCGACCTCGTCCGCGGCCACGCGCGCCTGGACGGGGAGAAGCGGGTCGTCGTCACCGACGACGACGGGATCGACACGATCCTCATCGCCCGCCACGCGGTGGCCGTGTGCACCGGGAGTGCGGCGCTGCTCCCCGACATCCCGGGGCTTCGGGAGGTCGAACCGTGGACCAGCCGTGATGCGACCGCGGTGCAGCATCCGCCGGCATCCCTGACGGTCCTCGGCGGTGGGGTCGTGGGCGCCGAGATGGCCACCGCCTACGCCGGTTTCGGCACGGAGGTCACCCTCGTGGCCCGGTCGGGGCTCCTCGGAGGCACCGAGCCCTTCGCCGGGGAGATGGTTGAGGAAGCGCTGCGCGCGCTCGGGGTCGACGTGCGGACGAACGTCGACGTCGTCCGGGCCCGCGCCGCCGACGACGGCCTGGCCGTGCTCGAACTGTCCGACGGCTCGGAGGTCGCCGCCGAGCGCGTGCTCGTCGCGACCGGGCGGGTACCGCGCACCACCGACCTGGGCCTGGAGAGCGTCGACCTCGAACCCGGTTCATGGCTCGACGTCGACGACACGATGCTCGTGCGCGGCACCGACTGGCTCTACGCGGTCGGCGACGTGAACCATCGCGCGCTCCTCACCCACCAGGGCAAGTACCAGGCGCGTGCCGCGGGCGACGTGATGGCCGCACGCGCGCAGGGTGCGCCGGTCGACGACGCGCCCTGGGGCGTCCACGTCGCCACCGCCGATCACGCGGCGGTGCCGCAGGTGACCTTCACCGACCCCGAGGTCGCCTCCATCGGCCTCACCGCCGCGGCCGCCGAGAAGGCGGGTCTGCCGGTGCGGGTCATCGACTACGACCTCTCCTGGGTGGCGGGCGCGTCGACCGTGTCGGACGACTACGTCGGCCGCGCACGCGCGATCATCGACACCGAGCGCGAGGTGCTCGTGGGCGCGACGTTCGTCGGGCCCGATGTCGCCGAGCTGCTCCACTCCGCCACGATCGCCGTCGTCGGCGAAGTGCCCCTGTCGCGCCTCTGGCACGCGGTCCCGTCGTATCCGACGGTGAGCGAGGTGTGGCTGCGGTTCCTGGAGGAGTACGGCCGCCCGACGGCCGGCTGAAGCCGGACGGGCGGTGCCGACCGCACGCCGCCCGCGGCCGACGCCGACGCGCCCGCGCGCCGCGCCGAAAAGCCACCCGCGCGCGACTCAGTGGAAGAAGTGCCGCTCCCCGGTGAAGAACATCGTCACGCCCGCGTCGCGCGCGGCGGCGATGACCTCGTCGTCGCGCACCGACCCGCCGGGCTGCACGATCGCCGAGACACCGGCGTCGATGAGCACGCGCGGCCCGTCGGCGAAGGGGAAGAAGGCATCGGATGCCGCGACCGAGCCGGTCACGCGATCCCCCGCCCGCTCCACGGCGAGGCGGCAGGAGTCGACCCGGTTCACCTGTCCCATGCCGATGCCGACCGTGGCGGAGTTCTTCGCCAGCACGATGGCGTTCGACTTCACCGCGCGGCAGGCCTTCCAGGCGAAGATGAGGTTCGTCATCTCGTCATCGGCGGGACGCTCGCCGGACACCAGCTGCCAGTCCTTCGCGACCGACTCGATGTCGTCGGGGAACCGGTCGGCGTCCTGCAGCAGCAGGCCCCCCGAGACCAGGCGCACGTCCATGCGCTCCTGACGCCAGTCGGCGGGCAGCTGCAGGATGCGCAGGTTCTTCTTCAGGCGGAAGACCTCCAGCGCCTCCGGCTCGAAGTCGGGCGCGACGATGACCTCGGTGAAGATGTCGCGCAGGTTCTCGGCCATCTTCAGCGTCACCGTGCGGTTCGCCGCGATGACACCGCCGAAGGCCGACACCGGGTCGCACTCGTGCGCGCGCAGGTGCGCGGAGGCGATCGGGTCGAGCGCGTTCGGCGCGGTGACGGCGATGCCGCAGGGGTTGGCGTGCTTGATGATCGCCACGGCGGGCTTGACCATGTCGAACGCCGCACGCAGCGCGGCATCGGCGTCGACGTAGTTGTTGTACGACATCTCCTTGCCCTGCAGCTGCGTGGCCTGGGCGATGCCGTGCCCGCCGACGCGGGTGTAGATCGCCGCGCGCTGGTGGGCGTTCTCTCCGTAGCGGAGGGTCGCCAGTCGCTCGGCCTTGATCGTCAGGTGCGCCGGGAGGTCTTCCTCGGCGAGCGTCCCCTCGGCGAACCAGGCCGCGACCGCGGTGTCGTACGAGGCGGTGTGCGCGAAGGCGCGGGCGGCGAGTTCGCGTCGCTGGGTGAGGGTGGTGCCCCCGCCGCGGACGGCCTCGATGATCGCGGGATACGACTCGGGCGAGACGACGATCGCGACGTTGGCGTGGTTCTTCGCCGACGCCCGAACCATCGCCGGGCCGCCGATGTCGATCTGCTCGACGACGGCGTCACCCTCGGCGCCGGAGGCGACGGTCTGGACGAACGGGTACAGGTTCACCACGACGAGCTCGAACGCGGCGATGCCGAGCTCGCCGAGCTGGCGCTCGTGGTCCTCCAGGCGAAGATCTGCCAGCAGCCCCGCGTGCACCGCGGGGTGGAGGGTCTTCACCCGTCCGTCGAGCGACTCGGGGAAGCCGGTGACGGCCGAGACGTCGGTCACGGGGAATCCGGCGTCGCGGATCGTCGCCGCCGTCGACCCGGTGGAGACGATCTCGACACCCGCTGCGGCGAGGGCCTCGGCGAGCGGCAGCAGGTCGGTCTTGTCGCTCACCGACACCAGCGCGCGGCGGATCGGCACGACATCGCGGTCGCGGTACAGGGACGGGTCGTGACTCGGGCCGGCCATGGGTCTCCTTCTCGAGGCGAGCGGGTTTCGGTGCGAGGGTGCGAGGGTTTCAGGCGGGAGCGGATGTCGGTGACGCGGGCGTCCCGGAGGCCGCAGCGCGTGCGAGGTCGAGCTCACCGGTCGCGATCCGGCGGACCACGTCGATCATCAGGCGGCGCTCGACGGGCTTGATGCGGTCGTGCAGACGGTGCTCGTCGTCATCCGGATGGATCGGCACGCGCTCCTGGGCGAGGATGGGCCCGGTGTCGACGCCGGTGTCGACGAGGATGACACTCGCGCCGGTCTCGGTCGCCCCCGCCGCGAGGGCGTCGCGGACCGCATGCGCCCCGGGGAACTCGGGGAGGTAGGCGGGGTGGGTGTTGATGATGCGCGGACTCCACGCCTCGACGAACCCGGCGGGCAGGAGGCGCATGAGCCCGCTCAGCACGATGAGGTCGGGCTGCCACACGCGCAGTTGGGCGTCGAGCTCGGCCCCCCACGCTTCGCGCTCGGCCGCTCCCCGCCACGGGACGAGGAGGGTCGGAATCCCGAAGGCCTCGGCGTGGGCGAAGCCGTCGGCTTCCCGGTCGGCGCCGACGGCGATGACACGCGCCGGATACTGCGCGTCGGCCGCCGCCTCCAGCAGCGCCCGGAGATTGGACCCCGCGCCCGAGATGAGGACCGCGACGGTGAGCACCGGCCTAGTCTAGCGGCGAGCCCCCGCCGCGCCGGGGGTGCGGGAAGAGCGGCTGGGTGTCGGTCTGATCGGGGTCGACCGCACCACCGGAGTCGTCCGGGGTCTCGCGCCGCGGCGTGTCGCCGACCGGCGCGGTCTCGGCCGCGGCATCCCCTCCCCCATCCGCCTCGGCCGTGTCGGGTTCGGGCTGCCACACCCGCCACTCGCCGGCATCCGTGTCGTCGCCGCGCGTCCGCGCCGACGGCAGAGCCAGGAGGATCCCCGCTCCCACGAGCACTTCGGCACCGACGGCGAGGCCGACGGCTCCGGGCGCCGGGCCCACCTGTGCCAGCGCCCCGGGGCCGATCGACCCGCCGGCGGCGAGGGCGAGGAGGGCGGCCGCGCCGCCCGAGAGCAGGGCGACGGCGCCGGCGACGGTGGAACGCAGCCCCCACCCCTCGGCGATGGCCCGCGGGTGGTCGGCGACCAGGCGGGAGCGCACCATCCATCCGGCCAGCGCTCCGAGCGCGACCGGCACGAGCGCGAGGAGGAGAAGCCACGAGGTGGTCGATTCGGGGATGACGCCCAGGAGCGGCACCGGCGGGAGCACGCCGACCTGCGTGCCGGCCGGGGCGACGGTGGTCGCCGCGCCGACGGCGAACCCCGGTCCGGCGAGGAACGACGCCGCCCACACCACGAGCGTCGGCAGGTAGGCGAGCTGGCCGAGGGCGATGACGCTCGCGCCGAGCACGTCGGCATTGCCTGCCTGCGACAGCGCGACCACCTGGGGGCCGCGGATGACCAGGGCGACGGTGAGAAGGGCAGCGCCGGCGCCGATGAACCCGGCGACGACGATTCCGACGCCGCGTGCGGTCTCCGACACCGCCGCGAGACCCGACTCGCCGATGCGCTGTTCGAGGGCGTCGCGGGCGCGGGCGATGAGTCCGACATCGGCCTCCCGCCACTCGGTGACGACAGCGGCGAGGGTGGCGGGCACCGCGAAGACGAGGGCCGGCAGAGCGATCGCGAGCCCCGTCGGCGTGGCCGCCAGCGCGTTGGCACCGGTGAGGGCGACACCTGCGGCAAGGGCGGTGAAGACGACGATGCCGCCGATGAGGCCGCTCTCCCACGCCTCCGACCGGGAGGCGCGCACGCCCGTCCGCGCGGCGAGCACGGCGGTGAGGGTCGCGAGGGCGAGAGGCGCCAACGAGAGGGAGAAGGATGCCGCGGACTCGTCGATGCCGGCCGCGGTGAGGTAGATCGGCGGAAGGGTGATCTCGAGCGGCACGAGGTGACCGAGCTGCCAGACCGACGCCGTCGCCGGCCAGAGCGCCGACCAGTCCGCGGCGGTGCCGAACCCGAAGACCCACAGGAGCGTGGCCGGCGCGAGGATCAGCGCAAGGCCGACCGCCGCCGCGATGGCGGCGTCGACGGCGGCGAGAAGGGCGACCACAAAGCGTTGCATGCCTCAACGACCCTACCGATCGGCAACGGCAGAACCGGCTAACGTCGAGGGGGAGGTCTTAGTGAGCAACACATCCGACATGCCGACGACCGGCGCCAGGACATCGAACCGGCGCGACGACGACGTCTCGAAGGGCCGGCTCGAGCGGTTCTTCGAGATCAGCACGCGGGGCTCGTCGGTCGCGGCCGAGGTGCGCGGCGGGGTGGTCACGTTCGTGACGATGGCCTATATCGTCATCCTGAACCCGATCATCCTCTCCAGCGGCGTCGACGTCGACGGCAACAGCCTCGACTTCGCTCAGCTGTCCGCGGTGACGGGACTGACGGCGGGCGTGATGACGATCCTGTTCGGCCTCGTCGCCCGCCTCCCGTTCGGATTCGCAGCGGGCCTCGGCATCAATTCCTTCCTCGCCGTGTCGGTCGTCGGCGAGGTGACATGGCCAGAGGCGATGGGCCTCGTGATCATCAACGGCCTCATCATCGTGCTGCTGGCAGCGACGGGGCTCCGCCGCATGATCTTCGACGCCGTGCCCCTGCAGCTGAAGCTCGCCATCACGGTCGGCATCGGCCTGTTCATCGCCTTCATCGGATTCGTCAACGCCGGTTTCGTCACCTCGACCGGCGTCGGCTCGCCCCCGGTCGGGCTCGGCGTGGAGGGTTCGATCGCCACGGTGCCGACGCTGGTGTTCGTGTTCACGCTCCTGCTCACCGGCATCCTGATGGCGCGCCGGGTGCGGGGCGGCATCCTCATCGGGCTGGTCAGCGGCACGGTCGTCGCGGTCATCGTCGAGGCGGTGTGGAACCTCGGCTCGGCCGTCGATGCTCCGGGCGGCTGGGGGCTGTCGGTGCCGGAGCTCCCCGCGCAGTGGGTGAGCCTTCCCGATCTCGCGCTCGTCGGACAGGTCGATCTGTTCGGCGCCTTCGCCCGTATCGGCGTCCTCGCCGCCCTCATGCTCGTCTTCACCCTGGTCTTCACGAACTTCTTCGACGCGATGGGCACCCTCACGGGCCTGGCGAAGGAGGCCGGGCTGTCCGACGCCCAGGGGAACTTCCCGCGGCTGCGCTCGGCCCTCATCGTCGAGGGTGTGGGGGCGGTCGCCGGCGGGTACACGTCCGGGTCGTCCAACACCGTCTTCATCGAATCCGGTGCGGGCATCGGTGAGGGAGCCCGCACGGGGCTGGCGAATCTTGTCACTGGTGGACTCTTCCTCATGGCGATGTTCTTCACGCCGCTCGTGTCGATCGTGCCGACGGAGGTGGCCGCGGCGGCGCTGGTGATCGTCGGCGCGCTGATGATGTCGCAGATCCGGGCGATCGACTTCAGCGATTTCTCGGTGCTGCTCCCCGTCTTCCTCGCCGTGACGGTGATGCCCCTGACCTACTCGATCGCCAACGGCATCGGCGCGGGCTTCGTGTCGTGGGTGGTCGTGCGGGTCTTCGCCGGGAAGGCACGGGAGATCAGCCCGCTGCTGTGGATCGTCTCGGCGGGCTTCGTCGTGTACTTCGCCCGCGGACCGATCGAGGCCCTGCTCGGCGCCTGACTTTCCGACGCTCCGTTCGAGGTCGCTGTCGTGATCAGCGCCCCGAGGTCCACGCGCCGGCGCTCGGCAGGTCGCCCTCGAAGATCTGCGTCACGGTCACCAGCGAGAAGCCGCGGTCGAGCAGACCGTCGTAGGTGGCGGCGGCCGCGGCCCCGGTTCCGGGGTGGATGTCGTGCATCAGCACGATCGAGCCGGGGCGCGGCGCGTCGACGGCCCGCGCGATGAGGGTGTCGACCCCGGGACGCTGATAGTCGAACGTGTCGACGTCCCAGAGGATCGCGGGAAGGCCCGCGATCCGCAGCACGTTCTGGTTGTACTCGCCGTAGGGCGGGCGGAAGCTCGTCGGGCGGGTGCCCACCGCGTTCTGGATCGCGGTGCTGGTGTCGCGCAGCTGCGCGGCCACCTGCTCGTCGGTGAGCGAGGGGAGGCTCGGGTGATTCCACGAGTGGTTGGCGATCTCGTGCCCCTCGTCGCGCATGCGGCGGAGCGTGTCGGCCCACCCGCGGGCCTTCTCCCCCATGACGTAGAACGTCGCCGCGGCCCCGCGGGAGCGCAGCTCGTCGAGGATCCCGGCGGTGTACTCGGAGGGCCCGTCGTCGTAGGTCAGCGCCACGCAGGGCACCAGCTCGCAGTCGATCGCTTCGGCGCCCGCGGGGACGGCCGCGGGGGCCTCGTAGGGAAGAGCGGATACCACGGCGTCGACCAGGCCCACTCCGAACGGCGTGAGGTAGGGCGCCGCGACCTCGCGCGGAACGGCGACCGCCATCGGCTCGGTCGTCGCGGCGATGCCGAGCGCCTGGAGCTCGGGCGGGCTGAACCCCGCCCGCACCTCGATGACGACGGCTTCTGCGACCGGGACCGAGCGAGCGAGCGCGGCACCGATGACGGCGAGCCCGGCCTCGTCCGGCGGCTGCACCGGGGCGAGACTCAGCGCTCCCGCGTCACGGCGGAGCGCTTCGACGATGTCGCCCCACAGTGCCGGACCCGCCTCGGCCGCCCAGAGCGCGTCGGCCGCGACGGTTTCGCCGGTGCGGAGGTCGGTGTAAAGGGTGGCTGAGGTGTCACCGCTGATCGCCGCGGCATCTCCCGAGACCGTCCGCACCCGAACGCCGAGGTACGGACCAGCGGCGGTGACGATATCGCACGCGACCGCCGTGCCCGTGCCGTTCACGGGCCCCAGCCGCGGGTCGGCGAGCAGCTCCGATGCCGGAAGGCGGGTCGATCCCCCGACGCACATCCGCTCGCCGAGCCCGGCTCCGCGGGGCTGCACCTGTGGGGAGTAGCTGATACCGGTGGCCGCCTCACGCCCGGCGATCGCCTCGCGCAGAGCGCCGATGAGGCGGTCGTTGAGGGGCGCCTGACCGGGGAGCAGGGCGACCCGGGCCTGGACCCCCACGTCGTCGTTGCGGATCCGCATCGGACGAAGCGCCGGAACCGTCGCCGGGTCGATGGCGGCGGGGAACTCCACGACCGCCACGCGGGCGGCCGGGAACGCGGCCGGCTGCCACGCGGCATCCGTCGCCGGTGCGCACGCGACCAGCGCGAGCGCACCGACGAGGACGACCGGCAGCGCGACGCGCCGGACGCCCCGCCGGCGCGACCGAGAGCGGCTCACGACGCCACTCGCACGGTGTCGAGCACCTCGGCGATCGCGTAGCGGTAATCGGCGACGCCGGCCTCGGTGACGCGTGCGACGATGCCGGCGCTGACGGGGCCTCGCTCATCGCCCACGGCGGCCAGCACGACGCCGCCGTCGGGGTCTGAGACCTCGGCGTGCCGGGCTCGCGCGCCCGAGGACAGGGTTTCGGTCACGGGCGCGGCGTCCTGCGCGCCGCCGTCGCGGGCGAGGTCGGCGTAGGCGGTGTCGAAGCCGCCCCGCAGCTCGGTGACCGCGATCTCGAGTCGCCCGTCGGGGCTCGTGAGCGTCAGCTCATCGTCGTCGAACGGGGGGCGGCGGACGATCCAGCCGGCGGGCGCGGTGAGGCTCACCGACGCATCGGCGATGCTCACCTCGGTCGGCGCCTCGTACACCGTCGCCCCGAGGTTCGCCAGACTCGGAGGAATGGCCACCGCGGCGGCCAGACCGATGCCCGCCGCCGCTCCGAGCGCACCCACGCACGCCAGCACGAGGGCGGTCGCGGACTTCACGGCCCGATCGTAGACCGGCCGCGCTCTGCCACCGCGCCGCGGCGCGGCATCCTCCGGGTATTCTCCGGGGTTACTCCGAGGGCGGGTCGAACGGCTCGAGCACGAAGACGGCGATCGTGCGATCGGTCTTCTTCTGGTACTCGTTGTAGTCCGGCCACACCTCGGCCGAACGGTTCCACCACTCGGTGTACTCGTCGCCCGAGAGCTCGCGCGCCAGGTAGTCGCGCTTGACCGGCCCGTCCTGCAGTTCGACGTGCGCGTGCGCGCGCATGTTCGCCGCCCACGCGGGCTCGTCGGGGGCGCCGCCCTTGGACGCCACGACGGCGTAGCGGCCCTTGTGCTCGACCCGCATGAGGGCCGTCTTGCGCAGACCCCCGCTCTTCGCGCCGACGGTGGTCAGCACGATGATCGGTACGCCCCGCAGCAGGTTGGCCTCGGTGCCGCCCGAGGCCTCGTACTGCTCAGCCTGCTCACGCGCCCACTGGGACGTGCTGGGGATGTACTCGCCCTTCAGCGGCATCCGACTCAGAGCCCTTCGATGATCTCGCGCATGAGGGCGGCGGTCTCGGAGGGGGTCTTCCCGACCTTGACGCCGGCGGCCTCGAGCGCTTCCTTCTTGGCCTGGGCGGTGCCCGCCGAGCCCGACACGATCGCGCCGGCGTGACCCATGGTCTTGCCCTCGGGGGCGGTGAAGCCGGCGACGTACCCGACGACGGGCTTGGTGACGTTGGCCTTGATGAAGTCGGCGGCGCGCTCTTCGGCGTCGCCCCCGATCTCGCCGATCATGACGATCGCCTTCGTCTCGGGGTCGGCTTCGAACGCGGCGAGCGCGTCGATGTGGGTGGTGCCGATGATCGGGTCGCCGCCGATGCCGATGGCGGTGGAGAACCCGATGTCGCGCAGCTCGAACATCATCTGGTAGGTCAGGGTGCCCGACTTCGACACCAGGCCGATCGGGCCCTTGCCGGTGATGTTGGCGGGGGTGATGCCGACGAGCGCCTCATCGGGGGTGATGATGCCGGGGCAGTTCGGCCCGATGATGCGGGTGGTGTTGCCCTTCGAGGTGGCGTAGGCCCAGGCCTCGGCCGAGTCGCCGACGGGCACGCCCTCGGTGATGACGACGAGGAGCGGGATCTCGGCGTCGATGGCCTCGATCATCGCGGCCTTGGTGAACGCGGCCGGGACGAACGCGATGGAGACGTCGGCACCGGTCTTCTCGATGGCCTCGGCCACCGACCCGAAGACGGGGAGCTCGACGTCGGCGCCGTCCTTGTCCTTATGCAGCACGGTGGTGCCGGCCTTGCGCGCGTTCACGCCGCCGACGACGTTGGTGCCCGCCTTCAGCATCAGCGCGGTGTGCTTGGTGCCCTCGCCGCCGGTGATGCCCTGGACGATGACCTTGGAGTCCTTGGTGAGGAAGATCGACATTTCTTGTTCCTTATCCGGATGCTGCGGGTCAGGCGTTCGCGAGTTCGGCGGCCTTGTCGGCGCCCTCGTCCATGGTCGAGGCGAGCGTGACCAGGGGGTGGTTCGCCTCCTGCAGGATGCGGCGTCCCTCCTCGACGCGGTTGCCGTCGATGCGGACGACCAGGGGCTTGGTGGCGGTGGAGCCGAGCTCGGCGAGCGCGCCCACGATGCCCTTCGCGACGGCATCGCACGCGGTGATGCCGCCGAAGACGTTGACGAAGACGCTCTTGACCTGCGGGTCGCCGAGGATGACGTCGAGGCCCGCGGCCATGACCTCGGCCGAGGCGCCGCCGCCGATGTCGAGGAAGTTCGCCGGCTTCACGCCGCCGTGCTTCTCACCGGCGTAGGCGACCACGTCGAGGGTCGACATGACCAGGCCCGCACCGTTGCCGATCACGCCGACCTCGCCGTCGAGCTTGACGTAGTTGAGGTCGTTCTCCTTGGCCTTGGCCTCGAGCGGGTCGGCGGCGTCCTTGTCCTCCAGGCGCGCGTGGCCGGGGTGACGGAACTCCGCGTTCTCATCGAGCGTGACCTTGCCGTCCAGGGCGATGACGTCGCCCTCCTCGGTGAGCACGAGCGGGTTGACCTCGACGAGGGTGGCGTCCTCGCCCTTGTAGACGTCGTAGAGCTTGACGAACACGTTCGCGACCTGCTCGACGAGGTTCTCGGGGAAGTTCGCGGCGCGGGCGATCTCGACGGCCTTGGCGTGGTCGATGCCGGTCAGCGGGTCGACCTCGATACGGGCGAGCGCCTCGGGCTTCTCGACGGCGAGCTGCTCGATCTCCATGCCGCCCTCGACGCTGCACAGGGAGAGGTAGGAGCGGTTGGCGCGGTCGAGCAGAACCGAGAAGTAGAACTCCTGGGCGATGCGGGCGCCTGCGGCGATCATCACGCGCTTGACGATGTGGCCCTTGATGTCGAGGCCGAGGATGGCCTTCGCGGCCTCGTAGGCCTCATCGGGGGTCTTGGCGACCTTGACGCCGCCGGCCTTGCCGCGGCCGCCGGTCTTGACCTGCGCCTTGACGACGACCACGCCACCGAGCTTCTCGGCCGCGGCCTTCGCCTCCTCGGGGGTGTCGGCGACGATGCCGGCGAGAACCGGCACCTCGTACTTCTCGAACAGATCGCGGGCCTGGTACTCGTAGAGATCCACAGAGAATCCTTCGCTGGGCGAACGGTGGGATGTGTGGGTCAAAGAAATCTCGATGTCGAGATATCGACCAGTCCCCTACCCTACTACCGGCCGCGGACCGCCTCATCCCGGATGTCTCGACGGCGAACCCGGAGCACCACGGCTCACCTGACGCGAAGTGCGGCCCGCAGCGGCACATCGCGCCAGCGTAAGCGGCGGGCGCGAGCGCAAGCGGGACGCGAGCGGAAGCGGGACGCGCAGCGTCGCGCGTCAGATCCACCCGCGCTCGCGCGCGAGTATCGCCGCCTGCTGGCGGGTCGCGAGACCGAGCTTGCCGAGCACCGCCGAGACGTGGTTGCGCACGGTGCCGGGCGAGAGGTGGAGAGTCGCCGCGATCTCGGCGATCGTCTCGCCGCGCGCGCCCGCGCGCAGCACATCGAGCTCGCGGTCGGTGAGCGGGCTGCGCTCGTCGGTGAGCGCATCGGCGGCGATCTCCGGGTCGACGTACCGCCTCCCGGCGGCGACGTCGCGGATCACCGCGGCGACGTCCTGCGCCCGCCGGGACTTCGGCAGGAACCCGTCGACCCCGGCGCTGAGCGCCCGGCGCAGCACCCCGGGCCGCGCGTGCCGCGTCACCACGACGCACCGCGACCCCGCCTGCCGGCGGATGCGGGCGGCCGCGTCGACGCCGTCGAGCCCCGGCATCTCGAGGTCGAGCAGGCACACCGTCGGGCGAAGCCGCACCGCCTCGGCGACCGCCTCCTCGCCGTTGCGGCACTCGGCGACGACGTCGAAGTCGTCCTCCAGCCGCAGCAGGGCCGCGAGCGCCGACCGGATCATGTCCTCGTCGTCGGCGATGAGGATGCGGATCATGGGGAACCTCCGACGGATGCCGCGGGAACGGTGACTTCGACGGTGAAGCGCTCGGGCGCGGCATCCCACCGGGCCGCTCCCTCCACCGCGCCGACCCGCTCGGCGATGCCCGGGAGTCCCGACCCTGCCGATGGGGCGTGCGCGGGCCCCGGTCGGACCGCGACGTCGTTACTGACCTCGAGCCGCCACGATCCGCGGCGCGCACTCTCGTCGAGCGAGAGGTGCAGCCGCGCCCAGCCGCCTCCGCCGTGCTTGAGGATGTTCGTCGTCGACTCGCGGACGACCGGACCGAGGATGTCGGCGGGCGCCGCATCGGCGCGGGCGTCGACGTCGAGCTCGACGGTGAGTCCTGCGGCGCGCAGCAGGTCGGCGGCATTGGCCAGTTCGTCCGAGAGCGGAACGCCGCGGAACCGGGCAGCGAGGGCACGCGTGCCCGTCCGGGCCTCGTCGACCGACGCCCGGGCGAGTCGGACCTGCTCGGCAGCCGCGAGAGGGTCGCGGGGCAGCATCCGCTCGGCCAGCTCGAGCTGCAGCGCGATGACCTGCAGATGATGACCCTGGAGGTCGTGCAGGTCGCCGGCGAGCCGCAGACGTTCCTGGGCGGCGGCGAGGCGACCCTCGGCAGCGCGGGCCTCGTCGAGGGCGAGGACGATGTCCCACCACCACAGGCACAGCACAGCCGTGGGAGGCAGGAGCACGGAGAACAGGTTGTAGACGAGGTCGACCTCGTCACCGACGTTCCGCCCCGTGAGGGCGGCCTCGACGATCCAGATCGCCACGAGGAGGAGCGTGAGCCCCACGACGAGCCGCAGCCGCACCCCCGACCGCCAGCGCAGCAGCACCACCGCCAACGCCACCAGCGCGGCGCCCGCGAGCACCGACCCCGCGATCACCCCCGCCACCGCCGCGGCGCCGGCCGCTGCGGTGAGCGACCAGAGGACGGTCGGCGAGAACCGCTCCCCCTCGTCGGCGTCGATCCGTCGCCGACCGTATCGGGCCAGCAGCGGCACGCTCGAGGCCAGCGACACCGCGGCGGCGGCGAGGTAGACCGCGACCTGCAGGGCCCCGCCCCCGGTGATGGTCGGGACGAGCCAGAAGAACAGCGTGACGGCCTGGAACATCAGCACCGAGCCGGCGGTGTACCACCAGGTCGCGGTCACCCCGCGGGCGAGGGCCCGACCCGCCGGATTCACGGCGGTGCCGGGACGGGAGGCATCGTTCACACCGCCACAGTACGACCATGACTTTTGTCACCCCTCGTCTGCGGCATCCTCCCGGCGGCCGGTGACGCGCCGACACTGCCGCTTCGGCCCCCGACCGCGTGGGATGGAATCACCGTCCGACACGCAAGGGAGACACCGTGAACCCCATCGCCGACCTCGTCCTCGGCTTCCAGAACCTGGTCGCCCAGATGCCCGAGCTGCTGCGCCCCCTCATCGTGGCGCTCGCCGGCGCCGTGCCCTTCATCGAGGGCGAGGGCGCCTCGGCGATCGGCATCATCGGCGGCATCCATCCGGTCGTCGCCGCCATCGCCGGGTTCGCCGGCAACTTCCTCTGCGTCGCGATCATCGTCTTCGCGGGCGCCCGGGTGCGCACCGCGGTCACGACCCGCGGCGGTCGCGCGGCGCCCGAGATGTCACCGCGCCGCCAGAAGGTCATGCGCGCCTACGAGCGCTACGGCACCCCGGGCGTGAGCCTGCTCGGCCCGCTGCTGGTGCCGACGCAGTTCACGGCCGCCGCGCTGGTGTCCACCGGCGTCGCCCCCGGTCGCGTGCTGTTCTGGCAGGCCGTGGCGATCGCGCTGTGGACCACCCTCATCACGCTCATCATCACGGGTGTGATCACCGTCGTCGGCTGAGTGGGGGCTCGCCGGCCCTGACACCCCGTTCCGCGAAACCCTCCGCCGCTCGGCGGCAGCAGTGCTGCCCGCTCAGGCGACGGAGGAGGCCGCGGGCGGGGTGTCGGGTTTCCGGGTGACCTTGCCGCCCACGGCATTCGGCGTCTCGGACGTCCGCGTGGCCTTCTGCAGCGTCACCTTCCACCCCGGCCGGTCGACGCGGGCCAGTTGCAGGATGTCGGCGACGACCTCGAGAGCCGCCGGGGCCGCGCGGGTGCGACCCCGCCCGTGGCAGGACGTGACGAAGCGGATGCGACCGAGCGAACGCGGCACTTTGCCCACCGTCGGGGCGGGCCCGATCGACGGCGTGCCCGCCGGGGCGGCGCTCTCGGTGGGACGGCGGGCCGCGTCATCCGTCCCCGAGGTCGCCGCCGGCGGTGCGGGCAGCAGGTACGACGCCGCGCGCCAGCGCGACGGAGTGGGGCCCGGTCGATAGACCGACTCCGCGTCGTGGGCGCCCGTGGCGAGGATCACCTGATCGGAGAAGAGCGGTCCGTGCTCGGTGTCGAGGCGGCAGGGGCTCGCCGAGGTCACAGCGTGGACGGCGGTGCGGGTGTGCAGCGCCGCTCCGGCGGCGACGAGCGCGGAGGCGAGCGCGGTCTCCTCGTTGGCGTCGGGGCTGCCGCCGGGACGGGTGGGGCTGATCACGCCGGCTTCGACGAGTGCGACGCGACGGCCGGACTGGGTGAGCAGAAGGGTGGCGACCAGACCCGCGAGCGACGCGCCGACGACGACGACGTCGTAGTGCTCGCCGCGCGGAAGCGCCTGACCGGAGGTGTTCACGGCGGCGGCGAAAAGCGACATGAGGACAGTGAACGACCATGAACCGAACCGGACCATGGCCATGACAAGCTCGGGCACGCTCTGCCAGCGATCGACGCCCGCACCGCGTTCCCGAACGCCCCGCCGCTAAGCTCGACCCGTGAGCGACGCCGATCCCGCGTTCGTCGGCCGCACCGGTGTCGTGGCGGCCGCGGTCGAGCTGTTTCACACGCAGGGGTTCGAGCAGACCTCGGTCGACCAGATCGCGCGGGCCGCGGGCCTGTCGCGTTCGACGTTCTTCCGCCAGTACGGCGGCAAGGAGGACGTGGTCTTCGCCGACCACGAGGGCCTGCTTGAAGAACTCCGCGCCTTCCTCGCGCAGCCGCACGACGATCCGTGGGCGGCCGTGTGCGAGGCATCCGTGCAGGTGTACCAGCACTTCGCCGCCGACCCGGAGCTCGCCCGCCGTCGCTACGCCGTGGTGCGGCAGATCCCGGCGCTGCGCGACCGCGAGATCGTGACGGTCTTCCGCTACGAGCGCCTCTTCGACGAGTACCTGCGCCAGGCGCTCCCGGGCCTCGACCCCCTCGACGCGGTGGGGTTCTCCGCTCTCGTGACCGCCGTGCACAACCACGTGCTGCGCCGGCTCATCCGCGGCCCGAAGCGCGTGCCCGTCTCGGTGCTGCGACGGGCGCTGGATGACGCGCGACGCCGTTTCGGTGTGCACCTCGAAGAGTCGGCGCCGGCTCCGGACGACCTCGTGGTCGCGGTATTCCCGCGCCGGACGCCCAGCGCCGAGGTCGCGCGGCGCCTGCGCGACGCGCTATCGGAGTGAGGCGCCGCCCGCTCAGGCGAACGCGCTCACGCCGGTGATGTCGCGGCCGAGGAGGAGCGCCTGGATCGACTCGGTGCCCTCGTAGGTGTGGATGGCCTCGATGTCGGCCATGTGCTGCATCACGCCGTACTCGAGCAGGATTCCGTTGCCGCCCAGCAGGTCGCGCGCGGTGGCGGCGATCCGGCGGGCGGTGCGAGTGTTGTGATACTTCGCCAGCGACGCCTGCGTCGGCCGCAGACCCCCGGATGCCTCGAGGTCGGCCAGGTGCCGGCAGTACAGCTGCATCGCGGTGAGCTCGGAGAGCATCTGGGTGAGCCGCTCCTGCACCATCTGGAACCCCGCGAGGCGCTTACCGAACTGCTCGCGCTGCTGGGAGTACTGCAGCGCCGCCTCGTAGCAGGCGGTCGCGTGCCCGAGCGCCGACCAGGCGACGCCCGACCGCGTGGCGTAGAGCACGGTCGAGGCGTCCTTGAAGCTGCGGCTGCCGGGCAGCACCGCGTCGGCGGGGAGTCGAACGCCCCGGAGGGTGATGTGGGCCTGATGGATGCCGCGGAGCGACGCCTTGCCGGTGATCGGCACCCCGTGGTAGCCCTCCACCTCCTGCGGCACGAGGAAGCATCGCACCTTGCCGTGGTCGTCGGCGCCGGGAGACTCCACCCGCGCCCAGACGAAGGTGACCCCACCCGAGGCGCCGTTGCCGATCCACTTCTTCGCCCCGTCGATCACCCAGGCGCCGTCCGCGATGCGGGTCGCGCGCGTCTCGAGCGAGACCGAGTCGGAGCCGTGGTCGGGCTCGGTGAGGGCGAACGAGCCGAGCACTTCGCCCCGGGCGATCGGCTGCAGGTACTGCGCCTTCTGCGCGTCGCTGCCGAAGAGCGCCAGCGTGCGCAGCGCGAGGCCCCCCTGCACGGCGAGAACCGTGCCGAGCGATCCGTCGCCCCGCGAGATCTCCATGTTGACCAGGCCTGCAGCCAGCGGCGAGAGCGCGGTGAGTCCCTCGTGCTCGATGCCGTCAACGAAGAGATCGAGCTCGCCCATGCGCCGCACGATCGAGACGTCGTACTCACCGGCATCCCACTGCGCGGCCGACCGGTCGCCGTATTCGGAGATCAGCACCCGGGCGCGCGACCACGCGTCGCGCTCGGCGCCGCCGATGTCGGCGAAGACGCCGTAGTAGTCGGTGTCGAGCGGATCGGTCACCCGGTACGTGCCGGCGCGGTCGCCGGGCAAGGCGGCGGTGTCGGCGGTGTCGGTGTTTTCGGCGGTGTCGGTCGCGGGTGTGGTCGGCGCAGACGTCATGACATCCAGTTTCGCATGTTATGACACTGGGTATCAATGGCGCTCCGCCGGGTGCAGCAGGGAGTCGATTCGGACCGTGCCGCCGCACCATGAGAGCGCAGCGCAGGGCCCCTAGGCCCCCGCGACGTGCCGCGCAACCATCCGTCCGCGCGGCATCCCCCGCCGTATGGTTCAGCCATGGGACTCTTCCGTCGCTCCCCGCGCCCGCACGGCTTCGACCCGCGCGCCTTCGATTCCGCCGAGAAGGCCGCCACGTCGGCCGTCAAGGCCGCCAAAGCCCCCGTCGCCCTGGGGCTTTGGGCCGACGGGTTCGGAAAGCTCGCGACCCGGTCGCTGCAGATCGCCATCGTCATCGGCATCGCGGCGTTGGCGGTCATCGGCCTGCAACAGGTGACCGTGGTGTGGATCCCCGTCATCATCGCGCTCATCTTCGCCTGCGCCTTCGCGCCGCTGATGTCGTGGCTGCGGCGGCACGGCGTGCCGTCGCTGGTCGCGACGCTCATCACAATGCTCGCCGTCGTGATCGTGCTGGGCCTGGCGGGGTGGCTCATCGTCTGGGCGGTCCGCAACCAGTGGGACGACCTCTACTCGCAGGCCGAGGCGGGCTTCCAGGAGCTCGTCGCGTGGATCAACACGCTGCCCTTCGCCCCCACGGACAACCAGATCCAGGAGTGGAGCGACCAGGTCATCGACTTCGTCACCAGCGCCCAGTTCGGCACCGGCGCCCTCGCAGGGGTGAGCGTGCTGGCGAATTTCATCACCGGGCTGATCCTCATGATCGTGGTGCTCTTCTTCTTCCTGAAGGACGGCCCGTGGCTCTGGGAGTTCCTGCTGCGCCCCTTCCGCGGCGAGAACGAGGCGCGGGCGCGCCGCATCGGCGACAAGACGGTGGTGACGCTGGGGTCGTACGTGCGGGGCACCGCCGCCGTCGCGTTCGTCGACGCGGTCGGGATCGGCATCGGCCTGGTCATCCTGCAGGTGCCCCTCGCCCTGCCCCTGGCGGTGCTGGTGTTCCTGCTGGCGTTCATCCCCATCGTCGGCGCGACGGTGGCCGGCATCCTCGCGGCCCTCGTCGCCCTCGTCGCGAACGACTGGGTCAACGCCCTCTTCGTGGTCGGTGTGGTCGTGCTCGTGAACCAGCTGGAGGGCAACTTCCTCCAGCCCGTCCTCATGGGGCGGACGCTGAAGCTGCACGCCTTCGTCATCCTGATCGCCCTGACCGTCGGCACCGTGCTCGGCGGCATCCTCGGCGCGGTGCTCGCCGTTCCGATCACCGCGGTCGTCTGGGGGATCATCAAGGTCTGGAACGGGCCGAACGAGCCCGCGCGCTGGGCGCGGAAGAAGGCGGTCGTACCGGCGGTGTGAGCGGGACGCGTCGCGCCGCGCTGACGCGCTGCCTTCACACCAGCCGACGGCGCTCGCCGCGCCGCGCTGCCGTCAGAGCCCGGGGAGGATGTCGGAGAGCGTGAAGCGCGCCGGCACCTCGAGCTGTGCGAAGGTGCACGAGCGCGGATCACGGTCGGGCCGCCAGCGCCGGAACGACGGGATGTGGCGGAACCGCTCTCCCTCCATGTGGTCGTACGCGACCTCGACGACGAGTTCGGGGCGCAGCGGCACGAACGAGAGGTCCTTGCCCGCATTCCAGCGGCTGCCGGCCCCCGCGAGCTGCGTGCCGTCGGCGGCATGCTCGGCCCAGCCTCCCCACGGGTGCGCGGCGAGGTCGACATCGCGGTAGGGGGCGAGGTCGTCGAGCAGGGTCTTGCGCCGCGCCATGGGGAAGGATGCCGTGACACCGACGTGGTGCAGGGTGCCGTCATCGGCATAGAGGCCGAGGAGAAGCGACCCGACGATCGGGCCCGACTTGTGCCAGCGGAATCCGGCGACCACGCAGTCGGCGGTGCGCTCGTGCTTGATCTTGAACATGGTGCGCTTGTTCGGCTGGTAGGTGCCGTCGAGGGGCTTGGCGATCACCCCGTCCAGGCCCGCGCCCTCGAACGTCTCGAACCACTCCTGCGCGACGGCGGGGTCGCCGGTCGCCGGGGTGACGTAGACCGGCGGCTCGACGTCCGACAGCGCGTCGACGAGCAGCGCGCGGCGCTCGGAGAACGGGCGGCCGGTGAGGTCGTCGTCGCCCAGGGCGAGAAGGTCGAACGCGATGAACGACGCGGGTGTCTGCGCGGCGAGCAGGTTCACGCGGCTCGCGGCGGGGTGGATCCGCTGCTGCAGCGCCTCGAAGTCGAGGCCGCCGTCGGTGGCGACGACGATCTCGCCGTCGACGACGCAGCGCTCGGGGAGCTGTGCGCGCAGCGCCTCGACGAGCTCCGGGAAGTAGCGCGTCATCGGACGCTCGTTGCGGCTGCCGAGCTCGACCTCGTCGCCGTCGCGGAACACGATCGTGCGGAACCCGTCCCACTTGGGTTCGACGTGCCCGAGGTCGGGGATGGTCGAGACCGACTTGGCGAGCATCGGCGCGACCGGGGGCATGACGGGAAGGTGCATCGCCTCAGTCTCGCGTGCCGCGTGGTGTCGCGCCATCCTTCTCGGCAGCGGCGGGTACCACCCCGCTCGGGAGCACGTCGTCGGGCGTCCGACGCTCCCCCGACAACATCCGCCCCACTTCACGCGCGGCAAGGGCCGAACGTGACAGCGGAAGCAAGCGCGTCACCCTCCCCCGACAACATCCGCCCCACTTCGGACGCCGCAAGGGCCGAACGTGACGGCGGAAGCAAGCGCGTCACCCTCCGGGCGCCATGCGCGACCACCGAACGTGACAGGCGAGCTGGGGGGGCCGGGCCCGCCGGGGGGTGCCGGCCCGCCGGGTGTACCGCCCGCTCGCGAAGCGCGAAGCGCGACCGCCGAACGTGACAGGCGAAGCGACGAAGCGCCCGGTTGCGGCAGGTACCGCCCGCTCGCCTGGCGCAAAGCGCGGCCCGCGACCGCCGAACGTGACAGGCGAAGCGACGAAGCGCCCGGCAGCGGCAGGTATCACCCGCTCGCTTGGCGCGAAGGGCGACGCGCAACCGCCGAACGTGACAGGCGAAGCGGCCCGCGACGGGTGCGGGTCAGGCCCGGGCGGCCGCCGCGGCGGCGCGGTCCAGCGCCCACCCGAAGTCGCGCGCCGCGCCGCGCGCCCGCGCGACATCCCACTCCTCTCCCAGGCCGGCGGCCGCACGCGCGCGGAACGGCTCGGCGTACGACCCGTCCGACGCGACGGGGTGGAATCCGAAGCGCGGCCCGAGCGCGTCGACCAGACCGAACAGCTCGGCGGCGTCGACCGGCGCGCCGAGCTCCACCAGCGCGACGGCGATCGCGTTGACGGCGGCCAGCGCGCTGATCCGGTCCTCCCGCGCAAGCGAGTGGCCCGCGCCGGTGCGGAGGATCCCCACCGCGTCGCGCGCGCGCCCGACCTCGGTCAGCACCTTGCCGGTGATGTAGCAGGTCGCCGCGAGCGTCCAGGTGTGGCCGATCTCCGCGGCCAGCCGGTACCCCTCCTCGAGGCTGTCGAGCGCCTGAGCCGGGTGACCGGCGATCCGCAGCGCGTCGCCGCGGATGTAGAGGTGATCGGCGATCGCCCACCGGTCGTCGTCACCGACCTCGGCGCGCAGGCGCGCGGCGATCGCCAGCTCGGCCTCCCGCCCATCGATGTTTCCCTCCACGGCGGCGAGCGAGCCCAGCAGGGTGTGCGCGATCATCGCGTGCGGCGCATCGGCGGCCTCGTCGGCGGCATCCGCGAACCGGCGCAGCGCATGCACCGTCTTCAGCGGATCGCCGCCGACAGCCTGCATGAACGTCGCGGCATACAGGGCGCGCGCCTCGGCGCGCGGCAGGCGGGGACCGGGCACCGCCAGCGCCTGATCGATGAGGCTCAGCGCCTCGTCGGCCTGCCCGCGCTCGTACCAGAACCACGCGAGCGACCCGACGAGCTCGACCGCGAGCGGACGATCCCCCGAGCGGATGGCGCGGGCCGTGGCATCCTGCAGATCGGCGGCGTAGCCGCGCATTGACGCGCGCGCCTTCGGCGCCGCCGTCGAGCGCAGCAGCGGTGCCGTGCGCTCGGCGTACGCGGCCATCCAGCGTCCGTGCCGCCCCTCCCAGTCCCCGCCGTCATCGGCCTGAAGGTGCGCTCGGGCGTACCGGCGCACGGTGTCCAGCAGCCGGAATCGCCTCTCGCCTCCTCCCGCACCCGCGGGGACGACGAGCGAGCGGCGCACGAGCGCGATGGTCATCTCCCGTGCGTCGGCTCCCTCGATCCGGCAGATGCCTGCCACGGCATCGAGTCCGAACGGGCCCGAGAAGCGGGCCAGCTGCCCGAGCGTGCGGCGCTCGTCGTCGGAGATCATCCCGACGCTCCAGTCGATCGCGGCATCGAGCGAATCGTGCCGGCCCGTGCCGCGACCCGGCGCGAGGGCCTCGAGCGAACCGGCGACCTCGCCGAGGCTCAGGACGTCCAGACGGGCGGCGGCGAGCTCGATGGCGAGCGGCAGACCGTCGAGCGCGACGCACAGTCGCCGCACGGCAGTGCGGTCGTCGTCGCTCCACGCCGTGGTCCCGCTGCTCTCGGACGCGCGCTGGAGGAACAGGTCGACCGCGTCATCCAGTGCCCCGCCGAGCAGCGGCTCGACCGCCACGACCCGCTCGCCCGCCATGCGCATCGCCTCGCGGCTCGTGACGAGCACGCTGAGCCCGGCGCACCGCTCGAGCAGGGCGGACGCCAGGGCGGCCGTCGCCCCCAGCACGTGCTCGGCGTTGTCGAACACCACGAGCGTCCGCCGTCCACCGAGCGCCGCCGCGATCGCGTCGATCTCGCTGACGCATCCGAGGGTCTCGGCGACCGCGCCGATGAGGCGGTCGGGCGAGCGGATGACGGTGAGATCGACGAACCACTGGGCGTCGTCGTCGCTGCCCGCACCCCGGCGGGCCACCTCGGCGGCCAGGCGCGTCTTGCCGACACCGGCGGGGCCGGTGAGCGTCACGAGCCGCGACTGCGCCCGGGCATCGGCGATCCGATCGAGCTCGGCGGCCCTGCCGATCAGCGCCGAACGCCGCGATTGCACCCCCGCGGCGGGATCGACCGGGCCCCCGTGCTCCCCGACGCGCACGCCCCGCGCCGCGCCGACGGCCCCCGATGCGTCGCCGCCCCGCACCGCACCGGCCTCCGCCGCCGGGCCCGGGGCGCCCCCCGCACCGCCGTGCGACTCGCCGCGCAGGATCCCGTCGCGCAGCCGCGACCACGTCTCGGGCACCGCTCCCCCGACCTCGCGCCGGTGCGCGACCCGCCGGTCGATCTCGCCGAGGGCGTCGGCGGTGCGTCCCCCCTCGGCGAGCGCCTGCGCCAGCCGACGGCCCATCTCGTCATCGTCGAGGTCGTCGGCCCACGGCGCGAGAGCTGCCAGGGCATTGGCGGGGCGGGCGGCGGCGAGCTCCCGATCGGCGCGTTCGGCAGCGGCGGCGCGCCGCAGCATCCCGAGCTCGGTGAGCACCGGCGCGGCGAAGGGGAACTCCGACACCCGGGCCAGCGGCGCCCCCGTCCAGAGGGCCTCGGCCTCGGCGAGCGCCGCCGCGCGGTCGTCACCGGTGGTCTCGAGCAATCGGCGGAAGCGGATGACGTCGACCGCTGCGGGGTCGACGGCCAGCCGGTATCCGCCGCGCCCGCCGGGCAGGAGGTCGCCCCATCCGCGTGTGCGCAGTCGGGACAGGTGCGCCCGAAGACTCGAGACGACACTGTCGGATGCCGCGGGCCAGAGTGCCTCGACGAGCTCGCCGGTCGTGAACGATCGCTCCGGGTCGAGCGCGAGACGGCAGAGGATCGCCTCGGGGATCGCGCCGCGCACCGGCGGCGGCGCCCCGTCGCCGGTGACACGCAGGCCGCCGAAGAGGTGGATCCGCACGTCGGTCACGGCGAGGCATCCGGGTCGGCGGGCGATGCGCCTTCGGGCGACGGGTCGGCGGCCATCGAGAACTCCCGGCGCGGGAGGCGCGCGAGCATGTCGCGCACCTCGGGCCACCCGCATCGCCTGCCCTGCGCGTACTGGTGCGCGAACTCGGGCGGGGTCATCCCCGCACTGAGCGAGTCCCGCAGGCGCTCCGCGTCCTCCCCCTCGACGACGGCGGTGCTGTAGTCGTACTGGCGCCCGATCTCCTCGACAGCTCCGAGCAGGCGCGCCCCGGTCTCGTGGCGCTCGACGAAGGCGCAGGCCCCGGCGATGACGAACACCACCGCGAGCGCGCCGGCGGCGTCCTCGTTCGCGCGGGCCTCGTCCACCGCGCCGACCGCGACATCGATGGCCTCCTTCGGCCGGCGCGCATCCACGAGGGTCTTGGCGGCGACGTACTTCGACGTCGTGATCATCCAGGTGTAGCCGATCGACGCCGCGATCCGGTACGAGGCGCGCAGCGCACGCAGCGCGTCATCCGTCCTCCCCTGCGCCCGCCGGATCTGGCCTTCCGACATGCTGACCTCCGCCCGCGCCCACGCCTGGGCCTCGCCCGTCAGGTGACGAGCCTGGGCGAGAAGGGTCTCGCCCACGTCGGCCTGACCGAAGATCGCCCGGCCGTAGGCCTCGCGGGCGAGGGCCACCGCGGTCACCGACGGGTCGGCGAGCCGCTCGCCCTCGGCGCGTGCCCGCGCGATGGCGCCGAACCCCGCCGCGGCGTCGCCGGTCTGATAGGCGAGATTCGCCAGCTCGAGCCACGCGATCCCATCCAGCGGCGTCGGATCGCCCGGCAGCTCGAGCGCCCGCTCGAGCCGGCTTCTCCCCTCGACCATGAGGCCGCGGAGGAACCAGTACTGCGCCTGTCCCGCCGCCAGCCGCACCGCCGCGTCGCGGTCACCCGCCGCCACCGCCGTCTCGAACGCCTCGGTGAGATCGGCCCGGAAGTCATCGAGCACCGCCATGCTGTCGCGCGCCTCGAAGGTGCGCAGCGTCGGACCGAGCGAGGTGGTGAGGTCGGCGAACCACCACCGGTACCGCAGCCGCCACATCGCCGCCCGCGCCGGGTCTTCCCGCTCGGCGAGGTACTCCCGCGTCGACTCGAGCATGCGGAACCGGCGCCGACCGGTGCTGCCGCGCTCGACGGCGAGGAGCGACTTGCCCACGAGCTCGTCGAGAAGGGCGACGGTGTCGCCCCAGGGGCGACCGGATGCTCCGGAGACGGCCCCCACGGTGAAGGCACCGGCGAAGCGGGAGGTCTCCTGGACCAGCTCGCGCTGCGCGTCGCTCAGCTGGCCGAAGGTCCAGTCGATCGCGGTGCGGACGCTGTCGTGCCGTCCCCGCGTCGCGGCGTGCGCACCGATCCCCTCGCGCACCTGGGCGGCGTCGAGCACGTCGAGCCGCGCCGCGGCCAGCTCGAGCGCGAGCGGGATGCCCTCGAGCTCCGCGCAGAGTGCGCGGGCGTCGTCGAGCTCGCCGTCGTCGAAGCCGTACCCGCCTCGGGCGTCGGCCGCGCGTTCGGCGAACAGTCGCCACGCGTCGGCGTGCGCCTCGCCCACGAGCGGGCGCAGCACGACGACCTCCTCGCCCGACAGCCGGAGCGGCTCGCGGCTGGTCACCACGATGCGCACCCCGTCGGTTCCCTGCAGCAGCCGATCGACGGCGACGGCGAGCGCGCCGAGCACGTGGTCGGCGTTGTCGAGGAGCAGCAGGATGCGGCCGGAGCGAAGACGCCGCACGATGGCATCCATTGTCAGTTCACGCGCGCGCACGACGGCCGCGATCGCCGCGACCACCTCGTCGGGCTGGCGGAAATCGGCGAGGTCGACCATGTACTGCTCGTCGTCGAGGGCGGTCGTGGCCTCGCGGGCGAGCTCGACCGCGGTACGGGTCTTCCCCACCCCGGCGGGCCCGACGATCGTGATGAGGCGTCGGTCGCGGCGACGCTCGCGCAGGCGTGCGAGATCGTCGGCGCGCCCGACGAAGCGGGTGAGCGGGATGCCGACGCCCACCCGTCGCACGGCCGCACCGGTGTGGTGGGTGACCACCTCGGGGTCCATCCGCACGATGGAGGCACGCAGCGACTGCAGCCGGGGTGAGGGGTCGAGGCCGCGGTCGTCGCGGAGGCGCGTGGTGAACGCGTCGATGGCGGTGAGCGCGTCGGGAATGCGCGCGGAGCGGGCGAGGGCGGTGGCGAGCAGGCGCACCGGTCGCTCGTCGAAGGGGTGGCGCTGGGCGGTGCCGGCGAGCACCGAGGTCGCGAGCGCCGCGTCGCCGAGGTCGAGGGCCTGCTCGCCGAGATCCTCCTCCAGCAGCCGCCGATCGGCGAGATGGCGCGCGCGCACGGCGGAGACGAACGGGATGGCGTCAAGGCCCGGGAGCGGGTCTCGCGCCGCCCGCGCGGCGATCTCGCCGAGGGCGGACAGCCGCTCCTCCGACGCCGGCAGGCGGCCGGCCGCGGCGAGCTCCGCGCGCAGCCGCAGCAAGTCGACCCGATCGGCCGGCACGTCGAGGGAGTAGCCTCCACGGGCTCCGACCAGGTGCGCGCCGAGCCCGGCTGCCCGCAGCCGCGACAGATGGGCCCGGAGAGTGGAGAGCACGTTCGCGGGGGGCTGCGGCCAGACATCCGCGATCAGCTCCTCGGCGGGGACGATGTCTCCGGCGCTCAGCGCCAGGCGCGAGACGAGCGCTTTGGGGATGTCGCCGCGCAGGGCGACGACCTCGTCGTCGACGCGCACCTCGACCAGGCCCAGCAGGCGCACGTCCACCGTCACGCTCACTCCCCCCTCGGCGATGCGCGTCGACCCCGCGCCGGTGACCGGGGCGGGGACTGTCAGTGATGTTTCCGTTGACATTGTGGTGCAATCCCGTCGTGAGGTGGGGCCCCGACCTGCCGGTCGGGGCCCCACGGTGTCAGAAGGCGGCGGCGAAGCTGCCCAGGGCGTGGTCGATCGCGTAGAGGTCGCTCTCGGTGAGAGCGGTGACCGCGAGCACGATGACGTACTGCCCGTCGTTGGAGTAGGCGGCGAGCATCAGATAATCGGCCGCGGATTCGCCGCATCCGGTCCAGTACTGGAAGACGCCGGAGTGCAGATCGTCGGTGTACTCGTCGATGGCACCCTGCGTGCAGCCCGACTGCTCGAGGTAGTCGGCGGTCATGCCCAGCCACTCCTCGGGCTGGATCGTCGCCGTCGCCGCCGGAGCGGCGACCACCGAAACCCCCGGCACCGACCAGCCCGACGCGAACGCCGCGACATCCGTGCTGGCATCGATCCGTGCCCACTGACCGCCGCGCGGATCGGTGTAGACCGAGGTGTCGAGGTCGCCCCAGGCGGCCGGCACATCGACCGTGACGCTCCCCGTGTCATCCACGATCGAGACGTACTCCTCGGCCGAAACGGCTCCCGAACCGCCCGACCCGCCGGTTCCCCCGCCGCCCGAGCTCGCGCCGGCCTGCGTGGCCACCGAGACCGCTTCGACGGGCTCGCCGTTGAACTGCCCGGTGTAGTAGACGCCCTCGGCGGGGCGGTACAGCTCCACCGACAGCGTGGCGTCATGGCCGTGCGTGCGCAGCACGTCGCAGTAGTCGGCCATGGTGCCGTCGACGCCCACCGAGACGCCCTCCATCTTGGTGAGGAGGTCGCCGGGCGCGACGCCGGCGGTGTCGGCCGCCGACCCGGAGGCGACGGAGTTGACCCAGATGCCGAGCCCCTCGCCCTCCTCGGTCATGAGGGCGGTGCCGTTGATGCCGAGGCTCAGCACGCTCTCACCCTCGCTCAGCTGCTCGATGACCTTCTGCACCTCGTCGCGGTGGATGGCGAGGTTCTGGTCGTACTGGTCGTTGCCGGCGTAGTTCACCCCGACCAGTCGCCCCTCGGCGTCGATCAGCGGACCCCCGGAGTTGCCGCCGCGGATGCGCGCGTCGTGCTCGATCACGTGGTCGAGCGAGGCCCACGGGGTGTCGACCGCCGTGTCGGCCTTCGACACGATGCCGCGGGTCATGGTGAACTCCGGGTCACCGAGCGGGAAGCCCGCCGCGTACACGTCGGTCGCGGTGGTGATCTCACCCTCCCGCCAGGTGAAGTGCGGGTAGTCGTCGTCCTGCAGCTGGATGACCGCGAGGTCGAGACACTCCGACGAGCCGAGCACCTTGGCGTTGAGCGTCTCGCTCGTGTCGCCGCCGCGCCAGACCTTCAGCGTGCCGGCGCCGACCACGACGTGGTTGTTGGTGACGGCCAGGCCGTCCTCGCTGATGAGGAAGCCCGAGCCGCGACCGGCCGCTTCGTAGCCGCCCATCTCGGGGGAGACGAAGGTGCCGACGGCCTCGATCTGGATGGTCGCCGTCTGGATGTCGTCGAAGCCGACGCCCGCGGGCTCGGCGGCTTCGGGAGTGACGAAGCTCATGCACCCGGTGAGGGCCAGAGCGGTCGTCGTGAGCATGGCCGCACCGGCCGGCAGAAGCCGTGAGCGAGTGCGACGAGAAGGTGCGGTGGTGTTCATGTCGCCGAAGTTACGGACGGAATCGGATGCCGGAGCGAGCCGATCCGGCCGTGCAATGTTCGTGCAATCCGAGGTTGCACGAGGGGGTGCGGGGTGTGCGGTTGGTGCGGTGTGTTCGGGACGGGCGTTGCGTGCGGTTCGGGCGGTGGGTGCGGGGCGGGCGTTCATTGTGCGGCCAGCCGTTCAGTGAGTTCGTCGCCGTAGGCGCGGACGGCGTCGGTGAAGTCGTCGGTCGGACCGACGCAGGTGTCGGAGGTCGACACGTCGCACGCCGCGGCGCGGAAGGCGGCGGCGGCGTCTTCTGCGGCGGTCGCCGCGGCGAGGAGCTCGTCGTCGGCCCCGGCGGCGGCTGCTCGATCGGCCGCGCCGTCGATCATCTCGAGGGCCTCGATGGCGATGCCGACGCAGTTCTCGTCGCCCATCGCGATGTTCACGCTGCCGCAGAAGTTGTCGTACCAGCGGTCCTGGAACAGCGCGATCGCGCCGGCCTCCGTCTCGATGAACCCTACGTCTCCGCCGGCCGGGCGGGTTCCCCCGGGGTCGGCGGTGCCGGTGCCGGTTCCGGTGTCGGTGCCGGTGTCGGTCGTCTGCGCCGGCGCGGGGTCTGTCGTCGTGGCGGGCGCCGGCTCGGCGCCCGAGGCGCCGAGCGAGAAGGTGCAGCCGGTGAGCGTGACGGCGGCGAGCAGCGCCGCTGCGGCGGCCGCGGCGAGGCGGCGCTGAAGCGGCGTCGACGCCTCAGTGCCGTCGGCGTGGCCGTCGGTGTGAGCGGGTGCGGGTGCAGTGTGCATGGGTGGTCCTTTGCGGTTCGGGGTGCCGGGTCATCCGGCACGCGCCGACGCTACGAGGACCGTTGCGCGCCCACCGGGTCGCTCCACGCCGCGCAATCTTCGTGCAACCTTCCGCCCCGGCATCCGCTCCCCCGGCGACATCCGCCCGTTTTCCGCCGCTCCGAGGGCCGAATGTGACGGGCGAAGCGAGACCCTTCCCGCTCTCCCGACGACATCCGCCCCATTTCGCTCGCTCCGGGGGCCGAACGTGACGGGCGAAGCCAGGCACGCGCGTGTGGGCGACTGCTGCGCGACGCCGGGCCGCGGCATCCCGCACTGCTCCCGTACGCCGACCACCCGAGCTTCACCCGTCACAAAGCGCGCCCCTGCCCGACGATTCGTGACAAGCGAAGCGTGAGCACGCCCGCATCCACGCCTCCGCCTGTCGCGAAGCGCGAACCCGCGCCACACTTCGCGTCAGGCGAAGCGGAGGCGCCCCGGCAGCGGCGCCCGCTACTCCTTCGGCCAGTTCGCCTCGTTCTTCCGGCTCGGCTGCACCCGCGGCGGCTCGCCCGGCATCTTCGGGAAGTCGGGCGGGAAGGGCAGCTCGCCGAGCCCCTCGTCGAGGTCGCGCTGCCACCACTCCAGCAGCACGTCGATGCGCCCCGGTGCCTCGAGCATCCCCTCCCACGGGTCGCCCATTCTCGCCAGCCGCTCCGGCACCGAACGCACCGTGAACGCGCCCGGGTCGACATCCGCCAGCTCGTCCCAGGTGATCGGCGTCGACACGGTTGCCCCGGCGAGCGCCCGCGGGCTGTACGCCCCCGCCATGGTGCGGTCGCGGTTGGCCTGGTTGAAGTCGATGAAGATGCGCTCGCCGCGCTCCTCCTTCCACCAGTTCGTGGTCACGCGGTCGGGCATCCGGCGCTCGAGCTCCCGCCCGGCGGCGATCACGGCATGGCGGACATCGAGGAACTCCCATTCCGGCTCGATGGGGCAGAAGACATGGATGCCGCGATTGCCGCTGGTCTTCAGGTAGGCCGTGAGTCCCGCCTCGGCGAGCACCTCGCGGAGGGCAGGCGCCACCGCGGCGGCGTCGGCGAAGTCGGTGCCCGGCTGCGGGTCGAGGTCGATCCGCAGCTCGACGGGGTTGTCGGTGTTCGTCGTCAGCGACGCCCAGGGGTGGAACACGATCGTGTTCATCTGCGCCGCCCACACCACCGCGGCCGGCTCGGTGAGCACGATCTGCGGATGGCGCCGCCCGCTGTTGTACCGGACGGTCACCGCCTCGACGTAATCGGGCGTGCCCTTCGGCGGGTTCTTGGAGTAGAACCGCTCCCCCTCGACCGACTCGGGGAAACGCTCGAGCGAGACCGGCCGGTTGCCGTTCGCGGCGAGGAACGGACCCGACACCGTCATCAGGTACTCGGCGAGCTCGCGCTTGGTGATCCCGAGCGCGGGCCACAGCACACGGTCGGGGTTCGACAGGCGCACCTCGCGGTCGCCCGCGGGCCCCGGAACGGTCAGCATCGTGAAGGGGCTCGCCATGCATGCGACGCTAGCGCGTGACCCCCCTGCGCGTCAGGGGAGGATCAGCGCGAGCTCCTCGCGGTCGAGCCGGATCCAGGGACCGGCGGCATCGACGAGGATGCCGGCGAGCGCGGCGTCCGCGGCGAGCGCGGCGCCGAGCCGGTCGACCGTGATCGGGGCGGCTTTGTCACCGCGGCCGATCGCCGCCACCTCGAGCGGGTGCGTGAACACCTGCAGCAGCCGCTCACCGTTCGCCCGAGCCTCGGCGACACCCACCTTGCCGTCCGGCGTCTCGTTCACCGCCACCCAGAGCCGCGCGCCGGGCAGCGCCGCGACGACGTCGGCGCCGGTCGCCGCCGTGCGCGGTCCCGCGAGGAGGTGCTTCACCAGGGCGTTGGGGTCGGCCTGGTCGAGCATCCGCTCAATGAGTTCCCGCGGAATGACCGCGCGCGCGGGCGCCGACGACGGGTCGATGATGATGCCGGCGTAGGAACCGGAGAGCACGTGCCGGAGCACGGTCGCCGCAGGCTGCGCGACCGCGGACGTGCCCTGGTCACCGTCCGATGCGACGCTTGCCTGCAGCGCAGCACCGCCGCTGAAGGCCAGCACGTACTGCTTGTCGCCGACGGTCGCGATGGCGAGGGGAAGCTGCGCCCCCTCCGACAGCAGCTGGCGGGCGTCGCCCTTGATCCGCAGGAACAGCTGGCCCTGCAGGAGCTGCCGGGCGACGTGGATCAGGTCGAGCGATTCGGGCTTCTCGGGAAGACCCCGCAGCGCCTGGATGACCAGACCGTTGTCGGGGAGCCCCGGGACGGTCTGCGTCGGCGCGGGCGCCTCGGCCGGGCCGGGGGCGCGGGGGGCCGGGGCCGGGGTACCTGGGGCGGGTTGCGCCGTCGGCGGGCTGGCAGCGGCGCGGGGCGCACCGTAGGTCGAGACCGAGATGTTCACGTGCGGAACGGGTTCCTCGCCGGGTGAGGCAGCGGATGCCGCGTCGCCGCCCGCCGCGTCGTCCTCGCCGTCGCGCGGGGCCAGCCCGGGTGCCTCCGCGACGTCGACGTCGGTCTCGGGAGCCTTGGGGTCGGGCGTTCCCGTCTGCGCGTCCGCGTCGTCGCTGTGGTCGTCGGTCTTCTTACGTCGCCCGAAGAGTGCCATCGTGCCAGCCTACGCGGCGGCCCTGCGGGCCGCGCCCGACTTCTCCCCCGCGACCCGTCACAAAACGTCGCCCAGGACCGCGACGAGCAGCAGATTCTGACGGGTCGCGGACCCGTCCACGCGACCCGTCAGAAAACGCGGCCCGCAAACGGCCCGCGCCGCAGAATCTGACGGGTCGCGCCATAAGCGCGGGCGCGCGTCCGGCTCACGACGCCGCGGGGGGGCGGCACGCGCCTACAGCTTCGCGATCGGCGCGATCTTCACCAACAGCTTCTTCATGCCGACCTTCTCGAAGCGCACGTGCGCCACGCGCTTCGCGCCCTCACCGGTGATCGCGTCGATGCGGCCCTCGCCGAAATCGTCGTGACGGATGCGATCGCCCGGCGCCAGCTCCATATCGCCGTTGTCGCGGACCTTCGCCGGAATGCGATTGGCGAACTTCTCCAGAGACGTCGACTTCGGCACCAGGTCGTCTCCGTACCGCCGGCCCGACCCGCCGAATCCCGACCCCGACCCGCCGCGCCGCGCGTTGAGCGCCCGCGACTGGGTGCCGCCGCGCGAGTTGACGTCGCCCGGCGACTGCCGCCAGTCGAGCAGATCCGACGGGATCTCCTGCAGGAACCGGCTCGGCATCGCCACCGACACCTCGCCGAACTGCGCACGCGTCATCGCCAGCGTCAGGTACAGCCGTTTGCGCGCTCGGGTGACGCCGACGTAGAACAGCCGCCGTTCCTCCTGCGGACCGCCCGGCTCGCCGGCCGAGATCCGGTGCGGGATCAGGTCCTCTTCCACACCGGTGACGAAGACCGCGTCGTACTCGAGGCCCTTCGCGGTGTGCATCGTCATGAGCGACACCGACCCCGAGGCATCCTCGAGATCATCGGCGTCCGAGACCAGCGCCACCTCGGTGAGGAAGTCGACGATCGTCCCCTCGGGGTTGTTGCGCGCGAACTCGCGGGCGACCGCGACGAGCTCGTCGAGGTTTTCCACCCGCGCCTCGTCCTGCGGGTCGCGGCTCGCGCGCA
Source organism: Microbacterium kunmingense (assembly GCF_023155745.1). GTDB lineage: Bacteria > Actinomycetota > Actinomycetes > Actinomycetales > Microbacteriaceae > Microbacterium > Microbacterium kunmingense. Next base: position 84,763 of record NZ_JAKNUS010000009.1, read on the forward strand.
GCGCGTCGTAGTACCCGCTCTTGGTCAGCAGCAGCTGCAGGCCGTCGGCAACGGCCGTCGGCGGGGGCAGCTCGCCCGATGCGGGCAGCATGAGATCGGATGCCTCGGCGAGAACCGCATCCAGGTGCGCGATCGCCGCCTGGATCTTCGGCCCCACTCCGAGCGCCGACGCATTGCCCAGCGCGTCGCGGAAGGTGATCTGCTCGTCGGCGGCGTACCGGCTGATCGTCTCGATCGTGACATCCCCGATGCCGCGGCGCGGACGGTTGATGATGCGCCGCATCGCCATCTCGTCGGCGGGGTTCGCCACGGCGACGAGGTACGCCAGGGCGTCTTTGATCTCGGCGCGCTCGTAGAACTTCGTACCGCCCATGATCTTGTACGGCACGGCCGCGCGGATGAAGATCTCCTCCAGCGCACGCGACTGCGAGTTGGTGCGGTAGAACACCGCCATCTGGTCGTACGGCACCCCGCCCTTGTGCAGCACCTCGATCTCGTCGGCGACGAACTGCGCCTCGTCGTGCTGCGAGTACCCGGTGAAGCCGACGATCTTCTCGCCGGCACCGACGTCGGTCCACAGGCGTTTGTCTTTGCGGTCGAAGTTGTGGCTGATCACCGCATTCGCGGCCGACAGGATGTTCTGCGTCGACCGGTAGTTCTGCTCGAGCAGCACCACCTTCGCGCCCGGGAAGTCGCGCTCGAACTCGCTGATGTTGCGGATGTCCGCGCCGCGGAACGCGTAGATCGACTGGTCGGAGTCACCGACGACCGTCAGCGACGCCGCCTCTTCGGTCGCCGGCGCGTCGAAGATCATCATGCCGCCCGACTCGGCGATGGGGCCGCCATCCGACCCCGGCGCCCGGGTCAGCTCGTGGATCAGCGCGTACTGCGAGTGGTTGGTGTCCTGATACTCGTCGACGAGGATGTGCCGGAACCGCCGGCGATACACATCCGCGACCTGCGGGAACGCCCGGAACAGGTACACCGTCTGGGCGATGAGGTCGTCGAAGTCGAAGGCATTCGCCTGCTGCAGCTCGCGCTGATACGAGGCGAACACGGCGCAGAAGACCCGCTCGGCCGGGTCGTTCATGTTCGCCGAGCGGGCGTACGACTCCGCGTCGGCGAGCTCGTTCTTGAGCTTGGAGATCTTGCTCTGCACCGCCGAGGGGGTCAGCCCGTACGCATCCGCTTCGTGCTCCTTCACCAGCCGTTTGACGAGCGCGCGCGAGTCGCCGGAATCGTAGATCGTGAACGACCTGGTGAACCCGAACTGCTCGGCCTCGCGCCGCAGGATCCGCACGCACGCCGAGTGGAACGTCGAGATCCACATGCCCTGCGACCGGTCGCCGACCAGCTGATGCACACGCTCGCGCATCTCGCCGGCGGCCTTGTTGGTGAAGGTGATCGCGAGGATCTGGCTCGGCCACGCCTCCTTGTTGCGCAGCAGCGACGCGATGCGCCGCGTCAGCACGCTGGTCTTGCCCGATCCGGCACCGGCGACGATGAGGAGCGCCTGACCGCGGTAGGTCACCGCCTCGCGCTGCTCGGGGTTGAGGCCGGCGAGCAGGTCTTCGTCGACACGGGCGCCGGAGCCCGGTCGGGGCCCGCGATCGCCGTCGACGATGAGGGGGACGGATGCCGCGGGACGCGCGGCCGGAGAGACGTCAGTCATTGCCCGTCAAGTCTAGGTCGGGGCTCGGACATGCAGCAGGGACCACCCCTCGAGCCGCCGCGACCCTGCGCCTACGATCGGAGGATGACCGACTCTGCGCTCGTCCTCGTTGCAAACGCCGGTGACGGCTCGATCAGCGTCTTCCGGTTCGAAGACGAGCGGATGACGCGGCTCGCCGTCACGGAGGGGCTCACCGGCTGCTCGACGTTCGCCGTCGATGCGGAACGCGACCTGGTCTACGCGGGAGTGAAGGGGGCGACCGAGGGTGAGCCCGCCGGCATCCTCACCCTCGCACTCGACAGGCACACCGGTCGGCTGGAGCGGCGCTCGCGCCTCGACCTCCCGGACGGCGGCATGAACTACCTCGCGCTGACCCGCGACGGAACGGGCCTGCTCGGTGCCGCCTACAGCGGCGGCTACGGCATCAGCTGCCGCGTCGACGACGGCGTGGTGGGCGAGCCGGTGAGCCGCGTGGAGTTCCGGAACCTCCACGCGGTGCTGCCGAGCACCGACGGGCGGTTCGCGTACTTCGTGTCGCTCGGCGACGACCTCGTCGCGCAGTACGCGCTCGACGACGACCTCTCGCTCGTTCCGCTCACCCCCGAGACGGTCGCCGCCCCCGAGGGGAGCGGCCCGCGCCACCTCGTGCTGAACGCCGCGCAGGACGCGGTGTACGTGCTGACGGAGTTCTCGGGCGAGGTGCTGCACTACGCCCGTGACACCTCCGACGGCACACTGCGTCTCGCCGGCGCAGCGCCGGCGTTCGATCCGTCGAAGGATCTGACGCACAGCACCTTCGGCGCCGACCCGATGGCGGGGCACCTCACCTGGGGCGCCGACCTGCACTTCGGCGCCGACGAGCGGTACCTCTGGGCGACCGAGCGCACCGAGAGCACCCTCGCCGCGGTCGCGGTGGGTGCCGATGGCGGGGTCACCGCGCCGACCCGGTTCTTCGAGACCGAGCCGCAGCCGCGCGGCTTTGCGCTGAGCGCCGACGGACGCTTCCTCGTCGCCGCGGGCGAGCGCTCGACGACCGTGTCGCTGTACGCCGTCGACGGCGACGCCCTCGACCTCCTCGAGCGGGTCGAGACGGGCCGCGGGGCGAACTGGGTCCGCTTCGTCTGAGCCCTCCCGCCCGCGAGGGTGCACTCCCCGCGCTCACCCGCACCTTCTGCGATGCCAGCGCCTCGAGCGTGCGTTTCGCCGCGCGGTCATCGAGGCGTCCTGCCCGCACCTCGCCGTAGACCAATCGCAGGGCGTCGGAGCGCATGATCGCCGGCGCGACGAGGGAGTGCGCGCCCGCGACATCCCTCTCGTCGGCCAGGAGCCGCAGCGCCGTCGGCGCGTCGATCGCGAATCTCGTCATGCGCCGAGCCTGCCACCGGTCACCGACACCCGCGTGGGTGCACGGGCGGATGCCGCGCCGCGACGCTCTTCGCGCGTCGCGATGTGTCGACGCGTTTCCCTGCCGGCGCCTTGCGGCGTAGCGTCGTCCGAGGAAATCCGGACGCGCGCCCGGATGCGCAGAAGGAGCAGCACCATGCACACACGCACCCTCGGCCAGGGCCTGGAGGTCTCGGCGATCGGACTCGGATGCATGGGGATGTCGCAGAGCTACGGCCCGAACCCCGGCACCCGTGACGACATGATCGGAGTGCTGCGTGCAGCCGTCGACCTCGGCGTGACGTTCTTCGACACCGCCGAGGTGTACGGCCCGTACGTCAACGAGGAACTCGTCGGTGAGGCGCTCGCGCCGGTGCGCGACGGCGTCGTGCTCGCGACGAAGTTCGGGTGGGACATTCAGGACGGCAGAAGCGTCGGCGTGAACAGTCGGCCCGACCACATCCGCCGCGTCGCGGAGGAGTCGCTGCGGCGGCTTCGCACCGACGTCATCGACCTCTTCTACCAGCATCGCGTCGACCCCGACGTCCCCATCGAGGACGTCGCCGGAACCGTCGCCGAGCTCGTCGCCGAGGGGAAAGTGCGGCACTTCGGTCTCTCCGAGGCATCCGCGTCGACCATTCGCCGTGCCCACGCGGTGTTCCCCGTGACGGCGCTGCAGAGCGAGTACTCGCTGTGGACCCGCGACCCCGAGACCGACGTGCTGCCCGTCGTCGGCGAGCTCGGCATGGGATTCGTGCCGTTCAGCCCGCTCGGCCGTGGGTATCTCACCGGGACGATGGATGCGTCGACGACGCTCGCCGACGATGACATGCGCCGCGCGCTCCCACGGTTCGAGAAGGAGAACCTGACCGCCAACCGCGCGCTCATCGATGAGGTCGCGCGGCTCGCTGCGGCCAAGGATGCGACGCCGGGCCAGATCGCGCTGGCGTGGCTGCTGGCGCAGCAGCCGTGGATCGTGCCAATCCCCGGCACGCGCCGCGTCGAGCGGATCGCCGAGAACAACGCCGCGACGACCGTCGCGCTGTCGGCGGACGAGCGCGACGACCTCAATCGGCTCGCGCAGCGCATCGGCGTGCACGGCGATCGTTACAACGCGCAGCACTTCCGTTTCGTCGACCGCTGATCGGCGCCCCCGCGGCGAGCGGCGCTACGCGATGCGCGTGCCGGGCGGCAGGCGCCGCGACGGCGTGTGCGTCCGCACCGCGGCGCGCCACATCAGCAGCGCCAGCAGCGCCAGCTGCACGCCGAGTCCCACGAACCAACTGGGCACGGTGCCCGCGACCTGCTCCTCCGACGTCGGGTAATCGCCCCCGGGTACACCCGTCGCGTTGTCGCACTCGTCGTATTCCTGCACGGGGTCGGGCGCGATCTGCGCCGTCCGCACCCCGACCTTGAGCGCGCCGAACGCATCGATCGGGTACCCGTCGCGCCACACCGTGGGCGTCGCGTCGGCGAGGATCACGAATGGATTCGCCGCCAGCAGCCACCACACCCGATCGAAGCGAGGCGATGTGTAGGTCGAGGTCATCCACGGCCCGCACTCGTACTCCGGCTCCTCCACCCCGGGCCCGAAACCGAGGTCGACGCACTCCGGGGACGGGGTGGTCGCGCCGGGCTCGGCCGTCATGCATTCCTCGGGCACCTGCATCGGCTCGTTCCACACCGGCTGCAGATAACGCTGACGCGACTCGATCTCGGTCGGGAAGGCGGTGCCCACCAGGCCGAAGGCGATGGGCGTTCCCACCACGAGCGCCGCGACGGTCAGGTAGGTGACCGCCACCGAGAACAGGGGACGAGCGAGGATGCCGCTGAGCGCGACCCCCAATCCCGCGACGACCGCGACCTCGACGATGAGGATCACCAGCGAGACCAGCAGCACATCGGCGCGCACCTCGCCGAACACCGCGGCGAAGATGAGGAACGGCGCCGAGACGACGAGGAACGCCAGGCCGGTGACCCACGCGGCCAGGAACTTGCCGACGATGATGTCGGTGGTCGTCGCGAGCGTCACCTGCACGGGCGCGAGCGTCGCCGCGTCGCGGTCGCCGTTGATCGCATTTCCACTCAGAGTCGGCGAGACGAGCACCACCAGCAGCAGCACGAAGAACACGATGATCGAGTACGCGGTGCTGCCCGCCTGCTGGAACGCGTCGCGCGGCACCGAGATGAAGGTCAGCGCCGTGACGCCCAGCAGCAGCACACCGAAGATGCCGAGCAGCACATACCAGGCGACACTGCGGACGCGCTGGGTCAATTCCAGACGGATGATGGTGGCGATGCGCTGAGCGTTCATCGGTCGCCCTCCCCCGTGGTCGATGTGACGCCCGGCGCCGCCGGCGCCTCTCTCAGCTCGAGGAGCGTCTGCTCGAGCCGGCCCGTCGACGGGGCGAACTCCACCACCGCGACGCCCGCCGCGACGATCGCCGCGAGTCCCGCGGCGGCGTCGGTGTCGTTTGCGAAGCCGACGAGCGCGCCGGCACGGTCGCCCGTGACATCCGTCCGCTGGAGCGCCGTCGCGATCGCGGCCTGCGCGGCCGCCGGATCACCCCCGGCGACCCGCACACGCCAGTACCGCTGACGCTGCGCCGAGGCGGCGACCCGGTCGGCCGAGACCGACTCGCCGGCGATAAGGAACGCCGCGTCGTCGACGAGCTCCTCGAGTTCGGACAGGATGTGGCTCGAGATCAGAACGGTGCGACCGTCATCGGCGAGGCGCCGCAGGAGCACCCGCAGGTGCACCCGCGATTCGGGGTCGAGGCCCGACGCGGGCTCGTCGAGCAGCAGCACCCGCGGATTGTGGACGAGGGCGCGGGCCAGGCCGAGACGCTGCTTCTGCCCCCGCGAGAGCACCCGCGCCGGCGACGCGGCGAGCGCGCGGAGGTCGAGCAGGTCGATGAGCGCCTCGGCCCGGTCCGCCGCCTCGTCGCGCGGCAGGTCGTAGAGCCTCCCCGTGGTCACGAGCGTCTCGCGCACCGTGAGCGAGCCCCAGGCGCCGAGCGCGTCAGGCATCCACCCGATGACCGCCCGCGCGCGCTGCGGCTCGGCGACCGGGTCGATCCCCGCGACGCGGATCTCGCCCGCATCGGGCGCGAGCAGCGACGACAGCATGAGCAGCAGCGTGGTCTTCCCCGACCCGTTCGGGCCGACGAGGCCGGTGACCTTGCCCGGCCGGGCGTGCAGGCTCACATCGCGCACGGCATGCACCTCGCCGAACGACCGGCGCACATGAGTGGCGACGATGCCGTCGTCCGCTCCCGTCGGCACCGGAGCACCGGCCGGCACCGAAGCCCCCGCCGGCGCATCAGCACCCGTCGGCGCAACAGAGGGCTCGGGTCCGGCGGCGTCTGGCGAAGTCACGCGCTCAGCCTAGGCCGGAGCCCCGACAATCCCGCGGACCGTCGGATGTACGTTTTCCGAGAGTCTCAGGCGCGACGCGATCCCGTGTCGGAGGAACGCCCCGGAAATGCCAGCACGGCTCCGACGACGCACAGCAGCCCGCCGGCCGTCGCCGCCCACCACGCGCCTGCGACCGGAACCTCCAGCCACACGAACGGCGCCGGCGCGAGACCGCCGAGCGGCGCGAGCGATGTCGCCCACGCGTCGGCGACCGCCCCGTCTCCGATGAGCGCGATGACGAGGGCGGGCAGGGCGAGCCCCGCCCCGATCGCCGCCAGCACGAATCCGGTTGCGGCCTTCGCACCCACCTGCATCACGAGCGCCCAGGCCGCCGCGACGAACACCCACACCAGCAGCAGGGCCGCCACCAGGGCGTAGATCCAGCGCAGCACCGGCTCGGTCCACAGGGCCGACCAGGCCGCGGCGGGTCCGCCGATCGCGACCGGGATCAGCGCCCACACGCAGCGCAGCACCACCGCGCCACCTGCGGCGGCCAGCACCGGCCACGGCGACCGCGCGCCCACGAGCGCCCGGAGCACGAGGACGGCCACGCACCATCCGCTCATCACGATCACGAGGTGCACCCACGACAGGAACGACGTCTGCACCGCCCGCGTGCCGACGAGCAGCGCCCCGGGCACGAGGATCAGCAGCCATTTGTCCAGCTGCAGCAGGCCGAGGGTCGACTCGCGGGCCCGCCAGGGCCGGGTCGAGCCCAGCCAGCTGGCACGAGCGGCGGCCGCCCCGGGCCTGCGCACGAGTCGGGTGCGCGCGGCGAACATGCCGATCACGCCCCAGACGAGCGCCAGAACAAGGATGCCGCGGGCAAGCCACGCCATGAGGGTGTCGCGTCCGGCGTCGGCTTCGTCCGCCCCGGTCAGCTGCACCGCGATCGTGGTGTCGTCGACCACCGGGGTCTGGCCGGCCGGAAGGAGCTGCAGGGTCGTGAGGACCACGGCGGTGACGAGGCCCACCGCCAGCACCCCGGCCACGGCGGCCGCGACACCGGCGAGGATGCCCCGCCGTGTCACCGTCGCCATCCGATAACGCTAACGGATGCCGCGGACCGCGCTGGACCTGTCGCGATCGGCCGCTCTGCGGCATCCTGGAATGAAATCGATGATTCATGCGTTTGCATGGATATCATCCGGCATCGGACTTCAGGAGAGATCATGACCGCCGCCACGCAGGGTCTGCATCACGTCACCGCACTCGCGGGCGACCCGCAGAAGAACATCGACTTCTACATCACCGGGCTCGGGCTTCGACTGGTCAAGAAGACCGTCAACTTCGACGCCCCCGGCACCTACCACCTCTACTACGGCGACGAGGCCGGCCGGCCCGGCAGCCTCATGACGTTCTTCCCCTGGCGCGGGATCGCGCCCGGGCGCATCGGCGCCGGGCAGTCGACCTCGACGGCATTCTCCGTGCCGGCCGGATCGCTCGGCTGGTGGGTCGACCACTTCGCGTCGATCGGGTCGGAGGCGAAGATCACCTCGACGAGCTCGAGCGAGGAGCGTCTGCTCGTCCGCGACCCCGACGGGCTGCAGATCGAGCTCGTCGCCACGAACGAGAGCGACCCGCGCGCCCCGTGGGACTCCCAGAGCGTGCCGGCGGAGTACGCGATCCGCGGGCAGCACTCCAGCGTGCTGACCGTCCGCGACGCGGAGGGCACCGTGGGGCTCATGGTGAACGACCTCGGCATGCGCATCGTCGAGCAGGAGGGCGGGCGCACGCGCCTGGCCGCCGGTCCCGGCGGGCCCGGTGCCCTCGTCGACGTGCACGCGTCGGGCCTCGCGCCCGAGGGCCTCACCGCCGGCGGCACCGTGCACCACATCGCGTTCCGGGTGCCCGACCAGGAGACCCAGCTCGCGTGGCGCAACGACCTCGTCTCGCGCGGACACCAGGTGACCGAGATCCTCGACCGGCAGTACTTCACGAGCATCTACTTCCGCGAGCCCGGCGGGGTGCTCTTCGAGATCGCCACCGACACCCCCGGGTTCGACATCGACGAGCCGCTGCTCGAGCTCGGCCGCTCGCTGAAGCTGCCGCCGTGGCTCGAGCCCTCGCGCGAGGCCATCGAGGCGCGCGTGCAGCCGGTGACGCTGCCGACCGAGAACAACCCCGAGGTGGCCGCATGAGCGGGGTCGACGGGGTCGACCTCGACGCCTGGCCGCACGTCTTCGAGCCGGGCGATCCCGACGCCCCGGTGCTGCTGACCCTCCACGGCACCGGCGGCAGCGAGCGCGAGATCACCGCGCTCGTGCCGCACCTGTGGCCGGGTGCCGGCGTGCTCTCGCCGCGCGGACGGGTGAGCGAGCAGGGGATGACACGGTGGTTCCGTCGCATGGGCGAGGGCGTGTTCGACGTGGACGACGTGATCGTGCGCGCGGGCGAGCTCGTCGCATTCGTCGACGCGGCGCGTGAGCGCTATGAGCTCGGCGACCGGCGGATCATCGCGGCCGGGTTCTCGAACGGGGCGAACATCGGCCTGGCGACCTCGCTGCTGCATCCCGAGACCCTCGACCGGGTCGTGGCGTTCAGCGGGATGTATCCGTTCGCCGACCGCGACCCTGTCGGCGACGTGTCGGCCGTCGAACTGGTGCTGCTGAACGGCGCCGCCGACCCGATGGCGCCGTCGACGAGCGTCGATCGATTGGTCGAGGTGGCCGAGGCGCACGAGGCAACGGTCGAGCGGCACGTCCGCCCCGGCGGTCACGGCCTCGCGCAGAGCGACGTCGACGCGGCGCGGGAGTGGCTCGCGGGGCGCTGACGCGCGTCGCGGGTCACTCCCCGTCCGCGCCGCCTCCCGCATCACCGGCTTCGACCGCCGTCACCTCCTGAAGGTGCGTCAGACCTGTGGTCGTGCCTCCCTCACCCGCGCGGAGGCCGACCCCGTCAAGGGCGCGCTCGATCGCGCTGTCGACTTCTCTCGTCACGTCCCCGTTCCGATCGGTCATCGCGTTTGCGCCTCCTCGCGTCGGTGCGACTCACTTTAGGCCGCCGAGGTCGCGGCCCGTAAGGGTGCCGAGGAGTAGCCTGAGCGCCGGCGCGAGGAGGTGGCTCATGGCGAGATTGATCTACACGACGAACGTGTCGCTGGACGGCTTCATCGAAGACCCGGATGGCGCCTTCGACTTCCTCCCACCGGGCGATGACGTCTTCGCCGCGCACACCGAACTGATGGAGTCCATCGGCACCCTCGTCTACGGGCGGCGTCTCTACGAGAAGATGTCGGTCTGGGAGGTCGACCCCTCCTTTGCCGCGCGGTCTCCCGCCCTCGCCGCCTTCGCGGCCGCGTTCACCGACACCGACAAGGTCGTCCACTCGACCACCCTGGCCCAGGCGTCGACGGCCCGCACCCGCATCGAGCGCACCTTCGACGCGGATGCGGTGCTGAGGATGAAGGATGCCGCCGACCGCGACCTCCTGATCGGCGGCGCCGATCTCGCGGGTCATGCGCTGCGCGCCGGGGTCGTGGACGAGGTGCAGCTCTACGCCGCGCCGGTCTCGGTCGGCGGCGGGAAGCCGGGTCTGCCCACCGGCATCCGACTGGATCTCGAGCTGCTCGACCAGCGGTGTTTCGGCAACGGTGTGGTGCTGCTGCGGTATCGGCCGCGGGCCGCGTGATCGCGCCCGCACACGTGGCGAACCCCTCGCCTCCCCCGTCACCTTCAGCCGCGATTCGCCGCGCGAGACGGCCGAAGCTGTCGGGGGAAGCCCGCGCTACGCCTCCCCGCGCCGCGCCTCGAGCCCGGTGAGGATGAGATCGAGGCCGAAGAGGAACTCCTCGGCGGGGTCGTAGCCCGAGGCGGCCAGCGTCGCGGCTGACTCGTTGAGGTAGGGGAACTCGTCGGCGGGCAGCTGCGGCAGATAGGTTCCGTCGATCGCTTCGGCGAAGTCATCCGGGGTGTTCAGAGACAGCCCGCCCTCCTGCAGGGCGTAGCCGTAGACGTAGCTGTCGAGCACCCAGTTGGCGTGCGTCGCCATTGCGACCGAGAACCCGGCCGTCCGCAGGCACGCGGTGACCGCTTCGTGGTGGCGGAGGTTCGCGGGGCCTGGTGCCGTCCGCGTGTCGAGCAGACCGATCGCCCACCGGTGGCGCGCGAGCGCCGCGCGGGCCGAGAGCGCCCGCTCCCGGATCGCCTCCTGCCAGGGGGCGTCCTCGCGCGGCAGCTCGATCTCCTCGAAGACGACGTCGACCATGGCGTCGAGCAGCTCGTCCTTGTTCGCGACGTAGTGGTAGAGCGACATCGCGCCCGCACCCAGGGCGGTGGCGAGCCGCCGCATGCTCAGCCCGTGCACGCCTTCGGCATCGGCGAGCCGGATCGCCTCGAGCACCACCCGTCGCTTGTTCAGACCTGCGGATGCCACGGCCGCGGCGTCGTCGCTCTCGGGCACGGATCTCCTCTCCTCGCTTGACACCGTACAGCGTACGAGTCATAGTACGGTGTACGACGTACAGCGTACGATCGTTTCCGACCACACAAAGGATGACCTGATGACCGCCACCGCCACGCGCCGCCCGATGCTCGACAGCGTCCCGATGTCCGTCCGCGCGAAGCTCACCGCCGCCTGGACGAGCTTCGTGTTCCTGTACGTCTACGTCGACATCTTGAACTTCTACAAGCCGGGGGTGATCGACGGCATCACCGACGGATTCATCTGGCGCTTCGACATCAGCTCGACTCTTGTGACGATCTTCCTCGTGTCGGTTTCGATCCCCGCGGTGATGGTCGTCCTCTCCATGACCCTGCCGGCCCGCCTCAACCGCGCCGTCAACCTCGTGGTCGCCGCGCTCCTGATCCCCTACTCGATCTTCAACGCGGCCGGCTCGACGTGGGAGTGGGCGGCGTTCTACGCCATCTCGATCGGCATCGAGCTGCTCCTCTTGGCGTTCATCCTGCGCACCGCGTGGACCTGGCCGCGCAGCGCGGCCGCCTCGGTCACGACGCCCGGTGCGGCAACCTCGATGGTCGACTCCGCCCGCCGCTAACCGCCGGGCGCCCCTTCACCGCACGCGCGGGCGGACGCCCCACCGCTCCCCCGTCACGTTCCGCCCCAAAACGCCCCGGCGAGGGGCAGGACTCGACGGGGAAGACACCGCCCCACCGCTCCCCCGTCACCTTCCGCCCCCAAAACGCCCACCACCGGGGCGGAAGGTGACGGGGGAACGGGCGCGGGCGTGCGGGCGGACGTCTTGCCTGTCGCACACCCCCGCGCCCCGACCCCAACTCCTGCAGAATCGACGCCGCGAGGCCCGAACGGCCCCGCCCAGCCCGACACCGGCCGGTTTTGCAGGAGTTAGGTCCAGCCCGACCCCGTCAGTCGCTCCTGCGCATCGCGCGCACACCGACCGCGAGACCCACCGCGGCCAGCAGCACCGCCGCGACCCAGCCCCACAGCACCACCGGCGCCCCGAGGTCACCGGCGAACAGCGCCCGCTCGGCCTGCACGACCCAGTTGATCGGGTTCACCGTCGCGACCGCCCGCATCCACGCCGGCCCGTCGTCGAGCGGCAGCAGCACGCCCGAGAGGATCAGCAGCGGGAAGATCAGCGTCTGCTGCACGCCCCAGAAGAGCCACTCGCGGTCTTTCGTCTTGATCGCGAGCGTGTACGACAGCGACCCGAGCCCCACGCCGAAGACCGCGAGCAGCAGGATCCCCACGACCATCCCGGCGACGTTCACCGGGAACCCGAACGGCAGCGCGATCAGCACGATGATGATCGCCTGCACCACGATCGGCACCGTCTCCTTCAGTGCCCGCCCGACCAGCAGCGATGCCCGCGAGATCGGCGCCACCAGCGTCCGCTCGTGCGAGCCGGTCATCATCTCGTACTGGAGGTTCGACCCGGTCGCCCCGGTGCCGAACAGCACGATCATCACCAGCACGCCCGGCACGAACCACCTAAGCGTCTCGCTCACCGGCTCGCCCGACTGCCCCACGAGCAGCGGCGCGAAGAGCCCCAGGAACACCAGCGGCTGCACGAGGCTGAAGATCACCGTGAACGGGTCGCGGAGCGTCGGCCGGAGCTCCCGCGTCAGCACATTCCACGTGTCCCGGGCGACGTTCGGTCGCACCACGGTGTCAGGACGATCGGATGCCAGGGACTGACTGATCTGCGTGCTCATCGCACCACTCCTTCGGTTGCGGCCCGAGCGGCCTGGTCGTCACCGGCGGCGCCCTCGGGCGCCTCCTCTTCAGCGTGGTCCGCCGGCTGGTCGGCGTCGCGGAGCGTGCGCCCCGTGAGACTGAGGAACACGTCGTCGAGCGTCGGGGGTACCCCGGTCGCCCGCACCACCTCGATGCCCGCGGCGTCGAGCTCGCGCACCGCGCGCGGTAGCAGCAGGTCACCCTCCGGCACCGTGACGGCGAGATCCGCGGCATCGCTCCCCTCGACGCGCCGCACGTCCCGCGCGCTGAGCGCCGCAAGGACCGGAAGCGCGCGCTCCGCGGCATCCGCTGTCCGGAAACCGAAGGTCAGCACATCGCCCGCGAGCTCGGCCTTCAGGCGTGCGGCGGTGTCGTCGGCGATGACGCGACCCTTGTCCATGACCATGACGCGCTCGGCGTAGCGGTCTGCCTCCTCGAGGTAGTGGGTGGTGAGGAAGATCGTCGTGCCGAAGCGTTCGCGCAGGTCGAGGATGTGCTGCCAGAGGTTCGCGCGACTCTGCGGATCGAGGCCCGTCGACGGTTCGTCGAGGAAGATCAGCGGCGGCGCGTGCATGAGTCCGAGCGCGATGTCGAGGCGCCGCTTCTGCCCGCCGCTGAGCTGCTGCACGGAGCGGGCCGCGAACCCCGACAGATCAAGCGATTCGATCAGTTCGTCTGCCCGAGCGGATGCCGCGGCCCGGCCCATCCCGTAGAAGGCACCCTGGCTCAGCAGCTCGTCGCGCGCGCGCTGGGAGTAACTGCCGCTGGTGAGCTGACCGACGTATCCGATACGGGCGCGGACGCCCGCGGGGTCGCGGAGGATGTCGTGGCCGACGACGCGCGCGGTGCCCGACGTCGGCGGGATGAGGGTGGTGAGCATGCGCAGGCTGGTCGATTTGCCGGCGCCGTTGGGCCCGAGGAATGCGACGAGTTCGCCGCGCTGCACCTCGAACGAGAGGTCGGTGACCGCCGCCACGGTCTTCTTTTTCACGGTGAAGCGCTTGGTGAGCCCCCGCGCTTCGATGATCGGTTCGTTCGCCATGGGAAGACGGTAGGAGGGAACCCGGACAGATCCTGTCCGCGAGAGCCGGCAGAATCGACGCATGTCCGACACGACGACCCGCGCGCTCGCTTTGTTGAATCTGCTGCAGACGCATCGCCACTGGCCGGGCACCGAACTCGCGGCCCGGCTGGGCGTGACCGAGCGCACGGTGCGACGCGACGTCGAGCGCCTCCGCGACCTCGGCTACCGCATCGAGTCCACACCCGGCATCGCGGGCGGCTACCGCCTCGAAGCGGGGAGCGCCGTGCCCCCTCTCCTCCTCACCGACGAGGAGGCCGTCGCCATGGCGATCGGGCTGCGCGTCGCGGCATCCCAGCGTCTGGTCAGCGGACCCGAGACGACCCTCACCGCACTGGCCAAACTGGAGCAGGTGCTGCCGGCGCCCCTTCGACGCCGCGTGAACGCCCTCGCCGACGCGGTGCAGCCGGCAGGCATCCAGTCGGGAGCGGCGGTGTCGAGCGAGGTGCTCGGCGAACTGGCGCTGGCGATCCGCGATCACGAGCGCGTGCGATTCGACTACACCTCGATGACCGGGGCGGAGACCCGACGCCGCGTCGAGCCGCACGCCCTCGCCCCCGCCGACCGGCACTGGTATCTGCTGTGCTGGGATCTGGAGCGCGACGACTGGCGCACCTTCCGCGTCGACCGGCTCGCGCGGGTCGAGCACACCCGGGTGCTCTTCGAGCCGCGGCCGTTGACGCCGGAGGAGATCGAGGGCTTCATCCTCGTCGCTCGCTCATGGACCCGCCAGCCGGTCGAAGCCGACGCCGTCATCGACCTGCCGTTCGACGTCATGAAGGAGCATTTCGGCATCTGGGGGCAGGGGGCGACAGAAGAGGATGCCACGCACACGCGCTGGCCCGTCGGTGGCGCCGATTTCCGCGAGACCATGTACGGCCTGTCGTGGATCCCCGCCGGCGTCGACTACACCACCGACCTCGCCGAGCCGTCGCGTTCCGAGCTGCGGGAGGTTCTGGATCGGATGCTGCGCGCCCTCGACGCTCCCCCTCCGCCGCCCGCCCGGTCGATGACCGCGCAACACACCGTCACACCCTGACACTCTCCTTCACATTCCTGGCGGATGTCGCGGGGCTCACGTAGCGTCGAGGACATCGCGGCGATCCGGGCGGTCCCGGGCTCCGGCTCATATCCGGCAGCGTTGCGGGTTCGACTCCCGCCGTCGCGTCCACGCCCGCCCCGCTCCCATTCGTTCGAAGAGGCGCTGTCGCGGGTGTCGGAGCGCCTCGCCGTGGTGGCTCACGAGCAGGCGGAGCAGCTCAAGCAGGAACGGCTGGCGATGGCGCGCGAGGGACGCTGGACCGGGCCCGAGTCCGTGACGTCGTCCGTCGGGTCGGTCACCGACGCCGGCGGCGGCCGCGAACATCAGAAGACCACCGGCGGGCAGAAGCGCGACGCCTCCCGCATCGCGCAGGGCGCGCGCCGTCAGGCCAAGCGCGACGCGCAGTAGCCCCCACGCCGGCTGTTGAGCGAGCGCAGCGCCCCGGTCGTCGAGCGACCACAGCCCACCCCCGGTCGTTGAGCGAGCGCAGCGAGTCGAAACGCCCGCAACGTCCGACCCCGCGTCTACCCTGCAACCATGGTCGCGACCTCCGACAAGCCCGAGCTCCACGTCGACACCGTCGAGGAGTGGGAGCGCTGGCTCGAGTCCGATCCCGGCCCCGAGGGCGTGCGGCTTCGCGTGCGGAAGACGGCCTCGAAGAAGCCCGGCATCTCCTATGCCGAGGCGCTCGACGCCGCGCTGTGCTTCGGATGGATCGACGGTCAGAAGCTGTCGCTCGACGCGGACTACTTCCTTCAGGTGTTCACGCCGCGTCGGCCGCGCGGAGTCTGGTCGAAGGTCAACATCGCGCATGCCGAGCGTCTGATCGCCGAGGGACGGATGCGCCCCGCCGGGCAGCGCGAGATCGACCGCGCGAAAGCCGACGGGCGCTGGGACGCCGCGTATCGCCAGAGCGACGGCGACGTCCCGGCCGAACTCCAGGCAGCTCTGGACGCCGACCCCGCCATCGCCGCCGCGTTCGCCGCCCAGTCAGCGCAGAACCGCTTCGCGATGTCGTTCCGGATCAGCAACCTCAAGCGGCCGGAGTCGCGCGCTGCGCGCGTCGCACAGTATGTCGCCATGCTCGAGCGCGGCGAGACGATCCACTAGGCCCGAGTCGCAAGAGCCCCCGCGTCAGCCCGGAAGATGCTCTGCACCCCCGGACACGGAGAGCTTCGAGAGTTACCCTGGGCGGGCGCGCCACCGGCGACGCCGAGCGAAGGATCCCGACGATGAACCCTCCCCCCACGCCACCCGCCGGCTGGTACGACGTTCCCGCGGGAGGCAAGCGATTCTGGGACGGGACGAGCTGGTCGGCCGATGTCGTCGGCGCGCCGAGCGCGACCGCCGAGTACGAGGCGCTCGATCCCTACCTGCCGCCGCCGCGCGCGACGGCCACTGTCGCAACCGTGCCGATGACTCCCCTCGTGGAGGCTGCGCCCGCCGGGTGGTATCCGGGTCCCACGGGAGCGCTGCGGTGGTGGGACGGGGTGCAGTGGGGACCGTTCGCCCCACCCGCTCCCCTTGTCGGGACACCCGCGAAAGAGGTCGGGATGGCCTACCTCTTCCTCCTTCTTCTCGGCGGAGTGGCGGCCCACCGCTTCTACCTCGGACTCATCCCCTCGGCGATCCTCTTCAACGTCCTGTGGTGGGGAGGGTGGCTGCTGTCGATCCTGCTGATCGGGATCCCAATGATCCTCGCGGCGGCGATCTGGTGGGTCGTGGACCTCTTCCTTCTCCCGAGCATGGTCCGCCGGGCGAATGCGATCCGGGCGATGGGGCAGTAGGCCGCTGCGTTTCGACTCGAGTGCTCCGCACCCTCGCTACTCAGCGCTCGCAGACCCACCCGTCGCCGTCACGATCCTGGTACCAGTGGTATTCGGGATCGACGCCCTGCTGATAGTCCCCGTAGCCGTTGTCGTTCGCCTCGCCGCACGTGCCGAAGCGCGCGTCGGTCACCGGCGCGGCGGGGGGAGGCTCTGGGGCGGGAGGCGGCTCAGGCGCGGGTTCCGCCGGCATCTGATGAGCGGCGTCAGCGGCGACGTAGTCCTTCTCGCGCGGATGAAAGCCATACCCGTCGCGACCGTCGTACTTCGCGATCGCCCACCCGGTGTTGATCATGTGCGTCCGGGCGTCCCGCCCGTTCACGATCACGTACCGCAAGAGTCGGCCATACTGATCGGCGTCGTCGCGGCCTTCGACCGCAACGAGCGTCAGTGACCCGGCCCTAAGGAACGAGTCGAGCTCGGATCCCGCCTCGGCGTAACCCCAGGTCCCTTCTTCAGGCGCGTCGATTCCGATGAGCCTGACGTCGCCGACACTCGTGGAAATGGTGTCCCCGTCGACGATCGCCAGGAGGTCTGCGGCCTGATCCGTATGCGTGGGCGTAGGCGTCGATGTCTTTGATTCCGACTCAATCGGAGCCGCAAACGGCGCGGGGGTCGACGAGGGCGCTTCCTCGGCCACCGCCACCGAGTTTCGATCGCCGGCCCCGGAGATCACGGCATTCGCCATGCCACCCGTGACGAAGAAGCCGACCGCGGACGCAACGGTCACCCACGTCGCAACCTTCCGGTTGCGGAATCGCAGCCAGGTCGGCCGGTTTCTGGCGAGGCCCACGATTCCGGTGGTCAGCACGACGAGGAAGATGATGGCGAAGACCGGCGAGAGCAGAATGCCGGGGTGAGACTACCTTCCCCACGAGAGCAAAGCCGTACATGGAGGTCGTGCCCGTATTCGTGTCGCGCAGGAAGGAGGTTCAGCCGTCGCGCAATCAGCGCGAACGTCGGCTGCCGCCTTCGCCCCCACGCACCGGCCGATACGGTTCCTCCTGCACGGCATGTGCGAGCACGAGCTTGAGGGACAGCATGACCGGCAGCCAGCCCCACATCTCCGGCGACGGCGTGGAGACCGCGACCATCGTGGCGAGCGCGCAGAAGCCGAGCCCGGCCGGCCGCTCGAGGTAGAGAGGTACGGCACGCACGAGCGCGGTGCCTGCGAGGATCGCGATGTACCACAAGACGCCCCACCACCACAGGTGCGGAGGGTAGACCACGCCGACGATGACCGGATGAATGTGCAGGGCCGTGAAGAGCACCGGCCGCCGCACGAGTCTCCCGCCGATCGATCGCTCGGTCGCCGACGGCGGACCGAAGTGATCGCGTTTCGCGGCGTTGAGCCCGTTCGCGACGACGCCGCCGACGACATCCATCGCGATGATCGCCGCCAGAATGTACTGCACGACATTCCAGTCGGCGCGGTGGATCCACGCGGCGAACACGATGATCGCCGCCCCCGCGACGCCGACCCCGTACGTCAGCATCTTCTCGGCGCGCGTCGCGCCCGCCCCCAAGAGTGCATCGCCCCTCGCATCGGGAGCGGCCCAGTCCACCTCGCTGCCGGATTTCATCGCACCCCTCCCGCCACATCGAGCACCGTGCCCGTGACGTAGCCGGCGTCGGTCGTCGTCAACCACTCCACAGCCGCCGCGATCTCATCGGGCGTTGCGGGTCGGCCGAGCGGAGTACGAGCGCCGACCTCTCGGGCCCGGTCGGGGCGTCCGGCGCGCGCATGGATCGTCGTGTCCGTCGTCCCGGGGCTGACGGCATTGACGCGGATGCCGGCACCGGCGACCTCCTTCGCAAGTCCGACGGTCAGTGCTTCGACGCCCGCCTTCGAGGCGGCGTACCACACGTACTCCCCCGGTGCCCCCGTGCGAGCGGCGATCGAGGTGACGTTGACGATGCTGCGGTCACCCTGAGCCGCTTGCGCCTCCCAGCGACGGACGACCTCGCGACACACGCGCAGCGTCGCGACGAGGTTGACGTCGACCACCTGAGCGACGGTCTCATCCGTCACTGCGGAGAGGGGCCCGATCGGGCCCGTGACGCCGGCGTTGTTGACAACGATGACGAGGTCGCCGAGCTCCTTGGTGGCGGCGATCATCCGCTCCGGCGCATCGGTGTCTCGGAGGTCGCACCGCACCGCCCGCACCTCGACTCCCAGCACCGAGGTCTCTGCCGCGCTTTCGCCCGCGCCGACCTCGTCGGACGTGTAAGTGAAAACGACCGCATGCCCGCGACGTGCGAGCCGCGCGACGATCGCGCGCCCGATCCCGCGGCTGCCCCCCGTGACGAGGGCGACGCTCCGGGTCATCCGTGCTTCTCCTTCTTGGTGTACTCGGCCGGACCGAACACGACGATCACGTCGAGCGGCTCCTCGATGTCGACGAAACGGTGCTCCTCGCCCGCGGGGACGAACAGCACCGCGCCGGGCACGGCGGCAGCCTCACCGGTGGGGGTTCGGAGGATGCCACGCCCCGACCGCACGAGGTAGATCTCGTCCTCGGTGTGAGGTTGCTGCGGGTCGACCGATCCGGCGGGAAGGACGTACCGGCCGACACTGAGGGCGGGAACCCGCAGCACCTCGTCATAGCGGATGGTTTCGGCAGCGTCATCCTCGAATGTGATCTCCCGCATTCGTGGCCTCCTTTCCGTGTCGCGGCGCGGAGCGGTCCGCGTCCGCTCCCCGTACCGTCATGACCGCACTGTCGGCGATGGCGACGAGGCGATTCTCGTCGTCGCGGATCTCGCAGCGGTAGTGCGAGACGGTGCGTCCGGCGTGCTCGCACCAGGCCCCCGCCGCGAGCGTCGTGTGCCACACCGGGCGCAGGAAACGAAGGCTCAGCTCGATCGTCGCGAACGACTCCCCTTCTCGGATGACGGTGGAATGCGCCGTTCCGATGGCGGCGTCGGCGACCTCGGCGATCGTGCCGCCGTGGAGCGTTCCCTGCTGATTGCCGTGCACCCGCGTGGAGACCGCCATGCGGACCGTTGCCGCACGTTCATCGACGGCCACGATCTCGATCCCGAGCAGCTGGGAGATGGGCGTCGGGTACTGCAGCACCGTCGCGTCGGCGGGCAGAAGCTCGCCGGAGACATGACGCTGCAGATAGGTGAGGACGGGGAGACCGGTCACGATCGCCGCCGCCCGGTGCGCGCGCGAAAGGCCGTGATGACGGCGGCCATGTCGTCGGCGCCGTGGCCGAGACCCTCCGCTTCGGCGTACAGCGAAAGGCACGCCTCCATCAGCGTCGCCGTGTTGCCGTTTTCGCGGGCGGCCTCGACGACGAGGCGGGCGTTCTTCGCGACATCCGGAATAGCCGCCTGCGGCGCGAAGTCTCCCGCCACGATCGCGGCCGCCTTCGCACGCGACACGAATGAGGCCATCGGGCCGGCGCCGAGGATCTGCTCGAGCAGTTGTACGTCGAGCTCGTGCGTCTCGGCGAAATGGAACGACTCGGCGAGCCCGGTGACCAGCGTGATGAGAAAGGTGTTGACGGCGAGCTTCATCTGCATCGCCCGCGGCGGCTCGCCGCACAGCGCGATCAGTGCGCAGACCGGGTCGAGCAGGGGCGCGACGTCATCGATCGCATCGGGGCGGCCCGCCAGCATCCCGATCAACGCACCGTTCAGCGCCGGCTGCCGTGAGCCCGACACCGGAGCTTCGACGTAGCGCCCACCCGCCGCGGTGACGCGTGCGGCGAGCGCAACGGAGTACGCAGGCGGCACCGTGCTCATCTGCACGAGCGTCTTCTGCCGCAGGTCGCCCGGCGCGAGGACCTCATCGACGGCCGACTCGTCGGTGATCATGACGAACACCGTCGAGCACCGGTCGAAGACCTCGGCGGCGGAGTCGGCGACCTCAGCGCCCGCCTGGGCGAGGGATGCGGTGGCTGCGCGGGTACGGTTCCAGACGACGAGCGGATGCCGCGACTGCAGCCGAGACGCGATCGCCGACCCCATGAGGCCGAGGCCGATGAATCCCAGGGAGTCGGTCATTCGGGTCTCCGTGTCTCGTAGATGGCTCGTGTCGGCCGTGGCCCCGGGCCGTCACGCTGGACGACGAGGATCGTCCACGCGATGAGCGCGGCGATCGACGCCGCGATGGCGAACAGAGTCACCCAGAGCATTCAGGACCGCCTTCCCGCATCCAGTTCCTGCCGATGTCCGAGCCAACTCCATTCACGGGGTGGCGCGCGCGGTCCAGTTGGCGATGCTGGATTCATGTCCGCGCCCACAACCCGCCTCTCCGCACGCCAGTTGCTGTCCATGACCGGCGGCCTCGGAGCCGAGAGGGTCGCCTACACCGAGCTCGCCGGTCGCATTCGGCTTCTCATCGCCGACGGGCGCATCCCGGTCGACACCCAGCTGCCGTCTGAGCGTGAGCTCGCTGTCCTGTCGGGCCGCAGCCGCACCACGATCGCGGCGACCTATCAGGCGCTCCGCGACAGCGGGCACCTCGTCAGCCGGCAGGGGTCGGGCAGTCGCGCAATCCTCCCCCACCTGCGAGATGTCTCGCGACGGCCAAACCACGCCGTGAACTTCGCCGGCTCGATCCCGCCACCCGTAGCGGGGTTGCGCGAGCTCATCGCCGAGACGACGGCGGAGCTGCCCGACATCACGACATTCCCGGGTTTCGACTTGCTCGGCAACGACGGGCTGCGCCAGGCGATCGCCGACCGGTACACGGCGCGGGGTCTGCCGACGGTGCGCAATCAGATCATCGTCACCACGGGCGGCCAGCACGCCATCGCGCTCACCGCGCAGACGCTCGTGGCCCGGTCAGATGTCGCGCTCGTCGAGTCGCCGACCTATCCCCACGCCTACGAGGCGTACCAGCGGGCGGGTGCGCGGATGGTCGCCTCCCCCGTGACGACGGCGGGGTGGGACATCCCTCACCTCATCGCGACCATCCAACGCTCGCGGCCGGTCGTCGCCTATCTCATTCCTGACTTCCACAACCCCACGGGCGCATCGATGGGTCCGGACGATCGGGCACGCGTCGCAGCCGCCGCGCGTGCGGCGGGGACGACTCTGGTGATCGACGAGGCGACAGTCGACCTGTCGATCGACCGGGCGTGGGATGACGGACCGTTCGCCCGCCATGCGACAGGTCACCCAGGCACGGGCGGGTCGGGGATCATCACTCTGGGCTCGCTGTCGAAGTCGATCTGGAGTGGGCTGCGGGTCGGGTGGATCCGGGCTGATGAAGCGGTGATCCGCCGGCTGGTGCAGGCCCGACCGGCCGGCGACCTGGGCACACCGCCGATCGAGCAATTAATCGCCGAACGCGTGGTGCGCGAGTTGGACGAGCTGGTTCTGGATCGCCAGCGGATGCTGCGGGAGCACCGGTTCGCGCTGCACGAGGCGCTCCGGCGACGGCTGCCGCAGTGGACGATGCCCTGGCCGGACGGCGGTCTGTCGATGTGGGTGCAGCTGGATCGCCCGGGTTCGTCGGCGCTGACCTCGATCTGCCAGGCGCGCGGGATGTCGCTGATCGCAGGCCCCAAGTTCTCCATCGACGGGTCGCTCGAGCGGTTCCTGCGGATCCCGTTCACGTCCCGGGTGGAGGACCTGGATGCCGGCATCGCGATGCTGGCGGAGGCGTGGGAGTCGCTGAGCGGTGGTAAGGCGGCGGGTTCTGGGGCGGCGGCCGGAGTGCGACAGCCGGCGTCGGCGCTATGAGGGCGGTCCGCCTGACCCCTCGGGCCGGCTACTGATCCTGCGCCGCGCCCGCCCGCGCCAGCCCCGCGGCCACGGGTTCGTTCGTCGCAGATGTACGCCAAGAAGCGGTGAGGGCGTACATCTGTGACGAACGGATGCGGGTGCAGGCGGAGAGGTGAGCTCTCCAAGCGGTTCCGCATGCCGTCGGCGTATGGGCGCCGTCGGTCCGCCGCTCACGCGTCGCGCGACCGCCAGAGCAGCCACACGAAGTACGGCGCGCCGATCAGCGCGACGACCAGCCCCGCGGGCAGCTGCGCCGGAGCGATGATCGTCCGCCCGAGGGTGTCGGCGACGCCCACGAGCACCGCGCCGAGCAGCACCGCGACCGGGATCGACCGGCCGTGCTTCGCACCGACGAGCGCCCGGGCCGCGTGCGGCGCCACCAGTCCCACGAACCCGATCACGCCGACCGCGACGACGCCGAGCGCAGCGAGCACCGCCGCCGTCACGAGCAGCGCGAGGCGCGTGCGCTCGAGGCGGATGCCGACGAGCTTCGGGGTGTCCTCATCCATCGCGAGAATGTCGAGGTCGCGGCGGCGCACGAGCGCGAACGGCAGCGCGATGGCGAGCACGATCGCGAGCGGAATCACCTGCTCCCAGACGCGCCCGTACGTGGTGCCCGACAGCCACGTGTAGATGCGCGGCGTGTCCCACGGGTTCGCGCGCAGCAGCACGAAGGTCGTGAGCGCCACCGCACCGTACGAGACGCCGATGCCGATGAGGATGAACCGGTCGGCGCTCAGACCACCCCGCCACGCCAGGGCATAGACCAGTGCGAACGCCAGGAGCCCTCCGCCGACGGCGGCCACCAGCATCCCGAGATTGCTCGCCGTGGCACTCGTCACGACCAGCACCGCACCCAGGCCGGCACCGCCCGTGATGCCGAGAAGGCCGGGCTCTGCGAGCGGATTGCGGCTGACCGCCTGCGTGATGCTGCCCGACAGCCCGAGCGCGGCGCCCGCGACGACGGCGGCGACGACGCGCGGAGCGCGCTCGTCCAGCGCGAACGCAACGAGCGGGGGCGCGGAGTCGGTGAGCCACAGCACGATATCGCCGGTGAGCAGGCGGGTGCTGCCGAGCAGCATCCCGGCGAGCACCACCCCGCCGAGGACGAGCGCCGACGCGGCGACGACGATGACGAACCGGCGCGGGGTGCGCACGCCGATGCGCATCGACGGGGGCCGGCGGGTGGGGCCCGAGTCGCGCAGGCGCCGCGCCATCACGACGAGCACGATCGCCCCGAACACGGTGGTCGCGACCCCGGTCGGCACCGCGATGGCGCCCTCGGCGCCGATGAGGGCGCGCAGCAGCGCGTCGGCGAGGATGACGACGATCGCGCCGATCACACCCGACAGCGGGATCAGCAGCAGGTGCCGCCCGAGCGCCGGCACCACCCGCACGAGCAGCCGCGCGAGCACGGGGGCGCAGAGGCCGACGAATCCGATGGGGCCGGCGAGGGTGACGGCGGTGGCGGTGAGCAGCACCGAGATGAGGATGCCGGCGACCCGCGTCGCGCGGATCGGCACCCCCAGCGACGAGGCAGTGTCATCGCCGAGGGCGAGGACGTCGAGGCGGCGCGAGAGCACGAGGGCGAGGACGAGCGCGAGGACGACGACCGGCGCCGCGCGCAGGAACGCCTCGAGGCCGAGCTGCGAGAGGCTGCCGCTCCCCCACGCCAGCAGGCCCTTGGTCTCTTCGGAGAACAGGACCAGGAGCGCCGAGGTGCCGGCCTGGAACGCGAGCGCCAAGGCCGATCCGGCAAGGACGAGCCGGGTGGTCGAGGTGCCGGCTCCCCCGGCAAGGCCCAGCACGAGCGCCGCGGCGGCGAGCCCGCCGACGAAGGCGACGACCCCCGACGCCCAGAACGGCACCGCGATGCCGAACGCCGCCACGGCGGTGATCGCCAGGTACGACCCGGCGGTGACCCCGAGGGTGTCGGGCGAGGCGAGGGCGTTCCGCGACAGCGACTGCATGAGCAGGCCCGCGACGCCGACCGCGACGCCGACCGCGACCCCGGCTGCCAGGCGCGGGATGCGCGACCCCCAGAGCACGTCGGCGTCGGCGAAGACCGCGCCGCTCGTCCCCTGCGTCAGATGCCAGCCCGCGGAGAGGACGAGCACCACGAAGAGCGCGGCGAGCACGCCGAGCCCGAGGGCGGTCGATGAGCGAGGGGCGTGGGGCGCAGCATCCGTCCGGTCTGCACCCTGGGCCCGGGAGCCTGGAGCCCCCTCGCTCACCGACCGCATGTTCACCGGGTGATGGCGGCGACGTACGCGTCGATGATCTGCTCGGCCGAGCGGGGGCCGCCGAAGGTCCAGATGCCGGCGGGGAACGCGGTGACGCGGCCCTCGGCGACGGCCGGGATCGATGCCCACGCCGGGTTCGACTCGGCGGCGTCGATGAAGCTCTCGTAGTCGGGGTCTTCGGTGCCGGTGTAGAAGAAGTTGGCGTCGCCGACCGTCGTCATGCCCTCGATGTCGGTCTGGCCGAGGCCGTAGGCGGGGTCGACCTCGCCGGTCCAGGCGTTGGTGAGGCCGAGCTCCTCGCCCAGCTCGCCGACGAGCGAGCCCTGCCCGAAGGGGCGGATCGAGACGTTGCCGCCGTCGACGTAGCCGTCGATGTAGACGAAGTCGGAGACCTCGGGCGTGGCACCCTCGACCTCGGCCTTGGCGTCGGCGAGGTGCTGCTCGAACTTCTCGGTGACGACCTCGGCGCGCTCCTCGCGGCCGGTCGCCTGCGCGATCAGGTCGAAGGTGTCGAGCATCTGCGCGATCGGGTCTTCGGCGTTCGCGCCGATGGTGGCGAGAACGGGGATGCCGTACTCCTCGAGCTGGTCGATGATCGCATCGTCGCGGGTATACGCCTCGACGATCACCAGGTCGGGCTCGGTGGCGAAGAGGGCGTCGAGGTTCGGCTCCTGGCGGGTGCCGACGCTCTCGACGCTCTCGGGAAGCTCTTCGGCGGAGTTCCACGTGCGGTACCCGTCGGCGTCGGCCACCGCGACCGGGGTGAGGCAGAGGGTGAGCACGTCTTCGATCTGCTGCCACTCGAGCACCGCGACCCGCTCAGCGGGCTGGTCGAGGGTGACCGTGCGGCCGAAGGCGTCGGTCAGCTCGACCGGGCCGGTGGAGGTCGTCGTGGTGTCGTCGGCGCAGCCCTCGCTCGTGGAGGTCGCGGCTGCGCCGCTGGCGTCGGCGGCCGGGGTGCTCTGCGTGGTACCGCAGCCGGTGACCGCGAGGGCGAGGGCTGCGGCGCCGGCGAGGGCGGCGAGGGGCTTCTTGGTCATGACGGACTCCATCGATGGGTGGGGGGGTGCGGTGAAGAGAAGAGCGGATGCCGGGGCGCGGCGCCGTGCGGGCGGTGGGCCTGTGAGGCGTCGGCGTCGGCGTCAGGCGGAGACGGCGTGCAGGTGGCGCGTGACGGCTTGGGCGCGGGCCCTGTTCCGGGCGTCGTGGCGGCCACGCGGAATCACGCGGACGCGCCCCGTTGCGGCATCCACTTCTGTATCGATGGCGAACTCGTAGACCTCGGTGAGGTTCGCCGCGGTGAGCACGTCGTCGGGGGTGCCGGCGGCGTGAACGCGCCCGCGGCTCATCAGCACGACCTCGTCGGCGATGAGGGCCGCGTGGTCGAGGTCGTGGAGCACGACGCCGACGGCGGTCCCGTGGTCGGCAAGGTCGCAGATGAGGTCGAGCGTCTCGACCTGGTAGCGCAGGTCGAGGTGATTGGTGGGCTCGTCCAGGAGCAGGATGCCGGTGCCCTGCGCGAGCGCGGTGGCCAGCCACACGCGCTGGAGCTCGCCGCCGGAGAGCTCGTCGACGGGGCGGTGCTCCATGGCGAGAAGCCCGGTGAGGCGGAGGGCGTGGTCGATGGCCGCGCGATCGGCGTCGCTGAGACCGGCGAAGCGGCTGCGGTGCGGGTGGCGGCCGTGGGCGACGATGTCGCGCACCTCAAGGCCCGAGGGGTGGGGGCGCGACTGCGACAGCATGGCGACGGCCTTGGCGAACTCCTTGGCTGAAAGGGTGCCGGCGTCGCGGGGACCGGCGGGGGTGTCGACGTGGACGTCGCCGGCGTCGATGCGGTGGAGGCGCGCGAGCGCGCGGAGCGCGGTGGACTTGCCGCTGCCGTTCGGGCCGATGAGAGCCGTGACCACGCCGGGGCGGAGGTGGAGCGACACGTCGTGCACCACGCGGGTGCGACCGTAGCTGAGGGCGAGGGAATCGCCGCGCAGCGCGCTCGTCGGTGTGGTCGTCTCGGTGTCGGTCCTCACGTTAGGTGAGCCTAACCTAGGGTCGCTGCGGGTTCAAACGGGGGTGCGGCGGGGTCTCTCGATCGCGAGAGATGGGGCGGTGTGGCGCGCGGCGTGGGCGCCCGGCGGCGCCGCGCGTTTCACCTTTCGTTCGTCACAGATGTACGCGCGGGCCGGGTCACGGCGTACATCTGCGACGAACGAAGGGCGAGCGGCACGGCGCCCCCGGCGGCCCCGACCCGGCACGCCCATCCCTCAGGGTTCGTTCGTCGCAGATGTACGCGGTCGGGGCCCGAGGGCGTACGTCTGCGACGAACGAACGCTCGGGGGTGGGGTGACTCGGGCCGAGCGCGGTGACACCGGCTGCACGCGCGCCGGCGCCGGGCCCCGGCGCCGAGCCGGCTCGCGGCGCCGCTGGCTTCGTTCGTCGGGCCCGCGCGGGGAGCGGTCAGCGTGCGCAGATCGGCGAGGTGTCGCATCCGGACCGTCGGGTCATTCGCGCGCGCCTGCTACCCCCGGACGAGCGAGCGGCGCAGCTAGCCGTAGGTGCTACTCAGAACGCATACCGCACGCGGCAGTACGGGAGCTTCGCGCCGATGAGCGCCTCCAGCTGCGCGACGGCGGCGCTCTTCACGCCGTAGCGGTAGCGCACGTTCACCGCGCCGTTCTGCGAGAGCTTCGGCTCCTGGTTCTGAGGCGTCCACAGCAGCTCTTCGGCCTTCGGGTGCCATCCGAGGTTCACGTCATGGAGCTGCTCGTTGTGGGTGAGGAAGATGACCTCGCACGCGAGCTGCGCCTTCGCCCGAGGATGCAGCGTGGCGTCGAGCTCGTCGAAGAGGGCCGTCCATTCCTCGATCCAGCCGGGGGTGAGGATGACCGGTGAGAAGTTCACGTGCACCTCGAAGCCGGCGTCGACGAAGTCGTTGATGGCGGCGATGCGCTCGCTCATCGGCGAGGTGCGGATGTCGGTGACCTTCGCCACGGCGTGCGGCATCAACGAGAAACGCACGCGGACCCGCCCTGCGGGATCCCAGTCGAGCAGTTCTCGGTTGACGAACTTCGTGGCGAAGGATGCTTTCGCCGTCGGCGTCATCCGGAACAGCTCGCAGAGGTCACGGACGTTCTCGCTCAGCATCGCGTCGACCGAGCAGTCGCTGTTCTCGCCGATGTCGTACACCCACGCGTCGGGGTCGCACTGGTTGGGTGTGGTCTTCTCGCCCCGCGCGGCGATGTGTCGCGCGAGGTGACGGGTGATCTGGTCGATGTTCGCGAAGACGGTGACCGGGTTGCTGTAGCCCTTTCGGCGCGGGACGTAGCAGTACGCGCAGGCCATGGCGCACCCATTGGCCGTCGACGGAGCGATGAAGTCGGCCGACCGTCCGTTCGTACGGGTGACGACGCTCTTCTTCACGCCGAGGACGAGCGCTTCGGTCTTGATCCGTACCCAGCGAGCGACGTTGGTCTCATCGCCGTGCACCTCGGGGATCTGCCAATGAGAGGCGACCGGCACGATATCGGCGTCGGGCCAGCGGGCGACGATCTCCTGGCCACGGGGCAGTTCGAGCGCGGCATCCTCGGCGTAGATGCGGCTGATCTGCAGCAGGGGCGCGGCGGTCTTGGGCATCTTGCCTGTCTACTCGGGGGGTCGGACACCGGGCTCGGATGGGACGGTTAGCCTACGAATCCGCGGGCCCCGCGAGCAGTCGACTGGATAATGCTTCCCCACGGATGCGAAGCTTCTCGTCATGAAGCTTTCCAAGGTCGTGGCCGGTGCCGGCGTTCTCGCCGTGGCGGGCGCCATCGCCCTCACGATTGCTCCGATTCTTTCTTCTCCGGCGGCCGACCCGGCTCCGCCTGCCACGCGTGCCGCAGAGGCCGCATCGCCCACCGGATCCGCTGCACCCGAGCCGCTGACCGAACTGCCGGATTGGGCTCTCGAGTCCACCCCCTGGATCGTTTATCCGGAGGGCTTCCGCTGCATGGGGACCGAGGGCTGTCCGAACGATCACCGCGCCGCGTTCGGCGAGCCAGGAACACCGCTGCCCGTGCACGTAGAGGTCTACGACCCAGAGCGTCGCGACGGCCGACTGGTGTGGCCCCGCGAACAGTCCCCGGTCATGACGGAGGGCAACACCGAGCGTCTTGACGGCGACAGATCAGGTGTCCTGCCAGGCATTCACCCCTGAGAGCCTCCACCCTGGAAGCCCGCTACCGCTCACCCAACGGGGTTCATCCTGTGGTTGAGGGTTTCGGGTGTGGATGTCGGAGGGTGGTGGGATGCTTCATACATGCGTTCGAACCCGCGGCTCACCCTCCTCAGCGACGAGGACCGTGGTGAGCTGAGCGGGGTGCTCACCCGGGTGGAGGCCGCGCAGGTGGCGCTCGCGGCTGCCGAAGCTGAGCAGGCGCGGGCGCTGGCTGAGGCGGGGGCGTTCGCGGCGCGGCTTGCGGAGGGGTCGTCTGCGGTGGTGCGGGACCGGGACATGGCGCTCCGGGGTGTGGCGGCGGAGATCGCGGCGGCGGTGCGGGTGTCCGACCGTGCGGTGCAACGCCAGATCGACTCCGCCTACACGCTCGTGAACGACTTCCCCGCGACGGTGCACTGTCTGGAGAAGGGGTTGCTCACTAGGGCGCATGTGGCGGTGGTGGAGGACATCGGCCGACGTATCCCCACCGGGCTGAAGGGTGAGTTCGATCAGCTCGCCGCGGAGATCTGCCTCGATGAGACGCCGGGTCGTGCCCGGGCGGAGTTGGAGATCCTCGCGGAGCGGATGCACCCGCGGACGTTGACGGAGCGGCACGAGGAGGCGTTTCGGGGGCGGAAGATCGTCCGGTACACGATCGGGGAGGGGAT
Source organism: Microbacterium kunmingense (assembly GCF_023155745.1). GTDB lineage: Bacteria > Actinomycetota > Actinomycetes > Actinomycetales > Microbacteriaceae > Microbacterium > Microbacterium kunmingense. The sequence continues at coordinate 114,182 of NZ_JAKNUS010000009.1, forward strand.
GTCGGAGCTGCGGTCTGCGCATTCCTCGGTGTTGATCGAGGGGATCTTCCAACGCGTCACCGACCAGGCCAACGCCGTCATCGCCGCCCGGGAACCGGGCTCGGGTGACACCCGGTCCCTGGACGAGGTGCGTGCGGACCTGTTCGCCGATATGCTCCTCACCGCCATCCCCACAAACGACCCCACCGGTGACCCCGTCGGTCCCGGTGGACGGCCGGGCGGGCTCGGCGCGATCAAAGCGAAGGTGCAGGTCGTGATCCCCGTCATGGCCCTCATGGGTAAGAGCGATGTCCCGTGCGATCTTGCCGGGGTGGGACCGATCGATGCGGGAACCGCGAGGCTGCTGGCGGGGAACAGTTACGACACGTGGGAGCGGCTCCTCGTCCACCCGATCACGGGGTTGACGATGGCGGTGGACACCTACCAGCGCACCACAGCCATGGACCGGTTCCTCAAAGGTCGGGACAAGCACTGCCGGTGGCCCGGCTGCCGCATGCCCGCCCGCAAGTGCGAGGTCGACCACAACCACGACGCCGCGCTGGGTGGGAAGACGGAGATCTGCAACCTGTGCTGCCTGTGTCAACGACACCACAGCATGAAACAGTTCACCGCCTGGAAAGTGAAACAACTCGACGGCGGCGTCATCGAGTGGACCTCCCCGACCGGCCGGGTCTACATCGACAACCCACCCGGACACGGGGTGCATTTCACCCCGGAGGAGGATTTGCCTGAGGACGTGTGGGCGAATTGGACCAACCCCGGCATCGAGTTCCGCATCACCAGCGAACACCCCGACGACCCCCGAATACCCCCACCGTTCTGACAACCCGCACCCTTCTGACAATCTGCGACCCGCGCTCTTGCGACTGTCGTGCGGGGCCACGGGCAGACCCTCGGCACGCGCGTCTCGCGACCGCGACGGGGGGCCCGGCGGCATCGAGGAGCCAAGCGGTCATCGCGCGCCGATTCAGGTCTCCGAACCGGTCACCGCCGCCTGGATCCGTCGAATATGCTCCGCAAGGTCACCGCGGGCGAGGAGGCCGGAGCCCAGTGGGCCGGCGCTGTCCTCTCCCAGCAGCGGAAGCCGCCGGAGCGCGTCCCGCGCCGCCGCCGACAGGTCTAAGATCTGCCAACGGACCTCCTCACCCGAAGCGGCGGCAGCGTCCGCGTCGTCGGGCGCCGCCAACCCGGCGGCTATCGCCGCGTAGGCGGCGGCCCCCAGCGCGTGCGCCCCCATATGCGCCACCCCCGCCGCCTGCGCAGCCGCGCGGGCCGCCGCCACCGCAGCAGCATCGCCCACCCCGGAAGCGGCCCGACCGGCCACGAAGCGCCGCCGGATCTCCCCAACCGCGTCCAACGTCCCCACGGCGAACCCGCGGGCACGAGCAATCGCGTCGCGCGGGCGGGGATCATCCGGAACGACGCGTTCGAAAAGCGGCAGCACCCGCTCCGCGCAATCGGCCGCCCACGCAGCGACAATGCGGCGGTGGTGCTCATCGAGCGCCTGCGGCGACACCATCTCGACCTCATCCGCCTTCGCATACGACGAGCATGGCGCCGCGGTCGCCGGCGATGTCCCCCACATCCACGGCGTCGAGAGTCCTCATGTCACCATGGTGCACTCCGCCACACTCGGGCCGAAGCCGCCGAAGCCGCCGAAGCGGCCGGCGCGGTCTACGCAGCCGACATGACGCTGACACTCCAGGTGACGCCGAAGCGATCCGTGAGCATGCCGAACCCCGCACTCCACGCGGATGCCGCGAGCGGTTCGACGATCGTCGCATCCACCGACAGCCTGTCCCAGTAGCCCTGGAGCTCATCGAAGCTGTCGGAAGCGAGCGACAGGAAGAGCGCCTGATCGGTCACCGTCGTGTTGTTCTCCCGACGTGTGACGCCACCGCCGGCGACACCGCCGTCGGTCTGACCCGGGATGTCGTACCCCATGATCCGAAACCCGTTCTCGGCGGCGATCACACCGAAAACGACCTTCTCGGCACCGGGAACATCGGCCGGCATCCCGAAATCGGCGTAGGTGCTGATGGCGAGGTGTCCTCCGAAGACGGACTGGTAGAACTCCAGCGCCTCCCGCGCATCGCCGCGGAAGTTCAGGTGGGTTGTGGTCTGAATGCTCATATCTTCTCCCTGTCAGGACGACGCCGGCCCTCGCCGACAGAAACAAGGCTTTCAGCCGTCTAGGTCAGCTTCGGTCCTATATACGACCTACTCTCGGGATATGACGACGGCGAGCACCTCGCGGCTGCTGAACCTCCTGTCGCTTCTCCAGACCGGGCGCGAATGGCCCGGCTCCCTCCTCGCGGAGCGACTCGGGATCAGCCCCCGAACGGTGCGCCGCGATGTCGACCGACTGCGGGAGATGGGGTACCGCATCGACGGGACCATGGGACCCATCGGCGGATATCGACTGGATGCCGGCAGCGAACTGCCCCCACTGCTGTTCGACGACGACCAGGTCGTCGCCCTGGCGATCGCCCTGCAGGCCGCCACCGTGTCGGGCGTCGGGATCGAGGACGCAGCGCTTCGGACTCTCACCACCGTCCGCCAGGTCATGCCGTCCCGGCTGCGCCATCGGCTCACCGCACTCGACTTCACCGCCATTCCGGGCAGGATCGGCGACGCGACCCCCGGGGCCGTCTCGCCCGAGGTGCTCGTCGCCGTGTCGTCCGCGATCCGCGCCCAGCACGTGCTGCGCTTCGACTACGCCGGTCGACCACGGCGCGTCGAGCCGCATCACCTCGTCGTCTTCGAGGGCCGGTGGTACCTCGTCGGCTGGGATCTCGACCGCTCCGACTGGCGGATCTATCGCGTCGATCGCCTCGCCCCCCGGACGCCCACCGGTCCACGGTTCACCCCGCGCCCGATCCCCGGCGGCAACGTCGCCGCCTACGTGTCGGGACGATTCAAGGGCTCCGACCGGGGCGACCGTTGGCCGTGCATCGGGAAGGTGATCCTCGACCTTCCCGCCCGGGCCGTGCTCCCCTTCGCCGGCGATGGCGTGGTCGAAGACCTCGGCGACGACCGGTGCAGTCTCGAGGTCGGCTCATGGTCATGGATCGCGCTCGCGGCGTCCCTCAACCGATTCGACACCGCCATCGAGGTCGTCCACCCTGCCGAGCTCGTCGCGGCCTTCGGTGAACTGGCCACCCGGAACGCAGCGACCGCGCTTTCGCCGAGAGAACGAGGAGTACTCGTCGTCATCTCCGGGCTTCCCGGCACCGGCAAGTCCGCCGTCGCCGCCGAGGTCGCCCGCAGACTCGACGCCGTCCACCTCTCGATCGACAGTGTCGAAGACGCGCTTCTCGGCGCGGGGATGGAACCGGGGTGGACGACCGGAGTGGCCGCCTACGAAGCGGTCCGCGCCGCCGCGGAGCAGAACCTCCGACTGGGCTGCACCGTGATCATCGACGCCGTCAATGACAGCGAACCGGCGCGCGACACCTGGCGACGGGCCGGCGCGGCGACCGGCACGACGCCGCACTTCTTCGTGCTCGAGCTCGCCGACACCGCCGAGCACCGCCGCCGACTCGAGGGCCGCGCACGCGGACTCGCCCACGTGGGCGAACCGTCGTGGAGCGACGTCCGCTCCCGCGCCGAGGCCTTCGAGCCGTGGCAGGGCCCCCACGACCGGATCGATGCGTCGGCGCCGGTGGCCGCGGTCGCGGCATCCGTCCTCCATCGCTTGGAATCAGCCGAGCCGCGCACTCCCTGAGGACCGTTCGCGCGTAGGGTTTCGAGCATGGCCGCCGATCCGTCCGCACCGAAGCCGCAGATCGACCAGCGGCCGTTCCTCGAGGCGACGTCCGAGGCGAAGTCGCGCTACGGCCGCTTCAACCTCGCCGTCATCGGCAACACCGGCGTCGGGAAGTCGTCGCTCGTGAACGCCGTCTTCCAGCGCGACTGGGCGGCCGTCGGCAAGGGACTCCCCGTCACGAAGGGCGTGTCGTACTACCACGACGACTCCCTCGGCATCTGGGACATCGAGGGGTTCGAGATCGGTTCGGCCGTGCCGCCCCGCGAGCAGCTGCGCGCGCACCTGAAGACCATCGAGCAGCACCCGCGCAACGAGCAGATCGCGGTGGTCTGGTACTGCGTGAAGGCCAACGACGACCGCCTCACGCGCGCCGACATCGAGATGATCCAGGAACTGGATGCCCGCGGGTTGCCGGTCATCCTGGTGCTGACGAAGGTCGACTGGGAGCGCAACGCGCTGAAGGGCAGCCGCCGCCCCACCAAGGGCACCCGCGAGTTCATCGACTGGCTCGAGAACCCCGTCGATGAGCACGGGCGGCCGATCACCATCCCCTTCGCCCGGGTCATGCCCACCTCCACGCGCGAGAAAGACGGAAAGGGTGCGGGCCACGGGCTCGGTGATCTCGTCGCGGAGACCCTCGCGCTGTCGCCCGCCGACGCGAAGGATGCGTTTCGCATCGCCCAACGACTCAACCTCCCTTGGAAGCGCGAAATGGCCCGCCCCATCATCACCGGCGCCGCCAGTCTCGCCGCGGGCGTCGCGGCGACGCCGATTCCCGTCGGTGACGCGCTGGCCCTGGCGCCGATCCAACTCGGAATGATGGGGCGCATCGCCGCCATCTACGACCTCGAGCTGAAGACCATGATGTCGGCGGGCGCGCTCGCGCAGCTCGGCGTGCAGATCTCGGGCCAGGCGCTGGCGCGCAGCTTCCTCAAGCTCATCCCGGGCGCCGGCAATGCGGTCAACGCCAGTGTCGCCGCCGCGCTGACGGTCGCAATGGGCGAGGGGTGGATGCGACTGTGCGAGCAGGTGCACACCGGAAAGCTCGACCTCGCCAAGGTCGGAGACTCGTGGGGCGAGTACGTTCCCGGGGCGCTCGACGTCGTCCGAAAGATGGCGGAGCAGCGGGTCGGCAAGAAGAAGCTCTAGCCCGCCGCCCCGGCGCTGCTCGGTCGCATCCGGATACCCGAGGACTTCAGCTCCAGTGCCGCCAGCTGCGCCAGGACCGCCGGGTCACCCCGCCGCCACGCCCCCGACGCGTCGGGGTCGACTGCGGCGAGCGCCGTGAGCTTCTGGTTCGCCAGCGCCCGGAGGGCGAGCAGGTCGACACCCGCGCCGCTGCGCAGCACCACTCTCGCCCGTCCCGCTCGCCGGATGAAGCGGATGCGGGGGATCAGCCAGATCACCAGCACGATCGCCGTCGGAATCAGCGCGATCCCGAGTCCGAGCGTCAGTGCCAGCTGCTGCACGAGCACCTGCTGACTCTCCCCCGCGCTCTCCAGCGCCGCACCGGCCGAACTCGCCCCGTCGAACGGAGCCCGCACGGTGCCGCCGATCAGCGGAACCCCGGCCAGCTGATCGCCGATATCGGTCATCGACTGCTGGAATCCGCTCCCGGCACGCTGCATGTCGACCCCGAAGGAGGCGAGGGCCGCGACCGCGGAGTAGACGGTGATGCCGAACCAGACCCACACGATGATCGCGGCGAGCGCGACCGCGTCGGCGATGATCTGGCGGGTCCGCTGCGGCGCGAAGTCGGAATAGAGTTTCACGGCCCCACCCTGTCACGCGCTCAGCGCACGTCGCCTACGCGAACCGCGATGCCGCCTCGACGAGCACGTCCTCGCTGCCGGCGTAGACGCCGTCGGCCCGCGGCCAGTGGGTGATGACATCGGTGAAACCGAGCTCGGCGGCGCGACCCGCGGCATCCTCGAACTTCTGCACGCTTTCCAGGAAGTACGTGCTCTCCGAGTCGAGCGAGAGGTACCGGTCGAGCGTCGCCGTCTCGCGGCCGGCGCGCGCCAGAGCGTCGTCGAGCCGCGACGAGAGCCCCGCAATCGCCTGCCACCACGCCTCCTCGGGCTTGCCCTCAGGCCCCGTCGTCACCCACGCGTCGCCGCGCTCGGCGACGAGGGCGAGACCCTTCGGCCCGTTCGCCGCGAGGATCAGCGGCACACGGGGTCGCTGCGCCGGCTCCCCCACCATGCGGGCGTTCCGGGCGGTGTACCACTCGCCGCTGAAGCTGATGCCACCCGAGCCTGGCGTCTCGAAGCGCAGCAGCTCGTCGAGCCCGGCCACGAACTCGACGTACCGCTCGTGCCGCTGGCGGGGCGTGTACTCGGGCTGCCCGAGCACGAAGGCGTCGAACCCGGTGCCGCCCGATCCGACGCCCAGCAGCATCCGTCCGCCCGAGATCTCATCGAGCGTCGCCACTTCCTTGGCGAAGGGAACCGGATGCCGGAAATTCGGCGACGCCACGAAGGTGCCGAGCCTGATCGTGTTCGTCGCGAGAGCCGCGGCGGTCAGCGTCGGGATCGTCGCGTGCCAGAACTGGTCGGCGAGGGACCGCCACGAGAGATGGTCGTAGGTCCAGGCGTGGTCGAAGCCGAGCTGCTCGGCCGCCTCCCACTTCCGGCGGGCTCGGGCCCAAGGCTCTTGCGGGAGGATGACGATGCCGTGGCGCATGAGGCCGAGTGTAGGAGGCGGCGCCGACAGCTCACGCGAATTGCGCCGCCGTCGCGCGGACGAAGGCGGCATAGCCCCCGGGGGTCCGCCCCTCGTATCGACCCGAGGTCACCACCTCGGCCGCATCGCTCGCCGTGATGGCCGCGCCGAGCGCCCGCGCCGCCTGCACGAGACGGACGTCCTCGTGCTCGGGCACCTCAGTGAAGCCGCCCGCGGCGAGGTAGACGCTCGCGCGGACCCCGAGGTTGGCCCCGTGGGTGTTGCCGTTCGGGCGGCCGCGGTGGTGCGTCGCCCGCCAGTACGCGACGTGGGCCGGCGCGAGGTCGGCGAAGTCGGGGCGCACCGTCCCGAGCACCACATCGGACCCGGCGCGCATCAGCGTCACCTGGTGGCTGAGCCAGTTCGCGGGCACGACGGAGTCAGCGTCGGTGTTGGCGATCCACACCTCGGCGGGGTCGAGGGCCCGAAGGCGCCGGAGCGCTTCGACGACGCCCGCCCGTCGCGCGGCGCCGACCCGCGCCGCCGCGACCTCGATGGTCGGAACCCCGAAATCCCGGGCGATGGCGGCCGAACGGTCGGTGCAGGCATCGAGCACCGCGACGGCCTCGACCCGCACCCCCGCGCGCTCGGCCACCTCCCTCGCCGCGGCGATCGACGCGAGGCACCCCGGCAGCAGCTCCTCCTCGTCGTGCACGGGCACGACGACGGCCACGGCGGTCACAGCATCCCCGTCTCGTGCGCGACCGACCGTGCCGGGGGACGGCCGAAGACCTCGAGCAGGAAGTCATCCTCCTCATGCCGCACCACCACGGCGAGATCGCGCTGGGTCCGAAGCGCGATGTGCACGCCGTCGCCGCTCACCGGGTTGGTGTCCACCGCGTGGCGCCAGTGGCACGCGACGAGGTGTCCGTCGGGCCCGAGCGAGCCGATAGCCCGGGCGATCGCGCGCTCGAGGTCGGGGGCGTCCCAGAAGTAGCCGACCTCCGACATCACGATGAGGTCGAACGTGCCCTCGGGCCACTCCACCGGGAGCGTCGCCCGCCGCAGCTCGACGTTCGCCCGCTCGCCCAGCCGCTCCCGCGCGGTCTCGAGCGCCGCCTCGGCGAAGTCGATGCCGAGGAGCGCGTCGCACCGCTCGGCGAGCTGCGCGGTGAGCACCCCCGTCGAGCACCCGAGCTCCACGCCCCGCGCGTACCGCGCCCGCGGCAGCGATGCCAGCAGCACCGCGCGTTTGCGCTCCTCATACCAGCGGGTCTCGAAGCCCCACGGGTCGGGGCGGCGCGCGTAGAGGTCGTCGAAGTGCTCTTCGGGCGTCGAGCCGTGCCAGGCCTCGTCGGGCACCGGGTCGTCATCGACGCGGATCAGCGTCTCGAAGCCGCGCGTGAAGTGCTGCAGCATCCGTCCGCTCACGATCGGTTCGTCACCGGGCGCGCCGGACAGGGCGGCCGTCTGACTGCGGTGGGCGGCGAGCGCGTCGACCTTGGCGCGACGGGTCTCGGCGCTGAGCGGTACGAGCTCGATATGACCCCAGGGCGGATCGTCGGCGGTGCCCCAGTGCCAGAGCCAGATCGGGTACGCCCGGTAGCGCACGCCGAGGTGCCGGGCGACGGCGCGGGCGGCTTCGCCGGCGATGCGATGATCACGATGCGCATCGCCGGTCCACGGCGAGACGACCAGCGTCCTCGAGCGGGGCGTTCCCACCGTCCGCACCAGGGCCTCGATCTCGCCGGTCAGCCGCGTCTGCACGGCGTCGAGGCCGCCGTCGGTATGGCCGAGAAAAGCAACGGATGCCGCGGGGCACACCGTGTCGAGAGCCTGCCGCACCTCGCCGCGGCGCACGGAGCGCAGGTCGTCGGGCGTGTGGGTGGGCGAGCCGGGGTGGGAGTTCTCGCCGTCGGTCGCGACGACGACGATCACCCGACCGCCGCGGCCGGCGACGGTGTGCATGAGCCCGGCGACACCGAGCGTCTCATCGTCGGGGTGCGCGGCGACCACGACGAGCGCGTCGACGTCGGTGTCGGCGGAGGGGAGCCGGCGCGCGTCGAAGGCGGCCTGCCACCGCTCCTCGTCGGTGCCCGGATCGAGGTGGCTGAAACTCACCACGGCTGTTCCGATGCGACGAGCTCGCGTCCGATCCGCGCCGCGTCGCGCGCGCCGTGATGCTGACGGAGATAGACGTGCAGGTCGGCGACCCGCCGCGCGTGCGCCTCGTCGGCGACGAGCGGGAGCGGTCCGAGGGCGAGGTCGGCGGTCTCAAGCGCGAGCGTCGCCGCCCGCGCAGTCACCGTGCGGGCCCGGTTCGCGAGCAGCCCGGCGTCGGCGCGGGGCCCGGCGGAGAACACGTCGGCGGTCTCAGCGAGCACGGCCCGCGCCGCCCACAGCGCTGCATCGGCGTCGCCCAGGTGCAGCTGCGCGACCTGGTCGGCGCGCTCGCTGCTCGCCGCCGCGTGCAGCGCCGGCAGCAGCCCCATCGCCCCGCCCCACCAGGCGGCGGCGACGCCCACGCCGCCGTGCGCGAAGCCGGGGCGACGCAGGTACCAGCCGACATCGCCGACCGGTGTGGCGGGGGTGCCGGCAAAATCTACCGGCGCGCTCACCACCTGCGAGAGGCCCCGCGCATGCCAGGGACCGGGGTGGGGCGTGACGGTGTCGTGCCGGAGCGGCACGGAGAAGAGACGGCGCTGCTCGTCGTCGACCCAGGCGGTCACGAGGGCGTGCGAGAGCGATCCGGCCAGGGAGCACCAGGGTTTGGTTCCGCGAAGCGTCCAGCCCGTGGCATCCGTTCGGACGGCTGTCAGCCGCGTGCCGGCACCCTCCGCGGCGAAGACGCCCCAGGTCGCGGTCTCGTCGGGCTCGACGCCTGCCTCGTCGAGGATGGCGAGCGCGTCGAGGTGCGGTTCGAGGATGCGCGCGGCGCCGACATCGAGGAACGCCGTTCCGGCGAGAAGCTGCCAGCGGTCGGTGAGTGAGGCGTCGGCGGGCAGCATCCGTCCGACCTCCGCAGCCCAGGCGAGGGTCACCGACACATCGACGCCGAACCCGTCGATGACCGATGCGGCGGCGAGCGCCTGCTCGACCCCGTCTGCCGGCTCGACGAACAGCGACAGGCCGGGCGGCTGTGGTGACGTCATCTGGTGCGATCCTCCGCGACCAGTGTGTCTCGGGTGCCGGTTTACGCGATCCGGGCTTGTCGCGCGCGCGACGCCCTGGTATCAGCCGGCGGCGACAGGCGTTGCGCCGGTGTCGCGCACGCCGCGCACGCCGATGGCCGCGCCCAGCACGATGAGAGCGAGCAACGCCAGGCCGCTGATCGCCAGGAGCGGCAGACCCCACGGCGAGGCGTCGGCGCCGCTGATGGCGTAGGTATCGGCCAGGTTCATGCCGGGCGAGAAGCTCGCGGCGAACTCCGCGGGCGCGCCGAGGACGTGTAGCCACAGGTATCCCGCCGCGATCCCTCCCGGCCTGCTCGGCGCCCATCGCTGTCCGACGACGAGGAGCGCCAGGGCGAGGAGAGGGCCCAGCACGAGGATCGCGGGAACGAGGACCCGGTGGGTCGATCCCTGCGACGCGTCGACCTGGCGCCAGATCTCCTCGAGCGGCAGGCCCGGGACGGCGGCGAGGGGGTTCAGCACCATGATGTGGATGTACGCCCACACCGCGTACAGCGTCACCAGGACAGTCCCGACGATGGAGATGCCGAGGGTGAGCCGCGGGCGAGGAGCGTACGCCATCAGCCGGCGACCCTCTCGGTGAGCCACTCGCGCAGCAGGCCGAGGAAGGGCTGCGGATACTCGATGCTCGGCACGTGCGCCGTGCCGGGGAAGACATGGAGGGATGCCCCGTCGACGGCCTCGGCGAGATGCTCGGCCTGCGCGCGGGCGGCGGTGGTGTCGTGTTCGCCGACGATGAAGAGGGCGGGCACCGTGATGTAGCCGAGCCGGCCGTAGGCCCGCGGCTCCATCGGCACCGGGCGGGGGTCGCCGTCGAGGAGGGGCTTGTTCTCGTGCCCGAGCTCGCGCAGTCGTTGGAGGAAGATCGGGTCGACGTCGGCGGTCTCGCGCGTCGGTCCGACGCCCCAGAACAGGGCTTCGAGCTCTACGAGGCGATCCCAGTCCCGCGCCTCCTCGGCCTCCTCGATCGGCGCCTGCAGCTCCCTCTCGCGCCCGGTGGGCTCGACGTCGGGGAAACCACTCGGGCCCGATCCGATCGTCACGAGTCCCGCCACGCGGTCGGGGTACTCCAGCGCGGTGTCGATCGCGACCGCACCGCCGTACGAGGCGCCGATGAAGATCGCCTGCTCGACCCCGGCAGCATCGAGCACCGCGACCGCGTCAGCACGGTTGGAGTACTCCACGTCGTCGGACGGGCTGTTGCCGAACCACCGCAGGTCGTAGCGGATGACGCGGAAATCACGCTGCAAGTCCGACCACAGCGGGTCCCACATCGCCGACGTCGCGATCCCGGCGTGGAGGAACAGCAGCGCCGGAGCTTCCTCGCGGCCTGCGGCCTCCCAGTGAAGGCGCGCACCAGCGTGATCGAGCGTCGGCATGAGGAACACCGTACCCACCGCGACGAGCGGAAGACAGGGACACGTGTCCCGTGACACCGGGACACCTCAGCTGGAACGATGAGCGGATGACCCGCGCCGCCGCCAGCCGCGCCGCCACCATCGTCGCGGTGGCGATCTCGATCGTCTCGGGCATCGGCGCCCTCGCCCTCGACCTTGCGGTGCTCCCCACCCATCCGCAGCCCCCGCTGTCGTCGGGATGGTCGGGGGTGCTCCCGGGGGTGGCCATGCTCATCCCCGGTGCGCTCCTGCTGTGGCGGTTGCCGTGGCATCCGATCGCCGGGGTCCTGACGTTCTTCGGTGTCCTCTGGATCGTCGACGGCCTCGCCTCGGCGGCGGTCAACTACGCCTGGTACTTCGACCGGGACGCGTGGTGGGCCCCGCCGGCCTTCTGGTTCTTCAGCCGATTCGGGGCGGTGCTGATCTTCCCGATCATCCTGCTGCTGCTCCTCTTCCCCGACGGGCGCCTGCGCGGCGGGGCCTGGCGCATCGTCTCGATCGCCGCCATCGTGCTCGGGCTCGTGCTGCCCTTCGCCTTCCTCTTCTCCCCCGCCGAGGCGCTGAGCCTCGACAACGACGACCGCACCGACCTGCTCGCCGCGTTCGAGCCGGCGCTTCCCACCCTCCCCCTGCCGCTCGGGGTGTGGCTCGCCCTCCTCACCGCGGCCGTCCCGTGCCTCGGGCTCGGTCTCCTCCTCGCCCTCATCGTCTGCGTCAGCCGCCGCTTCGGCGCGACCCCGGTGGAGAAGGCGCAGCTGCGGTGGCTGGTGTGGTCGGCCCTCATCTTCCTCGTGGCGCTCGTCTTCGTCTTCCCGAACGTGCCCACGGGCCTCGTCGACCTGCTGCTCGGGGTGACGATCGGGCTCGTCAGCGCCTCGGTCGTCGTCGCGGTGACGCGCTACCGCCTCTACGCCATCGACCGGCTGCTGTCGTGGACGCTCGTCTACGGCCTGCTGATCGGCGGCATCGTGCTCGTCGACGTGCTGATCGTGCTCGCCATCGGCAGCGCGATCGACGACCGGGTCGCCATGCTCCTCGCCGTCGTCGCCGTCACCATCGCCTACGCCCCGCTGCGCGGCACGCTCTACGCGATCGCGAGCCGCCTCGTCAGCGGCCGCCGCGGCGACCCCTACGCCGTCGTCTCGTCACTCGGCGAACGACTCGACCGCGCCCCTGACGCGCCCGCGCAGCTCGCCGAACTCGCCGCCGCGGTCGCCGAGGCCTTCGGGTCGCGCTCGGTGCAGGTCGAGCTCGACCGCCCCCGCGGCGAGGCGATGGTGGCGACCTACGGCACACCCATCGCCGATGCCGCGGAGGTGCCCATCGACCACCGCGGCGAGATCATCGGACGCATCCTCATCGAAGCCGGCCGCCGCCCCGTCGTCTCCACCCGCGATCAGCGCCTCCTCGGCGATCTGGTGCGGCTCGCCGCCGCCTCGGTCCGCAGCGCCGAACTCGGGCGCGAGCTGCAGGCCGGGCGCGAGAAGCTCGTCCTCGCCCGCGAGGAGGAACGCTCGCGTCTGCGCCGCGAACTGCACGACGGCCTCGGCCCCCTCCTCGCCGGCGTGAAACTGCGCCTGGAGACCGCCCGCAACCTCGCCGACCGCGATCCCTCGCGCTCGCTCGCGCTCGTCGACGCCGCGATCGACGACCAGTCGGAGGTGATCGGCGAGATCCGCCGGATCGTGCAGGACCTCCGGCCACCGGCTCTCGACGACCTGGGGCTCCTCGGCGCGCTCGACCAGCAGGCCGCGCGCCTGAGCGGCGGCGGCATGGCGGTGACAGTGACGGGCGCGGTGCCGCCCGATCTGCCGCCCGCCGTCGAGGTCGCGGCATTCCGCATCGCCTCGGAGGCGCTGGTGAACGCCCACAAGCACTCCGGGGCCGCCCGCGTCGAGGTGCGACTCGGCGAAGAGGACGGGATGCTGCGCCTCCAGGTCTCGGACGACGGGCGCGGTCTCGCGGTCGCAGGCTCTACGGGAGTCGGGTTGCACTCGCAGCGCGAGCGCGCCGCCGAACTCGGCGGCACGCTCGAGGTCTCCTCGCGAAAGGGCGAGGGCACCGTCATCCGCGTGCTTCTCCCCCTCCGATCAGACACCGCACGACAGCAGGTGGTCGCCGATGTCGGCTGAACCGATCCGGGTGATCCTCGTCGACGACCACCCCGTCTACCGCGAGGGGCTGTCGATGCTGCTGGAGTCGATGGACGGCATCGAGATCGCCGCGACCGCCGCCGACGGCGCCGAAGCGATCGAGGCGACCGACGGCGCCGACGCCGACGTCGTCGTGATGGACGTGCAGATGCCGCGGCTCGACGGACTTGCGGCGACGAAGGAGATCGTGGCGCGGCATCCGCATCTGGCCGTCGTCATCCTCACGATGTCGGAGGACGACGAGACCGTCTTCGCCGCGATGCGCGCCGGCGCCCGCGGGTATCTCGTCAAGGGGGCCAGCCAGCACCAGATCCGGGCGGCCATCACCGCCGTCGCGGGCGGCGAGCTCGTGTTCGGCGCCGCCATCGCACGGCGCGTCGCCGAGTTCTTCACCACGGGGCCCGCCTCCTCGCCTGCCGCGGAGGTCTTCCCGCAGCTGACCGCACGCGAGCGCGAGATCCTCGACCTGCTCGCCGCGGGGCGGTCGAACCCGCAGATCGCGCAGACGCTCTTCCTCTCACCCAAGACCGTGCGCAACAACGTCTCGAACATCTTCGCCAAGCTGCAGGTCGCCGACCGGGCCGAGGCGATCGTGCGCGCCCGCGACGCGGGACTCGGGCGGTCCTGAGGTCCCGGGCCGAGGTCGGGACAACGGCGGGACGCCGCACCCTGGGAGCCCGGGTCGGCCGGACGGGAATCTGGAATCACCAACCAGAGCCGCCCGAAAGGCACACACCACCATGGATCTCTTCACCTCCACGCCCGCCCCTGCCCCCGCCGCCGCGGCACCCGCCGCGCCCGTCGCGAAGAAGAAGGTGCGCGAGCCGCTCGCTCCCGTCCGTCCGAACCGTCTGCAGCGCATCGGCGGCGCCGGACTGATCGCCGCACCGCTGCTATTCACGGTCGGGTTCCTCACCTCACCGCAGCAGACCTCGCCGGGCACCGCCGGCTACATCGAGTCGCTCGCCGCCGACCCGGCGCTGAGCCTCGTCTCGGCCAACGCCCTGCACTACGGCTGGGTCGCGCTCGTCTTCGGCGCCCTCGCCACCCTGGGCCTCCTCCGCGGCCGCCGCGGCCGGGTCTTCCTGCCGATCGCCGCCGTGATGACGGCCTTCGGTGCCGTGCAGATGTCGGGTCTGCTGCTGTCGGACTGGTTCCTCGTCAGCGCCGGCAACGTGCTCTCGATCGACAATGCCGTGCTGATGGACACCGTCGCGAAGGAATGGTCGGTCGCGATCTGGCAGTTCTCGGGCATGATCGGCGGGCTTGTCGGGATCGCGCTGCTCTCGCTCGCCCTCGCACGGGCGAAGGCCGTCTCGTGGTGGATCGCACCGCTCGGCTTCCTGCCCTGGATCCTCCCGGCCTTCGGCCTCGGCCCCATCGGCGTGATCCTCGCGCTCGTCTGCTACGCCCCGCTGATGATCGCCGGAGCGCGACTGATCGCCGCCCGCTGATCCCCCTCGCGCCTCACGGCCCGGTGACCGCACGGTCGCCGGGCCGTTGGGCGTGTTCCGGTCCAGCGGTCACGAGGTGGACCTGTCGACACGGGGCGAGCGGTGCTTCACTGTCGGGATGACGCTCGGAACGGTGGGAACGCAGGTCGCCGACGCCCTCGGGATCGACCCGGCGGCGAGAGAGCGCATCGCCGAACCGACCGGATCGTTCCCCTGGGGCGCGCACCTCCCGGTCGGCACGCTCGCGACCGACAGCGTCGCGCTGGCCTCACTCGCGATCGCTCTCCACGGCGGGCGGACAGGCGACGTGCGCGTCGATCGGGAGCGGGTTGCGGCGTCCTTCGGCAGCGAGCGGCTGCTGCGCATCCGCGGCGCGGCGCCGTCGGCATGGGCGCCGCTCTCGGGCTTCTGGCGCGCCGCAGACGGCTGGGTGCGCACGCATGCCAACTACCCGCATCACGAGCGGGCGCTGCGCACGCTGCTCGGTCTGCCGGAAGATGCGGGGACGGATGCCGCTGCCGCCGCCATCTCGGCGCGGTCGGCCGCGGAGCTCGAGGACGTCGCTGCCGAAAAGGGGGCGATCGTCGGCCGGGTGCGGACGCCCGAGGAATGGCTGGCGCACTCGCAGGGCCACCTCGTCGCCGCAGCGCCGATCATCGAGCGCCGGCGATGGGGACATGCGGCACCGCGCACGGAGGGATTCCGGGTGCTCGACCTCACGCGCGTGATCGCCGGACCGATCGCCACGCGTGACCTCGCACTCGCCGGCGCCGAGGTGCTGCGGGTCGATTCCCCCGCCCTTCCCGAGACGGGATGGATCCACCTCGACACCGGGCAGGGCAAACGCTCGACCCTGCTCGATCTCGGCCGGTCGACCGACCGCGAGACGTTCGAGGACCTCCTGTCCCGCGCGCACGTCGTCGTCACGGGATACCGCCCGGGGGCGCTGACGCGGTTCGGCCTCGATCCGGAGGACCTTGCCGAGCGGCATCCGGGGCTCGTCACCGCGTCGGTATCGGCGTGGGGACGGGACGGGCCCTGGGCCGAGCGACGCGGATTCGACAGCATCGTGCAGGCCGTGAGCGGCATCGCGATGGTCGAGAGCGCCGACGGCGACACCCCCGGCGCGCTCCCCGTTCAGGCCCTCGACCATGCGACGGGGCACTTGCTCGCCGCCGGGATCGTTTGGGCTCTCACGGCTCAGCGCGAGGAGGGCGGGTCGACCGACCTTCGGATGTCGCTCGCCCGGACCGCCCACGCGCTGTTGACATCGACCGATCCGGCCACCGAACCGGGTCGGGTCGTCACGGCACCGCCACCGCTGGCGTTCCCCGGCGCGCCCGAGCGCTACCCCGTCGTCGGCGGCGAGTGGGGTGCGGATGGGCCGGTGTGGCTCGGCTGATCGTCACGGCTGGGCGGGACGGTGATCCGCATCACGGTCTTGCTCTTGCCGATGTGGCGTTCGAAGGTGAAGCCGGCCCTCTCGAACATCGCCCGCGTGCCGTTGTGGAGGAACGAGGACGACGTCCGCTTGCCCGGGACGAGCTCGTTCGGAAACGACACGACCTCTCCCCCGCCCGCCTCGGCGATGAGAGTCAGCGCGCCGCCGAGCGCTTCCCGCGCAACACCCGAGCGTCGGTGGTCGCGGTCGACGAAGAAGCAGGTGATGCGCCAGGGCGCCGGACGCGTCTCGCCGGCGTCGTACTGCTTGCGATGGTAGATGTTGGGCAGGTCGTCGGGGCTTCCGTACTCGCACCAGGCGATCGCCGCGTCGCCGTCGAAGACGAGGGCCGCCTTCGCCACCCCCTCGTCGACGAGCCGCTTCTTGAAGGTCGGCCCGTCGTAGTCGGCCTTGACGGTGGCATCCGTGTCGCCATGGAAGTAGGAGCACCAGCACCCGCCCCACACGCCGTTGTGCTTCTGCGCGAGCGCGAGCCAGGCGGGATAGGTCTCCGGAGTGAGCGGCTTGATGACATGGCCGGTGGCAGTCATGGCGCCGATGGTGTCACGGATAGGTCAGTTTCCGCAGCATCCATTCGGCCGGCCCACGGCGGCCGGCGCGCTCGAGGATGACGGCGAACACGACCGTGACGAGCCAGACACCCACGGCGTATAGAGCCACCGACCAGCTCGACAGGTCGTCGCCGAGCCCGAGCCCCCAGGCGCACAGCACGGGCGCGAAGAGCACCGACTGCGCGAGGTACGAGGTCAATGACCGCTTGCCCGTCGCCTGCAGGGCCCGCGCGACGGGGCCGGGGCCGGCGGGTCGGGCGCTCAGCCGGGCCGCGAGGAGCCCGAATGCCGCGACGTATCCGAGTCCGCCGAAGAGTCCGCCCAGGGTGTGGAGTCCGACGAACCCGGCGTCGAGGTCGCGGGAGAGCCCGAAGAGCCCGAGGTTCTGCGCCGCGAGGATCGCTCCCGTGCCCCAGCCGATCGAGATGCCGACGATCGCCGTGCGGCGAAGGAGCCGGCGGTGCGCGGCCGGGTTCTCGAGCACGCCGTGACGTGCGGCGAGGAACGCGATGAGCATCGCGGTGGGGACCACGAGTCCGAGGAACGCCGTCGCCGGGGTGAGGGCCACCCAGAATCCGAGGCGCAGCACAACGGAGAGGAGATACGACGGCTCGCCGTTGGGGTTCGGGATCGCCAGAGCGCCGGCGTCCGCCGCACCCGCGGGGAGAAGAGCCGCGACGAGCCCGGTCCCCGCCGCGGACACGAGAGCGAACATGCCGAGGAGGCTCACCAGGATGATGGCCCAGAGGCGGATGACCGCGTCGCGACGATCGAGGAAGAGCCAGCAGATCACCAGACCCGCCAGCCCGTACGCGCCGATGATGTCGCCGTACCAGAGCAGCAGCGCGTGCACGAAACCGAAGGCGATCATCCACAGGTGCCGTCGGCGCAGGAGTCGCCGGGCGTCGGCGTGCGACACGCCCGCCTGCTCTTGGCGGCGGTACAGCTGCACGATGCCGTAGCCGAAGAGGAAGGCGAACATCGGGTAGGAGCGCCCGTCGATCGCGATGATCGCGATCGTCTGCGCGAGGAGGTCGGCGGGTGACCCCTCGGCGGGGTGGGAGGCGATCACGCTCTTGTCGACCCCCCACAGATACCAGGGCGCATTCGCCACGGCGATGAACAGGAGCATGGCCCCGCGCGCGAGGTCGGGGGCGAGGAGGCGACGGGTCAGCGACGTCGGAGCCGCAGAACGCGGCGGGGCGGCGTCGGTCATGCCCTCAGGATCGCCGGAGCGCGCCACCGCGCACCTCCCCCGGGCGGCGGATTTCCTCGGTGGTCCCTCAATCTCCAGAACGAAAAAGGCCGGGATAGTCGAGCACCACACCCTCGTCGTCGTCGATGGTGCCGCTCGGGATCGTTCACGACGTAGTGCGTGCGTTCGAGGGCCACACGCCGCGAGGGCAGGTTCCCACCATGTCGGCATGGGCGCCCCTCCTTGACTGTGGTGCGCCTTCATCAAGGCGGAGCGTCCGTCCATCGTGTCACGCCAGCCTGGACATCACCCCGGCGGGCAGGCGGACCGGAGTGAGAACCGCGACCGGAGTGAAGGGACGACCGTTGAAGCGCGTCGCCGTCACCGACGTGTACGCACCCATCACCGGGCTCACGAGCAGGTCGCCGACGGCGAGGGCGGGAAGGTCGCACTCCCGGGCGATGACGTCGGCCGAGTCGCACGTCGGGCCGGCGAGGGTGGCGGTGCGGCGGGGCGACGCAGAACCGTGAAGGTCTCTCTCGGCGAAAACGAGCGGATGCACCCCCTCGGTGAGCACATTCGAGTACGAGCCGTACAGCCCGTCGTCGAGGTAGTACCAGCGCCCGTCGGGACGATCGGCGACCCCGTCGACGCTCGTGACCAGAAGTGCGGATTCCGCGACGAGCACGCGACCGGGTTCGGCGAGAATCCGGTAGCGCTCCGCGAGCGGGGCGAGCACCGGGCGGATCGCGCGAGCGATCTCCTCGAGGTCGGCGACCGGCCGGTTGTAGGCGACGGGGAAGCCGCCGCCGATGTCGAGCAGCGTGAACCGGCGGCCCCGTGCGACCTCAAGTCGCTGCATCAGGGCGTCGGTCTCGCGGATCGCGGCGGCGAAGCGCGCGGGGTCGTCGAGCTGACTGCCGACGTGGAAGCTGAATCCGGCGACGTCGAGGCCGACGGCGTCGGCACGGGCGACGAGCTCTTCGGCCCGCTCGGCGCTGACGCCGAACTTGCTCGACAGGTCGCTTCCGGCGTGCGGGCTGCGGTAGGCGAGCCGCACCAGCAGGTCCACCCCGGGCACCCCGACGCGACGGAACTTCTCGAGCTCGGCCTCGTTGTCGATGACGAACGTGCGGATGCCGGCGGCGAGCGCCTCGCTGATCTCGGCGTCCTTCTTGATGGGGTGGGTGTGGATCACGCGCGCTCGCGCAGAGCCGCCGTCGAGAACACCGTGGTCGTCGAGGAGGGCGATCTCCTCGCCTGATGCGACATCGAAGTCGCATCCTGCCTCGGCGAGCGCCGCGATGACCGCCGGGTGCGCACAGGCCTTCACCGCGTAGTGGAACCGCACGAACGGCAGGGCATCGCGCAGCCGCGTGTACTGCCGCACGACGATCGACGGGTCGAGCAGCAGCACCGGGGTTCCGTGCAGCGCGATGGCGGCGCGCGCGGCATCCGTCTTCATCGCCGTCGCGCACTCGCGTCGGCGGCGCTCGATCAAAGTGGTGACCGTCTCGTTCATCAGGCCTCCTTCGGGTGCGCGGGGCGGAGGCGGGTCTTGGTGGTGAGGACGAAGCTCGTCGCCGCCATGGCGTAGAAGACGAGGTCGGCGAGGATCTTGCCGGCGAGCAGTCCCCAGAACGGGTCGGGGATGAGCCAGACGCACAGCGAGATCGCCGCGGGGCGCACGACGAAGGAGTCCACCAGCTCGGCCGCGCCGAACTCGGCGACGAGGAGGACGAGCGTGAGGCTGAGGGCGCGCACGCCGCGACGCCCGAGCCGCCGCTGCTCGAGGAGCACGATCGTCGCGAGCACGGCGTAGAACCCCAGGCTCTCGCCGATGATCGCCGCGATCGCGACGGCGACGGGATGGGTGATCGACTGGAGCACCAGCAGTCCGAGGAGGAGCAGGGTGGCCGTACCGATGATCTCGGCGAGCAGATAACGGCGGATCCAGAACCGGATGCCGCGGCGCGGCGTCGTGATCGCCGCGGGCAGCACGACGGCGGCGACGTCGGGTGCGACGGGTGGGGCTGCTGCGGACATCGGTGCCCTCCTCCCCGTGAGAGAGGGCACCGCGGCGGCGGTGATACCCCGGGGCGTGATCGGCCCGGTTGTCAGGCTCCGGTGAAGAGGTGCTCGAGCACCTGCGCGACACCCTCGTCGGCCGACGCGGGTGCGGTGCGGTCGGCGATGTCGCGCACCGACGGATGGGCACCGGCCATCGCGTAGCTGGTGCCCGCCCACGAGAGCATCGGGATGTCGTTGGGCATGTCGCCGAAGGCGATGACCTCGGCCGGGTCGACCCCGAGGCGCTCGCAAAGGGTCTGCAGCGCGCTCGCCTTCGTCACACCCGGGGCGCTGATCTCGGCGAGGCCCGGCATCGTCCAGGTGACGGTCGCGGCCTCGCCGACCACGGCCGAGACCCGGTCGTGGAGGAGGTCGGCGTCGACATCGGGGTCGCGGACGAAAAGCTTCACCGCCGGGTCGGTCCAGATCTCCTCCAGGGGGCCGCGCGGGGCATCATCGACGGCGGTGCGTGCGGCGAAGCGCGGGTCGAGGCGGATGCCGTCGGCGCATTCGATCGCGAAGCGGGCGCCGGGGAGTTCTGCCGAGATGGCGGCGGTGAGGGCGAGCCCGTCGGCGGCGGCGATGCCGGCGAGGGAGATGATCTCGCGCGACCGGGCGTTGTAGGTGATGGCGCCGTTCGAGACGATCGCCATGCCGTGGTTTCCGACGTGGGGCCAGAAACCGGTCATCCACCGGAGCGGGCGACCGGTGACGAAGACGACGGCGACACCCGCCCCGTCGAGGCGCCGGAGCACATCGGCGGTGTAGCCCGGAAGCTCGAGGGTGCCGTCCGGCACGAATTCATGTTGGGACACCAGGACCACCAGAAGGTAGAGGACTTCCTTGCCACTGCGCCGGCGGGTGTGGGTGCGATCACGCTTCACAGCACCTACGCGAAGCACCAGCAGACGGTGGGAGAAGCTGCACGCGAACTCGGGCTGGATGTGCTTTACGACCCTCGAACTGAACGCCTTGCATACGAGGATCCGAACGGCGCGACTCGAAAGCTTCCCGGTTGGACGGGTATCCCGTACGACGTCGATCGGCTCGCCGGTGACGCGTCACAACGGTCGGCCTTGGTTGAGCGTGTCCTTGGCGGTCACCCGGAAGTTGCCACGATTATCACGCCGCCGGCGTTCCTAGTCACCGACAAGCGATCCGCGAACCTGAATGCCAACCTCGCAGAAGAGGCTCGCATGCGGAGCGACCGCCCGGTGCGCGCCAAGCTCCTCGTAGGCAGTCGCGTCCCGTGGGCTGTTCTTGAAGAACTTGCGGACGAGTACGCAAGCGCAGGCATCGACGCACTCGACTTGCGAGTAACGCCCCTGGATGGCGAGTACGACGGTGCCAACAAGATCAAGTATCTGTTCTCACTCGCCGACCTGTTTCGCGAGCACGGCATGCACGTTGTGCTCGGTAGTTCAGGAAACATTGGTCAGGTCGCCTACGCGCTCGGGCACGCCCGCAATCGTCTGCCAATCGGGCCGGGCCCCTCTTCGTATATGGCGGATGAGCCGACGCCGGACCGCCGGCTCAAGCTGGATGCCGCCTTAGTGGTAATAGAAGAAGTACCAAGCCCCGGGGGTTGTCTGTTGATAAGGGCCCGTCAGGTGTCCAGACCGCTGCATCAGACGACGGTTCTCCTCGCAGAGAGCTTGCGTCGCGTTGTTGTATGACCCGCCTGTGTGAGCAGAGGCGGGTAGCGCGACCAGGCCGCTAATAGCGATGGCGCCAGCGATTCCGGCCGATATGACTTTGAATGAGTGCTTCCCAAGTGACATTGTTTCCTCCCTTGGGTGCGAAGATACGCGTGGCCTGTCATCCCGTCTGTCGGCTTTTTGGGGGACAAATATGTGACTGGGAATCATCAACTTGAAGTCGACGGACACCCGCTGGACGTAGCGAACTGTGGGTACCTCTGAAAGGATCGACGGGCATGGACACCGTAGCTGAACCATCGACCGCCACCAGAAGAGGCGGTCGCAGGAGGGCGCACGCAGCACGCGTTTCCATAGTGGTCGTCGTGGGGGAGATCCTGATCACCCTTGGCGTGCTCGCGTTGCTATACGTGGCATGGCAGATGTGGATTGGCGACATCATCTACGCAGCCCAAGCCCGCGAAGAAGGTCAAGCACTCTCCGAACAGTGGGCGGCAGAGTACAGCGCCGCAAACCCGACTCCGGTCGATTCGGCGCCTATGGAAGATGCCGCACCGCCGCAGCCTCTCGAACCGCCCCTCCTAGAACAGCCGGCAGACGCTGAAACATTCGCTTCAATCCGCATTCCCCGGTTCGGAGCTGACTATGTTTTCGAGGTCGCTGGAGGGACGTCCCGCGCTCGTACTCTCGACACGGTTCGGGTGGGGCATTACGACGGCTCTGAGATGCCAGGGCAGGTCGGGAACTTCGCCCTTGCTGCGCACCGCACCACGTTCGGTGCACCCTTCAATCGGATCGCAGATTTGAAGGTCGGTGACGCGATCGTGATCGAAACACGCGACGGTTGGTACACCTATCGGTTCCGGAACCATCAGTACGTGGTTCCCACTCAGGTCGACGTCCTTCTCGATGTTCCGCAGAAGCCCGATGTCCCTGCCGAGGGCCGCTACCTAACCATGACGAGCTGCAGCCCCATCGGCTCCCTCGCCGAACGCATCGTTGCCTACAGTGTTTTCGAGAACTACACGCCCCGAGCCGAGGGTGAGCCCACTTCTCTTGCTTCAGTCACCTCGTGATGGATCCGCCAAAGAGAGCCCCTACAGATCACGAGCTGCCCTGAGAAAAGGCCTCTGATCGGGTGAGTGCTGTCCCGGCGGATTCGCGACCGGCTAATGCAAGGGACGCGGCCTCCCTCTTACGATGGGCAAATGAGGGCCCTCGACGAACGACGTTCCTCCGCCCGGCCGACGACGGTCATGCTGATCGGAGTATTGGTCGTGACTCTGGTCGCGCTCGTCGCGGTCGGCTTGATCTGGTGGGTCGCCGTGCCGGTTGGGCCAGAGGCTTGTTCTCTCGTGTTGCCAGGCCCGCGAAACTGCTTCATTCATGATCGGCTGGCCGCTGCAACCGTTTGGACTGTGGTCATCGCACTCGCGTATCTCGCCGCGATCGTTGCGACTGTGCTTCTCTCCCGGCGGTGGCCCAGGGTCGTCGGCGCGGGGATCGTTGTGCTGCTGGTGTTGGGTGTCGCAGGGTTCGTTGCTGCAGCCTGGATCCCTGCACTCGCGTGAGAGACGGGCCCAACTGCAAGGGGTCAACGGGTTCGTCTTGAGGTGTAGTCAAGGAAAGTGGCGCCGGCGTTGCGGCGGTGTTTGTCGGTGACGTTGTAGCTGTAGTTGAGCGAGTCGGCGACGACGGGCGCGGGTAGCTCGAGCACGAGGGCGCGCATCGCGGCGTTTCGTGCGCCGCGGAGGTCGATTCCGGCGTCGCGGAGTGAAGCGCCCCGGGTGTGATGGAGGCTCTCAAACCTGTGAAGGATGAGAGTCATGGCAGCACCACGGAAGTACAGCGAGGAATTGAAGGAGCGGGCGACGCGGCTCGCGTTGGACGCCCGGCGTGACCCGGCGAGCAGGGTCGGAGCGATCAAGCGGATCGCTGACCAGCTCGGAATCCACCCCGAGGCGTTGCGCACGTGGGTGCGGCAGGCTGAGGTCAACGCCGGCGAGGCGCCAGGTGTCACGACGGCGGACTCGGAGCGGATCGCTCAGCTCGAGCGGGAGAATCGCGAGCTGCGGCGGGCGAACGAGATTCTGAAGACCGCGTCTGCGTTTTTCGCGGCGGCGGAGCTCGACCGCAAGCTGAAGTAATCCCGGTGCCCACCGCGGTGCTCGTTGAATACATCGATGAGCACCGCGACCGGTTCGGGGTCGAGCCGATCTGCCAGGTTCTCCGCGGGAGCGGACTGCAGATCGCCCCGAGCACCTACTACGCCGCGAAGGCGCGTCCGCTGTCGGCGAGGGCGGTCAGGGACGCAGAGCTGGTCACGGATATCCGCATCGCGCACAAGGTGAACCTCGGTGTCTACGGGGCGCGGAAGATCCACGCGGAACTGAATCGGCAGGGTGTCCCGGTCGCGCGCTGCACCGTCGAACGGCTGATGCGACAGCACGGCATTCGAGGCATTCGCCGCGACAAGACCCGCCACACCACCGTCAGTGACGGCGCGGAAACCGAGCGCCCGGAAGATCTCGTCGAGCGCCGGTTCGAGGCCACCGCGCCGAACCAGCTCTGGGTCGCGGACCTGACTTACATCCGCACCCATGCCGGCTGGGTCTACGCGGCGTTCGTGATCGACGTGTTCAAGCGCCGCGTGGTCGGTTGGCAGACCTCGACGAACATGCGCACCGACCTCGCTCTGGACGCCCTCGACATGGGCCTCTGGCAGCGGCAACGCACCGGACAAGACGTCACCGGACTGATCCACCACAGCGACCGAGGAGTCCAGTATCGAGCGATTCGCTACACCGAACGCCTCGCCGAAGCCGACGCCGTCGCCTCCGTCGGAAGCAAGGGCGACAGCTACGACAACGCCCTCGCCGAGGCATTCAACTCACTCTTCAAAGCCGAGTGCATCCGCAACCCCGCCATGCGCCCGAAGGGCGGCTGGGCATCGATCAGAGACGTCGAGATCGCCGTCGCCGAATACATCGACTGGTTCAACCACCGACGCCTCCACGGCGAGATCGGCATGATCCCGCCCGCCGAAGCCGAAGCCGTCTACTGGGCATCCCAGCCGCCGGTCGAATACGCTCGAGAACACGTCCCCTCCTGGGCCGGAACCAACTAACCGAGCCTCCACAAAACCCGGGGCGCTTCACTACCCGATCGCCGGCTGGTTGGGTGCAGCCAACTTGACCGCGGCCACCATCGCCCTGCTGACCGTCGCCGCTCTGGCAACGACTGCTACGCTCAGCTACACGGTGGTGCAGCGCCTGCGCACCAGCAGTGACGGCCCCACCCCCGTACCCGAAGCCGCCTCGACAGGCTCTGTCAGCGACCGTTAGGAAACACCCACAACCTGCGTGGACCGCCAAAGATCATGCCGGGCGTTATCAGGCACCGGGAGAGTTCGCCCGCTACGGACCCAGAAAATTGGACCGCTCCTTCGGACGATGATCACCCACGCATCCGCGCGCGATGGTGGAGTCCAACCACCGTGAGAGCGGCGCCGGCTGCGAAGACGAGAGGGCCGGTAAGCCAGGGGCCAATGAACGTCGCGGGGGTGAGCCCGGTGCGCAGAGGGACAGTTGTGACCCCGGCCGCGGCTGTGTCAACGCCGACGCTGTCGAGGGTTGCGCCATCTGGGGCGATCACTTGACTGGTGCCCACCGTGGAAACGTTGATGACCGCACGGCCGGTTTCTATCGCCCGCATTCGGGCGAAGGCAAGCTGTTGCAGGTTTTCGTCCGTGCCGCGGAAGTCGGCGTTGTTGGTTTGAAACACATACAGCTGCGCCCCTGCGCGGGCACCATCCCAGATGACGGTGTCGTAAATGACATCGAAACAGATCGCTAACCCCACCCCGACCCCGCCGACCTGCACCAGCGGCGGGTTCGTGCCGGGGGTGTATTCGCGTTGGATCAGACCCACCAAACCTGGCGCCAGCAATTCGTAGAACCACCGGTCGGGCACATACTCTCCGAACGGCACCGGATTAGCTTTGTCATGGACCTGCCGATCATCGGGATTGGTCGTCCAGAGCAGCGAGGTGTTGAAAATACCCTCGCCGCGATGCGTTGCCGCGTTCATCAGTAACGGCGCACCCGCGGCCTGCACGACCCGGTCCAGCGCGGCAGCAGCGACAGGATCACGCAGCGGGTCTGCGTCGACGCCACCCTCCGGCCAGGCCAAGAGATCCATCGGCTGTCCGTACAACGGCGCCGTGGCTGCGAGCTGCGCAGCCAGGACGTCACCGGGCGCCTTGTCGTCGAAATACCCAGCCGGGCCGTTCCCCTGCACCCAACCGACCCGGAAATCCCCAGCCGCAGTGGTGGGAAATTGCGGCATCACAACCAGAAGTACTGTCACGCCCGCGGCGGGCAGCAGGCCGCGAGCGAAACGAAACCCGCCGGCGCGGATCCACTGCACTACCGCTGCGCACACGGTCACGATCAGAAAGGACAGCCCACTGACACCTGCCCACGATGCGACCTCCGCGATCGGGCCGTCGACCTGTGTCATTCCCAGTCGCGCCCACGGAAACCCCGAGTACGGCCACACCCCCATCACTACCTCGCGCGCCGTCCATAGCGCGGCAACCAAGATCGGCACCGCGACCAGCTGCGCGAGGCCACGCGAGCCGTAATGAGACGACCACCGGTAGGCGAGAGTGATCGGCACCGCTCCCACTCCGAACAGAATTGCTTCCACTCCTGCGAGAGCAAGCCATGGCACAGGCCCGAGGAACTGGCCCACCCACACCAGATGTGTCAAGTAGAACACCGCACCGAAGACAACGCCAACGAGGAGTGCGCCCCCCACACTGCGGCCGATGAAAATCATCACGCCAACGGTGACACTGACGAAAGTGAGCGGCCACCATCCCAAGGGCGCCGACGCGAAGGTGAGAAGGAGTGCTGCCACAGCTGACAATGGCACGGCCGCCCCCAGCGGAATCGACCAGGTCGGCGCTGGTCGCACTGCTTCCTTCCTTTTCGTTGGGGCTGCGACAGGGCGCAAGGGGATGGTCGGAGACATGGCTTGATGACCTCTCTTATAAGGCGGTGTCAGGGAGTTGTTGCGCGCTTCGAGGCGCCGTCGGCGCGACGGGCGGTGTCGACATGGAACCAGCGAGCAGGTCAGCGATACTCAGAGAGTCCGTGATTTCATCGACCCTTGAATGCCGACGCCGACCACCCGGTAGCCGGGCTTCACCGCCACACCCAGCTGCGTTTCGCTTTTCGGCAGAGTCGATCACCACAAAGCCCTCGCGAGGTCCGAAGCCTGTCATCGCCGGCGCAGCCGCGACAGCGAGCTTCGCCGGGCCGGCATCGGAAATCACAGGATGCCGGTGGGGTAGCCTTGCCTGCCTCACCGGCTTCTCCTCATCGCGCACTCAAGACCAGTCCTTTCCTTCGGCTGGGCCTCCTCGCCGTCAAGGAGGAGTGAGGTCTTGTCCCTGTCAGCGGAAGGGCGGCTCTGTGCGCAGTTCAGTTCCTTCGGCGCAGTCGGCGTGACTTTTCCTCGACCCGACACCGCTGCCGCGGGGGCCACCGACGCAATCGCGGCAATCCTCACTTCGGACTCGTCGAGAGCATGCGAATCTTCGGGACACCCGTGCGGTCTGCCACTCTCAGCGCCGGACCCGGACTCGCTCTTCTCGACTCGGGCAAAGATCAACGCAGCAAGCAACAGCATCATCACGACAGCGGCGGTGACGAGAGCCGCCTTCACAGAGAACTTCATCGGGTACTCCAACTCAGAACGTGGCACAGGTCAAGATCAGGCCCGCCCTGGGTCAGGTTCGGCACAACCGGGTGCGCACACGCTGATGAGGGAAGAAGAGGAATCATGCGCGGCACAGAGCCGAGCGCGCGGCGTCTGACATCTCGACAGTTGTCGCGCGACTGTCATGAATGAGAGTGCGCACAGCACGCCGAAAACGCAGGACGCTGCGTTTCCGCGGTGCGTTGAGCTTGACATCAACGTGATGACGCTCGGGATGCCACCTGGAGAGTGACCGTGCGGTGCCTCAAGCTGCCATTCCGGGCGCTGTGATGCTCCTCCTGGCTCCGTCACGGCAACGACGGTAGAAGGCTGCCCGTCACGTTCTGGATGAGAGGCAGCCGTGAAGCCCGGCATCACAACTCGCCACGTCCAGGTTTGCCAGACCCGTTCCGTCACGTTGGCGACCCTCGGGTGCCCCAACAGCGCGGTACCCAATGCGCGGTCCCGGGCACACGGGTCCCCTCTCGCGTCAGCGGACGGTCGCGAGCGCATCGACAGGTTGATCTTTGTCGACGTCGCAGCGACCGGTGTCGCTGCATTCGTACTCACCAACCTCACAGCCCTCGTCAGCAGGTGGCGTATCTTTCCAGCCACGGCAAAGGATCGGTCGCGGTAGCGCCCTGCAAAAGCACTTCAAAATGCAGGTGGGCACCAAAGGAGCGGCCGGTGTCGCCGGTGCGGCCGATGTACTGGCCCACGCGTACGACGTCGCCAACTTCGACTTGCCGGGAGTCGTACTCCATATGGGCGTAGCGACTGGAGACGCGTTGCCCCTCGATGACGTGATCAATGACGATCGTCACACCGAACGCGCCGCCGCTGTCCGTCGAGGTCCGGACAACCCCGTCAGCGATGGTTTGGATCTGCGCCCCCGCGCCTGGAACGAAGTCGGTGCCCTCATGCATACGGCCGTTGCGCATACCAAAGCCGTACGTGATCGGCACGCCCACCGCATACGGCCACTGGACCGCGCATGAAGCGTCATTGGTGAACACGGCAGTGGAGAAATTGGTGATTCCTACCGTCCCCGCAAGATCAACGAGAGTCTCCGTGACGTAGTTGTCGCGCTGCAGCCCACCGATGCTCTCGACCTGATCGGAAACGGTGTAACCCTGCGTATCACCACCGGGACTGCTCGCGGGCGAGGAAGTGTCGGTGGTGTCATGAATGTGCGGAAGCGCTTCGGCGTCGACGGTCATGCCGATGGTCATGACTCCGACCAGCCCCAGGATGCGGGCGGTGAAAAAGATTCCACGCAGCCTTCTGCCGCTGCGGGGTGGTGCTGTCCGATCCTTATCCGGCGGAGCCGGTGGGTGGGTCAGGTGCGGCGCAACCGGAGCGGGCTCAGCGGGATCGCCGCGGGTCACGTCGAAGGAGAACAATCGTGCTGCCGCTTCGAACGGATCAGCGGGTGTCTCCGCCCGGCCATGATGAGCACGGATGTGGTCCCCCTCGGGCCGCTCCGAAGAGACGTGTGGTCGGAGACGAGCGCGGGCTTCGCGACGGGTCAGGACGGTGGTCGCGTTATCGGTCGCCGGGCGCGAGCTCGTTGTCCGTTTCCGCCGAGAGCCGAGATCGGGCGTCGAGTTGAGCAAGATTGAAATCTTTCGGGTGGCTAGGGACGAGGTATGGGCAGCAGGCTGAGTCCGCTGTCGTCGACGATGAGTACGAGGCCGTCGTCGGTGATGGTGATGGCTTGGGGTGGGCCGTGGACCGTGCCGATGTTTTGCCAGTCCGCACCGGTGGTGCTTGTCCAGATGGTCTCGTCGTTGTCGACGCCGATCAGCCGCTGGTGGTCTGGGGAGGCGGTGATGAGAACGAGGCGGGGTGCGTCTGGCAGCGGGGTGAAGGTGGCGCCCCTGTCGGTGCTTACTTGTGGGCCGTCCGGGGTGACTGCGATAACACGATCGGTGGCGTCGACGGCGAGCCCGAATGCAAGCAGTTCGCCGCCGGTCGGAGTCCAGGTGGCTCCGGCGTCCGTGCTGAACATCAGCACGTTGCTGCTGGCGTCCTGTCCGTACAGCGTGTCGTCCGGTCCGGCGGTGAGGGCGTGGAAGTCTTTCTCTCCGGTGAACGCGACCGGGTCCCAGGTTTCCCCGCCGTCCAGGCTGCGGATGATGCCGAGGTTCCCTTCCCCCAGTTCGGGCGGGGTGTTCCGGCCGGGGTGGCCCGAAGCGATGAGGTCGCCCCCGAGAACGGTCAGCCCCATGGCATCGAAGTCGTCCCCGCCGACGCGGGTGCCGATTTCTCCGGCCGCGGTTGCGGTGTAGATGCCTTCGTGGGTGCCGAGGAGGAATCCGTCGCCGTCGGGCGCGGGGACGATGGCGTGCACGTGTGGGGTTGTGGCGGGTGCGTGGTCAGCGCCGGTGGGGGGGCGCCGGGGCCGCGCAGCCGGTGAGGGTCAGGGTCAGGAGCGCGACGAGTCCGGTCGCGCGGGAGCACGCGCATACGCACCCTTTCACGGTCAGGGGGGAGGATGCCCCCGGGCGGGGCGTCCTCCCCCGGGGTACGTCAGAGCTGTGTGAGCAGCTCCTGCATGGTGGTGATCTCGGCAGTCTGGGTGTCGATGATCGTTTGCGCCATCTCGACCGCATCGGGGTTCTGGCCGTCAGCTACCTGATCTTGAGCCATCTCAATCGCGCCTTCGTGGTGCACGATCATCTGCTCAAGGAACAGCCGTGACGCCTCGACGCCGGTGGCGGCTTCCAACGCTGCCATGTCGTCTTCGCTCATCATACCGCCGCCATGGTCCATCCCCGCCATGCTGTCCATGTTGGGCATGTCCGCCCCCCACGCGTCTAGCCACGCTTCCAGCTGTTCGATCTCGGGCTGCTGAGCGGCCTTGATATCCTCGGCCAGGGCGAGCACACCGTCATCGATGCCGTCCTTGGCCAGGATCATGTCAGACATTTCCACAGCCTGCTGGTGGTGCGGGATCATCATCTGCGCGAACATGACGTCCGCGTCGTTGAAGTCCGCGCCAGGTTCGGAGGAGGACGAGTCGTTACCGTGATCCATGCCCGGCATGGACTCTGAGCCGGACCCGGCGGTGTCAGCGCAGCCGGCGAGGGCAAGTAGTGCGGTAAGGGTGAGGGCGGCGAGTGCCGCGGGACGGTTCTTCATCTTCATCAGGGTTCTCCAATAAGCGGTACGTCGATGGGACCCGGTCGGGTGACCGGGCAGCGGTAACGAAGCCGGGCACGATGTGCCGGCTCGGGCCCGCATCACGTACGGCTGATGCAGAGAGCGGTGAGAGAAGGCGGCCGCGTTCGTGGCCGATGGGAAGAACGGGGGCTGAGTAGCCTGGGTCGCGGCAGAACCGACAACCACCGCAATTGGCCGCCCAAACGCGCCACAAGCAGCACGGTTGCAAGCAGAGCGAGCACGCACGCCATCGTGAGCACGTCGGAGTGCCCACCCGCTCCGCAGTCCGCGCATGGTTCGTCTGCCGCGACGAGACCAGCGTGATGGTCCTTCACAACGCCAGTGTTGGCCGCGGAGGATTCAGCGCCAGTACTGGCTGCGGAAGAGACGGCGGCGGAGTTGCCGGCGTCGGAGCCGGTGTGAGAGTTGAAGGAGTGCATGGCGAGCAGGCCGACGATGACGGCGGCGGTGACCGCGATGACCAGCAGCACGCTGCGCGCCATCAACCGGCCGGCACGCAGCCTGTCCGTTAGCGCAATCATCGACATCTCACCCCTCTCCTCTCCACGGTACGTCACACCCATCAACGATCGATAACGGGGGCCCCGGCAGCGGTCATCGTGATCCGCAGCTGATCGATGCCAGATACGGACGCCTGGGAAACCTATGCGAACGCCGATGCTGTTACAGGTGTCCGAGCCTGTGTCCCCTTCTCTGGTCCGCTTTGTGTCTTTGCAAACTATTCTTACCGATGGAAATACCCAAGGGGGGTATGGGTGTTACGGTTGGTCGAACTCCCAGCTCGGGGGGATCACTGAGATGAGAGGGATCTGAGATGGCCACCAGCGAGTTTCAGGTCACCGGGATGACGTGCGGACATTGCGAGATATCCGTCCGAGAAAAGGTCTCCGAGATTCCCGGCGTTGACGAGATCCAGGTGAGCGCACAGACCGGCATCCTCGGCGTCTCCTCCCCTGCCCCGCTCGATGACGCCGCCGTACTGGCCGCGGTCGAGGAGGCCGGCTACGCGGCGGTGCGCGCCTGATGAACGCAGCGGGACGACTAAGCCTGTATGGCGCTGGCGTGTTGGTGGCGTTCGGCGGAGTGTTCGGTATCGCAGCAGCGGTTGTGCCGGACAGTGCTGTGGCGAACTGGGTCGCCACAGCCAGCGACAGTTCCATGGCCGACCACGCCGGAATGGGCAGCGACGACACCGCGGAAACCGTCACCATTCCCGGGGTGTCCTTATCCGGATACGGGTACGAACTCGGCCCGGTCACCGCACCGACGGTTGTCGGTGAGCCTGATGAGCTCAGGTTCCAGATCCTCGACGTCACCGGGACGCCGCTGACCGCGTACGAGACTTCCCACGAGAAGGACCTTCACCTGATCGCGGTGCGCACCGACGGAACCGGGTTCCGGCACGTGCACCCGACGCTCGATGAGGCCACCGGAACGTGGTCGACACCGTGGAAGTGGGCAGACGCTGGCACCTACCGCGTGTACGCGGACTTCGTGCCGGATGTGGCAGACGGCCCCGATAAGGTCACGCTGACCCGCACGGTCGAGGTCGCGGGCGAGTTCACCCCCACCCCGGCTATGACGACGTCCACCACGAGCGAGGTCGACGGGTACACCGTGACCCTTGACGGGAACCTGACGGCGGAGACGAGCTCCGAACTGACCCTTTCGATCACCCGTGACGGGGAGCCGGTCACCACCCTGCAGCCGTACCTGGGCGCGTTCGGGCACCTGGTCGCGTTGCGCGACGGCGACCTGGCCTACCTGCACGTGCACGCGGAAGGCGAGACTCCAAAGGACGGCGACACCGCCGGCCCCGACATCCGGTTCGCTGCCGAGGCGCCCACCGCCGGCCGCTACCTGCTCTACCTCGACTTCCAAGTCGACAGGCAGATTCACACCGCCCAGTTCGTCGTCGACGCCGGTCACGGCACCAACGGCACAGGCACGGATGACACCCACAGCGACACGGGCGACGATCACTGACCGCCCCCGTGACGATCTGAAGGAAGAAGGATCACCATGAGCACCACCGCACCTACAGGTGCGACCGCAGACTCCGCGGTTGAACTCCAGATCGGCGGGATGACTTGCGCGTCCTGCGCGATGCGGATCGAGAAGAAGCTGAACAAGCTCGACGGCGTCGCCGCGACAGTGAACTACGCCACCGAGAAGGCAAAGGTCACCGTGCCGGCCGGGTATGACCCGGGTCTGCTGGTCGCCGAGGTCGAAAAGACCGGGTACACCGCCGTACTTCCGGCGCCGAAGAAGACGAAGAACGACGCTGCGCAGGGCGAGGACGCGGACGACGCCGACCCGGAGCTGCGCAGCCTGCGCACCCGGCTGATCGTGTCGATCATTCTCAGCGTTCCGGTCATCGCGATGGCGATGATCCCCGCGCTGCAGTTCACTTACTGGCAGTGGGCGTCGCTCGCGCTGGCGGCGCCGGTGATCGTGTGGGGCGCGTTCCCCTTCCACAAGGCCGCGTGGGCGAACCTGAAGCACGGCACCGCGACGATGGACACCCTCATCTCGATAGGCACCACCGCGGCGTTCCTGTGGTCGCTGTACGCGCTGTTCTTCGGCACCGCCGGCATCCCCGGCATGACACACCCGTTCGAGTTGACTCTCGCCCCCTCCGACGGGGCGGGGAATATCTACCTCGAAGTCGCCGCGGGGGTGACGATGTTCATCCTCCTCGGCCGCTACTTCGAGAAGCGGTCCAAGCGGCAGGCGGGAGCGGCGCTGCGTGCACTGCTGGAGATGGGCGCGAAAGACGTCGCGGTCCTGCGCGACGGGGTGGAGACGAAAATCCCTATCGACGACCTGCAGGTCGGTGACGAGTTCGTGGTCCGCCCGGGCGAGAAGATCGCCACCGACGGAGTCGTGGTCTCCGGCACCTCTGCGGTCGATGCGTCCATGCTGACCGGCGAGTCCGTCCCGGTCGAGGTGGGCGAGGGTGACCCGGTCACCGGCGCCACCGTGAACGCCGGCGGCCGCCTGGTCATCCGCGCCACCCGGGTGGGTTCGGACACGCAGCTGGCCCAGATGGCCAAGCTGGTCGAGGACGCCCAGACCGGCAAGGCCGAGGTGCAGCGCCTGGCCGACAGGATCTCCGGCGTGTTCGTGCCGATCGCAATCCTCATCGCGGTCGTCGCCTTCGGTGCCTGGTGGGGCGCGGGCTTCCCGATCTCCGCCGCGTTCACCGCCGCCGTCGCTGTTCTCGTGATCGCGTGCCCCTGTGCGCTGGGACTGGCGACCCCGACCGCTCTGCTGGTCGGAACTGGGCGCGGCGCTCAGATGGGCATCCTGATCAAGGGCCCGGAGGTCCTGGAATCCACCCGTAAGGTCGACACCGTCGTGCTGGACAAGACCGGCACCGTCACCACCGGCAAGATGACCCTGGTCGACGTGATCACCGAGCCCGGTGTGAACCGGGACGAGCTGCTCCGCCTCGCCGGGGCACTGGAGGATGCCTCCGAGCACCCGATCGCGCAGGCGATCGCCAAGGGCGCCACTCAGGAGACCGGCATTCTGCCTTCCGTGGAAGGTTTCACGAACCTGGAAGGCAAGGGTGTGCAGGGCGTCGTCGATGGGCGAGCGCTCGTCGTCGGCCGGGATTCGCTGCTGGCCGAGTGGTCGCTGCACCTGAGCGGAGAGGTCGCCCTGGCGAAAGCGAAGGCCGAAAGCGAAGGCAAGACCGTCGTGGCCGTCGGGTGGGACGGTGCCGCCCGCGGCATCCTCATCGTCGCCGACACCGTCAAGCCGACCAGCAAGGAGGCTATCGCCCAGCTCAAGGCGTTGGGTCTGACCCCGGTGCTGCTCACCGGTGACAACGAGGCGGTGGCCCGTCAGATCGCCGCCGAAGTCGGCATCGACCAGGTC
This sequence comes from Microbacterium kunmingense, assembly GCF_023155745.1. Lineage (GTDB taxonomy): Bacteria > Actinomycetota > Actinomycetes > Actinomycetales > Microbacteriaceae > Microbacterium > Microbacterium kunmingense. Next base: position 148,583 of record NZ_JAKNUS010000009.1, read on the forward strand.
ATCGCCGAAGTCATGCCCAAAGACAAGGTCACCGTCGTCACCGGTCTGCAGGATGGCGGCAAGGTCGTCGCGATGGTCGGAGACGGCGTCAACGACGCCCCTGCACTCGCACAGGCCGACCTGGGACTTGCGATGGGCACCGGGACCGATGTCGCCATCGAAGCATCCGACATCACCCTGGTCCGCGGAGACCTGCGCAGCGCAGCCGACGCGATCCGGCTGTCGCGCAAGACCCTCGGCACGATCAAGACCAACCTGTTCTGGGCCTTCGCCTACAACACCGCGGCGATCCCGATCGCCGCTCTCGGCCTCCTCAACCCGATGCTCGCCGGCGCCGCCATGGCCCTCTCCAGCGTGTTCGTCGTCGGCAACAGCCTGCGGCTGCGCGGATTCAAAAGCATCGCGCGCTGACCGGGTCCTTCCCGCCAGCGCACCCACCACCCACATCGGAAGGAACACCACCCATGTCCAGCTGTTGCAGCACCAGCGCCCCCACCCCCGGCGGACGCGAAAACCTCCTCGACGGCACCACCGGCGCTGACATGACCACCTGCCCGGTCATGACCGGCAGCCCCGTCAACAAGGCCACCGCCGAGGCTGCCGGCCTGTTCCGCGACTACGAAGGCGAGCGGTACTACTTCTGCTGCGCCGGCTGCGGTCCCGCGTTCGACACCGACCCGGCCAAGTACGCCGCCGCCATGGCCTGACCCTTGTCCCGGGGATCCCCAACAAAGGGATACCGGGCCGCCAGACGCCAACGACCGGCCTTAATCCGAACCCTTGCCACACCCTCTACCTCGCTATTGACGAACGACAGGAGCAACACCCACCATGAGCCACGATCACGACCATCACCATGAGGCCCCCGCCGACGCTGACGATGTCATCGTCTGTCCGGTGATGCCGGGCAGCACCGTCAGCAAGAGCGTTGCCGAAGCGCAGGGCCTATATCGGGACTACGAGGGCGAGCGGTATTGGTTCTGCTGCGCCGCGTGCGGCCCGCTTTTCGACGCCGACCCTGCCAAGTACGCCCACGCCACGTAAACCACGGTGTGGGGTCCGTGATCTCGTCACGGACCCCACACCTCCCTTTCGAGGAGTACCCATGACACCGCGCAAGATTGAATCGCCCCGGGTCTCGTGGAGGGTCTGATTCCCCGAGAGGATGATGACTATGCCAGCACCGAGGAAGTATCCGCCGGAACTTCGTGAGCGTGCGATGCGGCTTGTGGCTGAGGCCCGGAAGGAGGATCCGGAGCTGTCGTTGAACCAGGCGGTGATCCGGATCGGGCAGCGTGTCGGGGTCAATCCCGACACGCTGCGGGGTTGGTGCAAACAGGCTCAGATCGACGCGGGCGAACGGCCCGGGACCACGACGAGCGAGGCTCAGCGCATCAAGGCGCTCGAAGCCGAAGTGCGCGAGCTGAAGCGGGCGAACGAGATCTTGTTGGCGGCCTCGTCGTTCTTCGCGCGGGAGCTCGACCCGCGACTGCCGTGGTAGTTCAGTTCATCGACGATCATCGTGACCGGTTCGGGGTCGAGCCGATCTGCCGGGTGCTCACCGAGCACCACGTGCCGATCGCTCCGTCCGGTTACTACGCGTTCAAGAAGCGGCCCCCGTCGGCGCGGACGATCAGCGATGCGGAGATGATCGTGGAGATCGAGAAGGTGTTCTGGGACCGCAAGCTGGGCCGCGGGATCAGCG